>UQWL01000006.1 GCA_900544715.1 uncultured Oscillospiraceae bacterium | reverse complement strand
AGTACTGGCCCCTCTGGGGTCTGAGCAAACCACTAGTTTACTAGTGGTTTTGATTATTACGAACGAAGTGAGAAGTGAGTAGCAAAGCTTACCACAACCTTACAGAACCAATAGAAACACTCTGCTTATGGGAGCAGGCGACTAGCGGCTATTTTTATTGTTTTTTGAAGCAATCCATCAATAAAATATTTTTAAGTGTCTCTTGACCCTCACGCAAGGAGGTTAACTGCGGATTTAAAAAAGGACGCCGCTTCCCCAGAAACCCAAGAAATCATAGGTGAATTGGTTATCTTCGTAACAGAATGTAGCAAGGGCATTGAAATGGGTGCTCATTATTGGCCCTCCATGGCCGAACAGTATACAACAAACCCAGTATGGATCCAGGTAAACGATCAAAAATATGGAGAAGGCGCCTCTCAGTTCATCGGACGTGCACTGAATGCTTATCTCAGCAATTTGTAAAAACAGCTTGGACACACAGAAATTTTTAGATCAACACCTATTGAGAACGCAAAAAAGCACTGCCGAGATGCAAAAAATACATCCCGGCAGTACTTTTTCGCTCTTTTAGGGGCAATAGAATCGTTCTCCTCCTATCCTAATTCATAAAAGAATAAGGAATTTGCCCCAAACGAGAATCACATGAAACTGTTGCCTAGCCTAAGATAGAATGGCTTTCCCTGGTGGTGTTCTCCTGCGTATGAGAAGGCTCATTTCCCCCATCCGAGCTCGGCTTTTCCACCGTTGACGTGGAAGGCTCACTCGTTACCGGCTGGGTGATGTCGTTTTCATTCTCAAAATCGGTGGTCTCCCGGCTATTGGAATCCGTTGTTCCCTGTTGCTGTTGATTGGAGGAGGGATTCACATTGTTAGAGGGGGAACCATTGTTTCCCTTGTTGGAATTGCTTCCTGAACTGCTGGAGGAGCTCAAATCCAAATCAAAGGGTGAAACATGGTCCTCATCTGGAATGTTGCTGTTTCCATACAACGCCATCTGAAGTTCCCGGGCCGCAGCTTGATAGTCCACAATAATAAACGCAACCCTGTTAATATACTGGCCCTTTCGGTATTTTTCACTCGGCACTGTAATCTGATTGATCGGATAATTCATCCACCCCTGTAGAATCGCCTGTGTACCATAGGAGAGAATGGTCGATTTGGGCATATTGGTATTTACATAGGGCAAAAGTTTATTCGCCAAGCTATTCAACTGGCCAAGAGAGGCACTCTTCGATTGCTGAATCAGGGCAGTAATCACTTGACGCTGACGGCGTGTCCGACTGATATCGCTATCGGCGTCGCTATGTCGAATCCGGCTGAAGACCAACGCTTCATCGCCATTGAGGAGCACATGTTCCCCTACCGGGAAATTTTTAAACCGGCTTGTCCTGCGGATATACTCCGATTCATAAGGCTGAACGTCTACATAAACGCCACCGATCGCATCGATCGCTTTCGAAAAGTTTTCAAAATTCACCGTTACATAATAGTCAATTTCAACCTTAAAGTTGTTTTCCAGTGTTTCAATCAATAGCTCCGGCCCGCCCCACGCATAAGCGGCATTCATTTTTGTATAGCGATCTTCCCCCTTATAGTTAATATAAGAATAACTATCGCGGAAAAAGGAGGCAAGAGTGATCTGGTCTGTTTTTTTATTGATAGAAGCCAAGATCATGGAATCAGAGCGGATCGAATTGTTGGCATCCTCATCCTGACCGATTAAAAGCACATTAATAACATTGCGGCTCGAATATTTTTCTCCGCCATTTGTTGCCCATTTTTTTACCAGATCTTTAAGAGAATTCGCATCCTTAATGCCGTCGATTTCCGCGAAATCCTTCTCATCATAAATTTGATCTTCAACGCCGTTATTTGGATTTTTTGGATCTTCTGGACCTATCAAGTTCAGTAAATTATTAACATACAGCAAAGCGACTACTACCACAGCCACGATCAAGATGGCTAAAACGCTGATCAAGATCTTCAAATTGCGTTTTTTATTTTTCATCCAAAATGGTACAAAGCGATCCTTCCAAAAAGATTTTCCTGTTGCAGAGCTTTGATCTGCCGGCTGCATCCAATCCGGCTGATCACCGGAGGGCCCCAGGACAGGCTGATTTTGATGTGCTTTTTGCTGTTTATCCTTTTTATGCTTCATTTTCTGATCGTCTTTCACGTGCGTTCCACTCCCTTATTCTGTTTTCTGTTCAAAAACGGAACGAATAGCATCCATTATACCGAAATCCGACGAATTTTGCAAGGATTCACCGGATATTTCCAATAAAAACAGGGCTGCCTATGAAACCGCCGCAAAAGGCAATCAAATAGCTACCAAGCAAACAGCAACCGTTCAGCGCTTTTTATGCTTTCTCAGATTCCGCTTCCGCTGGATCTAACTGCTCTTCTAGCCCTGTATCTTCAGCGCTTGCTTCTTGTTCGTCTCCCTCATCATGATCTGCGCTTGTGAGCGTGACCACCTTTTCCCCTTCGTTCACACGCATCACACGTACGCCTTTTGAGGGGCGGGCGCACAGGCGGATTTCATCTGTTGGAATTCGAATAATAATGCCGTCCGAGGAGATCAAAATAACGTCTTCCTCCTCTCGGATTAACCGCACCGCGGCGACATCCCCGTATTTTTCGGTATGATAATTGATCGTACCCTTTCCGGCGCGGGATTGGAGCCGATAATCTGTCACCTCGCTGCGGCGGCCATATCCCGTTTCGCTCACGGTCAAAACGGTACCATCTTCTTTGAGCACTGCCATTCCTACTACTTCGTCGCCCTCTGAAAGCTCAATCGCCTTCACACCGCGGGCCGTTCTGCCGAGCGGACGGGCATCTGTTTCATGGAAACGGATGGACATTCCCTTCCTCGTTGCAACCAAAAGATCATCTTCTCCACTGGTCAAATGTACCCAGGCCAGCTCGTCATCTTCATCGAGGCTGATGGCAATCACGCCGTTTTTCCGGACGTTGCGGTAGGCTTCCAGCTCCGTCCGCTTAATAATCCCCTTGCGCGTTACCATGCAAAGATACTGCCCCTCTGAAAATTCCGGTACACGGATCATCGCATTGACTTTAACATCCGGCGTAATCGGCAGCAAATTAACAATATTCATGCCCTTACTCGTGCGGCTTCCCTCTGGGATTTCATACCCCTTGAGCCGGTATGTGCGGCCATCAGAGGTGAAAAACATTACATAATCATGCGTGGAGCAGGTAAACATGGTTTCCGCCACATCTTCCTCGCGACGCGCCATGCCAATCACGCCGCGGCCGCCGCGCTTCTGAATCCGATAGGTATCCACCGGCTGGCGTTTGATATAACCAAGTGTTGTCATCGTGAATACGCAGGTTTCCTCTGGGATCAGATCCTCAATATCCACTTCCCCGCTAACATTCGCAATTTCTGTGCGGCGGTCATCGCCGTATTTGTCGCGCAGAACGAGCGCCTCTTCCTTTACGATCTCCAAAACACGGGTTTCAGAGGAGAGAATCGCCATATACTCCGCAATCTTCTCTTTCAACTGTGCCATTTCTTCCTCAATCTTATGGCGCTCCAGGCCGGTCAATTGGCCAAGGCGCATTTGAACAATCGCCTGCGCCTGTGCCTCGTCTAGGCCAAAGCGCTCCATCAGCCGCGCGCGGCCCTCCGGCTGATCCTTGGAAGCGCGTAGAATTTCGATCACTTCATCGATAAAATCAAGCGCAATCAGCAGACCCTCTAAAATATGAGCCCTTTCCTGTGCCTTACGCAGATCGTAGCGTGTCCTCCGGACGATCACTTCACATTGAAAATCAATATAATTTTGCAGCACTTCCTTCAATGTTAGAATCTGCGGCTCCCCATTGACAAGCGCAAGCATGATCACGCCGAAAGTCGTCTGCATCTGCGTATAGGTGTAGAGCTGGTTAAGGACAACCTGCGGATTGGCATCCCGCTTCAAATCAACTACCATATGCATCCCCTCGCGGGAGGTATAATCGTTGATATCTGATATGCCTTCGATCCGCTTTTCTTTCACAAGATCTGCGATGCTCTCAATCAACCTTGCCTTGTTCACCTGGTAGGGCAATTCGGAAACGACGATCGAAAAACGGCCGTTCTTCGTCTCCTGAATCTCTGCGCGGGCCCGCACAATAATTTTACCGCGGCCTGTTCCATACGCGGCGCGGATACCGGAGCGGCCCATGACGATCCCCGCCGTTGGAAAATCGGGACCCTTGATGTGCTCCATCAGCTCTTCCAGGCCGGCATCTGGGTTGTCGATCAGGCAGCACATGCCGTCGATAACCTCCCGCAGGTTGTGCGGCGGGATATTGGTTGCCATACCAACTGCGATTCCAGTGGAGCCGTTGACCAAAAGATTGGGAAAACGGGATGGAAGAACGATCGGTTCCTTTTTGCTGTCATCGTAGTTCGGCATGAAATCGACGGTTTCTTTCTCAATATCCGTCAACATGGACATTGCCATCTTGCTCATGCGCGATTCTGTATAACGGTAAGCGGCGGGCGGGTCTCCATCCACAGAGCCGAAATTGCCATGACCGTCTACCAGCATATAGCGCATGGAAAAAGACTGCGCCAGGCGCACCATTGCATCGTAAACCGACATATCGCCATGCGGGTGATAATCGCCGAGCACCGCGCCCACAGTTGCTGCACATTTGTGATAGGGCTTATCCGGAGTCAGATTTCTCTCATACATGGTATAGAGGATTCTACGATGCACCGGCTTGAGGCCATCTCGAACATCCGGCAGGGCACGCGAAACAATGACGGACATCGAATAATCCAAGAAGGATTTGCGCATTTCCTTGTTCAGGTCTACATCGATAATCTTTTGATCTTCGTAATTCATGTAAGTCCATCCTTTATTATAGAGCTGCCGCAGCCGGGTTTTGTTGCAGCAAATTCGATTTTTGCTCCAATTTCATTGAAAACTTGCTTAGATATCAAGATTCTGAACATATTTTGCATTTTTTTCGATAAACTCGCGCCGCGGCTCCACCTTATCTCCCATTAGAATGGAGAAGGTTTCATCCGCCTGCATCGCATCCTCCAATGTAACACGGAGCATTGTGCGGAACTCCGGATCCATTGTGGTTTCCCACAGCTGCTGTGGATCCATCTCGCCAAGGCCTTTATATCGCTGAACGTCACAATTTCCGCCGACTTCTGCAATATATTCATCCCGCTCCTCATCCGAGAAGGCATATTTCACTTTTTTGCCCTTGCTGACTTTAAACAACGGCGGCTGGGCGATATAGATATAACCATTATCGATCAGTGGGCGCATATAGCGGAAGAAAAAGGTAAGCATCAACGTGCGGATATGCGCGCCATCCACATCGGCATCCGCCATAATGACGATCTTATGATACCGCAGCTTTGTGATATCAAACTCATCCCCAATGCCGGTTCCGAGCGCGGTTACAACCGGCATGAGCTTCTCATTGCCGATCACTTTATCAAGGCGGGATTTTTCAACATTCAGCATTTTGCCCCACAGGGGTAAAATCGCCTGGAAGGTGCGATCGCGGCCTTCCTTGGCGGAGCC
Source organism: uncultured Oscillospiraceae bacterium (assembly GCA_900544715.1). Lineage (GTDB taxonomy): Bacteria > Bacillota > Clostridia > Oscillospirales > Acutalibacteraceae > Fimivicinus. The sequence continues at coordinate 148,832 of UQWL01000006.1, read as the reverse complement.
GCCTGCTGAATCGCCCTCTACAATATAAATCTCTGTATTCTCCGGATTTCGGTCTGTGCAGTCCGCCAGCTTGCCCGGCAGGGAGTTCCCTTCCAGAGCAGATTTCCGACGCGCAAGATCCCGCGCCCGGCGCGCCGCTTCGCGGGCACGCGCAGCATCCAGCGCTTTTGCATAGATCGCCTTGATCACAGCTGGATTTTCTTCAAAAAACGTCATCAATTTTTCATAGACCATTTGGGAAACCATCTGGCCCATGTCAGTGTTTCCAAGCTTTCCCTTCGTCTGGCCTTCAAACTGCGCATCTGTCAATTTCACACTAACCACGGCAACCAGACCTTCACGCACGTCGTCGCCTGATAAATTTTTATCATTCTCCTTGAGAATCCCATATTTCCGGCCATAATCATTGAATACGCGGGTCAAAGCTGTTTTGAAGCCCGTTTCATGCGTACCGCCGTCGATCGTATGCACATTATTGGCAAAGCTGAGAATTGTTTCATTATAGCTGTCGTTATACATCATAGCGACTTCTGCCGAACGATCTCCCGCCACAGTGATAAGATGGATTGGTTTTTCATGCAGCGGCGTCAGCTTGCGGCTCTCATTGATATATTCCACAAAGGAGGAAATACCGCCCTCATAGCAAAATTTTTCGCTGATGATATTTTCCGGATCACGGCTATCGGTTAAGGTAATGGAAAGCCCTGCGTTTAAGAAGGCCTGTTCACGCAATCTACGCTGAAGTACTTCATATTCATAAACCGTTGTCTCTTGAAAGATTTCCGGATCAGCTTTAAATTTGATAAACGTGCCAGTTTCGTTGGTATCTCCAATCACGGTCAGCTTGGATGCAATATTGCCGCGCTCAAAGCGCTGGTGATGGATATGCCCTTCTTGAGAAACCTCAATCTCCATCCATTCCGATAATGCGTTTACAACCGAAGAACCCACGCCATGCAGGCCGCCGGATACCTTATAGCCGCTGCCGCCGAACTTACCGCCCGCATGCAGCACCGTAAGCACCAGCGTCACCGCCGGGATACCAGATTTTTCATTGATGCCGACCGGAATGCCGCGCCCATTATCCCGTACGGTGATGATATCATCTGGCAATATCTCCACCTCAATATGGGTGCAAAAGCCCGCGAGCGCCTCATCAATGGAGTTATCCACAATTTCATAAACAAGATGATGCAGCCCCTTCGGCCCAGTGGAGCCAATATACATACCGGGGCGCTTACGAACCGCTTCAAGCCCCTCCAGTACCTGGATTTGATCCGCATCATATTTTTCCGATACGGTCGTATCCATTTCCTCCTCGCTCTGCTGTTCTTGGGTCAGCGCCCTTTCCTGCTCGGCAAATTCGTTTTTTTCCTGTATATCCAAACCTGAAGCCCTCCAATTTCTGCTGAATGCATCCTTTTCGAATCCATCAGCTTCAGACATTCCTTAACCTAAAATCTTTGTCAAATATTTGCTAATTTATCCATAAATTCCGTTCTCTTCAGCAGCGTTGCGGAAGAAATCTGTGAGATATAGATAACCCTGCCGCTTGGCCTGGCATGGCTTGCGCAGACAATAAAGGATTTTGGAAGCTCCATTGATACATTCACCACATCCCCCGCCTTTTCCGCATCCGTCAGATAATTTCTCGTCGCTTTGGAAACGGTTGTCGTGTCTAAATCAAAAATGCCAATGATTTCATCCAGCGTAACAACCGTATCCTGTCCCAAATGCAGATACAATGCCATGGCCCCTTTTCTTTGAATCATACTCGGTTTTGCATTTATGCTGTTTCTTCCAAACATCCACTACGCAAAGAAAACGTTTTTCCATCACACAGACGAAGCAGGGAAGACGGCTCACAGCAGGTGATAAATACCTGCCAACCCTCAATATGATTGAGAATATAATCCTGCCTGCCCGCATCCAGCTCGCTCATCACATCATCCAGCAAAGCAACCGGCTGTTCCCCTGTGATTTCGCGGATTAACGCCGCCTCACTGAGTTTCATAGAAAGCGCGCAGGAGCGCTGCTGGCCCTGGGAGCCATAGATACGAGCCGATAATTGATCCACATAAATCTCCAAATCATCCCTGTGCGGGCCAACGGAAGTACTGCCATTTTTTAAATCCTCCGCACGGTTTTTCGTTAGCTTTTCGCTTAACTCATAAGCGATCTCTTCTGCTGACCGGCCTTCTATGGAAGAGGCGTAGGCAAGGCTGAGTTCTTCCCTGCCGCGGGATAAACCATGGTAGAAAGCAACCGCGCTTTCCTGCATACGATCTACATAAGAACGCCTTTGATAGATGATTTGAGCGCCCAACATAGCAAGCCTCTCATCCCAAATAGCAAGTGTATCCATTAATTCTGAATGGTAAGCAATATCTTTCAATAATATATTCCGCTGTGCAAGCGCCCGGTTATATTGGCTGAGCAGTGATGCATAGCGCGGCCTTAACTGGCTCAGCGCCAAATCCAAAAACCGCCTACGCTGTACAGGCCCCTCTTTCACCAAAGATAAATGAGCTGGAGAAAATACAACCGCGCGAAATTCCCCCATCAATTTAGAAGCGGACGGCAATGGTATCCCATTTAAAACAGCATGCCGTTTTTCATCCAGAAGAAGGGTAGCCTCCTGCTCCCGTCCCTCTGCATAAAAATCCATTTCAAGCCGCGCAGCCTCATTTTTCAGCGATATCAGCTCTGCATCTTTTGCACCGCGAAAGCTACGGCAACCGGTAAACATCCAGATGCTCTCCAACAGGTTTGTTTTTCCCTGCGCATTTTCTCCATAAATGATGTTAACGCCTTCCTGCGGATAAATCTCAAGTTCCTTCAAATTTCGATAATGAATCGCGGAAAGCCTGGTCACTTTCATAAGGCCGATACCTCATATTGTTTTTCCTCAAAAGAAGCAACATCACCTGGCCGCAGCTTTTTTCCCCGCATTTGGCACACCTCACCATTCACAGCCACTTCTCCATTTTGAATCACTATTTTGGCATGGCCGCCGGTTTGCACCGCATTCGCCAGCTTTAAAAAAGCGTCAAGGCGGATATATTCCGTTGAAATACACACTTTTTCCGGTGGGAGAGGCTTCCCCTTTTGCACCACCCTGACTTTTACTTTCATAAGCTTATGCTCCTATCAACCTTCAGTTTTCATTTTTCAAACGAACCGGCAAAACGAGGAACAGGAAGCTATCCCCTTCCGGTGGAAGAATCAAAATGGGCGATACCGCGCCGTTAAGCTCGATACGCACTTCATCTGTATCCACTACCTTCAATGCCTCCAGCATAAAGCGATTGTTAAACCCAATTTCCACTCGATTGCCATCAATCACCGCATCAATTTTATCATTTGCGCTGCCCAAAGAAGTGATGCTGGAGATGCGGATTGTATTTTCATCAAACACACAACGCACCGGGCTTTTCAGGCGGTCTGTGATCAAAAGAGAGGTGCGCTCAATACTATCGATAAACAATTTGGTGTTTACCCGAACATGCGTGGCATTATTAGACGGAATCGCGCTTTTATAATCGAGAAAATCGCCATCCAATAAGCGGGAAATGATGTGATAACCGCCCGCCTCGAACACGATATGACGTTTTCCAACGCCCATAGAGACAATTCCTTCCTCATCCCCAAGCAACTTTGTCACCTCAGAGAGGGTTTTGGAGGGAACGACAAAGGAAATTTCCGTTCCACTATAATCAATCTGCTCAGTGCGTACCGCAAGGCGCACGCCATCTACGGCAATCAAGCGGATTGTGCCATTCTCCACCTCAAATTTTACGCCCTTGTGCACTTCTTTACTGTCGTTAACCGCCACCGCGAAAATCGTCTGGCGGATCATGTTTTTCAGCAGCTCCTCCGCAATGGTCACAGGATAGCCGCCCGTCACAGAAGGAAGCTCCGGATATTCATCTGCCGCAATGCCAATCAGGCTATATTCCGCCTCTCCGCTGTGGATGACCGTCATCTGCCGTTCATCCGCTTCAATGGAAACGCTCTCCCCGGGGAGACGGCGCAGAATATCGCACAGCAATCTGGCATTCAGGATAATGCTGCCCTCCTGTTCTACGCGCGCCTCGATGGACGTTGTAATCCCAACCTCCAGATCGTATCCGGTCAAAATCAGCCCATTGTCCTCAGCCTTCATCAAAATGCCTTCAATTGCTGGGATAGACGCTTTGGTAGAAACAGCTCTTTGTACATTACTGCAGGCTTCCGCTAGAGCAAGCGCATCGCAGATTACTTTCATATGGGTTCCTCCTATAGTTTTGCTATTTTCTAAAATCGTAATAAGTATTGTTTCCTGATTTTTGGAAAAAGAAAAGATATCTTATCATTCTTATAAATAGTCTTAGTAATAGGGGCGGTGGAAAAGGTTGAAAAGCAGTTTTTTCCTTTTCCCTGCTGGACAGGAACGGTATTTCCCTCTGGGGAAAACAGAGGAATAGATTTTTAAAACTGCTGTGGTTACTCTTCTTTTACACATCTATGTGGAAAAGGTAATGTGGAATGTGGAGAAAAGAGTGGAGAAATTTTCCTCCGCGCGATACTTTGAGAAGCTTTGTAAAACGTTATTGATCCTGTATATTTTTAATGGTATCGGAAATGGTTGCCTTCAAAGAGGGGTTCTTTTCCATCTCCTTTTCAATTTTTGTTAAAGTGTAAAGAACAGTGGAATGATCGCGGCCGCCAAATTCATCCCCAATCGCCTTCATTGGCAGGCCGGTTACTTCGCGGACGATATACATCGCCGCCTGCCGTGCCTTGGAGGTAGTGGAATCACGCTTGTTGGAGCGGATATCCTCCTCTGTGATGCCGTATGTCCTGGCCACTTCCTGAATAATCTTTTCCACGGTAACCGGAACGGGCTGGCTGTCGCTCAAGATATCCTTAATTGCCCGCTGGGCCAAAAGAATTGTAGGCGGATGGCCTTCAATTGAATGATAGGCTTTCATCCGTTTCACTGCGCCCTCCAACTGGCGGATATTGGTTTTTAGTTTTTGGGCGATATATTCGGTTACATCATCCGGCAGTCCAATATTGAGCAGCTGTGCCTTGCGCTTCACGATTGCGATTCTCGTTTCAAGATCCGGCGGCTGGATATCCGCAAGCAAGCCCCATTCAAACCGGGTGCGGAGCCTGTCCTCCAGCGTCAGAATTTCTTTTGGAGGCCGGTCGGAGGTTAAAACGATCTGTTTGCCTGCCTGAGACAAATTTTCAAAGGTATGAAAAAATTCTTCCTGCGTTTGAATTTTACCGGAGATAAACTGCACATCGTCAACGAGCAGAACATCAACCTTCCGGTATTTATTGTGGAAATCAATCATCCTTTTTTCTGCGATGGAGGTGATCAATTCGTTTGTAAAATCCTCACCCCGCACATAGAGGATATCTGAATTGGGGTTTGAAAGGCGAATTTCATAACAGATTGCATTGAGCAGATGTGTTTTGCCGAGCCCGGAATTTCCATAGATAAAAAGTGGGTTATATGCGCCGCCAGGGTTTGCTGCAACAGCTTGGGCGGCCGCATGGGCGAATTTATTCGAAGAGCCGACAATAAAAGTTTCAAAGGTGTATTCATATTCTTCGCTTTGCACTGGCTCTTGTTCTGGCTCTTTCACCTCGTCTGCAACAATGATTTCTACATGTACCGGGAAGCCCAGCACCTGCTCGAACGCTTCGCAGAGTAAATCGTTGAATTTAACTGCGACGATTTCTTTTTTAAAGGTATCTTCAATGGTCAGCAGAGCCGTGCTGTCATCCAGGCGGACGAGCGTCAGCGGTGCAATCCAAACATTAAAGGCCACCTCTGTAATTTGTGTTTTGCAATAATCCTGTACCGATTTCCAAATCTCCAGAAAGGAATTCATGATTTTGACCGCTCCTCTATGTTTTACGGCAGTTGCATATTGGGATGAAAAGGGTGCAGGCGGGTATTTGAAAACGCCGGATTTTTTCATCTGCTATTCCTGCTCAATCTATTTAATTCTATCACAAAATGGCGTGGTTTTCAACAACCTTTCCAATGGATTGTGGAAAGAAAGACTGAAATAGAAAGGTTTTCTGCAAAAAAAGATTGACAGGGCGAGAAGGTCTGATATATAATGAATCTCTGCAAGGTTGCATAGAAGCGAATACTGTATTTTTTTCCGGCGGAGAAACCATTCGCCAGAAAATGCAAAAGGATACCCCGGTGGAATGGAGGTAAGAAAATTATGAAAAGAACGTATCAGCCGAAAAAAAGGCATCGGAAGATGGAGCATGGCTTCCGTAAAAGAATGGCCGATAGAAACGGCCGCAAGGTTCTTGCCCGCCGCAGGGCAAAGGGCAGAAAGCAGCTGACCTACTAATTTGCAGTTTTTATGTGCTGCTGCTTCAAGCAAAGCAGCAGCACATTTTCTGCATGCCCTTGAAAGCGAAAGGATCGTTTTGGCTGACTATATTTCATTGAATCGAAATACAGATTTCCGCCGCCTGTACAGGCGGGGAAAATCGTTTACTCATCCTGCGTTGGTGACCTATGTAATGAGAAACCGCGCGGGAATTTGTCGGTTTGGGATCACAACAAGTAAAAAAATCGGCAATGCAGTGGAGCGCAACCGCTCGAAGCGCGTGATCCGCGCGGCGTTTTTTGCCGTGTCGGAGGAGATTTTGGGCAATTGGGATATTGTTTTTGTCGCCCGAAGCCGTACGAAGTGGATCAAAAGCACAGAGCTTGAAAAAGTGATGCAAAAGCAGCTTTGCGCGGCGGGCGTGATCCCCTCCAAGGAGAAAAAGGATCTATGAAAAAAGCGTTTCTTTCCATGATTCGTTTTTATCAAAAAAAAATTTCGCCTTTGTTTCCGCCACGCTGCCGTTTTTATCCTACCTGCTCCCAGTATGCCGTGGAGGCAATTGAGCGTTTTGGCGCATGGAAGGGCGGCGCGTTGGCCTTGTGGAGGCTTTTGCGGTGTAATCCGCTTTTTCCGGGTGGATATGATCCTGTGCCTCCTAAAAAATAAATGAATAAAATGTTTGCTAAAAAAAACAAATTGTTAAATTGCCGTTATCGCCGTTTTTATAAAAGGTTTGTATGGAGAAATTTGAGGAAACGGTTTAGGTTTTTGCAGGAATGCTACCTCATTGAACGTTATGGAGGCCTTTCATGAGTATTTTATATACACCCTTTGGTTTTATTTTCCGGATTTTTTATGATCTGGTGAGTAATTACGGACTTGCTCTGTTTTTATTCACGCTTTTATTCCGGCTGATTCTTCTCCCCTCCTCCATCAGCCAGCAAAAGGGCACGGCAAAGCAGATGCGGTTGCAGCCGAAAATCAAAAAACTGCAAGAAAAATATAAGGGCAATCAGGTCAAGCTCAATGAGGAAATGCAGGCCCTTTATTCGCGCGAGGGCTATAATCCCATGAGCGCCGGCTGCCTGCCAATGCTGATTCAGCTGCCGGTTATTTTTGGCCTGTTGGGTGTGATTTATTATCCAATCCAATATGTGCTAGGCGTAGATTCCAATACGGTTCGTGAAATGACGAAGATCGTCCAGGGCCTTTTGGGAGATACCTCTGTCAAGCAGAATCTGCTGGAGCTTCAGATATTCAATCATTTGGATGAAGTAATTGCAAAAATGCCGGCTCTTTCTGCTGAAATAGTGGATAAGCTGCGCGGCTTTGATTATACAATGTTTGGCATTCCACTTGCGGAAACACCTAGCGTTTCTACGCTTTCTCATCTTGGGTCCGCCAGCAAACAGGAATTAATCCTGTTGCTTGTGCCGCTGTTTTCCGGCCTGTCGGCGATGGCGTCCGGTATTTATACTTGGATTCGTCAGAAGCAGACCAATCCCGAAATGGCGAAAAACCCGATGATGGGCTGCACGGCCTTTGGCATGCCGCTGTTTTCCCTTGTGATCGCGTTCCAGTTTCCTGCGGGCGCGGGTATTTATTGGATCATGTCCAATATCATTGCATTTGCGCAGATGATCCTGCTCAATTATACGCACAGCCCCAAAAAGATCATTGCCAAAATGATGGTAGAAGAAACGGTCAACCGCCGTTCTAAAGAAGAAAATATGAAACGGATCGCACAGCGTGAAATGGAGGCTTGATGCGCGCCGGTTCATAACGATAACAGGTGGTGAAGGACATGCTAAAAGAGGCAATCTGCACGGGCGCCACGATCGAGGAGGCGCGTGAAAAGGCGGTCGCAGAGCTTGCAGCGCCGGAGAATGTCGAGGTAAAGATCGAAGTGCTGGAAATGCCAGTAAAAAAGACCTTTGGGCTTTTTGGAGGCGCGCCTGCGAAAGTGCGGGCGTCTTATGAAGAGTCCCCGGTGGGGAAAGCAATCGATTATCTCACACGTGTTCTGGATGGGATGGGCATCCCGGATGTAACGGTAAAGGAAATACAGGAGGATGGCCACTATAGGCTTGATCTGGAATGCGGCGAAAATCATGGCGCCATCATTGGCCGCCGGGGAGAAACACTCGATGCGCTGCAATACTTGACAAGCCTGGTCGCCAACCGTGGCACGGAGGAATATATCCGAGTTTCCCTGAATGTGGGCGATTATCGGGAGAAACGGGATGAAACGCTGCGCGGCCTTGCGCACAGGAGCGCAAGTCAGGTGCTGAAATATGGCCGCAATGTTGTATTAGAGCCGATGAATCCCTATGAGCGCCGCGTGATCCATACGGCAATCCAGGAGATGGAAGGCGTTAAATCCCATTCGATCGGCTCAGATAGCGATCGCAGAGTGGTTATTTCTTTGGAAGAGGGCGTAAAACCAACGCACAGCGGCGGGCAGAATCGCGGCCGAGGTGGATATCATAATAACCGCGGCGGACGTGGGCGTGATACAAAAGGCCCAAAACGGGATTTTAACAATCATTCATCCAGAGAGAAGAACCAGCCATCCCCTTCCCGTGCTCCGCATCGGGATGTAGGGGCGGCTCCTCTCTATGGAAAAATTGAGCCAAAAAGCGAATAAAAAGAAACCGTTTAGATTGTGAAAGAAACGAAAAGCCAGAGTTTTAACTCTGGCTTTTTATTTCTGAAAAAAGAAGCGCTTACATAGAAAATAAAGGGCTTTTTAGTATGAAAACCAATTTTTATTTATTTTTGGGAATAAAAATTGGGCGGTAACATAGAGCAACAGAGATAAAAAATGAAAGGCAACTCTATTTGATTTATTGTTAAAAATATGGACAAGTTTTAGATAAAAATACATTTTTTTAAAAAATAGTTGTTAAAAAATTATCAATATATTGACTTTCTAACACTGGTATCGATATAATAGAAGGCAATCATGTAGATCAATCAGTGGAGGTAATGAAAGAATGTCCAGAGTTTATAATTTTTCTGCCGGCCCGTCCATGCTGCCGGAGGAAGTGCTGCGCAAAGCAGCCGCTGAAATGCTCGATTATGAGGGATGCGGGCAGTCCGTTATGGAGATGTCCCACCGTTCGAAAGAATATGAGGGAATCATTCGTGGGGCGGAAAGCCTATTGCGCGAGCTGATGAATATCCCGGAGAATTATAAAGTGCTCTTTTTGCAGGGCGGCGCGTCTACCCAGTTCGCCGCAATCCCGCTCAATTTGATGAATGGCAGCGGCAAGGCGGATTACGTCGTCACCGGCCAGTGGGCCAATAAGGCCTATCAGGAGGCTTGCAAATATGGCGATGCGCATATCGTCGCCTCTTCGAAGGATAAAACCTTCTCTTACATCCCGAAGCTTAATAAGGCGGATTTCACGCCGGATGCGGATTACTTCTATATCTGCATGAATAATACGATCTACGGCACGGTTTATCATGATTTGCCGGATACCGGCGACGTGCCGCTGGTGGCGGATATCTCTTCCTGCTTCCTCTCTGAGCCGCTGGATGTTACAAAATTCGGCATGGTTTATGGCGGTGCGCAGAAGAATGTAGCGCCCGCAGGCCTCACGATTGTAATCGTCCGTGAGGATCTGATCGGCAAGGCGCGCGATATTACGCCCACAATGCTCGATTATAAGGTGCATGCGGATAACGGTTCCATGTACAATACGCCCCCCTGCTATACGATTTATATCTGCAAGCTGGTGCTTGAATGGATTCAATCCATCGGCGGCCTGGAAGCAATGAAGGAGCGCAACGTCAAAAAGGCGAAGGTTCTCTATGATTTCCTGGAGGAGAGCAAGATGTTCCGCGGCACCGTCGTGCCGGAGGACCGTTCCCTGATGAACGTCCCCTTTGTGACAGACAGCGACGAGCTCAACGCAAAATTCATCAAGGAAGCAACTACCGCTGGGTTTGTCAACCTGAAGGGCCACCGCACGGTTGGCGGCATGCGCGCGTCGATCTACAATGCGATGCCAATCGAGGGCGTGGAGAAGCTGGTTGCGTTCATGAGGAAATTCGAAGCGGAAAATGCGTAATCAAATTTAAAAAATTTTAATTTACCAGAAAGCGGGAAATAACCATGTATCAGATTCTCACATTGAATAAAATTTCCGCTACAGGCCTCGACCGCCTGCCCGCGGAGCAATACACGCATGGCAATGAAATTGCACAGCCGGATGCGATCATGGTACGCTCGGCCTCCATGCATGAGATGAAGCTTGATGAAAAAACGGTTGCGATTGCCCGCGCGGGCGCAGGCGTTAACAATATTCCGGTGGATGCCTGCAGCGAGCAGGGCATTGTGGTTTTTAACACCCCCGGTGCGAATGCCAACGCTGTGAAGGAGCTTGTGCTCTGTGCCCTGCTGCTCACCTCCCGCAAGATCGTGCCTGCGATTGATTGGTGCAAAACGCTGAAAGGCGAAGGCGATGCAGTCGGCAAGCTGGTCGAAAAAGGGAAATCAGCCTTTACCGGACCGGAGATCAAGGGCAAAACGCTCGGTGTTGTCGGCCTTGGCGCAATCGGTATTCTGGTTGCAAATGCGGCGAAGAGCTTGGGCATGGAGGTATATGGATACGACCCTTACCTCTCCGTAGATGCTGCGTGGAGCCTTTCCCGCGATATCAAGCATGCCACAAGTTTGGATGACATTTTTGCAAAAAGTGATTATATCACCGTGCACGTCCCTCTGACGGAGGAAACTCGCGGCCTTGTCAGCAAAGCTTCCATTGCAAAGATGAAGGATGGCGTGCGCATCGTCAACTTTGCGCGCGGCGACCTGGTCAATTCTAAGGATATTCTGGAAGCGCTCCAAAATGGCAAAGTGGCGGCTTATGCAACCGATTTCCCCTCGGATGAGCTGATCGGTGAGAGCGGTGTGATCGCAATCCCGCACCTCGGCGCGTCTACGCCGGAATCAGAGGATAACTGCGCGGAGATGGCGGCAGATGAGCTCAAGAATTACCTGGAGGAAGGCATCATCCGCAATTCCGTCAATCTGCCGAATGTGGTGCTCCCCCGCAGTGCAGATACGCGCATTTGCCTGATTCATAAGAACGTGCCGAGTATGCTCAATCAGATTACGGCAACGCTAACGGAGAAAAATGTGAACATTGATAACATGATCAACAAATCCAAAAAGGCATTTGCCTATACCGTGATTGATACGAACGATATAATTGGAGACGATACGCTCGCGGCCCTTGGCGCGATTGAAGGGATCGTCCGTGTTCGTGTGATCCGTTGATTAAAAATTTTCAATCCGGCTGCCATATCAAAATGGCGGCCGGATTTTTTATTATGAAGCGAAGCGAGTAACAAAATCTTTTTATTACGAAGCGCAGTTGGCCCAGCGGTTATTTTTTATGGCTGAAGGAGGGAGAAAGATATGAAATATTATGTGGTCGATGCGTTTGCAGAAAAATGAAACACACAGGTCAAAATTGGAACTTAGTTTAACCACTTGCAGGGCGTTTTATAAAATGCTATAATAATATGGTTTTATTCGTGCTTTCTTTTGTGCGGAGAACCAAATTATAGCCGAAAGGCTTTGGAGTGGAAGATCGTTATCATGAAACATTATGACGTTGTCATTATCGGCGCAGGTCCAGCCGGTATTTTTACCGCGCTGGAGCTTTATAAGCATGCCCCTGAAACCCTGCGTGTGTTGGTTGTGGATGAAGGCATCAATATTGAGCATAGGCGCTGCCCTGCGCGTAAGCACGGCGTGTGCGTGCGCTGCAATCCCTGCAACATTATGAGCGGCTGGGCAGGCGCAGGCGCGTTTTCGGATGGCAAGCTCTCCCTTTCAGAAGAAGTCGGCGGCAATCTCGTTAATTATCTCCCGGTGGACGAAGTGCGCACATTGATCCACTATGCGGATTTGATGTATCTCGATTTCGGCGCGCCGAAAGAGGTGTTTGGCCTCAACGATAAAAAGTCCGATGAGATTGCATATGAGTGCAGCAAATATAATATTCATCTCGTGCGCTGCCCGGTGCGCCATATGGGCACGGAGTATTCCTATGAAGTGCTCAAGGCCATGTATGACCATCTGATGAAGATCAGCGGCTTTACCTTCCTGGAGCGCACGCATGCCGACCCCATCATTGATCAGAAAGGCATTGTTACCGGAGTACGCTTGACAGATAAAGACGGCAATGCGGAGGATGCTTCCGCCCATTATGTGGTTGCCGCCCCCGGGCGTGGCGGCGCGGAATGGCTGGCTGGCATCGCGCATGAGCATGATATCTCCACATGCAACAATGAGGTGGATATCGGCGTGCGCGTGGAGGTGCCGAATTCCGTGATGGATAACCTGACGAAGCATCTTTATGAGGCAAAAATGGTCTATTATTCCGACACGTTTGAAAATAAGGTGCGCACCTTCTGCATGAATCCCGGAGGAATCGTCAGCGAAGAGCATTATAACGCGGGCTTTAACAACACCTTTGACCAGAGCATCGCGGTCGTCAACGGGCACAGCTATGCGGATGAGGCCTCCCACACGGAGAATACGAATTTTGCCATGCTCGTTTCCACCTCCTTCACGGAGCCGTTTAATCAGCCCATTGAATACGGGCGGTATATCGCGCAGCTTGGGAATATGCTTACCGGCGGTGGTATTATGGTGCAGCGATTGGGCGACCTGCTGATGGGCCGCCGGACGGATGAATCCCGCCTGCGCAAATCGACGACCCGGGCAACCCTGACAACAGCTGTGCCGGGCGATTTATCCTTTGTGCTGCCGCACCGCCATCTGACCAGCATCATTGAGGCCTTGCGCGCGTTTAACAACGTTGCCCCGGGGCTTTATTCCAAGAACACGCTGCTCTATGGCGTGGAGGTAAAATTCTATTCCTCTAAGCTGTCGGTGAATCAGAATTTTGAAACGGCGGTCGAAAATTTTTACGCGATCGGAGACGGCGCGGGCATCACGCGCGGCCTGATGCAGGCGAGCGTAACAGGGATTGTTGTGGCGCGGGATATTGCGAAAAAATTGGGGATGTAAAACACAGCCTGAAAATGGAAAAACGGCCGGGGACAAATCCAAGTCCCCGGCCGTTGATTCATACATGTACTCAGGAGGCCGTATAGTTCACTGTAAAGTTTACGCTTAGCTTTGCTGCCGGCTTCAGAAGTGAATATTTGGCCGTTGCGTCTACATTTTCTGTGAAGGTTAGAGAAGCATTGCTGATTTTACCACTGGCTTTATCGATGGTTATCGTCAGCTTGCCGTTCGAAAGCGTTAGATTCGCAGTAGATACCTTAATTCCTTTGACACCGAGAACCACACCGATATCGTAAACAGCCTTCTCGATCTCGCCTAATTCAGCAAAATACATGTATCCGCCGGCTCCGTGTTTGATACCGGAATCCTTTCCGGATTTGTTTTTCAGGGAAATTGTGCATACATAGTTGTTTCCGCTTTCCTTACAGGATGCACTGGAAACATCGGAAGCGGATAGGCTTTTCAGCGCTGCTTCTGCACTCGTTAATGCTGTGTTATTCCGGTTAATAACAGCTGCATACTTTTGATCGGTCAGATTTAGGTTAACCACGCTAACGCTTCCGCTCGTAATTTTGCGCGAATAGTTTCCCGACACCTTTGCAATCTTCTTAACCGCCGCATTATAATAGCTGACGATCTCATTTACGCCGCTGGGTGCCTTCGATGCATTGTTATCCGGCTTCTGCTGGTTGTCCGCGGTTTTAGTCGTGTCCGCCTCGTTCGTTTTCTGTGTGGAGGCATTGCTGCCGGTATCAGATTCATCTGACACGCCGGGTGCTGAAGTGCTGTCCGACGGGTTTTCGGACGCATCGCTTTCAGGTGTAAACGTTTCACTGGCGTTTGGCGCCTGGTTGGATTCCTCTGCGCCGGTGGTATTTGCATCGTCTCCAGCACCGCTGCAGGCGGCCAAAGAGAGCACCAGGGCGCCTGCCATAAGCAGGGAGAAGAGCTTTGTAAGCTTTGTTTTCATACGATGTAACCCCTTTCAATAGGCTATAGCCAGCATACGCTAAAAACCGCAGGTCGTCAATTATTTAAAGGAAAAAAGATTTAACGAAGAATAGATGCTTTTTTTCTGTTTTTTATGAAATTAGTATGCAAAAAAATGAGAAAATGTGACAGCTTGCATTGTGAGCCAAAATCCCGTATACTGAAAAAATAAACCCCGATGGAGGAGGAATCGCGATGTCTGCACCGCTAGCCGACCGTCTGCGCCCACAGGCCCTTGATGAGATCGTCGGCCAAAGGCACCTTTTGGGTGAGGGAAAGCCGCTGCGCAATATTATCCTTTCCGGAGAGCTGCCAAACCTTGTGTTCTACGGCCCCTCCGGTGTGGGGAAAACAACGCTTGCGGGCATCATCGCCCAAACGACGAACCGCCGCCTGCACCGTCTCAACGGAACTACCGCTTCCACCGCGGATATCCGGGATGTTGTTGCGGAGCTGGATACGTTCGCCGCGCCCAACGGGATCCTTTTATATCTGGATGAAATCCAGTATTTTAATAAGAAGCAGCAGCAATCCCTGCTGGAATATATTGAAAACGGGAAAATTACTTTAATCGCCTCCACCACGGAAAACCCATATTTCTATATCTATAACGCGATCCTCAGCCGGTCCACAGTATTTGAATTCAAAGCGGTTGAGCCGGCGGAGATCGAGCGCGCCGTGCAACGGGCTTTCGCTTATTTAGAGGAGGAACGCGGCGAGCAGATCGTGCCGGAAGAGGGCGTGATCCCTTATATCGCACAGGCCTGTGGGGGCGATGTGCGCAAATCAATCAACGCGGTGGAGCTCTGTGTGCTTGCCTCTCCAACGCCCGCACCGGACGAGCCCCGTGTGATAACGCTTGCGCACGCCAAGGAGCTTTCCCAGCGCAGCGCGCTGCGCTATGACCGGGCGGGGGATGAGCACTACGATATCCTCTCCGCCTTTCAGAAATCCATGCGCGGCTCCGACCCGGATGCGGCGCTGCACTATCTGGCGCGCCTGCTGGAGGCGGGCGATCTGCCCAGTGCCACCCGCAGGCTGATGGTGTGCGCCTGTGAGGATGTGGGCCTTGCCTACCCGATGATTATCCCGATTGTCAAGGCGGCAGTAGATGCGGCCTTACAGGTCGGCCTGCCGGAAGCGCGCATTCCCCTTGCGGATGCGGTCGTGCTTGTGGCGACGGCGCCGAAATCCAACAGCGCCTATGACGGCATCAACCGCGCGATGGAGGATATACAGCGCGGCAAAAGCGGGCCGATCCCCCGTACGCTGCAAAACGTCCATTATGACGGCGCGGACAATCCGAATAAGGGCCAGTTCTACAAATACCCCCATGAATATCCAAACCATTGGCTCCCGCAGCAGTATTTACCCGATGCGCTGAAGGGCACCCGCTACTATGAATATGGGGAAAACAAAACGGAACAGGCCGCGAAGGCATATTGGGAGAAAATCAAAGGCGGAACAGGTGGAAAAGGTTAAAACGGTTAAAACGGAGAAACGCATGATAGGGAAATACCAAAGGGCTCCAATCCTCAACCGGGATGTATTGAAAATCCTGGCCGCCGCCGCAATGCTGATCGATCATATCGGCTGGCGTTTTTTTGCGTTCGTGAGCCCGGAGGCACAGGCTTGCCATGTGCTTGGCCGCGTGGCGCTTCCTATCATGTGCCTGTTTCTCACGGAAGGGTATTTCCATACGCGCAGCAAAAAAAGATACGCCCTGCGGCTGTTCCTGTTCGCCCTCCTGTCCCAGCTCCCTTATACCATGTTTCAGGGAATCCACTGGTCTGCGCTGGATTTCAATGTGATGTTCACGCTGCTGTTTTGCTTTTTGAGTATCTACTTTTATGAAAGCATTCCGAATGAGATGCTCCGTTGGATGGCGGTTTTCGGCTGTATGATGGCTGCCTGGTGGTGCGACTGGGGCGTTACGGCAGTGCTTTATACGCTCGCCCTGTGGATCTTCCGGGAGGATCGGGGGAAGAAGGTGGCTGCATTCTCCGCTGTGTCGGTTTTCTATTTCTGCTCCAATTTTCTTGTAGTGCTGGGGGCAGGGGCCGGATTTGTTCCCAGCCTGCTCTCGTGTTTATACATGCTGGGAGTTTTCCTCGCGCTCGTTCCGATTTTGCTTTATAGTGGGGAAAAGGGCCGTTTTTTAGAGGGAGCAATCGGCAAATGGTTCTTTTATCTGTTTTATCCCGTGCATTTATTCCTTCTTGCCCTGATCTAAACAAATGTGTTCCAGGGCAAAGGAGGCCTTCCCATCCTACGTATCTTTATCATTGAATTCTAATAGTATCTATGGTATGATAGCTTCAAACAAAGTTTGAAGCATTGAAAAAATGTCTGTCGGCGCAAAACGCCTCCTGCCGCACGGCGGCAACGCCATTTTTGAAGAGGAGGCTTTGAAGCTATCAGGTCGTAAAATTTCAAACTTTTTAAGTTCAGAAGCATTGAAAAAATGCCTGCCAGTGCAAAGCATCCCTCCTGTAGGGAGAAGTTTTGTGGGTATGCAATCATTACCATATTATTTTCTGATCTGAACGAGTGAAAGGAAGGACGTTACGCGTTATGTACAATGAGATTCTCGATACCATCGGCTTTGTTTCCCGCTTTGATCCGGAGGTTGGCGAGGCGATGCAGAAGGAACTTGGCCGCCAGCAGCGCAACATTGAGCTGATCGCCTCTGAAAACTTTGTTTCCCCCGCTGTGATGGCCGCTATGGGCAGCGTGCTGACCAACAAATATGCAGAGGGCTATCCGGGCAAGCGCTATTACGGCGGCTGCCAATATGTTGATATTGTTGAAAATATCGCAATCCGGCGTGCCAAGGAGCTGTTTGGTGCGGATTGCGTCAACGTTCAGCCCCATTCCGGCGCACAGGCCAATATGGCGGTTTATTTTGCTTTGATTCAGCCTGGCGATACCGTCATGGGCATGAACTTAGCGCACGGCGGCCATTTAACGCATGGCTCTCCTGTGAATATGTCCGGCAAATATTTTAACTTCGTCCCCTATGGCGTGAATGAGGAGGGCTATATCGATTACGACGCCTTTGCAGAAGAGGCGCTCAAGGTAAAGCCGAAGCTCATCGTCGCCGGTGCGTCCGCTTACCCGCGCATCATCGATTTTGAGCGCATCGGTCAAATTGCCAAAAGCGTGGGCGCTTATTTGATGGTTGATATGGCGCACATTGCAGGCCTTGTGGCGGCAGGGCTGCACCCCTCGCCCGTGCCGTATGCCGATGTTGTCACGACCACGACGCATAAAACCCTGCGTGGCCCGCGCGGCGGCATGATTCTCTCAAAGGAGGAGTTCGGCCCGGCGATCAATAAGGCCATTTTCCCCGGCACGCAGGGCGGCCCTCTGATGCACACCATCGCGGCAAAAGCTGTTTGCTTCGGCGAAGCACTCAAGCCGGAATTCAAAGCCTATCAGCAGGCAATTCTCAATAATGCAAAAGCGCTTGCAGACGGGCTGATTTCCCGCGGGGTCAACCTGGTCTCCGGCGGCACGGATAACCACCTTATGCTCGTTGACCTGCGCTCCCTGCATGTGACCGGCAAGGAGCTGGAGCACCGTTTGGACGATGTGTATATCACCGCCAATAAAAATGCGATTCCCAACGACCCCGAAAAGCCTTTTGTGACAAGCGGCCTGCGCCTTGGCACAGCGGCGGCTACCACAAGGGGCCTTCAGGCGGAGGATATGGATACGATTGCAGATTGCATCAAGCTTGCCGCAACGGAATTTGACGCGAAGGCGGATGAAATCCGCGCCCGCGTGAATGCAATTTGCGAGAAATACCCGCTGTACCGCTAAAAAAGCTGCAAACCGCCGGGTGATTGTTCCCGGCGGTTTTTTCATGGAATTTTGTTGGCAAGAGATACTTGGAGCTTGTTTCCGTTTATTTGAGAGGAGGGGCGCCGATGCCTGTCGCTTTGGAGCCGCTGTGCATTCAAATTCCTCAGTTTGACCTTGCCCGCACCTTGGATTGCGGCCAGGCCTTTCGTTGGAGCCGATTGGAAAACGGCGCGTTTCACGGCGTTGCATTTGGCCGGCCTTTAACCATCCGGCAGGAGGGCGAGCGGATCTTTTTCTCCTGTAGCCAGGAGGAGTTCGATCAAATTTGGTTTTCCTATTTCGATCTCGGGCGGGATTACGGCGCCTTATGCGAGCGTTTTCGTGCGGATACGGTGATGCGGCAAGCGCTTGACACCTGCCCGGGAATCCGGATTTTACAGCAAGAGCCGTGGGAAGCGCTCTGTTCGTTTATCATCTCTCAAAACAACCATATTCCCCGCATCAAGGGGATCATTGGGCGGCTATGTGAAGCGTTTGGAGAGCCTTTGGGCAGCGAGGATTTTACTTTCCCCTCCCCGGAACGGCTTGCCGCGCTGGATGTTTCCGCCCTTGCTCCCCTACGGGCCGGATTCCGGGCGGGCTACCTATTGGACGCGGCGCAAAAAATTACCGCGAGAGAGGTTAGCTTCGAAGCACTTTCCACCCTGCCGCTGGAGCAGGCCAGGGCCTCCCTGCAAAAAATTCGGGGCGTGGGGCCGAAGGTTGCGGAATGCGCCCTGCTCTATGGATGTGGACGGATGGACGCGTTTCCCATCGACGTTTGGATGAAGCGGGTGATGGCGGAATGCTACCCGCAGGGGCTGCCTGCCTGCATACAGGGCAATGAGGGCATCGCGCAGCAATACCTGTTTGAATGGAGACGCAAACGATCATAACACACTATGAAACGACCGCCGCGGGGGATGCACTCTCTGCGGCGGTCGTTTCTATATCCTTTAAAACATGAAAAGCTTCAAGGCTCCTCTAGCGCATCCGGCAAAAGCATCGGCTCGTTGGAAATGGTATCGCGTG
Source organism: uncultured Oscillospiraceae bacterium (assembly GCA_900544715.1). Classification (GTDB taxonomy): domain Bacteria; phylum Bacillota; class Clostridia; order Oscillospirales; family Acutalibacteraceae; genus Fimivicinus. The sequence goes on along the minus strand of UQWL01000006.1, from coordinate 129,557 downwards.
AAAAAATCTTCTGGAAATTGACACGGATTTCCGCTGTCTGCCGGTCAAAAATGGCCTCATCCCTCGAAGCGGCAAAGAGCGTTGCCGCGGCAAACAGATCCTCGATCAGAAGCAGGCACTCATAGCGGCTCGCTTCATCCATTTCAAACTGGGGTAATTTCTGCCAAACAAATTGAGCAATCCCCAGCAGCTTTTCCGAGCAGTCGGACGGCGTATCCTTTTGCAGGATCAGCATGACCAGCAGCCGGACATCCGCCATATTCTCCTTGAGCGCCTGAATGCAAAAGTCCAAAAAATTGATGACCTGAGCTTTTTCAATAAAAGTGATCCCGGAGTCTGTAAGAAGGGTTTCCACCTTCTGAACCAAGCGGTCTACCACCGCTTTCAGCAAATCTGACTTGCCAGCGTAATAGTGATAAATTCCGCTGGGAACCACCTTTGCGCGGTCGGCAATCATCTGAATTGTGGTGGCTGCATAGCCGTAATCGGAAAACAATTGTGTAGAAGCAGTCAAAATCCGCTCAATTGCATCCTCCCGCATCGCATCGAACTTATCCCGTTTGCGTTCCATGGCCATCGCTTCTCATCCCTTTCTCTCTGCCGAAATTATAGCATATCGGAGGAAGGCACTCAACACTCCTTATTGAGAATTTAAAAATTAGTTACAAATTTATGCCAGTTCACTGCGCATCCAGTGGAGAAATGGTAAAACGGAAGCTGTAGGGAACACCACTGTGCAGAATATAGGGCTCACGCAGGCATGCCATACCGGGCATATCTCCGCCGACTCCACATTGGCGTGCATCCAGATACAGGTAGGTATTCCCCTCCCGCACCAGCTCATGCTGATGGCGCGCCTTCTCCAGCGCCTCCAGGCTGTAATGGTGCGCGCTGAATTCGAACACCGTGCCCGGCAGCGCCTTGAAGCAAAGCCCGGAGCCATCCCCCCTGCGGATTTCCATGCTCCGCACATCCACGCGGTTGCCGTTCTCCTGTGGGCGCATATAGGGCGTTTCCAATTCGGCAACTCTTGCCTCATACCGCCCGATCTTCGCGCCGGTCTTTCGATCGCAATACGTTTCCTGGAAGCCGCGGCCATACCAGCTCACCCGATCCAGCCCGGCAGGCAGAGTCATGCGTAAGCCCACCCGCAATAGGTTCAGCGCAAGTGACGAAGCCGTATGCTGCACCATAATCGTGCCGTCCGGCAGGAAACGGTACTGCGTTTCCACCTTTCGGGTAAAGGGCGTAAACCATTTTACACTGACAACAGCCTCGTTGCCCACGCCCTGCGTCACCGTTACGCTGCGTGTGCGCAACGCTTTATTGGCGAGCTTCCACTGATTGGAAGGATTCACCGGCGCAAATTGCGGGGCAAAATTAAAGGTGCCGATATCATTATCCGTCAGCGCGCGGAAGAAGTTCGGGCGCAATCCTCCCCCCCGCACCAGATACGGCTTGCCATCGTAGGAGAGCGTCGTCATCACGCCATCCTCAAACACCACGTTAAAGCGGCTTCCGCTAATATAAATAAACTTCCCGCTGTGCTTGAATTTGATGGCCGGGCCCTGGCGAATCGCGCGCGTATCCACTTCTTTTTTCAGAATGAATTGATCCCAAGCGGTTTCAAACCCGGCCTTCGCCCAAATAGTATCCTCTTTTGTGACAAAGGATACAGTCAAAACGCATTCCGCCGCCGGAAGGCCCGTTAAATCATAGGGCAGCGCAAGCTCTGCTGAGGCGCCTGGCTGAATGTCAAGATTGTCAATCCGCCCTTCCTGGATCGTTTCGCCGGCTGCCTGTATTGTCCAAACTAGGGAAAATCCGCTGAGATCAGTAAAGAGGAATTTGTTCGACACTCTGATTTTTCCGCTGAGCAGGTTCTGCTCCTCGGTATGAATCGGCTGATAGACCTTTTTTACCTCATAATAAGAGGGGTGGGGCGTTCTGTCCGCCGCAATGATTCCGTTGGCGCAGAAATACCCGCTCGTGGCGCCTTCGTTAAAGTCTCCGCCATAAAGCCATTTGTCTACGCCGTTCTCCTTTTTGTGGATCGCTTGATCAACGAAATCCCAGATAAATCCCCCGCAGAGGTTCTCATATTTTTCGAAGGCGTCCATGAACTCCTGGAAGTTGCCGAGGCTATTTTCCATTGCATGCGCAAATTCGCACAATACAACGGGCTTTCCACGGTACATCTCCGCTGTGATCGGCTTATTATCCGCGGCAAGGGAGTTTGCGATATTTTCAAACATCGATACGGTGATCGGCTGGCGTGTGCCGAGCTTCTCCATCATTTCGCCGTTTGGGTACATCCGGCTGATGAAGTCGGACGTCGTCAGGTCGAAATCCCCTTCGTAATGCACCGGCCGCGAATCGTCGTGGTAAAGGATCGCCTGCTTCATATATTTAAAATTTTCGCCGTCGCCCGCCTCATTGCCAAGCGACCAAATGCATACGCAGGCATGGTTGCGGTCGCGGATGACCATGCGGCGCGCACGGTCCACAACGGACTGCGTCCACATCGGGTTGCTGCCCGGCACATCCTTGCGGCGCACACCATGCGTTTCCATGTCGCATTCATCCATCACGTAAAAGCCGTATTCATCGCAAAGCTCATAGAAAAACGGATCGTCCGGGTAATGGCTGGTACGGATGGCGTTGATATTCGCCTGCTTCATGAGGTTTAAATCTTCATAATACCGCTCGCGCGGCACAGCCCAGCCGTGATCCGGGTCGAAATCGTGGCGGTTCACGCCCTTGAGCAGCACGGGGCTGCCATTGACCAAAAGCTGCTCGCCCTTGATCTCGATGCGCTTAAAGCCGATCCGCACGCTCTTGCAGGAGAGCACCTGATCGCCTTTGCGCAGCGTCAGCACCAGCGTATAAAGGTTGGGCGCTTCCGCAGACCATTGCAGCGGCCTCTCGATATCAGCTGTGAAAAAGCTGCGCGTATTGCCTGGCAGCGCCACCAGTTCCAGCGGCTCAAAAGAAAGCTTCGTGCCGCCCACCAGGGCTGCATCCAGCACAATGTCTTCCACGGCCTTTTTGCCCCAATTGGCCACACCCGTCCAAACGCTTAGCGTGGCATCCTGACAGGCTTCATCCAGCTCTGCCCGCGCATAGAAATCGCGCAGATAGATATCGTTTTCGGCATAGAGGTACACATCGCGGTAAATACCGCTGAGAAACCACATATCCTGATCTTCGAGATAGGTGCCGTCTGAATAGCGATATACCTCCGCCGTGATGGAGTTTTCCCCGGCGTGGAGCGCATCCGTAATTCGGAATTCCGCGGGTGTCATGGAGCCCTGCGAATAGCCAACGCGCTTGCCGTTGATATAAAGGAAAAACGCGGATTTGACCGCTCCGAAATGGATAAAAATTTGCTTGCCCTCCCATTCAGCGGGCACGGTAAAGGTCCTGCGGTAAATGCCAACCTCATTTTTTGCATGATCAATCGCGGGAATCTTATCCTTCGCTGTTTCAATCGCATCCGGATAACTGGAGGAGAGGTAAACGGGCTTTCCATAGCCCTGCAGCTGCCATACGCCGGGCACCTCGATCTCATTCCAACCCCTGTCGTCAAAATCTTCCGCCTGGAACTGCTCTGGAAGCCCTTCCACACCCATCTGCCAATAAAAACGCCACTTGCCGTTCAGCATTTTTTGATAGGGGGATTCGCCGCGCTTCAGCGCCGCTTCAAAGCTATCATAAGGCAGTGCAATCACATGCGCGTCCTCTTTATTCTCCTTAATAATTGCGGGATTTTCCCAATAATACAAGTTGTCCGCCATCGTTCAGCGCCCCTTTCCCAATCTATTGCTTCTCATCAAACGCTTCCGCGGCCTTCTTTTGGCCCCCGCCTAGGCAGCGTTCGGTGGTTCCAAACGGCGAAAAGCCCATATCAGAGGCATTTCAAATAGGTTTGGTATGCATTATTATAGCACAGCGGCCATCCTTTGTATACTTTATAAATGGAAAATACTGTTTTCATTTTATAGTATTTGTGCTGTTTTCTCAGCGTTTGGGCACAGCGCGGCAAGGGCAGGAATATTCCAGCCGTTTCTGTAAAAAATAAGGGCAATCGAAAAGATGCTTTCACTTTATTCCGGAAAGGGTTGGTTCCCAAATGTATCAAACGCATTCACGCCGCGGCAGGATCCGCCTGGCAAGCTACCTGACTGCGCTGTTCGTCGTTTTGGTTGCAACGGCTTGTATTGGCGCGGCGCAGACCCGGCATTATAAAACAGCCTATGAGGAAACGCAGCAGCGGGCGATTTTGGAGCTCGGGGAATATATGGATCATATTGAAAGCGATTTAAGTAAGGTGATCTATACCAACACGCCGCCAATGCTCGCAAAGCTTTCCTCTTCTCTGTGGAGGGAAGCGACAGGCGCGAAAAGCAGCCTCAGCCAGCTGCCCACCTCCGATTTGCAGATGGATAACACCTACCGCTTTCTCTCTCAGGTGGGCGAATATGCGATGTCGCTCAACCGCAAGGTAGCGGATGGTGGAACCATCTCAAACAGCGAGCGAGAAATGCTCGAAAAGCTGCTGGCGCTTTCCCGATCCCTGTGCGGCCAGCTTGCAACCGTCAGCATGCATCTTGATAACGGCACGCTTGAGCTGGAGCAGGCACGCGCGGCGCTCTCCGAGGGTGGCGAGGGCGTGCAGGCACTTTCACTGAGCAAGAGCTTTGCCGATACGGAGCAGGCGCTGGCGGATTATCCAACGCTGATTTATGACGGCCCCTTCTCCGACCATATCAATCAAAAAAATCCCGCGATGCTTCATGGGAAGAGTAATATTACCCGTGAGGAAGCGGCCCAGATTGCCTCTAAAATCAGCGGGATTGCCGCCAACAACCTGCAGGAGGATTCGGATGAGGATGGAAGTATGGCCTCCTATGGATTTTTTTATGATACGATGAGCATCAGTATTACAAAGGCGGGCGGCTACCTCTGCTATATGCTCAATTCCCGTTTTGCAGATGAGGCGACGCTGAATGCCACAGACGCGATCTCCCGTGCTTCTGCCTTTTTAAAAGAGATGGGCTATGAAAACATGAAGGATAGCTATTATGCACTCAATGACGGTATATGCGTGGTCAACTTCGCCCAAATGGAGGGAGATGCAATCTGCTATACCGATTTGATTAAGGTCGGCGTTGCGCTGGATAATGGCGATATCGTATCTGTTGACGCACGCGGCTACCTGATGAACCATAAGGAAAGGGTGATCCCCACGCCGAAGGTTACCAAGGGCCAGGCCCAGCAACGCCTGAGCCCGAAGCTCACCGTGCTTTCCTCCCGGCTTGCCTTTATCCCCACGGATGGGGGCGGCGAGATTTATTGCTATGAGTTTCGCTGCAAGGGGCAGAAAGAGGATGAAATTCTCGTCTATATCGATGCCAAAACAGGGAATGAGGCAAATATTCTCCAGCTTCTCCACGCAGATGGAGGCATGCTGACCCGTTAATGCGGGCCTGCGCGTATAAACTGCCAGCCTCCGGGCATCCTATCGTCTGTATCCCATATGTGCCGGCAGGATACCGAATCAGTTGGGAGAAGCATTTTATTAAAAGGAGTCTTTCATGCATGAAAAAGGTAATTGCAGTTCTTCTCGGGCTTATGTTGACCTGCAGCGTGTTTTTGGGCGGCTGCGGAGATAAGGACAATGGAAAGATCACGGAATCTTCCCGTACTCCCGCTGCGGCTGAAAGCTCCGCCAATATTGTGGAGAATGCCAGCAGCCACTTGGCGGAAGGAGCCACGAAGGCCAGCGAAAAGTTCAACGAGGCTGGCAGCAAGGTGCAGAACGGCCTGACGGAATTGAGCGAGACCCTGCACAACATGGCCAGTGAGGCCGGAAACGATATCAGCAACGCAGTACGCTGACAAAATTTGATGGAAACAAAGCGGTCCGGTGTTTTCCGGGCCGCTTTGCTTCTTTTCAATGCTTTTTGAGCACTTGTGTTTTGTTAATATCCCTTATTGTTCGGCTGGAACAATCTCAATCCAATAGCCATCCGGATCGATGATGAAATAGATTCCCATTGCCAGGTTTTCAAAGCAGACGCAGCTCATCTCCCTATGGCGGAGCAACGCCGCGTCCATATCGTCCGTTTCAAATGCGAGATGAAATTCATTGTCACCAAGGTCATATTTCTCCTTACGATCCCGCAGCCAGGTCAGCTCCAGCTTGTGAAGCGAGCGCCCGTCGCCCAGGAATACGATGAGGAAGCTCCCGTCCTCCGCCTCAATCCGCCTCGTTTCCCGGAGCCCCAGCGCCTGCTCATAAAAGGTAAGCGACTTTTCGAGATCCCTTACATTCAGGTTATTGTGTGCAAACGTGAATTGCATGAAAACGCCTCCTTTTTCCATTTTGCTTCTATTTTACCCGAATTCGGCGGAAAGGAAAGCTTTTGTAAAAATAGAGAGATTCCGTTGCTCGGAAACCGGAGGCGTGGTAAAATAGCTTCAAACAAAGTTTGAAGTATTGGAAAAATGCCTGTCGGCGCGAAACGCCTCCTGCCGCGGAGCGGCAACGCCATTTTCGCATATGGCATGATGGGCAATCATAACGGCTTTTTAGGCCGCATTCGGGGAGGAATTTTTCAATGGACCGGCTCGACTTTTACACCTCGATCACACCCAGCCCCCGCCAGTTGGAGATCCAGTCGCTTGGGTTTTACGCGTTTCTCCATTTCGGTATGAATACCTTTTTGGACAAGGAATGGAGCGACGGCAAGGCAAGCCCCAATCTCTTCTGCCCGACGCAGCTGGATACGGATCAATGGGTGCGTGCCCTGCGCAACGCGGGCATGCGCGGCGCGGTCCTGACCGCGAAGCATCACGACGGCTTCTGCCTCTGGCCGAGCAAGCTTACAAATTACACGGTGGCCGCAAGCCCCTATCGGGATGGGAAGGGCGATATTGTGGGGGAGCTCTCCCGCTCCTGCGCAAAATATGGGCTGAAATTCGGCGTTTACCTCTCTCCATGGGATCGGCACGATGAGCGCTATGGGACACCTGCATACGATGATTTCTACGTGGGGCAGCTCACAGAACTCTTAACGCAGTACGGCGAGATCTTCACCGTATGGCTCGATGGCGCATGCGGCACCTATCTCGACGGAAAGCCGAAGCAGGCATATGATTTTGACCGCTATTATGAAACCATCCGCCGCCTGCAGCCGGGCTGCATCATCTCCAATTGTGGGCCGGATGTGCGCTGGATTGGAAACGAGGGCGGCATTACCCGGCGCTCTGAGTGGAATGTGGTGCCGCGGTTTGCATACGATATCCAGACGATCGAAAAAAATTCCCAGCAGGCGGATGATCCAGCCTTCCGCAAAAAGGGAGCCGATATCGCCTACAGCGACCTTGGCAGCCGCAGGGCGCTGGAGGGGCACGATGAGCTGATCTGGTACCCCGCCGAGGCGGACGTTTCCATCCGGCCCGGTTGGTTTTACCATCAGAAAGAGAATGGAAGAGTTCGCTCCATTGATAACCTGCTGCATCTTTATTACTCCACAGTCGGCGGGAATACGCTGCTGCTTTTAAACATTCCGCCGGATCAGCGTGGGCTCATCCATGAAAAAGACGCCGCCCGCCTTGCGGAGCTCGGCAGGAGGCTTCGCTCCGCCTTCTCGAAGCAGGTGCTCTTCGACCGCATCACCGCGCCTGAGGGGAAAGAGGGCTTTTCCATTAAAAACTGCCTGCGGCCGGAAGGCGGCTGCTATTCCCCCCTCATGCAGGCAGAACGCTACACCGTACTGCTCGATTGCAAGCGGGAATCTTTGATTGATAAAATCGTCCTTCAGGAGGATACGCGCTATTCCCAGCGCGTGGAGGCTTTTACAATTGAGGCTTTTTCCGGCGGCCGGTGGAAGCAGATTTACAGCGGCACGGTGATCGGTTTTTCTAAAATCGCACGGTTCCGGCCCGTCTTGACGCAAAAGCTGAAAATCACCATCACCGCCTGCCGGAAGGAGCCCTATTTGCGCACGGTTCAGGTGTTTGAAAGCGACGGCACCGAGGTGAAAACGCCCAAAACGCTCTGGCTGCGCAAAAAGGCGGAGGAGCTCAACTACCGCTTGTTCATCTATGCGGAGAATCATAAGGCCACTTCCAAAAGCGCAAAATAACGCAATGAATCCGCTGCGATCGGTTCCTTTTCGCTTTTTCCGCACGAAAAAATACAAAAGATCAATAAAGCGCCTTTCTTCTGCTTCGCAATCCGACACAAATTTTGCAAAGGCCTGTCTATAATGGCAGGAGAGCCTTTCCTGCCTGCGGGTGGACAGGCCCAGCTTTTGCAAAGCGTGGTGTGTCAATGATGAAAAACAGAGGACAGGCGCTTCCTTTTGCGCGCGCATTCCCACGGGAAATCCCCGCCGCGGCCCGCTTTTTGCTCCGGCAGGCGTTTACATTGGTTTCCGGCTTTGCGCTCGCCCAGGCGGCCGTCTTTGGCTCTTTTTCCCCGCTGGGGGTCGCGCTGGTGGCCGGAGCCCCCAAAGATGGAATTTTAGCAGCCTCGCTGGGGGCAAGCCTCGGCTACTTGTTTTCCGGCGCGGATGGAGCGGCGCCGCTGCGCTATATTGCAAGTGTGGTTGCCGCATCCGTGATCAGTTTCGCCCTCCGGCAGGTGAAAAAAGAAACGCTGTCCCAGGCGCTCTCCTGTGTGACCGCGGCCTCCTGCTGCCTGGTTACAGGGCTCGCGCTCGGCATGTCGGAGGGGTTGACGGCCGCGTTGGCGGCCCTCTATGGCGCGGAGGCATTGCTGGCTGGCGGCGCCGCCTATTTTTTCTACCGCTCTTTTTCCCTGCTCAGTCAATTCAGCTCCCTGCGCGTGCTCGCCCCACAGGAGACCGCATGCATCGTATCCTCCTTTGCGATCCTGCTATTTGCGCTTGCGGGCTTTGATATCAGCGGAATCGCACCGGCCAGGATTGCAGCGGTGCTCCTGATTTTGCTGGGTGCGCGCTGCGGCCGGGAGGCCGGAGGCAGCATTGCCGGGATTGTGGCAGGGATAGCAATGGGGTTTGGGGAAGGGTTTCGCTTCCTGACCGGGTCCTATGCCTTTGGCGGCCTGCTGGCCGGGCTGTTCGCCCCGCTGGGGCAATTCGGCTGTGCGGCCGCTTTTGCCGCCGCCAACGGTGTGGTGGTCATTTTGGAGGGGGGGAGCACCCAGGCGGTCCATACGCTAATCGAAACGGCGGCGGCCACCGTCGTGTTCGTCCTCCTGCCCGCACGATGGATCGAAAAAATAGAAGCTGTCCTCAATCCCTCCCCAATCATCCACTCCCAAGATGCCGCCCGTGCGCTTTCCGCCCGCCTTCACGGGGCGGCCTCTGGCATGCGCTATGTTTCCACTTCGGTCGATGCCGTGTCGGAAAGCTTGAAAAGGCTTTACACCCCTGGTGTTCATACGCTGCACGGCCAGGTGAGGGAATCCGTCTGCGGCCAGTGCGGCATGCAGGGGCAGTGCTGGAAGGAAAAAGAGGCGGAAACCCTGGAGGCAGTGCAGTGCATCGGAGCACTCCTGGAAAAAGGAGAGCCCCTGTCCCCGGATAAGCTCCCCGCGCAGTTTTCCGGCCGCTGTATCCGGCTGACGAGTTTACTCGACCGGTATCGGGAGGAGTTCTCCGCCCACACCGCGCGCGCCGGCGCACAAAATCGAATGAGCCGCCTTCGGGCGGTGATCGCGGATCAATTTGGCGAGATGGCGGATTTGCTGGAGGATCTATCGCTCGATTATGGGGAAGAGCTGCTCTTCGATGATGAAACGGCCCTGCGCATCCAAGGTATGCTGGAAGGGGCGGGGATGGAAATACAGGAAACCATATGCCGCCTGGATGCAACCGGCCGCATGCATGTGGAAGCCACGGGGAAACCGGGCACAGAGAAGCTCCATCAAAAGGAACTCCCCGCCCTGTTTCAGGAGGCCTGCGGGCGCGCCTTCGATCCGCCCTGTGTGGAAATCATCAGCGGTGAGCTTTATCTCACATGCAGCGAAAAAGCGCCCCTTACCATGCGCACCGGGGCCAGCCAGCGCACCTGCGGTGAATCCGCCCTGTGCGGGGATACGTTTGAAACCTTCCGCGATGGGCGTGGCCGGCAGATTCTGCTCATCAGCGATGGGATGGGCACAGGAGGGCGGGCCGCCGTGGATGCTGCGATGGCGAGCGGCCTGTTTTCAAAGCTTATAAAATCGGGGCTCGGCTTCGATACGGCCCTGCGGGTTGTCAACTCCGCCTTACTTGCAAAGTCAGAAGAGGAATCCTTTGCTACGCTCGATCTCGCCTGTTTTGATTTTTATACGGGGGAATGCGCCGTTTGCAAGGCGGGGGCTGCCGCCTCCTTCTTGCGCCGCGCGGGAAAGGCGGAGCTGTTAGAGCGTGCCTCTATGCCCGCGGGCATCCTGCGAGAGGCCCGGTTTTCCGATTTTCGGACGAAGCTCCAGCCAGGGGATTTGATCCTTTTGGTCTCCGATGGCGCACTCGGCGCTGGCACCGGGTGGATTCTTGAGGAACTCGAGCGGTTCGAGGGAGGCGCACAGGCGCTTGCCGACCGAGTTTCTGAAGAGGCGGCGCGCAGGCGGACGGATGGCCATGCGGATGATATTACAGTGGTCGCGGGGATCGCAGCAAAAAACCAATAATCAATGGGCCGCAGTGAATTGCTGAACAGTTCACTGCGGCCCATCTTTTTATTTTTTACACGATGTTTATTCCCGCGGTTCTTCCCGCTGATTCCTCGCCAAGCGGAAGATCAGGCAGGCAAGCGCTGCTGAAAACATCTGATCCGGCGCTACTTGGTCTTTTATTTCCTCCACGGAAAGTGGTGGCGCGGATTCCTCCAGCGCGTCCCGCATTCTGTGGAAAAGGCTTTTGCGGCTGCTCTTCCGGCAAACAACCTTGATGGAAGGCTCCCGCTCTATCCATTCAAATTCTTTTTTCATCAATCATCAATCCCTCAATCTTTTATCTCTTCGATAGTGTGCCCTCCTTCTGAATGGAAAATCAGATACAGGGGGAATCTTACGCCTCCAAAATCCGCATGGAGGATTCCTCCTCAAACTGCCTGCTGTATAGATCGTGATAATAGCCCTTTTTTTGCAGCAGCTCGATGTGCTTCCCCTGCTCTACGATCCGCCCATCTTTCACCACCAGGATCAAGTCCGCCTGACGAATCGTCGAAAGGCGGTGGGCAATCAGGAAGGAAGTTCTGTTTTGCAGCAGCTTCGCAGTCGCCTGCTGAATGAGCTGCTCTGTCTGCGTGTCAATGGACGAGGTCGCCTCATCCAGCACAAAAATGCGCGGATCTGCCAGCACCGCGCGTGCAAAGGAGATCAGCTGCTTTTCCCCGGTGGAAAGGCGATCGCCACCTTCCCCCACGTCGCTTTGATAGCCGTTTTCCAGCTTCTCTACCACCTGGTCCGCCGATACGGCTTTGGCCGCAGCGATTACTTCCTCATCCGTTGCATCCAGCCGGCCATAGCGGATATTTTCCATCACAGTGCCCGAAAAAAGATGTGGGTTCTGCAAAACATACCCCAGATGGCTGTGGAGCCAAAGCTGGCTTCTCTCGCGGTAATCCCGCCCGTCGATTAGAATCTGCCCTTTGGTCGGCTCAAAAAACCGGCAGGCCAGGTTGACCAGCGTGCTTTTTCCGGCGCCGGTTTCCCCTACGATTGCAATGGTGGATCCGGCGGGAATTTTTAAGTTAAAATGGTGGAGGATTTCCTCCTCCCCATCCGGATAGTGGAAAGAAACGTCGCGGAACTCAATTTCTCCGCGGATGGGCTCCCAATTCTCCCTGTTCGGGTGAAACACATCGCCATAGCGCTCCTCCACCTCGGGGTGGTCAACGATCTGCGGCTTTACATCGAGCAGGCCGGTAACGCGCTCGATATTCGCCTGCACGGAGATCGCCTCCGCAATGGTGCGCGCCAGCTGCTGGATCGGCTCGAAAATGCCGATTGCATAGGCGGTGAAGGCAGAGAGCGTGCCGATCTGGATCAGGTTTTCCCGCACCATCTGCCCGCCGCGGGCAAGCACGATCGCCGTCGCCAGCGAGCTGCAAAACATCACCAGCGGAATATAAACGGCACTGAGCTGAGAGGAGCGGATGGACGCCTTACGCAGTTTGCTGCTGACGCCCTGAAATTCCTGATAGTTCTGCTCCTCGATCACAAGTGCCTTCGAGGTTTTGGCACCCATGATCCCCTCATTGTAGGCGCTCGTAACATGGGAGTGCGCTTTGCGGATTTTACGGTTCCAGTGCAGGATCCGGTTTTGAAAATATGCGGTCAACACCGCGATGACCGGAACCACCAGAATCACCGGCAAAGCAAGGGCGGGGTTGAGCACCAACATCGCCGCAAACACGCCGAGCACATAAAACAGCGCCCATAGAATATCGATCAGGTTCCACGCCATCAATCCCGCAATGCGGTTAGTATCGCTCATAATGCGGGAAAGGATGTAGCCCACCGGCGTTACATTATAATAGGAAAAAGAAAGCGTTTGCATATGCACAAAGCACGCGCGCTTGAGGTCGCGCCCCATGCCCATCTCCACCCGCATGCAGCCGCGCGTAAAACAGATGACGCTGACCGTTTGGAACACGATCACACCTGCATAGGCCGCGGCAAACAGCCCCAGGCCGGACGAGGTGCGCGCCTCAATAAAGTGATCGATTGCATACCGCTGAAATAAGGGCATCAGGATATCAATCGCCGCACAGGCGAGGTTGAGCGCCAAAATCACGAGGAGTGTTTTTTGATAAGGCCTCAGGTAAGGCAAAATGCTTTTCCACACCGGCCACTCAAACGCCCGTTTGTTATACTCCTGCTCTTCATAAGCCATTTTCAACCCCTCCTTTGAGCGGAAAGGATTCCGCCTGTTCCAACAGCTCCCTGTCGTCGCTGTTCATCTGGATTTCATAAATCGAACGGTAGATGCCCTCCTGGGCAATCAGCTTCTCATGCGTTCCCTGCTGCATGACCCTTCCGCCGTCGAGCACCAGGATTTCATCCGCCTGCATCAGGGTTGTGATGCGATGGGAGATGAGGATCACCGTGGCATTCCCAAGCTTATTGTGAAGCTCCCTGCGGATCGCCGCGTCCGTTTCCGCATCCACGGCGGAAAGGGAATCATCAAAAATCATAACCGGCGCCTGCTGCATGAGCATCCGGGCAATGGCAACCCGCTGCTTTTGCCCGCCGGAAAGCGTAACGCCCCGTTCGCCCACGATGGTGTCATAGCCGGAGGAAAAACCGCTGATTGCGCCATCCACGCAGGCGATTCCGGCAGCGGCGCGGATTTCCTCAAGCGATGCGCCCGGCCTGGTGGCGCGGATATTCTCCGCAATCGTGCGGGAAAAAAGGAACGGCTCCTGCAAAACGATACCGACCTTGCCGCGCAGATAGCTGCGCGAAATTTCCCGGAGCTCCACACCGCCGATCGTGATCCTGCCGCTGCCTTCCGGCAGATCATACAGCCGGTCAAGCAGATGCATCAAGGTCGATTTGCCGCTGCCCGTGCTGCCGAGGATGGCAAAGGTTTTCCCCGCCGGGATGGTAAAGGTTACATCATCGAGCACCGGCTTCTGCCCTTCATAGCAAAAGGTGACGTGCTCAAAGCGGATCTCCTGATCCATTGGTGGCCGCTTCGCCTGCGGTGGATCTTCCTCTTCCTCCGCCTCCAGAATATAGCCGACGCGATCAATTGACACGCCCGCCTTGCTCATATCGGAGAGAATGCGCCCAAGCCCGCGCACTGGCCAGACCAGGGATGCGTTATAGGAGACAAAAACCAGAAACTCACCCAGCGTGATTTCCCCATTCACCGCGGTGATAACGCCTGCGCATAGAACGCAGAGGATTTGCAGCCCCGTCATCAAATCGCCGATGCCCCAGTAGGTGCTCATCAGCCGGCCGAGCCGGATCCATAAATTCGCAAAATGATTGTTTTTTTCGTCAAACCGCTCAATCTCGAACGCCTCCCGGCCAAATGCCCGCACCACACGCACGCCGGTCAGGTTCTCCTGCACGGTGGAGGAGAGCGCACCCTCCGCTTCATCCGCCTTGCGGAATCGCTTTGCAATCTTTGCATAGAAAATGCCGGAATAAGCGGCTACCACCGGGATAAAACAAAGCGCGATCAGGCTGATTTTCACGTTCATCGTGAACATGATGCTCATATAGAGGCCGATTAAGAAAACCGTCCGGATCACTTCCAGCAGCTGATTGCACACAAAATTGCGGATGACATCCACATCGGAAGTGCAGCGCTGAATGATCTCGCCGGTTTGATGTTGCACATGCCAGGCAAAGGGCAGCTTCTGAATATGCTCAAACAGGCGATCGCGCAGCGCTTTGAGGAAGTTTTCCGTCCCCTTTGCCAGCCCCATGCGGGAAAGATACATGCTTAGCCCGGATAATATGGATACCGCCAGCACAGCGCCCGCAGCCCAAAGCAGCGCCGCCATGCCGCGCCCGGCAAAAATCCCCTCCGGCAAACGCCCCTTGAGAAAATCCGGAATTGCGACCGGAGCACCGCCGATAATCGAATCCACCGTGACTCGGATAATCTGTGGCGTAAGCGCGTTGAAAACCGTATTCAGCATGGAAAACACCAGCGCGATCACAAACAGATGCACATTCCCACGCAGAAAATGGAGAATCAGCCCGGTACGCCTTCGGCTTACTACCCGTTTTTCACTTTTCAAATCATTCAGCCCCTCTCTTTCACGGAACCCCGTTTCCCACTGGATCCCTGGTTTCCCCCTTTTCCAAAGAAAAAAGCATCCCTGAAACAATCAGGGATGCTTTGCAGCCGCAGTTCTTATAAGATTTCCGCATGAAACACTCCTTAGGAAGGAGTTGCCCCAATTGGAATTCGCTTCAAAAGAAAGGCGGGCAAAACAACCGCTGACTGTGCAAAAGTTTGCGCATTACCCCCATTTGCCTCAACAAATGTAGAATTTGACACATATGCCACCAGCAGTGCGTTACGATTCATATGCTTCGTCACTTTAAACCCGCCTCCTTTCGTAAAGTATCTTTGGAAAAAGTTGTGTGTTTAGTATACCTTCCGGCCTCATAGAAGTCAAGCATAGATTTTGTATTTTTTTCTGCAATGAATTGTGCGCTTTGCCAAAACAAAGGGATCGAATAATCAGAACCAGTTTATGCAAAAGAACAATTCATTTTACCCTTTGCACGGACGTTGTTTTTGCTCTATAAAAAATAGCCGATAGCTACCTGCTGTCGTGTGTAGTGTGTATCTCTTTGATCCGTGAGGGTACAGCAGGCTTTGCTTTGTTACTCGCTGCGCTTCGTAATAAAAAATAGCTCGGAGCCGACTGCTTCCGTGAGTAATGCGCATCCCTTTGTCCCACGTGGTGATGGCAAGCCTTGCTTTGTTACTCGCTGCGCTTCGAAGGAAGGGAATCATAAAAACCCCCATTCAATTTTGAATGGGGGTAAAAACCGGTTTTTCTTAGCCAACAATCTGCACGTTCGCAGCGCGCAGCTTATTGCTGTCCTTCGGATCGGGCTCCGTATCAAACGTAACCTTCTGGCCCTCTGTAAGAGATTTATAGCCATCCGCCTGGATTGCGGAGAAATGCACAAATACATCCTCGCCGCCGTCGTCATTTGAGATGAAGCCGTAGCCTTTTTCTGAGTTGAACCATTTTACTGTACCGTTATTCATAGAACTGGTACCTCCTAAAATATTTTGTATCCGATCTTGCACCAAAAAAAAATCACATCTCTGTAAACCATCAAACGGACAATGACTTACAAAAAATGTGAGATCAATGCGTGGTTAGAATACATGTTTAGTATAGCGCAAGCACCTGATAAAGTCAAGATACTTTTTTGCAGTTTTCAGAAAGTTTCAGGGAGAATGCGGTATGGATGGCTGGCCGGACAGTTAAAAAGCTGCGGTAGGCTACTAAATATCTATATCGAGCGATTATCATTTGTCAAATTTCCATGATATATCACCCTTACCTTACAAATTAATCCTTTTATTCATCAATTTGCAAAAAAACATACGTAATAATATGGGCAAAAAGGAGATATATGATTTAATCACGATTTTAAAGCCGTCGTGATATCATT
This sequence comes from uncultured Oscillospiraceae bacterium, assembly GCA_900544715.1. GTDB lineage: Bacteria > Bacillota > Clostridia > Oscillospirales > Acutalibacteraceae > Fimivicinus. The sequence goes on along the minus strand of UQWL01000006.1, from coordinate 113,413 downwards.
ATATGGTATAATGCGATAAAATTCGACAAATCATGAAAGATGGAGGATTTCCCATGAAAAAAGATAGTGTCCGTTTTACTGTGTGCATTCACAAAGAACTTTTTGAAAGATTGGATTATGTATCACAATTTTATGGATGCTCGAAGTCGCATGAACTTCGCCGAATGATTGAAAGAGAACTGGTTCAGTTCGAGCGTACCTATGGAATTATTCCAGAGCGCCACGATCATAAGGATTTATCGCAATATTGACGAAGCCTGTAAAAAATCACAAAGGATATAAAGGGGCTGGCGCAAGATGATCTACATTTTGCATCAGCCTCTTTTCCCTTCGGAGAGCATGTTTGATAACATCCACTGTTCTACTATATCTATCATGCCTCAAAAAAGCCGGGCTCCACAATGCACCTTTTACCGATCAGATCGGTTAAAGCATGATCCAATATCTTCGATAGAGAACTCCGTCTTTCATAATCTCGTTTTCCAAAACGCCGCCGCAGCTTTGGATTGTCCGTGCAGAGGCGATATTTTCCTTCCGGCAGGTGATCAAAACACGATGCATTCCACGTGCCCTGCATTTGAGCAGGGCAAGCGTGAGCATCTCCTTTGCATAGCCCTGCTCGCGCTCGCCGGGGCGCACACTATAGCCGATATGCCCGCCGGATTGGAGCAGAAAATCATTCAGCCGATGGCGCACGTCGATAAAGCCGACCAGGCGGTGGTCGGCCAAGCGGATGGCCAGATAATTGGAGGCGGGTACGAGGCCCCGTCCAACCGTTTCTCCCCTGCTGTTATCCCGCACGGCCTGGAGCCATCGCTCGAAAGAGGGGGCCTTGTCAAGCCCTGCACAGCCGTGCAAGGAATCCCCTGTTTCTAAAAATTCTGCCCGGTAGGCGAGGATTTGATCCCGAAAGCTTTCCTCAGGTGCGATTAAGGTCAGCCGTGTCATAAAAAATTCCCCCTTGACTTCTGTTACCGCCTAGGATATCATAAGAGCGATTCAAATACAATGAAAAGAAAGCGGGGCGGATGGAATGTATCTGCGTTCGATGCAAAACACGGTAAAATCAGCAGCCCTTCTGCCCGCCCGCGTGGAATAATTGAAGGTATTCCCCTCAGGATTGCAGGTAGGAGCGCCTCTGGTTTTGCCAGAGGCGTTTTTATTATGAAAAAACCGCTGCATCGAGGGGATCGACCCGCCTGTTTTCCGCCTGCTATGTGGAATCGTGCGCTCCTTTGTGCAGTGATGCAGGAAAGGATGTTGTTGATATGCTCGAATGCAGCCATATCACCATTGAGCACAGGGAGAGCGGCCGCCCGCTGCTGCAGGATTTCAGCTTTACGCTGCAACCAGGCGACCGCGCGGCCCTCATTGGAGAGGAGGGCAACGGCAAGAGCACGCTGCTGAAGCTCATCTGCGAGCCGGAGTCGGTCCATAGCTATTGCCGGGTCACCGGTCGGGTTGAACTGCATGGCGCACTGCCCGGCTACCTGCCGCAAAGGCCGGATCTGGCCCTTTTCCGCACACCTGTGTGTGAGCTGTTCCCGGATGGGCCGGATTATAATCTGCTCTCCCAGCTCACAATTCCGGCAGAGGCGCCGTTTTCTGAGCGGCCGCTTTCCTCCTTTTCCGGCGGGGAGCGCATGAAGCTGCTTTTACTGCGCACGCTGATGCAGGAACCGGATTTTCTCGTGCTCGACGAGCCAACCAACGACTTGGATCTTCGCGCGCTGGATTGGCTGGAGCGGTTGATTTTATCATCGAAGATCCCAGTGCTCTATGTATCCCACGATGAAACGCTGTTAGAACATACGGCGAATGTGATCCTGCATTTTGAGCAGGTGCGCCGTAAAACCACCGCCCAGCACACCATTGAGCGCATGGGCTACCGCGCCTATGTGGAGCAGCGGCATGCTGCGCTTGCCCGCCAGGAGCAGATCGCCGCCAAACAGCGCGCGGACCAGCGTGCACGGGAAGAGCGCTGGCAGCAGATTTACCAGCGCGTGGAGCATGAGCAAACTGTCATTACCCGTGCAAACCCGGCGGGCGGCAGGCTGCTCAAAAAGAAAATGCACGCGGTAAAATCGCAGCAGAAGCGCATGGAGCGGGAGCAGGAGGAGTTCCTCGATTTTCCGGACCCGGAGGAGGCCGTGGAGCTCTTTTTTAACAGGGAGCTGCGCTTCCCCAACGGGAAAGAGGCGCTTTCCTTTTGCCTGCCCTGCCTACAGGCAGGAGAAAAAATGCTTGCAGACCATGTCAAGCTCACGCTGACTGGCCCTGCCCATGCCGCGATCATCGGAGAGAATGGATCGGGCAAAACAACGCTTTTGCGGGCTATTTGGGAGGAGCTGAGGCAGCGCACGGACATCCGCGCCGGTTATATGCCGCAGGATTATCTTACCCTTTTGGACGGGGAGCGAACGCCGGTTGAAATCCTTTGGGACGGCGGGGATCGGGCCGCCCTTACCTTGGCCCGCACACGGCTCGGAAGCATGAAATTTACCGCGGAGGAAATGGAGCAGCCCGTCCGCGCGCTCAGCGGCGGCCAGCAGGCAAAACTCTGCTTGCTCAAGCTGCTGCTCGGCGGCTGCGATGTGCTTCTGCTTGATGAACCGACGCGCAATTTGAGTCCTTTGACCGGGCCGGTCATCCGGGAGGCGCTGCGCCATTACGGCGGTGCGTTTTTATGTGTGACGCATGACCGCAAGCTGATCTCAGAGGTCTGCACGCAGGTATACCGGCTGACGGAACAGGGGCTTGAGCAGCAGGCGTTATGATTGAAACGCTGGCAAGGATGTTTTCATAAACAGGTTACCCAGATTCATACAGGCATCCGTTTTTGTATCAATTTGTTCACGATGCTGTTATCACTTTGTAACCCTTTCCCGAAAAAATTACGATTTGTAACCATTGGCATTCCAGCGTAATAAAATTGTAGCGATCTGTAATCGAATTCATGTTTATTTCCGCCCGCCCCCGCCCTATAATAAAAGCAAGATCAAACGATAAAGGAGCGGAGCTACATGAAAGCTTATATCCAAAGCAAAAAAACGATGATTCTTTCCCTATCGATTATCGCATTCCTGTTCCTCTCGGCGGTCGTCATTGCTCTGCTTTTTAATGACGTTACGCCGGCTGCCATGCTGGCTGTCTAATTGTTCAGATTCTTCAAAATGCCCACATCCGGGAGAAGCTTTTCTCCCGTTTCCCCTCCATATCAAAAGCGGCGCCGGGTTTTCACCCGGCGTTGTCTTTTTTCGGTGGGAGAGCGACCGGCTTCGCCCAAAAAATTGCGTTTCGTAAAGCGGATAAAACCCGTTGTATATGATAAATGCTTCACAATCTTTCTCCACATTCTGCCTGTCCCCTCGAACCCACCTTGTTCTCCAAAAAAACGGTCCGGTTATCCACACTTTCCACCGAGTTTTCCACACTTTTGCACAAGCTTTCAACTATACAAGTCGTATAAAGCAGCAATTGCCAATTCTTTTTCCACCCTCTGCCGTATAAAGATTCTGCTGATCGACCAAAATAAGATCAGAACAGAATTGGAACGAGGGAGGATGCGCCATGATAAAAGGAGTCAACCGTCAGGTTGTAGAGGTGAGCGACACAGGCAGCGAATACTTTGAGCGGATCTTATTTATTGTGAAACCGGAATATGCGACTGTCAGCGAGGGAAAGGTTCGGGAACGGGTAGAGCAGATCGCGCAGGCAACAGGCGCGCCGCCTCCCACCAAGGCCAAGCGCAAGCCCCTGCTTTCCGCCGCCAAGCTGACCGCTGCGGCAAGCATTGGCGCTGCCGTGGCCACTTTGATCGCACATTTGTGAAGGAACCAGCCGCATTTCTAATGCGGCTGTTAAAATGGGTTGGAAAGAGGCATGGCTTCGGGCGCACGTTAACCGGGTCCCGCATGAAGAATAAAAAGATAAAAACCAATTTCTTGATGAGAACATTGCGAAAAGCACGCTGCAAGGGGAGATTATCCCTGCTTGCAGCGTGCTTTTGCGATTGAAAATCAAGGTTATTACGAAGCGCAGCGAGTAACAAAATAAAGCCTGCTGTACCCTCACGGATCAAAGAGATACACACTACACACGACAGCAGGTAGCTATCGGCTATTTTTTTATTTCATATGGCTGATCAGCTGTAATAAAAGCTGTTTTTCTTCTGCCGAGAGCGTCATCCACTGCTCCAGAAGCTGTGTCTGATCCGGCGTCAGTACGGAAAATTCCTCTTCCTCCGCAAAAAATTGTGCCAGGGTCAGGTCAAAGGCCGCGCAGATTCTTTCCAGGGAGGAAATGGATGGCGTCATTTCTTTGCGATACCAAGAGGAGATCGTAGATTGCGGCAGGCCTGACCGGACGGAGAGCTCATATTCCGTCCATCTATGAGCCAGTCGGTATTTTGTAATGGTCTCCAGAACGTGCGCCATCTCATCACCACTTTGTAACGTTTCGTTTATTGTAGTACGACAAAGCGTTACTTTTAACCATTATTTTCGTATATAAAATGCGATATTATTCACATCTATGGAAATATAATGATTTTGTTTTTCCGGTGCATTGGAAAACAGCGCAAAAAAACTGCTGTGAAACACATGGCTTCCCAGCAGTTTTTAGAGCTATCTGGTGATTTTATTGACTGCGCGCCTGATCCAGCTGATTACAGTAAATTCGAATTTGCTCCGGTCTTCGGCCTGAAGAAGGGATTGGGAGGGAAACGGTGCGGATGATCCGTAAGGGCGGGCCTTCCAGCAGCAAAACAGTATCTGCCATGGCGGCCGCCTCTGTGAGCTCATGGGTGACTAAAATCGCCGTTTTTTTCTCAACCGCCTGCATCGTACAGGCGATCATCCTGGCGCGTGTGGCGTCGTCGAGCGCCTTAAAGGGCTCGTCCAATAAAAAAAGGTCACCTGCATAGGCCAATGCACGGGCGATGGCAACCCGCCTGCGCATGCCGCCGCTGAGTTCATCCGGCAGCTTTCGGCGCGCATCTGCAATCCCGGACTGCTCCATCCAAAAGGCCGCATCCGATCCAGGCACAGCCAGGGCAATATTCTGCTCCGCCGTGCACCAGGGCAGCAGGCGGTCCTCCTGGAATACCATGGAGATTTTGGCGCCGTCCAGGCCGCTGATCGTGCCTGCATCCGCCTTTTCCAGCCCGGCGACCAGCCGCATGAGGGTGGTTTTTCCACAGCCGGAGGGGCCACAAAGCGCGGTAACACCGCTGGAGGGCAGCGTGAGGGAAAAATCCTTCACCACTGCCTGCCCCGCGTAATACTTTTCCAGGTGGCAAACTTCTAAGTTCATGAGGGCTCCCCTCCTTCCTGCTCCGGCACGCGGCGAATCAGGCGCGTGCTGAGGCAGCGCATCAGTGCCACCAGGAGTTTTTCCAGCAGCATGCTCAAAAGGATGATGACCAGCGTCCAGGCAAAGAGATCCGATGTTTCTAAATACACCTTGGCGTTGTACAGCTGTAAACCAATCGAATTGTGCGGCATGGCGAGCACCTCAGCCGCTACGCCCGCCTTCCAGGCGAGGCCGAGAGCGGTGGTGCATCCGGCCATGAAATAGGGCAGAATGCTTGGCACATAGATGTGCCAGGCCATTTTCCAGGGGCCGAAGCGGAACATCCGGCCCATTTCCAACAACTGTGGATCCGTATTGCGAATTCCCTCGCTGACATTGGCCCAAATGATTGGCAGCACCATCAGAAAAGCCGCGAACGGTGGAATCTGGTTGCCGCGCAGCCAGACAAGCGCCAAAATAATAAAAGAGGCGACGGGCGTAGCCTTGATGATTCCGAGCAAAGGGCTGACGAGCGCATGCAGGAAGGCAGATGCGCTCGTCAGCACCGCCAACAAAACAGCCGCCGCCACAGCTGCTAGATAGCCTGCCATGATCCGCAGAAGCGAAGCGGCGGAAAAAAGCCAGAAGTCCGTCTCCCGTAGAAGCTGCGAGAGGCGGACCAAAACCTGCGCGGGGGAGGGAACCAGAAGCTCCTGCCCCACGCACAATGATACCATTTCCCACACGGCGATCCAAAAGAGGATCGCCGCGCTTTTTTTCAGCAAAGAGAAACGGGGCCGTTTATCAGCGGCTGTAGTAGAAGTCATCACCGGGCATTGCTCCTCCGATGGATTTTGCATTTGCTTTGAAGAGAACGTTCAGATTCGCCTGCATGGTCGTTTTCATCGAATCCCCTTCGAGGAAGATAATGTTGCAGTTTGGAATAGCGAGCTCCGCAATCAGGGCCTTGGGCATGATCCCGAAATCTTCCACCAGCTGGGAGGCATCTACCGCACTGGTGGTGACATAATCAACAGAGGCCTTGTATTCCGTAAGGAATTGATCCACCGCGGCCTTGTTTTTCTGCGCGAATTCCTTGTTGACAATGATGCAGCCCTGTGCAAGCGTGCTTTTTTCACCGGATTTTTCCGTTGCCTTATCCCACTCTGTGGTCAGGTTCAGCGCACGGCGGATTTCCTTGTTTTCACGCAAAACGCTCGTCACATTCGGCTCCGGCAGCATGCAGATCGCCGCTTTGTTGGAGGCCATCAGCGTGGCAAGCTCCGCGTGCTCGTTTTTGTATTCAATCGTGACATCCTTCGCCGGGTCGATGCCGTTCTGTTCCAGCAGGTAATTTAGGATATATTCCGGCGTAGCGCCCTTGCCGGTGGCATAAATCGTTTTGCCCTTGAGATCGGCGATCGAATGGATCGAATTGCCATATTCAAGGATATAGAGAACGCCCAGCGTATTGATCGCCATCACCTGCGCATTGCCCTTGGTTTTATTGTAAAGGGCGGCGGCCAGGTTTACCGGGACGGCTGCAATATCAAACTCACCGCTTGCAAATTTTGCGGTGATCTCATCCGGTGCGCCTGCGAGGGTGAAGTTATATTTGTTTGCAGTGGTGCCGTCCTTCGCGTCCTTCATCAGTTTCACCATGCCGATGCCGGTTGGGCCCTTCAGTGCCGCCACGTTGAGCGTAACGTTCTGCGCAACAGGCGAGGAGCTCTGCGCGGCCCCGGTGGAGGATTCCTCCCCTGTGCCGTTGGTGCCGCAGGCAGCCAAGGCAAACAGCATGGAAAGTGCCAGCAGCAGAGAGAGAAGCTTCGTGCTTTTTTTCATTTTTAAATCCTTCTTTCATGTGTATCAAACTTTATGCCAACGCCTTTCGCCCGTTTGGGCGAAAAACGGGGATAACGCTTTTGATTCAGCCTTCACAGCTTTCACAGCATTCGCGCAGTTTCTGCTGATCCAGAATCGAAACCACCCGGCCCTCCCGCCGGATTGCGCCCGCCTCTTCCAACTGCTCAAACGCCCTGTAAAGGGATGCGCGGGCAATATCAAGCGACTGCGTCAGCTGATTCATGCTGGTGCGTATGCGCACGCAGGGTGCTTCTGTATCCTCCTGCGCGAGATTGGCCATTAAATAAGCGGCAAGCCGGCTTTCAGCGGAGCCGCCGGTGAAGGCGTCGATCTTACTGTTGAGAAAATAAATGCGGTCTGACAGATAGGCGATATATTGCCGGGCAAAGCGAGGCTCGTGCATCAGAAGCGTATCGACAAGCTCCCGCGATAAAAACAGCGCCGTACAGGGCGAGCGGGTGATCACCCGCGTGACGAAGTAATCGTGCGACCCATACAGGGTAACAGCTCCAAACAGGTCACCCTGTTGCAATGTGCTCATCAGCACAGGGTGGTTGACGCCTCCTTTGCTCACTTGCGCGCTGCCCTCCACGAGCATGCCGAGGCAATCATTATGGGCGCCGGGCAGGCAGAGCGTTTCCCCGCGTTGAAAGGCATGGAGCGACGCGCCGCCGTGGCTCAGAAGCGCCAGTAGCTCCTGGGGAATTGCTCCCTGAAAAATTGGGCTGGACGCCAGCAGGGTAGCTGCCGTTTCCATAGGGTCCCTTTTCATTTGTTTGCCTCCTAAAATGTCTCATATGATACATTTCAGCATCATTATATCAGTTTCTTCTGAATTGTCAACTGTTTCACAAACCAAGCGGCGGTAAAAATCGGTCGGGTAAGTACGTTTTGATGCCAGGCAGCACGAGGAGGGAGGCTCTTTTGGTTTTCTAAGCTAAAAAAGAAAAAACTGCCTTCCCGCCTCCCGGCGGAAAAGCAGTTTCGTTTTGTTTCGGGGGTGGCGTTAAGCGACCGTTTCGGAAATGAAATCGTCGTCGCAGCAGGAGCAGGAGACATAGTTTTCAAAATCGTCTTCCGCCGCCGTGCTTTTACCACCCGTTAGTTTCTGAATGGCAAAATAAATCGCTGCTGCCGCACCGGCAATTGCTGCGATAATCGCAAAAACCTTCAAAATTTTCTTCAAAACTTTCATTTTTCGTGCACCTCCGCATAAAAATTTGGGCATTCCGTATGACTAAGATTATAACCGCCTCTGTATCAAAAGTCAATGAAATTAATTGGAACTTTTGCCGCAGATCTTTCGGTATTTACTGCCAGTCACAAGAAAGAAACCGAAAACCCGCCCTGCCTCTGAGGGCTGGCGGGTTTGCAACGTTCGCTGGTTCTTATTTGGAGGCATTCAGCTTACAAGCAAGAGCGGACTTTTTACGGGCAGCATTGTTCTTATGGATCAGGTTCTTTGCCGCCGCTTGGTCGATCTTCTTAACGGCAATCTGAACCGCCTGCTCCTTATCCGCCGCATTGGCTTCAATTGCCGCGTTGGCCTTTTTGATCGCGGTTTTCAAAGCAGAATTGCGGGACTTATTGCGCTGCGCTTTTGTCCGATTGACGAGAACGCGCTTTTTTGCTGATTTGATGTTAGGCATCGTCACACCTCCTTTAGCTTGTCATGCAGGTAATTATAATAGCATGAACCCATATAAAAAGCAAGCTCTTTTTTGCAAAATCGCCGCTGTTTTGCGCTTTGATGATAAATGGGACGTAAAAAGCGCATACTAAATCAGGAAAAGCCCGGAAAGAAGCGGGGGAAAGGGGAGAATAATTTGGATTTTCGAACAGATCTGGCGCTGGAACGCCGCGAGCTGCTGACAGACCGGGAGATACCAGGAGTGAAATCACGCGTCAATCAATCCGGCAATGTGTGCGTCACGGCAATTGAAGTGCAAACAGAACAGGGCGCCCAGGCGATTGGCAAACCGGTGGGCAGCTATATCACGGTGGAGGTTCCGCCCTTCTCCGCCGATGCGGAACTGCTGGATGGCAGGCTCACCGCCGTTGCAGATGAATTGCGCGCTCTGCTGCCGGAGGAAGGGCTTGTGCTGGTTGCGGGGATCGGGAACGACCATATCACGCCGGATGCGCTCGGCCCTTTGGCGGGGGAGCGGGTTTTGGCAACCCGTCATATTGGCCCGGAGCTTGCCCGGTCAATCGGGATGGAGCATCTGCGCCCGGTTGCGGGGCTGCTGCCAGGGGTGCTGGGCCAAACGGGAATTGAAACGGGAGAGATTATTGCCGGTGTCGCCCAGGTGGTCCGCCCCGCCGCCGTGATCACGGTAGACGCTCTGGCGGCCAGGAGGCTCTCCCGGCTGGGGTGCACCATCCAGATGAGTAATACGGGGATCACACCCGGCTCCGGCGTCGGCAACGCCCGGACGGCGCTCAACCAGGAGACCGTAGGCGTGCCGGTGATCGCTATCGGGGTGCCGACGGTCGTGGACGCAGCCACGCTGGCCATCGATCTGTTGGGAGAGGGAAAGGCCGAGGAGGAAGAGGCAAAGCTGCGGGAGCTGATGGAGCCGCGCGGAACGGCGATGATGGTGACACCCCGTGAGATCGACTTGCTCGTGGAGCGTGCCGCCCGCCTGGTTGCGCTCAGCATCAACTGCGCTTTGCAGCCCTCCCTCTCAGCGGAGGATCTCTTGTCCATTACCAGCTGAGGATGCGTATAAATCGTGTGTTCTCCGCATAGCAATGAAATACGGAGGGCTTTCAAAGCCCTCGATACAGAGCGTGCGGCAGCCGGAATACCGGCCCACCGGATGCTTTCGGAGCCACGGAGGAACCAATTTTGAAAATCACACGTACGCGTCGAAAAAAGAGCGGAGCCACGATTAGCTCCGTGAAAGGAATTGGAATCTGCATCCTATCCATTACCCTCGTGGTCGCTTCCGCTGTGGCCGCACCTAAAATCGGGGAAAAACTGCTGCCGGTGGTGTTGGCAAGCGCAGGAATGGCTCTCCCGGAGGGCGGTTCCAGCCTCCTGCGCGGGCAGATGGAGGAGATTAAAACAGGGGAACTCCCGCAGAACGAACTGCCTGCCTCCGTAGCCTCATCTGAGGCAACGCGCACCACCACACGGGCGCAGCAGAGCACACCAAAAGCGGTGGCGGAAGCGGATTTTGCAAAAACGCCCAACGATATCCAAAAGCTGATCGATGAGGCGAAGAAGCAGCTCGCCAACGCCTCCCACGATGGGAAGATCGTCTCCCGGCAATATGATAATTCCGGTGCAACCACGGTTTATGGGAAGGTGGCTGTCCAAAACAGAACCAGCCAGAAAATGGATATTAAAAAAGTGTTGGCCGAGCCGGTGGATCTGAAAATAGAGGATAAAACCAAGCCCGCCATCCTCATCTACCACACGCATACAACGGAAAGTTATCAAATGCTGGATACCGATTGGTTTACGAAAAGCTACCAAACCCGCAGCAACCTGGCAACCCGCAATATGGTGCGCGTTGGAGATGAAATTGTTGCGCAGCTGGAGGCTGCCGGGTTTGCCGTGATCCACGATACCAAAATTTATGATGCTACCTATAATGGGGCGTATTACCGCTCTGAGGATGCAATCGAGGCCTATCAGAAAAAATACCCACAGCTTCAGGTGCTGCTTGATATCCACCGCGATGCGATCCAAACCAACGATACGACCCGGATCAAACCGGTTGCCACGATCAATGGGAAAAAAGCCGCGCAGATCATGATTATATCCGGCTGTGAAGGCGGGGGCGTGACAGATTTCCCCGATTGGCGTTACAACCTGCGGTTTGCAACGCAGCTGCAAAAGATTTGTGAGGAGAGCTACCCAGGGTTGATGCGACCGCTTTATTTCTGCAACAGGCAGTATAATATGCATAAGTCGCACTGCTCTCTGCTTTTGGAGATGGGAAGCGACTCCAATACATTGGATGAAGCGGCCTATTCCGGCAGGATGCTCGGAAAGGCGCTCGCTCAGCTTTTAGAAAACTATGTGATAAAAAAATAAGAGGGATATTGAAATGCCATCTAAAACAGGACTAGAAAAAAATCTGCGCAGATACGGATTGTTTTTGATCATCGGCCTGTGTATTACAGCGCTGATCTGGGGCACCATGAGCGCACAGCTTAACACAAGAGCCCTCAGCTTCAATGAAGACGCCGCCCGCGTCCGCCTCATTTTGGATCAGCCGGATGGCCTTCACCTGCAAACAGGCAGCAGCTATTGGTTGATGGAACGCAGGTATGCACAGTGGGCGCAGAAGTGCCTGCCTGATGTGTTTTTCATTTTTTCCGCTCCGATGCACTGCCTCTGGGAGGTAATAGAATCCGGTGTGGCGCTGGTTTCCGCCAGCTTTTAAAATACCACTATGGGTTATATGACCGGAAGGGCAGCGGATGCGGACTGCTCCAGTTGCTTGATTCTCCGAAATGATAAACGAAAACGGCAGCCCCACGGTGGATGGGGGCTGCCGTTTTCACTATCATCCAGAACCTGACCAGGATTCTATAGATAACAAATGTTTTAAACGGTTCCGTTTGAAACTATTTTATCATTTGCCTGAAACAGATACAATAGAAATCTTAAATATTTTTTAAATTCCCACTTTTAATTTTTTCTGGAGTGGATGCCTTTTGCCGCAGAAAAACGAATGCATCTTCCCGCACAGCACAGCGGTATTGCGCCCCCTCCTTCATTTTTCCGCTGAGCAGCTCCTCGCTGAGCAGATCTTCAATCTGTGATTGGATGGCGCGCCGCAGAGGCCGTGCACCATAGACCGGGTCAAAACCGGCGTCGGATATTTTTTGAACCGCCTCTTCGCTGAAGGATAGCGTGATCCCCTTCTCCCCAATTCGGTGAGAAACCTGGGCAAGCATCCTGCGCGCGATCTCCTGAATTTCCGGTTTTGTCAGCTGGTGGAAAATGATGATATCATCTACGCGGTTGAGAAACTCCGGGCGAAACGTCCGCTTCAGTTCCCCCATGACCGCATCCTTAATATGCTTTTCCTCCCCTTGGGCGCCGGTGTCGCTGGAGAAGCCGAGGCTGCTTCTCTGGTTGGAGATTCGGGTGGCACCGATATTGGAGGTCATAATAATGACGCAATTTTTAAAGCTTACCTTGCGGCCTTGGGCATCTGTCAAATGGCCGTCCTCCAAAATTTGCAAAAGCATATTGAACACATCGGGATGCGCCTTCTCCACCTCGTCGAAGAGCAGCACGGAGTAAGGCTTGCGGCGCACCTTCTGCGTCAACTGGCCGCCGTCGTCATAGCCGACGTAGCCCGGTGGGGAACCCACTAGCCTCGAAACGGTGTGTTTCTCCATATACTCTGACATATCCAGCCGGATCATTGCATTTTCATCGCTGAACATCGATTGTGCAAGCGCTTTGCTGAGCTCTGTTTTGCCAACGCCGGTAGGGCCGAGGAATAGAAAAGAGCCGAGCGGGCGCTCCGGGTCCCGCAAGCCGACGCGGGAGCGGCGCATGGCGCGCGATACCGCACGAACAGCTTCCTCCTGCCCGACAATCCGCCGGTGGAGCTCTTCCTCCAAATGCAGCAGGCGTTCGCCCTCCTGCGCGGTGAGCTCCTGAGCGGGGATTCCTGTCCACATGGAGACGATCCCTGCAATTTCCGCCGCAGTCACTTCTCCCGCTGTGTGGGAGGAGCGCTCCTGCCAGGCACTTTTATCGCGGGTTAAATCAAGCCGGAGCTGTTTTTCTTCATCCCGCAGGCTGGCGGCCCGCTCAAATTCCTGCGCATTGATGGCGGCTTCCTTTTCCGCTTGTAGCGTTTCCAGCCGATCCTCCAATTCCTTGAGATCAGGCGGCGCCTTGTACGCATGCATGCGTACATGCGAGGCGGCTTCATCAATTAAGTCAATTGCCTTATCCGGTAGGAAGCGGTCTGCAATATAGCGGGAGGAAAGCTTCACCGCAGCCTGGATCGCTTCATCCGTGATCCGCACGCGGTGGTGTGCCTCATATTTATCCCGCAGCCCCTTGAGGATTTCGACCGCCTCCTCCTGGGAAGGCTCCGCAACGGTAACCGGCTGGAAACGGCGCTCCAGCGCCGCATCTTTTTCGATGTGGCGGCGGTATTCCTCCAGCGTTGTCGCGCCGATGATTTGAATTTCCCCGCGCGCCAGCGTGGGTTTCAGGATATTGGCGGCGTCTACCGCGCCCTCTGCCGCGCCGGCGCCGATGAGATTATGCATTTCATCGATAAACAGGATGACATCCCCTGCCTTACGGACCTCCTCCAGCGCGGATTTCACGCGTTCTTCAAAATCGCCCCGGTATTTGGTGCCTGCCACCATGGCGGTGAGATCCAGGGAGACGACGCGCTTATCCCGCAGCATCTCCGCTGCCTCTCCCCGCGCAATTTGCAGGGCAAGGCCCTCCGCCACAGCCGTTTTCCCAACCCCGGGCTCCCCGATCAGGCAGGGGTTGTTTTTTGTGCGCCGGCTGAGAATCTGCATCACGCGCTCGATTTCCGCCTGCCTGCCGATCACGGGATCAATCAGGTTCTGCGCGGCGAGCAGGGTGAGGTCGCGGCCGTATTGATCGAGCGTGGGGGTGTTGCTTTTGGCCTTTTTGGCCGCCGGTTGCGATGCGGTTCCGGAGGGGAGGCTGCTGCCCACTGCACGGGTTAAATCGGCCAGCAAATCCTGGGGGGAAACGCCGAGTTGATTGAGAAAATGAACCGCGAAGCTCCCGCCCTCCTGGATGATCGCAATGAGTAAATGCTCTGTGCCCACATAGTTATGGCCCAGGCCGCGCGCCTCCAAGATTGCAAGCTCAATAATCCGTTTACAGCGCGGTGTAAAATCTGCTGGGGAAAGGACGGTCGGCGCGCCGACGCCAATCGTTTTTCGCATGAGCTCCTCCACCTGTGCCGCGGTAGCGCCGCGCCCGGCCAGGGCAACGCAAGCCACGCCGCCCGTATCCCGCAGAAGGCCAATCAAAAGATGCTCGCTTCCAATATAAGTGTGCCCCAAATCCTCTGCGGTTTCCACAGCGATGTTGAGCGCGGTATTCGCCTTTTCCGTAAAGCCTGTGAACTTATACATACAGCTCCTGCTCTCCCATTCTATTAGCGGCCAGTCAGTCCCCCAAGGGCTCTGCATCCTCCGATGCCTGGGGAAGAGATTGTTTCTGGCCTCTTTTTCTTTGTTTCAGGTTTTCAGCCCGCAGGGATTCCCGTCCAGCATGCCGCATGGTCTTGATGGGCTCCTCTGAAAAGGGATCGGGCGTCAGATCGTCTGCAATTTCAAAATCAGATAAATACGGTTTTGTTCCGCCGAAGCTCTCCATTTTAGCCGTACCTCCCATCTGTTTTTGTTTCAACTGGATGCAACCAATAGTTTATGCCTTTTCCCTGCACCGTATTCAAAAGAAGTTTTCCGCATCAGTAACACATTCGCCCTGCTCACATAATATGGGAGTGTAAGCAAGGAAAGGAGGAAGCTTAGATGAACTGTTTTGGTGGTTGCAATTCCTGGATCATCATCCTGATCCTCATCTGCCTGTTCTGCGACAACGGCGTTGGTTTTGGCAACAACGGCTGCGGTAATAACTGTGGCTGTGCTACGCCGTTCGGCGGACGCGGCTGCGGCTGCGGCTGCGACTGAGTCCATCCCTAAGTTAGGGCGGGAAAGATCCCGCCCGTACATAAAAGGGCCGCCGCAGTTTTTCTGCGGCGGCCCTGGCTTTTACGCTCGGCAAAGCGGACACGGCTCAGAAATAATCGATGGAGGATTGCCAAATGAATTGGAGGTTCTGCACTTTTCCCGCAAGAAACATAGGCAACGACTTGTTTTTTCCTGGGCAAGTGGGTTATAATAAACAAGACTGCTCAATTGACAGGATGGATTCAGACGGGAGGCGTGCAAATGGGCCGTTTTCGCCGTGAAAAGAAAAATTCTTTGAAATTTACCACAGAGGAATATCAAAAAAAGAAGCGCGTCCGCCTTTTTCTGCTTGCATTCTTTTCCTTTGTGATCGTTTTTGGCGGACTTTCCCTCTTTATTTTGGGGTATACCTCCGGGTTTGACCTGGATAAAATGATCGGCAAGCCAGAAGAATCCAACACCGGCGTTTCTGGCGGAGCGGAAACCGTATTGCCAGAGATCAGCGGCAAGGCAACATTTCTGCTCGCCTGCGGATCGGATGACGGCCAAACGCTCCATCTGGCTGCCTTGGTGAGAGCCGATATGGATAAGCAAGCCTTTTCCATTTATATGCTGGATCCGGATGCACAGGTAAACGCGGGCTCCCGGAGCGTTTCTCTGCAAGAGCATTACCGGCTGGGCGGAAGCGGAGAGCTGAAGCTGGCGGCAGAGGAGCTCACCGGTGTGAAGGCTGACCGCTATCTCTATACAGCAGAAAAAGGCTTTAAAACGGTGCTCCGCGCATTGGGGAATGGGCTTGTGCTGAACGTCCCTTCAAAAATTGATTATCGCGGGGAGGATTTCACCTTGCGCCTCCAGCCGGGGGAGCAAACGCTCAACGCGGATACCCTGCTGAAATGGGTCAAATATACGGGCGGCGGACGGCAGGCACAGCAGGAGCGGCAGGCGCAGATGTTGTGCGCAGCGTTCGATCAGCTTATTACCATCGACCATGCACGCGATGCGGAGAAGCTTTTTAAAACGATCATCAATGAAGTGGACAGCGATATCTCCATGCTGGACTTTACAAACCACCGGGTAGCGCTGGAGGTTTTGGCGCGTTCCGGCCAGAGAAAAGCATCGGCCCGGGTGGCATCCGCTGCAGCGCTTACGCGAGAGTAAAGGCGAACAGGGGGCATAGAACGCATTGAATCAATGGGGAAAACGAGCTTTTTGCCTGCTGCTGTGTATGCTGGCCGTTCTGCCCGCCGGCTGTACGCATCAGGGCGCGCCGGTGAATCAGGGGCTCTCCGCTGAAGAGCTCAAGGGGCAAACATATTTTTATTACCACCGCCTCGCTGAAACAGAGCAGGAGGCATATAGCAAAATTGTCTGTCAGATCAGAAGCCATCCGGAACGAATTGAAATTCCGCCGCTGGAGAATGAAGCGCTGCTGCGGGTGTTTCAGGCGGTTTCCTATGATAACCCGCAGATTCTCTGCATGGGCGATTCCTGTAGGCTGGCTAAGCAATCAGGGAAAAGCTATTTTGTCCCCTCCTACCGATGCAGCGTTGAGGAATGTGCCCGCATGACAGAAGCGCTTCTAGAGAAGACCCGGCAGGTTTGTGACAGCGTGAGGGGAAAAACGGATTATGAAAAAGAGTTGTTTTTTCATGATTACCTGATTGAGCACTGTGCTTACCATGAGGATACGGGCAACTGGCAGGCCTACACGGCTGCCGGTGCACTGCTGAATGGAAAAGCGGTGTGCGAAGGGTATTCGCGCGCCTTCCAACTGCTTTTGAATCAAGTGGGGATCGGGAATTATCTGATGACGGGCTCGGCCCGCGACCCAAGCGGCCGCGTGGACGGCCACATGTGGAACCTTGTCACCATTGATGGCGCGCCCTATCATGTGGATGTCACGTGGGATGATCCGGTGGGCAACGAGCAGCTTGCGCCAAGCCATGCTTATTTTAACTTGACGGATCAAATGATTGCTGCAAACCACCTGACCTTTCAGCCGGAGGCGCCCGGCTGCACAGAAACTGCCGCGAATTTTTTTGTGCGCAATCTCCTCTATTTCTCCCAATATGGGGAGGAGACGAGGGCGCAGATTGTGGAAGCAATCGGGCAAACAATTTCTCAGGGGCGCTGGAATCTGGAATTTTATTTTGCTTCCCGCGCGGCGTATGAAGAGGCGGTCGCAGACCTCTTCGCCAGGGAGCGGATCTACCGCCTGCTGGAACGGGCGAACCTGTCCGGCGGGCAGAAGCTCCAGACGAATACGGTGCAGTATCAATGCAGCGACGAGATGTTTGTGATAAACCTGACCTTAGAAAAAGGGTGATGAATATGGATCAAAAAAGGATTGAAGGCGCTGTGCGCGAATTGCTCTTGGCCATTGGGGAAGACCCGGACCGGGAGGGCCTGCTGGAAACGCCGCGCCGGGTCGCGGCCATGTATGAGGAGGTGTTTTCCGGCTTGCAGGATGACCCCCGGCGGCACCTGAAGCTGTTTCAGGAGGGCAACAATGATGAAATGGTCATCGTGCGGGATATTCCAATGTATTCCATGTGCGAGCACCATCTGCTTCCTTTTATCGGGCGGGCGCACATTGCTTACATCCCCAGTGATGGCCGGGTGATCGGCCTGTCAAAGCTTGCGCGGATCGTGGAATGCTTTGCAAAGCGGCCCCAGCTTCAGGAGCGGCTCACCTCGCAGGTGGCGGATTTCCTGTTTGAAGAGCTTTCCCCGCAGGGTGTGGCCGTGATTATCGAGGCGGAACACCTGTGTATGACGATGCGGGGAGCCCGAGCGGCCGGCGCTCTGACGCAGACCTCCGCCCTGCGCGGCAGAATGCGCAGCGATGCAAAAACACGGGCGGAAGTGCTCTCCCTTTTGCGGGATGGGCGTTCTTTTTAAATCAATCCGGTAAGGAGTTTTTGAAATTGGATAGATTTTATGGGGAGGGATTTTGCCTCCCGTTGGGGAAGCGTACTTATACGATGGGCATCCTTAATGTAACGCCCGATTCGTTTTCGGATGGCGGTAAATGGTTCGGCCCGGATGCCGCGGCCGCCCATGCGCTTGAAATGCAGGCGCAGGGAGCGGACCTGCTGGATCTCGGCGCGCAATCCACGCGTCCGGGCCATGTAGAGATCCCGCCGGAGCAGGAGCTTGCCCGGTTGGAGCCCGTCCTGGAACGGCTGAAGGGCAACTTACATATTCCGGTTTCCATCGACACGTATTACCCGCAGGTAGCGCACAAGGCGCTGGAGCTCGGCGCTCAGATCATCAACGACGTCAGCGGCCGTTTCAGCGAACAGATGGCGCAGGTGATACGGGATCATGGCGCGGGATGGATTGTGATGCATACAGGAGGCGGGACGGCCGATACGCAGGAGGCCTATCCGGAGGGCGTCACGGCCAGCGTTCGGGCCTTTTTTCAAACCATGGCACAGCAGGCGGAACGCTTCGGCATCCCAAGACACGCCCTGTGCATGGACCCTGGCATTGGGTTCGGGAAATCCTATGAAGAAAATTTGACGCTTCTCAGAGAGACTGCGCGCCTGCGCCTGCCGGGATACGCCCTGCTGGTGGGCGTATCCCGCAAGCGTGTGGTTGGGCAGGCTACGGGCGTGGAAAAAGCGGCAGACCGCATGCTGGGCACGGTTGCTGCAAATGTGGCGGCAATTGCGGGCGGATGCGACATCCTTCGCGTGCATGATGTATTAGAATGCGTGGAGAGCGCCAAAATGGCCGACGCCATTTTTCGCCATCCTGCAAAAGGGGAGGGCTTGGCAGGTGGATAAAATTTTGATTCGCGGATTGCGTATTTTTGCCTTTCATGGCGTCAATCCAGAGGAAAAAGAGGACGGGCAGCTTTTTATCATTGACCTGACGGCGTCATTGGATTTGCAGGAGCCATGTGAGACGGATCGCTTGGAAACAACGGTAAGCTATGCGAAGATCATCAAAACCATCCGCCGTGTGATGCAGTCCGGCAAAAACGATCTGCTGGAGTTTACCGCGCAGCAGGTGATCAACGCTGTTTTTGCGGAATATCCGTCGGTTCAGCAGGTTGAAATCAGATTGAAGAAGCCAAACGCGCCCATTCAGGCGGATTTTGATTACGTTGCGGTTGAATTAATAAGGGGGAGAAACGAAAAATGAATACGGCGATTATCGGCATGGGAACGAACCTCGGCGACAGGCTGGACAATCTGAATCGCGCGGTTCAGGCCTTGAAGCGACTGCCGCGCACGAAGGTAACCGGTGCCTCTCATCTTTATGAAACGCAGCCTGTGGGCTACCTGGAGCAGGGACCTTTTTTGAATGCCAACCTCATGGTTGAAACGGACCTTTCCCCGATGGCTCTGCTTGGCGGGTGCCTCGGCATCGAAGCTGCATTTGGCCGGGAACGCACCATTCCAAACGGGCCGCGCATTCTCGATTTGGATCTGTTGCTCTATGAGGGGATGCGGTCGGATTCTTTCGAGCTGACGCTGCCGCATCCGCGGATTGTGGAGCGGGCGTTTGTGATGGTTCCCATGATGGACTTATACCCCTCCGGTCGTGCGCCCGGCCTTTATTTCGCGCCGCATCTCAAGGAAATCGGCGCTGCGGGCGTTGAGCGCTTTCAGGCGGAGTTGACGCTGTAAGGGCAGGTGGATGATTGTCTACATAACCGGAGCCGTATCGCGCGGCTTCGGTTTTTTTCGAAATCAGAGTGATTTGCTAGGGCTAGAGTCAAATTTGTAGAAAGTGGAACTTACACCTGGAAACAAAATATGGTATTATAGTTATAAACAGGTTGTTTGTAACATTGGAAAAATGCCTGTCGGCGCAAAACGTCTCCTGCTGTACGGCGGCAACGCCATTTTTCGCATAGGGGTGCTTTGTGTGTTTAGTAGAATAAAAACAAATCAGCGTGTTGTATGCCTCGCGAAGCGTAAATCCAGTTGAGGCGAACAATGCGTTTTTTCATTAGGAGCAGAAGCCGGTGAAAGAGGTGAAAAAATGTTTCAAAAAAACGATATGGTTCGATATGGCGCGCACGGCGTGTGCAAAATTGAGGATATTACGGAGAAAAGTTTTAACGGCGCGGCAATCCAATATTATGTGCTGCGGCTCGTCTATAACGATACCAGCACAATTTATGGCCCTCTGCATAACCAGACACTTACGCAGAATATGCGCAAGGTTTTATCCGAAGAGGATCTGCGGCCACTGATCCAGACAATGCCGCAGGAGGAATCCCTTTGGATTAAAAATGAGGAAATGCGCAAAGCACGCTATCAGGAAATCCTTGCTGGCGGTAACCGTGCCGATTTGATCCGGATGCCGAAAGCCCTATATCTCCATCAGCGCGAGCAGCAGGAGAAGGGCAGGCGGCTGCATATGTCGGACGACCATTTTTTAAGGAAGCGGAAAAAATGCTGCATGAGGAGTTCACGCTGGTGCTCGGCATTCCCAGAGAGCAGGATCTTCCCTATAATTTGGAACAGCTTCAGGGGGGAGCAGAAAAATTGTGGATAAACGCTCACATGCGCTTATTCCACGCGTCTGAAGGCCACTCTTCTGACGGATTGTTTTTTTGTTTGCCGGCAAGGGGAGTGCTACGCCGTTTTGCTGCGGTTTGAGCGATGGGATTGGCGCGACCGTTTTCAGATCGATTTTATGACCTTCAGCCGCTTTAAGGAAAACATCGCGGGCAGATGCTTTTCCATGTGCGGGAGGGAGTCGCCCGCTGTGATCTGGCAAATTTTTTGCAGGAGGGTTGGGCGGCTGGGCGCATTTTCTTCCCGCAGGCGGTTCTGCTGCACGCGCAGTGCTTGGCGAACCGGGCGGGATTTGGCAGAAATGCCAATTCAGGCTCCAGGCGTTATGGGGAGACTACGCAATATCTAGTGACCGGGGCAGCCTGCGGAGGCCGCCATGGGGAAAAGGCCTCCGGAACGATTATGATCGTTTCAGACGGGCTGTGTCGCTTTAAACTTTGGAACTTGAAAGCCTGCCTTCAGGGATTGGTATAAAATAATAAACATCCACCGGCCAAGCCGGTGGATGTTTATTCGTTTTGATTTCAATAAAGCCTTATTGAAAAACGGCCTTTATTCCGCCTTGCCGCTCTGAAATATGACCGCAACCGCCGCGCGACCGTTACCATACACCGTAGATGCGCCCATCTGGCAGATCATCTCCGGCGGATAGCCCAACGCTGCCTCCAGCGTTTCGGCGGCCTCCTTCGCCTCCTTCTCCCGCTTGGCATAGGTGATAAAGTAAGGGGAGCGCGTTGCAAAGATTGCCTCGCGGCAGTATTCCACAAATTTTGTAAAGGTATTCTGTGCCCCATAGGTGCCCTCAAGCGGCTCCATTTCCCCTTGCGAAACGCGGACGATCGGAAAGGCACGCGTGATCTCAATTGCAATAGCGCGCATAATTTCAAACGCCCCATTGGCGGGCACATACCGCATGCTGAAAGAAGTGATATAGATCTCAATGTGCCGGAACCACTCCTCTAACAAGGCAAGAATATCAGTGCACGCCACGCCTTCTGCCGCCTTTTGTGCCGCTTGCAGCACTGCCGCGCCGAACGCGATCGAATACGTTTTGGAATCGACCACATGGATGCGCAGCTGCGCATCTGGATGCTGCGCGTAAAAAAGCGCCCGCGCTTGATCTGCTGCGCGCCAGGTTGTCATAAAAGAGCTGCCTGCCGTAACGGCGATCACATCCGTATAGCCATGGCGGCAAGCTTTTTCATACCGGTCCAGATACACAGCGGCCGGGATTTGCACAGCTTTCATTTTTTCGTGCTCCGGCATCATTTCATAGAATTCTTCATTGGTGAAATCAATGTTTTCATAGCAGGGCTTTCCGTCAATTTGGAAAAGGACTGGCAGAAGCTCGATATCCCAGCGCTCGGCTTCCTCTACAGGGATATCGCTGCTCGTATCGGTGATGATGCGGATTTTGTCCATATAGAATCCTTTCCTTTCTGTTTGGCCTGCGGTAAACCCACAGCCCAGTGTTTATTCTTCCCAGCAATACTGCGTCAGTTTCCCTTCCCACTGTAAATCAGGAAAATCCCATTGCCTCAGCGCCTCATAAACACCAATTGCCACGGAATTGGAAAGGTTCAGGCTGCGCAGGCCTTTTCGCATCGGCAGGCGCACACAGCTTTCCGGGTTCTCGTGCAAAAGTGCTTCCGGCAAGCCCTTGGTCTCCTTGCCGAATACAAGATAGGCGCCATCCGGGTAACTGATATCGCTGTAACGGTTTGGGGCCTTTGTTGAAAAATAATAGAAAGGCCCGCTGTTTTTTTCGAAAAAGTCTGCAAGGCTATCGTAATAAGTGATATCCAGCAGGTGCCAGTAATCAAGCCCCGCGCGTTTGAGTTTTTTATCGTTTATTTGAAAGCCCATCGGGCCGACCAGATGGAGGCGCGCGCCTGTCGCGGCGCAGGTACGCGCCACGTTGCCGGTGTTCTGCGGAATTTCCGGCTCCACGAGCACAATGTTCAAGGATGCCATTCTTCGTCATTTCCTTCCGAGTCATTTTTAAATGCAGCTCACAAGCCTAAAGCACGGATGAAATCGGGCAGCCCTTCTTCAAAATTCACACCAAAGCGCAGGTCGGTTCCCGCCGCTTTCGTGCGCAGGATGCTGCCACAGGTCAGGTCAACCGCCATGCGCGCAGATTCTTCCAAGGAGCGGCCGCGCATCCGTGCCGCAAGCAGCGCGCTGGCAAACACATCGCCCGTTCCATGATAGAATCCTTCCACTTTGGGGGAAAATATATAATGCGGCTCATTGTCGCCAAGTGTAAGGCTTGCCGCGCCATACTGCTTTTCATCAAACCATACGCCCGTGAGCACCGCCTGTTTCGCGCCAAGCGACAGAAGCCCGTGCAGCAGGCGTTCAATATAGGCCTTATCATACGGGCCTTCCCGATAGGTTTCCCCGGTGAGCATGGCGGCCTCGGTAATATTGGGGACGATCAAATCCGCATGCGTGCAGAGGCCTTTCATCTCCTCCACAAAAGGCGGCTCAAAGGTTTTATAGAGCTTGCCGCCGTCCGCCATGGCGGGATCAACGAGCACGAGCGTGCCCTCTGAACGGAACATGCCGATAAAATCCCGAACGATTGCAACCTGCTCAAAGGAACCCAGATAGCCGCTATAGACCGCATCGAACTGAAGCCCCAGCCGCTTCCAGTGCGCCATGATCGGCCGCAGGTCGGCGGTGAGATCCCGATAGGTGAAATCCGTAAAGCCGCCGGTATGCGTGGAGAGCACTGCCGTGGGGATGACAGCCGCTTCGATTCCCGCAGCGGACAAAATCGGCAAGGCTACCGTTAAAGAGCATTTCCCAAAGCAGGAGATATCATGAATGGCGGCCGCCCGTTTTTGGCGTTTCATAACTGTGCATCTTCCTTTCCGACGGTTCGGTTCCATTCCGAAACACCAGAAATTTTTGGTTTGTGTGCGATTCGTGGGATTATTGCGCAATAGGTGCAAAGCGCCCCAATGCTTCAAACTTTGTTTGAAGCTATTATATCATTCCCATCGCTGTTTGAAAACCAAAAACTGCTTTTTTTCAATTTGCTTGAAAATTTTGCGTTGCAAAATCTGTCATCAATATCTCCCTTTTGCGCAGCCATACTAACAGAGAATTCAAAAAGGATGGAGGCGAAAAAAATGCACACCAATAAATCAAATATCGCAAAAGGCATCGGCATCGCAATGGCAGTCGGCGGCGCGACGGCGGTGCTTGGTAGCACCATGATGGGCTCTTCTACAAAACGCCATGCGAAGCGCAATATGGGCAAGGCGGTTAAAGCGGTTGAAGACATTGTGGGCGGCATTCAGTCGGCAATCAAATAAATGAGGCAAAAAAGCCGCCCCGACGGCATTCTCTCCTGCCGGGGGGCGGCTGATTCTTGGACATTACAATCTCATTACAATTGCACGGAAATTGTTGCCGGTTCGATGGGCACGTCATATAATGAAATTCAACCGGCGCTTATCATTTCCCCCGAAGGGAAGAAAAGGAGCGATTACATGATTCGATTCTATAAAAAATCCGTCAGCCTGCTGCTGGCAGTATTGCTCTGCCTGCCGCTCGCCGCCTGTTCCAGGGAGGAAGCGGGGGAAACAAACCCACCGCTATCCGTTACCCAGGAGGGCACGATCACACCGGAGCCGAGCGTCACCCTGCCGGGGGCTCCTTCCCAAACGGCTGTTGTTCCAATCGCGCCCTCAGCGCCAAGCACCTCTTCCCCCGGTGAGAACAGCGCCGAGCCCGCGCAGGCGCAGCCCGTCCGGCGCGAATGTGTTACCGGCGCGGCAAAGGAAAACGCGGGAACCTATACGGGACTTTCTCCGCTCCCTGCTGTTACCTTTGAGGTGAAGGACCCGGAGAATCGCCGCGGCCTTTCGACAAAGGGTGTTGGCTATGGCTTTGGCGTGGCGAAGAATGGGAAGCCGCATGATATTTCTGTCAATAACCAAAAGCTGTTTGACAAATACCATGCGCTTGCGCTCGATACCAAATCTACGCAGAAGGTATTGTATCTGACCTTTGACTGTGGCTATGAAAACGGCTATACTGCAAAAATCCTCGACGTGCTGAAAGAAAAGAAGGTGCCAGCCGCCTTTTTCGTCACGGAGCCCTATCTGAAGGATAGCCCGGAAATCGCCGCCCGCATGATCAAAGAGGGCCACATTGTGGGTAACCACTCCAATACCCATCCGGTTTTCCCTACCATTAGCCGCACCAAAATGGCACAGGAAATCCAGGATTGCGACAACTATCTGCGCGAGCATTTTGGCTACAGCGCGCCGTTTTTCCGCTTCCCTACTGGGGAATATTCCGATAGCGCGTTAGATCTCGTGCAATCCCTCGGCTATACGAGCGTGTTCTGGTCTGTCGCCTATGGAGACTATGATGTCAACAAGCAGAAGGGCAAGCAATATGCCTTTGATACGGTAACGGCCCGCCTGCACCCGGGAGCGGTACTTCTCCTGCACGCGGTTTCCAAGGATAATGCGGCGGCGCTTGGCGAAATTATCGATTGGGCGAGAGAGCAAGGGTATATGTTTAAGGCATTGACGGAGTATCAGGGTTAAACATTTAATGTTTCGTGATAGTAAAAAAGCGCATTGCATCCATATGCTGCAATGCGCTTCCTTATTAGATGATAATTTACCAATTCATCGTATAACTTGTGTTCATTTTCATTTTTATGGTTGCAGGAATTTCAAAGCCCTCTGATGCGATGGTTGCTGAAATATCATTATTTAATGAGTAGGCCGCAGAAAGCATGTTGCCTGATTTTGCATCTATTACACAGGTTATACTACTGTCGTGGAATGTATTTGATACGTTCTTTATCTGCATATCTCCATCCTGTACCGCATCATTGATATCATTTAGATCCATTGTAGTAAACACTTTTCCATGCGCGCTACCTGCAATATTTGTTACATCTTTTTCCGTGTTGAGCGCAATTTTAATGGTATACCTTCCATTATTTAAGGTTCGCGTTGCACTTTTGACCGTAGATGCTGGAAGCTGGCTGGCCCAGCTCTTCCCTGAAACTGGGAAAGCGTCATTCAAGTTGGAGCCTTTACCAATGGTATCATTATCTCCATCGCTGAAGGATTGCCCCAATACATTTAGGGAAAAGCTTAAATTATAGTTTAGGCCCGGTTTACCCGTTTTCACCTTATTTGCTGCCGTATTAAAATACGAAACGATTTCGGCCTTACTCTCTTTCTCCGAAGAGCCTCCTCCATTCGGTTTTGTTGTTGTGTTGGAAGAACCCCCATTTGGCTTCGTCGTACCGGACGCATTGCCGCCTGAATTCTTTTTCGTCGTTGTGGAAGAAGCGCTGGAGGATTTTTTTGTTGTCGTCGTCTGCCCGCCGCCGCCCTTTGCGATTGTTCCGGCCGCATCACCGCCCTGGCCGTCCGCATTCTGTGATTCTCCCGGAATGGCGGCGTCTGCTCCTGCCGCCGTGCCGGGTTCCTGCGTGGAGGAAGCGCCGACGTCCGGGCCTGTTGAGAGGGCATCCTGATCCTTGCTGCCGCACCCTGCGAATAAAGTCACAATCAAGCATGCTGCCATTAACACTGTAACGAATTTTCGGTTCATTCGAAAAAATCCTTTCCGGTTGAAAATGATACGCTCTTTTTCATCATGCATGCTGTTACCACTTCATGGTGAAAGCCTGCGTTGTCGTTACATTCATCGTCATGCTGATTGGGAACACCGACAGCTTTGAAATGGAAATCTTCATCGTTACGTCTGTATAATATTTTGCCGACAGCATTCTGCCCGTCTTGGCATCCACCACACAGGAGATTTTGCAGCCGCTGTAATTGGTGGAAAAGCTCATGTTTTTCAGCATGGCCTGCGCCTCGGCATCGCCGGACTGGGCCGCCAGATCCATCAGCTCCTCCGTATCATAACAGGTGAACGCCTTGCCATGATTGCTGGAAACGGGTTTTGGGTTTTTCTCATCCTTCATTGAGATGGCAATGTAATACTTTCCGTCCTTTTCCGTGCAGGTTGCGCTCTTGACCCCCTTTGTTTCCAGCTTACTCGACCAATTCTGCCCGGCTACTGGGAAAACATCGTTGAGGTTAGAGCCTTTCTTGTAAGATTGGCTGCTGTTTTCCGCCTCGCTTGTGCCTGTAATATTCTCCCGCACACGCATCGTGGCCTTTGCATCCAGCGCGGGCTTGCCGGACTTTACCTGATTTGCAGCCGTATTGAAATAGGCGACGATTTGCTGCACGGTGCTGAGGTTTTTCACCGGCGTTCCGCCGGACGGCTTATCATCCCCAGAGCCCCATACGGCGGCATCTGTTGCCGTTTCCTCCGGCTTTACCGCCGGAAGCGTCGCATTGGGGTCGGTCAGCTGACCCAGGATTTCGTCTGGGATGCCAAGATCGGAAAGAGAATCCGCTCCGCCCTGCTTGCCGCTCGTCGGCTTGGAGCCGGATTGCGTAGCATTGCCGTTTTTCGACGGCGTAAGGGATTCATCTCCGGCAGGCTCACTGCTAAGGACGGATGCGCCGCCGCTCTCGGTAACGCCGGAGGGCTGTGGATCGTGATTCGCCTGATAAACGTGAACGCTCCAGATGGTCAGCCCGGCAACAGCCAACAGGACCGCCAGAACGACCGCGATGATTGCAACAATTTTTTTGGTGTTTTTTTGCTCGGTTTCCATCATAAAACCGCCTTTCCGGACCCAAAATCAGTCCTCATCAAGCTTGAGCACCGCCATAAACGCCTCCTGCGGCACTTCGACCGTGCCGAAATGGCGCATGCGCTTCTTGCCTTCCTTCTGCTTTTCCAGTAGCTTCTTTTTGCGGGTGATGTCGCCTCCGTAACACTTGGCCAGCACATCCTTGCGCATCGCCTTGACGGTTTCGCGTGCAATGATCTTCCCGCCAATGCCGATCTGAATCGGGATTTCAAACATTTGGCGCGGGATGTTTTCTTTCAGTTTCTCTGCGATCTTCCGCGCGCGCGCATACGCTTTATCCGTATGGATGATGAACGACAGCGCATCGATCACATCCCCATTTAATAGAACATCCAGCTTCACAAGGTCCGAGCGCCGGTATTCAGAAATCTCATAATCAAAAGAGGCATAGCCCCGCGTGCGGGATTTGAGCGCATCGAAAAAATCGTAAATGATCTCATTGAGCGGCAGCTCATAATGGATATCCACACGGTCGGCGGCGAGATAGGTCATATCCTGAAACACGCCGCGGCGATCCTGGCACAGCTCCATAATCGCGCCGACATAATCAGAGGGCGCATAGATATGCGCATTGGTCATCGGCTCCTCACAAAAATCAATCCGTGCGGGATCGGGGTAGTGGGTAGGATTATCGACCTCCAGACATTCGCTGTCCGTCATATGGATTCGGTAAACGACGCTGGGGATGGTGGTCACTAAATCGAGATCATATTCGCGCTCCAGGCGCTCCTGAATGATCTCCAGGTGCAGCAGCCCCAAAAAACCGCACCGGAAGCCGAAGCCGAGCGCGCCGGAGGTTTCCGGCTCATAGGAAAGGGAAGCGTCGTTGAGCTGCAATTTCTCCAGCGCATCGCGCAGCGCCTCATAATCCGCGCCGTCCGCCGGGTAAACGCCGCAGAATACCATGGGGTTTACTTTGCGGTAGCCGGGCAGGCTTTCTGCGGCCGGGTTGTTGGCCAATGTGACCGTATCGCCCACCTGCGCATCGCGCACCGTTTTGATGGACGCAGTGATGTAGCCGACTTCCCCCGCACAGAGCTGCTCGGCGGGTTCCATTGCGGTCGCGCGCATGTAGCCGACCTCGACAACGGTAAACTCAGCGCCCGTGGACATAAAGCGCATCGTATCCCCTGCCCGGATGGTGCC
Organism: uncultured Oscillospiraceae bacterium; assembly: GCA_900544715.1. GTDB lineage: Bacteria > Bacillota > Clostridia > Oscillospirales > Acutalibacteraceae > Fimivicinus. The sequence continues at coordinate 85,174 of UQWL01000006.1, read as the reverse complement.
GTCCATCAGCCGGACGTAAACGATAACGCCCCTGTAGCTGTCATATACCGAATCAAATACCAGCGCGCGCAGCGGAAGGCCGTCGTCCCCCTCTGGGGCGGGGATATCCTGCACAATGCGTTCGAGCACCTGCTCCACATTTTCGCCGGTTTTGGCGGAAACGCGCGGCGCCTCCATGCACGGCAGGCCGATCACATCCTCCACCTCCTGTGCGACGCGCTCGGGCTCCGCAGCGGGGAGGTCGATTTTGTTCACAACCGGAACGAGCTCCAGATCATGATCCAGCGCGAGATAGGTATTCGCCAGCGTTTGCGCCTCAATGCCCTGTGATGCGTCGATAATCAGCACCGCGCCTTCGCAGGCCGCCAAAGAGCGGGAAACCTCATAGTTAAAATCCACATGGCCGGGGGTGTCGATCAGGTTGAGCTCATAGGTCTGCCCGTCCTGCGCGGTATAGTCGAGCTTTACTGCGTGCGCTTTTATGGTAATCCCGCGCTCACGCTCCAGATCCATATTATCCAGCAGCTGCTCTGTCATATCCCGCTTGGCGACGGATTGGGTTAATTCCAGCAGTCGGTCCGCTAGGGTCGATTTTCCGTGATCAATATGTGCAATGATGCAAAAATTTCGGATATGGTCTTTTGAAACGGGCAAACCCTATCACCTCGTAAAATATTTCAATTCATCTTACCACAGCGGGTATGGGTTTCGCAAGCTTTTTACACACAAAGGCAAAGCTTGGCAAGCACCGGGAGATTTGATTTGTGCGGCCTCTGAAAAAGAATGGGATGACAAACAGCTTTGGGTATGCTATAATAAACAATAATTATTTTTTGGATCAAAAGCATCCCAATGGAGGAGAGTCAGCCGCATGGAAACAAAAGAGGCATTGGCACTTATTTATAAAAGCGTTTCACCGGTTTTGGAGGAAAACGGTTTTGAGCCGATCTACCCGCCGGACGTCAGAAAAAACGAGATCCCAATTGAGGAGCGGGCGGACAAGCTGCGCATCAGCTTCCAGGGCGGGAAGGGCGCCGTCCGGATTGAATATAAAGAGGAGCGTATGGTGCTCCTCTGCACAGAGATCAACGCCTCCGAGGCAACGGATGAGGATTATAAGCAGGCCTCCCTCTCCCTGTTCGATCCTTCTACGGCGGATGATAAGGATATCCGCTATATCGGCAATGAGTTTTCTGACACTGTGCGTCAAAAATTTGGGAAGAAGGACCGGGGCACGGCGAAAACGAAGCTCCCCACGCCTGTGTCCAAATCCGCGGCGAAAAGTGGCGCGCTTGCCTATGATCCGAATACGCTTGCCAGCCGCTTTACCACCATGTATCCCGAATTGCGCGAGATGTATAAAGCAAACGTCGAAAAATACGGCGATTTCCTTGCGGAGGAATTCTTCCGGGAGTACGGCACGCCGGCCGCGATGCAAACGATCCGGCAAAATGATAAACAGCGCATGAAGAAGCTGTTTAACCTCCTGGATGACATCTATGAGGACGGCACAAATGAAACGCAAAGCCTCATCGCGGTGACGATTCTCGGCGCGATGCACACAGATCCCCAATTGGTGGAGAATGCAAAGGAATACATGAGCGAAACGCTTGCCCAGCCGGTGCTGGCCGTCGTTCGCTATTTAAATTCCCCTGCGGGCAAACGGGCAGGGAAAAAGCTGGAGAATCCGCCTCCCTATAAGCCGAAAAAGGCGCAGAAGGAAAAGGGAATGTTCCGCCAGATGCTTGGCTTGTGAGCAGCCCTGCGTAAAAATGATTCAGACCACAGCGCGAATGGAGGCGCTGTGGTCTTTTTTAATATGGCTTATTCGCACAATATAATCCAATGGGCTATTGAAACAGGAAAGCATCAGTGTACAGGCTGAAAACCGATGTGTACCCCTGTACACTGATGCAAGTGATCTAAAAGAGGCAAGACTTCCGACCATCGAAATTTAAAAAATGCCTCTTGAGCGTTGAAGAAGAATGTTAAAAGGATCTGCCGCGAAATGCAAGGCATTTTGCGGCAGATCCCCTTTTAAAACTGTTTTTGCCTCACGCAAGCAATTTTTTGGCTTCGCGCGCCCGAAACCGCGTTTTTTCGTGACGAGTTTCCGCAATGAGCGTTTTGAAACGCGCCCTGTTCTGACTACGCTTCCGGAAAAGCCTTATTTCTTTTTGCGTGTGACGATCAAAAGACCGCAGGCTGCCAATGAAGCGAGCACTGCGCCCCCTACCACAAGAGAATCTCCGGTGTCGGCAATCTCCGGCTCCTGCGTTTGCGTGCCGGCAGATGTTTGCGCCTGTGTATCGCTCTGGCCGTTAGTAGGCTCCTGCGTCACGGGCTGTGTGGGCTCCTTTGGTGCAGCAGTCGTCCCATCTGTGGTTGTCACAGTGGTTAAGGGATGATCTGGCACTTCAACCCCAAACAGCGAAAGGTCAATGGAGGCCACAAACGCCTCCTGTGCGGGCGCGAGCAGATGCGCGCCGTCGCTTGTGAAATCATCCGGCATTTTGGTGGGATCAGATGGATCCTTCAGACAATCGAGGTTGATCGCGCCATCCGTTTGATCCGTGGTGCGCACCCATTGGGTCAACTGATCGCACATTGCCTGCGCTTCGGGCGTCCACTCCAAATCGACCTGGCCGGTTTTCAGCAGGTCACGCGTGTAGCCCTTCCAGGGGGACATCTCTGCAAACACGATCTTTACGCCATCCGCGTGCGCCATTGCGGTCAGTTTTTGATAGCCCGCTATCAGCTCTTCCACAGAGGCCTCGGGCACCAGGCCGACCATACTGTAGCAGCGCGGATGCAGGATATCATTGAGCCCGATTTTTACCAGCGTGTATTTCACGCCGGGCTGGTCGAGCGCGTCTTTCTGGAAGCGGTCGATCATAGCCTTGCCATAGATGCTTCCCATCGGCCCCACGCCATCGCTGAGCAGGCAATTGCCCACAATCGATTTTTGCAGCACACCTACCTTGTTTTCACCGGTCTCCTCCATGATCCGTTTGGCAAGCAGTTTTGGAATATCGTTGCTCGTGGTTGAATCGCCAATGACGACAATGGAATAGGCGTCTGCATCCGCGTAAACATCCAGTCCGCTGAGCAACGGAACGACAGAAACCAGCGTGCCGAACGACAGTTGGATTCCGGCAAGCTTCTGATCCTCTGTGTGGTTACCGAAAGTCAGATAGGTCGTCGCGCCATACAGAGCCATCGTCTGCACCTTGCCAAAATCCTGTGCATAATAGGTGACGCACAAATCCTCCAACGCGCGCACCTCCATATCCACGGGGTCACAGTAGACAATACCGCCCGCCGGGATAGTAACCTTCCGGCTGCCGTTGAACGTTACGGGGATGCTGCTGCCCGCTATAATTTCCGCACCGGAATCACCCTTGGCGCGCGCAATGCTCGCCTGGTCAATGACAAGCGGCGAAGCGCCGTTTTCATTGGAGAGACAGAATCGTACCTGATTGCCGCCGAGTGTCGGCGTCAGCCGGATGCGGGCAGTCATATTTTTCACAAACGGAGAAATAGACAGCCCTTCTGTGTTTTTCTTTCCCTCCAGGAGGGAAACGGAGATATCCGTCATTCCAGCACTCCAGGAGCCAACCCAATGTTTCCCGTTGGTAAGCGCTCCGGCTCCGACTGCTGCTGTGCCCACCAGCAGCGCGATGCTGAGAAGCGATACTAAAAGTTTTCTGCACTTTTTCATCAATATGCCCCCTTCGAAAAGATATTTTTACCATAATTTTTACAGTAATACACCTTTTAGATTATAACTTTAGCATTCAAAAAGGAGGGCTGTCAACAGATTTTGATAAAAAATATAAACAGAATATTAATTCTATATAAATTTAACACGGATTTTAATTATTATATCCTACTAACAGACATTTATGGATTAAGTAATACACCCGCAGTACATAAAAGGGCTGTAGTTTAGATGGGGAAGCAGAGGATCGTGGCCGCAAGCATACACTGCGCCGCATAATACGTGATGATATTTAGGCAGCGCAGCCAATATTTTTTGCGATTCGTAAAATTGAGAAGCGCCAGCGACCCGTCCGAGATGGCGAACAGCAGCGCCCCGCCCCCCAGCAAAAACAGGATGGAAAAGCGCAGTGGGAACCCTGCGCGCACACAGGAAATGGCCAGATAACATGCGTGGATTACCATCGCGGCCAAAATTGCCGTGTAGAAGGCCATCGGGATTTTCAGCTTCCCGGCATCCACCTGTAAGGGTTTTATCGAGAGCGCGGCGGCGGCAAGCACCAGAATCAGGATGAGGATTTCATACCATGCCACTGGGCTCCGATCCGGGAACAGCCTGCTAAATGCGATGGCGTACGCCGCCAGATAGAGGATGTGTGATAGGGCAAATGCGATCATCCCATATAAAAAGAATTGCCTTTTATTCCTAATTGCCTCATAATGCAGCAGTGCATCCCCGATAAAGGAGCCAAACAGGGCGCCGAGCACCAGCCAGGAATAAGCGGAGTAGTTTTTAGCATGGAATATGGCGCATAAGCCGACCACCAGAAATAGAGCAGAGCAGAGCTGTTTGTAGGCGAGCGACCGGTAGCTGCGGTTCGGCCATTCGATCTTTAAAAAAATAGGAACGAAAATAACCTCTAGCGCAATGGCCACAAACATCAGTATTTGCAAAAACTTCAATCGATTCCTCTCCTTTGGGTGAAATCCATATGGGGAAGTTACGGGTTAAAAAAACAGAATCGTACTTGCAAGCAAAACCTGCGCCGCATAATAGGTGCTGATATTGAAGCATTTAAGCGGGAATGTTTTTTTGGGCCCAAAGTTCAGCATCGCAAGCGTTGCATCCGAAAGCACAAAACACAGGGAGCCGGCAATCAGCACAGCTGCCGCTGCACCGCAGAGCGGCGTTCCCGCAATGAGGCAGCGGATGCCAAGGGAGCTGGCCTTCACCATCATCGTAACGAGGATGCACATATAGAAAAAAGCAGGGATTTTCGCCTTGCCGGGATTAATCTGCAAACGATGGGTGCTCACCAGGCCGATAATGACGATCGCCGCAATGCACAGGCATTCATAGAGATTGAAAAATCCAGCCCCCGGGAAAGTTTTTTGCAGCGCGGTGCAAAAGGCTACCACATAGAAGATGTGCGCGGTCAAGAAGCTAAACAAGCCGAGCAGAAAATAGAGCAGCTTGCTGCTGACGTGGAGGAAGAGATCCCCCAGCCAGGAAAAACCGAGGCCGCACAAAATCCACAGCGCATAGCGGGAGAACTGCCCCGCCAACACAATCGCCAACACACCAACCAGAATGAACAGGGTGGAACAAATCATTTTCAGCAAAAGGGATTTTCTTGTTTTTTTCGGCCACCCAGCCTTCAGGAAAAAGGGGACGATCCCCGCCAACAGCAAAATCGATGCTGCCATCAAAATCCGGTAACCCGTCAATCAAAGCACCTCCGCAATTTATTGCCGCATGATCTTCGCCGCTCCGAAAGGAACAGGAGCTTTTCGATACAGAAAGGATCAGGGGGAGCAGAATGCGCTTGCGTTCGCTCCCCTTTTTTATTGTCATAATCGGCTGCTTTTATGCCGCGCTTGCCGCAGACCGCTGCGTTTGCAGCAGGGCATTATACCAGCCTGCCCTTATACACCGGCTCGGCGATCCGCCAAGCCTGGTGCATGGCTTTCTTGAGCAAGTTGCTGAGCGCCGGGTTTTTTACCAAATCATCGATCCCCTCAGCGATGTTGTACGCCATATCCTTCAGGGGGGGAGTCGTGCGGGGTGTCATGCGCACACGGTTTCCCTTAAATACAAAGTGAAGCTTGCGCACCGCAATGGTTTGCAGCGGGCGAATCCAAACATCCAGCGTCTGCTCGTCTTTCCAGGCGGCGGAGCAGCAAACGGTGTAGTCAATCTGCCCGAGACGGATCTGCCCATAGCGGTAATGCCCATCCATGCCGCACACAACGGTGTTTTCTTCATCGCCCTCTGTCCATGCCATTGTGCACTCATTTTCCTCAAAATGCAGGCGGATGCGATCGATATTGCCAGCCCTGTCCTTCGTCATATAGGTTGCGGCGAAGGGGAGCACGCTTGTCGGGAACCCGATGAGATTGATGAGTATCTTTTTGCGCATGCGGATCGTTTTGCCTTCGATGCGCTGTTCCATCTCACTGTGGAAGGATGCCTGCTGCACTGGCAGCGCCGCCTCTGCACACATTGCCTTCAAGTCCACAGCGGGTGCGTGCGGTACTTCCCCTTCCTTGAGAAACACACCGGGGAAATGCCGCCAGATGCAATCCCGTGTTTTTTGCTCGCTGACTTCGGCGCAGTTGATGACCAGCTGCGCATCGTAATCCTTGAAGACGATGCCGAACTGGGAGAACATTCCGTCCGCCCGGTATGTATTCTCAGCGCCGCCGCACTGCCAGAAGCAATAGCCGTAGCCTGCGCTGGCATCAAGATCCCGGTTGGCGGAATTATCAGAATGGACCGAGGTCGCCTCCTGCACCCACCAGGCAGGGATCACCTGCCTGCCCTCATAAACGCCGTTTTGCGCATAGCAGAGCGTAAATTTTGCAAAATCCTCCGCCGGGAGCATCAAACCCCAGCCGCCGACCTCCACGCCATGGTGGTCCGTTTCCCAATAGGGCACGGGGATCCCCAATGGTTCATAGAGCCGCGGCGTTAAAAATTCCGTTACGGAGATGCCGGTAACGCGCACGAGGATCGCGCAGAGCATATAAATGTTTTCACTCACGTAGAGGAACATCTTCCCCGGCTCGGAAATCCATGGGGAGTCGAAAAAATCCTTTACCCAACGGTCTTTCGTTTTATCCAGCAGTAGGGAGGGGTTTTTGCCGCTCGTCATCGTCAGCAGATGGCGCACGGTCATCTTTTCGAGCTTTTCGTCCGGCTTGGCGGGGTGGTATTCCGGGAAAAAATCGATTACCTTTGCATCCAGCGATAATAGGCCCTCTTCCACAGCGAAGCCGATCGCCGTGGAGGTGAAGCTCTTGCTGACGGAATACATCGCATGCGGTGTATCCCTTGTAAAAGGGGCAAAAAAACACTCCGCCGCAACCTTGCCATGGCGAAGTATCAGGAACGAGTGGTTTTCGATGCCGCTCTTCTTCATATCTTCCATAAACGCTGCCACAGCAACAGAAGAAACGCCTGCCTCCTCTGGCGACGCGCTTCTTGGCAGATACTCTCTCTCTAGAACTCTCATCGTAACTGTCCTCTCTCTATTAAATTTTTAGAATGTGCTCCTCCAATCAAAAGCGGGCGACAACAGCCCAAAAATTACCTCTTTTTCATTATAACAAATAACTATAAATTATGCAAGCTGCATTTAAAAATCATTGGTTTTGCCTCTGCGAAAGATTCTCCTCAGCTTCTCGCCGAAACTTTGGGCGATCGCGCATTCCAAAGCGCAGCGCTTTCTGTTATAATAAATTAGAATTTGTAGCAAAGTGGGGAACTCCATATGGAATTGTTTTTAGCGGCGGCGGGGCTGATTGTGAGCGCCGCAGTGTTGATTCTTTTCTTGTTACGCGGCGGGAGGGAAAAGCAGGCGCAGGATGCCCAGCGCCGACAGATGGAAGCACTTACAGCCCAGCAGCAGGCTTTTGGGAGGGAAAGCGCGGCTCAGCTTGCCGCTTTTGGCAAGCAGCTGGAACAGCTTGCACGCCAGACGGCGGATGAATTTGGCCGCAGCCGGCGCGACACCCTGCAATACCAGCAGGCATTGCGGGAGGAAACCGGCAAGAGCCTGCGGGAGATGGCGGGGCAGCTCGGCGAGATGACGAAGGCGAACTACGAGCATCAGAAGCAGCTCACAGAGGCGCTGCGCCTCTCCCTCGACCAGATCCGCACGCAAAACACGGAGCAGAATGAAAAGCAGAGCCGCTTGATTGAAAGCGCGATCACACGCATGCAGGAAAGCAATGAGAAAAAGCTTGACCAAATGCGGGCGACTGTGGATGAAAAGCTGACGAGCACGCTCTCCACCAGGCTTGACAGCTCCTTTAAAACCGTATCCGACCAGTTGGAAAATGTGTATAAATCCCTGGGTGAAATGAAAGAGCTTTCCACCGGGGTGACGGACAATGTCACGGCGCTCAACCGTGTGCTGACCAATGTGAAGGCGCGCGGTACCTGGGCCGAAGTCCAGCTGGAGAGCATTCTGGATGAAACGATCCCGCAGCGCTATGAGCGCAACTGGGCGCCGCGGCCAAATTCCGCCGAGCGGGTGGAGTTTGCCGTGCGGCTCCCCGCAAGCGACGAAAACGGCGCGGATACCTTCCTGCCGATCGACTCCAAATTTCCGATGGAGGATTACGCGCGGCTGTGCGACGCGGCCGGGCGGGCCGACCGGGATGGGGTTGAGGCGGCGCGCAAGGCGCTGGAAGCCCGCGTGCGCGATGAGGCCAAGGCCGTTCGCAAATATATCAACGAGCCGCGCACCACTCCGTTTGCCATTTTGTACCTGGCAACGGAGGGTCTGTATGCGGAGGTCACCTCCTCCCGCAGCGGCCTCTCTGAGCAGATTCAGAGCCAATATAACGTGTTGATTGCCGGGCCGACAACGATCACGGCGCTGCTCAACTCTCTTTCTATCGGCTTTAAGGCGGTCACTGTCAACGAAAAGGCGAAGGAGGTGCGCGAGCTGCTCGCCGCCGCCAAGGCGCAATATGGAAAATTCAGCGACCTGCTTGAAAAAGCACGCAAAAAGATCGATGAGGCTGGGCGCACCATCGGGGATGCGCAAAACCGCAGCCGCCTGATTCAGAATAAGCTGCGCAACGTGGAGAGCCTTGACGCGGGGTTGGCCGACCGTTTGCTGCAAATCGATTCCCCGGAGGAGATCCAGCAGAAAGCGTCCGCTGAATAACGATCGATTTTTTCTATGGAGGCCTCGTTCATGCAAGCAAACACACATCCACGCAGGGCCGCTCTCAGAGCGGCCTTTCCCCATACTATTCCTGTGTTGACAGGCTTTCTGTTTTTGGGCGCCGCCTATGGGATTTTGATGAATAGCAAGGGCTTCGCCTTTTATTGGAGCATCCTTATGAGCGCTGTCACCTTTGCGGGCTCGATGCAGTTCGTCGCCATCAATCTGCTTACCTCCGCGTTTAACCCGTTCGCTGTGTTTTTTCTGACATTGATGGTCAATGCGCGGCATTTATTTTATGGGGTATCCATGCTGGAACAATATGAAAAAACAGGGTGGAAGAAATGGTATCTCATCTTTGGCCTGTGCGATGAAACGTTCTCCATCGTGTGCTCTGCAAAAACCCCGGAGGGGATTGACCGGAACTGGTTTTATTTCTTCATCACGCTGCTCAACCAGAGCTATTGGGTGCTCGGAACGGCACTCGGTGCGCTGCTTGGCGCTCTCTTCACCTTCAACACCGCGGGCATCGATTTTGTGATGACCGCCCTGTTTATGGTTATTTTCATCAATCAATGGCGTGAGCAAAGCAACCACCTGCCAGCCCTGATCGGCGTGGCGGGCTCGGCCTTCTGCCTGCTGCTCTTTGGCCCCGATCGTTTTCTGCCGCCTGCAATGGGCCTGATCCTGCTGCTGTTTGCCCTGCTGAAAAAGCCGATGGGGCAAAGGGGGGAGCGGGTTTGAAAGAGAACTTTTACAGACGGCTTTTTGCGTTTTTCAGGAGTCAATTTTATTTAAATCTTTGGCAACGCCAAAACCGCCTGGATCTTTGGCATAGTGCAAGAAAGGACTGGTTACCGGCATGACCCTGACCCCGGTTCAAACGCTTATCACGATCCTCGCCGTTACGCTGGGCACCATGCTCACGCGCTTTCTTCCGTTCCTGCTGTTCCCGAACAGCAGCAAAACGCCAAAATTTATCCGTTATCTTGGAACAGTGCTGCCCTATGCGGTGATGGGCATGCTAATCGTCTATTGCCTGCGCAATGTATCCTTCACCACAGCGCCTTTCGGCGCGCCGGAAGTGATCGCACTGGCCTGCGTGGCGGGCCTTCACCTCTGGAAGAAGAATACGCTTTTAAGCATCGGGGCCGGCACGATCCTTTACATGGTGCTCGTCCAGTTCGTTTTTATATGAATCGAGCGGTAGGTGATGCAGTGAAAACCGTTCCCCCCGTGTTGTGCAAAAGCACACCCGCGCAGTGCAAATCCGGCGCTTTGCCTGCCCGGGCGATTGCCGGGCCAGCACACCCCGCCGCGCGCCCGGCAAAAAGAAAACTGACCATTCGGAAAAGCCTTTGACCGTGCGGACGGCCTGAAGGCCGGAAGAAATACCCTCCCGTATTTCCCTCCGCCGCGCCGGGAAGTAAAACAAAATCAGGATGGGTAAAAGAACGGCGCCTGCCCAGAAAACCGTGCGCAAAGGCGCGCTGGTGAAAAAGATCACGAAAACGCCTACGCCCGTTAGCACACACACTTGAGCGAAGGCCGGCAGATATGCCCGCCACCCCTCTTTGGGCGGGATGTGCACTGTGATCTCCGGGCAGGAGCTTTGCAGCGAACGGATCAGATTTTTTGCCCTGCCGGAAGGGTAGACCGGCATCAAAAGGGTTTTCTCTCCACGCCCGCCAGTACGGCCCGCATACAGCACACCTACCTGAACCCGGCGGATGAACAAAAGCGGCGGCGTTTGCCGTATGGTAAATGCACTGAGCCTGGCATGGCGCATCAAAAGCCGCCTTTTTACAATCAGGCCGCTTCGCGTGGCCAGGGATGTGCTGTTCTGAAGCAGCGTAAAGCGGTGATATTGCTCCAGGAGCTTGAGCACATGCAGCGCCCAACCCAACAACGCAAGCAGCGCGATGGCGGTTAGCATCGGGGGCACATATGCGGCGGCCAGGCGCTGTGCGGATGTCAGCACGCCCCAAAGCCGCTCCTGCACAAGCGTGCCAAACAGATTCCCCGCCCCACGCAGAACGGGTGCGGCGGCAAAGAGGCCGAGCGCAAAATTAGAGGTGCTCAAAGCTGCCAGCAGGGTATCCCGTACGCGCATGCGGGATACCGGCTGGAAGGAACCCTCTCCCGCGTAGGCTGTTAAGAGTGCTTCTGCCTCATGTTTCCCCAGATACAGTGTCATGCTTTGCGCCGCTTTTCGCGACGCTGCCGTTTCGATTTGAATCCGCTGTGCGCCGAAAAGGCGCAGCAGTGGGCCCCGGCTCTCGCGCACTGCCGCAATGAGGGGAAATGGAATGCGAAACTGCCTGCGGAAAAACAGCCCGTTTGAGAGCAGCAGAGCGTTGCCCCGAATGGCCCAACGCTGCGTTTGCCAGCGGAGAAAGGCTGCTGCAAAAATCAGAAAAACGGCAATCAAAAGCGGCAGTTTCCCGGCGAGACCTATATTTTTCCATTCTATCAGCCTGCGCATTAGCGGAAGGACCAGCAGCCAAAAAAAGCGCGGCAACTGCGTCAGCACATAGGCGGGGTGCATCCGTTTCATCATGTGCCGCCCCCCTGTTCTGCTCGTGCCAGGAGAGATAAAACCGCCTGGGCCTGCTCCTGCGTCATTCCTGGGAGCAGCGTATGCATCCCTGCGCCCCAAAGCGCAACCCCGTATAGCCCGGCCAATCGATAAAATGGCGTCCGATAAATACATGTATAAAGGGATTGCGGCCGGGGCAGGTGAATCATCCGTGCAAAAAATAAGCCGCGGGTAACGGTGATCCCCTCTTCCCCCAACTGATAGTGCAGCCTTTTGCAATAATGGGGAATCAGGGCCCAGATCATCAGGCAAACGCCCGTCAGCACGGTGATGGAAAGCGCTCCCGCGGCTGGATACCGCCTCACCAACAGCCACAAAGGGAAAAAGAGCAGGAAAAATAGGACTCCCAATCGAGCCTGCCAAACGGCGGCCAGCTTTCGAGATGGCTGCAAATTGCTTCTCTCCTTTCCCCGCAGGGCTTTTCTTACAAAATAGGATTCCGCATCCGACCGCAAATTATCCTTTTCCCAATTGAATCAGGCGTCAAAATCCGCTATAGTAAAAGCAGCTTTTATTTCCTTCTTTCATTTTATATCGGATAGAAAGGCGGATTTCCCTTGCGTGTATTCATCGATGCCGACGGCTGCCCCGTTGTGGGCTGCGCCATCCGGGTTGCCAAGCGCTTCGGCATCCCGGTGCTGTTATTATGTGATACCGCGCACGAATTCACCCGGGAAGGCGCGCAAACCATAACGGTATCCAAGGGTGCGGACAGCGCCGATTTTGCATTGGTAAACCTCTTGCACCCGGGGGACGCGGTGATCACCCAGGATTACGGCCTGGCCGCTATGTGCCTTGCGCGCGGCGCGCTCCCCATCCATCAGGATGGCAAGCGCTACACGGCGGAAAATATTGACGCGCTTTTGCTTGCACGGCATACCGCCAAAAAAATCCGGCGTGCGGGAGGGCGGCTGAAAGGGCCTGCCAAGCGCACACCGGAGCAGGATTCCGCCTTTGAGAAGGCGTTCACACAGCTTTTGGAAGAGCAGCAGAAAAAGGAGGAAGGCTCAGATGAGGACCCCGCTTGACTTTCTTGCGGATATGGGAAAGCCGGAGTGCCCCGCTGCCATTGAGCGCATAGGGGAGGGCTTTCTGCTTTATGCAGAGCTCTATGCCTGGGGCAAGGTTACCGTTCGGCTCACCGGATGCGCCTTCCACGAAGGGGAGAGCCTGCCGCAGGGTGCGTTGATGCTGCACCGCTTCAGCTACAGGCCGGTTGGAGCAGCCTATGAGGCGAGCCTCACCTATTCGCTCTTTGGCGAGGAAGATAAAAAGGCGCAAACACTTGTTTTCACCTGCGCGCACATCGAGGCCACGGAGCAGCTTTTGCGCTATACGGAGCATGCGGGCATTCCGGCGGCCTCCCTTCTGCGCGAACAGACCGCGATGTTTTCTCTGCAGCTGCTGACAAAGGCTTACGCGTTGGATGATAGCGGACTTACGCCGCAGGAGCGGGCGCTGCTGGATGGCGCGTGGTTTACCGTGATGAACGCGCCGCCTGAATATGCGGATACACTCGCGGCCCTGTATGGGGAGAATGGATTGGAGGAGGAGAGCCGCATCCGCGAAATCCGCGCCTGTGCACAAATTGAAAACAGTGGCCCTTTAAAGGCGGCGATCGAAGCGTTCCATGAGGCCGACGAAATAGGGGATGAAAGCCGCCTGCGTAAGGCGCAGTCAGAGCTGTTTCGCATCCTGGAGGATCCGGCCAGCCGGGAGCTGCATCGTTTCTACCACCGCCTGTTCGACGCTTTTTTAGAGGCGAACGAGGCCTTTCCGCCGCGCCGGGAGCCCGAGGGGACACAGGCCTGCCTGCAAAACCTGGATGCATCGCTCCGAGAGGCAGGTTTTACGGGCACATTCCCACACTATCGCCGCCGCAGAGGGCAGAGGGGGGAAAGGGGAGAATACCTCTCCTTCGCCTGGTCGCTCGATCTGGAGCAGGCAGAGCCGGTCGTAATGCTGCATCTGATCGGCGGCACAGCCGCTCTGGAGGATGAGGCGGCGGGGCCGGTTCCCTTTGAGCAATCTAATGCCTTTGATTGCGAATGGGCAACCTCCAAGGGACATTGCGCGATCCTCGGCGCGTTTTCCACGCTGGCGCAGGGGCAGCAGCTTTTACAGGAGGCTGAGCGGGCCTTTGATGGAAAAGCGCTTCCCGTGGGGAGAAAGGTGGTGCCTGTGAAAGCAGCCCTCTCCGCCGCCGGGCTGGGGGCTCTGGCGGGCGGCGGGGCCACGCTGCTGCTTTATGCACTGGTGGCCTGCGCTCTGTTTGTGGGGAAGCTTATGGGCCGCGCACCCCGCTGGCTGCTGTTGACACAGCTGCGCTTTTGGGGTTGTTTCGTGTTGGCGGCCGCTTTGGCTGGCGCGCTGGTGGCGCTGATCGTTTTATTCCATATCAGCCGGTATCCGCTCGGCAGGCAGCGCCGCACCAAAACGGACCAATGAACAGATAGGAGATGCAGTTAGAATGATACCGTCCGAACAAGGCTTTCTGTTTGAAACGCACCTGCATACGGCGGGTGTGAGCACCTGCGCGCGCATGCCTGCGGAGAAGGCGATGCCGCTGTATCAACAGGCGGGGTATGCGGGCGTGGTGGTGACAGACCACATCAACAGCAGCACCTTTGCACTCATGAAGCACGCCTCGTGGAAGCGGAAAATGGATCACTTCCTCACGGGTTACCGCCGCTGCAAGGCGTTTGAGGAGGAGCATTTCACCGTGCTGCTGGGCGCGGAGCTGCGTTTTCGCGGCAGCGACAATGACTACCTGCTCTTTGGCCTGACAGAGGATTTTCTCTACCGCCACCGCGGGTTGATGGAGATGGACCCCGCTTCTTTCCACAAGCTTGCGCAAAAGGAGGGGATTCTCTTTGTGCAGGCGCACCCGTTCCGCAACGGGTTAAAGATCGTTGATCCAAGGCATCTCGATGGGATTGAAACCTATAACGGCAACCCGCGCCACGATTCGCGCAATGAGATCGCCAGGGCTTGGGCGCAAAAGTTCGGCATGCTGGAAACCTCTGGATCGGATTTTCACGAGCGGGAAGATCTCGCCCGCGGCGGCGTGATTTTTCCGCAGCCAATCCGCACGGGGCGGGAGCTGGTTGCAGCTCTGCGGGGGCCGCACAGCCTGAAAGAAACGGGGGAGCGGTAATGGAGGCTTTTTCTATGCTCGGGGTCGCGGCGTTTTGTATCGCCGCATGCATGCTGGGCCTGCCCGGACGGGTAAAAAAACTGGAACGGAAAATCAGGCAAAAAGAACGCGAGGAGAAAGAGAAAGGAGAGATCATCATGTCTGAGCTTTTGAAGCAGCTGGAGGGCACAAGGTGCATGATCCGGCTCACAAGCGGTGTTGCACTGCCAGGGGAATGCCTGGTGCTCGCAGTGGATGCGGATTGGCTGAAGGTGCGCATCACCAGCAAAAAGGGAGTGGATACAACCAAGCTGATCCGCACGGAGGATCTGGCGGAGGTGACCTGCCTGTGACGGTGCGGCGCGCGCAAGCCGGGGATATTCCAGCAATCATCACGCTTTTAGAACAGGAGCTTAGCTATCAGCAGGAACATTCGGCACAAACGAGTGCGCGGCTTCAGCGTATCCTCAGCCACCCGGATTACAGCACGTTTGTCGCCGTGCGTGAAAGCACGACCGTCGGCTTCATCGGGCTGATGCGCTGTATCGCCTATGAATTTGAGGGGGATTATCTGCGCATTGTAGCGCTCGCCGTCCGGCAGGAGGAGCAGGGCCACGGCGTGGGCGGGCTTTTGCTGGAGCAGGCGGAACGCTTCGCCAGAGAGGCCGGATTTACCTGCCTCGCAGTCAACAGCGGGCTTATAAGGCTACCTGCCCATGCTTTTTATGAAAAGCATGGTTTTGTCAAAAAGGGCTATGGGTTTGCAAAGCGGCTCCGGCCTTAATAAATACGAGAGGCTGTACATGCCGTGCAGCCTCTCGCTTGTTTTTATAGGATCAGAGCATTTCTTATTTATTTCTTCTTTTTCACCGAACGGATGAGGAAGATGAATGGAACCAATGCGAAAACCGCTACCAATGCGCTGGCCAGGAAAATTTCCGGCGTGGGGACGGGCTTTACCTGGCCCAGCTCCTCATAGGTCATGCCCGTATTCTGGATCACGCCTGAGCCGATATACGGCCCGGTTACCATCGGGAGCAGTACCATGAAGAACATCCGCACCCCCTGGAATTGCCCGGCCTTATCCTCCGGCGTGAAGTCGCGGATCAGGCCGCTGACTGCGGAGGTAAGCAAAAGCGCCGCGCCGAGCATGATCCCGCCGACAATGCCGAACACCACCTGGCCGCCCTGATTTCCAATTAGGTAAACCGCAATAAAACCTGCCAGCAGCAAAACGCCCGTGGGGATCAGGAAGGGGATCTTCCCCACCTTATCCATCAGCCTGCCCAGGCTCAGGCTGGAAGCCATCGCGATCACGCCTGCAATGGCGATGACCGGAATATAGTTGGAAAATCCTAGATATTTCTCAATATAAATCAGCAGGTATGGCATAAACACCTGCTGCGCCATGCTGATTATGCCGAGCGCGCAGAAGGTAATATATAAATTTTTATTCGCCTTCACGGTGGAGGGGCGGAACCCATAGATGATATTGGAAAGATAGTTCCCGGACGCGGCTTTCAGCCCTGGTTTATCCTTAATAATGAAGAGACCGACCACGCCTCCGAGCGACGTGAGCCCGCCGACAATGGCAAAAAAGAGCGTCCATTTCCCCTGCATGGTCAGCGGGGCGAGCGCGCCAAAAACGACCACCATAGCGAGCAGTGGCATAATGGCCAGCACGGTTTCGGTTTTGCCGCGGTTTTCCGGCTCGGTAACATCCGTAATCCATGCATTGAAGGCGGCGTCATTTGCTGTGGAGCCGAAAAA
The DNA here is from genome assembly GCA_900544715.1 of uncultured Oscillospiraceae bacterium. Taxonomy (GTDB): domain Bacteria; phylum Bacillota; class Clostridia; order Oscillospirales; family Acutalibacteraceae; genus Fimivicinus. The sequence continues at coordinate 68,769 of UQWL01000006.1, read as the reverse complement.
GGTCATGATGCAATCCATAATGACCACAAACACACCGGCCAGCATCACGGCATTGGCCGCCGGGAACAGCACGCTGGTGTTATGTACCGTAATCAGCGAAAACGCAAAGGTGGTGAAGCCCCAGATGATGTAGCCTGCACAGATGAAGATTTTTCGCTTGCCGGCCTTGTCGGAGAGCGCCCCCATAAAAAGGGTGGTCAAAGTCGCGGTGATCGCACTGAATGCCACCATGGAGGCAATTATGGTCGTGTTGCCCGTAATGGTATTGTAAACATAAACATTGAAATACATATTTTCGACTGTCCACGCCAATTGGCCGAACAGACCGAACACGATCAACGAGGCCCACACACGTGGGCTGAGTTTGGATGAATTCATATTTTCCCCTCCAAAATCAAAAAATATTTATGCAAAACCACATTGCTATCCTAACAGAAGCGATTCATAAAGTCAATAGAAGAAAGCGTCTCCCGCAAAGGGGCTCGCGCCAAATGGCTCTACGAAAAAAGACGAAAAAAATGTAAAAAAGGACTTGCATTTTTAAAACAGCAGTGCTATAATAAATCTCGTCGCTAAGGAGCGCCGATAACGCTCCTCAGTCGGTGCTTATGACGATGAGGGTCCACCCGTTCCCATCCCGAACACGGTAGTTAAGCTCATTCGTGCCGAAAATACTTGGCGGGTGACCGCCTGGGAAGATAGGTCGGTGCCGACATTTAGAAATTCAGCCACCCAATAGGGTGGCTGTTTTTTTGTGTTTTACAAAGCGGAACTGCCGGGGTTGCTCTGCTAATCTGCCTGATGCTCACGTAGCTCAACAAAGAGGCGAATGAGCCGGACGCTGTCGTCAATGCCAAGGCTGGCGCTGTCGAGCGAAAGCTGATTGGTCTCCGCAAGGCCCCATTTCCATCCGGTATAATAGGTATAGTAGGCGGCCCGGCGTTTATCCGTTTTTTTAATCAGGGCAGCGGCCTTTGCCTCATTCAGCTGATAGAGGCGCATAATCCGCTTTACCCGCGCTTCCATCGGGGCATGGATAAAAATTTTAACGCAGTGGGGATTGTCACGCAGGATATAGTCGCAGCAGCGCCCAACCAATACGCAGGCGCTTTTTTCCGCCAGTTCGCGTACCACAGTGCACTGCGTGGCAAAGAGCTTATCTGTCATGGACTCTTCCGGAAAGGCGGTAAATCCGTTCGGTGGCGTGTAGGAGCCCGCTACCAGGGAGTAGAGCATGCTGTTGGTCGCGTTTTCATCTACATCATCCAGCAGCGATTGATCGATACCACTGCGTTGGCCCGCAAGGGCGATCAGCTCCTTATCATAAAATGGGATGCCAAGCTCTTTTGCGAGCTTTTCTCCGATCTCCCGCCCGCCGCTGCCGAACTGACGGCCGATCGCGATGATCGTGCGGTTATATTCACTCATTTTTAGCCATCCCTTCCTGCGAATTTTGGAACTTTTACCAGCTTTATTATAGCACATTCACCGCAAAAGGGAAACGTTTTTTTCGCTTTTCGGGGAATATGGGGAGCCGATTGAGCCAATCAAAGTTATTTTGCCTTGGGATAGCAGGGCGCCCATTTGAGAAGTGGAAAATCATATGAAAGCATAGCATGTTTCTGAATGGTTGAGTGCGGTTAGACGACAAATCCAAGCCTCCCATAACCTCACAGAATGCAGAGATGCGCATTGCTTACGGGTGCAGGGGGGGGTGCGGTTATTTATATATTGCTTTTTGTCGAAAAAAGCAGTAAAATAACATAAGTTATAGATATATGAGTTATGTTACCGAGAGGTAAAAGCTTTATTTTATGTTGAATTGTTGAATATTGAATCAATTTTCACAAAATAAATGGGAAAACGGATATCGGTGAGGGGGAAAAGTTTGAAAGAGGGCTATTTCAAATTTTATTTGTGCTTTTTGAAGGAAATCCTAACAGATTCACAGCTTGGCGCAGGAAAGGTATGAGCATAAACATGGCAGATAATGAACTCAAGCATATGAGCAGAGCCGACCTCATCGAAATTATTTATCAATACCAGAGCAGAGAACAGGAGCAGGCTCAAAAAATTGCAGAATTGACCGCGCTCGTGGAGGATCGAAGAATAAACATTGAAAATGCCGGCTCCATTGCGGAAGCAGCGCTCTCCCTGAATCATGTTTTTGCGGCGGCTCAAGCCGCGGCGGATCAATATATAGCGGAGATCCGGGAGGCGAATGCGAACAAAGAAGCACAGGCGCAGCAGATATTGAACGAGGCGATCAGCCAAGCGGATTCCATTCGTCAACAGGCTCAAAACGAGTATAACGCTATGATAGATAAAGCAAACCATGAGTGCAATTTTATATATGGCAAAATCACGGAATTGCTAAAAAATTATGAGGAGCTTCGAGGCCTTTTGCCGGGTCAAGTAGCTGCACATTAGGAGCAGGCTTATGGCAAAACGAGCGAAACACTCCGTTTCTCTGCCCACGATGGCACAGGTGGAGAGGGAGCGGCGGAGAATCAAACATAAAGAAGCATATCTTCGGGCCCTTGGCAGCACGGTAAGCGTTTTAGCCGTTGTGGCTGCTGTGGCCGTGTTGATTTCATCGCTGTTTCTGCCTGTTATGCAAATTTCGGGAGACAGCATGGAGCCCGCGCTCAAAGACGGGGAAATTATCGCCCTTGTTAAAACAGAACACTTTAAAACCGGGGATCTCTGCAGCTTCAGCTGGAATAACAGAACTTTAATCAAGCGGATCATAGCAGGCCCCGGAGATTGGGTGGAAATTGATTCGGACGGTGTGGTATATGTGAATCAGGTTGTCCTAGACGAGCCATATGTTACGGAAAAAAGCCTGGGAGAATGCGATGTGGAGTTTCCCTACCAGGTGCCGGATAACCACTATTTCGTATTGGGCGACCATCGGATTACCTCTATTGATTCTCGCAGCACGGCCATTGGCAGCATAGACAGGGAACAGATAATCGGAAAAGTTATATTCCGCATCTGGCCTTTGAATAAAATGGGCTTTATCAGTCGATAGCGGGGGCGCGGTCATGAAAGACACGATGAGGAGTTATATCCAAAAACTGATAGCGGATCGGGCCAAACGGCGAAAGGTCGGGTTAGTTCTTTGCGTGTTATCCTTATTGGTTGCGGCAGGCGTGTTTTGGCAGTTGCGCATGACGGGCATTACTATGGGCAATGAAGTCCACTGTGGAAAAGTGGAGCACATCCACACGGAGGAATGCAGTGCGGAGAAGCGGCTGATCTGCGGCTTTGAGGAGGCGGAGGGAGAAACCGCTTTGCCGCAGCATCATATCCATACAGATGCGTGTTATGAAATTGTGTATTCCTGTGGGCTGGAGGAGCACACGCATACGGTGGCCTGCTATTCCGACCCGGATGCTGATTTGGAGACGGCCAGCGATTGGGAAAATACGCTGCCGGATATGCTCACTGGGGAGCGGGCGGCGGATCTGGTTGCCGTTGCACAGTCCCAGCTCGGCTATAAAGAAAGCAAGGATAACTTCATATTGGCAGAGGATGGCGAAACGGTGAAGGGCTACACCCGCTACGGCGAGTGGTATGGCAACCCTTATGGCGACTGGAGCGCGATGTTCGCTTCGTTCTGCCTGAACTATGCCGGCATCAGCCGGGGTAGCATCCCCTACAACTCAGGCTGTTATGCCTGGGCGGCGCGGCTTGATCATGACGGCTTGCTGTGTTGGCCGGGTGATGATACGCCCGTGCCGGGAGATCTGGTGTTCTTTGACCGGGATAGCGACGGCGCAGCAGATCACGTGGGCATTGTTTCGGAGATCTGCAAGCCGGGTGTGCAGCCATCCTTGACCGTGATAGAGGGTGATTGTGAGAACCGTGTGGATAGCCGTTCGTACCGCGTGGGGGACCCTGCCCTTTTCGCTTATGTCCGCATAACGGAAGAACCGGCCACTCAGGGCGCTGATGAAGAGGAGCAGGCGGGGTTCCCTTCCCTGCCGGAAACCGGCTATGCCGCGCGCGCCGCAGCCGTTGCGACTGAAAGCGCTCTCAAAGCGGCATTTACAAATGGCCAAACGGCAATTCAGTTAACGGCAGATTTTAGCGTTATCGGTTCGATCAGCCTTGCGAGCGGCACCTATACTTTGGATTTAAATGGCCACAAGCTGACGGCATCTGGCCAAAACAGCCTGTTTCGTATCACAGGCGGCAGCTTGACCATTATTGACTCCGCCGCGGGCAGCGGCGCAGATTCTTTTACCTATTCCGTGACCGAATCAGCTGTAAAAAACAACGCGACCGGCGCTACAACCGAAACAAAGAAGACGAATCGGGTTGCTCTGGCCGGGCAGATTATCGGCGGCAGTGGGCCGGTTGTGGAGATAAGCGGCGGCTCCTTCACGCTTGAAAGCGGCGCGCTTTGCAATGGAACGGGCCGGGCCGTCCATATGACCGGCGGTGAAACGCGACTGACGGGCGGCTATATCTTTGGCTTTACGAAAACGAGCACCGTTGATACCGCGGATGAGAACTTCGGCGGTGCGATTCGCGCAATAGGCGGCGTGCTAAGCCTCTCCGGCACTGTGCTGGCAAAGAATTCCGCTTTAAACGGCGGCGCAATCTATGCAAAGGATGCCGCAGTTACAATAACCGGCGGCGTTATCAGCGAAAATAAATCCACTCGTGTAACAACCAACTGGAACAATCACAGCGAAAATAGCACTTACCGCTGCGGCGGCGGTGGAATCTACTGCGACGGCGCCGCCACGCTCACGATGACCGGCGGCTATATCACCAACAACACGGCGGCGGACAGCGCCTATTTCGATGGCGGCGGCGGGGTGTTCATCAGCGGCACCACCAGCTTTGAGCTGACCGGCGGCTATATCACCGGCAATGAGGCGGCGGGCGGCGGCGGAGTGCGCTCCGATTGGAACAGGAAGACCACCTTCCTTATGACCGGCGGCTTCATCTCCGGCAACACCGCGAAAATCGCCGAGGGCGGCGGTGTGGCGATCACGCAAGGCGGCAAAAGCAGTGTTACCGGTGGTTATATCACCAACAACGTTACCAATACACAATCGCACTGGGGCGGCGGCGGCCTGTTTTGCTCCGATGGCGCTTACCTCACTGTTTATAATGTTCTGATTACAGAAAATGGAGCCGGGGGCTTCGGCGGCGGTGTGGCGGGCTGCTCCACCGGGCGTGTGTATATTTGCGTGAAGAAGGGCGGCGCAATCTACCAAAACTCCGCCGAGGGAACAAACCTTTCCGGCGGTGGATCGACAAAGAATGAGGATCATACTTATGCGGCGGATAGCCCCGTTTTTATGGCAAATGGCTATCAGGATTATTTCTGTGCCCTAAATAGCCTGGTGGAGGGCGGCATGCTGGGCGACGGCGCGGCCAACTGGTCGGGCAGCATGGATGGCGTGGCCATCAGCAACGTGCCTGTGGATGCAACTTTGGAAGCGGCTTATGTGATGGGCCTGACGGCGGCCCCCAATGCAGAGGCGATTGCCGGGGCGCAGGGGCTTGCCCGGGCCTTTATCAATGGGAACAGCTCCCACACCCATGGCGGCGGCATCCTCTGCAACGGTTATTTGCTGGTGGGTGATAAGAACCCCATCGCAGTGGGCTCCCGCCTGACCCTGAACGCAACCAAAAAGCTCACCCAGAATGGCGGCAGCATCTCTTTAGGGGGATATGCCTTTACCTTCCACGTAAAGGATGAGGCTGGCAAGATCGTTTCCATCGGCACCAGCGATCAGAATGGAAACATCAGCTTTGATCGCCTCCTCTCTTTTACGGAGGAACTGTGCAAGGATAAAATTGCAGAGGATGGCGGCACGGCCAGCTTTGTCTACTCCCTTGCGGAGGAGCCGCCAGGCCCGGACTATCCGGAGGTTTCAAGTGATTCAGCCCAGTATCGCATCACGGTGACCGTCAAGCGTGTGGATGAAACCCTCCCCTTCACTGATCAGGATGGGAATCCCGTTAAAAAAACCTATTACAAGATTGATAAGGTGGATGTGCAGAAGAGCTTCGATGGGGGCAAGATCTGGAGCCAGGTGGATTACAACTATCAGGCGTCCAGCGACGAGCAGCATGGCGGCACCCTGAAGCTCACCCCCGGCGGCGCCACCTTCACCAACAAAGTGGTGGAAACCACGGCCTTCACCGTGATGAAGCAGTGGGTCGGCGGAAGCAATTACCCACAGGTTACAGTGGATTTGCTTCAGGATGGCAAGGTGTATGACACAATCACCCTGAGCGGGGAGAACGGGTGGGCCTACACCTGGGAAAAGCTGCCCATGGGGCATGTGTATACCGTTCATGAGCATTCTGTGCCGGGCTATACCACAACCTACCAAAACGGCATTCCAGATGGCCAGCCTGCGGGCTGGCACAAGGTGGATCATATTGAAGAGGGCGGCGCCTATCTGCTGGTGTCTGCGGATGGCTACGCGCTTACCGGCAGCCCGGGCACAAACGGCGCATATGATTTTGGCGCAGGCAACTGGAAGAAGGTCAATATGCAGAATGGCTCCATTGCCCCAGGCGATGTTGACGAAGCGATGCAGTGGCGCGCTGAAGCTCTTTCTGGCAAGGGCGGCCTCTATTTGAGGAATCTGCCTTCCAATGGGAAGCACTATCTCTCCTATCAGGGCACGTCTACCGTTAAGGCAACCAGCAGCAACACCAGTTATGCCTCCAGAGTGGAGAGCTGTGCAAACGGCTTGCGGCTCTATCAGCAGGGCGGCGCCGATGTAAAGTATGTGGCCAAAAACCAAAGCAAAGTGAGCGCCAGCACCAGCAACAATAACGCCCTGTATGTTTATCAGCTATCTGGCAGCGGCGGCGAGAATACCATTACGATTGTCAACACCCAAACGGACGAGCCGGTTTACAACCTGAGGCTGACGAAGGTAGATGCAAATGATCCCCGCGTATCCCTGGCAGGCGCTGTATTCCAAATTTATCAGGATAATACCGCGCTGACCTTCCGGCAGGAGGATGGGCAATATCTGTTTGACGCGGATGGAGCAGTGACCGAGCTGACAACGGATGCAAACGGCCAGCTGAAGGTGATTGGCCTGCCTGAGGGGACTTACCTCCTTCGGGAGATCAAGGCGCCTGAGGGCTATGCTCTCGCTGAGGATAGAACAATAACCTTCCCAGGTGAAGCTGTGGATGGCGCAAACACGCTGGAAATCACCGTGAAGGATACCCGGCTTTCCTACTCCCTGCCCGCAGCTGGCGGCCCTGGGCAGGCTCCCTTTGCAATCGGAGGCCTGCTGCTAATGGCAGCGGCCCTGATATCTGGATGCGGATTAAGGCGCAGGCGGGAAAGGAGGGCAAAAAACTGACCTCTTTTTCGCGGCGAAATGGATTGCGCCGGCGGCATCCAATTTAAAGCGCATTCAATTCATTTAACACAGGAGGGAACAACAATCATGAAAACCATGAAAAGAGCACTTGCAGTTTTCCTGGCGTTGGTTATGGTACTGGCGCTGGGCACAACTGTTTTTGCGGCGACCATCACCATGAAAGGTGGAGCGGAGGGCTCCGAGTATGCAGCCTTCCGGCTGCTAAACGTCACCGATGGCGGTGAAGGCAAATTTGCTTACACCGTCAACGAGAAGTATCGTGACGTGCTGCAAGCAGCCACGGGCAAAACGACCGATGCGGAGATCATTGCCCATATTGGCGGCATGGCTTCTGACTCTGAGGCGATACAGAGCTTTGCGGACGCCGTTTATGCCCAAATTACGCAGGCCGGGCTGGCTGCCGATGCGACAACCAAAAACGACAAGTTTGAGGGCGTCCATCAGGGCTACTACCTGATCGCCGAAACGAAGGCTGGCAGTGATGGGGATACCTATTCTCTGGTTATGCTGAATACTGCCGGGCAGGATGAGATTACGATTGACACCAAAGAGAATACGCCCTCGCTGGATAAAAAGGTTCAAGAGAAGAACGACTCCACTGGCGACACCTCCGGTTGGCAAGACGGCGCGGACTATGATATTGGCGACCATGTGCCCTTCCAGCTGACTGGCACCGTTTCCAATAAGTATGATTCTTACAAAACCTATTACTATGCCTTCCACGATAAAATGTCCGCTGGTTTGACCTTTGATGAGGGCAGCGTTGTGGTCAAGGTGGACGGCACGGTCATTGACGCTTCCAACTACACGGTGGTGTATCCTGCTACGGACGGCTGCACCTTTGACGTGATTTTTACGGATTTAAAGCAGATCACTGGAGCTACAGTTACCAAGGACTCCAAAATCACCGTGGAATTCACGGCAACCCTGAATGACAAGGCCGTGATTGGTGCCCCTGGCAACCCCAATGAAGCCAAGCTGGAGTACAGCAATAACCCCTATGACAATGGCGAGGGCAAGCCTGAAACTGGCGAAACTCCCTGGGATAAGGTTGTCGTTTTTACCTATGAGCTGATTGCCGACAAGGTGGATGGCGAGGGTAAACCTTTGGAAGGCGCAGGCTTTACCCTGTATAAATATGATGCAGTGGCAAAGGACTATGTCGCCGTCGGTGATCAAATCACCGGCCAAACGACCTTCACCTTTACCGGCCTGGATGCGGGCCAATACAAGCTGGTTGAAACCACCGTTCCGGATGGTTACAATAAGGCCGATGATATCTATTTCACCATTGAAGCAACTTATGATACTGATTCTACTGACCCCAAGCTGACCGTCCTGGTGGTCAAGGATCAGGATGGCAACATCATTTCCGAAGGTGAAAGCGCTGTGTTCAATACGAGCATTACGGATGGCTCTGTGAACACCAAGGTTAAGAACCTTGCCGGCCATGAGCTGCCCTCCACCGGCAGCATCGGCACCACTATTTTCTACATTGTCGGCGGTGTGCTGATGGCTGGCGCGGTGATTCTGCTGGTGACCAGAAAGAAGCTGTCCGCCAGGAAGGATTCCTAATCCCGAATCCATGATATCGATCCATCTACTCCGCAAGGGGGAGGGGCCGTTGCCCCTCTACCCTGCAGGGGATGTTTATGAGAGGTCAACCGCAGGGAGAGGCTTATGAAGAAACATCTGTTTACAATATTGCTGGTGCTTGTGTTTTTCGTAGGCCTCTCCGTGCTGCTGTATCCCGCCGTTAGCGACTACTGGAATTCCAAGGTGCAATCCCATGCAATTGCGGATTTGGAAAAGACGATATCCAATATGGAGCAGGAGGATATTTCCTCCCTGTTTGCACAGGCGGATGCCTACAACGCGACCTTGCGGAAGGTTTCCTGCCCGTTGATTAACTTCGGTGAAATTCCAGGCTATTCGGATATTCTGAATGTCAGCGGGACTGGCGTGATCGGTTATATCAGCATTGAAAAAATCAAGGTGGAGCTGCCGATCTACCATACAACCGACCCTGCCGTCCTGCGGATTGCAGCAGGCCATCTGGAGGGGAGCAGCTTCCCTGTTGGAGGGCCCGGCACTCATGCTGTTTTGTCCGCGCACCGCGGCCTGCCCAGCGCCAAGCTGTTTACCAACCTGGATAAGCTAGAGATCGGCGATTCCTTCACGATCACGGTGCTTGACCGTGTGCTGACCTATGAGGTTGATCAAATTCTCATTGTGGAGCCGGATGAGGTTGGCCCTTTGGCTGTCACCGAAGGGGAAGATTACTGCACGCTCGTCACCTGCACTCCCTATGGAATCAACTCCCACCGGCTTTTGGTGCGGGGGACACGGGTAGAAACGGCCGCCCCAAAGCCGCCTATCTTTGTAACGAACGACGCTTACCGCATTGATCCCCTCATTGTTACCCCGGCTGTGCTGGCTCCCATGCTGCTCACGCTGCTGGTGGCTTTGCTGGTGAAGTATCGAAAGAAGAAATGAGATCAAATGAAGGAGAATGGCTATGCTGCGAAAAACCTGCAACTCCATATTGACGCTGCTGTTCGCATTGCTGCTGGCGCTCCCGGTGAGCGGAATCGCTCTTGCCGCCGACACATCAGTTGATTTGAATCATAAAACCGGCTCGATCACGCTCATGCTGCATGAGGGCGGCGGAAGCAGTGCGCCCATCTCAGGCGGAGCCTTTGCACTCTATCGGGTGGCGGATGCGGTTGGGCGAAATGGCGGGTTTCTCTGCAACTATACGCCGGAGTTCACGGGCTGCCCGGTCAGCCTGGACGCTTTGGAGGAAGAAGAGGCGGCAAAGCAGCTGGCCGTTTATGCGGCGAAGCATGCAAAAGAGTATGCAAAGGCAGGGGCGGATGGCAGCCGGGTGGCCTTTACGGGCCTACCGTTAGGCTGCTATCTGGTGGTGCAGGTGGGCCAGATGCCGAGCGATGATTCGATTGCTCCTTTTTTGGTTTCTATTCCGATGAGGAACACGGCTGGGACCGGCTGGGTTTACGATGTGGATGCAAGCCCCAAGGTTGGGCCAAAACCGGAGCAGACAAGTGAAAGCGTTAGCCAAACGGTGAAACCGGATGTTTCTGAGAAACTCACTTCGGGCGGCTCCGTTTCGCCGGGCCCGGAGGAACCGTCCCTGATTCAAACGGGGCAATTGAACTGGCCGATCCCGGTTTTGGCGGTGGCGGGCATGCTGCTGTTTGCGCTTGGCTGGGCCTTGTGTTTTCATAAGAGGAGCCGCCATGAACCGAAATAAAGCAGGCATTGTTTGCATGGCGGCGGGGGCGGTGCTCATCGTATCAACTCTGCTTCTCTTTTTATATAACTGGCAGGAAGATAACCGCGCCGGGCGAACCGCCGTGGCAATTTTGCCGGAGATACAGGCTGCTGTTTCTGAAAACAGCAAAACCCCGCCGGAGCATACCAGGCCCTTTGGGGAGGGAGCGCATGAAATGACGGTGGTTGAGATTGACGGATATGGTTATATCGGCCGCCTTTCTATCCCTGTGCTGGAGCTGGAATTGCCGGTGATGGCTGAGTGGAGCTATCCCCGCTTGAAAATCGCTCCCTGCCGTCAATTTGGCTCCACCAAAGAGGATAGTTTAGTGATTGCCGGCCATAATTACCGCAAGCATTTTGGCAAGCTGGCTCATTTAGCCGCTGGCGATCTGGTGTTGTTCACAGATATGGATGGTGAGGTAAGCTATTATCTGGTGGGCAGCGTGAGTGTGATTCCGCCGAAATCTACCGAAGAGGTGAAAAACAGCGAGTGGGATTTGGTGCTGTATACCTGCACCTATAGCGGGCAAAGACGCGTTATGGTCGGCTGCAGCCGAACCACGGAAGAAGCCCTCAAAGCGTTGGTTTCCAGCTCCTGGAAAGAAGCCGAAGGGAAACGGTGAAGGCGAATATCATCGGATGCTTCCCTCCATTTGTTATATGCAGAAAGAACCACACGGGGGTGGATCAACCATTTGAAGATGCATAAATCGGAAAGACAGCTGCAAAAACGATCTTCTGAAAGGTCATTTCTGCAGCTGCTTTTTTCACAATCGGGCGCCAAACTGTATTTATCAGCTTGGGCTCTTTGAGCGAGTGCCGGGATCGGCGGCTTCTTAACGCCGATTGTTTTTATCCATTCTTCTGAATTTTGGGGCTTCTCCGCTCTGCGACGGACATTTTTTCTGTAAAAGAGAACCGTTTTTTCCGCTTTGTCGGGAAGATTGATTGACGCGGAATCGCGCCGCATGGTAAACTGGTTTTATCAAATGGAAGCCGGTTTTTTTCCTGCCCGGCGGCCTGAATCGGAGGGATGGATGTTGGATTTCAAAAGCAGCCCGTTTTTGTATGTCCTCGGTTTTTGTGTGGTAGGGTTTATCATTGTGCAGTCTGTCTTTTTTCTGGTGCGTGCGTGGCGGCGCGGCAAACAGCTCGGGATGACGGCGGCTACTCTGAAAAACACCGTAGTATCCAGCGCGCTGTTTACCATCGCGCCCGCCCTGGCAGTTGTTGCCACGGTGTTGACGCTTTCAAAAGCACTTGGCCTTGCGCTGCCCTGGATCCGCCTGACCGTGATCGGCGCAATCCAATATGAGGTGCCTGCGGCAGAGGCGGCAATCAACGCCTTTGGGATCTCAACCGGGCTTTCTCAGCCTGTTACAGACCCTGAGATTTTTGCCGCAGTTGCCTGGGTGATGACGATCGGCAGTATTCTTCCGCTTGTTATTGTCCCTTTTGCCTTGAAAAAAATCCAAAAAAGCATTGGGAAGGTTTCCACCAAGGATCCAAAGTGGGCGGATACGATGGCTGCCGCCGCTTTTATTGGCCTGATCGCCGCCTTTATCGGGCGCGCCGTGCTGGGCAAAGGCCAGCAGGCCGTGGTCGGAGACGGCGCCGGAATCCTGAGCGTTGCAACGCTTTTATTTGCCATTCTTTTTATGCTGGTTTTGCAGAAGCTCTGCACAAAGTTCACCCTGAAGTGGCTGGAACCATTCGCCATGCCGGTGAGCATGTTCGCAGCGATGGGTATGGCGATGCTGCTGGCAAACGTGCTGCCGCCGGAGATTGCCTTTCTGGAATGGAGAGGTTAGATTTCATCTCGAATTAAAATTCGAGATGAAATCTAAAAAACCGCCTGTCGGGCAACGCCCTCCTGCCGCTTACGGCGGCACCGGCAGTTTTTCGCGATCGGATTTTACAGGCAATTAGGCCGGGCTCGAATAAACTTCGAGTTTCGTCTAACCAGAGTTTTAGAAGCATAGGAAGGATGGTGCTCCTTATGAAAAATCGCAGCTACGAAGATTCTGTCCATTTTTACGGGCGGATCTGGACGGTTACAGCCCTCTTCGTTATGTTCTGCATCCCTATATCGATCTGTATCTATTTTAATGTGTGGCCGAAGGCAACCAAAGTGCTCGAGGGGCTGCTGCCCGTTGCCATGCTGTTTTACCCCTCCGCGATCATCGAGGTGCTCACCTATGGGCCGATGCTCGGCTCAGGCGGCACCTACCTGAGCTTTGTAACGGGGAATATCAGCAATTTGAAGCTTCCCTGTGCGCTCAACGCTATGGAAAACGCGAAGGTACGTGCTACCAGCGAGGAGGGGGATGTGATCTCCACGATCTCAATCGCCACCTCATCCATTGTCACTACCCTGATTATCGCATTGGGTGTTGTGGCGTTCAGCCCAATCCTGCCCTATATTACCGATCCGAACTCCGCGTTTGCGCCTGCTTTTCAGCAGGTGGTTCCGGCGCTCTTCGGCGCGCTGGGCGCAACCTATTTTGCAAAGCACTGGAAGATTTCGATCCTGCCGATTGCGGCGGTGCTGATTGTGCTGCTTTTTGCGGGCAACACGGCAATCGGCGTGCTGATCCCGGTCGGCGTCGTCGTGTCGCTGCTCGGCGCGCATCTTATGTATAAAAAGAAATGGTTAGATTAACAGAATGAAATCCAAGCGGATGGAAATTTAAACAATTCGCATGCTGTGGTGAGATGCATTATCGGTTACGAGGATTCGAGCAGGCAGCCCAGAGCGGATTAGCGGTTTGAAAGAGCAATCTTTCAAACTGCATTTCGTGGCTTTTGAGCACAAACAACGCTCGAAATTTTGGCTGCGCCAAAACCGTACGATTCCGTGGACGGGAGTAAGAAAGGAATGGTCATTCAGGATGAAACAGACACCCCAAAAGGTTATGCTCGCCATGAGCGGCGGCGTGGACAGCTCCGCGAGCGCCATTCTGCTTTTAGGGGAAGGCTGCGAGCTGCTCGGTGCCACCTTGCAGCTCTTCCCCAAGGATGCAGGCGAGCGGGAGGGGGCCTGCGGCGCGCCTTCTGATATTGAGGATGCACGCCGCGTTGCAGAACGCCTCGGCTTCCCTCATGAGGTGTTTCCTTTGTTAGGCCGCTTCCGTGAACAGGTAATCAACCGGTTTGTCAGCGAATACCGGGCGGGAAACACGCCGAACCCATGCATCGACTGCAACCGCGCCATCAAATTCGGCGCGCTTTTGGAGGAGGCGATGGCACGCGGCTTTGATGCCATGGCGACCGGGCATTACGCCCGTGTGGAACAGGATGCACAAACCGGCCGGTGGCTGCTTAAAAAAGCGCTGGACGAAAAAAAAGATCAAACCTATGTCCTTTACCAGCTGACGCAGCAGCAGCTTGCGCATGTGCTTTTCCCGCTGGGGAATCTGCGCAAGGAGGAAGTGCGTGCGATTGCAGCACAGCATGGCCTTATCAACGCTCAAAAACCGGATAGTCAGGATATCTGTTTCGTCCCGGATGGAGATTACGCCGCGTTTATCCGGCGCGACACAGGGCTTGATTTCCCACAGGGGCGGTTTATCGATGCGGATGGGAATACGCTCGGCACGCACCAGGGGATGATCCACTATACAGTGGGCCAGCGCAAGGGCTTGGGCGTTGCATTTGGCAAGCCGATGTATGTCCTTGCGAAAAATGCGCAGGAGAACACGGTGACGCTCGGCCCGGATGAAGCGCTGTTCCGCCGGGAAATGCTGGTGGAGCGTGTTAATTTCATCTCCATCGGCGCGCTTTCCGCCCCACTGCGTGTGCGGGCCAAAACGCGATACCGCCATGCCGCTCAGCCGGCAACGCTTTACCCGGCGGAAGAGAGCTGCGTCAAGGTGATATTCGACGAGCCTCAGCGCGCGATCACGCCCGGGCAGGCGGCCGTTTTTTACGAGAATGACATTGTGGTCGGCGGCGGGACGATCACAGCCGAACCTGGATATTCTAGGGGATAAGCGCCCAGCTAGAAAGCGGCGTTCTCTGTCAGGTAGAATTGTGTGAAAGCGGCGCACAACCCATTGTCAGATTTTGTGCGGAGCCATATTTCTAACGGAACGCCGTTCCCCAATTAGAATAACGGAAAGATCCCCTTCTGCGTGAGATCGCAGAAGGGGATCAATTGATATAAAGATAGAGCAAGACCGTGTATCCTGTTCACAATATTAAAAGCAATCCTGCTTTTTTCAATCGATCAAGAACGCTGTATCCAAAAGGCGGGATGGGAAAAAGCTGAAATAGAATATGCAGATATGCGGTATGGTAGTTCCTCCATGAGACAGTGTGTTTATTCTGGATGAAAATTCATTCCGTCCTTTGCTGCGGCCAGCAGCTCCAACCCGGCCTGGCTCAGGCGCAGGTAATCCTCTGGAGCCTTTAACACCTCGTCGATCAAAAAGGCGAGCGACCATCGGCTTTCATAGGGCTTTGAAGCATCGTCGCGGTAGGGGTTTGAGGCGAGCAGGCGCAAAATCTCCTCTGTCAGTGCCGGATCATTCAAGCGGAACAGCCGCTTCATTAGAAAGATCAGGCTATATTGATAGGTGTTGAGCTGGCCGAAGACGGCCCGGCGCAGGATCGGGTTTGCCTTTATAACATCCGTCATCAAGGCCTTGCATTTTTTATGCAGGAGAAAGCGGGTGATGCATCTGGAGCAGGCGGCAGAGGCGGCCTGGCTATTTCCGCCCCACTGCTCTTCTGCCAAAGCGAGTTCTGTGCAGAACGCTTCCGCTTTTATTTTTTGAAAGAGTGTCAGCGCTTCCACATGAGCGGAAAGCTCCTTTTCACGCGCCAGCATTTCCTCTGCTGTTTCGGGCAATGCGCAGGCGGATGGGGGCGCGCAGTCAATCATCTTCGGAAACGTCCTCTCCATAAGCGCAGACCAGGTCTTTATAGTGCCGGCCCTTCTCTTCAAAATTCTTATAGATATTATAGCTGGATGCGGCGGGGGAAAACAGGCAGGTCATGCCCGGCTGGGTGTAGGTATATGCTGCCTTTACCGCCTGCTGCATATCCTCCGCACGGAAGAGGTTTTTCCCCGTTCCCCAAGTGCGCAGCGTATCCAAAATCTGATGCCCGGTTTCCGGCAGACCGATCAGGTTGCGCACGCTGGATGAGGCGAGCGCTTCTTCAAAAGCGGTATAATCCAGGCCGCGGTCCATGCCGCCGAAGATCAGCGTATCTACGTTTTCAAGTGCCTCGATCGCGCAGATGACGGCGTGCGGGATTGTAGCGATCGCATCATTGTAAAAGGAAATCCCTTTATATTCGCCCACATACTCCATGCGGTGCTCAATGCCCTTGAAATTCTCGATCCCCTGTAGGATCGCTTCCCGGCCGGCGCCAAGGCACTGCGCCGCCGCGGCCGCAAAGCGGATATCCTGGCGGCTGTGCTCGCCCTTCAGGTGCGGGTTGCAGTAGAGGAGCTTGCGCAGAAAGGGCGTATCCCCCTTCTCGCCAATTCGGAGCACGCGGGCGGGGAGCGCGGCCAGATCGATGAATTCGCCCAGATCCTGCTGATCGTTGCAGAGGAAGAAATCCCCGGCTTTTTGATGGCGGACGATATTCAGCTTGGCATTCGCATAGCCCGCGAAGCCGCGGTAGTGATCCAGATGCTCCGGATAGAGGTTGGTCAGCACGGCCACATGCGGCGAGCAGGAGGTGAATTCCAGCTGGTGGGAGGACATCTCCACCACGGCCGTCATGGTTTCCGCAGCCTCAATATCCTCAAAAACCGGCACGCCGATGTTGCCGATCAGGCAGCTTTCCATTCCGGCGGCCTGTAGGATCGAATAGATCAGGGTGGAGGTGGTCGTTTTGCCCTTCGTGCCGGTGATGCCAACCACACGGCAGCGCGCAAATCGGAGGAACAGATCCAGCTGACAGGTCATCTCAACCGAGGAGGAGAGTTCAAGCTCCCGCACTGTAATCCCCGGGCTTTTCATCACGAGATCATAGTGGTTGACTGATTCCAGATAATGCGGGCCACAGTGCACGGTGACGTGCGCATCCTCAAGCGTGACAGGGTTTTGATCCGCAATGGCAAGATCCTTTTCCGGAAAATGGCGGCGAATATATTGATAAGTGGAGCGCCCCTCCCGGCCGAAGCCGAGCAGGAGGATCCGTTTTGGCGCGAGATAATCAAGCAATGCCTGCGGCATAATCGTGCATCTCCTTTATATAAGGCTGAAAAACAGCCGGAATTTCATGCTGTGGGTTCCATGCGCTGAGCAGGCGATCGTCGGAAACGAGGGCCGCCCAATCGGCGCGCTGCGTGAAGGATTGCAGCAGGGCCGGCAGTACTTCCCCACGCGCCCGATATTGCCGGGCGGTGAGGGCGAGCGCAAAGCAAAGCTCCTCCTGCGTGCCAACACATTCAAAGGGCTTCAGGGGAGAAAAGCCCACCAGCCCATCGAAAATTTCTTGCAGCCCGTCTTTCTCCAGCAGGTTTTCACCAAAAATTGCCGAGAGCCGTTCCGACGGCAGGAAAGGGGATAGAATGCCGTATACAAACAGGCATTTCGCGCAGTTGCGGCACCACACGTTGCGCTTGCTGCCCACATTACAGCTGCGGAAAACCGCGTGATACTGCGGCAGGGTGGCGAAATATTTTGCAATTTGCAGCTCGTTAAAAGGCCGTAAAAGGCTGAAATAATGGATATCCGGCATCAAATTTTTATGCGCATATTGCTGAAAATCGTGCTCAAACGCGAAGGATTTGGAATACTGATGGTTGACGGAGGTGCCGCTGAGGTTGCCCTCGTTGGCGCTCGATTCATTGGAGAGCACAATATGCTCCGCCCCGATCAGATAAGCGGTATAAAAGCTGAGGAACGCCACAATCGCTGAAAAAGGTGTATGCCCATTGAAAAAGCCCTCGCGGTTGCGCTCCAGGAGCGCTGGGTCAATCGTGCGAAAAACGTGGATCATATCGCCTTCCGTGTAACCGGCGGCCAGCGCGCACTGGTTGCGCGCTTCCTGAAAATTGACCATAAACAACCGGTTCTGCGGGTGAAACGCCCGCATCAGCTCCAGCGTCACACAGGAATCCTTGCCGCCGCCGACAGGGATGAGGTTGAGATGCGTGTTGCAAAACGGCTCGTGGGGAAGGGGCTCTGCCGCAGGGGCTTCCAGCGTGAGGAAGGTATCGTAATCCGCCTCGATCCCGTTGCGGTAAAAAAACTCGCCGAGGCCGTTGAAATAGAGCTTTTTCCAAAAGGCACAATCCGCCTCATCCAAGCCGCCGCACTCCACAACCACGCGCGGTGGACAGGCACATTTCCAGTAGCTGATGAGCTCCACCATGCCGAGGCTGAAGAGCATCCGCTGCGCAGCTTGCGAATCCGGTGCGTTTTTGATTTGGAGCGCTGCCGTATCAATCCGTAGCGTGGGGCGGAAGCGGCAGAGGTTTTCAATTTCAAAATCATAGCGGACGCAAAGCGCCTTCCCCTCCTGCGAGAGGGAAAAACCATGGTAGTAAAAGACCGGATAAGCCCGGCGGAAGGCGCTGTATTTTTCCTGGTTTTCCATGCGGACAACCCTTTCTTTCCGTCCATTCATCCGTGACGGGTTTCCATTCGATTTCTATAAAATTGTAACAGGTTCCAAACAGAGCGTCAAGGCGAAAGAAGAGAGTTTTTGGGGAAAAGTAAAAAATGGGGCGGGTATTTTACCCGCCCCATTGTGGAAGCCTACAAAGATTTTGGTGAAAAAAGAGAAAGAGCAAAAATTTTTTTGTTAAAACAGGCCGGAGATATTTCCATCCGCATCCACGTCGATCTGATTGGCGGCCGGCGTTTTGGGCAGGCCGGGCATCGTCATGATATCGCCTGTCAGCGCAACGATAAAGCCCGCGCCCGCGGAGAGGGAAAGTTGTTTTACCGTAATCGTAAAGCCGGAGGGCCTGCCGAGCAGCGCGGGATTGTCGGAAAGCGAATACTGCGTTTTCGCCATGCAAATGGGGAGATTCCCTTGCCCGAGCGCCTCAATCTCCCGGAGCTGCTTTTCCGCTTGCGCGGTTAAATTGACGCCGTCCGCCCCGTAGATTTCCCGTGCGATCGTTTCGATTTTTTCCCGGATCGGGCGGTCAGTTTCATAGAGGCAATGGAAGGCGGAAGGCTGCTCACAGGCATCCAGCACTTTCTGTGCGAGCGCAACGCCGCCTTCGCCGCCCTTTGCGAACACCTCGCTGAGCGCATATTCCACCCCGAGCGATGCACAATATTCTGCAAGAAGGCCGATTTCAGCATCCGTATCCGTATGGAACCGGTTGATCGCCACGACGACGGGGATGCCGAATTTTCGCATGTTTTCCACATGCGCGCCGAGGTTTGAGAGGCCGGTGCGCAGCGCGTCCAGGTTTTCCACAGAGGTTTCCGCTTTGGGCACGCCGCCGTTATATTTCAGCGCGCGCAGCGTGGCGACCACCACCACAGCGCTGGGCCGCAAGTTGGCATAGCGGCATTTGATATCAAAAAACTTTTCCGCTCCGAGGTCGGAGCCAAAGCCCGCCTCCGTGATGCAGTAATCGCCGAGCTTGAGGGCGAGGCGCGTTGCCGTGACGGAATTGCAGCCGTGGGCGATGTTGGCGAACGGCCCGCCGTGCATCAGAACGGGCGTGTTTTCGAGCGTCTGCACGAGATTCGGCTTGATGGCGTCCCGCAGCAGGGCGGCCATGGAGCCGGTTACGCCCAAGTCATCCGCATAAACCGGAGAATTGTCATATTTGTAGGCGACCAGGATGCGGCCGAGCCGTTTTTTGAGATCCATCAAATCATCCGCAAGGCAAAGGATCGCCATAACCTCGCTCGCCACAGTGATCTGGAAGCTGTCCTCCCGCGGCACACCGTTTACCTTGCCGCCCAGGCCCACGATGCAGTGCCGCAGCGCACGGTCGTTCATATCCATACAGCGTTTAAAAACGATGCGGCGCGGGTCGATGCCAAGCGAATTGCCCTGCTGAAGATGATTGTCGATGCAGGCGCACAGCAGATTGTTCGCCGCGGTGATGGCATGCATATCGCCGGTGAAATGGAGGTTGATATCCTCCATGGGCACGGCCTGCGCGTATCCGCCGCCGGCCGCTCCGCCCTTAATGCCGAAAACAGGGCCGAGGGAGGGCTCACGTAGGGCGATGACCGTATTTTTATGAAGCTTGGCCATCGCTTCCCCCAAGCCGACCGTCGTTGTTGTTTTGCCTTCTCCGGCGGGTGTGGGGTTGATGGCGGTGACAAGGATCAGCTTGCCGTCCGCCTTCCCGGCGAGGCGCTTCCTGATCGCAGGGGAGAGCTTCGCTTTATAGCGGCCATAGGGCTCGAGCTCTTCCTCGCCGATTCCGAGCCGCTGCGCAATCTGCGTGATTGGCAGAAGCGAGGCGTTTTGTGCGATTTCAATGTCAGTGAGCATGGTAAAATTCCTCCTTAAGATGTGGAGTCCGGTTCAAATTGAAAAAAGTATAACATATTTTTCCCCTTCCAACAAGAAAAAGCGGTTGTATAAACCTTGCAAAGCACGGTCAGAATAAAGGCGGAGGTGCGATGATGATCAAGAACGATTATAAATACACAAAAAAGAAAACAAAAATCGGCGGAAAAGGCTTCTATATTGCGCTGGGGTGCTGCTTGCTCGCCGTGGGCTTAGGCGTTTGGGGCGCGGTGCAGGGCCGTGCGCCGGTGACACAGGGCCTTTCCGGTGCGAATTCACAAATAGAAGCCCGTACGACAAAAGCACCTGTGCAGACGAAGGAGGCACCCGCAAACGTGCCTGCAACCGGCGTTGCCGACGAGCGGGGAACCGAGCAGGAGCAGACAGCGGCCCCGACAGAACGGGAGACCCAAGCGGACTATTTTATGCTGCCCTTGGGAACAAAGATCAACAAAGATTTCAGCAATGGCGAGATGGTGGAATCCAAAACCATGGGCGATTGGCGTGTGCACAGCGGGATTGACTTTGCAGCGAAAAAAGGCGATGATGTCAAAGCGGTCGGCGCAGGCACGGTGCTCTCCGTGGAGAACGACAGCATGTGGGGCTGGATCGTAACCATCGACCATGGCAACGGCATGAAGGCCTCCTACTGCGGCCTGCAAAAGGAACCGGCTGTGAAAAAGGGCGGCAGTGTCAAAATGGGCGACGTGATCGGCAAGGTTGGGGAAATCCCGGTGGAAATGAAGGACGAACCCCACCTGCATTTTGAGGTGCGCGTCAACGGCACGGTCACCGACCCGCTGGCAGCGATGGGCAAAGCGGGCTGAACAGTTGCAAAAAGAATGGAATCATTGAAAAAACGGTAGGGGCGTTTCCGACGCATCGGAGAAGCCCCGCCGTTTTTTCTGCAATATTCACAAAGAAACCCTACGTGATAGGCACAAAAGAAGGGGAAAACAGCAATATTGCGTAGAGCAT
This sequence comes from uncultured Oscillospiraceae bacterium, assembly GCA_900544715.1. Taxonomy (GTDB): domain Bacteria; phylum Bacillota; class Clostridia; order Oscillospirales; family Acutalibacteraceae; genus Fimivicinus. Next base: position 47,656 of record UQWL01000006.1, on the reverse strand, counting down.
ATGAATTTTTGAAGCTCCTTTATTGCAAACTTTAAAGTGGTATAGTATAATTACAATAAATATCTGAAGTGGGTGCAGCGCGGGCGGGGAGCGTGTGACAGAACGGTCATGCTGCTTTTTTTGTTTCGGCAGGTTTGCATATTCCACACAGGTAAAAAATGAAACAGGGAGGAAATAGTTTATGAAGAAGCGTTTATTGGCAGCCTTGATGGTTTGCGTTCTGGCCGCTCTTCCTCTGGCAGGCTGCCAGAACGGGGGCGACAAGGGAAGCACGGGGGATAAAATCGTCATCGGCGGCCTTGCGCCAAAGTCGGGCAGCGTTTCTGTTTACGGCATTGCCACCGATAACGGCGTGAAGCTTGCCTTTGAGGAGATCAATCAAAAGGGCGGCGTGCTCGGCAAGCAGATCGAATATATCTGCGAGGATGAAAAAGGCGATGCAACGGAGGCGACCAACGCCTACCGCAAGCTTGTCAACCAAAATAAAGTTGTCGCGATCATCGGCGACGTGACCAGTAAGCCCGCTGCTGCCGTTGCGAAGGCCTCCGTGCAGGACAATATCCCGATTCTGACGGCCACCGCTACCGCGCTGAATGTGACGGAAGCGGGCAAGAATGTTTTCCGTGTTTGCTTTACAGACCCGGAGCAGGGCGAGATCATGGCAAACTATGCGAAGAATCTCGGCAAAAAGACAGCAGCGGTAATTTACGATACCTCTGATGATTATTCCAAGGGGCTGAGGGATTCCTTCAAGGCAACCGCTGAGAAGCTCGGCATTGCCGTTGCCGCCGACGAAGGCTTTGCAAAGGGCGCGGTCGATTTCCGCCCGCAGCTTACCAACATTAAAGCGAAAAATCCGGATGTTCTCTTTGTGCCTACTTATTATGAGCAGGCGGCATTGATCGCCGTGCAGGCCAAAGAGCTCGGCCTGACGACGCAGATCGTCGGTGCAGACGGTTGGGACGGCGTTGTTGGCAAGGTTGATAAATCCAACATGGATGCGGTCAACGGCGCTTACTATTGCAGCCAGTATACGGCGGAGAGTAAAGACCAGCGCGTTCAGGATTTCATCAAGAACTATAAGGCAAAATATAATATGGACCCCAACCAGTTTGCAGTGCTCGGCTATGATGCGGCTTATATGATGGCCGAGGCGATTAAAAACGCCGGTTCCACAGAGAAGCAGGCGATCATCGATGCCCTTGCAAAGCTGGAATACAATGGTTTGACCGGCCAGATGCACTTTGATGAGAACCGTAACGTGGTCAAAGAGGCGATCATCATCAAGATTGATAACGGCGCCTATAAGTTCGAAGAGACCTTTGGCAAGTAAGCAGATTGCTTTTTGCTAAACTGCCATCCTGCGGGCCGGGCCGTCGGACCCGGCCCGCAGAGCAATTTCCCCGCTGAGCAAAGGGAATGCAATTCCCTTGAAAATGCAATTCCCTTGGAAAGGAAAATTCCTTTGGAATGCAGCACGTTCTGAGGACAGGCATTTCTTTTGCTCAGCGGGCAAAGGCGGGAACGGCAGGAGAAGTTGGAAAGGCAAGTTCGTGAAATGATACGGCGCGCCCCTCTCGCACGGGTGCGTCTGAAGTAGGAAGGTGCGTTTATGGATTTTTTCATCCAAATGATTAACGGCCTTGGCCTTGGCAGCATTTACGCGCTGGTGGCCTTGGGCTACAGCATGGTATACGGCATTATCCAGCTCATTAACTTCGCACATGGCGATATCATCATGGTCGGTGGCTACGTTGTATTCGTCGTGATGGTGCAACTCGGTCTGCCGCTTTGGGCGGCGGTGATCCTGTCGATTGCATTTTGTACCCTGTTGGGCGTTGTCATCGAGCGGCTCGCGTACCATCGCCTGCTGGTCAAGGATGCGCCGCGCCTGTCTTTGCTCATTACGGCGATCGGCGTGAGTATTTTCCTGCAAAATCTATTTCAGCTTGGTTTTACCTCCAGCGCCCAATCGATGCCGGTGATGTTCCCCAACAAGGTGATTACCCTTGGCAGCCTGCAACTGAGCTTCAGCACCGTGCTGAATATCCTCACCTCAATCGCCATGATGATCCTGCTGGAGCTCATCGTTAACAAATCCAAAATGGGCAAAGCGATGCGCGCCACCAGCGAGGATGCCGGCGCGGCGAAGCTCATGGGCATCAACACCAATTCCACGATCGCATTTACCTTTGCCATTGGCTCAGCGCTCGCAGCGGTTGGCGCCGTTTTATACAGCAATACCTTCCATCAGATTACCCCCTATATGGGCGGCATGCTCGGCCTGAAAGCTTTTGTCGCGGCCGTCCTTGGCGGCATCGGCAATATCCCCGGTGCGATGCTGGGCGGCTATATCCTCGGTGTTGCGGAGAGCCTGACGATTGCGGCAGGCGGTTCTCAGGTTTCGGATGCTGTCGTGTTCGGCATCCTGATTCTCGTCCTGCTGGTCAAACCTGCCGGTCTTCTTGGGAAGAACGTGCAGGAAAAGGTTTAAGGGGGGCGCGCAATATGTCAAAACAACGAAAGCTTTCCTATCTCTTCAGCATCCTTTGGGTGGCAGTCCTGTTTGCCGCGATCATGGGAGCTGTAGCGACGGGGGTCATCAACTCTTACTACTCTGGCATTCTGGTGCTCATTGGCATCAATATCATTTTGGCGGTCAGCCTGAATCTGGTAACCGGGTTTTTGGGGCAGCTGGTGCTCGGCCATGCGGGCTTTATGAGCGTAGGCGCTTATTCTGCGGCTTTGTTTACCATGCATTCCGGCTTGCCGATTTCGATCGCTTTTCCGCTTGGCCTGATTTTTGGCGGCTTGGTGGCTGCGATTTTCGGCGTGATTATCGGCGTACCTGCACTTCGCCTGCGCGGCGACTACCTGGCGATTATCACGCTGGGCTTTGGTGAAATTATCCGCGTGCTGATTTTAGCGGTGGATTTTACAGGCGGCGCGGCCGGTTTGACCGGAATCCCCTATATTGAGGGGAAATATACGCTGATTATCTATACCTTTTTTATCGCTTTCCTCACAGTGGTTGCGATTTTGGCATTTATCCGCTCCCGCCACGGGCGCGCGGTGATTGCCATCCGCGAGGATGAGATTGCGGCGGAGGCCTCCGGCATCAACACCACCTATTATAAACTGCTGGCCTTTGTGGTGGCGGCGTTTTTCGCTGGGGTCGCGGGCGGCATCTATGCGCATTATATCGGCGTGCTCGATCCCAGCAAATTTGATTTTAACTATTCCGTTGAAATCCTGATTATGGTCGTGCTCGGCGGCATGGGTTCTATTACAGGCTCTGTCTGCTCCGCAACCGTGCTCACGCTCTTGCCGGAAATGCTCCGCTCCTTTGCGGATAAACGCATGCTGATCTACTCCCTTGTGCTGATTATCGTCGTGCTCTTTAAGCCCACGGGCCTGCTCGGAACGCATGAGTTTTCCGTGCGCAAAATTGTGGGCAAGCTATTTAAAGAAAAAAAGAAGGATACCGGCACGCCCCCGGCGGGCGGCGCGCCTGGAAAGGAGGCCTGAAGCCATGGAGGAGAACAAAGCGGTATTGGAAACCCGCAACCTCGGCATCACCTTTGGCGGCCTGAAGGCCCTGGAGGGCGTCCACTTCCGGCTGCATGAAAAAGAGATTATCGGCCTCATTGGGCCGAACGGCGCGGGTAAAACCACGGTTTTTAACCTTTTGACAGATGTTTATTACCCGACAAACGGTGAAATTGAGCTGGAGGGCAACAGCATTGTTGGCAAAAAAACCTACCAGATCACACAAAACGGCATTGCGCGCACCTTTCAGAATATCCGCCTGTTTAAAGATGTGACGGTGCTCGACAATGTAAAAACCGCAATGACCAGCAAGATGAAATATTCCCTTCTCTCCAGCATCTTCCGCCTGCCAGCTTACCGCCGGGAGGAAAAGGAGATATCAGAAAAGGCTCATGCGTTGCTCCAGGTGCTCGGCCTCAATGATAAGGCGTATGAAATGGCGCGGAACCTTCCCTACGGTCAACAGCGCAAGCTGGAGATCGCCCGTGCGCTGGCAACTTCCCCAAAGGTGCTCCTGCTGGATGAACCGGCGGCCGGCATGAACCCAACAGAGACGAAGGAGCTTATGGAGACGATCCGCCTGATCCGGGATAAATTTGGCCTCTCGATCTTGCTGATCGAGCATGATATGAGCTTTGTCATGGGCATCTGCGAGCACCTGGTGGTGCTCGACTATGGCAGGATTATCGCGGAAGGCCCGCCGGAGGAAGTCCGCAAGGATCCGAAGGTGATCGCTGCATATCTGGGTGGGGAATAGCCTGAAAAGGCGGCGTTCACCGTACCTTTTTGGGCGCGCTGGATGCCTGCCCCCAGCTGTTAGAAAGGAATGAGTCAATACTATGGATTTGATGCTTTCCGTCAAAGACTTAGACGTATACTATGGCGCGATCCATGCAATCAAGGGGATTTCCTTTGAAGTGAACGAGGGCGAGATTGTCACGCTCATCGGCGCCAACGGCGCGGGCAAGACGACCACGCTCCATGCCATTTCAGGCCTTGTAAAGCCGAAGAATGGGGAAATCACCTTCTGCGGCGCGAATTTACGCACCACAAGCGCCCATAAAATTATCCGGCTTGGGCTGGCCCAGGTGCCGGAGGGGCGCCGTGTTTTTTCCCATATGACGGTGCAGGAGAATTTGGAAATGGGCGCGTATGCCCGCAGGGATAGCGGAAAGCTGGGTGATGAGTTTGAGCGGATTTTCCAGCGGCTGCCGCGCTTAAAGGAGCGCCGCAAACAGCTTGCGGGCACCCTTTCCGGCGGGGAACAGCAGATGCTTGCCATTGGGCGTGCGCTGATGAGCAACCCCAAAATGTTGCTGCTGGATGAGCCGTCGATGGGCCTTTCTCCCCTGCTGGTGGAGGAGATCTTCCAGATTATCCAGGATGTTAACAAAAGCGGCGTTACCGTTCTGCTGGTGGAGCAAAACGCAAAGATGGCGATTCAGATTGCAAACCGTGTGTATGTGATGGAAACCGGCAACATCACCATGGAGGGCACCTCTGAGGAAATGCGTAATAACGAACAGGTGCGCAAGGCGTATCTGGGTGGTTAAGCAAACAATTGGCGCTTCTTTCAAAGGTGAAGAAACGAAAAACAACGCGTGGGAAATCCATCTCAATTGGATTTCTCACGCGTTTTATTTCTTGAGACCACTTTTTAGATAAATGGTAGTTATTTGGTGCGCTGATTGAGAATTTCTCCGATGGCCCTGTGCAAAGAATATTGATACGTATAGGGAGCGTCGCATTTCACCTCAAACACCATCATCCCGGAGTAACCAAGCGCTAATGCCGTGGCTGTTTTATCCCGCATTTCCGCATATCCATCGAGATATGCAACGTTTGATTTGATTGGATTCCCGGCTTCGTCATATTCGTAAGTGAAGTATTGGTTGCCAAATTTTCCGAGTGAACTGGTATTTGTCTGCGGATTATAGGCGGAGCTGTAGTTCGGCCAGTCGTTCGTGGAATTTTCACCGGCCCGGCCGTAAAACGGCGCACCGAGAAATACCTTTTCTTTTGGATAACCCTGCCGCTGCATATATTCCAGCGCCCGGGCCCCCGCATAGTAAATAGAGGCGTGGTCGTGCCGCGTGTCAAACAGATCATAACACATCAGGTTGACGCAGTCGAGATTGTTAATTGCTTTTTGGCTCAAGCCAACGCCCCAGGGGGGCAGGGCGACAGAGATGCCCCGGTTGGAAGGCGCCAGTTTTGCGGCGGTTTCATTGATGATGAGATCATAAGCTTTCCATTGGCTGCGTTTGGAGGGATACTCCCAGTCGAAGTCGATCCCCTTTAAATCATATTTCTGCGCGAAATCAGAGAGGTTTTGAGCGATTTTTTCGATGTGGTTGGTGATCGCCTCCGCCGTTTGATCGTGCGCATCCTTGGCGCTGTCAGGATCAGTCATACGGAAAAAAACGCATACCCAGATATCCACATTCCGGCCTCCAATGGCCTGGCGCAGGGCGGCGAGGTCGGCCGCAAATTGTGCTTCCCCATTATTGAAATAAAGGGTTCCATCCTTATCGAGATTGGTTTCCCCGATCATGATCACATCCGTCAGCACATCGAAATAGCCGAGGAAGCCTTCGTCATCCAACCGGTTTTGAATCTGGTTGTTACCATGGGTTAAATAGCCGTTCACCCGGAAATCCTTTTCTTCAGCGGGGGCAAAGCTCACCTGCATATCCCGGATGCGCACGGGGCCGGATTGCTCTACAATTTCCAGCTTGAGGTAGCGGGCAGTGGTATCCTCAAACGCGCACAGGCGGAAGGTATCGATCCGGTCCTGCTCATAGAACATTTTAAAATGCTCGCCGTCGCTGCTGGAATACAGCCGGAAGAGCTGAACGTTATCCGTCATTTCCCGCAGGATAACGGTATTAAATGTTTTTTCTGCCCCAAAATCCAAAGTGATGCTGCCGTTATCCGCCGTTTTCCAATAGAGATAGTTTGCGTTTACCAGATTGTTGCCGCCCCAGGAATCCGTTTCCTCATATACAGCGGCAGTTTTTGCAAAATCCTCATATTCCACCTTGAGCTGTGGGTGCCCATAGCCCGTTGCAGTGGAGAATAAGGGAATCGCCGCCATGAGCCCGGCAATCAGCAAGGCGATGAGTTTGCGAAGAAAAGTCAAGTAAAACCCCTCCCATTATTTTTTAGCCGGCCATACCGTTTCAGCCTTGGTATCGCCGGTTTTTCACATCTGTCTGCTATATAGATTAAGCCTGCAAAGCGGCGGAGAGCACCTTTTTGAGCTCCTCCCGGATTGCAATATGCTGCGGGCAGTGGCCCTCGCATTTGCCGCATTCAATGCAGTCCGGTAGGTGCAGGCCATCTATCCGTGTTTTTAAATCCCCCATCTTATCAAAGCGCAGGCAGCTGTTATATGCTTCAAAAGCGTTTGAAATCCGCACATCCTTTGGGCAGTCCTTACAGTAATTGCAGCCGGTGCAGGGGATCAGCGGCAAGCTTTCCAGAATGGATACCGCCTGCCGGAGCAGCTTGTTTTCCACTCCGCTGAGCGGCTGAAATTGGCCAAAAAGCCGGAGGTTTTCCGTCACCTGTGCCATATCGGACATGCCGCTGAGCACAACTGCCGTATTGGGAAGGCTCCCGGCAAACCGGAGCGCCCACGAGGCCGGGCTTGCCTTTGGATTAGCATCCGCAAGCAGAGAAACCACATCGGGATGCGGCGAAGCGAGCGAGCCGCCGCGCACGGGCTCCATAATGATGCAGGGAATCCCGCGGGCCGCTACCATTTCATACTGCTCTTTGGCACGCTGGGCTGTTTCCCAATCGTAGTAATTGATCTGGAGCTGAACGAAATCCCAATCTGCCGCTTTCAAAATTTCGCTCAAAACCTCCGGCGTGTCATGGAAGGAAAAGCCGGCATTGCGGATGACGCCAGCCGCCTTTTGGGCGAAAATAAAATCAACCAAACCTTCTTTTTTGCAAATCTCCCAGTTTTCCTGGTTCAGGTTATGCAACAGGTAATTGTCGAAATAGGTCACGCCCGTGCGCCTGAGGGAAGTGTCCAGCAGTTCCTGCGGCGTATGCCCCTCCGGGAGCAGCCACATGGGGAGCTTATTTGCAAGATAGAAGCGCTCGCGTGGGTAGCGTTCTACCAAAGTGCGCTTCACAGCATTTTCAGAATCTCCATCCCCATATACATAGGCGGTGTCAAAGTAATTGATTCCGCCCGCCATGCAGGCGTCCACCAACTTTTCCGTTTCTAATAAGTCAATCTTACCGTTCTTTTGCGGGAATCGCATACAGCCAAGCCCCAAAAGAGAGGTCTCAAACCCCAGTTTATGAAAGAAACGCTTTTCCATATTGCTTCGCCTCCGATTTTGATCGTTCCGATGAAATTATAGCACAAGAAGGAGCGCTTGCATAGGCGGTTGGATCGCGTGGGCAAGGGGGAAAAAATAACATCAAAAAATAAAGCCGAGCAGGTACTTTTTATCAGTACCTGCCCGGTTGCTATTCCATTGTTTGATTGTCTGAATGGAGTAGGAGGCGTCAAGTGGGCATTCCGTCCTTCAAATCGCATTCCAACGCCACGCCCTGTACCAGAGAGCGCTTTACATCAATGGTGCGCTGATTGCGCGAACCACGGAAGAGGATCGCAAGAGATTTTTCCTCCAGCAAAAAGCGCCCGTCCACAAGCACGTCTGTTTCCGCGAGGAGCTCCCGCCATCCAGCATGGGAATCAAGCCCGTCAATAATCTGTTCATACGTCCAGCCCGTGTAGGTGATTACATTCAGGCCAAGCTTGTGTACCTCAGCGGCGAGCACAGCGAAGGGCTCCGCCTGTGCAAACGGGTCGCCCCCGCTTAGGGTCACGCCGGAGAGCAGTGGATTCTTCCGCATCTCAGCAATCAGGTTGCCCACCTTGCTGTCATATCCCCCCACGAAATCGTGCGTTTGCGGGTTTTGGCAACCAGGGCAGTGGTGTGGGCAGCCCTGTGCAAAAACGACGAAGCGCCAGCCGGGGCCGTCCACAATCGACTCACGGATAACGCCCGCGAGCCGCAGAGGGGTTTCCATTGTATCCATCAGATCTGCTCAAACTCCCCCGCGCCTGTGCCGATGGAGTGCTTGACGCGATCCATCACTTCGGCATACTTGGCGTCGTTAAAATGATCGAGCGTGCCGACCAGATAGCCGGTGATACGGCGGATGCGCTCAAAATCGGGGTTGCCATCGCCCTCACGGCGGCCACACTTCGGGCATTCATCATTGATGATGCCGGTATACCCGCAGACCGGGTCGTGATCGACCGGATGGTTAACTGAGCCGTAGCCAATATTATTTTCCTTCATACAGCGAATGACAGCTTCGAAGGCGTCGAGGTTTTCCGTCGGGTCGCCATCCATCTCAATATAGGAGATATGGCCCGCATTGGTCAGCTCGTGATAGGGGGCCTCGATCTTGATCTTATCGAAAGCGGAGATCGGATAATAAACTGGAACGTGGAAGGAGTTTGTGTAATAGGCGCGATCTGTCACGCCTTCAATCACGCCGTAACGCTCCTTATCCATGCGGACGAAACGGCCGGAGAGACCCTCCGCGGGCGTTGCAAGCAGGGAGAAATTGAGGCCGGTTTCCGCCGCCGCCTGATCCATGCGATTGCGCATATGGGCAACGATTTCCAGGCCGAGGTTGCGCGCCTCAACGCTCTCGCCATGATGCGCGCCCACCAGGGATTTCAGCGTTTCCGCCAGGCCGATAAAGCCGACGGAAAGCGTGCCGTGCTTGAGCACCTCACGCACCTCGTCATCCGGGCCAAGCTCGCCGGAATCAATCCAGATGCCCTGCCCCATCAGGAAGGGATAGTTGCGCACCTTCTTTTTCGACTGGATCTCCAGCCGCTCAAGCAGCTGATTGATGACAAGGTCGATTTTACGATCAAGATCCTCAAAGAAGAGGTCAATGTTGCCGTGCGCCTTGATGGCAAGGCGGGGCAGGTTGATCGAAGTGAAGCTCAGGTTTCCCCGGCCGCCTGTGGTCTGGCGGGAAGGATCGTACACATTCCCCATCACGCGAGTACGGCAGCCCATGTAGGCAATTTCCGTATCATAATCGCCTTCTACATAATATTGTGCGTTAAACGGCGCATCCATAAAGGAGAAGTTCGGGAACAGCCGCTTTGCTGACACGCGGCAGGCGAGCTTGAAAAGATCGTAGTTCGGATCGCCGGGGTTATAGCTGATGCCCTCCTTGACGCGGAAGATGTGGATCGGGAAAACCGGCGTTTCGCCGTTGCCGAGGCCAGCTTCTGTGGCGAGCAGGACGTTTTTCATGGCCATGCGGCCCTCCGGGGAGGTATCCATCCCGTAGTTGATGGAGCTGAAGGGAATTTGCGCCCCGGCGCGGGAGTGCATCGTGTTGAGGTTGTGCACGAGCGCCTCCATCGCCTGATAGGTGGCACGGTCCGTCTCCTTCACAGTGCGGCGCAGCGTGAAGCTCTGTGCGCGCTTGATGATGGCGTCGTCGAGCTGGTAGCTCTCTTTCAGCAGCTTTGCCTCAGCCTCTTGGTAGCCGTTATCATTTGCAAGCTTGGGCACCAGGCCGCTCTCCTCTTTGACACGCTTGCAGACGGCATCCGCAATTTCACAGGAGTTATCCAAATCCGCCAGCAATTCAAGCGCCTTGCTCATATTGCGGCGGTAGAGCTTTGCATAGGTTTTGGCCACGCCGAGCGCCATGCCGTAATCGAAATTCGGGATGCTCTGGCCGCCGTGCTGATCGTTTTGGTTGGACTGGATGGCGATGCAGGCAAGTGCGGAGTAGCTCGCAATATCGTTCGGCTCGCGCAGGTAGCCGTGCCCGGTGGAGAAGCCGCCCTTGAACAGCTTGATGATGTCGATCTGGCAGCAAGTGGTGGTCAGCGTCAGAAAATCGAGATCGTGGATGTGGATATCACCCTCATGGTGCGCCTTGGAGTGCTCCGGATTGAGCACAAACAGCTCGTTGAACTGCTTTGCGCCCTCAGAGCCATATTTGAGCATGGTGCCCATGGCGGTATCGCCATCGATATTGGCGTTTTCCCGCTTGATATCATTATCTTTTGCATCCTTAAAGGTGAGGCCCTCGTAGATTTTCATCAGACGGGTATTCATTTCGCGCACACGGGAGCGTTCCGCACGGTATAAAATATAAACCTTCGCGGTGCGGGCATGTCCGTTTTCAATCAAGACCTTTTCTACAGCATCCTGAACCTGCTCTACCGTAGGCTTCTGGATACCCTGATTCTCCAGATAAACGATCACTTGGTTTGCAAGCGTAAGCGATTCCTCATAGTCCTTGCCGCCCATGGACTGCGCGGCCTTAAAAATTGCATTTGCAATTTTTTCAACGGAGAAGTCGACTTCCCGCCCGTCGCGTTTGATGATTTTTGTTAACATGCGCCCAGCTCCTCTTGTGTGAAAATAATAATATATATAGTTGAAATATATTGAATGATACACTAGATATAGTGTAACTCCTATGTGGCGATTGCTATTATATAGCACATCTTGATGCCTGTCAAGGGCATGCGCATGGAAAAACAAAAGAAAAACGCACAATCCTTTCAAAGATCGTGCGTGTGAAGAGCTTGATTGTTTATGAGGATCAATCCTCTGGCTTTTTCCGCAAACGTTCCCCGAGGGCAGCCAGAAAAGCCTCTTCCTCCTGCTTGTGCAGCGCCTGCTCTTCCTCATAAAGAGCTTGCAGATGCTGAAAGGCGCTTTTTTTATCCTCCAGCTGCCGGTAGAAAAGGATCAAATCCTGCTCCTCTTTTGACAGATCGGAAAGATATTTTACGCGGGGATTGGATGTGCTCTGATACTCCATGCGTTCATCGCGCAGTTCCATCTGGAGGGTGGGCAGCTTCACATCCAGCAAAAAATCCGTGCTGATGCGGTAGAGGCGTGCCAGCTTCGCAATGGTGAGGATATCAGGCCTCGTTTTGCCGGATTCATAATAGGCGTAGGTGGAACGGTCGATATTCAGCATATCCGCAACCTGCTTTTGCGTTAGGCCGTTTTTTTCCCTGAGCAGACGCAGATGTGTAGCTAGCATTCCCCCACCGCCTTTCTCTTGCTAGTATCTGTTATTTTTTGCATAATTATACTATTAGAATGAAAAAAAAAGAGCATATTGTGAATAACGTTCACATTTTTTTCTTTCCCAATCAAGGCGCGCCCTTGTATCTGTTTGATGGAATGTGATACTATTCCTTTATAGAAAGCGCCTGCTGGGGCTGCAAGGGTGCTCCAGGCAGGGGAAGAGAGGGAACGCAATGGAACAGAAATGGATCCAGGCTTGGGGGATGTCGCATGCGGGGATGTCCCTTTTAGGCTACCGGGGGAACGGCCGGACCTTCCGGCTCACCGTCCACAGCGCAATCGCCGGGGAGCAAATCCGCCTGTCGCTCTCCAACCGTTTTTCCAAGAATCGTGTGAAGGTCGGCTCCGCGTATGCCGCTGTTTGTGATGAACGGGGGCGGCGGATCGGAGAAAGCATTCCAATCCTTTTCAGCGGCAAGGCGGGGGTGGAGCTGGCCGCCGGCGAAAGCGCCCGGTCAGATGCCGCTGCCTTGCCGGTTGCGGCGGGCGGATATCTCTCTGTTAGCATCTATGTGGAGAAGGGAAAGCTCCTGTCCGGCAATGCGCTGGATGACGCATGGCTCGCCGTCTGCCGTGGGGACCACGCAACCGATGTGGTGATTCAGCATCAGAGGCGGATAAAGGACAGCGTTTTGCATGTGGCGGAAAAAGTGCTGGGGATGTATCTTTCCCAGCCGGTGCCCTTGTTTGAGGCGGTCGAAGTGCTCAATGGGGAGGGAGCTTCCGCTATCGTGTGCTTTGGGGATTCAATCACGCAGCAGGGGCGCTGGTTCAATCCGTTTGCCGGGCGGATCCGTGAACAGTTTCCCGGCCGCTATGCGGTTGTCAACCGGTCGATCACAGGCAACCGGCTGCTGCGGGATTGCTGGAGTCGGTTTCCATTAAAAAAATTTTTTGGATCAAAGGCATTGGAACGTTTTCAATGGGATGTAGGCGCCTTTGACGGCATAAAATACATGGTGGTGTGCCTTGGCACAAACGACTATGCCCAGCCGGGCACAATCGGCGCGCCCAAAGCGGATCGCATCACAGCGCAGGAGGTGATTGGCGGCCTGCGGGAGCTGGTGCAGATGGCTCATGCGCGCGATATCACGGTCTATGGGGCCACTTTAATCCCCTTCGGTGGGTCGGCGGACTGCACGCCGGAGAAGGATCAGATCCGTGTGGAAATCAACCGCCGGTTGATGCAGGAGAACTTGTTTGACGGGATTGTAGATTTTGACGCTGTTTTTGCACGGGAGGGCAACCCCTATCTCGCAAAAGAGGGTTATACGAGCAAAGACGGCGGTCACCCCAGCCCGCTTGGCGGGCAGGCGCTTGCGCAGTGCGTTCCGCTGGAATGGTTCACAGAACAGGAAGCGTCTGTGATAGAATAGAAGGAGACGAGCGTTGTGATAGAAAAGGAAAACATGAAAAGCATCGACGCTTATTTGGAGCGCCAGATGGAGGCGATGCAACGGGCGCTTGCCGCCCTGGTGGAAATTCCGAGCTATCGCACGCAGGCGGAGGAGGGCGCGCCTTATGGCAAAGGGCCGGCCGCCGCTCTGCGGGAAGGCATGCGGCTGGCACAGGTGCTGGGGCTTTGCACGCGCCTGGTGGATGGCGTTATGCTGGAGGCCGATCTCGGGGAGGGGGCGGAGCCGGGGCTTGGAATCCTCTGCCACCTGGATGTGGTGCCGGAGGGAACGGGATGGACTGTGCCGCCCTATGCGCTTACCCGCCGGGAGGGGAAGCTCTATGGCCGTGGCACGATTGATGATAAGGGGCCGGCCGTGGCGGCGCTGTTTGCCCTCGGTGCGATCCGCGCCCTGCAAATACCGCTGGCCGCACCGGTGCGCCTGCTGCTGGGGAGCGATGAGGAAAACGGCTCTTCTGACCTTGCGCTCTACCGGGCAACCCAAAAAATGCCGCCGATGCTCTTCACACCGGACGGCGATTATCCAATCATCAATATTGAAAAAGGGATGCTGCGGGCGAGTTTCTGCGCCGCTTACCGGCAGGAAGGGGCGCGGCGCATTCTCTGGCTACGCGCGGGCAAAGCGGCGAATGCCGTTCCCAGCCAGGCGGAAGCCTGTTTCTCCGGCGTTTCGCTTGAGGAGGCAAAACGGGCGGCCCAAGCGTTGCCCAAAGGGATTACCATCACCTTCCGGGAGGAACGAGATGGGCTTGTTTTGCTGGCTGAGGGGCACGGGGCGCATGCCTCTACCCCGGAGCAGGGGGAAAATGCGCTGACCGGCCTGATTCGGCTGCTCTGCATCCTCCCTGGCCTGGAGGAAGATGGATTATTGCCGCTTTTGGAGGAGCTTGCGCTGCTTTTCCCCCATGGGGAAACGGACGGGCGCTCTGCCGGCCTTGCATGCCAGGAGGCGGAAAGCGGAGCGCTGACGCTCGCCTTCAGTGTTTTACAGTGCAGGGATGGGGCGTTGGAGGGCATGGTGGATATCCGCTTCCCGCTGTGCGAAACGCTCTCGGGGGTGACCGGGAAGCTTTCTCAGGCGCTTGCCGCACACGGCTTCAATCTTCACCAAACAATGGGCTCCGAGCCGCACAAGGTGGCGGAGGAGAGCCCGTTTGTGCAAACGCTGCTCAAGGTATATACGCAACAGACCAGATTGCCGGGCTATTGCACGGCAATCGGCGGAGGCACCTATGTGCACGGCATCCCGGGCGGGGTTGCCTTTGGCGCGATGTTCCCGGGGGAGGATAATCATATGCATGGCGCGGATGAATTCATCACAGAGGAAAATTTGCTGCGCAATGCAAAGATCATTGCGCATGCAGTGCTTGCACTGTGTGGGGAATGAGGCGAATGGCGATGAAAAAAGTGCTTTCCTATGGGGAGATCCTCTGGGATGTCATTGATGGAGAAGAAAAAATTGGTGGAGCCCCCTTTAATTTGGCGGGGCATTTGGCACGGCTCGGTACGCAGGCATTTCTCTACAGCAAGGTCGGCGCGGATGAACTGGGGCGCCGGGCGTTGCAGGAGATCGCCCGCTTAGGGGTAAGGCCCAATTATGTGGAAACAGACACCCGATATCCAACCGGGACGGCGCTCGTCCGGCTGGACGGCCGGGGGATCCCGAGCTATTCATTCCCCGAAGGGGTCAGCTACCAGCATATTGAAGGGGATGAAGCGGCGCTTGCCTCCCTCCGGGATGAGGGCTTTTCCCTCTTTTATTTTGGCTCCATGGTGCAGATGGCGGAGCAATCCCGTGAAACGCTTTTTCGTATTTTGGAGGAGTGCGTGTTTCCGGATGTGTTTTTTGATGTGAATATCCGCCGCGATTTTTGTCCCCGTGAGATGGTGGAGCAATCCCTCCGGTATGCAACGATCCTTAAGCTCAATGAGGAGGAGGCGCAGCGCTTCGGCACTCTTTTGGGTACAGGAGAAGAAGAGACGGAGCTGATCCGCGCCCTTTTTGTACAGTATCACGGGCTGCGCTGCGTGTTGGTCACCAAGGGGCCGCGCGGCTGCACGGCCTATTCCCGTGAGGCGGTGCGGGAGATCAATGAATGCGTATCCAAGGCGGTGGATACCGTGGGCGCGGGGGATGCGTTCAGCGCGGGTTTGATCAGTGGGCTGCTCGCAGGGTGGGATGTATTCCGCAGCGCCCGGCGTGGCGCGATCCTTTCGGATTTTGTGGCTGCATCCAGCGGGGCGCTTCCGGCCTATCCAGAGGAGTTACAGGCGAAGCTGAGCGCTTGCTGAGTAACTGGGTGAAATTGTTTACAAATACTGCCTTGTATCCCCCGGGGCGGAATGCTAAGATGAGAAAAAACACAGGAAAGGAAAGAAAAAGCGTGAAGAAAACAATGCATACCCGGTTCCTTGCGCTGGTGCTTTCCGCTGCGCTTTTGTTGCCCGCGCTCGCCGGTTGCTCCAAAAAAACCGGAGTGGATAAAGACCTTGCCTACCCAATTGACGGCGAGCCGGTCTGCCTTGACCCGCAGATTGCTGCGGACGATACGGCCAAGCTTGTCACGGGCAATTGCTTTGAGGGGCTTGTCCGCCTGGATGAATCGGGCAAAATCGTGCCCGGGGCCGCCCAGCGGTGGGATGTGTCGGCGGACGGGCGCACCTACATCTTCCATTTGCGTGAGGGGATGAAGTGGCACATTGCTGACTCTGACGAGCTGGAAGAGCTGCTTGGGAAGGGCAAAACGATCGACACCACGCTCAATGCGGAGGATTTTGCATTCGGCTTCAAGCGGGCGTTGCTGCCGGAAACGGGTATGGCCTCCGCCAAGGCGCTGTATGCAATTGAAAATGCGCAGGCGGTTCATCGCGGAACGGCCCGCTCCGATCAGCTCGGCGTGCGGGTGGTAGACGCCAATACGCTGGAGATCCGGCTGGCCCGCGCGGACAGCGCGTTTCTCTATGCGCTGACGCTCCCCATGAGCATGCCTTGCGATGAGGCGTTTTTTCAGGCGACATCGGGCCGCTATGGTTTGGAGCGGAAGTATCTGATTTGCAATGGGCCCTTCTATCTTTCAAAATGGAACCATAAAAAATCCCTACTGCTGAAAAAGAATCCGGATTACCGGGGCGAAACGGCCGTGTCGCCAGCCAGTGTCAGCCTCTATATCAATACGGACGGGCAATCCCGCCTCGATAAGCTGTTGGAAGGGCGGTATGACGCCGCCCTGCTGGCGCAGGGCCAGGCTGCCGCCCTGGAGGAACGCTCCGGTATTGCGATGCAGGAGATCCCCAATATCACCTGGTCCATCTGTTTCAATGCGGGGAATGCCTTGCTGAAAAATGGAAACCTGCGCATCGCGCTCTGCCAGGGACTAAACCGCGCCGCGCTGGAGCCTGCCTCCGGCCTGACAGCCGAGGCGCAGGGGTTTGTGCCGGCATCCTGTATGCTGGGCAGCACGAGCTACCGGAAGGGAGCGGGCGCGATCGGCCGGCTAGCCTACAATGCGGATGAGGCGCGCAATCGCTGGGAGAGCGGGCTTGATGCGCTTGGCCAAAAAAGCGCGACGCTGACCATCCTCTGTGCGCAGGAGCATGCCGATATGATCCGCAAGCTCATACAAACCTGGCAGGGTGCGCTGGGCATCACGCTGATTCTCCGCTTGGAGGCGGTGGATCGGGCAGAATTGCGCGCCCGTGTGGAAAGAGGGAACTACGAAATTGCCTTTGCCCCCGTGACGGCATCCGGCTCTTCAGCGGTCGAGTTTCTTTCCCAGTTTGCCTCCTCTGCGAGCGGGAACCTGCTCAACTATAGCTCAGAGGCCTATAATAAGATCATCTCTTCGATGAATACGGCTGCTTCCGAGCAGCTCATCCAGCTGTGCAAGCAGGCGGAAACGCACTTGATCCAAAACGCCCTGGTCTACCCGCTGTATGCGGAGAGCAGTTTCTTTGCGAGGGCACAGAATGTGTCCGGAATCGCTTATCATACGCTGAACGGCACGGTGAGCTTTCTGAAAGGGGAGCGGCTGGATTCATGACACGGTTTCAATCCAAAAGGCAGGTTTTTCTCTGCACGCTATCCTGGGCTTTCGTGGCGGCCTGTATGGCGCTGATTTTTTCTTTTTCCCAACAGCCCGGCGTGCAGTCCCAGTCGCTTAGCGACGGCGTGCTTTCCAGAATTTTTGATCTGGTTGGGTTGCTGATCCCCTCCGCGGTGATCCGCAAGCTGGCGCATGCGGCAGAATTTGCGCTGCTTACGGCGCTGCTGTTTCATGCGCTGTACCGCACCTATGGGCGAGGCCGGCCTTTTCTTGCCTGGGGGCTGGCGGTTCTCTATGCGGTGACGGATGAGCTGCACCAAATTTTTATCCCCGGCAGGGCGTGCCGCTTTTTTGATGTGTGCGTCGATGCGACCGGGGCGCTGGCAGGCATTGTGTTCTGCCTTTTGGTGGCGTTTTTGTGGAAGAAGCTTTGTGAGCACCGCACCCGCTGAAACAATCAAAAACAGATGGAAACGAAAAACCGGCTGACTGGCCTCTCGCCAATCCGCCGGTTTTCTGATTGATAAAACCATTTCATTTTGCCGAACTGACCAAACAGTAGCAAGGAAAAAAGCGCGAATAAACAGACCGCGCCAATGAGAACGGAGTACCTTTTGCCACTCATGGCCGCATCAGCCTTCGCTGTGGCCCTCGCCATTTCCGGGCGCCTTTAGCACGGCGCGGGGCGCGACCTCCCGCCGGGCATGATTATAGAGCTTGCGGTTCTCCAGCGCCCATTGGCGCGGGGAGAAGCCGTTTGGCTGCGTCGTCTGGACGGCCTGCGCCATTTCATAGATGCGCGCGTCCATCAGGTCAAGCTCGGAGAGCAGCTCCGCCTCCAGGAACATCGGCCGCACAGCGGCCCCAAATTCCGGATCCCCATGGTGGGAGAGGAGCATATGCTCCACCAGCATCGCGGTTTCCTGCGGCGTGCCGAGCCTGCGTGCCGCGCGGTCAACCGCCATCGCACCGGAGGCTAGGTGCCCGATCAGCATTCCCTGCGCGGTGTATCCACTGGCAATGCCGGTGCTGCTGACGGTAAACTCCTCAATTTTTGCAATATCATGCAGGATCGCGCCGGAGAGCAGGAGCTCCTGGTCGATAAATGGGTATACGGTACACACGCCCTGTGCGAGCCGCACGATGGAAAGCGTATGGCACAGCAATCCTCCCCGGATCGCGTGGTGCAGCTTAAAGGCGGCCGGCCAATAGAGCAGCTGTTCTTCATATTCATTGAGCAGCTCTGTGACGAGCCCCTTTAAATCAGCATTTTCAAAAGCGGCGACCAGCGAGCGGATTTCTGAGAGCATCCATGCGCCGTCGTATGCCGCGCTCGGCACATAATCGCTCATCTCGACATTGTCGGAGGGGACGACCTGGCGAATCCGGTCGATGCGCAGCTGATCCGCGCCATTGTAAACGTCGATCCGACCACGCACCTTGACAAGGTCGTTTGCGGCAAAGGAGCCCTGCGCTTCCTCCTTATAATCCCAGAGCTTGGCGGAAATCTCGCCGGATTGGTCGGTCAGCACCAGGTCGAGGTAGGGCACGCCACGCGCTGTTTGTTTTTTGTCGCAGGTTTTAATCAGGCAAAAGCCCTCGGAAACACCGGTTTTCTCATTGGTTGTAAAATTCATAAAGTTGCCTTCCTTTTGGTAGAAGCTGAGCGGTTCTGAAAGCTGAAAACAGCGGCTGCACTGTTGAGGCATTTTCGCCATTAAGTATTGAAATCCATCAAAAAAATGCCGAGTTCCCCGTCCCGACGGCGGTTGATCTCGCCGGGGAGCAGGCGGATAAAGATTTCGGCCGTTGCGCTGATCCGGATTTCGTTGACATGCCCGCCGTATACCCTGCCCTCGGCATCGGCAAGGGAGCCATGCAGGTGGAGGTAAAGCTCATCACCGCACCGCGTTACGTTGCCTGTCAGCGCGCAGATTTCCATCTCCCCCTCCAGCGTGCGGGGCAAAAAGCGCCGTTCGGCCAGCTGGTAAACGCCAATTTCCGCATGGTCTGCCGCGCCCAGCGCGGAAATCTCCGCCAGGCGCACCTGCTCCGCATTGCATACCGCGCGGATGGAGGCGAGCACTTCCTCGCCCCGCACCAGGCAGAGCACAATGGTATCCCCAATTTTACGGTATTCCATCAGAGCATCCCCCTTTTTCTCTCTTTGTTTCCATTATACGTCTTCGAACCCGCAGGGTCAAGGCGAACGGTCAACCGGCCGTCTGTTGGGCCGGCTTTTTCATCGTCAGGGAAATGCGTTTCTTCGCCACATCGACGCTGAGTACCCATACGGTGACGATATCGCCTACCTTGAGCACCTCGGAGGGATGATTCAGCCTGCGGTTGGCAATTTGGGAGATATGGACCAACCCGTCCTGGTGGACGCCGATATCGACGAATGCGCCGAAATCGATCACATTGCGGACGGTGCCCTGTAATTCCATACCGGGCTTTAAATCCTTCATATCCATGATATCTGTGCGCAGCAGCGGCGGCGGAAGCTCATCGCGCGGGTCGCGGCCTGGGCGCAGGAGCTCCTTGACGATATCGCGCAGCGTCGGTACGCCTGTTCCCAGCCGCCGGGCGGCTTCCTCCTCGCCGCCGAGGGCCTCTATGCGTTCCTGCAGGGCCCCGATCGCGCCGGAGGAGACCTCCGCCAGAGAATAGCCGCACAGCTCCAGCAAGGCTTTGGCGGCCTCGTAGCTCTCTGGATGCACGCCAGTATGATCGAGCACGTTTTTGCTTTCCGGCACGCGCAGGAAGCCCGCGCACTGCTCAAACGCCTTTGCGCCGAGCTTCGGCACTTTTTTGATAGCGGCGCGGGAGGGATAGGCGCCGTTTTCCTCCCGGTAAGCGACGATATTTTTCGCGACGGTGCTGTTCACGCCTGAGACGCGCGCGAGCAGGGAGGGGGATGCGGTATTCAGATCGACGCCTACGGCATTGACGCAATCCTCCACCACGCCGCCCAGCGCGTTGTCGAGCTCCTTTTTCGGCATATCGTGTTGATATTGGCCCACGCCGATGGCCTTTGGATCAATTTTCACCAGCTCCGCGAGTGGATCCTGCAGCCTGCGCGCGATGGAAACCGCGCTGCGCAGGGAAACGTCGAACTGCGGGAACTCCTCCGCGGCGAGCTTTGAGGCGGAATAGACGGACGCGCCCGCCTCGCTGACGACCATGTAAGAGACGTTCCGGTTGATGGCCTTGATAAGTTCGGCTGTAAAAATTTCCGTCTCCTTGGAGGCGGTTCCGTTTCCGATGGCGATGATCTCCACGCCATGCGTTTCGATCATGCGGCGGAGAGTCGTTTTTGCCTGCTCCTTCTGCGCTTCGCTGTGCGTGATATAGATGACCCCTGTATCCAGCACGCGGCCCGTCGCATCCACAACGGCGACCTTGCAGCCCGTCCGGTAGCCGGGGTCCAATCCCAGGGCAACCTTGCCTTTCACGGGCGGCTGGAGCAGCAGCTGGCGCAGGTTGGTGGAAAACACCTTGATTGCGGCCACAGCCGCGCGTTCCGTGAGCGCCGAGCGGATTTCCCGTTCAATCGACGGCTCGATCAGCCGGTCATAAGCGTCCTCCCCAGCCTCCAGGACGGCGGGAGTGCAGGGCGACCCGGTGTTTTTCAGAGAGACGCTGGAGATCACCTTGATGGCGCGCGGGCGGTCTAGGGTGACCGAGACCTTTAAAAAACCTTCGCGCTCGCCCCGGTCGATTGCCAGCACCTGATAGCCCGCAATTTTTTCGACTGGTGCGCTGAAGTCATAATAAGGCGCATAGACGCTGTCTTCCTCTTTGGCGGCCTTGGAGCGCACCGTGCCGCATACGGTAAAGAGGTTGCGGAGCCTGCGGCGGATCGTCGCATCGTCTGAAAGATTTTCCGCAATGATGTCGAGCGCGCCCTTGAGGGCCTCTTCTGCCGTTTCCACGCCCTTTTCCGGGTCGAGGAAAGCCAGCGCCAGGGCGAGCGGCTCTCCGGAATCAGGGCGCTGCTCGTAAAGCACCTGGGCCAGCGGCTCTAGCCCCTTCTCCCGGGCAATGGAAGCACGTGTGCGGCGCTTTGGCTTAAAGGGGCGGTAAATATCTTCGATTTCTGCAAGGGTAACCGCCTTGCTCAGCGCGGCGGCGATTTCCTCCGTCAGCTTTTCCTGCCCTTCAATGGAGGCGCGCACTTCTTCGCGCCGTTTATCGAGATTGCGCAGATATTCCAATCGCTCTGATATTTCGCGCAGCACCTGGTCGTCCAGCGTGCCATGCGCCTCCTTGCGGTAACGTGCGATAAAGGGGATTGTATTGCCCTCGTCGATGAGCTTGACGACATTCTCTACCTGCCAGGCCTGCAAATGAAATTCCGACGTGATTTGTGCGATGATATCCATAGGTTCTGTTGGCTCCTTTTCCTCTGATTGAAAAAACTGCCCCTGCCCGCAGACAAGGGAATATACTTATGGAAACTGAAAATTCAGGATGGAAATCTCGTGGAGAACGGTAAACTGCTCCGGCATGGTATCCTCCAGCATCTGCCGGTGCATCTTGCTGAAGGCCTCCACCTGCTCGGGTGGGAGGGAAGCGCCGACTCCGCGGCAGGCCCGCATTCGGCCGTTCCAGGCTTCCCGGGTGAATTGGATCGCCGCATCCAGCGTTTTGAGCGCCGCCAAATGGATGCCCCCTTTGCACCAGCTTGGGGTAAAATATTGAAGCCGCCGGTCATATCCGTTCCAATCCGGGTTAAACAGCCGCACGGTTTCGATGGAGCGCTGGACGACCGGGTTTTCATCCGGCAGCCAGGCCATGTAGATCACGGCCAAGTGCCCTCCGGGCTTTAAAATGCGCTGAAAGGCGGGGATCGCCCGTTCGGAATCCATATACTGCCAGCATTGTGCCGCAGTGATGCAGTCAAACGTATCGCTTTCAAACGGGGGCTCGTGTGCGTCGCCAGCAAGATAATCAGCGGAAAGGCCCGCAGCCTCGGTCAATTCCTTGGCCTGGAGGATTTGTTCTTCCGAAAGATCCAGCCCGGTGAAACGGGCGCCATAGCGGGCCATGTGGCGGGGCAGAACGCCTGTGCCTGTGCCGATATCGAGGATTTGCTGCCCCGGCCTGCCAATACCCATCTCATAAAGCGTTTGATAGAGCGATTCCGGATAAATATCCCGATATTTCGCATAATCTGTGCTGGTAAGCCCCCAATCGAAGGGATTGCCACCGTCAATTCTTTGATCTTGCATCGTTTCTTCCCCTCTTTATGTAGCCTTTTTACCGTTTTAACTGGCGGATATCCCGCCCGCAGAAGATCAGGGATGTGTAGCAGCCGATGATGCGTGAAGTAATCCGCTGCGTGTATTTTGCCTCCAGCTCCGCCGGCGTCAGGTTGGTGCTGATGATAACAGGCAATCCCGCGTTGATGCGGGAGTTGATGATGTTGTAAAGCGCCGCCACGGTGAAGGAGGTTGAAAATTCCGCGCCGAGGTCGTCTAAAATCAGCAGGTCACAGGAGAGCAGCATTTCCTGCGTAGCGCCCTCATCCGCAGGCCTGCGCCCAAAATGCTCCTCCTCCAGCTCATGGAGCAGGTTTTGCGTGGAGCCATAGATCACGGCGAAATCCTTTGCGATGGCCTCCCGCGCGATGGCCAGGGAGAGGTGCGTTTTACCGAGCCCGGTTGCGCCGCAAAGGAAAAGGCTCGGGGAATGGGGGCCGAAATCCTCCGCGTAATGCATGCAAAATTCAAAAATTTCCGCCATGCGCCTGCGCGGGGAGAGGCCTGTGCGGCTATCGGCCTCCTCCGGATAATAATCGAGCCGGAATCCCTCGAAGGAGCAGAGATCCAGTGGGTAGCGCTTGCTGATCTGCTGGTAGGCAAGGCTGCGCAGCAGCTTTTTGTGGCAGGTGCAGATCACACCTTGTGCAAAGCCCGTATCCTTGCAAATGGGGCAGGCATAGGGCGTTTCGAGGTAATCGGCAGGCAATCCCGCCCTTTTCAGCAGCTCGCGCCGCTCTTGCTGCGCCTTCATGCTCTGCCGCTTCAGCCCTTCTAAAAAGGATTGTGCATCCGGCCGACCGAGCGCGTAAACAATTGAGTGCCCTGCCTCCGCCATCTCACGCTCAATGCGGATAAGCTCCGGATGTTTTGCCTCCACCTCATCATGCCGCCGCTGCGCCTCGCGCTCCGCCTGTGTTTTGCGCCGCTGTAGCTCGCGCCGCGCTTGGGTGTAAATTTCCTTCCCGTATGGCATCTCGACGACCGTCCTTTCGTTGATCGCTTAAAGTGTGCTCCAAATTCAATCACACACGTTAGGCGCCGTTTTTTGAATCCTGCCGCTTCCTAGGGTAGACCAGCGGCTCATGCAGGGCGCGGCGCGTGTATTCCTCCAAATCGTAGGATGCATCGCGCGCTTCGGCTTTTCCGGGGGTTGGCTTCTTCCCGGCAGGGGCGGGGATCGTGGCTTTATCCCGCTGGCGCGTCTGTTTATCCGCCTGCACCTGCTCCGGTGTGAGCAGGCCTTTTTCATGCCAGGAGCGGAGCACCTTATTGATGTAGGGAAAGCTCAGGCGGTCAGTATGGTTTGCCATCTCCTCATAGGCGAGGTGGATCATATCAATGCCAAAATGGAGCTCATCGCTCCATTCTGTGAGGAATTTTTCCTGTGCGGCGGTTGGGCGCGGCGTGTGAATTCCGGTCAAAGCCTTCAGCTGATTCCAAAGCGACTGCCCCGTGCGCAGCCGGGTGAGCTGCTCCTCCGCCTTTTCCAGTGTATCAATCTCGCGCTCGCCCCAATCCCGGCCCATCTTTGCAATGTAAGCCATCGAGGTTTTTCCCTGTGAGGCGGCGTATTCGAGGATCATTAAAATCACCTCGACCGGCAATCCATATTGATCGTGGATCATCAAAAGCGTTGACTGACCGTCGTAGCCGATGGTACGCCCGAGCTTTTGCTGTGCTTCCGCGTAGAGCAGGCTCAGCGCCGGTTCCTCCATCAGCCGGCATGCGATCTGCTCGCTGGTCGGCTTGGAGAGGGGCAGCGGCGCGAGCACGGCCTTTTCAGGCCCCGGCTTCTTTTCTGGCACAGGGGTCTCCACGGCGGGAGCCGGCGCGAGTGGAACCGGAGCCTCCCCCGCCTTTCTCACGAGCCCGCAGCCGATCCAATACTGCATGGCGTCGATCGCATCCTCCCGGTCGATACCCGTATCCGCGCACATCGCCTCCAAATCTGTTTCATCGGACGCATGCCGGAAGAGCCATAAAAGGATCTTCAGCTGATCGCGGCCAACCATTTTAATATGTTCATCCACAACACTGGTGGGCACGGTGAAGATCGGCCCCCACGCGCCAGGATTAATTTGATATTCCATGTTTCTCTGCCTTTCCTTCCGGTTGTGCCCCTCCGGGAAAAGCCGGAAAGGGAAAGTAATTTGTGCGTTCCGTTTGCGTTTTGTAAGATTGGTTCCCATTTGTTTTCAACAATTTGCTTGTAGCTGGGATGTCATCTCGGTAGACCCTTTTGTAAAAAATGAGGGGAAACCCGTATATAAAAATAACAATGCCGCCTTGCGGCAGGAGGCGTTTCGCGCCGACGGGCATTTTTTCAATGCGTCAAACGACCTGTTTGACGCTATTATATCATAAATTTTCAGGGCGCTCAAACCGATTCCGGGAAAAAAGCAGCCGCCGTGGACTGCAAAGCAATCCACGGCGGCCAGCCGTCTCTTTTGCTCGGTGATTTGTGGAAAAGAGAGAGTTACAGAACGTAAATGCGGACCTGCCTTGCACCCCAGCGGCAGGCTTCCTCATAGGAATGCATATACAGGTCGACGGTGAACGTCTTTTGTTGCACGAATCCGCCGGTGTCGGCTGCAATCGCATAACCATAGACATATTTGCCATCGGTCGAAACGATCCACATTTCCGTCCCATAGGGGAATTGCTTGGGGTCTACCGCGATATGCCCGGGCATCGCTTTGCGCCCGGAGGCGGTGCCCCAACCGCCCGAATAGGCGGCTGCCTTACCATCCACCACTTTTTTGTACTTGGTGGGCACGCCGTTTTGATCTAGCTTCACATAGGAGGGAACCTTCAGATCAGAAATCGGCGTCAGGCCGTTTTTGAGCTTGATTTTGTTGACGCGGCGCAATGTGCCAACGAGCGTTTTCTGGTTGACCGCCGCCTTGAGGACCTTTTCAGAGTCAACCGTGGTTTTCACAAGCTTGCCGTTGACATAGCAGTCCTTATAGGTGACTTCTTTCTCGCCGTTTTCGCCCTTTTGCACCACTTTGCGCTGATCCGTGTACATGGAGACGCTCTTTTCCATGAGCTTTTCAAAGGCGATCGTCTCTTTTTCGGTGCGCAGCTGATAGTCTACGCGATCCACACGGATCTCCATTCCGTCGGTTACGGGCTGATCTTTTGCTGGTGTGCTTTCATCATCCTCATCCATCGATACACCCGCCGCGCGGATGGCGTCCTCCACTGTGCCGCCGACAACTTCGACTGTTGTGGTTTTGCCGTCCGCCGTTACCTGAACGGGGAAAGCAATTTGGATGCTGATGGACATGCCCTCTTTGAGAGGCGCATCCTTGGAAAAGTTGAGCACATCGGATTCTTTTAGGGTCATTCCGGATTTTGCAACAGCGTCTGCCACTGTACCGGCCGCCATGATCGATTTGCAAAAGGCTCCTCCATCGCTGACGGTCACGTTTTTGGCACGGTAAATTGTAATCGTGCTGTCCTCGCCGCTGGTGAAAGCGGAAAGATCGACTTTATCGTCGGCTCCGATTTCAACTTTGGCCTGTTCCAGAATCGCATTTGCGTCACTGCGCGTTGTAATCACCGAGCGCGCCTGACCGTCATCCACCACGGTAACCGTGTAAGAGGCGGTGGCGGCGGCAAATACGGTTCCCGCACAGAACACTGCAAGCAAAATTGTTGCGATGATTCTGGAGCGTATGGAACGAGCATAAGCCGCAAGCTCCTTACATTTGTCAATCATTCAATTGCTCCTTTACTGACCGGACACTATTCTTCAAAAGCACAATAATGCTCCGGCTTCGTATTCTCGCTTGTGACGGTGAACATTATATGCATCTGATTGTGAGATGTCAAATTCTTGAGAACTTCAATTTTGTGCAATATCCACAACACGACTTTTAAAAATATTTCTAAATCCTTTGAAAAAACCTTAAAAAGTCAATTCTTTACGCTTTTTCATGAAAGAAAAAAGCAGGTTTTTTGTAAGAATTTGAAAAAGTTACAAACGGTTACAAAGACGTAACAAAACGTTAAAAAATACGCGTTTTCCAATGGAAGCAAACAATTTCGCGCTTGCTTTCCCGCCTGCTCTCCGTTGGAAAACAGCGTGCAAAACAGCTTGTTCCCTTTTGCATTTTTCAGCGCTGAAAACAGGATATATATAATAGTATAGGAGAGCTTGACAAGCATTTCCTCTCTGCCCAGGGGCAAGCGGCTTTTTTGACGTTTTTATTGACTTGCCTGCCTTTTGCTGATATAATCATTAATTGCCGTTCCTATAAAATGAAACGGTGATTTATCCTTGCCCCGTATTGATTGCGGGGCCAAAGACCAAAAGGAGGTGCAAAAAGAATGTCAGCACAGAACAGCTATGAAACCATGCTTATCTTCTCTCTAACGAAGGGTGATGAGGGAACCGCGGAACTGGTTGAAAAGTTCAAAGCGCTTATTGAAGCGAATGGCACTCTTGACAGCGTCGAGGAGTGGGGCAAGCGCAGGCTTGCATACCCCATCAACGATGAGGCCGAGGGCTATTATCTTCTGCTCAACTACACCTGCGCGCCTGAGTTCCCGGCGGAATTCGACCGGATTCTGAAGATTACGGATGGCGTGCTCCGCTCCCTGATCGTCAAAAAGTAAGGAGGATGTAAACGAATGCTCAATTGTGCAGTTATTATGGGCAGGCTCGTGGCAGACCCGGAGCTCCGCACGACGGGGTCCGGAATTTCTGTTACATCCTTTACGGTAGCTGTGGACCGCTCTTATCAAAAGGCGGGCACAGAACGTCAAACGGATTTTATCGATGTGGTCGCATGGAGGCAGACGGCTGAGTTCGTATCCCGTTATTTCCACAAGGGGTCGATGATTGCCGTGCAGGGCTCGATCCAGGCACGTTCTTATGAGGATAAGCAGGGGATCAAACGCAAGGCGGTTGAGATTGTCGCCGACAATGTCAGCTTCTGCGGCTCCAAAAGTGAAAGCGGCACCGGCCCGCGTAACAATTACGCGGCGCCAGCAGCACCTGCCCCGTCCTATGCAACGGGCAATATGGGCGACTTCGAGGAAATCCAGGACGATGATGATCTTCCCTTCTGAATTCGTATGCCGGATTCAGCACACCTGAGAGATTTGAAAAGGAGGTTATTCTCATGGCATATGATCGCAATGACCGCCGCGGCGGTCGCAAAGGCCGCAGGAAGGTTTGCTCCTTCTGCGTCGATAAGGTCGAAACGATTGATTACAAGGATGTGCCGCGGCTTCGCAAATTTATTTCCGACCGCTCCAAGATCCTTCCGCGCCGTGTGACCGGCACCTGCGCCGCTCATCAGCGCGAGCTGACAACCGCTATCAAGCGCGCCCGTCACGTAGCTTTGCTGCCGTACACGAGCGACTGATCCGGAAATTAAAATTGGTATACAGGGGGTGCCCGCTTTTGGCGTGGCGCCTCTTTTTATCTGGAGAAAAGCAAACACGGAGAAAAAATCGCCCCCGGCTGCCAGTCAGCCAGGGGCGTTGCTCTTTTTTCTAAGGGACTCTATTACTGGATGGGCGGTTCCGTATCCTCCTCTTTCGGTTCCGGGGGCTTTGCCGCCGGTTTCAGCAGCTCCGCCGGGGGCACCCCAAGCGCCCGCGCCAGATGAAACAATGCGTCAAGGGAGGGCGCAAGCTTGATCTCCTCGCCCTCCAGATCGCGCAGGACGGTTTCGCTTAGCTTTGCGCTCAGAGCGAGATCATGCGAATCCAAGTTTTTTTGCGCCCGGTAATAGGCGATATTTTTGCCAAGGTTTTGGTATTCCGCCCGGTAGTCATCCTCTACCTTTACCTCTTTACGGAAGCTGCTGCGGTGCAGCACGATAATCAGACAGGCCAGCAATCCGGCAACAATGACGGTTTCCATCCGGTAGCCATAAAAAAACATGGCCAGAGGATACGTGATACACAGCGCTACAACGGCCATCACCAGCCGTTTGCTGCATAAAAACGCCAGGAGGACAGACCAGAAGGAGATGGCGAGCAAATGGTTATCCAACAGCAAAAGGATTGCAATGGTAACGGCCACGCCTTTCCCGCCTTTGAATTTTAACCAGAAGGGGAAATCATGCCCCAAAGCGACGCCCGCGCCCGCATAAACGACAACCAGCTCATCCGGCTGGCCGGGAAAAATCAGGCCGCAGAGGTAGCAGGCGACAAACGTTTTAAGCACATCAGCCAAGAGCGTAATCAGGCCGGCTTTGGGGCCGAGCGTCTGCGTGACGTTGGCGGTGCCCATGTTGCCGGTTCCGAAATCGCGGATATCCTGAGAGATTTTATGCCGCGTGATGAGATAGGCGGTTTGAAAACAGCCGAAGAGATAGCCAATGGCTATACAGATGATGCGAAACATGATTTGTCTCCTTTCTGACTGCGCTTCCACCGCTTGGCACGGCAGAAGATACCCTCGGTGGAGAATGGGCAGCACGGTTTTTCGGAGCCGATAGAACGGGCAGCGGCGTTATTTTCGTTGCCGGGCGTCAGCCCGGCTGCCTCATCTGCCTTGCTGGCCACCCCATTTGGGCCGCCGGCAGGCGTATTGCCCTTTGTCCATCGAGGGTAAACCACATTTAGTATAACAGGATCTTTGCGGATATACAAGAAAAAAGACGGCCGCGCAGGAGATAACTGGCGCATATCGGCACATGTAATGCGTTTTTCTGAGCGGGCCGCCTATGGACGGGGCTTGTTTTGCCGCCCGCAATGCTTCTCACAAAAAAGAATCTGTTAGAACGGTTCCCCTTTTTGCTGTTTTATGCTAAACTGGAGATGCCTGTGGAGGTTGTCGTCCGCAGGCAAAGATTTTGGTATTTCAACAGAAAAAGGGAGAATGGTTATGACATACCAGTATCGTACGCATGGCACCTGCTCCAGGGAAATTGACCTTGAAATAGAGGATGGGATTATCCGCCGCGTGGAATTTCATGGTGGATGCGCCGGGAATCTTGCCGGGATCTCCAAAATCGTGGAGGGGATGCCCGCGCAAAAGGTGATTGACACGTTTTCCGGCATTCGGTGCGGCATGAAATCCACCTCCTGCCCGGATCAGCTTGCGCACGCTGTGGCGGAGGCGCTGAAGCAGGAGTAAACAGCTTTTACAGGGGGGAGCAAACGGATGTATCATCAGATGGGAAACGCCTTTGCGCATGTGGAAGTGGATGAGCTTGGCGCACAGCTGCACAGCCTGCGCCGGAGGAAAGACGGCTATGAATACCTCTGGCAGGGTGACCCCGCTATTTGGTCAGGGCAGGCGCCGATTCTCTTCCCAATCGTTGGAGGCCTGGCAGAAGACCGCTATCTGCTGGGCGGCCAGCCTTATCAGATGCCCCGGCACGGCTTTGCACGCAGAAAACGCTTTTTCTGCGTGGATGAAGCGAAAGACCGGCTTGTTTTTTCGCTGACGGACGATGCGGAAACACGCGCCCAATATCCCTTTGCCTTTGAATTGCGCATTACGTATCACCTAAAGGGGCAAAAGCTGGGGGTGACCCATACCGTGCTCAACCCAGCGGAGGAGCCGCTGTATTTTTCGCTCGGCGCGCATCCGGCCTTTTACTGTGCCATTGGGGATACGCTCCGCTTTGAATGCCGGGAGGAAAATCTGCATACTCAGCGCATCGGAGCGGATGGCCTGCGTACTGGCGAGATGTTTCCCGTGCCCGGCGATGGCCGTGAAATTGAAATTACAGAGGAGCTCTTTCTTCATGACGCGCTGATCCTTTCCGGCCTGCATTCCCGCTACGTTACGCTGGAAAGCCGCCGCAAGGGGCGTGTTGTTACCGTTACGCTCGGCGGCGCGCCTTATCTTGGGCTTTGGGCGAAGCCAGGCGCTCCGTTCGTTTGCATGGAACCATGGTACGGCGTAGCGGATCCCTGCCGGTCGGCCTTGGATTTTACGCAGAAGCAGGGCATCCAGCGGCTGGAGGGCAAAGGCCGCTTTGATTTTAAGATGCAGATCGAATTGCACGATTTTTAACCGGATTGGGGGAAGAGCCATGCCGCGCATCCTGCGCTTTCAGATCGACGCAAGGTATGACGGCCGGAAGGTCGTCCATTTCCTGCGTGGGGAGGCAGGGCTGTCGGCGCGGCTCGTCCAATCGCTCAAGCGGCTGCCGGACGGCATCTGCCTCAACGGCGTGCAAACCCGCACAATTGACCGGCTCCGGGAGGGGGATGAGCTGACGCTCTGCCTGCCGGACGATTTGAACCGTGTAGAGCCGCTCCAACTTCCGCTCGATATTCGCTATGAGGATGACGACCTGCTGATCCTTAATAAGCCCGCGGGCCTTGCCATGCACCCCACCCACAATCATCAGGGCGATACGCTTGCCAATGCGGTGGCCGCCTATTTTCAGGAGCAGGGGCGCCAGTGCGCCATGCGCTGTGTGGGCAGGTTGGACAGGGACACTTCCGGCATCGTGCTCTGCGCGCTCAACCGCTATGCCGCCGCGCGGCTTTCCGGCAAGGTGGAAAAAGAATACCTCGCGGTAGTCTCCGGTCTGTATCAGGGCAGCGGGACGATCGACCGGCCCATCATCCGGCCCAACCCGATGCACACCAGCCGTGCGGTAGGCGAGGGCGGCCTGCCGGCGGTGACCCATTGGACGGCGGTCATGCAGGGGGATGCGATGACGCTCCTGCGAATCCGGCTGGAAACCGGGCGCACGCATCAAATTCGCGTGCATTTTGCATCCCTCGGCACGCCCCTTGTGGGGGATACGATGTATGGCACAGGAGATGGCCGGATCGCCCGGCAGGCGCTGCACTGTGTCAGCGCCCGGTTTGAGCACCCCGTTTCCGGCAAACGGATGACGGTAGAGGCCCCGCTTCCCCCTGATTTTGCGGCGCTGTGCGCGCAGATGCGCCCGATTCAGGAATAGCCGAAGGAGCCGCCGTCGATGTGCAGCACCTGCCCCGTCATAAAAGCGGAATCGTCGCACGCGAGATAGACATAGCCCTGCGCCATTTCGAACGGCTGCCCGGCGCGGCCCATCGGCGTTTCCGAGGGGAAGGAGCCGAAGGTTTCCAGCGCGTCGGCCGGGAAGGAGGCGGGCTGCAGCGGCGTCCATACCGGCCCCGGCGCAACGGCGTTGACCCGGATTTTGCGGCTGACGAGGGATTTTGCAAGCGAACGGGTTAGGGAGACGATCGCGCCCTTTGTGGCGCTGTAGTCGATGAGCTTATCATCGCCCTGATAGGCGGTGATCGAGGTGGTGTTGATGATCGCCCCACCCTCCGGGATAAAGGGAAGCGCCTCCTGGATGACATAGAAAAACCCATAGACATTGGTTTCAAATGTATCGGTGAGCTGATCCTGTGTGAT
Source organism: uncultured Oscillospiraceae bacterium (assembly GCA_900544715.1). Lineage (GTDB taxonomy): Bacteria > Bacillota > Clostridia > Oscillospirales > Acutalibacteraceae > Fimivicinus. Next base: position 15,920 of record UQWL01000006.1, on the reverse strand, counting down.
ATCGAGGATGCTCTCGCGCACAAATTGGACGCCATGGTTGTTGACGAGTACATCGATCCCGCCGAACAATTCAACGGTTTCTTTGACAATCCGTTTGGCATTGCGCCGCTCCCGCAGGTCGGCAGGCAGGAGGATGCACCGAGCGCCGAGCGCCTCGATATGCTTTTGCGTTTCTCGGGCGTCGCGCTCTTCATCCAGGTAGGAGATGGCAATGTTCGCCCCTTCTTTTGCGAATGCATAGGCCACGGCACGCCCGATGCCACTGTCGCCTCCCGTAATCAGCGCGGTTTTCCCTTTGAGCTTGCCGCTGCCTTTGGCAGCGGGGTTTTCGGCAATGGGCAGCGGATCCATCAGGTATTCCATCCCCGGCTGGCGAGGCTGGTGCTGCGGCGGGAAGGTGAGCCCCACTGTGCGGCATTTTTCCTCTGCTCCACGGTAGGGGTAAGTTGGATAAGACATAATAACGCCCTTTCTTCAGTCAGAATAAGATAGTTCATCTTATGCCGGTTGAAGAAAGGGCGCAACTGTTGCTTTTTAAAGGAAGGCTGCGGGGAGAAGAAGATCAACTTTCTTTAATTTCTCAAATTTCTGCCCGCTGGGCGTCGAGCTCACCGCCGGCCAGGATCTCATCCGCCGCGTCGATCAGTTTTTTTAAATCCTCATTTTTGGGAAACAGGCGGGAGGGGATGGCTACCGCCCCCATCACCAGCCGATAATAGGCGGAGTCACGGCGATGCTTCTCATGGGCCCCGTCGAGGAAGCTGCACATCATCCCATCGATCACGTCCGTCAGCGGCATGTGCGCATATGCTGTCACCCATTCTTTTTGAATGCCGCGCGCCAGCCCAATCCGCTTTAACAGGCGGTAGCACCGGCCGAGATCCGCCGTGCGGAGAAACCGCAGAACAGGGTGAACCACCCCATAGAAGCGGCCGATTTTCGCCCCCGGCAGTTGGAGGGCGGTCAGGCGGTCTGTGAATTCCCGGCGGTTCGGGCTTTCCAAAACGCGCCGGATCATCGCGGTGGCGTGCTGCTTGAAAAAGCGCTGGGCGTCAATTTCCCTTCCATCCAAACGGAAGGAGGTGAGATGGCGCACCTCATACGAGAGCGTTTGATCCGGCTGGACGGTGATTTCGCAAATCGGCCCCGGGTAGCCGCACAGGGAGCCCACATTGATCTCCGTTAGGGGGTTCCCTGTTTCGCTGACGAACCGCTTCGTGTGCTGAATGTGGCTGTGGCCGACGATCATATAGCGCAGGCCTGCGTCCGCCAGGCGAGCGGCAACCTCCTCCCGATCCCCCACGCATGCGCCGCCTGTAAACAGGCTGCTCACATGGGGCAGCAGCAGGTGATGCTCCATGCCGATTACCAAAATTCCATGCGCCTGCGCGTGGCGGATCTGCTCCTCAATCCACAGAAAATGGTTTTCCAGAAAACCGGCCCGGCCTTTGCCGTTTTGATCGTCAATCAGTGCGAGCAGCCACACGGAGTCGTTCAGCGCGACAACATAGGACGCGGTGCCCAAATGCGTTTGAAACATGCTGATTGCCTGCTTTGGCCCAAAGTCATAATAAAAATCATAGAGCGCTTCGCTCGAAAGCGTAGGCACGTCATGGAAAACCATATCCCCGTCATATCTGCGGGGGTTGCCGTCGCAGCACCAATCATGCGTGGCGGTAATCAGATATAATGGCTTTTTTTGCGCCAGACCACGCGCCAATTCCCGGAATTCCTCATGGCACACCCGTTCGCCGTCATTGGTCAGATCGCCTGCGATCATCACGGCGTCTGTATCGGAATGGCCGATCTCCTCAAATGCGGCCGTAATGATCTCTTTTGTTTCCGCCAGGCATTTTTGATCGGAGCCAGAGCGCAGCTCATACTGCCGCCCGCTGGTCCCCAGGCTTTTGCTGTAATAATGCGTATCTGCAAGGAAGGTGAGCTTGAGTGGCCTTTCCATTTGTAAGATCCCCTTTCCTCATGAGCTGTCTGCCTCGTGCTGTAAGAAAAACCGGGCGGCCCGATCAGAGCCGCCCGGCAAAAGCTTTAATCCAGAGGGGCAAACCCATCTTCCTGAGCCCGCTGCTCTTTACGAAGCGCCCGCCGCTCCATGATCTCCTTCATCATCTGGCGGTGGCCGTCACCCGTGATGTTATAGAAATGCATGGGGATCAGCATAAGCAGATAACCGATTGCGGGGACGATCGTCGTCATCAAAAACAGCGCCCAGTTTGTTTGCGTATTCTGAATCATACTGCCCTCAACGTGCTGCGCATAACCGGTCAGGCCGAGAATGGCGAGGCCGATGGAAGAGGAAAAGGTGTTTTCAATCTTACCGGTAAAGCTCATGATGGAGAGCATGATGCCCTCCACGCGGGTGCCGGTTTTCCACTCAATATAGTCAACCGTTTCCGCCTCCATCTCCTTCTGGATCAAATTTTTAAACTCCAGAGGGATGGTGGTAAGGCCGGTAAACAGGATGACAAAAACGCCCGTCAGGAGGGAAACCGGGCTGCCCGGATCCTTGAGCATCAGGCCGCGGTAGCATACCACTGCAAACAGGATATGAATCACAATTGCACTCACGCAGCAGAGTTGATAAAACCGCTTGGAATCCGCCTTGCGCCCCGCCATTTCAATCAGCTTCGGCACAATCAGGCCCGCCAGCAGGAAGCCCGGGAATTTGATCACATCGACAACGACATTATACTTGCGGTCAAACATCAAATCCGCCACAAAATAGAAGGAAACCTGCTCCGCAATTTTGCACACGACAAAAAAGATGTTGCCCAGGAAAAGCATCAGAAGTGGCCGGTTTTTAAACAGCAGCCCAAAACACTCGCGCACGGAGGGCACGTCTTCCCGGTGCTCCGCGCGTTCTCTTGTATTGCGGAAGGTGAGCCGGGTAAGGAAAATGATGCCGATCGCCGAAACAGCGGCGGATGTTAGGTAGGCCTGCGGCGTGTGGCTTTTAAAATAGGGGAGCCATGCGGCAGCGGCGACAAACACTTGGGGAAGCGCGCCGACCACAGAGCGGACAATGGAGCTCACGCCGAACAGCTTCGTCCGCTCAATCCCGCTTGGCGTAATGGAAAAGGCCAGTGCCCCCATGGGAATATCGAATGCGGTATATGTAACATCGAGGCCCACAAACAGGATCGTCGTGTAGATAATGTTTAGCACAGGCGGAGCATCCGCGCTGCCGATGAAGAACAGGATCATCACTAGGGAAACAAACCAGGGAGCCCATTTGATATACGGGCGCATCTGGCCCTCTTTCGTCCGGGTCTTGTCAACGATAACGCCCATAATGGGGTCGTTAATCGCATCGAAGATGCCACAGAAAAAGCGAATGTTGGAGGCGACGCCCATTGGATTGGAGAGCTTTTTAAAGAGCACATTCGTCAAAAAGTAGTTAATATACTTTGAACTCGTCATGCTCGTGCTCATGCCCTGCGCGCCTCTGCCCAAAGCGTAAGAGATCGTTTCCTTCCAGGTCAGATAAGTTTCCTCGCCAACGTCCTTCTGGATAATCTTACGGTTCAGGAATTCGTTGAGTTTTCCCATTTACATTCCTCCTATTTGATTTGGGTCACTTGATTCTTTTTCACAAGGAACACATGGATTGAAATATCCATCATCGCCCTGTCGTTCATGGAATCAGTGTAGAAGTTTGCGATCTGCACGTTGGGATATTGCTCCTGAAATAATTTTACCTTATTTTCTAGGAAACAGAGCCTTGTAAATTTTCCCGTGCGCGGATCAATGGAAGAGCCGATATAGCGGGTGATTCCCATCCGTTTCATGATTTCCGCCAGCAAAAAATCTGTGCTGCCGGACACGATAATATCATCCGCCCTGCGCTGTTTCTCATAAAAGGGCTTAATTTTGTGCTCATGGCGGTTCCAAAAGCGCACCACATCCTCTTCGAGGCTGGAGAGCTTTACATAATACCCCTCCAAAAACCCCGCATAGGCCCTGACCGCTTCCTCCACCGTAAAAAGGCGGAAACGATCCCGGAAGGCAATCCGGATCAGCTGGGGGAGATACCTCCAAATTCGTGGATCACGCGGGATGTAGTAGAGAATCAAATCGACCAGCGATTCGCCGTCATAAATGGTATTGTCAAAATCGTAAACGTTTACGCCCATGCGCACAACCTGCCATCCTTTTTTCTTCAGGAACCGGATATGGAATTCATTTTAGCACGTACTGCTGCATAAATCAACGATTTTTCGGGTGGTTTTATTAAAAATTGTGTTAAGTCTATCCAGAAGAAATGCTGGATTGTCTATTTGTGAGCAACAGAAATCAATCGTTCTTTGATGCAATCTATCATCCAAATCTAACAGGCCAGCGAATTATATTTCTCAGCGGTTGCACACGAACTGCACACGGGCTGATGAAGAGACAAAAAGAAAACCGCGTGGATACGGCTCCAAGCCTATATCTACGCGGTTTGTCTCTGGTGGAGCGTCCGCAACCAACGATGAACACCCTTCGCAGCTAGTCAGATCACCCTCAAGCCCATCCTCGATCTCGTCCAGCAGGATGTCATCAATTGTGATTGGTGTGTCGCTGCCGTTCAAAATCAAGGTGAACCGGTCATCATACAAATATACCGCCCGGAGGAAGATATTGATGATCCCACGCTTGATGTTCTCGTCGTTCTTGTCTCCTTGCCTGAGCGAGTAGAGATAAGCTCTAACCTGGGGTGCTGTCAAAGTCACCTGCTTTGCCATCTCGACAGCCAACTGTGCTTGTAGTTCATCTTTCTCGTGCTGGCGTTTTTCAATCCGCTCAGTGATCATGTCGGCCGCCTGTCCCCGCTCCAGTGCCTTCCAGAGATTCTCAATGGCGGTGTCTGCTTCCTGGATGGCAGCTCTGATGCGTTTGATGGATGATGTGTCCCGGTTGGATTCACAAACCTCGGATACCGAGGCCGCGATCCGCTCAATGTTGCTATCTGTCAGCAACTTGCGGCACTCCAACACCACACGATCCTCAATTTTCTCTTTACCGATGACCTTCTTTTTGCATTTGCGCCGTTTGAAATTATTGCAGGCGTAGTAGTGATAGGTCTTGCCGGATTTTCCTGTACCACCGTAACCGGTCATCATCTCCCGGCAGTAGCCACAGAACAGCTTTGTGGTGAGCAGATACTCTTCCCTCCCTCTGGCTCGGGCAGGTGCTTTTTTGTTGCGATCAAGGATATAGTGGACGCGCTCAAACAGCTCATCTTCGATGATACGGGGCATACCGCCCGGTGTTTCCTGTCCTTTGTAGAGGTAATAACCGATGTAACGACGGTTGTTCAAAATGCGGTGGACGCTGTTTTTATTAAACGGTTTGCCGAGAGAAGTTGTGAGCTTTCTGCGGTTCAAATCACGGATAATGTCTGCAACTGTTTCTCCACTGGCATACCGTTCAAAAATCTCACGGACAATCTTTGCTTCTTCCTCATCCACATAGTACCGACGTTCGGAATCCACCTTATAGCCCAAACCAGGATTGCTGCCATTGGCCAAACACTTTTGCGCATTGATCTCCATGCCCCGGCGAATCTTTTGGGAAAGCTCCGCTGAGTAGTATTCAGCCATACTTTCCAGAACACCTTCCACCAGAATGCCGCTGGCATCATCACTGATATTTTCCCGTGCGGAGATCACTCGCACACCGTTCTTTTTCAGTTTTGCTTTGTTGATGGCGCTGTCGTAGCGGTTGCGAGCAAAGCGGTCAAGCTGATATACAAGAACGCCCTCAAAGGTATGTTTGTCGCTGTCGGCAATCATCCTCTGAAACTCGGCACGGCTGTCGGTGGTTCCACTCTGAGCGCGGTCGATGTACTCCCCAACAACAAGATAGCCGTTGTTTTTAGCATACTCATAACAGGTATGGAGCTGTCCTTCAATGGATTGCTCAGTCTGGCTATGACTGGAGTAGCGAGCATAGATGACAACATTCATTGTTTCGCCTCCCCAAGCATTTGCAGTAGCGTTTCCTTGAGTCGTGCATTCATAGGAGAAGCGGGGTCAAAGCACATCTCAACAAACTTCTGCATCTGAGGGTCGTTCTGCTGGATTTTAGGCTTGTACTCATACAGCTTTCCTTGAGGATTGTCCGTACGTCCGAAGATATAATCCATGGACACATCGAAGTAATCCGCATATCGGGTAAGTGTTTCAAATGTCGGTGAAGCCTGATTCAGCTCATAACGGTTCAGGCTGGATTGCTTGACGCCAACGATCTCGGCCATTTTAACCTGGGACAACTTAACGCTTTCCCGCAAAGATCGCAATCTTTCTGCCACTTCCTTCAAGAGATTCACCCCCATTCACCAATATCATTCTATCAGATATAAGAATAAAGTTCAACCCTATACAAACATAACCACAACAATAAAATGCTGTTAGCGCATAGTTTTCAAGTACCACATTTTTAAGGGAAGCATATTGTAGCAAGCAATGCTTGTGGCTATCCACAGCCACAAACTGCTTGTTGAGGGCAGCGCCCCCAAACCCCTTTTGATCGCAGAACTTCATTCTGCGGCTGCGCGTTCTGCGAACGCTTTTCATCCCCATCTTTTATGTTAGAACGAGGAAACCTTATAGCAACTTTACTTCTCGATTTTTGCAAGAATAGCCACTATGCCAAAAAAGCATGAAATCTGAGAACAAAATACTCATTTTAACTTCGATATCACAAATATCAAATGTTTGATACACCATGCAAAGAATACAATTCCAACAATGAGTGAGGTGATTTCTATATCTATGAGAATATCTACCATTTGTTTTTCAGCATTAAGGAAAACCAACAAGAACGCAACTATGATCGTGGTAATATTTGCAATCATCCCAACAAATGCAGAACGATATAAATTGTCTAGATAACTATTATCCCAAAGTCTCCTGATGCGTTCCTTATCAATAACAGAGATTAGAATACTAATTCCCGTAAATAGAAATCCTCCAATTGTCGCAGACATCGATATCGCATTATAATGGAAATCTGGTGCCAAACTGTCAAATTTGGCTACATCAAAAAGGGGGCTTTGGATGAGCAAGACAGCTCCTCCAATCGACAAGAGCAATACGATGCCTAACCGTATCCAATTTTTGAGCTTCGTCATTCCTCTCACCACCACTACTCATTATGCTCTAGTATATCTTATAAGTTCTCCCTTATATGTATTATATGTTTCTACAAGCGCATCTCTAAAATCATCCAACGTTAACAAATCGGAGTCTGATTTCCCTAGAACTACCGTTTTGGTAAAGTTATATTGTAGCAAATCATATGGTTGGGACTTTTCATTATCATTTCTTGCATTTGCACTAAGAGCCTTTAAGTTGTCACCATATTTCATTTTGATGGATGCTATCAGTTCCGCAAGCTTATTACTTGATGAAAAGATATTTTTATTTCTCCGGCCTACTAATTTGTATGTTACCATTCTTGTTCTTACATTCCTTATAGAATCAAAGCTTTCGCGATCTAATCCAATGTCAGCAAGTATCTGATCTTCTGGCACCGCAACGGTAACTGAAAGTTTACTAATTATTTGTTTGTGCACCAAAACCTGTAGTATATCATGCGTCATAATTGCTGCAAGATGTGTGGTGGTGTTTTCTTCATGGCCAATACTTTCCTCAAACAGATTTCGAATAGCTGAAATTCGTGGAGCTCCATTAATTCCGATATAACTAACAATGCTAGTTTCAAAATCAATCAGGCAGAAGGTATACAATTCCAAAAGCTGACTTTCTCTCATCGGAACATTTTCAGTTTCCAATGTTGTACGATCCCTTAGCGCAACTGTGTTTGCTGGATTTTGTTGACCGATTTTGATAAAAGCGCGGTGGTCTTTAAAAAAGATAATTTCAACAACATATTGGCTATTCGATACAGTTATATTAATTGCTTTATGACCATCCGCAAGTTCTTGCATTTTCTCTGAATAAATCCTTTGAAAATATGCTTCTATCTCGGAATTATTCAAGTGCTTCACTTGGGCATTTTTCTTTCCCGGAACCACCGTGCGCTTTTCTAATGATAGTTGATAAAATGACACTTTTCTTGTTTTACTTGCCATGATATTCCCTCTCTTTTATCAGATATCAAATCCGCCCTCAAGAATAAATTTTCTCAAGATCCGATCCACCTTCATGTTGATCTGAAAAGGCTTGATGGCAGCTCCCTCAAGGGTTTCCAAGAACACTTTTGCGCTGTCTCTGTTGACCGTTGCTTTCAGCTTATCAAATCGGCCAAACTCGTTAATGTTTGCTTCTGTAACCCTCAACTGCATAAAATCCCGCAGCATTGTCTCATCTGCTCCAAGAGCCTCGGCAAAACGGTGAATCTGGTCATTCTTCGCACTGGTCATATACTCTGTGATGTAATCGCGCAACGTTTTCCCTTCATCAACTACGACATCGCCGTTCTGCACATCGTGCAGGAAAATATTTGCATATTTCTGCTCTTCCTGGGTAAGAGTTGCAAAGGACTTATGCAGTTCATCCAGCACCGCCGCTGTTTCAGTTCCATCCTGCAGCGCCTTGAGGTATTTGCTGAATCTGGAGTTCATGTAATTGGCATCAATAACGCCGGTGTTGATCTCGGTCAGGTAAGAATCAATCTCATAAGGAACATCATCACCACCCAAGCCTGTTCCTTCGCCTGAAAACAGCTCCTTATAGCGAAGTGCAAGAATCAGATAAGTAGTCTCATCCAGATGAAGCTCAACAGTGGTTTTACCCGTTTCCGTTTTTATTTCATAGGACAGCTTATTCCAAGTGAAGCCCTGAATTTTAGCTGCTTCCAGGTAGTTATTAAAACGCTTGAAAAGCTTGGCAAACTGTCCGCGCTCTGTGTGATCTTCCGGCAATTTTTCAAAATTCCCCACTCCTGCCGAGCGGAAAATCGCTTCGATTTCATCGTACAGCTCATTCAGCTTACCCAGGTTATACTCCAGCTTGTCCGCAAATAACCCAAGAGGTTTGTCACCAGAGTACAGTTTGAACGCTTCATCAATATTCCGACGCATCGTATAAGGCTTCCGGTAATAACGAATCGTGCCAAAGGGTTTCTCTGCTCCAAAAAGGCGGTTGGTGCGGGAGAATGCCTGAATCAGTTTTTCATAGACCAAAACCTTATCTAGATAGAGGGTATTGATCCATTTGGAGTCAAACCCGGTCAGCATCTGATCCACAACAATCAGCAAATCAATCTGCTGGTCCGGGGTCCTCTCTACAGACTTATACTGCTCCTTGTGTGCCAGGCGGTAGGAAACATCTTTCTTGAACGTTCCATAGGTGGCCAGCTTAAACTTCATGTCGTAGCGAGCATTGTAATCTTCCAGAATCTCGATCAACGATTCTTCCTTGAAGATCGCCCCACCATTGTTATCAATGCTTGGGTCAAACAGTGCCGTCACTTTCAAACTACCTATTTCCTTGAACAGCCTGTAATATTGGATCGCCTCCGGGATACTGCTGGTTGCAAAAATCGCATGGAACTTACTTCCGTGGCTGAGCGTAACCCAATTGTCCAGAATATCGGTTACTACCGCACGCTGATGTTCTTCCCGCTCATATTGGGAGTTGGGCAAATAATCTTCAATGCCCTTCAGGTAGGTTCCGTCTGCTTGAACGACACCAGCCATAGGCACGCTTGTATGATCCATATAGTGCAGATAGGCTTTTTTCTTTTTGGGGTCGCTCATGGCTGTGGCTTCATTTGGTGCCTTGGCTTTTTCGAGGGCAACCGCCTTGCGTAAGTCGCGGTCCTTATAGGTAGGCACCATATAGGGGTCAAACCCCAGAACATTTTTGTCCCGGATTCCGTCTGCAAGGCTGTACCGGTGAAGTTCGTTTCCAAACACATCCGAGGTAGTGCTCATTTTCTTCTGGTTCTCTTCATGAATTGGTGTTCCCGTAAACCCGAAGAACATGGCATTGGGGAAGGTTTCTTTGATTGTACGCAGCATTTCCCCGAATACGTCCCGGTGTGCTTCATCAATGATGAAAACAATCCGCTTATCCCGAATCAGTTCAATATCGTGGGCATTATAGCTGCTGTTTTCCTCAATGCGGCTCATCTTCTGAATGGAAGTGACGATCAACGTATTGGCCGGATCGTCACTTTTCAGTTTTGAAACCAAAACATTTGTATCTTCTGTGTCCTGTACAGAACCCGCATCGTCGGCAAAACCACGGTAATCCATCAGTGACTGGGTTCCCAGCTCCACACGGTCCATCAGGAACACCACCTTATCGGCATCCCTTGATCCGGCAATCAGCTGAGCGGATTTAAAGCTGGTCAAGGTTTTACCGGAACCGGTCGTGTGCCAGATATATCCGCCATACTGATCCTTATCCGCCCAACGCCGCATGGCAACACGACCGGTAATGCGGGAAGCCGCATAGTATTGGTAGCTGCGCATGACTTTCAAAATACCATCGGTATCATCGGCAACTGTATAAAAACCAATCAACTGGTGCGCCATAGGGATGGAGAGCAGATATTGCGCAATGTCCTTCCAGTTGTTCAGCGGCTCATTGTTGGCATCAGCCCAATGGAAGTAGAAATCCTTGTTAAACACTCCGTCCGGGCCCGGATTAGCAAAATAAACAGTCTCATCCGGCTGCATGGCAATGAAAATCTGCACCAGGGAGAACAGACCGGAGAACACCCCCTCATGGGCATATTTTTCGATCTGATTATATGCCTGGCTCACATCCACGCCGCTGCGCTTGAGCTCGCAGTGAATCAGAGGCATACCGTTAATCAGCAGCATAAAATCGCCCCGGCGATTTGGCAAAACCGCACTTCTCGCCTTGAACACGGGTTGCTGGGCAATCTGGTAGCGGCTTTGTCCCGCGGCAATCTCCCGCTGGTCATAAATTTTCAGGCTGACCTCTTTGCCAAAATGCAGCGTGTCGGCAGGGTTATCCCGCTTGATCGCCACAGTTTTACCATTGATAAAGCCGTTCAGCTTCAGCGGCGTGCGAAGCCGGGTAATCTGGTCGAGAATTTGCTGCATTTCTCCATCAGTCAGCGGCACATCGTTCAAACGGTCGATATCCCGGTTGTTCTCAAAGAGAATCTGCTTCCAGTTCTGGATCAGCTCTTCTTCGGTTTTGTACCGCAGGATTTCCGGCTCCCAGCCATATTTTTCAGTTAGTAAATTGATTAACGCTGCTTCAAAGGCAGCTTCACTTTCAAATGCCATAGCAGCCTCCTGTGTCAGACAAACATTTTTTCCAGCAAAGCTTTTTTGATTGATTGGAGTTTATCAAGTTCTTGTTGTTTAAGAACAATAAGATCGTCAATTTTTCTGAAATAGTTTCCAATTTGCTTTTGCTCATCTAGCGACTGCGGATATACAATGGTTGTCTCTTTCATAGATGATTTTGAAATCGAACTAACTTTTATCCCTTGCATAAAGGGCAAAAGTTGATTGTGATACGTAGGCGAATTCATATAGTATCCAAGGTATCCTGTCGCGAAACGTATCAACGGTCGATATGGTATTGTATGGAGTCCTGAAATTACTACTTCGTTATTTATACCGGTAATTTCAGTACACTTTCCAACCGTTTCATCTTCTGCAGTATCTGCTACAATAACATCTCCATTTTGCAAAAAGGATTTCTTATATTTTGTTGCAATGGACAAATTTGCAATTTGGGGCAATGATGCCGTTTTTATATCTAGGATCTCCCCAAATCTAACTAAAATATCGCCATAGTGAATATTCTTGGCTACACCTTTTTCTTCAGATAATTCTGATCTCGAAAGAGTGTTATTTTGCAAGTCGATCAACACATTATCCAGATTACATCGTTCCCACGTCCCGGTAAATCCCTTAAAGCGAACCTCAGGCACATCTGCACCATGTCTAGGAAACATTTTTTCCATCATAGATGCTTTGACGGCTTGGAGTTTTTCAAGTTTTAATTTGTTCTGTGCGATGAGGTTATCAACATATTCAAAGATAGTGCCTATCTTGATCTGTTCTTTTTCATCCGGCACATCAACAAGCATATCTTTGAATTTGCTATGAGCCAGAACTTTTTGTCCGGTTCCTTCCGCTGCCATAGAGAGTTGCTTTTTGATTCCATAATTTAATCTTTTGAGAAGAAAATTAGAGTCACAACTCTTCGGCGCAAAAACCGGATAGTAATAGCTAATAATTCCTTTGTTGATCAAGTCATTTCGGTTGAACACAAAAACGTCTGTATCGCTTCGGCTTCTATATGTGAAATAGCCAAACGGCAAAACAAAATACCCAACATTGTCATTTGTAGTAACCTGACGATCTGCGAAATATTCTTCTTGCCTGACAATTCCTTGCTGCTGAGAGGATGTCAACACAGGATATTGATTTTGCACCACCGTTTTTTCTGTATAATCCTCAATCAATTCTCCGACTCTACTCTGTTTCCACTCGTCCGAAAACCCCTGAAATCGGATTGCAGGCTTTTTTGTTTCATTCATTTTATTCACCCTTCAGCAGCGACTGGAACTCGCTCAGTCCTTTCATATCAAATTCGCTGCCGGTGAGCTCATCCAGCATATCGGCAAGCGTCGTTTCCGATGCCTTGATCTGCTCGTCCAGCTCCACATAGGTCACGGCATACTTATCCGTCAGCACCTGCACGGCTTTTTCCAGCCCGTCAATGATAATCTCCGGCATAGCCCGCAGAGAAGCGCACAGGGGCGCAATCCATTTCAGACGCAACAAATCCAGGACTTGCTCATCGCTCAGTCCTTCAATGGTCTCTTTGGTTTTCAGGTGCAGGGCTTCCTCGTTTTTCTTTACCTCGCTCTTAACCGTTTTTTCCTCTGCCATCAGCTTGTCAGCCTGTACCATTTTCGCCTCAAAGGAATCCGCCGGGAAGATATGCGCCGCCCGCAGTGCCTTGACATACGCCGAAACTTTCCCCTTGGTATAGGGAGAATTCCCCCCCACATTGGCCCAGCTGACTTCCGGATGGGTATTGACATAGTGAAGTTTTTCCGCTTTTCCGGCCTTCGCATCCAACAACTCCAGATACCCCTGCAAGCCGTCCAGCTCCGGGGACGAAACATCCCCATAAATCTCTGCCAGCTTTGCCGCAAACTCCTTGGAAACAAAGGCGGTGTTGTCATCGTTGAGAAAGTCTCCACGGTCGCCCTCGTCAATGGAGTCGATAATCTCAGTCAGCTCTGCCGCGATTTCATCCAGTCGAGCCTCCTTGGCCTTGAGTGCGTCATAATCTGCTTTCAACACTGTGGTCTGCACCAGTTCAAATGGAATCACATGACCTACCCAGCCGCTCTGCACCTCTTCTTCCTTGTCACCTTTCTTCTTGATGACCATGTTGGGATCAACCTGCTTTGTGGCGTCAAAATCTTCAGTCTGGATAATTTCAAGATCGGTAGCGATACCTCCCCATTGATTGTCCAGCAGCTGATACGCCTGGTATTTGTCCAGCAGCGGTAGAGGCGCAATGCGGCTAAAAATATTTTGTGTAATGGTATTCTCCATTTGAGAGATATTCAGCTCCATCATTTTTTCAATCAGTTCGCCGTTCAGATATGCGTCAAAATCAGCGAACGCAGCCTGGTGAGCGGCAACAAATGCCTGCACATCATTGTTTCCTTCAATGGCCTCCTTGACATTTTGGACAGCTAATTGAGAATAGGGCGTTTCATCCGATGTGAACAGGCTTTCCCGCAACTGAGGAAACGCGGACCAATAGGAAGCCAGAAAGTCAATTTCGTTGTTGGGGATACCGCCGAACATGGTGGCGTAGATATCCCATGTTTCCGGGGCTTCAGAGGAATCAATGTAGCGGGGAATATTTAAGTTATAGCCATTGCGCCGGATCTCCTCTTTGGAAACCAGCCGGGCAAACTTTTCGATCTTCTCGGGACGAGCGGCAACAGCATCCACAATTCGCTTGATATCGGACGCCATCAGCTTATTGGTCTTGCCAACCTTGGTAAAACCCTTGGAAGCGTCAATAAACAGAACATCAGATTCTTCGCGCTTCTGGCGCAGCACCATAATGATAGTGGGAATGCCTGTGCCAAAGAAAATGTTAGCGGGCAGGCCAATAATCGCCTCAATGTTGTTGTTCTCAATCAGATTTCGGCGAATCTTGCCTTCGCCTTCGCCCTGACCATCCGGCCCGCCCAGCGCGTCACCACGGAACAGAACGCCATGAGGCAGAACAATGGTCATAATTCCCTCTGGCTTCAGGTGGTACAGGTCATGGAGCAGGAACGCATAGTCCGCCTTGCCTTTAGGCGCAATGCCATAACGATAACGGGGATCTGTGTCTTTATGCTTCGGGTCCCAGCGCTGGGAGTAGGGCGGATTGGAGACAACCGCATCCAGATACAGAGGATTATATTCCTGGGTCACATCGTCATACATGGGCCAGTCCTGTTCCAGCGTATCCCCGCAGCGGGTAAAAATGTTATCCGGCTTGATGCCCCGCATGACAAGGTTCATTCGCGTCAGGTTATAGGTGTTTTCTTTCAACTCCTGCGCATAGTACATGATATCGTCTTTACTCTTAGTGTACTTTGCAACGCTCTTACCGATCGTAATAAGCAGGGAACCGGAGCCGCTTGTGGGATCGTAAATTTCAATTTTCTCCCGGTCTCTCAGATGGTGCGCAACAATTTCAGACATGAGCTGAGATACTTCGTGTGGGGTATAAAACTCACCGGCCTTTTTACCAGCATTGGCCGCAAAGTTACTGATCAGGTATTCATAAATAAAGCCCAGAACATCATAGTCCTGTTTGCCATCGGTGGGGATATCTTTGATCAGCTGAATCAGTTCGCTGATGGACTTGGTTTGGCTGCTGGTACTATCGCCCAGTTTGCTCAAACCGGTTTCCAGTGTGTTAAAGATTTTGCTGAATACTTTCTTTTGTGTTTCGCTGATCAGGCGATTAAAGGCAGAAAGCGCGGTTCTCACATTGTCCACGGTGAAACTGCTGCCCTTTGCCAGCCAGGTAGAAAAAAGATTATCGTAGGCGATAAAGTACCCGAGGTGCTGCTGACAATAGTCCACAAGAGGCTCATTATTCTCATGGGCATTCTCTTTGATATCATCATCTTCATAACCGTCTTTTTTCAGAAATTCAACTTCTTTGTCGGACAGGAATTTATAAAAGATAAATCCCAAAATATAGTCCTTATATTCATTTGCTTCAATCTTGGAACGCATTCTGTTGGCGGATTCCCAGATTTTATTTGCCAGCTGTTGTTTATTCATAAAGGTGTTCTCCGATCTATTGTTATTAGTGCCCTATCCGGTGTTTCAGTATATCATTACTGCCTATCTTTTGCTTTCTGTACATGTGTTTGATAGAGCTGTTTCGGCAATTTACGCAGATAGGTATTCAAGATGCCTATAGCGTTTTCCATGTGGACCTGTGAAATCAGATCATACTCCACTGAACAATAACCGCACGCATCCAAAACCTTCTGAGCTTCTTCCATCTTTTGAATGCTTTCTTTCCGTATTTGTGCAGAGATGCCGTCCTGGGACAACTGGTACATGTAATATGCAAAAAGGCTTTGCTTAATTTTTTCCATCACACGCCTAAATTCTGCGCTAATTAGAAAATCATTAAGAATGGCCGTATCTTGAGAAACATATAGTTGTTGCCCTTCCTCACTGCTGGAGTTTTCTTTACACTGAATAAGCTCGTCAATCGCCTTATCGCACAGACCTAACTGTTCAGAAATATCGTGGTATTCCTTTTTGCGGGAGTTAGACAGCCCCAGTAGATACTCCACCGACACATCGTAAAAATCCGCAAAAGCAGCCAAATACTCGATACTCATGCTACGGGTGCGGCCATACAGAGGATGGACTGGATCGTTGATTTCATAATTTTTGAGATTTGTAT
>UQWL01000005.1 GCA_900544715.1 uncultured Oscillospiraceae bacterium | reverse complement strand
ATGAAATTACATTCTTTTACATATTTAGATGATATCAATAAAAATATGGGTAGATAATTGACAGATGTAGATAATTGTGATATAAAGAGGTTGGGAGGTGATTCCAATGCAGTATTTCAATGGAATTAAAGGGACATAACAAATAAAAAGGAGAAAATTGAAATGCAAAAATTGAAGAAAATAATGTCAATCCTACTGATCGTTTGTGTTTTATCAACAAGCGCCTATGTATTGATTGCGCAAGCAAAATATGTATATGGGCATAATGGTGATTTTGAGGATCCTTTTTCAACATCTACTTATTATGACAGTCCTAAAAGAATATATTCAGAAAGAGATGCTACCGCAAAATGTGATAAACTTGGGAGCGGAAATGGCTCAACGCAGGAGTTTTGGTTGTTTTTGCATGTGAGAACATGGGGGACATATAATCAATTTGGTGCGGCCGTAAAATTTAATACAACGCAAAACGGATACTATTATGTATGGGAAAATGCAAATCCAAATAGGTATTCGAATAATTATGCATATTTCAATATTTCTAAAGCGGCATCAAACAGCACCACAATTTTTGGCAGGTTATTTACCAATTCACAAACTGCAGTTGCAGATTGAACCGGGAAATTATTTTAATCTTATAGTCGGCCATCTTTTTGCAAGGATTACAATTCTTTGATATATGAAGCGAAAAGATGGCCGATTTCTTTATAGTTCCACTGGACAAACGATAAAATACCCCGTAATTGTTGCAGGTGGGGAAGGGGATTTGAAGTAAATGATATTTACTGGAGTTTATATTTTTGTAGTCTTTACCCTTTTATATGCGATTTGGTTTGCAGTCGCGATCATTAGACGGCGACACACGGTTCGGCAATATGTTGCGTCTGTATTTTTATTTTTATCTACAGCTATTTTTATTGTGTCAATGGTTCAGTATATTAATACAAAGGGCGGGCTCTGGGATATCACGATTTTTTATTCCAAAATCCCTTTTGGCAATCTGTTTCTTCCCTTTGAAACGGAAGATATTGCAAAGGAATTTCGCCCTCTATTCTATCAATATTTTATAGTGACAGCCGCTTTTTCTGTTTTTTGGGGCTTTTTTGTTCCTTTTTTTCAAAAATCGCCAACTTATTTCAAACTGATTCTCTTGAGTTCCGCCATTTGGATTCCGGTAGAAATCCTTTTTTGGTTCATGTGTTCCAGAGGATATAGTGGAAAAGCGGTCTTTGATACAGGGTGCTTTATCGTATTGCTGGCCGGTTTTTCCCTGGGCTATGGGCTGTATCATTTGTTGTATGGGGCGAAACAAAAACCAGCCAAAGCTGCAAAGGGGGCGTCTGCATGATCCGGGCAGAGAATCTTCGAAAAACGTATCAACAGGGGGAGGCCGTGATCCACGCGGTGGATGGGGTATCCCTGCAGATTGAGCAGGGCGAGTTTATCGCCATCGTGGGCAAGAGCGGCTCAGGGAAATCGACCCTCCTGCACCTGCTCGGCGGCTTGGATACGCCGACGGAGGGCTCGGTTTTTTATGATGCGGTCAACCTCAGCCAGCTCAAAGAAACGCCGTCGGCCTGCTTCCGCCGGGTACATATTGGCTTTGTATTTCAGGAATATCATCTGATTCCGGAACTGACTGTGCGGGAAAATATAATCTATCCCGCCCTGCTTGCCAAGAAAGCGGTGGATGAAAGCTATCTCGGCGAGCTGATTTCCACCTTGGAGCTGGAGGACCGTGTGACGCATCTACCCTCCCAGCTTTCCGGCGGGCAGCAGCAGCGCACGGCGGTCGCGCGTGCTTTTATCAATCAGCCTGAGGTGATTTTGTGCGATGAACCAACAGGCAACCTGGATTCCCACTCCGGGCAGGCGGTGATTGATATGATCGCCTCCCTGCGCCGCAAATTTCACCAGACTGTGGTTGTGGTAACGCACGATATGGAGTTTGCCAAAACGGCCGATCGAATCCTTACCATCAGCGATGGAAAAATAATTTCTTGAAAAGCACTTTTATAGATTAAAACGGAGGTTCCGCTTTTCATCAGAGGCGGGGATTCTGGCGTGGCTGAAACATGCGCCATTCCCAGCCTGGGAAAGGGATGATGATTAAAAATGAGTGCGATTGGCACACTGGCGGTTAAGCATTTGAAACGCGGATGGAAACAAACGCTGCAGGTTATTTTGGTTTACCTATTGTGCACATGTTTTTTTATTGCAGAGGGGATGACGGTATCCAGCTATCTGCAATCCACTGAAATCGAAAAAATGGATACGTTCGGAGCGCAGAGCGGGTTTTTATCCGGCTGCACGGCTGAAACGATCAAAACACTCAGGCAGAGTGCTTCCGTTCAAAAGGCGGGCGTGATCCGGAGTGTTGCGGTACATACCATCCCGGATGCCGTTTACGGCAATCAGATCATCGCGGGAACAGCCGATGAAACAGCGCGCAGCCTTTGCCACATCCGAACGGCGGACGGTAGATTGCCGGAAAAAATAGATGAAATTGCCCTGGAACACTCCGCGATCGCCCGGCTGCGTGAAGAGATCACGGTGGGCGATCGTTTGGAGCTAACCTTTCAAACCGCGGATGGCCAGAAGGATCAGCGGGCCTTCACGGTGGTTGGCATCCTGGCGGATTTTTCTTCGCTGCAGGTGCCGGGGGAAGCCACGGTTACGCTCCCCAACGCACTGGTTTCAGAAGCGTATCGCGATGCCCTGCAAGCCGGGGGAGAGCCTGCCGTCTGCCCCGTGCTGCTGACGGACGCAACGGCGGCGGAGCAGTTGCTGGCGCAGTTTGTAACGGACGGTGTTGGAACGGCTTATGCCGTAAATCCCCTGCTGACAGGGCAGGGCCAGCTCCCCTTCGAAATGGATACAATGGGGATCGCCCTCCTGGCAGTGACCGGATTTTTTTGCCTCCTGATGCTATACTGCCTTTCCGTTATCATGCGGAAAAACCGCAGACAGCGTATCGCGCTGCTCAAGGCAGTCGGTTTTACCAGAGGGGAAGTGCTGCTCTATTATATCACGCAGGGCTTGATCCAGCTTGTGCCGGGGCTCTTGACCGGGGGTGCGCTGGGCGTTCTGATGGCTCGTATCCTAGCTCAATATTTAGGCGGGTTTGTCCGATTTTTCTGGAATCCCATTCTCATTTTTGGTTGCGCCGTGGTGATTTTTTTAGCGGCGTTTTGCTTTATTGTATTTGGGACGTTCAGAGATGCCAAAATTTCGCCTGTCGAGCTGTTAGCCGGAGGAGAGAATCAAAAAGCATCCGAACGGAAAACCTCCTTCTCCACAAACAGGCCGTATTTGCTTTGGGCAGGGAAGGATATTTTGCTCAATAGCGGCGAGGCGGTTTCCACCTCAATTGCCATGCTGTTTGCCGTACTCATTGTTGTTGTGGGCGGTTTTGTATCCAATGGCGTTACAAATGTGGCGGATCACCAACTGCCCGCAGATATGGACATCCGAGTCTATGATGGCGGCATGTTCGGCCCTTTGGGCATCCCGAATGACCCTGCTTTTGGAATGACGCAGCAGGACGCCCGGTTGCTGGAAACCTGCCCGCAGGTGGAAAAGGCCATTGCGCTGAGCCGCATCCATTTAAACGAGCTCAAGCCCAATGCCGCTTTAACAGACGAGGAAAGAGACGAGCAGATGCTGGCCGGGCGTGGGAACGATGCCTACCGCCAGGAAAAGCAAAAGTGGGGATACGGCCAGGATCAGGAGTTAATCGAAAGCCTGCTCACAGGCGCGGATGCCGGCTTGATCCGGGAATTGGAGCCCTATGTCACAAAGGGAGCGCTTCATATGGAGGCGCTGTCGAATGCGAGGGAGGTCATTGTGTGTGAAACAGGCGAGTTCCCTGCTAGCCGGGATGTGGGAGATCAGATTACTTATACACAGATTATCAACGATCCGCATACCGGGAAGCAGGAGAAGCTGACCTTTACCGTGACGGTAGGCGCGGTTGTAACGCTCAGTGATAACGAGCGACCGCGTACCATAGAGGAACTGGCGCTTGGCGGGAGAACGCTGTGGGCAAACAGCTCCTTTGAAAAGGTGGGGCTGACCGTGCGCACCAATCAGGTGCTTCTGAATTTGAAAAACGCCGAGCAGACAGACGAAGTGGAAAAACAGGTTAAAAATTTGCAATATAATTATGGCGGCAAAGTCTCTCTGCAGGAATACCTGCAAAAGGCGCAGCGGGAAAGGGAAATTGCCCAAATGATTTCGACCATTACGTTTCTGCTGACGCTGGTATTATCCGTTTTTGCGGTGGTCAGCCTCATGGTGGCGCTGAATCTAAAATTTCAAACGCGCAAAGGTGTGTTCGGAACCCTGCGTGCCATTGGTATGACTCAAAAGGATATTTATCTTGTCACGCTGCTGCAAAGTGTGATGCAGATCGGAATTGCCGTTTTATTGGGCTTGATATTCAGCTTGGGTATTTGCTTCCTGTTGACAACACAAATGAGCGAACTGACGTTGGAATTCTTCCCATGGATCAGGATTGCCTGTGTGCCCCTTCTCTTACTGTTGGTCGCGGCCCTTTCCTGCTTTGGGCCAGTGAAGCGCTTATACCACGAAACGGCTTCAGACTGCTTGCGCACCTGAATTACAATGGAGTGGTATGGTTGAGCGAATGCGAGAGAAGGGAACCTAAATTGGGTAGGTGAAGCTTTTTTGGCGCGCTCTTTTACATAGAAAACAGGCTGCGGCAAATGAACTTGCCGCAGCCTGTTCTGCTGTTTTGCGTGTTATTTCCAAAAGCCTTCCGCAACCGCCTCGATCTCCTCCAGTGTTGCATCCGCCCGGAGTGACGGATACGCAAAGTCAGCAAACCGCATCTTCCCATCCTCCCCCTGCAGGAAGAGGTAGCGCTCCCCATCCATCAGGCCGTAGGGCGCAAGCTCGTTCAGATGGATGCGCGCGCCGTTTTCTTCCCAATCATAGTCTGACGTGTAGGCGACCGGCATAAAAATACCGGTTGTGCCCTCCCGCAGGGAAGCGGCAAGCGCTGTGCCCGTTGCCCATTCGCCCCGCCCGATGGAGCAGGGGAGCAGGATCGATACCGTGCTGCCGGGCTCTACGTTGCCAAGATAGGCTTTTTTGACTTTTACGGTAGCGATCGCTCGGTAAGAAACCGCGCCGTTGAGATCCACCCGGATATTCCGGATGCCCTCGACCGTTCCGAAAAATGGCGCGAGATTGTGTGTGTGGAACAGTTCTTCTTCCGTTAGGCTGACCAGGCAATTTGCTGTGCTGACCGCTTTCGGGGCAAATGGCGTATAATGCACAGAAACCCGGCCTTGTGTATTTGTGAGCGCGATCTGAGTGGTGTGGGATAGCATTAAAGTGCCTGCGGCGCAGAGAAGCATCACCGCGGCGGCCGCAGCGGCAATCCGTTTCGCCGGGAAGCTGCGCTTTTTTTCATTGGTGGACGAAAGCTTATCGAGTATGCGCTTTTCCAGCCCCTCTAGCGGGAGCTGTTCCATTGCATGATGATATAGGGTGTTCATTTGCTCGGTTTTCATATCAATAACCCTTCCTTTCTAAATAGCGGGGAATTGCGCCGGTTTCGGTGAAGCCGGAATTTCTGCCTGTGTAAGAAGTGCAAATGTTTTTCTTTCAATCGATGTTTCCAATCATTGTTTTCAGCAGGGCGCGCCCGCGCGCAAGGCGTGTGCCGACAGTGGCGGGGTTGAGCTTTAGGATTTTCCCGATCTCTTCCATGGAATACCCTTCATAATAAAAAAGATGGATTGGCATCCGGTATTTTTCATCCAGAGATAGAACGCAGGATAACACTTCATTTTCCTGCGGGGAAAGCGCCGGCAGCGCCTCATACAAAGGCTGCGTCCGTGTAAACCAGCCGCTTTTGAGCGCGTTTTTGCTCTTGTTGATTGCAACGCGGAGGAGCCAAGCTTTTAAATGCTCGTCACTTTCAAAATGGGGCTGCTTTTCCAGAAGCGCTAAAAAGACCTCTTGCGTGATGTCTTCCGCATCCGCGGTGTTTTTTAGATACGTGAAGGCTGCGCGGGCGACAGCTTTGGAATAGTTCGCGACAGCGTCTTGTAGGAAGCCATTGAGCTCAGATGGCTTTTTCACGGGCCTTTCAACTCCTTTCGTCACCAATACAAATGAGGCATGTGAAATTTTTCATTTTTTTTGTTTTTTGAAATCAGGCAGGCGGAGAAGCGCATTTGCGGCGCCGCACGCGGCTTTTGCGCAAACAAAAAGCCCTGCGCAAAACTTTTCTGCTGATTCTGGGTTTTTCCTGCACCAGAATCCGTGCGCATCATAGTATGGTATTGAAGTTTTTACAAAATTTCAATCTATTCATAGGAGGAAACACTATGGCGGACAACAGATCCTGCTGCAACACTGCGGATGTCGTCAGCGGCGGCATTCGCGAGGCTGTGTGCATCGATACCAACCGCGTATACGATTCGTGTGCGGACAAAGACTGCTTGGCCGATATGCGCGTCTATTTTACAGACCGGGCGCAGTGCATCATCGACAACGCAACTTCCGTTCGCTGCCGTTCGTGTAAGATTATCAACTGCTTTATCGACGTGGAGGCGGTGCCCTTCAACCGCGGTTATTACTCCGTTGATATTACCTTCTTCTTCAAGGTATATCTCGACGCCTACACCACGCCGATGAATCCCCCCAGCACCGTGGAGGGCCTGACTTCCTTCTCGAAAAAGTGCATTCTTTTCGGAAGCGAAGGCAATGTACGTATTTTCTCGTCGGAATATTCCTCAGACGAGGCAGACGAACAATTCCTTCCCACCAGTACAAACCCGAGAGCAAAAGTCCAATGTGTCGACCCGATCTGCCTGGATGCAAAGCTTTGCCGCCCGTGCGACTGCTGCGAATGCGAGGGCTGCTGCTCTGCACCGAAGTGCATCTGCCGGTCGTTCGACGGCGACTTCAGCGTTGCCTCTCCGGAAAAGGCAGTGCGTGTCACGCTCGGCCTGTTTACCATCGTGCAGCTTGAGCGCGATGTCCA
This sequence comes from uncultured Oscillospiraceae bacterium, assembly GCA_900544715.1. Taxonomy (GTDB): domain Bacteria; phylum Bacillota; class Clostridia; order Oscillospirales; family Acutalibacteraceae; genus Fimivicinus. The sequence goes on along the minus strand of UQWL01000005.1, from coordinate 156,648 downwards.
GATGCTGATTCCGGCCTATGATTTCTGCGTGCCGGAGAAGGAGTGCTGCCACGATATGGAGAATGATCCGTGCGACGCCTTCAAACAAATCCGCTTCCCAGTCAATGAGTTTTTCCCGCCCTCATCCAGTGCGGGCCAGAAAAAGGGCGACAATTGCGGCTGTTCCGGCAGAGAGCGCGAGAATAACTGCGGCTGCGGCTGCCAGCGCTGACCGCTTCGCAATTGCTTCGTGGAAAACAGCTGCCTTGGCTGCAGAACGAAAAATCAGCCGCCCGACCGGGCGGCTGGATGGATTGACGGGCTGTCAAAAGAAGCATATCGCTCATCAGAACAGCTGCCGCTTGCCGAGAGGAAGCGGCAGCTGTGTCTCTTATTTTTTGTAAAGCAGCCTTGCAGAATGGCGCCTTTTTGCAGGATGGAAGCGGGATGCCATGTGTGGCACCGCGCCTGTTTGGCGAGAGCGGGCTAGGCGAAAGAGCTGCGGCTCCATTATAGGGCTGCAGCATGAGAGATATCAAAACGGAAATAGGCGTTATCCTCATACCATAAGGGAAAATTGGTGCCCCATACATTGTCGTGCAGAAGATAGGCAATGCCGTTTTGGGCAACATCCTCAAACTGGTTGTCGAACCGCAGGATTTTACCCTTGCCTAGGCCGATTAGGGCTGCATGACGGTTTGTAAAGCGGTATGGGCCAAAATGCATATCCCACACAGCTGAAAGATTGCGGTTTCCGTTTTTTACCACCGTCATTGGGTCGATTTCTGTGCTGATTTTTGTGTAGCGTATTTCCTCTTGCGTACAGGCGGGGTAGAGCCGGAATACCGTGCTTTCTGTCAGGCGGCTGGCCGGTTTGTCAACCCAGATCAGCTCGATTTTTAACCCCTCGGGGCCCAGCGTATAGAGCAACTGGATCATATCCGCCGCGCCGAGCTCGCTATGGCACTCCGGTGCAATGTTCATGTATACACAGATGCGCAGCCCGGTTTGCAGCACCTGCACGCACCCCCGGCAAAAGCGGTAGGGGGTGCGGCCCTGCGGATATTTAGAATCTACATATTTTAAGAGCGGCCTTGCAAAATCAGCAACAGACCAGCCGGCGGTTTTTTTGCGGTTGCGGGTATAATGCGTGAGCCAGAACTCATAATTCGCCTTACCGTAGGAATAATATTCCACGGCAGGGCGGTTGTTTTCCCGGATGACCGGATGACCGCCGCAGAAAAGGGCGCCAATTCCGCCATATTCATTGATGCGGACCGACCAGCCGCCAAACGTGTAATCCACATTGCGTTGCAGAGGCACCCCTGATACAGCGAGAAATTTCTGCGGCCTGAGCGCGATAAGTGCCTGTTCAGCGTCGCTTTTTAAATCAACGGGCAGTTTGATGAGCGCGCGGTCCAGATAGGCGCGCTGCTCTTCCCAGCTTTTTTCCATGGCGCGGTAGGAACCGATATGGTAAGCACCACGGCGGCGCTGGCAAACCGTCAGCAAGTTTTGTGGGAAATCACGCAGAGGGTGGTGCAGCTCGACGGTATCCTTCCTACGGGCCTGCTCAAAATCCGGACGGAGATAGTGCTCGTAATCGGCAAAATAGGTTTTCACATCCAGGCCCCACGTATGTTCGGCGGCGCAAAGCAGATTATCCGCCATCTGCTCATAGGCAGCGCTCTCCCGTTTGAGCTGGCCCGTGGCCAGCCACTCGTTTTTCAGCCGAATGAGCGTGCGGAGCCCGGCGGTTTTATAAGGGTCGGAGGCGGCTCCATGAATCCAGGTGTCCCCGATTTCAGCCGTGACTACGGGGAGCCGGTCTTTCACCTGCCACATGATCTCCGCAAAGTCGTCAAGCCGCCCGGCGGTGACTTGTGCGCCGGGGTATTTTTGCTGGATCGACTCAAACCGCGCGCGCACGGCCCTGGCACCGGATGCGCCGTGATTGTCGAGCGTGTGGTCGAAATAAAGCACGCTGTTGGTCAGCTCACTTTCAAAAGCCCCGCCGTAATCGCCGGAATAAATGACGACGACCTCACTCTCCCCACACTTCCAGAGAAAGCAGGGCGGAACCTCCGGCATGGCGGACGCACCGTTGACGCCGATATGCAGGAGCTTGATGCCGTGTTTTGCGAGCAGGGGCACGAGGCCGATCGTGTGGCCTGGCACATCGGTCATTTTTGCGGCAATGGTTTTGCGGCCTGTGATAGCATCGATCTGATCTACGATAGAGAGACCGTAATCGAGCGTGTCGGCGTCGAGCAGCTCTGTGTGTGTTGTAAACGGCATGGCATGCGGTGCGATGTTGCCGCTGCGCAGGCCTTGCAGGAGGGCTTGCCGGTTTTGCTCGCTGCCATTTTGCAGCGCCTCTTTGAGCAGCCAGGAGCCCGTCGTCCAAACGAAACGTTTGGTTCCGTCTGCATTGAGCTCGTTGGCGATCGCAACGGCGCTGGGGATGAATTCATCGAGGTATTTTTTATAAATATGTTCTGCATAGTCTGTGAATCCTAGATCGAGATGGGTTTTTGAAACGACGATTACTTTCTGCATCCTGATGCCCAGCCTTCCTTTACAAACGCACCGGTGTTTCAGCCAGTGCTTTGAAATCTTTTTTGCAGCTTCAGCATAACATATCGATCGATTCCATACAAGGGGAGAAATAAAACGACAGATGGGAATGTTGTGAGCCGAGATGATGCGCAGGTAGTTTTGCGCAAAAAAATGAGAAAGCACTGCATCAAACATATGCCGCCGCGAGCCAAACGGCCCGCGGCGGTATGCAAGAGGTAACAATATAGAAGGTGAAAAGAGAAGAGCGATATTAGATGCCCAGAGCGACTGTTGTTGTTTTGCCCTCAATGCGGGTGCGCAGCACAGTTTTAATGAGATACTGGCTGGCGACCACATAGGCGTTCGCGCGGTCTGATTCGATTACCGTGCGGTAAGCGTTGGATGCGCTGACGCTGTCCGCCAGGACGAGCTTGCCGCAGCCTGCCAGGCGCGCCCAATCAACGGCCTTCAGGGTTGTGGAGAGCTGTGCGTTATCGCCAAGGCTGATGTTGATCTTTTGGCCGTCAATCATCGCATTGATTGCATCGCCGGAAAGGTCGATATTCACGCCGCCAAGCAGGCTGCTGGAATGTAGGAAGCCATTCAGGCTGTCGTTCAGCGTATTCGTGCTGATGGTGCGGGCCAGGCGCGGCAAGAGGTTGAGCATTGTGTTGAGCGGATTGGCCTGAAGCTCCTCCACCAGCGTGACGATGGGGCTGACGATGGGCAGGAACAGCGCGTCAAGCTGCGCGTTTTTGCTGACTTTGGCTGCCGCCTGGAAACGGGAGGTGTATTCCTGCGAGGAGAGCACGCCTTTCAGGCCAAGGCTTTCCAGCAGGGGGATGAGCTTTTCGTAAGCACCATATTTGTAGTCACCGTTATCGGCTACGGAGTTCGGCAGATAAATGATGTTGCTGATAATCAGAATGCCATTATGCAGGACGTTTGCAATCGGGCGGAGCATTGCGGCCACGGCGCGGGCAAAGCCCTCTGCATCTCCGTTTTCAAAGCCCCAGTCGCCGTTTTCAAACTGAATGGAGGCAAAGGCGGCGGTGGTATCCTCCGCTTCCGCCGCGGCGAGCAGCTTTGCTCTCGCGCCTGCGAAGGAATCCTCGCTGAGCCAACCGGCGAGTTTAGTCGGGGTGAGTTCGCCTGCGAGCACCTCGGCAATATTGATGCCGCTCACGCTGAGTTCCATGTTGGCAAGCATATCATAAAGAGAGAGCAGCGTGGACATGGAGGCGTTGCTCAGAATGCTGTAATTCTGATAGCCCTTGAGCGTGCCGTTCGCGCTGTAGGCAAGCGCCATTTGCAGCACGCTGCCAAGGAGGCGGTCCGTATTCAAAATGGTGTATTCGATCGCCTTGCGTGCACAGGGGAATTTTGTGGCGTTGACCGTGGTGGGGTTGAAGGAAGCGATTTCGCCTTCGAACTTGTTATCAGAGGGAACAAGCGGTTTGACAGGATCATAGAGGGCGAGGATCGCCCGGTATTTCTCCATGGCTTCCGCCGAGATTTTATCGGTGAGGTTCACGGGAATCTTTTTGTATTCCGCCTGTGCCTGCTCGATGACGCCGTTGTTCACGGTGCTGAGATCCACATTGGCAACATATGCCTCGAATGTGCGGACAACCTGCATCTGTTCAATGGCGTCCAGGCATTTTTTATAGAGCTGGCTTGTTTGCAGGTTGCTGTAGTTATAATTGTTCCCCTTGGAATTGAGATAGATCTCATAGTATGCGTAGACAGAGCCGAGGCTCTTATAAACCTTCAGAAGATACGCGTCCTCAATTGCGTCATAAGCGGCAACGGCAGCGGCAGCCTTGTTGGTGGCGCCGGTTTCGAGGAAGGCGACGTAGCCTTCGCGCAACTGGATTGCCGCGTTGAGCACAGGAGCGTATTCAGGGGCGAATGCGGCGGCCTGCTCCATGGCCGTGAAGTATTTACGGTACGCATGGTTTTTCTGGCGCTGTGTAAAGGAAACCTCCGCCAGCTTTTTTGGTAGCCATTCGTTGAGGGCTGCGATGTATTCTGGATCACTTGCGCCACCCGGAAAGTTGTTCGCATTCGGTGCGGTTCCAGCGGAAGCTGGCGGCTGCTCTGTGAAGGGGTCTTCCGCAAGCGCGTAGTTGCCCATCATTTTGATGAGGTCAGCCAGCTTCCCGCCAACCGTGGGGTTACCGTAGCTTTCAGAGAAGGCGGAAATGCCATCCATATACTGCCGGGTGAGCGGACTGGCATTTTTATAATTTTGGAGATAGGCCTCCAAGAAAGGCTTTGCCGCTGGCTTTTTCGCAAAATCCGTGTTAGCGTTGAGCTTTGTTGTGCCCTCAAAAGGGGTCATCAGCGGCTTCATGGCTTCATATGCCTTTGTGCGTGCGGCGTGCGGCCCGATCAGATCATCCAGCTTCTCATAGGCGGCCTTGTGCTGGTCCACATATGCCAGGGCGGGGTTCTCTTCCTTGATCAGGTAGGATTCGCGGCCATCAATTGCCGCCAGGAACTTCAGTGCATCCTCAACCGGGAAGGCGTCCTTTTCCTCCTGCGTCAGCGCCTTATAGGCGGCGAGGGCTTTTTCATAGAGGGCAAGCTTTGCGTTGTAGGCTTCCAGCTTTGCGGCGTCTGTGGGCGGGGCGGCGTTAATGTTGGTTTTGTCTGCCAGCAGGGCCTGCACGGCTTCTGCCGCGGAGGCGGAGGCTGCGCTCTGTACAGTCGGGGCCTGTGAACCCACGGCGCGATCCTGCCCGGCTGCCTTCAGCAGCGCGATCGGATCCACACTACTGCCTGCGGCAAATGCGGCCGTAAAGCAGGAGAGCAGGATCGTCAGGATCAGGAGAATGCTGATTGAAATTTTGGTGGTTTTCATCGTTGGTAATGAGCACTCCTTTCAAAATGTGAGATCTGGTAAACGTTACACTCCTTCTCTTCCTCTTAAGACGGAATCCCAAAAAGGTCTGTTTTTAAAATTGAAAAGGTCTGTTTTAAAATTCGGGCTTTTTAGGATAAATTCATCATATCATTTTAAAATAAATCTTTCAATGCGTAATTTTACAAAAAAATACGACTTTATTTTATATATAATATCCAGTTTTTAATTTATAAAAAATAATAGAGGTCTGTTTCATAAAACGCAATAGGTTTGTTTGTGCGTTTGACAAGGAGATTAAAAACGACTATGATAAACAAAACTGGTATCCATCATTCCGCCCAACGGGAGGAGACTTGCAATGACACAGGAAGAGCGTACGCGGATCAGCAGGGAGCTGATTTTGGAAGGCGCCATCCGGGAATTCAGCCGGCATGGCTATGCGGATGCGTCGATCAACCGAATCTGCACGGACAATGGGATTTCAAAGGGCCGCCTATTTCACCATTTTCAAAACAAAGAGGATATTTTTTTAGCCGCTGTTCAATTGTGCTACGATGGGCTGGTAGCCTATATGGAATCGTATGCGCCGGACCCTTCCAAGCCGCTGTCGCAGAATTTTCATGATTATTTTCAGCATCGCCAGCAGTATTTCACAGAGCACCCGTACCGCCCGCTTCTGATGGGTTCCGCCTCTGTGCGCAGGCCGTCGGAATTTTTTCAGGCAAAGATGGCGCAAATCCGTGAGCGGTTCGAGCAGGATAATCTGCAAAAATTGCAGGAGATTTTAGAGCACAGTGCCCAAAGCGTTGTGCCCATGGATCGAAGCCTGGCTTTGCGGGCGTTCCACATTGCCAGCTATTTCATCCACCTGCATGTGGGTTACCCGAATTGGGATCCGGAAAAGGATATGACGCCGGTGGCAGAGCATAGCCTCGCTGTGTTCGATCAAGTGGTGCATATGCTGCTTTACGGGATTCTTCCACGGCAGAGCGGGGAGACTCTGCCGGAAAACGGGGCGTCCATCTACCGCTATTTATCAGACGCAAACGCATTTGATGGTTCTGCCGGAGGGCTTCCCTCTGGCGGGGCAGAGGAGGGCTAACATATGACAGAAACATTGGAACGGGTAAAGGTTGCGCTGCATCAGCACCACTCCACCTGTGTGCTCCTGACGGCGGACGGGCGGGTTTTAGAATCCGCCCTCTCCGGCGTTTCACCACTGACCGAGTGGCTGCAAAAGGATCCGGAATTGCTGCGCGGCGCATCCATTGCGGATCGCGTTGTGGGCAAGGCGGCGGCGCTTTTGATGCTCTATGGAGGCGTAAAGGAAGTGTATGCGGATGTCATCAGTGAGCACGCGGCGGTATGCCTTGGTGAACGGTGCGTCCCCTTTCATGAGGGGGAGCGTGTGCCATACATCGTCAATCGGATGCGCACCGGCATGTGCCCAATGGAAAAGCTCTGCCTGGATACCAACCTGCCTCGCGAGGGCTATGAGCGCATTCTGAGAAAGCAAGAGGAAATGGCGCGCCAGCGAGAGGAACGGCGTTGACGGGACGGGCTGGTTCTGCTATAATAAAACACTGTAAAATGCCGCTCAGAAGTGCGGCAGCCCGGCAGAAGCAGGGGCGGAAAATCAAACGGAACGATAGCTGTAAATGAAAGGCGCCAACCAGGCCATGGCCCTCGCAGAAGCGGAGGCGGTCTGAGTGGCGCTTTCTTTATTGCGTGCTTATCGCATGAAAGGAAGACTGAACAAATGAAGCAAACCCATACCAAAAATTTGGTGATCACCGCTTTCTGCATCGCCCTGTGCATTGTGCTGCCGATGGCATTCCATGCAATCGGAGCGGGTGCTACCTTCCTGCCGATGCACATCCCGGTGCTGCTGTGCGGTTTATTGTGCGGCTGGCCCTTTGGCGCTGCCTGCGGCTTGATTGGCCCGCTGCTCTCTTCTCTGCTGACGGGGATGCCGCCCGCCTTCCCGACCCTGCCCGCTATGATGCTGGAGTTGTGTGCATATGGCGTGTTGACCGGGCTGTTTTACCGGAAGATGAGGGGAAACCTCTATCTCTCCCTGATTGGCGCGATGCTGGGGGGGCGCGCGGTATCCGGCATTGCAAACGCTGTGCTGCTCGGCATTGCAGGCAAGCCCTATGGATTTACCATTTTTTTAACCTCAGCGTTCGTCACGGCTTTGCCTGGCATTGTGATCCAGCTTGTGGCAGTGCCGCTCCTGGTTGCGGCGCTGCAAAAGGCGGGGCTGGCGCAGCGGCCGCGGAAGGTGTGCGCGGCTGAAGAGGCCTAATGTTCTAAAAGCTAAACTGGGCGGCGTGGCAAGAGCCACGCCGCCCGGTTTTCATTCATTTGCACTTTGCCGATTTATTTCCAGGAGAAGGAAACGAGATCCCCTTCCACTTGGATCGAGGAAGTGAGCGGGCAAACCTGCTGGCGGAAAGCCTTCACAAATGCATCCCGCATGCCGGGGTCTTCAAAAATAAGCTGCCCATCCAGCGTGAGCTGAGCTGGTTTATAAAAGGTGCCCAGCTGGAAGCCCGTCATCCACCAATGCGGCTGAAGCCCGCGGGTAAAGAGGATTTGATTGCCCTTGCGCAGCGTCATTGCCATTTGTGGAAGTTCGCCATCCTCTGCACAGTCATAAAATTCAACCAGGCGGTTGGTTGGTTTATGGTAGATTCCGATCTCAGCACCGTTGGTGATGGCGTAGTTCCCTTTCCAGAGCTGAATCATCCAATCCATCTCTCCGTATTGGAATTTGATGCGCACGGTGTCGTAATCCATAAAGACGAGCGGGGATAATGTGTCATACAGGCGGCAAAAACCGAACTGCCTCTGCCAAGCCTGCATCGCGCCGATGACGAGATACTGCCCTGCGTCGTAATCAAAGCCGATGGAGATTAGGCCGGTGCCGTCCTTGCCGTAGACGATGCCGGTCGCTTCATCATAATATACGCCGGAGGAAACATGCACGCTTGTGCCGTCATCCTTGACATAATCGCCGAGGAATTCATAAACACCGGGGGAAGGGGTGGCGCCCAGCGTGATATCGATCAGGTGGATGCCATCGCCTGCCGCTTCAACAAGGCCCTTGATGATATCGATGGTGCTGCCACCCTTTTTGCCGTCCGTCAAAGCGGCGGCGAGGGAAACGGCCTGCTCATGCGGCATCGGCAGCCGCTCAATGGCGTCAATTACAGCGTTGCGATCCGCCTTGCCGGTGAGAATTTGGGTGAGCACAGCGGTCAAAACGCTGCGCACAAATTCGGCCGAGGCGGGCGTAAACGTGGGGAGATCCTGCGCTTCCTCCGCCTGTGTGGGCGGGGCGGGAGGCTCCTGTGCATCGGCTTGCTGGTTAGCTGGATTTTCTGTTGCGGATGCAGTATCCGCTGCCGCCACTTTTTTCGGAGAGGCAACGCCCGCATCAGGCGCTTGATCTGAAGTTACTGCCTCTGGCACGGAAGGGGCGGCTGTGACGGATTGATCTTCCGGGGAATCTGCCTGTGCCGGGGCTGCTGCCTGCTGCGGCAGTATGGCCGCAGCCTCTGTTTTTTCGACAGGCGCTAGGGTGTTCGGCGGAAAGGCTGCGCCGGTGAAGAGCAGCACACAGATGAGCGCCATCGCCAGGCAGGAGGTGAAAATAGAATAACGGCGGCTTGATTGTTTCATAGAAATCATTCGTCCTTTCAAAGTTCCCTCATTTTAAGAATAAAAAACCGGGTATTGAGCATCTTTTCCTCTTAATTCTATCATGGTCACGGAAAGATTGTCAATTTTTTTGCTTTTAAAAGAAAATGTTGTTGACCTTTTAGTGTATTGCGCATATAATACACTTGAAGGCGGTGATCCGATGCGGATTTTTTCAGATTTAATCCTGAATGCGCGGGATCCGGTGTATTTACAGCTGGTGCGGTATGTGCATCTGCAAATTTGCCGCGGCGTGCTGCGGGATGGAGACACCCTGCCCTCCCGGCGTGAGTTGGCGGTTTTGCTCGGCATTAACCCCAATACGGCTCAAAAGGCCTATAAAGCCTTAGAGGAGGAGGGGCTGATGCATACAGATGGCAATGCGGGCAGCGTGATTTCCGCAACGCCTGAGATGCGCGCCCGGCTGATGGAAACACTCAAGGAGGAAGCCGCGCAAACGTTTTTATCCAGCGTGAAAGCATTGGGGCTCTCTTTTCAGCAGGCCATCGCGCTGCTGACGGAGAAATGGACGGAGTAGTTGATGCAGCTTTATTTTTTTACCACTTGTGTATTAACTTCATAGTACACGGGAAGCAATGACCTGCGAGAGAAACAGTGTTTGTGGCTTGAGAAGGAGAAAGGGTGAGAGAGGCATATGGGGAACCCCCAAAAGACCTTACGATTGGCGGCCTATCATTTGACACGCATCAGGGGGCTGTTGTTGGCAATTTTTATTTTGCTCATAGCGGCCGATCTGGTTTTGGTGGGGGGCATGTTTATCAGCCGGTGCCAAATAGAAGATCCGGTCAGCTTCCAAACGATTTTCAATGTTGCGGCCGCTCCGATTATTTTCTATGCGGCATACGGAGCCCTTGTTGCAGGAATGTTGTTTTATTTTTTTGCGCTATTTCATGGATGGTAAGGGCGTTTATACCCTGCGCAGCCTTCCGATGGGGGCGTCGGGCCTCCTGTGGAGCATGTTTATCTCCATGCCTTCGGCCATGATTTTGCTTTGGGCGGCGCAGCTTTTGGCGATTTATTTGGGGTATGGGTTATACCGCATGGAGGTGCTGCTTTATAACCTGCCGGGCAACGTAGATGGGATGAGCAGGATAGGGTTTTCTATTATTGTGCCGGATAGAGAGTGGCTGCCGCCGGCAAATGATCTATATCTCGCTTTTATCCGAACCCCGTTTTTACAGCTGTTTTATCCGCGTCACCCTGTTTTTTGGCGCTTGCGGCGTTCATGGTGGTTTTGCCGCCTATTTCAGGGGCTTATTCGGTGCTTGCCTTGTGTAAGCGGCGGGCGCGGGCGCTGCTGCCGGTTCTATTTTGCTGGGGCGCTTTTCTCATCGGGCTGGTGGAAGGGCGGGCGGATGCGGAACCCTCCGATGAGCATACAACCCTGCGGCGGTGCGATATTGTCAACCTGGAAAACGGCACGGTCGTCAAGCAGTTTCAGGATAGTTCCCCCCTTGCCCGGATGGGTGTGATGGATGCTTTGTATGCCGACGATACGCTTTACCTGATTTCGTTCATTACTCCACCGGATCGCTCTTCAGAAAAAGAGCAGAATCAGCAGCCTTCCGGTTGGACGGTGACTTGCCCGTATCTTTCGGTATACCGCGAGGGGGATCAGGTGTTTGCATGCGCGATCCAATCCGGCCAGCAGGAGGATAAACGGTGCGAAACGCCGAATATCAGACGATATGAAGCGCTGCAATTACAGAAAGGGGGGAGAATAAGTTGATTCAGATGGAAGGGCTTTGCAAACAGTTTTCAGGCACGCGGGCCTGGGCGCTCGATGAAATCAATTTACAGGTTACGCAGGGTGAGGTCGTCGGCATCCTCGGTGAAAACGCCGCGGGTAAAACCACGCTTTTAAAAATTGTGGCGGGCCTGATGGAGCCGACGAGAGGGAAGGTGACGCTTGACGGAACCCCTGCACTCAAATCGGCGGGCCAGGTTGCTTTTATGACAGAGCAGGGCACATTTTTCCCCTTCATGACGCCTGCGGAACATGCGGATTTTCTGGAAGATTACTACGACCGCTTCAACCGGGAACGCTATTTGAAGCTGCTCGAATATTTTTAACTTCCAAAAGAGAAAAAAGTGCGCACTTTTTCCACCGGGCAGAAGGCAAAGCTTGAAATTTCAATCGGCTTTTCCAGGGGCTGCCGCTATTTGCTGCTCGATGAGCCGTTTCTCGGCAACGATGTGTTTACCCGCCGGGATTTTCTGCGGTTGATGGGCGACAGCCTGCTCGATGGAGAGACGATTCTGCTTGCGACGCACTTAATTAATGAGATTGACAATTTTATTGATCGCGCCGTTATCCTGAAAAACGGCAAAATAGAGCGCGATTGCCTCATTGATGAAATTCGCGCGGAGGGGAACACGCTGGAAGAGGTGATGCGCGAGGCCTGCGGCTATGACGAGGAGCGTTACCACAGAATTTTCGGTGGGGAGAGCGTGCGATAACCGGCATGGAGAGTATGCGGAAAAGGAACTGTACACAGCGGCGACTGGTGGAAACAATCCATCGGCCGCCGCTTTGCCCGTATAGGCGGCCTATCGGCTTGGTAGCTGTGTTAAAAAAATTTAAATCATTATATTCATATGGGATTGATATGAATTAAAAAGTGTGCTATACTGTGCCCGTAATCCGTAAAGAAGGAGGAAGGCACTCCATGAAAATATCAACAAAAGGCCGCTATGCATTGCGCGTAATGATTGATATCGCCGTGCATTCCGATGGGCGATGTATTTCCATCAAGGAGATTGCGGGGCGGCAGGAGATCAGCGAAAAATATCTGGAGCAGATCTTCACCGTGCTCAGCCGTTCCGGATTTTTGCGCAGCACGCGCGGCGCGCAGGGGGGCTATACCCTCACCCGCGATCCGGAGGACTATACGGTAGGGATGATCCTGCGGGCACTGGAAGGCGATTTGGCGCCGGTGGATTGTGTGGCACAGGGCCATCCGGGGTTAGACCCCTGCCCGCGTGCGGGGCAATGCGTCACCTGGGAGGTCTGGGCGCAAATCCGCGATGCGGTCAACAGCGTGGTGGATCATATTACGCTGGCGGATCTTGTGCAGCGCTATCATGACAAGCTTGTATTGCAGCAGGAAGGAGCGGTTACAACATGAAAGATTCAGTAAAACGGTACGTTTATGCGGATCATGCGGCGACCACCCCGGTATCCCCACAGGTGGTGGAGGCGATGCTCCCCTATCTGACGGAGCATTTCGGCAATCCTTCCAGCCTTTATACGCTGGGGCAAACGGCGCATAACGCGGTAGAAATCGCGCGCGGGCAGGTGGCGGCGCTTTTGGGCGCCCATCCGGAGGAGATCTATTTTACCTCCGGCGGCTCGGAGGCGGATAACTGGGCCATCCGGGGGGTGGCCCAGATGCAGGCCCAAAAGGGCAAACGCCATATCGTCACCACAAAATTTGAGCATCACGCGGTGCTGCATACCGTCGAGCGGCTCCAAAGGGAAGGGTTTGAAATAACGCTCCTCGACGTGCATGAAAACGGGATTGTGCGCATTGAAGAGGTTGCTGCCGCCCTGCGGGAGGATACCGCGCTCGTCACCATTATGTATGCCAACAATGAGATTGGCACCATTCAGCCGATTGCCGAGATTGGGGCGCTTTGCCGGGCGCGCGGGATTCTGTTCCATACGGATGCGGTGCAGGCCGTAGGCCATGTGCCGGTGGATGTGGAGGCGGAGCAGATCGACCTGCTCTCCCTCTCCGGGCATAAGCTCCATGCGCCAAAGGGCGTGGGCGCGCTGTATTGCCGAAAGGGCCTGCGCTTTCCGAACCTCATTGACGGCGGCGCACAGGAGCGCGGCCGGCGGGCCGGGACGGAAAACGTGGCCGGCATTGTGGCGCTCGGCAAGGCCGCCGCCCTGATGCGGGAGGGGATGGAGGAGCGTATGCGCTATGTTGCCTCCCTGCGCGACCGGCTCATTGACGGCGCGCTGAAAATCGAGCGTTCGCGCCTCAACGGCGACCGGGAAAAACGGCTGCCTGGCAACGCGAGCTTCTGCTTTGAGGGCGTGGAGGGGGAAAGCCTGTTGCTCCTGCTCGATTTTCAGGGCATCAGCGGCTCCTCGGGCTCGGCCTGTACGTCCGGTTCCCTGGACCCGAGCCATGTGTTGCTCTCAATTGGTTTGCCACATGAAATCGCACACGGTTCGTTGCGGCTGACGCTCGATGAGAATCATACAGTGGAGGATGTGGATTATATATTAGAAAAGCTGCCGCCGATCATTGACAGGCTGCGCGAGATGTCCCCCCTCTGGGAACGGATCAAAAACGAAGAGGCGAAACGCTGATTTTTAGAAAGGATGGTTTGGCAGATGCAATATAGTGAAAAAGTGATCGAGCATTTTACACATCCGCACAATGTCGGCAAACTGGCGGATGCCAACGGCGTCGGCGAAGTGGGCAACGCAAAATGCGGCGATATTATGAAGATGTATCTGAAGGTGGAAAACGGCGTGATCGAGGATGTAAAATTCAATACCTATGGCTGTGCTTCCGCCATCGCAACCAGCTCAATCGCCACCGATATGATTAAGGGCCAGCCGCTTTCAGAGGCACTGAAGCTCACCAACAAGGCGGTTGTAGAGGCGCTGGACGGCCTCCCGGCGGTCAAAATTCACTGTTCCGTTTTGGCGGAGCAGGCGATCAAGGCCGCCATTGCGGATTATTATAGCAGGCAGGGGATCGATCCGGAGCCGATTGTGGGCAAACTGGAGGATCCGGAGGAGCACGAAGCCTGCCATATTGGCTGATTAGAAATCGGAAAATTGGAAAGGATGATTTTTGATATGGCGAAGATTGCCAAAAGCCTGTTGGAACTGATTGGAAACACCCCACTTGTGCAGTTGGACCGCTTTGCACAAAAGGAGGGGTTAAACGCCCGCATCCTTGCGAAGGTGGAGAGCTTTAATCCCTTGGGCAGCGTGAAAGACCGCGTGGGCTATGCGCTCATTGCATACGCGGAGGAAAAGGGCCTGATCGACAGCGATACCCTGATTATTGAACCGACCAGTGGCAACACGGGCATCGGCCTTGCCTATACCGCTGCGATCAAGGGTTACCGGCTGATCCTCACCATGCCGGAGAGCATGAGCCGGGAGCGCAGGAGCCTTTTGAAGGCGCTGGGCGCGGAGCTCGTGCTCACGCCTGCGGCAAAAGGGATGCAGGGCGCGATTGATAAGGCGGAGGAGCTGCGGGCGGAGCACGCCAATTCCTATATCCCCGGCCAGTTCACAAACCCTGCCAACGCCGAGGCGCACAGGCACACGACCGCGCAGGAAATTTTGCGCGATATGGATGGAACGGTGGATTTCTTCGTTTCCGCCATCGGCACGGGCGGCACGATTACCGGCATTGGCGAGGTGCTCAAAGCGCATGATCCGGAAACGCGCGTGATCGCCGTGGAGCCGGCCGCTTCGCCGGTACTCTCCGGCGGCAAGCCGGGGCCGCATAAAATCCAGGGCATTGGCGCGGGCTTTGTGCCGGAGGTGCTCAACACGAAGATTTATGATGAAATCATCACGGTTGAAAATGACGACGCCTTTGCCGCCGCCCGCCTGGCCTCCCAAACGGAGGGCCTGTTGGTGGGCATCTCGTCGGGCGCCGCCCTGCATGCCGCGGAAGTGCTTGCCAAACGGCCGGAGAATGCGGGCAAAACGATTGTGGTGCTTCTGCCGGATACGGGGGAGCGTTACCTCTCCACAGAGCTGTTTGAGCAGGATTAAATTGGATCGGGCAAAAGGGCCCCCGCACGGGATTTTCCGTGCGGGGGTCTTTGATAGACCGGAAGTTCAGATTTCATTGCCGTGCATCAGGCGGCGCGCCGTTCCCTCGCCTTTACAGTGCATAGGTATATTCATACCCCTCTACCCATTTGCTGTCGGAGAAGTTGCGCAGACGGAGCACGACCTTGCTGTCGTAAACCTCCATCTGCCAGCCCATGCCGCGGTCAACAACGTCGCCATACAGACATTCTTCGCCAAACCCAGGAACATTGACGTAGGTAACATTCCCTTCCTGTGCCAGGCCGTTCCCGTTTTCATAAACCCCCATATGCAGGTGGCCGGAGAAATAGAACACTTTGGTGCCGCAATTTTTCAGGATGGAATCCAACTGCTCCCCCTGCGGGCCAACATCGGAGCCCGGCCAGTGGGATACAAATTTGTCCTTCAGTTGGAAATGATTGAATACAAATGCGGGCTTGCCGCTTGCCGCCGCATCGGCCAGTTCGTTCTCAAGCCACCTTAGCTGCTCCTCTGAATGATAGGCTTGTATCTTGCTGTCCGCCTCCGTGGCCATGATAATCAGTTTATAGCCGTTGATCTCCTGGCTAAAATAGGCGTGCTCATGTTCATAGCCAAAAAAGGCGTTGTTATAATCCATAAAACGCTTATAGTATTTTTCATATGCATCTGTTTTACACAACTCATGGTTGCCGGGGGCAATCAGCACGTTTTCCACCGTGAGATATTTGCACATTAAGCCATAGAGGAGCATGTATTCCACCTCCTGCGCGTTCATGGTGTTGTCGCCCACCATGACTAACGCATCAACCGGCGTTTCCGCATTGGAGAAATCCAGCATCGCTTGGCCATGGCCTTTGAAGCGGGCTGCGTTATTCCCCTCCATATGCCCGTCTGAAATAATGCTCACATTCAAGCGGATTTCATCCGGATTTTGCACCGTCATTTTGTTTACGGTAACGCCGCAAGGGGAAAAGATAAACAGCACCATAAATGCTGCCACTGCTCTTCGCAGCAAACCCAACAAACCTAACATAAAATACCCTCCGATTTTTTGATAAATGTGTACAAATTGTAGTATAAAAACAAATGGATTACAACACATAAATTAAAATTCATCATTTCACACAAGGAACTTCTATTGTATTTGTGCAAAAATCCCTCAAAAAGAACCTGCTGCAAAATGCGAAACAGTTTGCAGCAGGTTCTTTTCAATATTTACGATTGCCTTTCACAAGGCAATCAATGCGCCAGCATATGGATTGCCATCGACATGCCGTAGACAATATCATTGTAGCTCCCGAAATCATAGTAGGAGGGCGCGGCCACGCTGTAAAACAAAACGGAAAGTACGATCCCGATAATCGTGAGCACAATATTGGCAACAAAACCAATCAGCGCCCATTTCCCAATGGCGTGCGCACAGCGCGGTTTTTGATTCTTCCAAACAAGGTAGAGGATCAGGCCGACGATGGGAAAGAAAAACGCGAGCGCGTTAAAGCCTGCGCTGGGGCGGTCCTCCTGCTGTTGATAGGGCGGCTGATAGGGCTGCTGGCCATAGGCGTTTTGGTAATACGGGTTTTGGTAGGGAGGCTGCTGGTTTTGATAGGGCTGCTGTGCGCCAGGGGGCGGTGCAGGCGGGGTAACGGTAGCACCGCATCGCGCACAAACAACGGCATTGTCCGCCAGCGGAGCCCCACAATTTCTGCAATACATAAAAACGCTCCTTTTATTTTTCAATATCTGAATGATATAAAAACAAATCTCTTCGCCTGTATCATAACATGCACTGAACAGAAATTCAACCGGATTTCTGCAAGGCAAATCATTATTTGCTGAAAATGGACGGTTTGCGACGAAAGAAGGGCGGCGTTACCATTTGCTGATCCCGCCGCGCTGCAAAGCGCCGATCAGCTTTTCCCGCAGCGGCGCATAGTCCGGCTCTAAGGTATCGAGCAATGCCTTGATACGCTGCCGGTGCGTTGCGCCATCTACCGGGCAGCGGCTTTTGACCACCGGAAGCTGTGTGCGCTCCACGAGGGAAGCGATCTCCCGCTCCCTGGTGAAAATCAGCGGGCGGATCATCGTCAGCTCCTTGCGCGAAAGGTAGGAGACGGGGGAAAAACATTCGATCACCCCGCCGCCAAGCAGGTTCATCATCAGCGTTTCCGCCGCGTCGTCCATGTGGTGGCCGAGGGCAATTTTGTTGCATCCAGCGGCCTTCGCTTCATCATGCAGCATGCCGCGCCGCATCCGGGCGCACAGGCTGCACGGATTTTTTTCTTTGCGCGTTTCAAAGATGATTTTGCCGAGCTCCGTGCGCCGCAGCCGGTAGGGGATTTCCAGCTCGCCGCACAACTGCTCGATGGGGGAATAGTCTGTTTCCACCCCGCTGAAGCAGGGGTCGAGCGTGACGGCCACGAGATCGAACCGGGCCGGGTAAAAGCGGCGCAAAGCGCTCATGCCCGCGAGCAGGGCGACGCTGTCCTTCCCGCCGGAAACGCCGATGGCGATGCGGTCGCCTTCTTCTATCATATGATAGCGGTCGGCGGCACATCGCATCTGGCCGAGTAATTTTTGCATAACAGGGCTCCTTCGGAGAAATAAAGTGATTTATTGATTTACCGCCGCTCCGGCACATCGCTGCGCCCGGCAAGGTAGTCGAGCGAAACATCGAAGAAATCCGCGAGCCGGAGGAGGACGGAGAGGGTGGGTTCATTTTCTCCCGCTTCATATCGTTGATATTGCCGTTCGGTTATATGAATCTTTTGGGCTACCATGACTTGTGTCATCCCCTTTTCTTTCCGAATCGATTGCAAGCGTTTTGAAAAATCCATATTTACTTCTCCAATCACTTAATTTGCTATTGACATGACGAACTCGTCGTGGTATGATGAGGACAAAGAACGACGGATTCGTCACTATAAATGCTCGCTTTTAAGGAGGAATCTTTATGATGCAAACGATCCTCAGCAGCCTTTCTTGCGGCAACCTTTGCCCTGCGGATAAGGAAATTGTGCCCAAATCTTTGTATGCGAAACGCGCAGGCGACCTGGAACGCTGTGCGGGCAAGCTGGAGCAGTGTTTGGAGCGCAGGGGAAAGCGCTGTTTCGAGAATATATCTCCTTTATGGGAAGCTTGACCACCTAGAAGTGGAGGAATCCTACATCAACGGCTTTTGTACGGGCGCGCAGATGATGCTGAAAACCCTCACGGGTCAAAGCGAAAATCTGCGTGCGAAAAAACAAACTGGCGTGCCGATGCTGATATTTCATCTATTATACTGTATTTTGCTGAGAAATGGCAAGGCAAGGCGAGCTGTTTTCATTTTTCTGCCCTGATTGCCGGGTGATGTGAACAAGAAGGGGTGTAAATGACGGATTTTCAACGCCCAGAGCCTCCTCCCATGGTTGCTCGGACCATCTCTTTCTCAATTGAACTGACCGGGCAGATCGAGCGGGCCACTGCACGGTTGGGCGTTTCCTTCCATGCGTTTGTAGTGGCGGCGGTGGAAACAGCGCTGGAAGAGCGCGCGCACCCAGAGGGTTCGGAAAAACCTTTTGATAGGCAGAGCGGCTCTACCCGTTCCTCCAAACAAGAGTGATAACGAGATCTTGTGGATATGGCTGACGCCGTTCTCTCAATCAAAACCAAAGCCAAAGAAAAAGCCGGGGGGATGAACCCTCGGCTCTGTGACGGCGCTGCGGCTCTTTTGTGAGGAGCCGCGGCGCCGGTTTCGTATATTTTTGCTGAACGGTTTATTTTTTCTTCCACACCGGTTTGGCCTTTTTCTCCCGCTTTGGTTTTGGTGGGGCAGGCGCTTGCTCCGGCTGTGCCGCAACCTCCGCCAGCCCGCGCTGTGTGAGCCGCGTGCCCACGATCTCGCGCAGCAGGCAATAGAGCACCGAGCAGACCGGCACGCTCACGAGCATCCCCAGCACGCCCCAAACGCTGCCGCCGATTGTCACGGCGAGGAGCACCCATAGGCTCGGCAGGCCGACGGAGCTGCCCACCACCCGTGGATAGATCAGGTCGCCTTCCACCTGTTGGAGGATGATAATGAAGATGACAAACCAGACCGCCTGCATGGGGGAATCCATCAAAATGAGGAACGCGCCGATCGCCGTGCCGATAAAAGCGCCGAAAATCGGGATCAGGGCGGTGAAGCCGACGAGCACGGAAATCATCGGCGCATAGGGCATGCGGAAGATCACCATGCCGATGAAGCAGAGAATGCCGATAATTACGGATTCCATGCACTGCCCGGTTACAAAGCGGGAAAACAGTTTATTGGAAAGCGAGGCGATGTGCAGGGCCTTTTCCGCCCACTTTTGCGGCAGGAAGGCATAGAGCATGCGCGTTGCCTGGCTGCCCAGCTTTTCTTTTTGCATCAGGATATAGACGGAGAAAACGATTCCGAGAATAAAGTTGAAAATTGCGCTGAAAATAGAAGTGGTGATGCCGACTGTAGTGTTGACCAGCTTGCCGGAATCGCGCTTGAGGTAATCCACCACGGCATCGCTGATTTTCTCCCAGTCAATTTCCAGGTTGGTGAGGGTAGAGGCGTCCACCTTGAGGAAGGCGGCGGCCTTGGTGATCCAATCCTTCACCTGCACGGAATACTGCGGCATGTTTTCAACCAACAGACTGAAGGCACGCTTGAGCTCTGGCACGATCATAAAAATCAGGATGAATACGAGGCCGATGATGATGCCGAAGGTGAGTACAATGCTTACAATGCGGCGTATCCGGCTCCACAGGCGAAAATTTTTGCGGTTGAGCGGCGCGAACAGCCGCTCCTCAATCACCTTGAGCAAAACGTTGAGGATAAAAGCGGCGCAAAATCCGATGATGAGCGGCATCAAAAGGCCCAGTGCGGCGCGGCAAACACCCACCACCGCGGAAATATTTTGCAGCCCTAAAAACAAGACGACGCCGAAGGCGATCATCAATAGAATCTTTTTCATGTTTTTCCGGTCAAGCTCCATGCTTGCGATCTTCCTTTCTTTATCCCCAGCAGGGGATTCCCAGCCGGGAAATTGCACGGTTTTGGCGCAGTTAGAATTTCAATGTGTGAAACTTGTTTTCGCACCGTGTTTCATGCTGAAAAGCATAAAAGGCCAGTTTGAAAGAGCAATCTTTGAAACTTTGCGCGCCGCCCTTTTGATATCGAGGTTGTTTCCTTTCACTATACCTTGCCGCGGCGCTTCTTGCAAGCAATTTTTGCCCCCGTTATTGGGCTGCTATCCCATTTATTCATTCGCCTTCTGCTTTCTTATGCAGAATTACGGGGAAAATAGCAGAAAGCTTGAATATTCTATCAAAATAGACTATAATCAAACCATCAAAAAATGATGAGATGAGGACGATACTATGAATCAACGCAGGACGATCGTCAACACAGCGCTCTCCAACCGGCCTGCCGGGACTGTGGTTATGATTGCCGCCCTGGTGGGAGGCCTTTATTATCTTTACTGCCTGCTGCGCGTGCCCGGCGCAGCCGATCCGTATGCGGGCGTGGTCCTGAGCGGTCAGGCGTTCCAAGTGCTCAGCTATCTGGAATTTGGCGTGAAAATTGCAATCAAGATTTTTGTAATCGGCGCGATCCTGTATGCATTTTCTCACACGCGCAACGAGCCGTTCACGCGGATTCCGGCGCGGCTGTGGGTTTGCAGCCTGTCGCTGGAGATTGTGCTGTATCTCCGCGCGATTTTTATCAGCGTGATCCATTTTCTTTCTGCACAGCGGGCCGGCGGAGAGTTGGTCTCCATGTTGCAGGAGCTGGTGCCGTCGATTCTCTCCATCTTAACGTTTGCTCTGCTGATCTGTGTGGCGCTGCGTTCCTCTGATGTGCTGCGGGCGGCGAAATATTTCCGGATTTCAGTTGTGACGACGGTGCTGGCTGTTGTGTATCTCGTGGTGCATGCCATCCAGATCGTTTTAGCGGTGCGGTCGGGCGCAGGCGGAGTCGTGCAGGAGATCGTTCTCTTTGTGGACGGGCTGACGGTTCTGCTGCCGAGCATCCTGTTGATGCGCGCCGCCGCGGCGGAGAAAAGGGTGAATTATACCAACCGCGGCTTTTATATGGGCCAGAAATACGAGCGGTAAGCAGGCAGTGTTCTCAAAAAGCAATCGGATGAGAAGCGGGCGTGGGCGACCACTGCCCGCTTTTTCAGCCCGGGGCTTGCGATAAATTTAAAAAGCTTATGAAATTATAATTGCTTTTTGCTGTGATTTGTGATAAATTTGGATATATAAATACCGGATGCTTCTTTGATTTTTAGAGGTTTTTTTAAAAATGACAGGAATGCATCGGAATAAACGCCGCTGATCTGGGATGGCTGGCGTTTGTTTCGCCTACGGTATCTTGAAGCGTACGCCGCCTGTAGCGGCGGGATGGAGGGTATTTGATGAGTGCAAGCAGTCTCACAAACCGGCGCTATGTGGGGGTAAAGGAAAACCTCGCTTATGGCGTCGCGTGCGGTGGCCAGAATATGAGCTATACATTCATGGCGTCCTATCTTACTTATTTTTTTGTAAACGTTTTCGGCATTGATCCGGCGATCGTTGCGACCATGCTTTTTATCGAAGGTATTTGGGATGCGGTCAACGATCCGATCATGGGCTCGATCGTCGATAAAACGCGCACACGCTTTGGCAAGCTGCGGCCGTATTTGCTTGTGATTCCGATCCCGCTGGCAGTCGTGACAATGCTTCTCTTTGCAGGCCCGGTGCTGATGGCGGAATCTTCCATGGGTGCGAAGGTTGCCTACATGGTGGTTACCTATTTTGTATGGGAGTTTCTCTATACGATCTGCGACGTGCCGTTTTGGGGCATGTCGGCTGCGATTTCTCCCAACCCAGCGGACCGCACCCGTGCAATCTCCAGCGCACGCTTTACCGCCTCCATTCTTGGCGGCTTGCCCGGCATCGTGCTGCCCATCCTGATTGACCTGATCAATGCGGGTAGTGTGAATATTTCTCTGCAAAAGGTTTTCTTTGTGATCGGCATCATTGTTTCTTTTGTTGGCATGGGCCTGTTCAGCTTGGCGGGGATTTGCACACGCGAGCGTGTGGCGCAGTCCCTGGAAGAGCCAAGCTTATTGGATTCTTTCAAGTATCTGTTCCAGAATAAGCCCCTGATGCTCCTCATTGCCTACAATGTACTCAACGGCTTGACCGGAATTTCCGGCATTTTCCAAAATTATTATTTTATCGATGTGCTCGGCTCGGCTTCGATTAATATTGTGATCGGCATCCCCGGTACAGTGATCGGTTTTGCTGCTTATCTGATGATTGGCCCGCTGAAAAAGCGCTTTAACAATAAGCAGATCGTCATTACCATGACGGTGATCTGTGGGATTCTTCCGGCAATCACCTTTATCTTGGGCTACAACAATATGAAGAGCATGGCCGTGATGGTGCCGCTGTTGATGCTGCAAGGCTCGCTCAATGCGCTCTTCAACGGTGTGCGCATGGTAATCCCCACCGAGATGATCGGCGACACTGTTGATTATATGGAGTGGAAGACGGGCAAGCGCTCCGAGGGAATGAGCTTCTCTATTTTAACCTTTATCAGCAAATTTACAGGCGCTATGTCCCGTTCTATGGGCACCGCCTTGCTCACTGCGATTGGCTATGTAACCTCGAGCACAAACGCCATCGTTCCCCAAAGCATGCACACGCAGAAGGGGATTTTCGCAATGTTTACGATCATTCCCGGCTTGTTGGGGATTATCGGCATCATCCCGCTGTTCTTCTATGACTTGGTGGGCGAAAAACAGAAGAAGATACTCAAAGAACTTGCCGAACGCCGCGAAAAGGCGGAGAAGCGGGAAGAGGAAAAAATTGTGGAGGCTGACACGCAGGCATAACAGGAGCAAATGACCAGGGGCGAAAGGCCGGTGATATCCAATCAGAAAAGAGAAGGAGATGCAATCAACAATGAGCAGAATGAAGAAAACAGCGGTTTCTTTGCTGTTGGTCCTATCTCTTCTGGCGGCGCTGATGGCACCGGCAGGCGCGGCATTTTGGCAGAAGCCTGACCCGCTGCAATTTAATGACGATGGTTCTTTTACGATCCTGCAAATTTCCGACACACAGGATACGCAGTATCCCAGCCCCAATGTGCTGACGCTAATCGAAAAGGCGATGGATGAATCAAAGCCGGATCTCGTTATTTTCACGGGCGACCAGCTCAAGAATTATGATTCCGATTTTGACGGCGGCAACCTGGAGCACAAGGTGCAGCAGGCAATTGATGCGATTGTGCGCCCCGTGGAGCGCCGGGGCATCCCGTTTGCCGTTGTTTTCGGCAACCATGACGATGCGATTGAAGTCAGCAAGGAAGATCAGCTCAAGATGTATCAGCGTCACAGCCTGTGCCTGATGCGCGATGATGAGCCGGAGCTCTCCGGCTGTGGCAACTATAATCTCCCAATTCTCAGCAGCGATGGCCAGCGCACGGCCTTCAACCTCTATCTGCTTGATTCCCACGGCGGCGGCAATGGGCAGTATGATTATATCAAGCAGGATCAGATCAATTGGTATGTGCGCACGAGCAATGCGCTCAAAGCAGCAAACGGCGGCAATCCCGTGCCCTCCATGGAATTCCAGCACGTGCCGCTGCCGGAATTGCGCACGGTTGCCTTGGAAGGCCTGATTCATACGGGCGAAAACAATGAGGGCGTTGCCGGCCCGTATTATAACAGCGGTTTTTTTAAAGCCATGGTGCAGCAGGGCGATATGATCGCAACCTTCTGCGGGCATAACCATACAAACACCTATATTGGCACGCTGGATGGCGTGGATCTCGGCTTTACGCCGGGCGCTGGGTTCAATGAATATGGCCCCGGCATGGAGCGCGGCGTGCGTGTGATTGAGCTCAATGAGAGCAACCTCTCCACCTATGATACACATCTGCTCACCTTTGTAGGTCTGCTGGGCGATAATCCAATTACCAGGCTGCGCTACCGGCTCTTCACAGTGGGTGAGCTGGATTTCGACAACACGATGGATATGGTGAAAACAGTTCTTAGCGAAATCGTTGATGCAGTGCTGTATTTGGTGAAAACGAGCAACGGAAACCCAGTCACGATCGTGAAAGAAGTGTTCCAGTTCTTTGGCGCTGATACCGGTTATATGGAGGGCTTTTTTCACTGATCTTCCCTCCTAATGGAAAGGAGTAGATTCCAATCGTAGAAGCAATTTATAACTTTGACTGGTCCGTATTTACCTGGGTGCGGGATACGTTGTGGAACCCGGTGCTCGATGTCATTATGAAATATATCACGCTGCTGGGAGAAGGCGGCATCATCTGGATCATTTTTGCGGTGATTCTGATTTGTACGAAAAAATACCGCAAATGCGGCCTGATGATGGGCGCCGCGCTGCTTCTGATGTTGGTGATCAATGACGGCATCCTGAAAAACCTGATTGCGCGCCCGCGGCCCTTCAACCGGTTTGATCCCGCTGATCCCACTGCGTTCGCAATTTGGAAGGATTTTCCCTTCCCGGAGATCGTGAGCCGACCGTCGAGCTTTTCCTTCCCCTCGGGGCATACCTCGTCTTCCTTCGCGGCGGCACTGCCCATGCTGAAAACGGATAAGAAGATCGGAATTCCGGCCTTGATTTTAGCTTTCCTAATCGGATTTTCCAGAATTTATGTGCATGTGCATTATCCCACGGATGTGATTGCCGGCGCAATTGCAGGCCTGTTTTATGGCTGGATCGGCATTGTGTTGGTGCAGAAGCTGGAGCCGGTTGTGAAGCGTTGGTGGGCACAGCGCAAGGCACAGAAAGCGGCTTGAGCGCAATTTTTATGAAAAGAATAGAAAACGCTGGGGAGCAATCCCTGGCGTTTTTTATGTGATGAGGGCTTGCGATGTAGAGATGCTGCGTTAATCGCGCATTGCGGGGCGGCAAAACCCATCCGGCGGCGAAATCGGCCCGGAAGGCCGATCAAGCAGATTGCAATAAAAATATTGGCCTATATTCTCGTATTTTGTGAAAATAATGCGAAACGATGAAAGTATCGGTTTTAAAAGCTTCAATCACGAGTCGACATTTTCTTGAATTTAGATAAAGATTCTATAAATATGAATAATTTTAAATTAGTTCTTGCATTTTTGAGGCGAATCAGGTAGAATAAATCTCAAAGGCCAAGAGGGGCTTTGCACAGATGGCAGGGGATTCAGGTTTGCCTGAATAGGGGCCGTCTCATGCTTGCGGGGGATTTTGCAGGCATAGTGTCGAAATGCTAGAATTTTGGAAGGATGATTTTCATGTATGTAGATGATGTTTTGAACCGAGCGCTCAAGCGCAACCATACGCAGCCTGAGTTTTGTCAGGCAGTGACTGAGGTGCTGGAGTCGATCCGTCCGGTGGTGGAAAGCAATCCTTATTATGAGAAAACGTCGCTGCTGGAGCGGCTTGTCGAGCCGGAGCGCGCCACGGTTTTTCGTGTTTGCTGGATGGACGACAATAACAAGGTTCAGGTCAACCGGGGCTACCGTGTTCAATTCAACAGTGCGATCGGCCCATATAAAGGCGGTTTGCGGTTTCATCCTTCCGTTAATATGAGCATTATTAAATTCCTCGGCTTTGAGCAGATTTTTAAAAACTCACTGACCGGCCTGCCGATTGGCGGCGCGAAGGGCGGCTCTGATTTTGACCCGAAAGGGAAGAGCAATACGGAAGTAATGCGTTTTTGCCAGAGTTTTATGACCTCCCTTTACCGCGTGATTGGCCCCAATACGGATGTTCCCGCTGGGGATATCGGCGTAGGCGGGCGTGAAATCGGCTATATGTTTGGCCAATATAAGCGCATTACCGGCCAATATGAGGGTGTGCTCACCGGCAAAGGCCTGAGCTTTGGCGGCTCGCTTGCGCGCACAGAGGCAACCGGCTACGGCTTAGTTTATATTGTGGAAGAAATGATGCGCGCGCACGGCAATGATATCGAGGGCAAAACCGTTGCGGTTTCCGGCGCGGGTAACGTGGCGATCTATGCGATTGAAAAAGCGCAGGAGTTGGGCGCAAAGGTCGTTACAGCGAGCGATTCCAACGGCTGCATTTATGACCCGGAAGGGATCGACCTTCAAGTGATCAAAGAGATCAAGGAAGGCCGCCGCGGCAGAATCAGCGAATATGTAGCCCAGCGCCCCAGCGCAAAATATACGGAAAACGGGAAGGTCTGGGGAATCCCGTGCGATATCGCCCTGCCCTGCGCCACGCAGAATGAGCTCACTGTTGAGGATGCGCGTGAGCTTGTGAAAAATGGCTGCATTGCGGTGGGCGAGGGCGCAAACATGCCTTCCACCCATGAGGCCATCCAGGTGTTTTTGCAGAATGGTGTGCTCTTTGCGCCCGGCAAAGCGGCAAATGCAGGCGGCGTGGCAACCTCCGCGCTGGAGATGAGCCAAAACAGCGCACGGCTGAGCTGGTCATTTGATAAGGTGGATCAAAACCTGAAAAATATTATGATTAATATTTACACCAATATGTCCGCCGCGGCGGAAGAATATGGCCATAAGGATAACTTTGTGGTTGGCGCGAATATTGCGGGCTTCCTCAAGGTTGCGGACGCGATGTTGGCACAGGGGATTATTTAAAGGCAATGTCCATATAGAATACGGGCCGGGGTTTCCGGCCCGTTTTTTTATAAAAAGATATACATAGTACAAACAAGCGGATGAAAAGGGAATCTTATCTCTTCATTGGCATCTGTGTTAAGCGTGTTCGGGCTTTTTCTCCGTTCTGTGACGAAAAGCGAGGGTATATAAGGAAAGCGCTTTTGTTTCAATTGTGATAAGAATGTAAACAATTCTGATATCATTTGAAAAAAAGGCTTTCTCATGTTAAAATATCAGCATTGCAATTTTGCAGTTTTCTTTGAAGGAGGCATTGCCTTGGGAGACATGAAAGACCATGAAAATGACAACCTCTCCGGCGACGGGTTGGATGAAGAGCTCAGCCAGATTCGGGATGCATTTCAGCAAGAGCTGGATGAGGCGACGAAGAGAGCGGAGCAGAATGCACAGAGCAGGGGGGAAGAAGCCCCGCCTGCATCGCAGGTAAGCCCTGTGAGTGCGGCGCCGGCAGCAGACGCCCCTGCTTCAGCCGGGGAGCAGAAAGCGGATTGGAAAGTGATCGTGCTGGCGGTGATCGTTGCTTTTGTGGCGTTATATGGCGCAGCGGATTTCTTCATCGGTGTGTCGCCTTTTGCACGGGTGTTGCAGGCGGAAAAGTATGTTCGCCAGGAGAAGCTCAACTCTGCGCTCGATGCCTATTATGATGCGAGCCAGGATACAACGGCCGCGGCGGCAAAGCGTATGGTGAAGGGCCAGGCACAGCTCTACCTGGATTTGGGCTATGTGGAAAACGCGCAGAGCTTAATCAAAAAATATTACACGACGGCGCAGCTGGAGCGGGTTTGGAACCGCGACCTCAACGAGCTGTATCAGAATTTGAATGCCATTACGGATACCATTTCAGCTGTGGAGGAGCTGTTCAGCGGATATGGCGAGGTGGAGGACGACAAGCTTCCCTACGACGAGCTGATCGAGAAGATTGAGGCTTTGAAGGAGAATGGAAGCTATGATAAGGCGATTTTAGAATATTATAAATATATGCTTGCCGCCATGACGGAGCAGGAGAGCTCCGTTCGCCTCCAATTCCTCGAAGCCGTCCAGAAGGAAAACGAAAGCTACAGCTGGATTTACCTGCCTGCGATGGCCACAGAATATCTGGAAGCCAAAAATTATGACAAGGTGGTAGAGCTCTGCAACCAGATGCGGGCACAAAATGCGGAGGACGCCAGCGCCTATGCAACGGAAGCCTCTGTTTACCGCCTCCAAAAGGACTATGACAAGGCGGTTTCTACAGCGGAAAAGGGCATCAAGCTGGATGATACCAGCTCGGAGCCCTACCGCCAAAAGGCGATTGTAGAGCTGCTTCAAGGCGATAAAAAGGCAGCGCTGGAGAATGCGAAAACCGCGTTTGACCTCTCCCTGAACTATGCGACGAGCTACACCCTTGCGGTGTGCTACCTGGCAAATGACGATCAGGATGGATATGACGAGGTCATATCCACCCTCGAATACTATGGTGTTGAAATGGGCCAGAAGGTGCTCGATTATAAAGCCGGGAAACTGACGGTTGAAGATATTTTCTTGAATGGAGAGGGGGATGTGGCATGAGGATCCTTTATGTGATCGTGAAAGCGCTGACCTTCCCGGGCACGCTGCTGCATGCGCTTTGGGAGCATTGCCTGTGCCGCAGGTTTCACTGCACGGTGGAGGACGCCCGTTATTTTCAGGCCAACGAGCTGTGCGGACATGTGGAGCATGAATTTATGCCAAGCAAGGGCAAGCGGTTTTTGATCTGTTTTCTCCCCTTCCTGTTTAACTTGGTGCTCGGGCTGCTGATCGTGATCCCCGCCAGCGTGCATGTGATCAAGCTGCAGCAGTTCACCAACATTTTTTATTTGCTGATGCTATGGCTCGGCATTTCTTTGCTGACTTCGCTTTTTCCCTTGGTGGAAGACGCCCTTGCGATGTGGGAGAGCTTTTATGGCGCGGGGAACGATGCGAATCTTGCAGCAAAAATTCTACTGTTCCCGATCATTGCCATTTTGATCGCAGGTGCTTATCTGGAGCGCTGGGGGATCACGCTCATCACCTCGATTGCGGCGGCCTGGTTTCTGCCGGAGCTGCTGTCTCCCATTGCGGGGGCGTTGGTGTCTGCGAATGATGCGCTTGGCGCCTGGCTTGCAAAGCTTGCGGAGAAGGCCCAAAATGTGGCGGAATCCGCCACCGAGGCCGCAAGCAACGCTGCGTCATAATTGGCTTCGGGTTGGATGCGTTGAAAAACACTGGTGAAATCCATGCGGATGGGATCGCCCCGTCCGCATGGATTTTTTACTTTCAGAAGGATTCTGTGCCCAGGGAAGGCCCGCCGTGTGCTGGCTGTTTCGAGCAAGTTTGTTTTCCGGGCTTCCATGTGAGCGACGGCTGAAAATGGAAGCATGATTTATAAAAGCTTTAGAAAAGAATTTGTTGCGGATTCCCTCTTGCCTTTCTACTCAAAATAGATTATAATACGATAAGGCTTTTCATAGAAAGTTTTATCATCGGCAGAGCGAAGCATTTATTTGGTCATGTGGCGGGCGGGTCCTGTGCGGCGGGGCGCTGTGAACCATGTCAGGCGGGGAACCGAGCAGCATTAAGCAGTCAGCACTGTGCGCCACAGTCTGCCTGTCCGCTGCATGACCAAGTGAACGGTTCGCTTTGCCTTTTCTTTTGGGAAGGCATCGCAGGCCGGAAAGGAGTGGTTGCCATGTATCAGGTGCTTTACCGGAAATGGCGCCCGCAGGTGTTTTCCGATGTTGCCGGGCAGCCGCATGTGACGGATACGCTGCGCCACGAGCTGCAGGAAGGCCGGCTTTCCCATGCTTACCTCTTCACCGGCTCGCGCGGCACGGGCAAAACCACCTGTGCGAAGATCCTCGCCAAGGCGGTCAACTGCCTGCACCCTGTGGATGGGAACCCGTGCAACGAATGCGAAATTTGCAAGGGGATCGACAGCGGCTCGATTTTAGACGTAATTGAGATCGACGCGGCGAGCAACAACGGCGTTGATAACATTCGCGACCTGCGCGAGGAGGCGAATTTTACCCCCGTCGCGGCAAAATACCGTGTGTATATCATCGATGAGGTGCATATGCTTTCCATCGGCGCATTTAACGCGCTGTTGAAAACGCTGGAGGAGCCGCCCTCCTATGTGCTGTTCATCCTCGCCACCACGGAGGTGCATAA
The DNA here is from genome assembly GCA_900544715.1 of uncultured Oscillospiraceae bacterium. Lineage (GTDB taxonomy): Bacteria > Bacillota > Clostridia > Oscillospirales > Acutalibacteraceae > Fimivicinus. Next base: position 126,923 of record UQWL01000005.1, on the reverse strand, counting down.
GCTCCCCGCGACGATCCTTTCCCGCTGCCAGCGCTTCGATTTCCGCCGCATTCCGCCGGAGGATATTGCCGCGCGGCTGGAATATGTGGCCGGGCAGGAGGGGATGGAGCTTGCGCACGACGCGGCGCTGCTCATCGCCCGCATTGCGGATGGCGCATTGCGCGACGCGCTCTCGATCCTCGACCAATGCGCTGGGCGGTCGAAGCAGATTACGGTGGAGATTGTCAGCGAGGCGGCCGGCCTTGCGGGCCGCGGCCACCTCTATGAGCTCTCTGCCGCCCTGCGCGCGGAGGATAGCGCCAGGGCGCTCGCACTGCTCGACGAATTGCACCAGGGCTCCTGTGATATGGAGCGGCTGTGCGGCGATTTGATTGACCACTTCCGCAATCTGATGATTGCGAAAACAGTGCCCGCCCCGGGTGAGCTCATCATCTGCACCGAGGACGAGCTCCAGCAGATTCAGGCGGAGGCGAAGGGCTTTTCGATGGAAGCCGTCCTCTCTGCACTCGATTTATTACAGGGCACATTGGAGCGCATGCGCTCCGGCGTGAACCGCCGCATTGAAATGGAAATGGCGCTGATTAAGCTCGCCACCCCCGCGCTCTGTACAGACAGCGCGGCGCTGCTCCGGCGTATTGAGGCGCTTGAGCAGGCCATGCGCACCGGGCGCGTAGCTGTGGCCCCACAGGCAGCTCCGGTGAGAGTGCCCGAACGCCCGGCGAGGGCAGAAACAGAAAAAGCCGCTTCCACCCCGGCAGGGTCGGAGGGATCATTCGCCCAGCCAGAGGCCGTACAACGGCGGGAAGAGGCGCCGGAACCTCCCCCTGCCCCAAGGCGGCAGCCGGTTTCCACGCCTGAGCCGCCTCCAGAGCCGGAGCAGTCGGATGATACAGAGCCGCAGATCGGGCAGGAGGGGGACGAGGCCTTCCTGAAGTGGCCGCAGGTTCTCTCCGTTTTATCCGAAATTGATAAGCCGATTGCGGGCATTTTATCCGGTTCCAGCGCATTCTTCCGTGGGGAGTTCGTGCTCATCCAGTCAGAAAATCCGCTTTTGGGCAGCTTTATCCGGCAGGGCAGCCACTCCTCAGCCGTCAAGGAGGCAGTGCTCCGCGTGATGGGGCGCAAATACCGCCTGGGCCTTTACAGCGGCGGCGAAAAGAAAGCGCCGAAGAAAAAAACAGACCCGCTTAACGACCTGATGGGCCGTTTAAACGAGGCACAGGTAGAAACGGAAATCCGATAGCCCTGTTTGGAAGGAGGCCTTCCCATGAAAATCATCCACGGTACGCTGCGGGATTTTCACCGTTATTGGCGGGATGCTACCTGGGCTGAGCCGCAGTTTGCCGCGTATCTGGAAGCCGGAAAGGCCGAGTTTTGGTATGCCAGAATCGGGCTGCGGGTGGTTGGGCGCATTTATCTGTTCCACGAGCTGCCGGATACGGATGCGGCAGACGGCACAAAACGGGCATATCTGTGTAATTTACACGTTCTAAAGCGGTATCGCGGCCGGGGAATCGGCTCCGCATTGCTGGAGCGGATGGCCAGCCGGGCGCGGGAACTGAATTTTTCTGAGCTATCGATTGGCGTGGAGGAAGAGAATGCCGCGAATCTGCGCCTGTATCAGCGCATGGGCTATGTGAACACAATCAAGCGCTGCACGGAGGATCTCGTCTGCGTGAAGGATGACGGGAATCCTGCCACGTGCGGGGCATATCTCTTGATGAGGAAAGAATTGTAATTTGGAGGAAGATCAGATGAAAGCAAGAATTCCGAATGCCGGCAACAACGGCAATATGATGAAGCAGATTCAGAAGATGCAGGAGGAGATGGCGCGCGTTCAGGAGGAATGCGAAAACGCCGAATATACTGCGGGCGCGGGCGGCGGAGCGGTCGAGGTAACGGTCAACGGCAAACATGAGGTGGTCAAAATCGACATGCAGCCGGAGATCGTGGATCCGGAGGATATCGAGATGCTGCAGGATCTGCTGATCGCCTCCATCAATGAGGCGATGCGCAAGGCGGATGAAACCTCGGAGCGCGAGATGGGCAAGATCACCGGTGGGCTGAATATCCCCGGTATGCCGGGAGGCCTGTTTTAAGCGATGGCAGGGTATCAGGTAGCCGCGCTTTCGCGGCTGATTGAGCAATTTGAGCGCATGCCCGGCATCGGGCGCAAGAGCGCGCAGCGGCTTGCCTTTTATGTGCTCGGCCTGTCCGACACGGAGGCAAAGGGCTTTGCGCAGGCGATCTTGGATGCGCATCAAAAAATACACCGCTGCAAAATCTGCTGCAATCTGACGGATGCGGAGCTTTGCACCGTCTGCGGCAATCCCGCGCGGGATAAGTCAAAAATCTGCGTGGTGGAGGATCCGCGCGATGTGCTCGCCATTGAGCGCACGCATGAATACGAGGGCACCTACCATGTGCTGCATGGCGCAATCTCCCCCATGAACGGCGTCGGGCCGGATCAGCTCGCCATTAAGGAGCTGCTGGCACGGCTCGGCGGCGGGGAGGAAGAGGTGGACGAGGTTATCATGGCGACGAACCCGACTGTGGAGGGGGAGGCGACGGCCATGTACATCTCCCGCCTGTTAAAACCGATGGGCATCAAGGTGACCCGCCTGGCCTACGGCGTGCCGGTGGGCGCGGATTTGGAATATGCGGACGAAGTGACCCTCTCCCGCGCGCTGGAGGGCAGGCAGGTCATTTAAAGCAGATGGAAGACATTGTTCGCCTTCTTTTGCTTGACAATTTTTTTTCATGTGATATAATCCATTATCCGGCCGGCGATCTGGGCAGAAGGGGGTGAAAGGCCGTGGGAACAACGCAGAAAAGTGAATTGCAGACGATTGCAACCAACAAAAAGGCCTTTCACGACTATTTTGTCATCGAGAGCGCGGAGGCCGGCATTGAGCTGTTTGGCACGGAGGTCAAATCCGTACGGCAGGGGCGCGTCAACCTGAAGGATGCCTGGTGCTCCGTCAAGGATGGCGAGATGTTTGTCAACGGCATGCACGTAAGCCCCTATGAGCAGGGGAATATCTTTAACCGCGACCCCATGCGTGTGCGCAGGCTCTTGATGCACAAGCGGGAGATCAGCCGCCTTTACGGCCTGACAAAGCAGCAGGGCTATGCGCTGATTCCGCTCTCCGCCTATTTTAAAAAGGGGCGGGTGAAAATTCAGGTGGGGCTCTGCAAGGGCAAAAAGAATTACGATAAGCGCGAAGCCATGGCCCGCAAGGATGCGGCGCGCGATATCCAGCGCTCCCTCAAGGAGCGGCAGCGATGAAAGAGGGCGATGCCTTTTCCGTCATTGGCTGAGCCGGACTGCATGAAACGGTTGTTTGCCGAACAGGATGACTATTATTAATAAGGGGATGAAAGGATTTCGACGGGGGTTTTGAAACACGATAAGCGAGCAGCGGCGCGGAACCGCTTGAAAAGCCGCAACCTTTTAAAATTAAACGACAACAATAAAGTTTCGTTACAGGCTGCTTAAGCCTGCGTCCTGTCTTTGAGTCCTGCGGCTTAGATTTGGGCGTCGATTAGCAGGAAACGTGAACAGGGGCTGGCCTCCGCCCCTGTCATGACTTGGAGGCTACCGTAAGCGTCAGCCTGCCGGACGGCGGGCGCTGAGGGGAATCCTAGTAGACCGGATACGCTCGTAGAAAGTTGTGCGGATGAGCTTTCGGACGCGGGTTCGACTCCCGCCATCTCCACCACACCCTGCGGTGCGCACTTTACGCGCCGCAGGTTTTCTTTTGCCCAGACAAGCAGCCTGCCTGCGGCCGATTTTTTTTGTATCCCCTTTCCAAATCAAAACAATCCGAACCTTTCCCCAATCGGGAACGGGTTCGGATTTATCATTTGTATGGATCGTTTGGGGATATAGGAATATAGGATGTAAAAAAACGCCTTCTATTCGAGGGCGGGTTGGTCGAACAGGGCAGCGCACCGCAGCCCGACAAAAGCAGCAAAATAATGATGAACTTTGAAATCCTCTTTGGCGACTACAAGCGCATGAAATCACAAATGATGGCCGAAGCGTTTTATTGAGCCGCAGGAACGGCTCCGTACTTCTTTGAATAATCTGATATAGATCGTTGTAATTCAGATTAGGAGGGAAATCATGTGTGAATATACCCAGCGGCAGGTGTGCCTGATGAACCAGATGCGAAAGCTTTGGGAACAGCACGTATATTGGACCCGTTTTTTTATCATCAGTACTGCGGCTGATTTGGGCGATTTAGAGCCGGTTACAAAACGATTGCTCGAAAATCCGGGTGATTTTGCGCAGGCGCTTACGCCGTTTTATGGAGAAGAAGTTTCCGATTGTTTTAAAAATCTTTTCACGCAGCATTTGCTGATTGCGGCGGATTTGGTAAATGCCGCAAAAAGCCAGGAAGCCGCGAAAGCAGAGGCGGCGCGCAGAGCTTGGTACGCGAATGCGGACCAAATTGCAAAATTTTTGTCAGAGATCAATCCTTGCTGGCATGAAGCCAGATGGAAGGCATTGCTGTATGATCATCTGGAAATGACGGAGAAAGAAGCCGTGCTGCGTTTGAACGGAAAGTATGCGGAAGATATTCAGGTGTTTGACAGTATCGAGGCAGAAGCTTTGAAAATGGCTGATTATATGTCACAGGGAATCATACGGCAATTCTGTTTCTGCTGACAGGAGCGAATCCATATGGATGCAGGCCTGCGGTGAGTAGTGTGCATGCCGCAGGCGAAAACAAAAGCAGAGCTGAGGCCGCTGACTCTCCCAAAGAACTGATATTTAATCATCAGCCTGTTAGAGGCTTTCGTGCCTTTGCTTTCATGCGGAAAAAGATTCCCCCTCGCCCCTTCTCATATGGGAAGAGGCAATGGGGAATTTATCAATTTAATCATATTCATTCATGGATATGTCTTTTTTTGTTTCTTGGGATGCTTTTGAAACACAGCTTCATGTTTTTATCAGATGCGCGTTGATGCTACCTACCAGTCCATAAATATCAATCCACGTTTACGTCGCTTAGAGGAATACCAGTTTAAGAAATCTGATCAAAAAGCGCATGGAGCTTGTCACAAGGCAACAGGAATTGCTTCTGTTTCAAAACATCATATTTGTCCTCGCAATAGGTGGCCAATAAGTTTCCGTTTGATAATGCCTGCAGTTCAACAAAATAAGGATTTTTCAGGGGGACAGGGAAGTTGGCCTTTTTTATTTTACCGCTTTCAACATCAATCGCATAGAGAGGACTTTCCTTTTCTTTCAAGGTGCCGTCGTCATTCACATTGCTTTCGATAAAGAAAATATAAGTGCTGCTTTGTGCTCCTGAATTGATTGTGGAAATCGCATAGGAAACATTTCCGTCTGCCCCTTTCATGATCAATTCCGTTCCGTTTGACGTTCGTTTGCAAATGTAACTCGTCAGGCTTTCGTAGGTGCGAAAAACAATATAATCGCCGACCAGCAAAAATACCAGGGGCTGTTCCGCGCCAATGATGTTTTCAAATCCCGGTACCGCCTCCGTTTCCAGTAATTTTCCATTATGATCATAGTGATAGAGAAAAAACTTGTACGCGCCGGAAATCCGGCGGCGGCCAAAGCCGTAAATCTCACCGTCTTTCACGGCGAAGCGCTCAATCAACGTGCCTTCGCTATCCGTCCAATCCACGTCATTTTCATACTTTTCACGAATGATCTCTTTTTTTGTTCCGTCCAGATTGTAAATTGTGGCGACTGTTAAGGTTGCATATTCGTTTTTTTCTGATGGCGCCTTCACGACATAGTAGGACAGAAACCGTTCTTCATCCATTTTGCAGAGATAAAAGAGGGGGGAATTTAACTGAAACTCGTCCATTACTTCTACCTTGCCGGTACTACAATCGATTCGTGTCAGCTTCATATCATGCCCGTATTCTTCTTCAAATTGAGAAGTATAGCTTCTCCATTCATATAAATATCGGTCTCTCAATATGACATAAGTTCCTGACCCAACACTCCAATAAGGGAAGTTGGCAGGATATGTTAAAGACGTCTCCTTGTTTGAATCAGCTTCTACCAGTAATTCTTCGTCATCTATTTCTTGCCTTACTGCGTTATATTTTGATTTTATCCCCCAATACTGTTTCCCGATCTTATCCATAATGACAAAGCTGCTGTTGCTTTTTGTAAGTGCATCTTGAAAGACTGAATCCCAATTCAAACGGAATGTGTTACTGTTTGGCAATATAATGCGTTGGTTCTGGAAGCCCTCATTTGTTTGGGCTATTGTGGATTGTTCATGCTCCGGCGTTTTTGATGTGTTAGAACAACCAAAGAGAAACATAAGTAAAAAGATGAGAAGTGTACAAGCTACTTTTTTCATGATGAATCCTCTCATTGTCATAGCGCCTCGTCTGGTTGTAATAGGTCGTGTTTTTTAGTTTAGCCAGACGAGGCGTCATTCCTAGCTAGCCGTTATTCTACCAGACAAACCGTTCTTGCCCTGTTCCGAACCTGTTATTAATAACTTTATTGAGCTTTTCCCAGGTTTTATTATGGTCGCCCGCATTTCCGGCGCCGGGGACGTAATCGGAGAAGTAATAGGGATCCCCCATGAAATATTGATTGTTGGCCCATGTCAGCAGTCCGCTGCAGATGCAGAAGTGTCCGGTTGTTTTATATGGCCAGTTTACTGTTGAGGTCGTATTGTTTCTCATAAGAATAACCATGGGCTGATAATTCTCAACATCCCATTTCAGGCACATATTAAATGTGGTTTGGTTTCCGGCATAGATTTCTTGATAGTAAGATTGGTAGCCCGACGGCAAACGGGCATTTAAATAATTTCTCACCAGTGGCAAGTCCGGATATGTATACCCGATGCTTTTCCAGTAATTCATGATCGTCGATTGCGCAGGAGAGGCCGCTCCAATGTACTTCAAAACAGTTTGAATGGTTGCGGCGCTGCACCAGTCAGATCTCTCTTGCTTATAAATTTTCGGCCACAGTGCATAATCGGGCATTGCAACGCCTGCAACGATAGTGGTTGCCCTAGTCCCTATGCCGGGGGCTGTTAAGATGGCTTTTTGATCTGTGAGAACCACTGGCTTTTCAATGGATGCGCTGCCATTCAGGATCGCCTGTTCCGCTGTCGAGAGGGTGACGTTTGCAAGGTCTGCAGAATCCAGGCCAACCACGGCAGCTTTCTCAAGGAGCCGCAGGCGTTGTTCCGGTGAACTGTTGGGTAAAAGCTTCTCCACCTGTTCGGCAAGCGATTCGTCCGCTCCCACGCTTGTCGCGTCGCCCCTCATAGCACCGTTCATTGCGCCGGTCGCATCCGACGCGCTGACGGAGAAAGCAAGGCTGAAGATGGAGCATCCGATCAGGGCAAGCGCAAATAAGCGTTTTATTGTTGTTTTCATAGTGCTTCTCCTTTCTGAATTCTCGTTCCTGTTTCTTCATGCAATAAGTGTTGTTAAAATCATTCCGTCTCGGGGCCTGCCGTTATTTCCACATTGGACTCACCAGCCTTTCTATGGCTTGGAATTTCGTTCCCATGTATTCCCTGATTTCGAATAAAAAAGGAATTGTTCAAATCCGTAAATAGAAAAAATGATATTGTAAAACAATAATTTCCCCTATTTAAACTTATCATAATTAACAATATAAGTAAACAATATACTGGAAAAAGAGTAATAAATTCTATTGAGCATAATCTGCCCAAAAGCGATGGGTATCAAAATAATATGTTTAAAGAAAGACTAACAATTTGTCTGTAACATTTGATGCGTCCTATATGCGCGGTCAGGCGATGCCGAAAGCAAGGCCTTTCGCGCCAGATTATTTGTGGCGGCGCAAACCGGTGCGTGAGGATGACGAAAAAGGGGACGGCTCTTTTTTGCTTTTTCATGTTCACAATTTACAAATTGTCTATTGACTTTGGGCTTCAATCCTTTATGATGGAAGAAAACGGAACACGCCTGAAGGAGGCTGCAACATGGCGAACCTGATCGACATAGAGCACCTGTCGAAATCCTATGGAAAAAACAAGGTGCTGGAGGATATTTCCGTCTCGTTTGAGGGGGGCAATATCATCGGGCTGCTCGGCCCGAACGGCAGCGGGAAAACCTCGCTGATTAAAATTATGACCGGCCTGATTAATGATTACGAAGGCAGCGTGAAAATTGACGGCCACAGCCCGGACCCGTACACGAAGAGTATCGTCGCTTATCTGCCGGAAAAAACCTATCTGGCAGACTGGATGCGCCCTGTGGATGCCGTGAACTATTTTGCCGATTTTTACGCGGATTTTGACAAGGCAAAGGCGGTTTCCATGATCAACAGCTTCCGCCTGCCGATGAAGCAGAAGATCAAATCCATGTCCAAAGGTATGCAGGAAAAGTTGCAGCTGGTGCTGGTGATGTGCCGCAAGGCGAGGCTCTACCTGCTCGATGAGCCGCTTGGCGGCGTGGACCCTGCTGCCCGCGCGTTTATTTTGGATTTTATTATGAAGAACTATGCGGAGGATGCCTCCATCATCCTTTCCACGCACCTGATCAACGATCTGGAGCGCATTTTTGACCGCGCGCTGATGATCGGCAACGGGAAAGTGCTGGTCAACACTGCGGTGGAGGAGATTCACGCCTCCGGCAAAACGCTGGAGGAAACGTTTAAGGAGGTGTTCGCTTATGCTTGGGAAATTAATTAAAAATGAGTTTAAGTCGAGCGCCCATTCCGTGATGAATATTTATATCGCCGCCGCGGTTGCGCTTGCCGCAATGCTGCTCTCCTATGCAGTGAAGGTAACGTGGGTCGGCGTGATCGGCTCGATCGCCCTGATTATCATCGGGCTGATCTGCGTGGTGATTACCCTGGTGGCGGTGGTTACCAATTTTAATCGGACGCTTTACGGGGCGGAAGGCTATCTCAGCTATACGCTGCCGGTCAAAAGCAGCGCGCTGCTCGCCTCCAAAGCGATCGTCTCCTTTATTTGGGTGCTGCTCAGCTATATTTTCATGATCGCAACGTTTTTTATCGTGTTTGCCTATGTGCAGTCCTCCATCGGCGAAGAGGTCGGCAGCGTGATGGATATGATGATGGCCACGGTAGGCCTGCCCTCCATGCAGGCGATCGGGAAGGCGCTTGCCGTCACGGCGGTGGGCATGTTTATCCAAATCGCGGTGTTCGTATCCGCCGTGTTTTTTGCCGTAACTGTGGCGAATATTCGCCCGTTTCAGCGGTTTGGGATTTTTACGGCGCTGGCGGTCTTTTTCCTGATCTATATTGTGATGCAGGTTCTTCTGTATGTGGCGACCACCTACGTCCCACTGACCGTTGTGATTGACACTGCGGGCAAAATCGTTTTTTCCTTCTCCACCAGCATGGCGGCCAAGGGGGCGCAGGAGGGGATGGTCATCGGCATCGCGGGCTTTGTCATCGAGCTTTTGATTGCCTCCGGCCTGTTTGTGGGCACCAACGCATTGATGAAAACAAAAATCAATATCAAATAAGATGGAATCAGGCGGAGGGCGCTTCATGCGCTTCTCCGCCTTTTTTGTAAAGAAAAGGATAGGAGGCGTTCCTTATGAACCTGATCGATATCTCTTCCGATTTGCTCACAGCGCCGGTTTATCCGGGCGACCCGGAGCCGCGCCTGCATGTGCTCAGCCGGATTGCAAATGGAGATGCGTGCAATCTATCCGCTCTGTATGCCTGCCTGCATACGGGCACGCATGCGGATGCGCCGATGCACTTCATCGAAGGGGGCAAAAGCATTTCAGAAGTGCCGCTGGAGTGTTTTATCGGCCCCTGCACCGTGCTGGAGATTGGGCCGGGGCCGGTGACAGGCGAGCAGATTGATGCGCTGGTGAAGCCTGGCTGTGAACGCGTGCTGTTCAAAAGCGGCGGCAGCGCCTATTTTTTGGAGAGCGCGGGCGATGAACTGGCCATGCTCGGCGTGCGTTTGATTGGGACGGATGCGCAGTCGGTCGGCTGCCCCGGAAACCAGGCTCGTCCGCACCGTGCGCTCTTGCAGGAGAATATTGCGGTGCTGGAGGGCCTGTATCTGGAAGAAGCGGCGCCGGGAGATTATTTTTTGATCGCTCCGCCGGTGAAAATTGCGGGCCGGGACGGAGCGCCCGTGCGTGCTGTGCTGGTATCGGACTATATTTTCTGGGGCGGCGGCCGGTAAAATAGAATGGAACGAATGCCATGGAAGAGTGCTTCTGACCACTGACCGGGGAGGGAATTGTTTCATCTATTGTGATTTTTCGACAAAACAATTGAAAAATCTCGTGAAATCTGCTATACTCAACACCGCAGTATTTTTCAGAGGAGAGAAATCTGTACAGAGGTGTGGAAGTGAAAGAATGAAACGATTTTTCGATTTTATCTGCAGTCTGCTGGCGATTATCCTCCTTTCGCCGTTGTTGCTGCTGCTCAGCGTTATTATTTTAATCGATAGCGGGCGGCCGGTTGTGTTCCGGCAAAAACGCGTGGGGCTCCATAATCAGCTTTTTGACATCCGCAAATTTCGCACGATGAAGCAAGGCACACGCAACGCGCCGACTGCCGACCTGAAAGAATTTGACCATTGCGTGACCCGGTGCGGGCGCTTTTTGCGTAAAACGAGCCTGGATGAGCTGCCGCAGCTGTTCAACATCCTGCGGGGGGAAATGAGCTTTGTTGGCCCACGGCCGTTGATTCCGGAGGAGGAGGAGATCCGCTCCCTGCGCGAAGCGTCCGGCGTTTACCGGATGCGGCCCGGTGTGACGGGCCTTGCACAGGTGAATGGGCGCGATTTGCTGACCGCGGAGCAAAAGGTAGCCTATGATGCTTACTATGTGGAGCATCATACGCTTTTTATGGATATCCGAATTCTGTTTCAAACAGTTGCCGCTGTTTTGACCGGCAAGGGCTTTGCGGAGGGCGGCGAACTGCAGCATCACGGCGAGCAGGGCGAGGATAATTCAGAAATCGAGTAACAGGATTGTGCGCCGGTAGTTGCCCAGGGCTTTTGGCCGTGGGCTTTCTTTCATTATATAGATGATAGGGCAATATCCATTTGAAAAATTTGAAATAGCCGGGCGGCAGAGGGCTGCCGGCTGTTTGCCGCTGTGTTGTAGGGACGGGCAGTTTGGCGGCCTACGAAGATTGATCGGGAGTGTTTGGCTCATGGAGGAAATAATAGACGGATATGCCGAATGGCAAAACCGCCCCGACCTGACGGGGATCGGCCGTATGCCGGAGCGCGCTACATTTTTTCGCTATGCGGACAAACGGGAGGCGCTTTCCGGGGCGGAGCTGCAATCGGCCCGCTGTATGCCGCTCAACGGGAAATGGCGCTTTCGCCTTTACCCCAATCACCTGAAACGGCCGGAGGGGTTTGCCGACCCGGCGTTCCGCGCGGCAGGTTATAATATGGTTGAGGTGCCCGGCTCCTGGCAGATGCAGGGCTATGGCGCGCCGCAATACTGCAATGTGCAGTATCCATGGGAAGGGCGGGAGGAGCCCATGCCGCCCTATGCGCCGGTGGAAACGAACCCGGTGGGTTGCTATCTCAAAAGCTTTCAGCTCCCTCTGGCCTGGGCAGAGAAGCGCGTTTTTCTCCGGTTTGAGGGTGTGGAATCTGCCTTTTACCTCTACATCAACGGCAACCGCATCGGCTATGCGGAGAATTCCTTTGGCCCCTCAGAATTTGAGTTGACGGCGTTTTTGCAGCCGGGGAAAAATCGGATCGGCGTGGAGGTTTACCGCTGGTGTACCGGTAGTTGGCTGGAGGATCAGGATTTCTGGCGGCTGGCAGGCATCTTTCGGGATGTATACCTCTATGCTGCCAATGAGAGCTTCCTAGCGGATATTGCCCTTTCCTCCCTGCCGGACGCCGCCTATCAAAACGGGGAGCTGGAAGCTTTCGCATGGGTTGATACGCCGAGGCCCGGCCAAAGGCTTGAGATGACGGTGCTCGACGGCGGTGTGATCGTGGGCTATGACCGTGCGGATGTGCCGGAGGGCGGCCGGCTCTCCCTGCATGCGACGATTGCGCAGGCCAAGCTCTGGAGCGCGGAGAAGCCGCACCTTTATACGGTGCTGTTTGCCCTCACCGGGGATGAGGGCGTGCTGGAATATGTGCCCTTGAAAGCTGGCTTCCGCCGTGTGGAGATCCGGGGCGGAATTTTGCTGCTCAACGGCCGCAGGCTGGTGCTCAAGGGTGTGAATCGGCACGAGTTTTCCTGCCGGGGCGGGCGAACGCTCACGCGGGAGGAAATGATTGCGGATGCTCTGATGATGAAGGCGAACAACATCAACGCCGTGCGCACCTCCCACTACCCCAATCATCCTGCCTGGTATGACATCTGCGATAAATATGGGCTGTATCTCATCGATGAAAATAACCTGGAGGCCCACGGCACACAGGGCGGCTCGGCCCCGGGCTGCCCTGCGCTGCCGGGCAGCCTGCCGGAGTGGGAAAACGCTTGCATGAGCCGTATCCAGTCGCTTTACGAGCGGGATAAAAACCACGCCAGCGTTATCCTATGGTCGCTCGGCAATGAGTCGGGTGGCGGGGGAAACGTTCAAAAGATGCACGACTGGCTACGGGAGAAGGACCCCTCCCGCCCAGTGCATTATGAGCCCGTTTGCGGCAATCCGGAGCAGGATCTTGCCGCGACAGAGGTATACAGCATGATGTATGCTTCCCCGGAGCAGGTGCGGGAGTTCCTCCACGCCCATCCGGACAGGCCGTTTCTGTTGTGCGAATTTGCCCACGCGATGGGGAATTCCTGCGGCGGGGTGGAGCGGTATACGCGGATGCTGGAAGAGGAGCCGCACATGCAGGGCGCGTTCGTCTGGGATTTTATCGATCAGGCGATTCTCACAAAGGATGACCGGGGCAGAGACTATTTCGCCTATGGTGGGGATTTTGGCGACGAGCCGAACGACGGCAATTTTTGCGGCGACGGGCTGTTGTTTGCAGACCGCACGCCGAGCCCGAAGCTTGCGGAAATCCGGCGGCTTTATCAGAATATTTCGTTTCGCGCGCTCGATGCGGAGCGCGGAACGATTGAAATCGGCAACCATTTTTTGGTTACCGACCTGTCGGAATTCGAATTCCGCTGGGAGCAAGTCTGCGGCGGAGAATTCCTGCGCGGAGCCGCCTTTTATTTTGCTTTGGCCCCGGGGAAAACGCGGCTGCTGGAGCTGGAGCTCAACCGGATCTGCCGCCGGGAGTGCTATTTGAATCTTTCTGTCCGCCTGCGTAAGGATACCCCTTGGGCCAAAGCGGGCACAGAGATTGCGTGCGCACAGTTTGTGAGCAATCCGATGGCGATAGAGCGGCGCTTTGCGCGCCCGGAAAATCATCTGACAATCCTGGAGGGCTATGGCGCGCTCTCGATTCGAGGAGAAGCGCTCAGTGTGCGTTTTTCCCGGCGGACGGGGCAGCTCATTTCGCTTTGCAGAGGCGGGCAGGAATATTTATCTGCTCCGCTTCGCCCGTCCTTCTGGCGCGCTTCTACGGATAACGACCGGGGAAACCATATGCCGGTGCGCTGTGCCGTGTGGCGGTTTGCCGGGCAAAATTGCATCTATGCGCCCTATACGGTAGATGCGCAGGATGCGCCGCGCGGCGTGGTACGGGTGACGAGCCGGTTTACGATCCCCTCTGAGCCGGCGTGCGGCGGGGTGCTTGCCTATACCATCACGCAGGCGGGCGTGCTGGTGGAGCTGCAATTCCAGCCGGATGGCAGCCTCCCTGAATTGCCGGAGGTTGGCGTGTGCTTTGAAACGGCGGCCAGCTATGAATCGCTCGCTTACCTGGGGCGCGGGCCGCTGGAGAATTACAGCGACCGGCAAGCAGCCGCCGATATCGGCCTTTACCGCATCCCGGCCGGCGAGTTGTATGTCCCCTACCTGCGTCCGCAGGAGAACGGGGCGCGCACGGATGTGCGCTATGCATCGCTGGAGGGCGAGAAGCGCACGCTGCGGATGGAGAGCGCGGGAGAAGAACCCTTTACCCTCTCGGTTTGCCGCTGGTCGCCCGAGGAGCTGGAGGCGGCGGCCCATGAAAAGGATCTGCCGGAGAGCGATCGGCTCTTTGTGCGCGTATTGGCGCGGCAGGCAGGCGTCGGCGGGGATGACAGCTGGGGCGCGCTCCCGCAGGAGGAGCACCGGCTCCCCAGCGGCAGGCCGTATCAACTGCGCTTTGCACTCATTCCGGAATAAAAAAGGAATCGCCTCTTGCCAAAGGGAAATTATGCCATCCGGTATGCATGTCGAGCCGGAAGAGCTGGATACCTTTTTGCTCATTCTATGTAACAGTGATTTGGATGCTGTGAAACGGGAGATCAAAAAGAGATTGGGGTAGGGCAGGAAGCGCAAACCGTTTTGCTTTCGCGCATTAGAAAGAGGGCCGCTGCAAAATGTTTTTCGTTTTGCAGCGGCCCTCTTTAAAAATTTCAGCAGGAATCAGGCGTATTTTGCAAGGATATCCTTTTTTGTTTCCTCTGGAATCTCGTTCATTGGAATGATAGGCTGGGGCTCCGGCTGATAGGGCGCAATTGCTTTTTCAAACCAAACAACATCGTGCCATGCGCCGCATTTATACCCCGTGTGATGATAGGTTCCAAGGCGATGAAAGCCAAGCTTTTCGTGGAGCCTTTCGCTCCTTATATTCGGGAGTGTCACGCCGCCGTATACCGTTTTAATCCCCTGCAATCTCAAAAGTTCAATCAGCGCGGCGTAAAGCCTCTGGCCAATTCCCTTTGAGGTGGCAGTGCGATCCAGATAGATGGATAATTCCACATTCCACTGATAAGCCGCCCGTTCCATCTGCCTGTGTGCATAGGCATAACCAATCGGCCGCCCTTCTTCCTCACAAATAAGATATGGATAGTCTGCACAGATTTCAGCAATACGGCGGGCAAATTCCTGCTCGGTTGGCAGTGCGTATTCGAAAGTAATTGCGGTATTGATATACTGAGCGTATATCCTTAACAAGGAAGCGGCGTCTTCCACGCTGGCAAATCGGATCGTCATACAGCAACCTCCTGCAGAAAATAAATGTTGAATGAGAAAGTATGGCAAGCATTGCCCTATTTTGCATGGTGCAGCCAACTTGCAACTATTTTTATTTTATCTCGCCAGGATCTAAATCGCTACCAAAGCCAAGCAATGTGCAAAATTGCCAAAAAGCTTGTGATAGTCGAACATTTGTGCTATACTCATAACCAATCAGGGGGGAACGCGATGCAGATCAACCGTCTATTCGAAATCATCTACCTGCTGCTGGAGAAGGGCAGCGTTACGGCAGCCGCGCTCGCAGAGCGTTTTGAGGTTTCCGTTCGCACCATTTACCGGGATATCGACCTGCTCTCCGGTGCGGGGATCCCGGTTTATTGCAACCGCGGGCGGGGCGGCGGCGTGCGCCTCCTGCCCGATTTTGTGCTGGATAAATCCCTGCTTTCCGAGCGGGAGCAGGATGAGATTTTATTTGCGCTGCAAAGCATTGCCGCCACACATGCGGGCGGGGAAGAGGTGCTCGAGCGGGTGAATACCCTGTTCCGCCGCCAGGGGGCGGATTGGATTGAGGTGGATTTTTCCCATTGGGGCTGGGATTGGGGCAGCGATGAGGGGGAAAAGCAAAAATTTAACCTCCTCAAGGATGCCATTCTGAGCCGCCAAAAGCTGCATTTCATTTATTACAGCGCTGCGGGGGAACGAAGCGAACGCACCGTTGCGCCGATGAAGCTGCTGTTTCGGGGCGGGGGATGGTATTTGCGCGCCTGGTGCGAGAAACGCGGCGCCAGGCGCACCTTTAAAATCTGCCGGATGGACGAAGTGGAGCTTTTGCACAGCGGTTTTGATCCGGCCCTGTTTTCCACTGAGGGAGAGGAGACCGGGCCGAAAATGGAAAACGAGGGCGGTCAGGCTCCTCTCCGGATCGTGCTGCGGTTTGCACCGCAGATGGCCTATCAGGTGTATGATCTATTCCCTCACAGCACTGTCATCAAGGAGGAGGATGGCAGCTTAACTGTGCGGGCCTGTGTGCCGGATGCGGAGTGGCTCTACAGCATGCTGTTACAATATGGCACGAACGTCCGCGTTCTCAGCCCGCCGCAGGTGCGTGAAAAATTGCTTCGCCGTGCGCGGGAGATTGTTTCATTTTATGAATCCGATCATATATGACACGCAGATGTCAGCTTATTTTTGTTATCCTGAATGCAATCTCAATTGGAAAGGACGATCATCATGGATGAAAAAATTTTTTGCCAGAGCTGCGGAATGCCGATGACGGAGGAAGCACACTTTGCAACCAATGCGGATGGGAGCCGGAATGAGGATTATTGCTGCTATTGCTATGAGAACGGCGCATTCAAGCAGGATTGCACGATGGAGGAAATGATCGACTTCTGCGTAAAAATCGGGCAGGATATGGGGATGTATCCGGATTTGGAGCAGGCGCGCGGGCAGATGCTTGCCTGGTTCCCCACGCTCAAGCGGTGGGAGAGTGGGGGACAAGCCTGAGGCAGTTTCTGTGTGGAGCCGGCCATCATCTGCTGTGGCGTCGTTTGTTCCGATTGCGCTTATTATCCGAAAGATTGCGGCTGCTGCTTGGCATGCCGCTACAGGGCGCTCCTGCGGAGTGCTTGGCCGCTGTTGCCCCTGTTTCACGATGCAAGTAATCAAAGAACGCAGAACTGGTTCATAAATTTTGTAAAATTCCCTTTGACATTTTAACAAAAATGCGATATCTGTTTTGACAGGTGAACGGCGCAGTGGTGCAGTCAAAACGACTGCGCCGACTAATCTGTTGATTGATGTTTCTTCCTTTACCTGTTAATAATTGCGTCGCGGATCAATTGCGGAATCAGAATACAGTAATCAGCTACCGCGCGGATCAGGAGTGTAATCAGATTATTCAAATCCTGTCTCCAGAGAGAGGAGTAGTCCGTCGAGTCCGGCTCAAACGGTGCGGATGGTTCATCGCTGAGCGTTTTTTTAATTGCATAGCTGTCAATACGCTCCACTGATTTTGTCCCATCCACATCATAGGCATAGGCATTGTAAATGAGCTTATCGCCTTCGATCGTGATCCCGGCGAACACAGGATGGCCCGGCTGTGTGACAACCTCTCCGGCATCCAGAATCTTCTGGAAGGTCTCCGAATGAACCGGGTACCGTTTCGTCCCGGCTGTATTCGGCAGGATATAGGTGGTTCCCTCCGGATCAACGGCAAAATCGACTGTTTCACCGTTATAAACTTCCTGGATATAAGTTGTTGCCTGTGCCTGATCACCCTTCATTTGCTTTGTACGAAAATACATATGGTCGTGGCCAGAAAGCACAAGGTCAATTCCAAGCTCATCCATAACTGGAATCAACCGGTTGTGCATGATCATGGTATCCGGTTTATTGTAATTCTTTCCTGCGGAATAGAGTGGGCGATGCATCATGACAATTTTCCAATCCGCATCTGATGCACGCATATCGTTGCGCAGCCAGTTGACCTGCGCGCTAGTCATAGGGAACATATCGTTCGTATTGAGCACAGCGAAATGTGCATTGCTATAATCAAAAGAATAATAGTCTCCCGTCAGCCCTAGCGAAGGCTCTGCGGCAGCCACCGGGAACTGATACCGGAACCAGCTTGGCACACCATCGTGATTGCCGGAAACGGGCGCGAGCGTCGTGCGCAGATGATGACGCTCAAAATTACGAAAATACATATCCCATTGCTCATTATTGCAGTTGTTGACGAAATCACCCAAGTTGGCGACAAACTGTGCGTGTGGCACCGTTTTGAATCCCTGATCGAGAAGTTCGCTGGCCTTTTGGAAATTCTCTTCAGTGTCCGCCTGAACATCCGCGATTGCCAGGAAGGAAAACGCTCCGTTTTTTCCAGCGTCCGTTTGAAAAGATCCCGTTTTGCTCCAAAGATTTTGCTCCTTATCCCCCACGCGATATACATATTCTGTGCCGGGCTCCAATCCATTGAGGATCACGCGGTGCGCATACTGTCCCCGGTAATAACGGGCAGTCCCTTCATAGGACAGAGGCTTGATAAAAGCACCCTGAAAATCGGCGGCCTTCATCACCTGTACGTCAGTACGTGTTTTTTCTGTGGTAAACCAGCTGATACCGCGCTGCGTCTGCGCGTCGCCGTGGAAAGTGATAACGACTCGTTCCACTATATCAGTGCTGTCCGCTGCATATGCCGCCGGTAAAACAGGCGCAAATAACAGGTTTGCCGAAAGCAATATGCTCAAGGCCATTTTTCCAAATGATTGATGTAGCATGAACCGTTTCCCCCTTTTTGCTTCTGAATCAGTCAATTCATTTTACTTTTCTCTTTATTCAGCTGTCAAGCATCTTTCATAGAAAGACACAAAATTTAATCCCTTCAAATTTTTCGCAGGCTGTTTTTGCCCCGCCAGAACAGCTTCCTTACACGGCAACTTTTCGTTTAGCAAAGGAAGGTGATCAAATAATGCTTCCGCCCATTGAAACGGTGCCCGCTAAAACCATTGTCACACGCACGAAAAGCAGTGAATGGTTCGGCACGGATTACAATATGAATCTTTACCGCGGCTGCTGCCATGGCTGTATCTACTGCGACAGCCGGTCGGATTGCTACCGCATCGACCATTTTGACCAGGTACGTATCAAGGAAAACGCGCTCCAAATTGTGCGCGATGACCTGCGGCGGAAGGTAAAGCCCGGCGTGGTGGGGACGGGCGCGATGAGCGACCCCTATAATCCCTATGAGCGCGAGCTTTTGGCTACGCGCCACGCGCTTGAGCTGCTCGCGGCCTTTGGCTTCGGCGCTGCAATCGCCACCAAAAGCACGCTCATCACCCGTGATATCGATGTTTTGCAGGAAATCCGGGCGGAGATGCCCGTGCTCTGCAAGCTGACCATCACCACCTGCGACGATGCGCTCAGCCGGAAGATCGAGCCGAACGCGCCGCCCTCCTCCGATCGGTTTCATGCGCTTGCTGAATTGACAGAGTCGGGCCTGTTTGCGGGAATTCTGCTGATGCCCGTGCTGCCGTTTCTGGAGGATACACCTGAAAATGTGCTGGGGATCGTGCAGCGCGCGGCGCAGTGTGGCGCGAGATTTATCTACCCGGCCTTTGGCATGACCTTGCGGCAAAACCAGAGGGAATGGTATCTCTCAAAGCTCGACGCGCTATTTCCGGGCGAAGGGCTGCGGGCGCAGTATGAGCGGCAGTACCGCAGTGATTACCGTTGTGTGAGCAGGCGGGCGAAGGAGCTATGGGGCCTGTTTTCCAAGGCATGTGAAGAGGCGGGCATTTTATATCAGATGCAGGATATCGTGCGGGCGAGCCGGATCGGCTACGGGGATACGCAGCTGAAGTTCTTTTAAAAGCGGAAGAAGTGGAAGAAAAGAAAGCGTGGCAGAGGCGGTTTTTCACCTCTGCCACGCTTCAACGATTCATAGAACAGATAAGAACCGCAATATACACTATTCAATCGGCAGTTCCATTGGCGCGGTCACGCTTTCCAGAAAAGCCTTTACCGCCTTTTCATAGCCCTCCCGATCCTCAAGGTAGGCCATCGCGTGTGCGGCTCCCTCCACGATGAGCTTCGTCTTGCGGGTTGGGCACGCATCATAAACCTCATGCACCATCAGGGTCGGCACAAAATCGTCCCGGCTGCCATGGATGAAGAGAAAGGGGACCTTTGCCTTTTGAATCTGCCTGACGGGCTCATCCTGTGCAAAGCGGTAGCCCGCCACCAGCCCGCATACCATGCTTGCCGCCGGAATCAGCGGCCAGGCGGGCAGCTTGTAGCGCAGCTTTGCCTCGTGGGCAAAAACGCCTTTGGCAGTGGAGAAGCCGCAATCCTCAATGATCCCCTTCACCTGGGGCGGAAGCGGTTCGCCGGAGGCGTTCATCACCGTTGCCGCGCCCATGGAGATCCCCTGGAGGACAATTTCGCAATCCGCGCCGTAAGTATCAATGATGTAATTGGCCCATGCGATACAGTCGAGCCGGTCGAGCCAGCCGAAGCCGATATACTTGCCCTCGCTTTTTCCATGCGCGCGGTCATCCGGCATCAGCACATGATAGCCGAGCGAGTGGTAGAAGGGCAGCATGTAATAATATTCACGCATTGGGCCGCTGCGGTAGCCGTGGATGGCGAGGAGAAATTTGCGGCTATGCTCCATGCCTCCCTCAGCGGGCACCAGTAGGCCGTGCAGGCTGAGGCCGTCGTGGGAGGCGATGTTAACCTCCTGCGTTTTGTGTGAGGCCACCCAATCGTTTCCCTCCCGGACCGCCTTGCGCCAGCGCTCCAGCTCCTCCGGCGTGACATGGCTCTTGTTCATCGGGTCGCCGGGGCTTTTCTCCCGCACCAGAACCATCTTGAAAAAAACGGCGCCGACCGCTGTGGCCAGAAGGAAAAGCACAAGGCATATGACGGCGGCAATGAGCAAAACATGAAAAATAGTCTCCATAAAAGTGAACCTCTCTCTGCTATTAATATGTTATCTTTTTGTGATCCATACAATGTTCTAAGGCTTCAAACTTTGTTTGAAGCTACAGCTTGTCGAAAAAGGTATATCAATTTGCCAAAATGTACAAAGATGATTTAGAAAAAGTTTTCTAAAAAATATTTTTAATGCTGTTGGTTGCAAATTACTTTAATCAAAACAAAAAGTTAAGCATGCGCTCAGGCCGCGCGGGCCCATCCTTGTCCGCTCGGCCGGAAAAGGAAGCAAAAGGGGCTGTTAAATCATGGCACATCGGCAGCGGGAGGCTTTGACGCACGATCGAATCCGTTCGGCGAGACGCCCAAAAACTCGCTACGCTCAAACAATTTGAGCGCTCGTTTGACCGCCCCCATGCTACGCATGTGTAGCGGTCAAATCCCCTCACGAGCCCACCGTCAGATGCTGCAAATGCTGCCTTGGCCTTCCGCCAGCGCTCCGCACTACATTTAGATGCTGGTTACGTAGGCGATTCGCAACGGGGCTTTTTGTGCACTTTTTTCTTCCATTTGACTTTTTTGACAGGCTGAGGCTTCAAACTTTATTTGAAGCTATTTTATCAGGCGCAGGCGATATTTACAATCGATTTTTGTGAAAATGCAGATTTTATCAGTGCAATCGGCAGAATTTCTATTCAAAACAGTTGACAGGACCGGCCGGACAAGCTATAGTATAGATGTCAAGCATTTTATAACAACTGAATAGAAGCGGCCCCGTTCATGATATGAAGTGTGCGGGGCCGTTTCGTGTGGCAAAAAGGCTGCTAAAGTGCCAAAGAATGAAAAAAGATAGACCAGGGGCTTGACGGGGCTCTCCCCATCTGTTATAATACTCCGGTACAAGAAAGAAGGACGCCTTTCGTTCTCACCTGCCGGGAGTGCCCGCGTCAGGTCAATACCGGAAAGCAGGGCAAAACAGCCCCTATTTTTGTGTGTTGAGCGCGGACGAAGGATTGTCCGCGCTTTTTGATTTTGGCTTCGCCGGCATCCCGGCGGCGCCCAACAGGTTTTGGAGGTGCTTGAACATTAGCAACAAAGACATGCAGATCAATGAACAAATCCGTGACCGGGAGATCCGAGTCATCACGGATACAGGCGAGCAGCTTGGCATCATGTCTGCGCGGGAAGCGCTGCGTATCGCCGAGGAGAAGGACCTTGACCTTGTAAAAATTGCTCCCCAGGCCACGCCGCCCGTATGTAAGATTATGGATTACGGGAAATACCGCTTTGAGCAGGCTAAGCGGGAGAAGGAAGCAAGAAAAAATCAGCATATCGTGGAGATCAAGGAAATCCGCCTGTCATTGAACATTGACAAGCACGACTTTGAAACCAAAGCCGGCCATGCCAGACGGTTCCTGAAGGAGGGGAACAAAGTAAAGGTTTCCATCCGGTTCCGTGGCCGCGAGATGGCGCACCCTCAAAATGGACTGGAGATCATGAAGCGTTTTGCGGAAGAGCTCCAGGAGGAAAGCAGTGTGGAAAAACCCGCCAAGCTTGAGGGCCGCTCCATGATTATGTTCTTGGCGGCAAAACCAGTGAAGTAATAAGGAGGATATTTATTATGCCGAAAATTAAAACCCACAGTGGTGCGAAAAAGCGCTTTAAAATGTCGAAAAACGGCAAGCCGATCCGCGCCCATGCCAACAAGTCCCACATCCTGACGAAGAAGAATACAAAGCGCAAGAGAAACCTGCGCAAAACGAGCGTGGCGGATACCACGAACCAGAAGCAGATCAAGCGCCTGGTCCCGTATAAATAAGAGAGACACGCAAGAAACATTTACATTAACGGAGGTAACCTACCATGGCTCGTATCAAAGGCGCGATCATGACGCGCAAAAGAAGGAATAAAACACTCAAGCTCGCAAAGGGCTATTACGGCTCTAAGAGCAAGCTGTTCAAAACCGCGAAGCAGGCCGTTATGAAATCCGGCCAGTATGCCTATATCGGCCGCAAGCAGAAAAAGCGTGATTTCCGCCGCCTGTGGATCACCCGCATTTCTGCCGCCTGCAAGCAAAACGGCATGAACTATTCCACCTTCATGAATGGCCTGAAGAAGGCAAATGTTACGCTCAACCGCAAGATGCTCTCTGAGATTGCCATTGCGGACCCGGCTGCCTTTACCGCCCTGGCCGAGCAGGCAAAAGCAGCGCTGAAATAATACATTGTGAAGCCGCGCCCGGGGTGACTCGGGCGTGTTTTTCTTTGCGCTTTCAGGCGCTTAGATCAAGGAGGGATCCCATGGAGGAGATCACCAGCCGCTCGAACGCCCGTGTGAAGGCGGCCGTACAGCTGTTTTCCTCCGCCGCCGCGCGGCGGGAGGAGGGGCTTTTCGTTTTAGAGGGCGCCCGGCTGTGCATGGAGGCGGGGCAAACAGGAATACCGATCCGTCAGCTTTTTTTCACGCGCCGGGCACTGGAACGCTATCCGGAGGAGACGGCCTTTTTGCAGGAAAAAGCCGCTTCCGTTTTTTTGATTACAGAGGAAATTAGCCGCCGTTTGGGGGATACGCAATCCCCGCAGGGCATTTTTTGCATCTGTGGGGTACTTGACAAACGCCCGGGCGACGATACAATAGAAAAGAATGGCAGCTATATCGCCCTTGAGAACATTCAGGATCCATCCAATCTTGGCGCGATCGCCCGCACGGCGGAGGCGCTGGGGTTAAGCGGCCTGATTGTTTCGGGCGGATGCGATATTTACAGCCCCAAAGCGCAGCGCGCTGCCATGGGCGCTCTTTTGCGGGTGCCTGTGCTGCGTATGGACTCTATAGAGGAGGCCCTGCATGCCTGCCGGGCGCAGGGCATGCGGCTTTTTGCATCCACGCCGCGCGCGGATGCGCTTCCCGTTGCCGGGGCGGGCTTCGGCCCACGGACGGTTTGCGTCGTTGGCAATGAGGGTGCGGGCGTCACGCGGGAAACCATGGCGCTTTGTGATGCACTTGTGACAATCCCAATGCGCGGGCGCGCGGAGTCGCTGAATGCTTCTGCCGCCGCCGCGATCCTCATGTGGGAAATGATGCGTGGGCGATCATCCTGCGCCGCTTTCCCTGAATGAATAAAAAGGATGGCTATGCATGGATGACCGCTGCTATTGGATTTGGCTGCAATCCGCGTTAGGTGTGCAAGCGCGTTTGGAGGAGGCCATCGCTTATTTTGGCACGGCGCGCCGCCTGTATGAGGCGGGCGAGCTGGAATGGAAGCTTGCGGGCCTGTTCACGGCCAAGCAGCTGGAAAAGCTGCGCTCCCACAGCCTGGCACAGGCAGAGGAGATTTTAAAGCAGTGCGCGGGCAGCGGGTGGCTGGCCCTCACGCCGGAAGATCCGCTTTACCCTAAGCGGCTGCGGGCAATTCCAAATTTCCCGGCAGCCTTATATGTGTGTGGGCGAATGCCGGATTTAGATGGGCGTGTGGCCCTGGCCGTGGTTGGCGCGCGGGAAGCTTCTCTTCAGGGCAGGCAGATCGCGCAGGGATTGTGCAAAGCGTTTGCCGAAGCGGGCGCGGTTGTCGTCAGCGGTGGAGCGTTGGGCATTGATTCGGCGGCTCATATGGGCGCGCTGGAGGGCGGCGGGAAAACGGTTGCGTTTCTCGGCTGCGGGCTCGGCGTGCGTTATCTGATGGAAAACCAACATCTGCGCGAGTCGATTGCCGCAAATGGGGCGGTGGTCAGCGAGTTTCCGCCCGGCACGCCGCCGGGCCGTGCAACCTTCCCGGTGCGCAACCGGCTGCTCTCCGGTGTGAGCTGTGGGACGGTCGTGATCGAGGCGGGAGAAAAGAGCGGCTCCCTGATTACGGCGCGCTGCGCGCTGGAGCAGGGGCGGGACGTGTTCGCCGTGCCTGGTGATATCGTCAGCTCCGCCTATACCGGGGCAAACCGGCTGATCCGGGATGGGGCGAAGCCAGTGCTCACCGCGATGGATGTGCTGGAGGAATATCAATACCTGTATCCGGACACACTCCATCTGACCGGAGCGGATAGGCCCTTTGCAAAACTGCAAAAAAAACAAGGGCAGGCACTTCACAACATGCATAATTGCGCACGGATGCATAATATAAGGGAAACACAGGCTGTTTCCGCCCAAGCTGCCGGCAGCAAAAGCATGCCGGAGCACCTGAGCGCACCGGCGAAACAGTTGTTGACGCTTCTCAGCGCGGGCGCGCTGCATGTGGATGAGGCAGCCAGCCGTTTGCAGCTCCCAGTACAGGAGATCCTGAGCGCCTTTACAGAGCTGGAGCTATACGGTTTGGTGCGGTCGGAATCCGGTGGGCGCTATACATTGTTATAAAGGATAGCCGGGAACGCTCTGCGTTCCGTAAGAGCGTGGAACTTTTTGACCAGCCAGCCGGCAATCAAGTTTGCTTTGTTATTCACTGCGCTTCATAATAATTTATTTTTTAGGATGATGATATGTCAAAGCTTGTAATTGTGGAGTCTCCGGCAAAAGCCAAGACGATTCAAAAATATTTGGGAAAAGATTATGAGGTAACTGCTTCGATGGGCCATGTGCGGGATTTGCCGCCCGCCCGCCTGAGCGTGGACGTAAAAAAGGATTTCGCGCCGAAGTATGCGATCATCAAAGGGAAAGAGCAATTTGTCAAAGACCTGAAAAAGACCGCCGCCGTAAGCGACAAGGTCTTTCTGGCGACCGACCCGGATCGCGAGGGGGAGGCGATCTCGTGGCACCTTGCGACGATCCTGAATTTGGATTTGAGCGAGGCCAACCGCGTGACCTTCAATGAAATCACAAAAACGGGCGTCAAAAACGGCATGGAGAACCCCCATGTGGTGGATATGGATCTGGTCAACGCACAGCAGGCGCGCCGGATTCTCGACCGGCTGGTGGGCTATAAGCTCAGCCCCTTTGTCTCCCAGAAGATCCACCGCGGACTGTCCGCCGGGCGTGTGCAGAGCGTTGCGCTGCGGATGATTGTAGACCGTGAGGAGGAGATCCGCGCCTTCAAGCCGGAGGAATACTGGTCGCTGGACGCAAAATTCCTTACCCCGGGCACGCGCCGCGTGTTTGCCGCCGCTTTTTACGGCAATGAGCAGGGTAAGATCAAAATTGAAAATAAAGAGCAGGCCGACGCGATCCTTGCAAAGCTCGACGGTGCGCAGTACCGTG
Organism: uncultured Oscillospiraceae bacterium; assembly: GCA_900544715.1. GTDB lineage: Bacteria > Bacillota > Clostridia > Oscillospirales > Acutalibacteraceae > Fimivicinus. Next base: position 101,320 of record UQWL01000005.1, on the reverse strand, counting down.
TAAAGACCGTCAAAAAGGGCACGCGCCGCAAAAGCCCGGCCCCGCCCTTCATTACCTCCACTTTGCAACAGGAGGCGTCGCGGCGCATGGGCTTCCAGGCCCGCCGGACGATGAAGGCGGCGCAGGAGCTTTATGAGGGCGTTGAGGTGGAAGGCATCGGCTCCGTAGGTTTGATTACCTATATGAGAACGGACTCCCTGCGCATCTCCGAGGAGGCGCGCGCGCAGGGCAACGACTATATCAAAGAGCATTGGGGCGAGAAATACCTGCCGGATAAGCCGCGCTATTTCAAATCCCGCGCCAACGCGCAGGATGGCCACGAAGCGATCCGACCCACCATGCCGGAGCTCACCCCGGAGCAGGCCAAAAAGAACCTGACCGCCGATCAGTATAAGCTGTATAATTTGATCTGGAAGCGCTTTATGGCGAGCTTGATGGCCAACTGCATTCAGAACACCGTGCGTGCGGAGATCGAGGCGCTGCCGGTGGAAGAGCCGCAGGAGGGCGGGCACTATCTCTTTACCGCCAGCGGCTATTCCATCAAATTTGACGGCTTCACCGTCCTTTATGAAGAGAGCACGGATGACGCGGAAGCCGATGGGAGGCTTCCGGAGATTAAGGAGGGCGACAAATTAAAGCTTAAAGAGATTGGCGGCAACCAGCACTTCACCCAGCCGCCGCCCCGCTATACGGAGGCATCGCTGATTAAAACGCTGGAGGAAAACGGCATCGGCCGCCCGAGCACTTACGCCTCTATCATTTCGACGATCACCAGCCGCGATTACGTCAAGCGCGAGGCAAAGCAGCTGCACCCCACAGAGCTGGGCGAGGCAATGACAAAGCTGCTGCGTGAAAAATTCCCGAAGATCGTCAACACAAAATTTACCGCCTCCATGGAATCCTCGCTCGACAAGGTCGGCGAGGGGCAGGAGGATTATATCAAGATGCTCCACGAGTTTTATGACGACTTCGACGTGACCCTCCAAAAGGTCAAGGAAGAGATGAAGGATGTCAAAATCAAGCTCGCCGAGGATGAAACGGATATCCCCTGTGAAAAATGCGGGCGGATGATGGTGGTCAAGGTGGGCCGCTATGGCAAATTCCTCGCCTGCCCTGGCTACCCGGAGTGCAAGAATACAAAGCCCCTTGTGCAGGAGACGGGCGCGTTCTGCCCGCGGTGCGGCGGCAAGGTGATTATGAAAAAATCCAAGCGCGGTTATCCGTTTTATGGGTGCAGCAATTACCCGGAGTGTAATTTCATGACCTGGGATCAGCCCACGGCGGAAACCTGCCCGAAGTGCGGCAAATCCCTCTTCAAACGGCGCGGCGGCCTGATCGTCTGCCTGAATGAGGGCTGCGATTATGAGCGCAAGGTGGAGCGCAAGAAGAAGGGCGCCGCCGAAGCGGAAGAAAAGCCGGAAACAGAATCGTAATTGCAGAAAGGAACCCGATCCATGGAGAATCAGGCAACCGTAATCGGCGCGGGGCTCGCGGGCTGTGAAGCAGCCTGGCAGCTGGCGCAGGCGGGCGTACAGGTGACGCTCGCCGAAATGAAACCGGTTTATTTTTCGCCCGCCCATCATAGTGGCGGCTTTGCGGAGCTGGTGTGCTCAAACTCCCTCAAAGCGGAGCGGCTTGCCTCCGCCGCGGGCCTGTTGAAGGCGGAGATGAAGGCGCTCGGCTCCCTGTGCGTCTCCTGCGCCTATGAGAGCCGTGTCCCCGCGGGCGGGGCGCTTGCTGTGGACCGGGAGCAGTTTTCCCGCTTAGTCACGGAAAAAATCTGCGCCCATGAGCGCATCACGGTTGAACATCGGGAGGTGACGGCGATCCCAACGGAGGGCGTTACGGTTGTGGCGGCCGGGCCGCTTGCCTCCGATGCGCTTGCGCGGGATATCTTTGCCCTGTGCGGAGAGGGCCTGAGTTTTTATGACGCGGCTGCGCCGATTGTCAGCGCGGACAGTATCGATCTGGATCATGCTTTTACCCAGTCCCGCTATGGCCGGGGCGGGGAGGACGACTATATCAACTGCCCGATGGACAAAGCGGAATATGAAGCGTTTTATGAGGCGCTGCTCCACGCCGAGCGCGCAGAGCTTCATTCGTTTGACAAAAAGCGTGGCGTTTACGAGGGGTGCATGCCCATCGAGGTGATGGCTTCCCGCGGGGCGGATACGATGCGTTTCGGCCCGCTCAAGCCGGTTGGCCTGCGTGATCCGCGCACCGGGCACAGGCCGTGGGCGGTGCTTCAGCTGCGTAAGGAGAATGCGCAGGGGACGATGTACAACCTCGTCGGCTTTCAGACCAACCTGAAATTCGGCGAGCAGAAGCGCGTTTTTTCGATGATTCCGGCGCTGAAAAACGCGGAATTTTTGCGCTACGGCGTGATGCACCGCAATACCTTCCTCGATTCCCCGCGGCTGTTAAATGCGGATTATTCGATGCGGGGGAGGCCGGATTTGTTTTTTGCCGGGCAGATCACAGGCGTTGAAGGGTATATGGAGTCGGCGGGCTCCGGCATCCTTGCCGGGATCAATGCAGCGCGCAGGCTGCGCGGGCAAGCCCCCCTCCTCCTGCCGAGGGAGACCATGCTCGGCGCGCTGGCGGCCTATATTAGCGATCCATCGGTTGAAATTTTTCAGCCGATGGGAGCGAATTTCGGCGTACTGCCGCCGCTTGACCGGCAGATTCGGGAGAAAAAGGCGCGCTATGAGGCGCTTTCCAACCGTGCGCTGGAAGCGCTTTCCGCCCGGCTGCGGGAGGAAGGCTTCGATCGATAAAACGGCATGAAAATGCACAACATAGAGAGAGAAGGTCGGACGAATGAAAATCATTGCAGACGCATTTGGCGGGGATAACGCGCCGCTTGAAATTCTCAAAGGCTGCGAAACGGCAGTGCGCGAGCTTGGTGTTACAATTCTCCTCACAGGCGATGAGGCGAAGATCAGGGCCTGCGCACAGGAAAACGGGATTTCCCTCGACCGCATGGAAATCCTCCATGCGCCGGACGTCATGGGGATGGAGGATGCGCCCACGAGTATTGCCAAGGAGAAGGGGGATACTTCTATGGCAGTCGGCCTGAAGGCGCTGGCTGAGGGCCGGGGCGATGCGTTCGTCTCCGCGGGCAGTACGGGAGCGCTGGTTGTGGGCGCGACGCTTATTGTCAAGCGTATCCGCGGCGTACGCCGCGCGGCGATCGCAAGCGTCCTGCCGTCGAATAAGGCGCCGTTTTTGCTCATGGACTGCGGTGCAAACGTGGAATGTACCGCGCAGATGCTCGATCAGTTCGGCGCGATGGGCAGCTTTTACATGCAGAAGGTGCTCGGCGTGGAGCGGCCCCGCGTGGGCCTTGCCAACATCGGCACGGAAAAGACCAAGGGCGGGCCGCTCCAGCTGGAGGCCTATGAGCTGATGGAAACGTCGGATTATCACTTCATCGGCAATGTTGAGGCGCGCGACGTGCCGTTCGGCGCGTGCGACGTGCTGGTGGCGGATGGCTTCACGGGCAATATGCTCCTGAAGATGTATGAGGGCGTGGCCGGGGCGATGATGGTCAATATCAAAGCGATTTTCAAAAAAAGTCTGCTGACAAAGCTCAGCGCCCTGATGATCAAAAACGGGCTGATGGATTTTAAAAAGCGGATGGATTACACGGAGTTTGGCGGAGCGCCGCTTCTGGGTATCTCAAAGCCGGTGATCAAGGCGCACGGCTCCTCCAATGCGAAGGCGTTTTGCAGCGCGATCCGCCAGGCGAAGCAGTTCAGCGAGACGGGCGTGATCGAGAACATTGCGAACGCGGTATCCAAAACCAATCAGGATACAAAGGCTTGAGAGATTTGTTCCGAAAAGGAGAGCGGTTTTCAAACCGGGCATGGAAAGGATGGACATACGGATGAACGATCGGGAAAAGCTCAAGGAGCTGGAAAAAAAGCTGGGATATACCTATCAAGACATCAACTTGCTGGAGCGCGCGCTGACGCATTCTTCCTATGCCAACGAGCGGCAGGTTTCCTATGGCAGCAACGAGCGGTTGGAATTTTTGGGCGATTCCGTGCTCGGCTTTATCACAGCGGATTATTTTTACCGCCATTTTTCCCATCTGCCGGAGGGCAAGCTGACGAAGCTGCGCGCGGCGACGGTGTGCGAGAAATCCCTGCACGGCTTTGCATTGGAGATTTCTTTGGGGGAATATCTGCGCCTGGGCCACGGTGAGGAAAACACAGGCGGCCGCGAGCGCCCCTCGATTCTGGCGGACGCTTTTGAAGCGGTGATCGCGTCGATCTATCTCGACGGCGGGATTGAAAGCGCGCGCACCTTCGTGCTGCGCTTTATCAAGGACGCGGTGCAGCACAGCCTGCCATTTAAGGATTATAAGACGACGCTGCAGGAGATCATCCAGCAGAACCCGGAGGAGGAGCTGGAATATGTCCTCACGGATGAAAGCGGGCCGGATCACGACAAGTCCTTCACCGTGGAAGTGCATCTCAACAGCAACGTCATCGGCCGCGGCACGGGCCGGAGCAAAAAGCTCGCCGAGCAGGCGGCGGCGCGCGAGGCGCTTGCGCTGATGGGCCTGTGAGCGGGAAGCATATCAACATTGCCCTGTTCATCCCGCACGAGGGGTGCCCGCACCAGTGCAGCTTTTGCAATCAAAAGAGCATTTCCGGCGCGGTGAAAAAGCCGCGCGCGGCAGATGTGACGGCCGCTGTGGAGACAGCCTTGCAAACGTTGCGCGCGCGGGATTGCGCGGGCGCGCAGCTCGCCTTTTTCGGCGGCAGCTTTACGGCGATCGGCAGGGCGTATATGGTGGAATTGCTATGCGCCGCGCAGCCGTATCTGAAACGGGGGCAAATCGCGGGCATCCGCGTTTCCACCCGGCCCGACGCAGTGGACACCCCCGTGCTTGCTCTTTTAAAGCAATATGGCGTGACCGCCATTGAGCTCGGCGCACAGAGTATGGATGACCGCGTTCTGTTTCAGAACGGCCGCGGCCATACGGCGCAGGATGTGGAGGATGCCTCCCGGCGCATCCAGGAGATGGGCTTCGAACTCGGGCTCCAGATGATGACGGGCCTGCCCGGCGATACGCCTGCGGGCGCGGAGCATACGCTCAGCCGGCTGCTGGCGCTCAGGCCTGATACGATGAGGATTTACCCCACCATTGTTTTGGGGGGCACGCCCCTGGCGGAGCAGTACCGCTCCGGCGCATACCTGCCGCAGCCGCTGGAAGAGGCGGTTTCCCTCTGTGCCTCACTTCTACTGTGGTGTGAAGAGGCGGGCGTGCCGGTGATCCGCCTTGGCCTGCACGCGGGCGGTGATGTGGAGAAGGGCTATGTCGCCGGGCCGTGGCACCCGGCGTTCCGGGAGCTGTGCGAAGGGGAAATTTATTATCAAAACGCGCTTCACGCGCTGCGGGAATGCCTGCCGGAGGGCCCGAAAGCTATTTTAACGGTAGCGCCGCATTGCGTTTCCAAAATGACGGGCCAGCGCCGCAGGAATCTGGAACGGCTGAAGGAGCAGGGCTTCGACTGCCGGATCACAGCGGATGCAGGATGTAAAAAATATGAAGTAAAAGCAGAGCGCCAGATATGAGATGTCAGACGTTGGGCGAAGGAATCCTTTCGCTCGGATGACTGAGATCTGATGTCTGCCGGCTGAACTTGGAGGTTCCATACCGGATGATTTTAAAATCGCTTGAAATGCAGGGCTTTAAGTCCTTCCCGGATAAAACGGTGCTCACCTTTGACAAGGGGATCACCTGCGTTGTCGGCCCCAACGGCAGCGGAAAGAGCAACGTTTCCGACGCGGTGCGCTGGGTGCTCGGCGAGCAGTCCACCAAAAGCCTGCGCGGCTCGAAGATGGAGGATGTGGTGTTCAGCGGCACCGGCGTGCGCCGGGCGCAGGGCTTTGCGGAGGTGACGCTGCGGCTCGATAACCGCGACCGCGCCCTCTCCCTCGATGAGGATGAGGTGGCCGTAACCCGCCGCTACTACCGCTCTGGAGAGGGGGAATACCGCATCAATGGCAATGCCGTGCGGCTCAAGGATATCCACGAGCTGTTTATGGATACGGGCCTCGGGCGCGATGGCTATTCGATCGTCAGCCAGGGTAAAATTGCGGATATGATCTCCGCAAAATCCGGCGAACGGCGCGAGATGTTTGAGGAGGCGGCGGGAATCTCCCACTACCGCTACCGGCGCACGGATGCGAACCGCCGCCTGGAACAGGCGCAGGAAAACCTGGTGCGCCTGAAGGATATCCTCTCCGAACTGGAAGCGCGCGTGGAGCCCCTGCGGGAGCAGAGCGAGAAGGCGGAGCGCTTTTTGGTGCTGGCACAGGAGAAAAAGGAGCTGGAGATCGGCCTTTGGCTGCATACGATCCGGCAATCCAACGAGCGCTTGCGCGAGCAGGAGCATAAAATTTCGCTCGCCAATGCCCAGCATGAGGGTGCCGAGCGGGAGCTTGCGGAGATCGAGGAGGAGATCGAATCGATCATCGCCCAGTCGCAGGAGGTCACGGTGCGCATCGACGAGGTGCGCCACGGTGCTGCCCGGCTGGAGGAGGAAGCCGCCCGGCTGGAAGCGCAGGCGGCAGTGGCGGATAACTCCATTTTACATAACAACGAGGCGATTGCCCGCATCCAGAAGGATCGGGAGCAGGCGGAGGAGACTTGCCGCCATTTAGAGGAGCGCATTGCACAGGAGCGCGGCGCGATCGAAGAACTATTACGAAACGCGGAGGAGCAGCATACCGCGCTGGAGGGGCTTGCCCGCCAGGCGGCGGATTTCAATGCCCAGGGCGAAGCGCTTGCGGGCCGATGTGCCTCCATTTCAGCGGAGATCACACACTTCGGCGGCCAGGTGGCGGATTGCCGCGTGCAATCCTCCCATGTGGAGAGCGCCATGGCGGAAATCACGGCGCGCGTGGCAACGATCGACGAAACGTTTGCCGCCCGCAGCGAGCTGATGGAGCGGCTGAACCGCGAAAAGCAGGCGGCCCAGGCGGATTACAAAGCATGCGGGGAGGCGGTGGAGGAGCTCTCCAACGCGATGCAGGGCTATTCCATGCGGCTCGATTCCCGCCGCGCCAGGGCGGAAAAGCGGAAAAAAGAGCAGGAAAACCTGGAGCTCGACCTGCGGCAGAAAACCGCGCGCGTCAATATGCTCGAGGATATGGAAAAGAATATGGAGGGCTACACGGGCAGCGTGCGCGCCGTGATGCGGGAGGCGAAGCGGGGCAACCTGCGCGGCATCCACGGCGCGCTTTCCCAGCTGATCTCTGTGCCGGAGCAGTATGCCACCGCCATTGAAACGGCGTTTGGCGCGGCGCTTCAGAACATTGTGACGGATGGGGAAGGCGACGCCAAGCGGGCCATCCAGTTTTTGAAGGAGACCAAAGGCGGTCGCGCGACGTTTTTACCCTTGAGCGCCGTACGTGGCCGCACGCTGGAGGAACGGGGCCTCGCCCAGTGCGAAGGCTTTGTTGCCGTTGCATCCGATTTGGTAAAGTGCGATGCAAAATATGAGGCGGTCGTCAAGGCGCAGGTTGGGCGCACAGCGGTGGCGGAGGATATGGATTGCGCCATCGCCATCGCGCGAAAATTCAGCTACCGCTTCCGCATCGTTACACTCGACGGCCAGATCATCAATGCCGGCGGCTCGATGACAGGCGGTTCCCGGATGCAGAATGCGGGCTTTTTGAGCCGCTCGAATGAGATTGAGAAGCTGCGTGCCGAAATGCAGGCCGCGCAGGCAAAGCTCAGCGAAAGCGCCGCCGCCTATAAAGCGGCGCGGGAGGAATTCGCCGCGGCGCAGGCGGAATTTGAGGGCGCGCAGGCGGATTTGACGCGCGCGCAGGAGCAGCGCGTGCGCAGTGAAAGCACGCTCCGGCTTGTGGCGGGCCAGCTGGAAACGGCAAACGCCACGGCCGGTGATTTGCAGCGCGAGCGCGAGGCCGCCGCTGAGCGGCTCTCCGGCCTCGAAAAGGAGCTGGAGCAGGCGCATGCCAGGGAGGCGGAGCTCTCCGCCCAGATGGAGGAGGCGGAGAAGCGGCTTTCCGCCGTGACAGAGGAGCGTGAAGCGCTCGCCGCGCAGCGGGATGCTTTGAGCGGGCAGGAGAAGGAGCTGCAGCTCTCCCTGCTTGCCGCGGAGAAAGACCGCCAGGCCCACGCGGAAACGATTGAATCCCTGGAACGCCGCCGTGCCGGGCATCTGGCGCGCGCGGAGGAGCTCTGCGCGGAGATTGCCGGCGTAGAGGAGAAAAACCGCGTCCTCGCCGGGGAAAAGGCGGAGCTGGAAACACAGGCGCAAACGCTTCGCGGGCAGAGCGGCGGCTCAAAAGAGGAGATCGAGGGCTATATCGAAAAGCGTAACGAGCTGGAGGCGCGGTCTTCCAAGCTGCGGCTAATGGAGCGGGCGAAATCCGCTGAGCGGGAGAAATTGAGCGGCGAGCTCGCCAGGCTCGAAGAGCGCAAGGCCGCCATGCGCAAGGAATATGATGAAACGGTCAATAAGCTCTATGATGAATACCAGCTCACCCGCAGGGAGGCCGAGCAGCTTTGCCCGGAGCTCAAGGAGCCCGCTAAGGCGCAGCGGCGGCTTGCCGAGCTCAAGGGGCAGATCCGGGCGCTGGGGAGCGTCAACGTCAGCGCCATTGAGGAGTATAAGGAGGTCAGTGAGCGCTACACCTTCTTAAAAGAGCAAATCGGCGATGTGGAGGCCTCGCGCGATGAGCTGCTTCGGCTCATTGAGGAGCTGACGAAGAAAATGTCCGATCAGTTCCGCGAGCAGTTTTATAAAATCAACACCCATTTTGGGGAAACGTTCACCGAGCTGTTCGGCGGCGGCAAGGCGGAGCTTTTGCTGGAGGACCCGCACGACGTGCTGGAATGCGGCATTGATATCAAGGTGCAGCCGCCGGGAAAAAACGTGCAGAATATCGATTTGCTCTCCGGCGGAGAAAAGGGCCTGTCGGCAATCGCACTCCTGTTTGCCATTCTGAAAGTGACGCCCTCGCCGTTTTGTATTTTCGACGAGGTGGAGGCCGCGCTCGACGATGTTAACGTTACGCGCTACGCGCAGTATTGCCGCCGTATGACGCGCAGCACGCAGTTCATCCTGATTACCCACCGCCGCGGCACGATGGAGGAGGCGGACGTCCTCTACGGCATCACGATGCAGGAAGAGGGCGTGTCCAAGATGCTGGAGCTCAAGACGGCAGAGATGGCGAAAAAACTGGGGATTGGGTAAAAACGGTCACAAGCTTTCTTTGGGAAACACGTGGATTTCTTTGCCGTATTATGGTATGATAAACGCAAAACCTATTTTGCACTCCGGTCAGGTCTATTTCACGGTATGGCCAAAGAATAAAGAGCTTCCGGCAAGCCGGAAGAAAGAGAAAATCAGGGGGCCGATTTCATGGGGCTTTTTAAAAAATTCAACTTTGGGTTAAAGAAAACGCGGGAGCAGATGTCCGGCGCGATCGATTCCGTGCTGGAGGCGAGCGCGGCGATCGATGACGCGCTGTTTGAGGAGTTGGAGGAAATCCTCATCATGGGCGATGTGGGCGTGACAACGGCGCAGCATATTATAGATGAGCTGCGCGAGCGCGTGAAAAAACGCGACCTGAAAAAGCCGGACAAGCTGCGCCGGGTGATCCGGGAGGTTGTGGCCGATATGCTCTCCGGCAAGGAGGGGATGGAGCTTGATACGATCCCGTCCGTGATCCTGGTGATCGGGGTAAACGGGGTAGGCAAAACGACCACCATCGGCAAGATGGCGGCCTACTATAAGGCGCAGGGCAAAAAGGTGATTTTGGCGGCGGCGGATACCTTCCGCGCGGCGGCGATTGAGCAGCTGGAAATTTGGGCGGAGCGCGCCGGGGTGGAAATTGTCAAGCACCGTGAGGGTGCGGACCCGGCGGCGGTTATTTTTGATACGATTGCGGCGGGCAAAGCGCGGGACGCGGATCTGATTATCTGCGATACGGCGGGCCGACTGCACAATAAGAAGAATTTGATGGAAGAGCTCTCCAAAATTTACCGCGTGATCGACAGGGAGCTTCCTTACTCTGACCGCGAGGTGCTCCTTGTGCTCGACGCGACCACGGGCCAGAATGCCGTGAACCAGGCGCGGGAGTTTATGAACGCGGCGGAAATTACGGGCATTGTGCTCACAAAGCTCGACGGCACAGCCCGCGGCGGCGTGGTACTGAGCATCATGGACGATTTGAAAATCCCGGTTAAATTTGTGGGTGTCGGCGAGCAGGTCGACGATCTGCAGCCGTTTGACGCAGATGCCTTTGCGGAGGGCTTATTTGAAAACGTCAGCCGGGAGGACGAGCCGCAGGCATAATCAATCGGTTTCAACAGGGAAAGGATGGTCATGACGATGGGCAAATTGAGAAAGGCTATCCGGGCGACCGGTCGCTTTTCCTGGCAGCTGTGGAAGAAGATTTACCACCGCTGGTATGACCGCGGCGGCGAGCGCTATCATCCGTTGGAGCTCCGGCACAAAAAGCACCCGGGGCTCTGGGATTACCTCGGTGATCCGAAGCGCGATCAGCGCTCCAGCAAATATGCGGTGCGCCGCCAGAAGCGTTTGGAGCGGCGCAGGCAGCGCAGGCTGCTCCGCAGGGAGCGGCGGTATCTGCGCAGGCAGCGCTGGAGAGCGCGCCTGAGCATCCCCGAATAGAGCAGGAAAGGCAGAAATGAACCGTATGGATTTTTTAATCGCAACGCATAATATGAAAAAGAGAGATGAGCTTGCCCGGATTCTAGCGCCCTTAGGCGTGTGTGTTCTGACGGCGGACGAGGTCGGTGTGACGCTCACCGACGTGGAGGAAACGGGAAAGACCTTTGAAGAGAACGCCTTTCTCAAGGCGGATTCTGGCTGCCGGGAGAGCGGGCTGCCCTGCATTGCGGATGATTCCGGCCTGGAGGTCGATGCGCTGGGCGGCGCGCCGGGCGTGTATTCCGCGCGCTACGCGGGCGAGTATGGGAACGATCAAAAAAACAACGCGCTTTTGCTGGAAAACCTCAAGGCAGTTCCGGCACCGCGGCGCACGGCGCGCTTTGTCAGCAGCGTGTGCTGCGTTTTCCCGGATGGGCGGCATTTTACGGTGCACGGCACCTGTGAGGGGACGATTGCATTTGAACCGCACGGCGAGGGCGGCTTTGGATATGATCCGCTGTTTCTCGTGGGGGAAAAAACCTTTGGGGAGCTGACAGCGCAGGAGAAAGACCGCGTCAGCCACCGTGGGAATGCGCTGCGGAAATTGGCGCAGGAGCTGCCAAAGTATCTTAAAACAGGAAAGGATCATATATGACAAGTAAGGAAAGGGCGGCGCTGCGTGCGCAGGCAAATTCTCTGGAGGCTGTGTTTCAGGCGGGCAAGGGCGGCGTAAACGATGCGCTTATCGCGCAGACGGACGACGCTTTGCGCGCGCGGGAGCTCATCAAGATAAAGGTATTGTTGGAAACCACGCCGGAGCCACCGAAGGCGATTGCGCAGAAGCTGGCAGAGGCGACCGGGGCCGAGATTGTGCAGGTGATTGGCGGGAGCATTGTGCTATACCGTTACAGCCCGGCGCTGCATGAGCCGGTGAAGAAGGAAAAGCCAAAATCCGGCACAGGCAACCGCCCCAATAGCCGCAAGAGCGCAGCGCGGCTGCGCCAGAAGCGGGAGGACGGCCGTTTTTCCGCACGGCGGGGCCGTGGCCAATAGCCCGGCCAACGGAGGAAAACGCGATGGCAGAGGGGCATATGCTGGAGCCAGGCAGGCGGCGTATCGGCATTTATGGCGGCACCTTTAACCCGCCGCACAGCGGCCATGTCCATTTGGCGCGCACGCTTGCGCAATCGATTGGGCTTGCGCGGGTGCTCATCATCCCGGCGAACTTGCCGCCGCACAAAGAGGCGCATGACCTCGTGAGCGGGGCGGACCGGATGCAGATGTGCCGCCTTGCGTTTGCAGGCGAGCCTTTTGAGATCAGCGGCCTGGAGCTTTCCCGCGGCGGGAAGAGCTACACCTGCGATACGCTGGCGGCGCTGCAAAAACAATATGGCAATGCGGAATTTTATCTGTTTCTGGGCACGGATATGCTGCTCTCTTTCCACCAATGGCATAATCCGCACGAAATTCTCCGCATGTGCAGGCTGTGCGTGGCGGCGCGGGGTGGGATGGAGGAGTATGCCGCGCTGGAGGATTATATCCGCGGCGGCCCGCTGGGAGATCTCAGCGACCGGGTTATCCTCTGCACCGTGCGTCCTGTGCCCGTCAGTTCTACCGAGCTGCGGGAGAGGCTGCGGGAAGGCCGCGCGGTGGAGGGCCTGATCCCACACGAAGTATGCCGCTATATTCAGGAAAAGGGGCTTTATCGGATGTTGGATACGCAGCGAAATGAAGAATTTATCGCCGCCATACGCGGAAAGCTCCGCCCGGAGCGCTTTGCGCATTCGCTCAATGTGGCAGAAGAGGCCAAGCGGCTGGCCCAAAAATATGGAGCGGATCCAGAAAAAGCATATACAGCAGGAATCCTGCATGATATAATGAAAAACAGCCCTCCGGAGGAGCAGCTTTCCATCATGGATCAGGCTGGCATCATCCTTACGGCGGACGAGCGCGCAAACCCCAAGCTATGGCATGCGATGGCGGCCGAAGCCTATGCGCGCACGGTTTTGCAGGTGCGGGATGCGGATATTTTACAGGCGATCCGCTACCATACCACGGCCCGCGCAGGCATGAGCGTGCTGGAAAAGGTGCTCTACATCGCGGATTTTATCTCCGCTGATCGCGATTATAACGGCGTGGAGGGGATGCGCGCGGCGGCCGAGATAAGCCTTGAAGCCGCGATGCTGGAGGGGATGCGTTTTTGCATCACAGACCTTGTGCAGAGCGGGCAGGTGATTCATACCGATAGTGTGGAGGCCTATAATGAAATTCTCATAGCCGGCCTTCCTGGGGAGAGGACGGTGGACAATGCGTAAAACAGAGCGCCATGTTCAGATAGGAATGCTGCTCTATTGCCTGTTTGTGTCTTTTTGTTTTCTGACAATCTGCACAAAGAGCTCTTTTTTATATCCCCTGAATAACGGGAGCGATATCCAATGCTTCTTCACCGTGGGCAAGGGCATGATGCACGGCCTTGTGCCCTATCGGGATCTGGTGGAGCAAAAGGGGCCGTTGCTCTATTTTTTATACGGCCTTGCGTCGCTTGTGTCGAGCCGGTCTTTCTTCGGCGTTTATCTGCTGGAGATTTTATCGTATACGTTCTTTCTGTTTTATTCCTATAAAATTGTCACGCTGTTTTTCCAGCCGGCGGTATCTAACTATTTTTACCTCGCCGCGCCGTTGATGGCGCTGGTGAGCTTTGCCTCCCCGAGCTTTTTTCACGGCGGGGAGACGGAGGAATATGTGCTGCCGCTGCTCGCGTTCACTCTGTATATCCTATTGCGTTACTGCCGGGAAGAATACTCAAAGCCGATGCCGCTGAGCTGGCTTGTGCTGACGGGCGTCTGTGCCGGATGTGTGCTGTGGATGAAATTTTCCCTGCTGGGCTTCTGGTTTGGCTTTATGGCAGTGGTTGCGTTTGCGATCCTGTTTACGCAGGGGCTTGGCAGAGCGGTGATCAGCTGCCTGGTGTTTTTGGGCGGGATGGCGGCGACGGCGCTGCCTTGGCTTGCCTATTTTGGGGTGCACGGCGCGCTGAAGGATCTCATCGAGGTTTATTTTTACAACAATATTTTTGGTTATTCCACGCCGATGACCATGGCCGAGCGCATGCAGAGCATCTGGCAGGTGCTCGTGCGCATGAGCGACCGTTCGCCATGGCTGCTCGGCGCGGCGGTAGCTGGGGTTGCTGGAATGTTGATTTTCCGCAAGCTCCACAAAAATTGGGTTGGGGCGGTGGGGCCGCTCATGTGCGCGGTGTTCCTGACGCTTGGCCTTTATTGGGGCGGCCGGTCGTATACCTACTATTTCTTTATTTTTGCCGGGTTTACCTGCCTTGCCGCGGTGGTTGCGATTCATATTGCCGTGGGGCTTATTGAGATGATATGGGGCAAAGGGCCAAAACGGAATTCCCAACCGGGCAAAGGGATGCTAGCGCTGGCCGCCGTTTTGACGCTGGTTCTGACGGGCGCCTCTTATCAGTTATGTGCAAACACCTATTTACTCGGTGTGCCGAAGGAGGAGTGCGTGCAATACAAGTTTGCGGATATCATCCACGAAAAAGAGAATGCCACGCTGCTCAACTATGGCTTCCTCGATTTTGGGTTTTACTATGCGGCGGATATCCTGCCGGTCAACAAATATTTTTGCTTGCTCAATATTCCGGATGAAAACCTGCCGGAGATGCGCGCCCAGCAGCGCCAGATTGTGCAGGAGAAGAGCGTGGATTTCATTGTGATGATGCTCAACGTGGAGACGGACGTATCGGATCTCTTCTACCCCTCCCTATTCTTCAATTATGAGGTGGCGGCGGAGCAGATTGATACGGTCGATAATGTTAGCCAAGTGAAATTTGTGCTGTTCCGGGCCAAAGATATTGGGTAGCCCTTGTAAAGAGAACGGTTTTGGTGCATGATAAAAGAGAGTTTCATACATGGAGGGATTTGATGACAGGAATTGAGTTAGTAAAGGCCGCCGTCCACGCGCTGGATGAGAAAAAGGCGGAGGATATTGAGGTAATCCAGATCACGGAATTATCCGTGGTGGCTGATTATTTTGTGATTGCAAACGGAACATCCAATACGCATGTGCGCGCACTCGCGGGCGAGGTGGAGGATGCGCTCTCCAAGCAGGGCGTGGAGGCGGGCCATATCGAGGGCCGCGCCACGGGCTGGATCCTTTTGGATTACGGCAGCGTGGTGGTACATGTGTTCCACAAGGAGAGCAGGGCCTATTATAACCTGGAGCGCCTGTGGGCGGACGGTAAAAAGATTGAGATAGACGGTATGATCGACAGCTGAGGCATTTTTAGAAAGGGCTGCCGCCTTTTTTGAAAAGGATAGAAAGGATGGACTGTAGATGAACTACGACTTTAAACAGGTGGAAAAGAAATGGCAGAACCGGTGGGAGGAAACAGGCGTTTTCCACGCGAAGAACGAATATGACCGCCCGAAATTCTACTGCCTGGTAGAATTTCCGTATCCCTCCGGGCAGGGGCTGCACGTCGGCCATCCACGCTCCTACACGGCGCTGGATATTGTGGCGCGTAAAAAGAGGCTTCAGGGCTATAACGTGCTCTATCCGATGGGGTGGGATGCCTTTGGCCTGCCCACGGAGAACTATGCCATCAAAAACCATATTCACCCGGAGATCGTGACGCGTGACAACGTGGCGCACTTTAAGCAGCAGCTGCAGTCCCTCGGATTTTCCTTTGACTGGAGCCGCGAGGTCAACACGACAGACCCATCCTATTACAAATGGACGCAGTGGATCTTCCTCCAGCTGTTCAAAAAAGGCCTGGCCTATAAGAAGGAGATGGCCGTCAACTGGTGCCCCTCCTGCAAGTGCGTGCTTGCCAATGAAGAGGCCGCAGGCGGTGTGTGCGAGCGCTGCGGCAGCGAGGTGGTACGCAGGGTGAAAAGCCAATGGATGCTCAAGATTACGGCCTATGCCCAACGGCTGCTCGACGACCTCGACGACCTTGATTTTATCGACCGCGTCAAGGTGCAGCAGCGTAACTGGATCGGGCGCTCCACCGGTGCGGAGGTCGATTTCACCGCGACCACGGGTGATAAGATGACTGTTTACACCACCCGGCCGGATACGCTCTTCGGCGCAACCTACATGGTGCTCTCCCCGGAGCATCCGCTGATTGAAAAGTGGGCGGATAAAATCGAGAATCTGGACGAGGTACGCGCTTATCAGGCGGAGGCGGCTCGTAAATCCGACTTCGAGCGCACAGAGGTCAATAAGGATAAAACCGGCGTATGCATCCAGGGCGTGCGCGCGGTGAACCCGGTCAACAACACGGAAATTCCGATTTTTATCTCCGATTACGTGCTTGTCTCCTACGGCACGGGCGCGATCATGGCGGTGCCCGCGCACGATACGCGCGACTGGGAGTTTGCAAAAAAATTTGAGCTGCCGATCATTGAGGTGGTTCAGGGCGGCGACGTGGAGAAGGAAGCGTTTACGGACTGCGCGACCGGCGTCATGGTCAATTCCGGCTTCCTGACAGGCCTGACAGTGGATGAGGCCAAGGCAAAAATCACCGAATGGCTCACAGAGAACGGCAAGGGCCACTCCAAAGTGAACTTTAAGCTGCGCGACTGGGTGTTTTCCCGCCAGCGCTACTGGGGCGAGCCGATCCCGATCGTCTATTGCGAAAAGTGCGGCTATGTGCCGCTGCCGGAGGATCAGCTTCCGCTAAAGCTGCCAATGGTGGATTCCTACGAGCCGACGGAAACGGGCGAATCCCCGCTTGCCAAAATGACGGATTGGGTAAACACCACCTGCCCGCACTGCGGCGGCCCTGCCAAGCGAGAAACGGACACTATGCCCCAGTGGGCGGGTTCCTCCTGGTATTTCCTGCGCTATTGTGACCCGCATAACGACGAGGCGCTGGCCTCCAAGGAAGCGCTCGAATACTGGACGCCGGTGGATTGGTACAACGGCGGCATGGAACATACCACGCTCCACTTGCTCTACAGCCGCTTCTGGCATAAATTCCTCTATGATATTGGCGTGGTGCCCACCAAGGAGCCGTATCAGAAGCGCACGAGCCACGGCATGATTTTGGGCGAAAACGGCGAGAAGATGAGCAAATCCCGCGGGAACGTTGTAAACCCGGATGATATTGTCAGCGAATACGGCGCGGATACGATGCGCCTTTATGAGATGTTCATCGGCGATTTTGAAAAGGCGGCTCCGTGGAATTCCGCTTCCATCAAGGGCTGCAAGCGGTTCCTCGACCGCGTGTGGAACCTTCAGGAGATCGCGGTGGATGGCGACGGCTACCGCCCGGAGCTGGAGGCGCTGATCCACCGCACGATCAAAAAGGTAACGGAGGATATCGACAACCTTAAGGCAAACACCGCGATCGCCGCGATGATGAGCCTGCTCAATGCGATCGCAGATACAGGCGCTGTGACGAAGGGCGAATTGCGCACTCTGACGCTTCTGCTCAACCCCTTTGCCCCGCATATGACGGAGGAGCTTTGGGAGCAGATGGGCTTCGGCGGCACGGTAACGGATCAGCAGTGGCCCGCCTACGATGAGGCAAAGTGTAAGGATGAAACGGTTGAGATCGTTGTGCAATTAAACGGTAAGGTGCGCGCGAAGCTCTCCATTCCGGCGGAGACCGAGGCGGCGGATGCGATTGCGCTTGCGAAGCAGGAGGAGAAGATCCAGGCGGCGATCGAAGGCGTGCAGATCGTGAAGGAGATCTATGTCAAAGGCAAGCTGGTAAACCTGGTGGTGAAACCGCAGAAATAAAATAACAGCTGGTAGCTGCATTATGAGATTGTAATCATTTTTGATCAATCAACGCTTGGCAGGCTTTGTTTTATTGCTTACCGTGTTTTACAATGAATTGATGAAAACAGCCCCGTCCTATTCGGATGGGGCTGTTTTTAAAATTGCAGGGTAGTAATGAGATAAAAAAGTGCCTCTTTTGGATGTAGAATACAGGACGCCGTGTTTGGATAATAGACGTTTGATGTTAGATCAATTTGCTATCTTTCTTGTTCAAAATGAAGGGATTAGAAAAATAGATCAGGGGTTTGTAGGGGACAGGACATGATTGTTTGAATGAGCCAGAGTTTATATTGATGCGTAATGCACAAAATATAGGATTAATTAATTGCTGATTAAAATTATTTATTAATACTATCCATTATATGTAAAATGTTACTTGATTTTCAAAATAAAATATCATAATATCCTATTATATACTTCAATGTCATAACAAATCGTATTATCCAAGATGTAGGACGTTTGAGGGACAATTGATAGAATCGGAAGTTTCGGTTAGGCAATGCATTCTACAGCTAACAGTAAATTTTTTAGGCGAGGTGGATGAAGTGAAAATTATTGCACGAATCAAACAGCATTCCACAGAGCAATCAGATCAAATTGAGTCGGCACAAATGTTGAAGGAGGAGCTCTCTTCCTTACCTTCTCTGATGCAGAAGGCCGTCGAGGACTTTAGCCCAAGCCTTTTTAGCGCATATGCTGCGCAATGGCGGCGGGCCTATCTCAAATTTTATGCACAGGATGAGATTGGCGCCGAATATATCGCAACTCTCTTGGAAATCAGCGCGAACCAAATTGACTTTAATAACAGTGAATTAGCGGAATACTATCTGGACGAAGCACAGGCACGGGTTGCTGTGCTTTACGGAGAAAATAGCTTTTTAGCTAAGTATATGGAACGTTACTATGCGTTGCTTGAATTTTTGAAAGGAGATTACCAAGCTTGCATTCAGCGTGCCGAAATCGTTCTTTTAGCAATTCATGAAATGAAACAGACAGATGTGCCGGAGGAATTTGATGATATATATATCAATAAAGAAGAACACTTAGAGAATATTTTTTTCTTGTTATTTCATGCTCGGGCACAATTGGATGAAGATAAAGCAGAAAAAGGAATATCCATATTTGATTTGCTTACAATGGTGACCTCACGTGACCCAGATCTCGCAAAATCAATCCTTTTTCGGGAAGCAGCTCCTGATTTGGGATTGTCGCCCGAGATTTTTCAAATCATTGAGCCTAAACTTTCCCTGTATGTGGATTCTTTGGGATATGAGAAGCAGCAACAGTTAATAAAGTTAATGGGGAATATGAACCATTTACAGATGCAATTTGAGCATCAGGATGTTGATTATTTAGAGAAGGATGCAAAATTATATTGGGTTCAAAAGACCATCGATATTTTTACTGAAATGATCCGCATTTACGGTGAGGAAAGCTTTATTGGAAAGTTATATCAAAATAGAATGGCGAATATGACCCTTTTGATTATGCCGGGATATCTGAAATTAGGGGTTCCTCAAAAAACGATTGCATTTTACCAGGGAATTCAGGATATGCCTATGAATGCCAAGGCTTCATTGGATGTACTCACTTGGATATGCTTGGCGTACGATCAGTTAAATGATTATGAAAATGTGCAGAGAACACTACAACAGATTATCAACACCTATGAAAACACGGTGGAGCAGGTACTGTTTGTATTTGATGAAAAAAAACAGATTGAGTTTTTGGCGATTTTTGAAGGAATTCTTCAAAAATGTGTTTATCTGATTCAAAAGCATAGAGGCAGCGCGGCGGCGTATTGTTTTTATATCAATTACAAAATGCTTGTATATGATTATCGCAGCATCACAAAACAGTATTTAAAAGAGAACCCAAACTACCAAAAAATTGAACGGCTAAAAAGTGAAAATTGGAGTGGTCGCCATACAACGGAGATCCGGAAGTGCCAGATAGAGCTTTTTGAGGAGATTGGGCCGGATATTTATGACGATCTATTTGATATGGATATGCAGAAGATATGCAAGCAGATTCATCATGGCAGTGTTTTAATTGAATTTACTCAGGTATATAGGGAGATTGGAAAAAACTCATATGCTGCATTTATTTTGTATTCTTCCGGCCAAATTCAATTTGTTGAATTGGTTGATGCCAGTTGGATCAATACCCAAGTACATTCTCTAATAGAAGCAATCGTGGAGCATAGAACAGACCTCGATATTTTTAACACGGAGGCCTACCACAATTTAATCAATACTATTTTTGACCCTGTTTTGGAGTATTGTCCGCCGGAGATCAACAAACTTGTGATAGCACCTGTCGACGCTCTATTTTCTATTCCATTTGAATTATTTATTAAGGATGCTTACAGCGTTTGCTATATTGATTCCGGGCGTGAATTGTTGCATCAAAAAGTTCGGCGGGTAGATCTGGAGCATGAAAATATGGCCGCGGGAGCGCCGGATCTGATGAGCTTCCAGCCTTTGAGCACTTCTCCTTATGAAGTATGTACGATTGCAAGGCTCTTAGGTTGTGCACCAAGGATGAAAGAACAAGTAACGAGAGATATTTTCGATAGAGCTTATCAATATTTACATTTATCCACACATGGCCAATATGACTGTGAAATTGCTGATATTTTGTCTGGTTCCTGCTTGTATTTATCAGGAGGCGATCGGATCTCCGCTGAAGAATTATCGATGAAGGATTTTGATGGAACGGAATTGGTTACATTAGCAGCCTGTGAAAGCGGATTGGGGAATCAAACGGGCTTTGAAGGTGTGTTGGGGCTTCGAAGATCCTTCTTGAATGCAGGAGCGAAGCGTATTATTGCCAGCCTTTGGAAGATCCCCGATGCTGCATCTACTATTTTGATGATTCAATTTTATCAAAATTTGTTGATAAAAAAGCTGAGTGTCTATGAGGCCTTGAGGCAGGCAAAGGCATATTTAAGAGAATTAACCGCACAGCAGGTTCGTGCGATTTTTGCAGAGATGGCTGATACCCTTGAGCCAAGTGTTGTAA
Organism: uncultured Oscillospiraceae bacterium; assembly: GCA_900544715.1. Lineage (GTDB taxonomy): Bacteria > Bacillota > Clostridia > Oscillospirales > Acutalibacteraceae > Fimivicinus. The sequence goes on along the minus strand of UQWL01000005.1, from coordinate 80,816 downwards.
GCAGCCTGACTTGCTCCATTGAAGATCGAAACGATGGTGAAAAATTGTATCATGCACCTTACTATTGGGCTTCCTTCATTTTAATTGAATCTAATTAGAAAGGCGGTTGCAAATTTGAAACGAGAAGCGATTGATATCATCATAGATATGCTTGATGTGCTTAAATGGCTTGGTAAGCTGAAAGAGAATATAGGAGCTTATGACCGGCTGTCGTTGGGCCCGCTGATCCAAGAAGCAGAGCAAAAAGAAGAGCCTGCCCAAAAATTTCGTGGATATTTACAGGTAATCAATGCCTTTATAACAGTGCACATTTCTGAGTTCGTTGGCGACAATAGCACCAGAGGCGATTTTAATATGGCATTGGATCGCGCCAATATACGATATGCGACAAATTGTTACCGATTAAAAAGATTGTATGAAGAGTTGAGGAACGCAGCAGCAGATGCTGAGTAGAGGTGATATACAGATGTTAGATAGCAGCGTAGGGGTATTAAACTCGTTCATCGAACATGGTGTCATCTTACTAGACCGTGAAACTGCTGTGGTGGCGGCGATCATTCTAGCGGCGCTCTGGTTGGTAAAAAGTCTTCTGGAGCTAGGAAACTCGAAACTTCGCATGAAGGGAAGCAAAATAGAAAGCATTAAAATGCAACTGGAGCTGGAACGCAGTTTTGATGCGGAAAGAGCGAAATATTTGGGACAATACGAGCATCTTCAAAGCCTGTTGGAGGAACTGAAACAAAAAGTAATGGATTCAGAAGCATTGTATCAATTATCATGCCGCATCTATGACGCTTTGGTTCGCTTTCTCAGGGACTATTCTTCCTATTTGATGCAATATGCATTTATTCAGAAGCACGGGTTTAAAAATAAAATAAAATTAGCGGTAGTAATAGATGATGTATATCATTGTATTGAACTATATCAGATGATATATACTTTTTTTCAGGAAATTGATAGTCCATATGACACGTTTTTTTTTGATTACTCGCAAATCAAGCCGCTTGTCTTGTTTGTTAATAGCGGAATTGGCGGAAAAGTTAGAAATCTTATCTATCATAGAGAAGTATTGCAAATAAAAAATATGGAAAATTATTTATTTAAACTAAAATGAAGCAGAATCTACCAAAAGAACGATCTGCTTTTTTGAAGTGCCGTAGTCCTTGGTGCAACATGTCAACTACAGTGTGTCCTTATTCGCCGCTTCCGGAAAGGAAAAATGAAAAAATTTTTGCCTGCTGGTTGACAATCCTTCTTTTTCCCTCTATAATAGCATTCACAACAATTTAACATTCTGCTTTGGTTTACCCAAAAGGCTGTGAAGGAAACAAGACATATCCCCGCGCGTCTCAGAGAGCCGGCGTTCGCTGCAAGCCCGGTACCGCGGTTTATGTGCATAACTCATTCCGGAGCTGCCCGCCTGAAATCATAGGGTGGGACGATGGACCCCGTTAAAGGTCAAGGCCTTGATTGAGGCTGATGAGGGCTGCCGTCAGGCGGCTGAAATAGGGTGGTACCGCGTGGAGATTCCTCCTCGCCCCTATGCATAGGGAGCGGGGCTTTTGTCGTTTTAAAAGAAAAAATTCCTCCCTCCATCAATTCAATCGCTTCCCGGTAGACCGGCGGAAAACCGAGAAAGGATGGCTATAATTATGTATGAAGGCTGCAAAAAGTATATCCCGTTTACCCCGATCAAGCTAGAGCACCGCGAATGGCCCGATCGGGTGATTGACCATGCGCCCATCTGGTGCAGCGTTGACCTGCGCGACGGCAACCAGGCGCTGGTAAACCCCATGAACCTGGAGGAAAAGCTGGAGATGTTCCAGCTCTTGGTCGACATCGGCGTGAAGGAGATTGAGGTCGGCTTCCCGTCCGCGAGCGAAACGGAATATGAGATCCTTCGCACCTTGATTGAGAAAAACTGCATTCCGGACGACGTGACCATCCAGGTGCTCGTGCAGGCGCGTGAGCACCTGATCCGCAAGACCTTTGAGGCAATTGAGGGCGCGAAAAATGTGATTGTCCATTTCTATAACTCCACCTCCACCTTACAACGCAAGGTCGTGTTCAAGAAGGATATGGACGGCATCATCGAGATCGCAGCCAATGGCGCAAAGCTCATCAAGGAGCTCACGGACGAGATGCTCAAAAAGCATCCCGAGGTTAACATCCGCTATGAGTATTCTCCGGAGAGCTTCACCGGCACGGAGATGGACAATGCCGTTGCCATTTGCGAGCGGGTGATGGAGCTGCTCGACGCAACGCCGGAGAACAAGGTCATTTTGAACCTGCCCTCCACAGTGGAAGGCAGCACGCCCAACGGTTATGCCGACCAGATCGAATACTTCTGCAAGCACTTGAAAAATCGGGAGAGCGCGATCATCTCCCTGCACCCGCATAATGACCGCGGCACCGGCGTGGCGGGCGCGGAGCTGAGTCTGATGGCAGGTGCGGACCGCATTGAAGGCACGCTCTTTGGTAACGGCGAGCGCACAGGCAACGTCGATATCGTCACGCTCGCGCTGAACATGTATACGCAGGGAGTCGATCCACAGCTCGATTTCAGCAATATCAACCATGTCCGCGAGGTATATGAGCGCACGACGAAGATGCATGTGAGCGAGCGTCATCCCTATGCGGGCGCGCTGGTGTTCACCGCCTTCTCTGGCTCCCATCAGGACGCGATCAACAAGGGCGAGCAATATATGAAAACGAGCGGCACGCAGTATTGGGAGGTGCCTTACCTGCCGATCGACCCGGCGGACGTCGGGCGTGAATACGAGCCGATCATCCGCATCAACAGCCAATCCGGCAAGGGCGGCGCGGCATTTATCATGAGCAACAACTTCGGGTACGAGCTGCCAAAGGCCATGCACCCTGAATTCGGCAAGGCGGTCAAGGCGGCCTGTGACGCGGCAGGCACGGAGATCACGCCGCAACAGGTATTCGATCTGTTTAAACAGGAGTATATCGATGTGGACGGCCCGTACCAGATCCTGAAGATGAAATATTACGATGAGGGAGCAGAGGATGGCTCCTCCTCCCACGGCCGCTTTGTGGGGATCATCAAGAACAACGGCTTTGAGCCCACGGAGATTTCCGGCGAGGGCAACGGCCCAATCGATGCGTTCTTCAACGCTTTGCAGCAGGTCGGCATTAGCGGTTACCACTTTGAGGATTATTCCGAGCATGCGATTTCCATTGGATCGGATGCGAAGGCGGTATCCTATATCCACTTGACCGACGCCGAGGGGAAAAATATCTTCGGCGTAGGCATTTCCCACAATATCTACTATGCATCCATCCGCGGCGTACTGTGCGCGATCAATCGCTCCATGCGGGCGCAGAAGGCGGAATGACGGCGGAATGCTCCGGATCAAAATTTAAATGAGGTGACTGGATTTGAAAAACTATCACATTGTCGTCCTGCGCGGCGACGGAATCGGCCCGGAGATCGTGGCGGAGGCCATCAAGGTGCTCGACGCGGCAGGGGAGAAATTCGGCTTCCGCTTTGCCTATGATGAGCAACTCATGGGCGGCTGCGCGATCGACGCGACGGGCGAGCCGCTGCCACAGCAGACAGTGGAGGCCTGCAAAAAGGCGGATTCCGTGCTGCTTGGCGCGGTCGGCGGCTGGAAGTGGGATACCCTGCCCGGCAGCCAGCGCCCCGAGGCGGGGCTGCTCGGCATCCGCAGCGCGCTGGGGCTCTATGCCAACCTGCGCCCGGCAAAGATTTTTGAGCCGCTGAAAAGTGCCTCGCCCATCAAGGACAGCATCATTGGCAACCAACTCGATATCCTCGTTGTGCGCGAGCTGACGGGCGGCATCTATTTTGGGGAGCGCGGCCGGTATGAGAAAAACGGCGCGCCCGCAGCTTATGACACCGAGAGCTATTCCGTGCCGGAGATTGAGCGCATTGTGCGCGTGGCTTTTGATATGGCGATGAAGCGCGGCAAAAAACTGACGAGCGTGGATAAGGCGAACGTGCTCGAATCCTCCCGCCTGTGGCGGGAAACGGTGATCCGCATCTCCAAGGAATACCCGGAAGTGGAGCTCAACCATATGTATGTGGATAACTGCGCGATGCAGCTCGTGCGCAATCCCGCCCAATTTGATGTGATCGTCACCTCCAATATGTTTGGCGATATCCTCTCCGACGAAGCCTCCATGATCAGCGGCTCCATCGGCATGCTGGCCTCTGCGAGCCTTGCGGGGAGCAGCCTGGGGCTTTATGAGCCGATCCACGGCTCCGCGCCGGATATCGCGGGGCAGGGTGTTGCAAACCCGTTGGCAACGATTTTATCCGCCGCAATGATGCTGCGGTATTCCTTTGATGAGGCAGAGGCAGCCGACGCGATTGAAGCCGCTGTGAACGAAGCGCTGCGCAGGGCGCGCACACCGGATATCAAGGCGGAGGGCCTGCCGGTCGTATCCACTGGCGAGATGGGCGACCTGGTGGCAGGTTTGATTACAGAACGCTGATGCTTTTATACAAACAGATCAAAGCCCGGAGTCAATCGGCTCCGGGCTTTGTTTTGATACCATTCGGCAGGAGGATCGTTGGCATACGGTCCTCCTGCCGCCTTCCCATCATGAAATGCTTGATAAACTAGAGAGGAAACGGCGTGCTGCGATTAAGCGGCCATGCCAAAGAGCCCAAGGACGGGCTTCAACAGCCAGCTATAGAACAGGCCCATTGAAACACAATCCACATCGGTCATCGTATAAGCTGCCAGAGAGGGCAAGCCTTCAACGACGATCTGCCCCAGATACGGCGCAACGAGGGCCGGCAGAAGGGAAATAAACAGGCCGTGCACAATGCTTGCGATAATGGTACCGCGCCGGCCTCCGGTGGCGTTTGCAAAGATAGCGGCCGTGCCTCCTGCAAAGAAATTGCTCATAATACCAGGGATAACCATCGGCAGGCCGAACAGCGGCCACAGGAACATACCGATAATCGTACCTACAGTGGTGAAAATAAAGCCGTATACAATTGCATTTGGCGCATAGGTAAACAGAACCGGGCAATCCAATGCGGGCCGGGCGCCGGGTACAATTTTTTTCGCAATGCCTGCAAAAGCGGGAACCAGCTCGGCGATCAGCAGGCGTACGCCGGTCAGGAGGATAAACAGGCCAACGCAGAAGGTGATGCCCTGCATGATTGCAAATACGATGTAGTTTTTACCGCCTGATGCTTCGGCAACCACTTCAGGCCCGGCTAAAATCGCCATTAGGATATACAGGGGAATCATGACAGAGCCCACTGCAAGATATGTATCCTGCAAGAAAGAAAGCTTTGTGCTGATCTTCGTATCCTCTGTGGACTTGGAGGGATCTCCTGTCACCTTGGAGACGAACGCGGAAAGGATGTAGCCCAGTGTGCAGAAATGACCGAGCGCAATGTCATCGCTGCCTGTGATCTTGCGGACAAACGGCTGCGCCATGGCCGGGAAAATAACGCAGCAAATACCGCCAAGGATTGAGCCGAGAATCACTGCCGGGATATGGCCCAGTTTGCAAAGCCCAACGCCGAACAGGATGCTGATCATTGCCATATAGATGGGAGCCTCGCCGTTGAGGAACACATACTTTAGCTTAGTAAATCGGGCAATCAAAATATTGACGACAAAAATGCCTGCATATACCAGGGCGATATCACGCCCGATCGTTGACTCCTGCATGGCCACAGCCAAAACTGCTTCAATGGAGGCGACGGCCCCGTCAATGCCGAGCCCCGCGGAAAACCATGTGCTGAAATTTTCCAGGGAACCGACAATGACGGAGGAGCCGGCGGATAGGATCATAAATCCCATCATGGTTTTAAACGTACCGCTGATGCACTGGCTGACCGATTTGCGTTGCAGAACCAGACCGATCAAAGCGACAAGGCCAAGCACCATCGATGCATTGATTAGAATATTATCGATGATAAAGTCTAAGATACTCATGAAAATACCCATAATTCGCTCCTTTTCCTATCATAGTAGAGTCAGCTGGAATCACAGCCAGCCGTTTGCTTCCAATACAGGCTTCAGCTTTTCACGGATTTCATTCTGATTCACGAGAGATTGCAGGTAGATCTTGTTGGGGAAATCTTGGAAATGATCAAAGTGTGGCTTAAAATTAATCCCCGCAATCAAAATTTCCGCATGCTTGGATGCTGCGGAGAGCATATCGCTGTGATCGATATTTGCCTTTACGCCAAGCTCATTGAGTACAGCCTCAACGGCCATTTGGCATACGAGACTACTTCCGCAACCATTTCCGCAAACCATCAAAATGCTGATCATTTTGGAACACCTTCCTTTCTATGATATTGTGTAGACCGCTTTTTAACTAACTCTGAAGCGAAGCGCAAGGTTGCAATTTTGTGATTTGATGTGCTTTGAAACATTCATAAATAGTAACAAAATGAAAATTTTTAGAAGAAATCCTTGTTTCTTAGTGCAATCATACTATATTCATTTCATTATGTCAAATATTTTGTTGAAAAAAATGAAGGATTGTACATAATATATAACAAATCATTTCAATATATAGGGTTAATTTATGCACAATTGAAGAACGGCAAGCGTCGATTCATTCAAAATGTATCAAAATAATGACATTTAGTTGCAACATATTGCAATTTAAAACAAGATGAGTTATAATGAGGCTGAAAATTTTAGAAGAACCTTTGGATCTGAACTTTACAAAGAAAGGAGTGATGTCATGCTGCTGAAAGAGATTGTCCGGCAAAACAGGGCCGCATTTTTTCCCGGCTCTTCTGACTGGAAGGATGCGATTCGGAAAAGCTGCCAACCGCTGGTGGATACCGGCTGCGCAACGCCGGCTTATGCACAGCGCATTATCGAGTGCGTTGAAGAATTCGGGCCATATATCGTTATTGTGCCCGGGTTGGCAATTCCTCATTCTACGAAAGGGTCGCCCGGTGTGTCTCAGACTGCAATTTCTTTTGTGCGATTTGAGCAGCCTGTTATATTTGATCCGGAGGACCGCGAAAAGGACGCCCGCGTATTTTTTGCACTGGCAGCGGTTGATGAGGACGCGCACATAAAAAATATGCGCCAGCTCTTCAAGATCCTCTCCAATGAGGAATTGCTCGAAAAACTGGCGCATGTCAGCTCCCCACAGGAGTTGGCGATGCTCGATGATCAATATCTTGGCGGTTGATCGTCACTCCAAGGAGGGCAAAAGAGTAAGCAGGTCGGGGAAGCGGTTAATCCGCAAAGCCGCTTCGGAGACATGCCCGAAGCCATAGGAAGCCCAGATGAATGCGGCGCCAGCCTGCGTGGCTGCCTGAAAATCCATCTGCGTATCTCCGATATAAACAGGATGCGTCAAAGCGTTTCTCCTGATTAAGCGCCGGATATTTTCCGACTTGCTTAGCCCTGTGTTCCCTTCGCAATCAAAATCGGTAAAAAGGGGCTCCAAGTGATAAAAATGCAGGAAACTTTCGATATATCCCTGCTGACAGTTGCTTACAATGCTCAAGTGGTAGTGCTGAGCCAGGTCCCGCAGCGTGGGTTCCACGCCTGCGTACAGCCGCCCCCCGTGCACAGCGAGGTAATCGCATTCTTGGCGCATACAGTATTGCGCGATTTCATCCGGATCTTCCCCGTAACGGGAAAAAAGCCGGTCGGCAATCTCACGGGCGCTGAGGCCCATAATAGACTGAATTTCTGCGATTGACGGTGGATTTTTTACTTGGTAGGTATTGCGCAGCGTGTGTGCCCACGATTGGGAGACGGCTTCGCTGGCATCCCACAAGGTGCCGTCCAGGTCAAAAATCAGGCTATCACAATTCATTTGCATCGATCTCCCTTTCGTAGGGGCGATTCACGAAGCCCCGTATTTATTGTCCAGTATACCAGCATACCATCCGCTGTCAAGCTGCGATATTCTCTTGCAGTCGAATGGGATGAAATCTGAGAATGGAGGAATGATTTTATGATCGATACCAAAGAATCTGTTTTTTGGAAGGAAATTTTTGAGCAGCCGGAAGCCGTCCGGAATTGCTTAAAGGAAAATGAACCGGTTTTACGGGAGATCGCAAAAGAAGTGAAGGAGCGCAAGATCAAAACGGTTGTTTTTGTGGGACGCGGCTCCAGCGATCACGCGAATCTGGTAGGGCGATATCTATTCGAAACAAAGTGCAGTATGGTGGCGAGCATCTGCGCTCCCAGCGTGGTGACCGCTTATCACAGTAATGTGGATTATTCTAATGTGTTGATGATCGCAGTATCCCAGTCCGGTGGAGCGCGTGATATTTACGAGGTGATGAAACACTGCGATGAACAGGGCGGCGTGTGTGTCTGTGTGACCAATGTGGAAGGCTCCCTGATGACGCAGGCGGGCAAATACCAGGTGCGCAATCATTGCGGGCCGGAGCGCAGCGTCACGGCGGGTAAATCCTACCTCACACAGGTTACCATCGTGACCGCGTTGGCCGCGTATATCTCGGGGGATCCGGAACTCCTGTCTGTACTGGACGAGCTGGGCACCATCGTGGAGCGGTCGCTCGCCGTTTTGGAGCCCCAGGTGCGCGATGTGGTCCGTTACTACCGGAATACGGAGCACATGCTTTTGATGGGCCGCGGCCTGATGGATGCGCTGGCCAATGAGGTGGAGCTGAAAATTCAGGAGACCAGCTATCTGGATGCCCGCAGCTATGGCTCTGCCGATTATCGGCATGGCCCGATTGCCACGGCGCTGCGCTTTGTGCCCTGCGTCTTTTTGATTGCCGACCGGCACACCAATTATTGCGCGGTAGATTTGCTGAAGCGTTTGAAAGAAGAGTCCTCTATCTGGTGCACAGTGGTGACCAATGATCCGGAAATCGCGAAATTAGGCGATACCAGTGTCCTTCTCCCGGAAGCGTTTGATGGAATACGCGCCGTGGTTGCGGGAGCGGTATTTGGGCAGATGTTTTCCTGCCTGTGCTCCCTAAGCCGCGGTTACAATCCGGATTGTCCCAAGGGTGTAAGCAAGCAAACCGTGACCGTCTGAAGAAAAGGCGGTTGATAACTGAAAAAAAGGAAGTGATTCAAATGGATAGCGGCGAGCTCTCGATGAAACGCTATATTTTAGAGACACCGGATACAGTACGCCATAATATTGCGTGCAGTGAAGAACTGACACACAAAATGACGGAACTCTATCTGAAGCGGATGTATCGGTCAATTTGGCTGGTAGCCTGCGGATCCAGCTGCAACGCGGCGCTGTGTGCACGCTATTTGATGCAGAAGCTGCTGGGCGTACCGGTCAGAGTGGTGACCCCCTTCACTTTCAACCATTATGAGCATGATATAACGGAAAGAGATTTTGTGGTCTGCATTTCACAAAGTGGGTGCAGCACCAATACCATTGAGTCTCTTCAAGTATGTCGCCGCATGGGAATCCCTGCGGTGGGGTTAACCGGAAATATTCACAGCGATTTTGAAAAAGAGGCGGATCAGGTCATCAGCTTTGGCCTTGGGGGCGAAAAACTGGACTTTGTGACCAAGGGCGTTGTGACGCTCAGTACCTTCCTGATGCTCTTTGCCCTGCATACCGCTGTGCGCCTGGGGCGCCTGGATGAGGCCTGCGCGGAGGAGCAAAAGGCGCAAATGCGGTTGGCTATGGAGAATTATGAATCGATCGTTGCAGGCTTTGACGTGTTCTTCCAGCGCAACAGGAAAAATCTGCTTTCGATGGAGAAGGCATACCTGATCGGTGCGGGCGCTAACTATGGAACTGCTCTGGAAGGAGCTGTAAAGATCGGAGAAACGGTCCATATCCTTGCGGTGGGATACGAGGTGGATGAGGCCATCCACGGCCCACAGATTCAGCTCACACCCAATTACAATTTTATTTTTATCGATCCGGGCGACGAAACCGCCGCGCGCATTGAGCAATCTTATCGCGCCGCAAAGGTGATCAGCGACCGTGTATATATCCTGAGCAATAACCCGCTGATTCAGGGAGACGGCGTGATGCGCGTGCCGCATCAGGTGGATGAGATGATTTCCCCGCTCTATACGCTGGCCTTTGTGCAGATGATGGCGTATACCGTCTCTGAAACCAACTCCACCTGGAAACAGCACCCGCTGATGAAAGAATATAAGGCGATTCTATTTGGAAAGTCGGATACATATCAGGCGTATGACTGCACCTGATTGCGTATTCGCTCAGATATCATTTCACAGGAGGTAAAGTATGACGAGCAAGGAATTAAAGGAACTGAAAAAGTTCTCTGCACAGATCAGAGTGGATGAACTGGAAATGTTCCGGCAGCGCGGGATGGGCCATATCGGCGGATGTCTGTCTGTGGTGGAGCTCATTTCTGTGTTGTACGGAAAGCAGATGAAATACGACCCGCAAAACCCGGCATGGGAGGGCCGCGATTATCTGGTTATGAGCAAGGGGCACGCGGCGCCTACCGTATGCGCCGCTCTGGCGGAAAAAGGTTTTTTTGAGAAGGAACTGCTGCTGACAATGGACGATATCGGCACGCACATCCCCTCCCATGTGGATCGGCTCCTGACCCCCGGGATCGATGTCACCTGCGGCTCTCTCGGTCAGGGTGCTTCAGTGGCGGCCGGCATTGCCTACGGCCTGCGCGCCGCGGGGCGTAACGATCAGTACGTGTATGTGTGCATCGGCGACGGAGAGATGAACGAGGGACAGAACTGGGAAGCGTTTCAGTTTATGGCCCACAACAAGCTCAATCACTGCATCGTATTTGTTGACAACAACAAACGCCAGCATGACGGATACTGCACAGAGGTTCTCAATCCGTTCAGCTACGAGGAGAAAATGCGCGCATTCGGCTTTTGGGCGATCACAGTGGATGGGGCCAGCGAGGAGGCGATCGACGATGCGATCAATCTGGCTAAGACCGTTCCGGATAAGGCGATCTGTATCATTCTGGATACCGTCAAAGGCCAGGGCGTAAAATACTATGAGGATATGGTGGACAACCATGCGCCCAAGGTGTTCGAAGAAGGGCGGGCGATCATTGACGCTGCGATCGCCCAATTGAAAATAGTTACGGAGGAGGAATAAGCGATGTTGCTCAAAGAAAGAAGCAAAGAGCTCGGCGGAGAAATGCGGGATGCTTACGGCGCCGCATTGGCAGATCTGCTGAAAACGAACGACAAGATCATGATTCTGGATTCCGATCTGGGAGGAGCCTCCTTCTTTATCCGGTTTAAGAAGACGCATCCGGAGCATTTCATCGACGTTGGTATCTGCGAGGCAAATATGTTTGGCGTAGCTGCGGGATTATCCATGATGGGGTATACGCCTTTTGTTCACACCATGTCTGCCTTCGTCACCCGGAGGGCGCTGGATCAGGTCTATATCTCCTGTGCATACTCCAAGAATACGGTCAACATCTATGCTTCCGACCCGGGATTTTGCTCCGGTTTTGATGGAGGCACACATACCTGCTTTGAGGATATGGCAGTATTCCGTGCAATGCCGAATGCCATTGTGTGCGACCCCTGTGATCAAGTGCAGCTGGATTGGATGGTTCGGGCCTGTGCGGCCCGCAACGACGGCGCGGTTCACTATATCCGCGCATATCGAAAGGGCGTGCGCCCCGTATATGAACCGGGCACTCCGTTTGAGCTTGGCAAGGGGCAGGTGCTGATCCCTGGAGACGACGTGCTGCTGGTTTCCAGTGGATATGTCATGTCCGCCGCTCTTGATGCGGCAGAGGCGCTCCGTGCTGAAGGGGTTTCCGTAGAGGTTGTTGATCCTGTTACCATTAAGCCCTTTGACGAAGCGTTGATCCGTGAGCGGGCGCAGGGGAAAAAGCTGGTGTGCACCTTTGAAAATCACAGCGTAATCAACGGCCTCGGCTCCGCTGTGGCTGACGTGCTGGCTAAAAATGCGATAGCGGTACCGCTTCTGAAGGTTGGGGCGCAGGATGTGTTCGGACAGGTCGGTATGATCGATCTTTTACAAAAGGAATTTAAGCTGACGGCCGAAGATTTGGTTCAGGATATTAAACAGGCGCTTGCCCAGTAGGCAAAATGAAAAACAGGGGGCTTTGGAAAATGATCCAAAGCCTCCTGCCACTCAGAAGAATCTTTCGCATAAGGGAATTTCGGCGTTGCTCTGTAAATATTGGACACAAGGTATTGTTCTGGTTTCTGCCAAGGTCTGTTACTTGGATCAGGGAACGTCGGCAAATACAAAATTGGACGGCAGCCCATCGGGCATATTTTCGTTATGGTCGCTGATAATCAGGTCAAACGCTGACAGGGGATTGAAACGGCAGTAGGAGGTAACGCCCAATTTGCTGGCGTCTGCAAGCAGATAGTTGTGCGTCGCATATTTCATTGCCACTTCTTTGACGGGGATGGTATCGATATCATCATTATAAGCCATCTGATGCACCAGCTCGATTCCCGAACAGCCGAAAAAAGCATGGTCAAAGTGAAACTGAGAGACCATTTTTTCCGCAAAGACGCCGACTGTGCTGGCATGGAAATGGCTGTAGTGGCCGCCGATTAAAAAGATGTCCACGTCCATATTCTGAACGCGCTGCGGAATCAGGAGATTGTGTGTGACGATACGGATTTTTTTATCCTGAATAAAATCGATCATTGGAGCGATTGTAGTCCCGCCGTCTAAAAAGATACAGTCTCCGTCCTTGACCAGAGAGGCGGCCTTGCTGGCGATAGAAATTTTTGCCTCGATATGTTCCTTTGATTTTTCACTGGTTACCATGGGGGCTGCCGAAGGCCCCGGCAGCGAAGCCCGCGTTGCGCCGCTGCGCACCTTAACAGCAAGACCTTTTTCATCCAGTTTTTCGAAATCCCTGCGAACCGTAGCGATAGAGACGCCCAATTCGTCTGCAATTTCTTTCAGCGTAACAACTTCCTTTTCCTTTAGCCGATTGAGAATGTAACGGGCTCTTTCTGATGCTATCATAACTTCTCCTTGCAAATATGCAACCGTTCTTTGCAAAATAATCAAGAAGATTGCATCTGATTTTCTACTCCTTGATTCATATAGTATAATATATATCTGCCAAAAAGCAATACTTTCTCCAAATATTTTCTATCTCAATCATCGTATCTGCATGATTTTTTGATTTGAAAGCAGAACAGCATCAGAGAACTCTCTTTTTTATGTAATTTTTCTGAAACTATTTGATATATAACCAAAGTCATGTTATAATTAATGCATCAAATAATTGCATTTTATAACAATTAGGAATAAAATAGAACAAATTGTTTAAATGCGATAAGAGGTGAAATAACATATGAAAAAGTTTATTTCCCCGTCCATCTGCTGCTGCGATCTGTCCTGCCTGGAAGAAAGCGTACGTGAGCTGGAGCGGCTTCATGTAGAATACATCCATGTTGACATTATGGACGGCGAGTTTGTGAACAACTACTGCCTGGGGACGGAATTTATTCCTTTGCTGCACAGCATGACCAACATTCCATTGGACATCCATCTGATGATCATGAATCCGGATCGGAAGCTGGATTATTTTTCGTTTGCGCCCGAGGATATCGTGACCGTCCATGCGGAAAGTACCAATCATATTCAAAAGGCTCTGGCTGCAATTCATGAACGCGGCGCCAGAGCGGGTCTGGCCATCAATCCGGCTACCCCGGTGGAGCACTGCAAATGGGTGACGGACGATCTGGATGTCCTTCTTGTAATGACCATCAATCCGGGTTTTGCAGGGCAGAAGCTGGTTCCCCAAACGCTTCAAAAGATTGCACAGGCACGCCAGCTGATCGATTGCTGCAGTCGTGAGATTCTGCTGGAGGTAGATGGAAATGTCTCCTTTGAAAATGCGGCTCGCATGAGCGCCCTAGGCGCAAATATTTTTGTTGCCGGAACCTCCAGCCTCTATGACAGGGGCGGCAGTGTTGCAGAGAATTGTCGCCGTCTACGCCAGGCATTGCAGTAGATCAATAAAAGGGAGCGTTATTTATGGTTCTTCGTGGGAACGGAGTCTCCAAAGGTGTTGCGATTGGTGAAATTTTTCTCTATCAGCCGTTTATTCCGCAAACCACCGAGGCGCATTATTCTGGAGATCCGAAGCAATACCTTGAACAATATGAGGCTTTATGTTTACAAGCGCGTGCGGAACTGCAGGCAATCCGGGAACGCATGATGCAGACAGACGCAGAAAAGGCCGCAATCTTTTCTGCTCAGATGGAGATACTATGCGACGAGGTCATGGATGAGGAAATTCGGGACGGCATTCAATATGACACCTGGATGCCGGACTGGGCAGTAGAAACAGTCTATTCCCGTTATGAGCGACGCCTGCAGAAGGCGGGAGATCCGCTGATTCGGGAGCGGGCGGCTGACCTGAAGGACGTCAAAAATCGGCTGCTGCGCATCTGGTGCGGCGTGCCGCAGCAGAGTCTGGCGCAGCTGGAGAAGCCGGTCATTATCGCCGCACATGACCTGCTGCCCTCCGATACCGCTGTTATGGAACGCGATCATGTATTAGGAATTGTCACGGAATCGGGAGGAACCACATCCCACTCCGCGATTATTGCACGCAGCTATGGGATTCCCGCTGTATTGGGGATTCCAAATTTGCTGCCGCGATTGACAAATGGAGAAAAAGTCATTTTGGATGCCGTTGATGGGGTGCTGATTACGCGGCCGGATGGCAAGCAGGAAAAGGAGATGCGGACAAAACAGAAAGAATATGAAATACAGGCTGCCCGTATTCAAAAGTATTTGCACAGGGATCCGCTGACTGCTGACGGCGAGCGCATTGAGATTGGCCTGAATATCGGGTCCGCCCGCCCGGAGGATTTGGAGGGCTCCTCGGTTACCGATTTTGTGGGCCTGTTTCGCACAGAGTTTCTATATATGGATAACGACCACTTGCCGACAGAGGAGGAGCAGATCATACAATATCAAAAGGCTCTGCTGGAATATGCGCCTCGTCCGGTTGTGCTGCGTACACTGGATATCGGTGGAGACAAAACGCTTCCCTATTTTCCGCTGCCGCAGGAGCAGAACCCGTTTCTGGGAAAACGCGCGCTCAGGCTGTGCTTTGATTCGCCAGAGCTATTTCGAACCCAGCTGCGTGCAGCGTTGCGCGCCTCAGTTGCCGGGCAGCTATGGATTATGCTGCCGATGGTGAGCAGCATAGAGGAGATTAAGAGAGCCAAGGCGCTGTTGGAGCAGGCGAAACAAGAGCTGCGGCAGAAGAAACTTCCCTTCGACGAGGGCGTTAAGCTGGGCATCATGATCGAAATCCCTGCCGTGGCGGTGATTGCAGATCTGATAGCGCCGGAGGTCGATTTTGCGTCGATTGGCACAAATGATCTGTGCCAGTATCTTATGGCTGTCGATCGAATGAATCCGGAGGTGACAAGCTATTATCAAAGCTATCATCCGGCGCTGTTTCGCCTGATCGGCTATGTGGTGGAGAGATTCAAGCAGGCCGGGAAGCCGATTTGTATCTGCGGAGAGCTGGGAGGAGACCCGCTTGCCGCCCCGGTGCTGGTTGGGCTCGGAATGCGCAAGCTCTCAATGAGTCTATCCAGTGTTGCTGCCGTCAAACGCGCCCTGGCAGGCTTTACGGTAAAGCAAATGGAGGAAATGGCGCGCGCCGTTGAAAACATGACGGACGGTCAAGCAAGGGAATATCTACAGATCTGCTCAGAATCCCTGGAAAAATAAAAGGAGTGTATACAAATGTATTCTAAAAAAACGACAGTTATCAATCGAACCGGTCTTCATGCGAGGCCTGCGTCACAATTCATTGAGATGGCCAAAAGATTCAGCAGCCGTATCCAAATATCGAATTTGAGCTTGGATGATGAAGATAATATCGGAAACGCCAAATCGATTATTTCCGTTCTTGCGCTCGGAATGGGGCAGGGCAGCCAGATCGAAATTTTTGCCGTTGGCGAGGACGAACAGGAGGCGGTTGATTCTCTGATCGCACTGGTTGACAGCGGCTTTGGTGAATAACAGGAGCGGCGTCGCAATGCCTGGTTCCGGCCGGACGAGGCTTCCGGATTGCACGGCAGTAACCAGTGGCCTGCGCTGCATGAGAAAGGCAGGGCCTCGTTACCAATCCGCTTAGGACGGGGCGGGCTGTAAAGAATGAATGCTCATACGATAAAGTGCCTTCTGTTACAGAGTAGCATCTGCAATGGAAGGCGTTTTGCTATCCTCATATCCTGCCGCCGCTTGGTGTGTCGGCAAATTGATGAAACAGCCGATGCGCTGTACACTCTGTATGGCCTTGATCTGCTTCGTTCCTCTTACCGTAAATTCGCATCGATATTTGCACTTTGCGGCGTGGAATCGTTTCAGATGGATTGCCTGTTGGGCTCCAATCAATACGCTTCCGACAGCGTTAATGCTGCTGTGGGGGCAAGAACCTTTGGTCGTGAGAAGAAGCAGAGGCCGTGTCTCACACCGTTCTGTTTGAATCGGAGAGAGCATATTGCAGAGGTTTTAAAAGGGCCACACACGTTTTTCAGGATACTTGTAAAGAGTGCTGCAAATTTGTTTTGCGGCAGTTTTTTATTGCGAAATAAAAAATAAAAAAATGAAATTTTTATGGTCTTTTCCTGCAAACCGAAAAAATTTGGCGATATTTTTATCGTTTGTTCATAATTAGAATATAGGAGGTATATACAGAGCCTTCATAAAGGTAAAATACAGTTGACGCAATAAATTTTTTGGATATTCTATATAATTAGAGTAGTTTCTTTTCTCCGATAGATTTATCGGAGAAATATTTTCGGAATCGTTTCAAATAAAAAATTGAAAAGCTGATTATTTATCGTAATACAGCACACTTATAAAAATTTTTAGGTAAAAAATCTATATATATTTACTATTTTGCGCAATCGGGTTATGATGAGCAAAAAGAAGACCGGAGGGGAAGAGGATTGGATAGTATTGATGTGAAGATTTTGGGCTGTTTGAAAGAAAATGCCCGGCAAAACGCTTCGGCCATCGGGGAATATGTGAACATGTCGGTTTCCGCTGTCATCGAGCGAATCAAAAAGCTGGAGAACAGCGGAGTTATCCAGCAGTATACCCTACTGCTGGATACCAAAAAGATCGGCAAGGATATTTCGGCCTTTATCTCCGTCAGTCTGGAGCACCCGAAATACAATGAGGGGTTTATTGAGAACGTCAAGCAAAATCCGCAGATTACAGAGTGCCATTATATCACCGGCGATTTTGACTTTCTGCTGAAGGTCATCACCGGCTCCACACAGGAGCTGGAAGCGGTGCTCAATGAGATTAAGTGCATCCACGGCGTGTCCCTAACCAAGACACTGGTGGTGCTCTCTACCATGAAGAACGAGCATTCCGTTCTGCCTGATTCCATCAAATAAGTGCGAAAAGCCCACAGGGGACGAATACGGTATGGGCTTTGCAAATAAAAACCACAGAGAGAGGAAGGCTTTTTATGATTATCGGTATTCCAAAGGAGATTATGCATGGGGAGCGCCGCGTTTCGGCGATCCCGGAAACAGTTCTGAAGCTCAAAAATGATGGGCATACCGTTCTGGTGGAGAAGGGCGCAGGGGAAGGCTCCTTTTTCCATGACGATCAGTATGCTGCGGCGGGCGCCCGGATTGTGGGGGATGTAGCTGAGCTGTATGAGCAGGCGGAGCTGATCCTGAAGGTGAAGGAGCCGCTCTTCAACGAGGCGAAAAATTGCTCCGAAATTGACCTGATGCACAAGGGCCAATATTTAATTACGTTTATTCACCCGGCTTCCCCTGTCAACCATGAAATGGTGAAGGCCATGGCGGCAAAAGGCGTCATCAGCCTGACGCTAGACGGCGTTCCGCGCATTTCCCGTGCGCAGAATATGGACGCCCTGACCTCTATGAGCACCTGCGCGGGCTACAAGGGGATGCTGATTGCGGCGAACGATCTCGCCAAATTTGTCCCGCAGATTTTCTGCGCGGTAGGCATGATCAAGCCGATCAATGCGCTGGTTATCGGTACAGGTGTCGGCGGCCTGCAGGCCATCGCCACGGCAAAGCGGCTGGGTGCCGTCGTGTATGCGGCGGATATCCGGCCCGACGCGGCGGAGCAGGCGAAGAGCCTCGGCGCGAAGATCGTCGATACGGGCGTTCCCGCCGAGATCGCAGTAGGCGAGGGCGGATATGCCAACGAGCTACCAGAGGAATGGCTGCTCCATGAGCGCGAAGTGCTGTCGGAAACGGTGCCGAAGATGGACATTATTTTTTGCAGCGCGCTGGTGCCCAGCCGCATCGCGCCGGTGCTCCTGACGGAGGAGATGGTTGCCTCCATGCAGCCCGGCTCTGTGATCGTGGATATCTCCATCGATCAGGGCGGCAACTGCGCGATCACCACGCCCGGTGAAACCGCGGTCAAGCACCACGTTACGATCGAGGGCATCAAGAATATCCCTGGCATGCTGCCGACCAGCTCCACCTGGATGTTTGCAAACAATATTTATAACCTGGTGAAATACCTGGTGAAGGATGGAACGATCGTGTTGCAGCGCGGGGATGAGATCATTGCAAAAACGCTGACGACGATCGATGGTGAGATCGTCCATGCCGGCGCAAGAGAGGCCATGGGGATTTGACCGGTTTCCCATCATGAGAGAGGGGCGGCGGCACGTAAAAACGTTGTCGCCCTTTTGAGAGGAGGATTCAGATGCACCCGATCCTATTGGTGCTGATTTTTGTGGTTGCCACGGTTGTGGGGTACCTGTTGATTAAAAACGTGCCCAGCCTTCTGCACACGCCGCTGATGTCCGGCATGAACGCGCTGTCCGGCATTACGGTGCTCGGCGCGCTGGCCGCGGCGGGAGCCGCCGTATCCATGAGCAGCAAGGCGTTGGGGTTTGTAGCGATCGTTCTGGCGATGCTCAATGTGGCGGGCGGCTTTGGTGTGACGCACCGGATGCTGCGCATGTTCCGCCATAAGGCAGGCAAGGGAGGGAAGGTGGATGAGTAACCTCGTTTATTACATCGTCTGCGGCGTGCTGGTTTGCGGCGTGCTGGGCGGCATCGCAATGATGAGCCGGGTAAAAACCGCAGTGGCTGGCAACGCGTTGAGCGCCGCCTGCACGGCTGCCGCCATCTTTGTCACGCTCTATAAATACCACCTGCTCACGCAGGCCGGGCTTTGGGTGTGCCTTGCGCTGGGCCTGGTGGCGGGGCTGATCGGCGCCTACCGCGTGAAGATGATCCAGATGCCGCAGGCCGTCGCCCTGCTCAACGGCTTTGGCGGCGCGGCCTCCGCACTGGTTGCCGCGGTTTCGCTGATAGAAGGGCTGAAGGGGATTTTCTCCCTCGTCACAGCGGGCCTTGCGCTCGCGGTCGGTATGATTACGCTGACCGGCAGCCTCATTGCCGCTGGAAAGCTGCAAAAGCTGATCTCCCAGCGCCCGGTTGTCTGGAGGGGGCATTCCGCAATCGTCGGGTTCTCAATTGTGCTCACGGCTGTAACAGTGGTGCTGGCGGCTGTGCCCGCGGTGCCGGTGTGGGCCAGCATCCTGCTCTGCCTGTGCTTCAGCGGTTTCTTTGGCGTGGCGTTCGCCATCCGCGTAGGCGGCGCGGATATGCCGATTACAATCTCGCTGCTCAATTCGCTTTCGGGCGTGGCGGGCGCGATTGCGGGCATGGCGATTGGAGACCCACTGCTCGTGGCCATCGGCGGCGTGGTGGGGGCTTCCGGCCTGCTGCTCACACAGATCATGTGCCGCGCGATGAACCGCCATCTGGGCGATATTCTGCTGGGCAAAACCTCCGCCCCGGCAAAGCGGGAGAAAGCGGAGCCGGCAGTAACGGCAAAAGAGGCGCAGGCAGTTCCGACAGAGCAGGCGGCCTGTGAAAAAGCCTCCCCTGCGGAAATCCTCCGACAGGCGAAAGATGTGATTATTGTGCCCGGCTACGGCATGGCGCTCGCGCAGGCGCAGCAAACGGTAAAGCTCCTTGCCGACCGGCTGGAAGCACGCGGCGCGCAGGTGCGCTTCGCCATCCACCCGGTGGCAGGGCGGATGCCAGGGCACATGAATGTGCTGCTGTGCGAGGCGGATGTGCCCTATGAGCAGCTCTATGAGATGGATGCCATCAACGATGAGTTTCAGTCGTGCGACGCGGCGCTCGTCATCGGCGCAAATGACGTGGTGAACCCCGCGGCGAATACGGCGGAGGGCACGCCGATCTATGGCATGCCGGTGCTCAATGTGGCGGATGCGAAGCATGTGATCATCTGCAATTACGATTTAAAACCCGGCTATGCCGGGGTGGAGAACCCGCTCTACCACAGGGAAGAGGGCGTGAGCCTGCTGCTGGGCGACGCAAAGGATACGCTCCAGGCACTTTGCAGCGGACTGGATGAAAGCGCGGCGCAGGCAGCGCCCGCCGGCGCGGCGAAAACCGCGGAAACACCGGAGGAGGAGGCGGGCGAGTGGCTGCACGAGGCAAAAGAGGTCATCATCGTGCCCGGCTACGGCATGGCGCTTGCGCAGGCGCAGAAGCTGGTCAAACAGCTTGCCGATCAGCTCGAACAGCAGGGGAAGGAAGTAAAATTCGCCATCCATCCCGTAGCGGGCCGGATGCCGGGGCATATGAACGTGCTGCTGTGCGAAGCGGATGTGCCCTACGAACAGCTTTATGAGATGGATGCGATTGATGATGAATTCAAAGCGTGCGATGTGGCCATGGTCATCGGCGCGAACGATGTGGTGAATCCCGCGGCGAATACGGCGGAGGGAACGCCGATCTACGGCATGCCGGTTTTAAGCGTCGATCAGGCGAAGCACGTGATTATCTGCAATTATGATTTAAAACCCGGATATGCGGGCGTGGAGAACCCGCTTTACCACAAGCCGGGCGTATCGCTCCTGCTCGGCGACGCGCAGGCGACCCTGCAATCATTGCTCACAAGGGTATAGGCAACGGCCTTTTTCGTTGCCGCAAAAAGGGGAGAGAAAGCAGAGATCGGGAAAAGGGATCCCTCTGTGTGGAGCGCTTCAATGCGTCCACCGGAAGGATCCCTTTCCGTAATATCAAAGGAATTGCTGGCGTTTTACGGGCTCTCTTAAACAGCATGACAGAAAGTTTTTGCTTGTTTGGCATTATGCCCCTTCCATATCAAACGCACGAGATAGAGCAAAAGCAGCACGCCCCAGGAGAATGCCTCGGCATAGGCGATCACCAAATTTCCACAGCGGGCAGCCATTGCATACGAAGCGATGATGCGTGAAGCCAGCGACACAATGCCCGCAATGCTGGAATAAAGCACATCCCCCAGCCCTTCCAGATAGCCGCGGGCTGCAGTCGCCAAGCCGAAAACCAGATAAAAACAGGCAATGTGGTAGAAAAAATTCTGCCCGATGGCGGTGGCCTCCGGCCCAACGCCAAACAGTTTGATGATCGGGCCGCCGGTTGGGATGACCAACCCCGTCAACAGGAGGGAAACCGCCGCCATCAGGAGCGTGCCGACGGT
Source organism: uncultured Oscillospiraceae bacterium (assembly GCA_900544715.1). Classification (GTDB taxonomy): domain Bacteria; phylum Bacillota; class Clostridia; order Oscillospirales; family Acutalibacteraceae; genus Fimivicinus. The sequence goes on along the minus strand of UQWL01000005.1, from coordinate 59,366 downwards.
GAATGTTTTTTGAGCGCGCTTTTTTTCACCCGCGCTATAGCTTTGGGCGACGATGGTGGAAATGCCGGAACTGAGATTGATGATGGGCAGCAGGATAATGGAATCTACCCGGTATGCTGTAGTGATCGCCGCCACGGTTTGGGTGCCGAACCCATTCATGAAATTTTGCAGTAGAAGGCTCCCGAAGGCGCTGACGCTGGATTGGATCATGGGCGGCAGCCCCAGCCGCACGCCCTGCGCCAGCAGAGCCCGATCCATCCTCCCTTTGCCTGCGCTCAAGCGCAGCAAGGCGTGTTTTTTGGCGGCGTAGGCGATCAAAAACACCGTCATTGCTGCCTGGGAGAGAACCGTTGCGGCGGCGGCCCCTTCCACACCCCAATGCAGCCAGGCGACGAAGAGCAGATCCAGTGCGACATTCAGAACGGAAGAGAAAAGAATGGCCAGAAATGGCGCGCGGCTGTCGCCAATGCCACGCAGCGCGGCGGAATACACATGATAGACGGCGAGGAAGGGTACGCCTGCAAAAATGATCTTTAAGTAGTTTTCCGCCAACTGGATGGTATCCGGCGTGGTGTGCATCAGGCGCAGCAGCGGGGCGGTAAGCCCAATCCCCACCGCTGCAAGCAGGGCAAAGCTGAGCCCGAGGAGAATCGAGAAAGCCGCGAGCAGCTTCGGAATGGCGGCTGTTTTGCCACTGCCGAATTTTTGGGCGAACAGGATGGCAAGCCCGATCGCAAAGCCGGTGATCGCCATCAGGTAAAAGTTGACGACCGTACCGGTTGCGCCGATTGCCGCCAGGGCCAGCTCCCCCTCCACATTGCCGACGATAAAGGCGTCCGCCCAGTTATAAAGCTGCTGCAAGATACCGCTGAGGATCAGCGGCAGGCTAAACCGGATCAGCGTGTATGCAATGCCGCCCAGCTCCTTTTTCGGCTTGTTTTCTGTTAAGATCATTGCGTCCCCTCCAAGAACGGTGGATTGGAGAGCCACAAAAAAACCGTATGCAATCGCCTTTCAGCCTTGCATACGGTAGGTGCTCACCCGATCAAAATGATTTTTGAAAATCGTACGGCCGCTTTGCGGCCTATGTGATTTGGCGATTGTGCGCTTCTGCCCGTTAAGCTTCGTCCGGGTAGCCGTTCGGGTTCTGCTTCTGCCAGCGCCAGCTATCCTCACACATCTCCTCAATGCCGCGCGCAGCTGTCCAGCCGAGCTCCTTCGCCGCCTTCGAAGGATCGGAATAGCAGGTGGCGATATCGCCCGGGCGGCGGTCAGTCACTTGGTAAGCGATTTTTACGCCGGAAGCTTTCTCAAAGGCGTGCACCACGTCGAGCACGCTGTAACCAACGCCTGTGCCGAGGTTATAGATATCAACGCCATTCTTTTCCGCGCATTTTTCAACAGCCTTCACATGGCCGAGGGCCAGATCAACTACATGGATGTAGTCGCGCACGCCTGTTCCATCCGGCGTGTCATAATCGTCACCGTAAACCTGGAGCTGCGGGCGCTTACCGATGGCAACCTGTGTAATATAGGGCATGAGATTGTTCGGGATGCCATTCGGATCTTCCCCGATGCGGCCGCTCTTGTGCGCGCCGATGGGGTTAAAGTAGCGCAGAAGGGCGATGCCCCACTCCTTGTCAGACCGATACAGATCCTGGAGGATATGCTCAATCATGAGCTTTGTGGTGCCGTAGGGGTTCGTCGTGCCACCCACGGGCATATCCTCGCGCAGCGGGGAGGGGTTGTTCATGCCATATACGGTAGCGGAGGAGCTGAATACCATTTTTTTCACGCCTGCATCGCGCATCGCTTCGCAGAGCGTGACCGTGCCGCCGACGTTGTTTTCATAGTATTCCAGCGGCTTAACGCAGGATTCGCCGACCGCCTTCAGCCCGGCGAAATGAATGACCGCGTCGATCTTCTCCTTCTGGAAGATGCGGTCGAGCCCGGCGCGGTCACGAATATCACACTCATAAAAGCCGAATTCTTTTCCGCTGAGTTCGCCGATGCGGCGCAGGACTTCCCTCTTGCTGTTGTAAAAGTTATCGAGTATAATAACTTCATAGCCTGCCTTGAGCAATTCAATGCAGGTGTGGCTGCCGATATAGCCGGCGCCGCCGGTGACCAGAATCGTCATACGAAACTCCTCCTTGGTGTTTGAAAATAGGGCAGGTTTTCCGTTTGCCCTTCTTTCATTATAGCGCAGGAATGCGGGAAAACCAATAGGGAGTTTATCACATCATGAGAGGAAAAAACATGCTGACTTTTGAAGAAATTAGGAAAAATCCTGAAATTAAAACGTACATTGAGCGCAGTAACGAGGTGCTGGGCGCGGTGGGGTTCACGGAGCACGGCTTTCCCCATGCGCTGCGCACGTCTGACATTGCCTCGCGCATTCTGCGGGAGCTGGGCTACGATGCGCGCACGTGTGAGCTCGCGCAGATTGCGGGCTATATGCACGATATCGGCAATCTCGTCAACCGCCATTACCATGCGCAGAACGGCGCATGCCTCGCCTTCCAGATCCTTTCGCGCCTCGGTTTTTCGCCGGATGAAACGGCGCAGATCGTCTCCGCCATCGGCCACCACGATGAGAAAACGGCCGCCGCAGTCAGCCCGATCGCCGCGGCACTGATCCTCGCGGATAAAAGCGACGTGCGCCGCTCTCGTGTGCGCAACCAGGAGACGGTGAGCTCCGATATTCACGACCGCGTGAATTTTGCCGTGCAGAAGGCGGAGCTGAAGATCGACACAGAGGAAAAAACAATCGTCTTAAGGATGAAGATTGATACGGAAATCTGCGCTGTGATGGATTATTTCGAAATTTTTCTTGACCGCATGATGCTGTGTAAAAAATCGGCGGATTATCTCGGCCTGAAATTTGAGCTGCTGATCAATCATTCAAGGTTGCTGTAAAGCGGGCGGAAAGGGAATTGGCATGCAGAGCTTAACAGATATCAGCGTTGTGCGAGAGGTGCTTTCCCGGCACGGGTTTACGTTTTCAAAAGCGCTGGGGCAGAATTTTTTGGTGAATCCATCCGTTTGCCCCCAAATGGCGGAAAGCTGCGGCGCAGACGGGCAGGGCGTGCTGGAGATCGGGCCCGGCATCGGCGTGCTGACGGCAGAGCTTGCCAGGCGGGCGCGCAAGGTTGTTGCGCTGGAGTTGGACCGGCGGCTGCTCCCCGTGCTTTCAGAAACGCTTGCGGATTTTGACAATGTGGAAATTGTCAATGAAGACGTGCTCAAGGCGGATCTGCGCGCGATTTTGAAGGAGCGGTTCGCAGGGATGGAGGTATCCATCTGCGCAAATCTTCCCTATTATATTACTTCGCCTGTGATTATGCGGCTGCTGGAGGAGCGGCTGCCGTTTCGCTCCATCACCGTTATGGTACAGAAGGAGGCGGCCGAACGGCTCTGCGCCCCGGTTGGAAGCCGGGAGGCGGGCGCGGTGACGGTTGCGGTGCAGTATTATGCGCAGGCGGAGAAGCTGTTTTCCGTGTCGCGCGGCTCCTTTCTCCCCGCGCCGAATGTGGATAGCGCTGTGATTCGCCTTCAGATCCGGCAAGCTCCGGCGGTGGCGCTCACGGATGAAAAAAAGTTTTTCCGTATGGTCAAGGCGGCCTTTGGGCAGCGGCGCAAAACGGCGCTGAATGCAATCAGCGCCGGGATGGCACTTCCAAAGGGCGATGTGGCCGCCGCGCTTGAAGCGGCAGGGCTGGAGGGGAACGTTCGGGCAGAAAAGCTTTCCATGGAGGAGCTTGCCGCCCTGTGTGAAGCATTGCCGGGCTAAAAAGGGCATATAGGAATCAGGCAGATAGGGGGTTGAAGCATCCTGTTTCACGATGCTTCAACCCCTTGCGTATCTTGATGCCTCATGCGTCAGCACCTTTTTCGTGGTAAATTTTTCACAAACTTTTCGGTGCGATTTTTAAACGAAACTTTAACGTTTGTCGATTGTTACAGAACTTTAACGATCGGATTGTACAAATCTCACAAATGAAGTGGGCAGACAAGAAGACAACTGGAAAGAATGAAAAAGAGAGTGGATCGATGCGCATTGGTCATTTTGCACAAATGGAGAGACTGTCAGTTGTGCAATATTACTTGACAAGATGGATATACTGTAGTAAACTAAAACCAGAACAAAGGAAAGGAGTGATTGGTAATGATGGAAAGAACTTCTGATCTGCACATCAGTGAGCAGAGAACGCTCAATGAGCTGATTCACAGCAAGCGCATGGGCGGCTGGAAGAGGCTGCGCAAAACGCTGGAGCTGGCTGCACTGATGCAGGCGGAGAGCGGCAAGGGTTTCATCGGTTGAATCCTGGATTTGCGATAACATCCTGATACGACAGTATGTCGAATGGATGGCGGAGGCGATTCAGCCTCCCATCCAGGATTGGCCGGTGGGAAATGATGCGCGCAAAAGCGCGTTTTATATAAAATAAAGAGCAGATTGCCGCTGAGAGCCCCTGATTCAATCAGGGGCTTCTTTTTGTTTTAATGATAAAATCAAGCAATATCCGGTTCTATTGAGCACCGGTATTTTTTATGACAAAGCGTAGCGAGTAACAAAACAAAGCCCGCCATCACCACATAGATCACAGAGATACGTATCGCTTACGCAAGCAGTTAGCTACCGGCTATTTTTTATGGGTTCCATTGATACACTATTTCTTCCTTGCCGCAACAATCAGCATCATCGGCCTGCGCATTTCATCCCGCATCCCTTCGAGCTCCATCCTATGCGCCGGCGGCTGTGGCTCCACAACGCGCTGAATTTCGAAGCCGTTAGTCAACAGGCCATCGAGATAGGTCGTCAGTGTTTTGTGATATTTGACCACCTCTTCCCCCAGAAAACGCGCCGTACGCTCGCCCTCGTAAAAATAATTGTCCACAGGGAAATGCAGAATCTTGCCGTCCGCGTCGTAATACCAGTCCTGCGTACCGTATGCGGTAAAAATGGGATGCTCTGCGGAGAAAACAAACGAACCGCCCGCAACAAGACAGCGATTGACTCGTTTTGCCACCGCATCAAACGACGCGACGTAGTGCAGGGCTAGCGAGCTGAGCACAATATCAAAGCTGTTTTCTGCAAAGTTGATTTCCTCAATTGGCATACGGAGGTATCGCGCCTGCGGGAAGCGCGTTTTCTCACGGGCCACCTCGAGCATTTTTTCAGAGAGGTCGATCCCCGTGACGCTCTTCGCGCCCTGCTCCATGGCATAGATGCAGTGCCAGCCATAGCCGCAGCCGAGGTCGAGCACGCGCTTGCCGGCAAAGTCGGGCAGCAAGTCTTTTAACGTCTCCCATTCTCCGGCGCCGCTTAATCCTTCCTTAGAGCGGGACATTTGGCTGTATTTTTCAAAAAAGACCGGATTGTCATATTTGTTTTCCTGCATGGAAAGCCCTCCATGATGCGAAAAAGAGAACTGTTGCAAAATATTTCATTTTGCAACAGTCCTCCTAATTCTGCGTTTATTCATGCATGATGCAACGCACCCTTTTTGATTGCAGCAGCAGATTCTATTGCTGTTGGCTTAGGCGTGGATTTCCTCGTATTTCCGGCCGATTGCATCCGCGCCGAGGATCGCGTCATAAACAGCGTCCGGTGTGACGGCAAAGGGCATGTTGCCAAGCGTATCGCTGGGCGCGCAGGCGAGCTCCGCCACGGCGTGAATCTGCTCCGGCTTGATTTCGGAAATGCCGAGCCCGGCGAGCGTTGTCGGCAGGCCAACGTCTGTGCAGAAGCGGACGACCTCCTGAATCTGCTCGCTCTTTTCATCCTCCAAAACGAGCTGGACGAGCGTGCCGAACGCGACCTTTTCACCGTGATAGAGGGAATGGGTTTCCGGGATGGCGGTCAGGCCATTGTGGATGGCGTGCGCGCCCGCAAGGCCGCCGCTCTCGAACCCAATGCCGGAGAGGTAGGTGTTTGCTTCCACAATGTTTTCAAGCGCTTTGGTGCAGGCGCCTGCCTTGGCGGCGACGGCGGCCTTGCGCCCATCCGCCATCAGGGTATCATAGCACAGGCGTGCCAAAGCCATGGCGGCGAGCGTCGTTTTGCCGCCTACACAGTTGGTTGCGTTAGAGCGCTGGCAGGCGCGCGCTTCAAAATAGGTTGCCAGCGCGTCGCCCATGCCGGAAACCAGCAGGCGGGCGGGCGCTTTGCTGACGATTTCCGTATCAACCAGCACAACGTTTGGGCTGGCGGGCAGGAAGAGGTAGCGGTCGAATACGCCATCATCCGTATAAATCACGGAGAGGGCGCTGCAAGGCGCGTCCGTGGAGGCGATGGTCGGCACGATCACAACGGGGCAGCCCGCGTAATGTGCGGCAGCCTTGGCGGTGTCGTGTGTTTTGCCGCCGCCGATGCCGACGATCAGATCACAGCCGGACGCCTGAAAATCGGCCACCACACGGTCAATTTCACTTTGGCTGCATTCGCCGTGGAAGGGCTCATAAACCGCGGTGCAGTCGGAGCCTGCAACGCTTGCATTGATCGCGGGCGCAACGCGTGCCTGCCCGGAGGCAGTGGTGAGGATAAACAGCTTTTTGCCGAGCATTTCCACATGCTGGCGCAGGTTTTGCAGTTCGCCTTTGCCTTGGATATAGCGGGTGGGGCTTGCAATGATGTTTGCCATAAGAATACCATCCTTTCTGAAAAAGCCGGAGCTCCGGCTTTCATTGTTTATTGTTGTGAGGAATCAGAGTAGAGCGCACTGTGTGGAGCGACCGCAGGGTGTTAGCTCAAATCCGTGTTTTCATAAGCTCACCAATGCATCAAACGCTATTGTTTAGGGCTATTATACTGCATGTCCGGCCCACCCGCAAGCGAAAAACGGCACAAAAAAGCAGGCGGCTGAAACGCACTTTTTGCGCTGGCCGCTCGCCTGTTTTCTCACTGTTGCGCTTTCTTTTTTTTGGCTTTCCGCCGGATGAGATAAACCACAACCCCGATGGGGATAGCCACCACACAGGCGGCCACGACCAGGCGCATGGGGATCAGGTCGTAAATCTGATCGCCCAGGATCGTAAGGGCGATCACACGGGGCGCCAGCCCTAAGAGGGACATCAGGATATAGAGCGGGAAAATCCGTGGTTTTGTGAATGCGCCGAAGAACAGGCTGGTAAAATCGATTGGGAAGGCGGGCACAAACCGCACGAGAAAGATAAAGCCCGGTTTATCCTGTAAATCGAGGTTTAATAGCTTTTCGCCGCCCTTGTTTTTGCGTAAGAGCTGCTCTACGCGGTTCCCGCCGAGGAAACGCCCCAGCAGGTAAGTGGTGCAGACCTCCAGCAGAATGCCGCCCATATTAATTAGGCAGGCTGTGGGCCAATCAAAGGCCATGCCGATGGATACATAGATCAGGGAGGCGGGGATGACAAATAAAACAGATTTGACGAGATAGACGCCCAGCAGCATCAAAACGGCCACAGCAAAATTCGGTGCCAGCTCCACCAGGGCGCGCATATCAATGTGCGTCAGCCGGTCGTAATTGAGGATAATCAGCAGCAGGATGATAAGCGCAACGCAAACGCGCGCCGCAACGGAAAGGTTTTCTTTGGTTTTCGCAGTCATCAAAGCACTCTTCTCTCTCCGCAGGGGCGCTGCGGTGTTGTCGCCGTACAGATATATTATTATACCGGGGAGCAGAGGAGAATGCAAGGATTGAAAAAGCAAACTCCCGGCACTGAATCCATTCCTTCATGCAAGCGAATGATTCTTCATGAAAAAGTATCGGGCCAGAGGTGCTCAAAATGCGATCCAGGCCCTTGTTTTGATAACCAATTTTCCCTTCTTTGAATAGAATGCTTTCAGGAGGTGATGGGTTTATGCAAATTCATGTGGTACAATCCGGCCAGACGCTTTACGGCATTGCGAGGGCCTACGGCATTTCTGTTGCCGATCTTTCAACGGCGAATCAGATCAACCCCATTCAAACGCTGGTGATTGGCCAGGCGCTCGTCATTCCCATTACGGGCATGTACTACTTTGTGCAGCCGGGGGATACCCTTTACAAAATCGGCCAACGGTTTGGCATCAGCTATTTAAAGCTCGCTCAAATCAACGCAATTAATCCAATGGATCCGCTGCAAATCGGCTTCCGCCTGTATATTCCGCCAATGCCGAAAACGCCTGTGGAATCCAACGCCTATGTGGAGGCCGTGAATGGGCGCTTTACGGATGAGGCCACCTCGGCCGTGGTGGAACATGCGCCGCTGCTTACTTATTTGGCCCCCTTCAGCTTTGAAGCGCGGCCGGATGGCAGCCTCGTCACGTTTGATGTTTCCCCGGTCAAGGCCGCGTCAGCGGGCAGCGGGGCAGTGCTGATGATGGCGGTCACCAATCTCGAAAACGGGCAGTTCAGCGATGCGGTGGGCGAAGCAATCCTGAATGATGCGTCCGTTCAGGATGATTTGCTGGATCATATCATAGAAACCGCGGGAGAATACGGCTTTCGGGATATTCATTTTGACTTTGAATATCTGCGGCCGGAGGATCGGGAGGCTTATAACGCTTTTCTGAAAAAGGCGGCGCAGCGGCTCCATGCAGAGCAGCTTTTGATGTCCACCGCGCTGGCTCCCAAAACCAGCGCGGCCCAAACGGGCCAATGGTATGCCGCGCACGACTATCGGGCCCATGGAGAGATTGCGGATTTTGTGGTGATTATGACCTATGAGTGGGGCTATAGCGCCGGGCCGCCGATGGCGGTATCTCCCATCGGGCCGGTGCGCCAGGTGCTGGAGTATGCTAAAACCGAAATACCTGCTAACAAAATTATGATGGGCCAAAACCTCTATGGCTATGATTGGACGCTGCCCTTTGTGAAAGGCGGGGCCTATGCGCGCGCGGTCAGCCCCCAAACCGCCATCTCCCTTGCCAGGGAGAACAACGCCTTTATCGAATATGATGACACAGCCCAGGCGCCATTCTTCTATTACCGCGACGCCTCACAAAAACGGCATGTCGTCTGGTTTGAAGATGCAAGATCCATCCAGGCAAAATTCGATTTGCTCAAAGAGCTCGGCCTGCGAGGCATCAGCTACTGGAAGCTGGGGTGGGATTTCCCGCAGAATTGGCTGCTGCTGGGGGACCGATTTGAAATCCTCAAAAAATAGGAGAACTCTGGTTTTGTAAGAAAATTTTCGCTCCGAACGCCCGGTTTGCAGGGGCGCTCGGAGCGTTTCTATAGTATGCCTGTCAGCGGCATTCGATTTCCTTACCCAAATGGAAGGAATACAGAAGCGTTTGCCCCACCGGCAGGCCGATGCATTCCGCCAATGCCCTGCGGTAAACCGAAAGCTGTGCCCGGTAGCGCCCGGCAAGCGCCGCCTCATCGCTCACCCGGTCGGTTTTGTAATCGACGATAACAAGCCGCCCATTCTCCACAAAAACGCAGTCCGCAATGCCCTGCACAAGCACCTGCTCGTTGGCGACTTCAGCCGGCAGCCCTTCGTCGCATTCGCCCGCCGGGAGGAAAAAGGTAAATTTATATTCCCGCAGCAGCGTTTCGCTTTGCAGCATCCGCCCCGCGAGCGCACTCTGGAAGAAGGCGGCAACCCGCTTTTGATCCACTGCTTTGCCCTCGGCCTCGGAGAGGAAACCCTGCTGCACGAGCCGTTCTACCTCCGCCCCTGGGTTTTCACGCGCTTTGCTGTAATCGGAGAACTGCATGAATTTGTGCAGCGCCGTGCCGCGTTCGGCAGGGGAAAGGCCCTCTTTCTCCAAAAAGGAGGGGCGGGATACGCCGATCATGGCAAGGGAAAGCTCCCGTTCCCCCAATGAGGAGGCGGCGCGCTTCGCCACGCTGCGGGAGAGGGCGGCATAAGGGTAAACATACTCAACCCGGCGGCGGATTTCCTCCTCCAAAGCAGGGCCGCGCGGTACCGCCTGCGTGGGGGGCGCTGCGGCTTCTTCCGTGGCCGGGCGGGTGGGGCATATCACGGTGCGCAGCGGAAAATCAGCTTCCAGCAAGGGGATTTCCCGCTCTGGGAGAAGCGCGCGCAGAGCGGTGGCATCCGGATGGCGCAGGGCCGCGGTGAGCAGCCAATCCGCATAGCTTTTTGCACTGCGCACGGCGAAGGGGGCAACCGCCGCCTGCCCGCTGAGAGAAGAGGCGAGGGAGGCAAGCTTTTGCGCCGGGTTTTTGATTGTCATCACAAGCAGCAGTTTTTCCCGCGCGCGGGTTAAGGCGACATACAAAACGCGCAGCTCCTCGCTGAGCTCGCTGCGCTCCGAGGCGAGACGTACAGCCGTGTGTGGCAGGGTTGAAAACAGCCGCAGCGTGCCCTCATCCCGGCGCATCAGCCCCGCGCCGAGCTTTGCATGCAGCAGAAGGCGCTGATTGCGCCCGGACTGATTGAACGCGCCCGCGCAGTTTGCCAGGATGCAGACGGGGAATTCGAGCCCCTTGCTCTTATGGATGCTCATCACGCGCACCACGTCTGCCGATTCGGAGACGGCGGAGGCGGCTGAGAGCTGCGCCTGCTGCTCCTCCAGCCGGTCGATGAAGCGGATGAAGTCCGTCAGCCCCTGGTGGCCCGCCGCCTCGTATTTTGCGGCGTAGGAGAGCAGTAGCTGGAGGTTGGCGGCGCGCTGCTGTGCGCCCTCCATTGCCTGCACGAGGGCGGGGTAACCGGTTTCCTCATAGATGCGGCGCAGAAGCGATTCGGCGGGCAGCGTTGCGCTCAGCCGCCGCAGGAAGGAGAGCTGGGCAAGGAAGGCGGCGCATTTTTGATCCCCCTGCTTCGCCGCCTGCGTCAGGCAGCGGTAGAGCTGCGTATGCCGCTTTGTTTCCCGCAGGGCCGCCGCCTCGTCCGGCGTGAAGCCGTAGATGGGGGAAAAGAGCACGCTGAGCAGAGGCACATCCTGCAAGGGGTTATCGAGGATGCGCAGCAGGGAGAGCATCGTGCGGATCTCCGTGGTGTCAAAAAAACCGCCGGATAGCTCCGCCCAGGCGGGCACGCCGCAGCGTGCAAGCTCCTGCACATAAACATCCGCTTTGCCTTTGACGCCGCGCAGCAAGATGCAGAAATCCTTCCGCCTTGCAGGGCGAGTTTTGCCGCCATCCTGCACGGTAAGGCCTTCGCGCAGCATCTGATTGATTTGGGCGGCAATATAGCGCGCCTCATACACGGCGGCGCTGTCGTCGCCCTTATCGCCTGCGTCGAGCAGGTGGAGTTCACAGTCCGGCTCCGAGTTTTCCGGGTAGGAGGCGGCGGGCACGAGCGCTTCCTCCTGTGTATATTCCATTTCGCCGAGCTGCTTGCTCATGAGCTGGCGGAAGAGGAAATTGACCATACCGGTCACACCCTTCCGGGAGCGGAAATTGCGCCCGAGCGTGATGCGGGCGGGGTAATTCCCGTGCTCATAGGGCGGGAGACCATCCCGCCGGTTTAGGAAAATTTCCGGCATCGCCTGGCGGAAGCGATAGATGCTCTGCTTGACATCCCCCACCAGGAAGAGGTTTTGCTCCCCGCGGGAGAGCATGCGAAAGAGCAGATCCTGCGCCTCGTTGGTATCCTGGTATTCATCCACAAGGATTTCCGCATACCGGGCGGAAAGCTCCTGCGCGAGCGGGGAGCGGCGGAGCGTTTCGCCTTTGCGCTCCACAAGCAGGGAGAGCGCCATATGCTCGATATCGGAGAAATCGGCGGCCTGTTTTTCCCGCTTGAGCCGTGTGAATTCCTCTGAAAAGCGCAGGGTCAGATCAAAGAGCTGATTTAATAGCGGGGCGAGATAGGCCATATCCTCCGCGTTTTCCGCCGCATTGGCGCAGAGGGCTTCCTGCATTTTTTTCACCGTATCCTTCACGCGGTCGCGGCTCTCCTTCGCGGCGGCCTTGATGGGAGAATCTGCGTATTCCTTCGGCGCGTTGGGCAGGCGTACAAATTTGATGGCCTCCATCGCTTCGCACAGCGCATCCCATCCGTCGTTTTCCAGCGCATCCTGAATGTGAGATAGGGCGTTAAGGTCGCTTTCAAAGGCCGGGGTATATTTTTCACAAAGGGCGGGCTCCGCTTTCAGCAGGGAGAGCGCGCTCTGCACCGTGTGCTGCGCGAAGGCCAGCGCCTGTGCGAGGTAGGCGCGGATTTCCGCCATCCACGGGTTCTCCCGCTCCGGGAGATCCGCTCGGCAAAGCGCGCGAGCGTGTTCAATCCACTCCTCCGGGAAGGGATAGGCCTGCGTATAGTCGTAAAGGCGGCAGACCGTTTCTGTCAGCTCCGCGTCATCCCGCCCCTTGCGCACCAATTCCAGAAGCTCCGTAAAGGCGGGGTCGTTTTTTTGATAAAATTCCTCCAGCGCAATGTCCACCGCCTCGCCGCGCAGGAGGGTCAGCTCCCCCGCGTCGAGGATTTTATAATCCGGCGCGAGATCGAGCCGGTGAAAATTTTCGCGCACGAGATCATTGCAGAAGCTGTCGATCGTGCAGATGGCGGCGCAAGGCAGCAGCATCTGCTGGCGCAATAGCCGCGCGTCGTCCGGCCGGGCGGCAAGCCGTGCGGAGATCGCGGCGGAAATGCGCTCGCGCATCTCGGCGGCAGCGGCCTTTGTGAAGGTCACAACCAGCAAGCGGTCCGCATCGCAGCCATTTACCGGGTCGAGCAGGCGCTGGATCACGCGCTCAACGAGCACGGCAGTCTTGCCGGAGCCTGCCGCCGCGCTGACGAGCAGCGTGCCGTCGCGCGCTTCAATCGCATTTTTTTGATCCTTCGTCCATTTGCGTTCAGCCATGGCGCGGTTCCTCCTTCCCTAGGCTTTCCAGCCGCTCGAGCGACTGGGTATGCGTCAGCTTTTCAATAGGGCGCACAGGCGCGCCCGGCTCGTAGCCGCATACGCTTTTATAATCGCACCAGTCGCACACGCGGTCATACCCCGCGCCAAAGCTTGGCACGGCGCCGATTTCGCCTCGGTGCAGGCTTTCGCCCATCTCTGTGAGAATGCCATCCATTTTTTGTTGCAGGCGGGAGAGCTGCGCGAGGTTGATGAGCGTGCCCTTCACGCCGCCATCCTTTTCCCGGCGGGCGGGGATGAAGATACCTTTGCCATCCTCCTCCATACCGTCGATCACAAGGGAGTGATCCAGCACCATCCCGCTCATGCGGCAGGCTTTGGCGCGCGCCTTGTCGATCTCAGCCTGCGTTGCATCCCGCCCGAGCGTGGCGGGCGTGCTTTTCACCGGCATATAGAGGATGCCCGCGGGGATGACCTCGCCATAGCGCTCCGCGCCGTTCTGCCACAGGCACATCAAATAGATCAGCATCTGCATATTAAGGCCGTTGAGCACGTCGGAGAGCAAAAATTCCTTGCCGCCGGATTTATAATCGACCACGCGCAGGTAGGCCTTCCCATCCCGCTCCATGCGGTCCACCCGGTCGATGGAGCCCTTGATTTGCAGCGTACCGCCATCCGGCAGAGGGAGCGCGTAAGGGGCGACAAGCCCGTCTTTATCAATCCTCAATTCAAAGTCCGCAGGCTCAAAGCTGCTTTGCAAAAATTCCGCGCACAGCCGGTCGACCACTTCCTCCAGCACCACGGAGAGCCTTGCAAACTGGTAGGAGAAACGCTTTGGCTTCTCCTGCGCGCCGCCCATTTTTTCCTCCAGATAGGAGAGAAGCAGCGCCCTGATCTGTTCCGCGCGCCATTCCCGCCCCATCTCATGGAGCGCCTGCGGCGAATGTGACCGCAGCAGCCGCTCCAGCACATCATGCACCACGGTGCCGCTGCTTAAGGGGTCGAGCTTTGCGATTTTGCGCGGCTGTGCATCGAGGCCATAGCGGCAGAAATATTGGAACCGGCATTTATGATACACCTCCACGCGGGAGGCGGAGAGATAGAGCTGATCGCCAAACAGCCTGCGGGCATTTGCGGGGTTTTCAAAGCGTGCGGGCGCATGGGAAGCGGCGCGGCCAATCCCCGCGAGGCGGCCCGCGTAATCTGAGCGGGAGGAGAAATAGCTCCGCAAAGCGGCAGAGAGCGGGTCGCTCCTCCCCCAGCGGGAGGCTGTGAGCAAAAAGGCGGGCGGCGCGCCCTCTACGCGGGCAAGCGCATCCTCTTCATCCGCATCCAAATGGACACAGTGCGGAAGGAGCCGGTTGAGCTCCGACACAATGACGGAGCCGGTTTGGGCGGCGCCTTCGCCATCCGACCGCGTGTGGCAGACATAGAGCCGCTCCCGCGCGGCGGAAAGCGATTGATAGGCGAGCAATCGCTCCTCCACAGCCTGCAGGTCGTATGGGTCCGTCATCTCAAGGCCCAGGCCGATGAGCCTGCGGCGCTCCGCATCTGAAAAAACGCCGCTGGAAGCGGGCGTGCGCGGGAATTCCCCCTCGTTTGCACCCAGCAGAAATACGATGCGCGGGGAGGAAACGCGCATCCGGTCAGCGCTGCCCAGCGGGATTTCATCGAGCCCCTGCGGGATTGTGCCGATGTCCTGCACGGCGAGCACCGCATCGAACAGTTGCGCAAAGCGGGCGAGGGTCATACGGCGCCCCTCCAGCGCCGCGGCGCATTGGCTGAGCATATCCATCATAAGATCCCAGATGCGGCCCTGCTCCAGCGCGAGGGCCCCTTCTCCGCCATCGCTGAGCGCCTGTGCAAGCGCGCGCAGGTGGCTTGCGGCGTCCGTTTCCTCCAAAAAGGCATATACCGCATGGGCAATCTGCGCGCCGTCCGCCTCCCGGCAAGCCTCCCGCAGGTGAACGAGCGGCCGAACGGCGCGCTTGCGCAGGTTGTTCAAATCCGCGAGCTTTTGGCGGTCCTGCTCCTGAAAAACAGCCCCGAAGCCCTCCGGGTGCTGAGTAAAGGCGCTCAGCAGGCGGGGGCCGCCGATATTCCATTCGAGCATATAATTTTCCAGCTCTGAAACTTCTTCCAATGTAAAATCCATCAGCCCTGTTTTAAGGTAGCGCAGCACAGGCTCCGTGCCGAAGCCCTGCGCCGCCTCCAGCGCCGCGCGAACAAAGGCCATCAGCGGCTGGGTATCGACCGGCTGGCGGCTATCCTCAAACACGGGCACGCCATAGCGGCGCAGGGCGGCCGTCATCTCCTCCCGGTAAGCATCCGCATCGCGGGCGATGATCGCCATATCGCGGCAGCGAAGGCCTTCTTCCCGGATCAGGCGCTTTGCCGTGCGCGCCACAAAATCACACTGCGTGGCTTTATCCTGCGCCGTGCATAGCAACAGATCCTCTGTTTTATCGGGAAACGGGCCTGCCTCCGGCTGGAACACATTGTGCTCCAGGTAGCTGAGCGCCTCCGAGCAAAACCGGTGCTGCTCAGCCAATACAACCGGCGCGGCCACTGGCACATTCTGCCGCTTTGCAAGGCCGATCACCCGCCGGGCGGTGCGTTGAACGGGGGAGAAAAGCCCCATCCCATTCTGCGTATCTGTCAAAGTATCCGTGCAGAGCGTCAGATACACCTCCTGCGATTGGGCGAGGATGCGGGAGAGAATCTTTTGCTCCTGCACGGTAAAGCTTTTGAATGCATCAATCGCCACAACACGGCCCTGAAAGAACGGGTGGTCAAGCAGCGTGTCGTTCAGGCGGGTCAGGTCATCCTGATCGTCGAGAAAAGAGCGGGCAACCAGTGTATCATAGAGATCAAGGATCAGGGCAAGCTCGCGCATTTTGCGCCGCAGGACGCTGTCCGGCAGCTTGTCCGCCGCGGCCCGAAGCGCTGCCGGCGTCACGGCGCATTGGCGGCATTCCGCTACGAGATCCAGCAGCTTGGCGGCGAGCGCGGGGCTTTCTCTGTGCCGGAAGTAGATATCCAGATGCTCCTGCGCCGCCTCGAGCGCAAGGCTCATCAACAGCATTCGGCCGCCGTCGTCAATATGAGTGCCGCTCACGCCGCCATACACGCGGAACACAGCGTCCACCAGGCGGGAAAAGCTCAAAATTTCAACCCGCTGCGCATCGCGCGGGCCGAGCAGCTCCAGCATGGAGCGCTCGCTTTCAAAGGAAAACTGCTCTGGCACGAGCAGGATCATATCGCGCGCGCCCTCCTTTGCCAAATCGCGCAGAAGGGAGCGGATATATTGTGTTTTGCCGCTGCCGGAGCGGCCGAGGATCAGATGGAGCATAAGCGCCCTCCGTTTTCATTCATTCGATCGTCAAAAGTGACGCTGCCGCCTTGCAGCAGAATTTTTTTGGCAATGGTACTTTACGGCCTGTTTGAAACCATTATAGCATGACGCACCCCGTTTTCCCAACGCTTCTCAGTTGCCAAAATAAAAACTTTACGATTCGTTTGAGGTGGTGTTGCGATACGCCATCATTCACACAAACCATTGCACCTGGTAAACCACTGTGTTACAATGCAAAAGAGATAAATTTTTAGCGTGATACCCGATGGCTTTATAAAAATATTCCAAAGGAGGAATGAAACCCTATGGTATATGATGTGGCCGTGATCGGTGCGGGCGTATCCGGCGCGCTGATTGCGCGGGAGCTGAGCCGGTATGACCTGAAAATTGCCCTGCTGGAGAAGAATAACGATGTGGCGACGGAAACCTCCAAGGCCAACAGCGCCATTGTTCACGCGGGCTATGATGCAAAGGAGGGTACGCTGAAGGCAAAGCTTAATGTGCGCGGCGCCAAAATGATGGGCTCCCTCTGCGCGGATTTGTCCGTTCCCTTTCAGAATATCGGCTCCCTGGTGCTCGCTTTCAGCGAGGAGGAGATGGAAACGCTGCACGGCCTCCTGGAGCGCGGCCAGCATAACCATGTGCCGAAGCTCGAGATCATCAGCCAGGCGCGGCTGCATGAGATGGAGCCGAATGTATCCAAGCGGGCGCGGGGCGCGCTTTGGGCGCCAACGGCCTCAATCGTCTGCCCCTATGAGTTGACGATTGCCGCAGTGGAGAACGCAGTGGAAAACGGCGTGGATTTTTACCGCAACTGTGAAGCGGAGCGGATCGTATTCCGAGAGGAGCTGTTTTCCATCGGCACGCCGCATGATACGCTTTTTGCCCGCTATATCGTCAATGCAGCGGGCGTGCATGCAGACGAGGTGGCCGAAATGATCGGAGACCGTACCTTCCGCATCACGCCGCGCCGCGGGGAATATTTGGTGCTCGATAAGAATATGGGCACGCTTGTGTCGCATGTGATCTTCCAATGCCCCACCAAGATGGGCAAGGGCGTGCTGGTTTCCCCCACGGTGGATGGGAACCTTCTCACCGGGCCGAACGCCGTGGATGTAGAGGATAAATTGGATGCATCCACCACATCAAAGGGCTTGCAGGATGTGCAGGAATATGTGCGCTATTCGATTCCTACGATGATGATGAGCGATGTGATTACTTCGTTTGCGGGGTTGCGGGCGCATGGCGACCAGGGCGATTTTATCATCGGCCCAAGCGAGGTGAACGCCCGCTTGATCCATGTGGCGGGCATTGAATCGCCGGGGCTGACCGCTTCCCCCGCTACGGCGGAATATGTTGTGGATATCCTGCGGGAGCAGGGGCTGCAGCTTGCGGAGAACCAAGCCTTTACGCCGGTGCGCAAGGGCCCCGTCCGCTTTCATCAGCTCACCCGCACGCAGCAGAGGGAGCTCATTGCAAAGGATCCGGCCTATGGGCATATCGTCTGCCGCTGTGAAACCGTGACAGAGGGCGAAATCCGCGATGCGATCCGCGCGCCCGCCGGAGCGCGCGATGTGGATGGCGTCAAGCGGCGCACCCGCGCGGGCATGGGCCGCTGTCAAGGCGGCTTCTGCGGAGCAAAGGTGGTGGAAATCCTATCGCGAGAGCTGGGTATCCCGGAGGAAGAGGTGACAAAGTTCGGCGGCAAATCAAATATTGTATATGAAAAAACGAAATAACCGGCTCAGCCGCGATTGGGAAAGGATGAACCCTACATATGTTGCAATATGATCTTGTAGTGATCGGCGGAGGCCCCGCCGGTATGGCGGCGGCCCTGCGCGCGAAGGAATGCGGCGTGGAGCGCATCGTTATCCTTGAGCGCGCGGAGCGGCTGGGGGGTATTCTGGAGCAGTGCATCCACACAGGCTTTGGCCTGCATTATTTTAAAGAGGAGCTCTCCGGGCCGGAATACGCCCAGCGGTTTATCGACGAGGTGGAGCAAAGCGATATCGATGTGATGACGGATACGATGGCGATTGACCTCTCCACCAACAATGTGGTCACAGCTGTGAGCCGGAGCGAGGGCCTTGTGGAAATCAACGCGACGGCGGTAATCCTCGCCATGGGCTGCCGGGAGCGGCCGCGCGGCGCGCTGAATATCGCGGGTACGCGCCCGGCTGGTGTGATGACGGCCGGCACGGCGCAGCGCTATGTCAATATCGACGGCCATCTGCCCGGGCACGAGGTGGTCATTTTGGGCTCCGGCGATATCGGCCTGATTATGGCGCGGCGCATGACGCTCGAGGGCGCGCACGTGAAAATGGTGTGCGAGCTGCAGCCCTATTCGAGCGGGCTGACGCGCAACATCGTGCAGTGCCTGGAGGATTTTGATATCCCGCTGCGCCTTTCCTGCACGGTGGTCAAGGTGCACGGGCAGGAGCGCGTGGAGGGCGTGACGGTGGCAAAGGTCGATCAAAACCGCCGCCCGGTGCCGGGTACGGAGGAATTCATCCCCTGCGACACGCTGCTTTTATCCGTGGGCCTGATCCCGGAGAATGAATTATCCCGTAATGTGGGGATCAAGATGGACCGGGTCACACGCGGGCCGGTAGTGGATGAATCGCGTGAAACCAGCAGGGAGGGCGTGTTTGCCTGCGGAAATGTGTTGCAGGTGCACGACCTGGTGGATTATGTGACAAAGGAGAGCCAGACGGCTGGCGAGGGCGCGGCCCGGTATATCCTCAACCAGAAGGATTATAACACCGCCTATGTCCGCACCAAGGGCATCAACGGCGTGCGGTATGTCGTGCCCCAGAAGGTCAACCTCAACGCTGGGCGGGATGTGAAGCTCTATTTTCGCGTTGGCGACGTTTACCGCGATGCGACCATCCGCGTCACCTGTGACGGCCAGGCGTTCTATACCCGCAAGAAGAGTAAGCTCACGCCTGGCGAGATGGAAAATGTGACAATCCGCAGCGATGTGCTAAGCTCCCTGCGGGAGAGAAGCGAAATCCTCATCCAAATTGAGTGTTGAACCGGGCAAAGCAATATGGTATGATAATCCGGATTTGCGGAGGTTATGCGAAAGGAAGGACCCTTCATGGTGAAAACTTTAACCTGTGTCGCCTGCCCAATCGGGTGCACGCTTTCCGCGCAGATTGAGGCGGGGGAGGTCACCGGCGTGAGCGGGAATGCCTGCAAGCGCGGTGAGGCCTATGCCAAAACGGAATGTATCGCCCCTGTACGCAGCCTGACAACAACGGTGCGCGCAAACGGCGGGGCATATCCGCTCGTCAGCGTTAAAAGCGCCGCCCCTCTCCCGAAGGAGAAGCTGCTCGACTGCATGGCGGCCATCAATGAAGCACGCGTCGACGCGCCGGTGGAGATTGGCGACGTTGTGATCTCCAATCTTTTGGGCACGGGCGTGGATATCATCGCAACCAATCAACTCGCGAGAGGAGCTACAACATAACATGGCAAATGAGGAACTCATCCAACGTGCCGCGGCGGTCGTGCCGTCTGAACGGCAGCTAAAGTGGCAGGAGATGGAATTTTACGCCTTCGCGCACTTTGGCATCAACACCTTCAGCGGAAAAAACGGGCACGAGTGGGGCGTGGGCTCGGAGAGCCCGGAGATGTTCAACCCCACGGATTTCGACGCGGATCAGTGGGTTGCGGCGGTAAAATCCGCCGGGATGACCGGCCTGCTGCTCACGGCCAAACACCACGACGGCTTCTGCCTCTGGCCGAGCGAATACACGGATCACTGCGTGAAAAACAGCCCGTGGCGCGGCGGGAAGGGCGACGTGGTGCGCGAAGTATCCGATGCGTGCCGGCGCGGCGGCATCAAATTTGGCGTTTATCTCTCCCCTTGGGACCGGCACGACAGCACCTATGGCACTGGCAAAGCGTATGACGACTATTATTGCAACCAGCTGCGCGAGCTGCTGACGAATTATGGCGAAATTTTCTGCGTTTGGTTCGACGGCGCGTGCGGCGAGGGGCCGAACGGCAAAAAACAGGAGTATGATTGGGCGCGCTACTATGCGCTTATCCGCGAGCTGCAGCCGGAGGCGGTCATCAGCGTGTGCGGGCCGGATGTGCGCTGGTGCGGCAATGAAGCGGGCAAGTGCCGTAAATCCGAATGGAGCGTTGTGCCCTCCACACTGATGGATGTGGAGCGCATCGCGGCGGATTCCCAGCAGGAAGATGATAAAAATTTTGCTAAGAAATATAATTCCACCGATGAGGATCTCGGCAGCCGCGAGGCGATTGCCGGGGCGAAGAAGCTCATCTGGTTCCCCGCAGAGGTGGATACCTCGATCCGCCCGGGCTGGTTTTATCATAAAAACCAGGATCGGAAGGTTCGCTCCCTAAAAAAGCTGCTGGAGATCTATTACAGCTCCGTGGGCGCGAACGCATCGCTTCTGCTCAACATCCCGCCGGATCAGCGCGGCCGCTTTGCCGACCCGGATGTGAAACGGCTTCAGGAAATGGGCGACGCGCTGCGCAGCGCCTTCCGTGAGAACCTGGCGGCGCATGCAAAGGCCGCGGCTTCCTCCGAAGCAGATCAGGCACATGCGGCCCAGAAGGCCTTGACCGCCGACCAGGAGGAATACTGGCGCGCGGCGGATGGTGTGGAGCAGGCTGAGATCATCGTCGATCTAGGGAAACCAAAGACGTTTTCCAAGGTGGTGCTCGGCGAATATCTGCCCTGTGGGCAGCATATCGAGCAATTTACCGTTTCTATAGAAAAGCACGGCAAGTGGAAAAAGGCGTATGCGGCCACGGTGGTCGGCCACAAGCGCATCTGCCTGCTGAAAAAAACAACGGCCCAGCGCATCAAGATTGTGATCGATGCATGCAGAACGTTCCCGACCCTGCGCAAGCTTGAAGTTTATTGAACGGGTTGTAAAAATAAACGGAATGAATATGGAGAACCGCCCCATGCTGATTAAAAGCATGGGGCGGTTCTTCTATATCAATGGGCTTCTCAGCGAGGCTGAAATTTTTTACCCTTCCAAGGCAATCAACGCCGCGCCCAGCGCCCCGCAAATCTGCGGCTCCTCCGGCAGGATGAGCGGTTCGCCGGTTTTCTCTTCAATTGCCCGGCGCACGCCCTCGTTTTTGGCCACGCCCCCGGTCATCATATAGGCGCCCGCCGCTTTCGTCCGCGCGAGCAGCGCGCCGATTTTGGTGGCGACGGATTGGTGGAGCCCGTGCACAATATCCGCCGTGCGCTTATTCTGCGCGATGAGGGAGACAACCTCTGATTCCGCAAACACGGTGCACATGCTGGAGATCGTAACCGCTTCCTTCCACCCGCGGTCGATTTCGCCCATGCGGGATACCTCCAGCTCCAGCGTGCGGGCCATCATGTCGAGGAAGCGCCCCGTTCCGGCCGCGCACTTATCGTTCATCACAAAATCCGTCACGCGCCCTGTTTCGTCAAGGCGGATCACTTTGCTATCCTGCCCGCCGATATCAATCACGGTACGCACCCGCGGATCAAGGAAAAATGCGCCCTTTGCGTGGCAGGTGATCTCCGTCACGCCCTGCCTGCCGGCTCCGATATGGGAGCGGCCATAGCCGGTTGCAACGGTGCGCAGGATCTCCTCTTTCCGCCTGCCGGCCTGCTGGAGCGCTATGGCAAGTGCCTTTTGCGCGCTCTCCCCGGCACGCGCGCCGGTTGGAATGACGGAGGAAGCGATGATATGCCTGCCAGCATCAAGCAGCACGGCGTTCGTCGAGGTGGAGCCGCTGTCGATTCCGGCGAAAATTGCAGTTTGATCCATATTGTTCGTTTCTCCTTCCCCTGTTTGAAGGCTGGTATCCGGAAGCGTTTCCAGAAACGCTTCGATGCGTGTCACCAGCTGGCCCGGCGCGGGCGGGGTATAGTCGGTTTCTATTTTGGTCATCGGGATTTGCTCCTGCTTCAGAGCGCTGTATTCATAGTCGTAATAATCACAGAATTTTACCGTGTGGTAAATCACGCCGCGCAGGCGTGGGTTTTCCGTGATGCGCCTGCGCCCGGAAGGGTCCGTCATGCGCATGCAAGGCGTTTGCCCCAAAAGGGCGGCGGCGTACGCCTCCCACAGGTTGTCCGCCGAACCGGTCGGGAGGGAAACGCTGCGCCCGCCCGTGCAGGTGTCGTTTTGCAGGGGCAGGGGGGCGCAGTGTTGCAGCGCTTCCAGCAGAGCCTGCGGGGCACGCGCTCCGAGCAGGCTAAGGTAGGGCTGCGTAGGTGAGGCGGGTGAAGAATGTGAAGGGGAAAAGGCTGTATGAAACCGGGCGGCGGAGAAGGCGCGCCCACTGTATGCAGCATAGGAGTCCGCCAGCCGCTCCAGCTCCAGCGCAAACCGCTTGCGCGCGCAGGTGGTATCGCAGCGTGGGAGATCGAGCAGATAGAGGAAAGGGGAATCCCCTTTCTCTTTTAAAATATCATAGACACGGCGGATCGAATCACAGCAGTTGACGAGGATCAGCTCGCCCGTGCCGTTTTGTAAGCAATCCTCCAGCAGTGCACGGCTGAAGGCGCAGAGGTTTTGGTGGGAGGCGCCGTCGGCCAGCTCAAAGCTGTTCACCAAAGGCTCCCGTCGGATGCATTCCACACCAAAGCCCGCAAAGAGTTCAACGGGTGTATATTTGCAGATATACCGGATCACTGCGCGCGCCCCCTCTCTTCCAACAGCTCCAGGAAGGCTTCCAGCCGGGTGAGCATTTGGCCGTCGTTGATGTTGCGGCGGTCGCAGCCGTCCCCATCGAGGGCAAGCATGGGGATGCCCTCCTGTTCCAGCCGTTCCCGCACGAGCCCCGCCCCGCCGATGGTGTTTTTGCAGCCCCAGTGGCAGAAGAAAACCACGCCGTTGGCGTGCAGCTTCTTGGCCATTTCCGCAATTTTATCCGCGCGGCGGCTCATTGGGCCGTTGAAGGTGTTGCACAGCAGGCGGCGCGCCATGGATTCATACGGGTGCTCCGGATCCGGCTCATAGAGCGCGTCAAAGCTCATGTCAGAGCACAAAAGCTGGTTTTCTTCACTGAAATTGAGGATCGTGCGCAGGGAGTTCTGCCAGTAGGGCAGGGAGTGCACCCAGAGGATGCGGTTGCCGCCCTGGAAGGCGGGCGCGTTTTTAGCGTCCTCGCACAGCTGCTCAAAATAGTGTTCAATTTCCGGCCTGCCCAGCAGGATGTGGGTTGCAAAGAGCGTATACATTTCAGAGGTCATCTCATTGGGGAGATACCGGTCGGCCAGCAGATCGTAATAGTTCCGGCAGGCCCGCATGGAGCGCTGCTCGCAGGCGAGCACAGCCCGCAGGGCTTCCTCACTGAGGCGTTCGTGCATGGCGTCTTCCGTGAAGCGGGCGAGCTCCCGCAGTTGCTCCGCCACGTATTGCACCGCGTCCGCATCGTCCGCACAGGGGGTGTCCACTGTGAAGTGGGGCACGCCGTAGTGGGCCGCGATCCGGCGGAAGGTGTTGGTGTTTGCATCGCACGCCAGGGTGGTGTTGGCAATCAGGCGCGGCTTTGGCAGCACGCCGGACAGGGCGATGCCCGTCAGAATC
Organism: uncultured Oscillospiraceae bacterium; assembly: GCA_900544715.1. GTDB lineage: Bacteria > Bacillota > Clostridia > Oscillospirales > Acutalibacteraceae > Fimivicinus. The sequence goes on along the minus strand of UQWL01000005.1, from coordinate 35,707 downwards.
CTGTGATAGGAGCACAGGGTATCCGGAATACCCGCCTGCCGGGCGCATTCAATAAAATACTGCTCGCTGCCCGCGCCGGAAAAATAGCAGGAGAGCCCTTCCGCGATTTGCGGCTCGATCTGCATGGCGTGGAGAATCTCACAGGGTAAAAAAAGATTGACAATGGCCGAGCGCTCCGGATGTGCCAGCGGATGGAGCACTGCATCCATGCACACTGGGGAAATAAAAGCGCGGGCCTTCGTCAATTGGCGAGAGGGGAAATATCTGGCCTGGAAGTTGGAGGCATAAAACGCGGCCTCCAAAAGCCTGCGGGCACGGTCGGGGCTTTTGGCCGCAGCCCTGCCCACCAGCGCGCCGAACTTTTCAATCATTGGGTTCATATGAATCGGATTCCTTTCAAAGCGTCCACACGCTTGGGTTGGTGGTGGAAACGCCGAGCGCGCCCGCGTTCAGGGCGCTGATGACATCTTCCTTTTCTGTAATCAGCCCGCCCGCGATCAAAGGCGTTTCCAGCTCGCTGCTGAGCTCACGCAGAATTTTTGGCATGATGCCGGGCATGATTTCCAGCGCCTCGGGGGAGAGCAGCCCGGTTGTTTTCGCAGCGGTGCGCATGGAAAGGGAATCGATGATGAACAGCCTCTGGATGGCGGAAAGGCCGAGCTCCTTGGCGATTTTGATCTGGCTGCTTTTGGTGGAGATGATGCCGGTAGGATGCACCCGCTCCGCAATATAGCGCAGCGAAACCGCGTCGCGGGAAAAGCCCTCGATCAAATCCACGTGGACATAAATATCCTTCCCGCAGCGGTTGGCGCGTTCCACAATTTCCTGTAAATTAAAAATATTGCCGCACAGCAGGAAGATGATTTCACTCGGGCATGCAAGCGCCGCCTCCAGCGCGTTGGTATCCTTCACCGCGGCGATGACCGGGCTGCGCGCAAGCTTATCATAGAGCTTTTGTTCCATATCCATTCCATCCCTTTCCATTCCATTGAGGGGACAATGGAAATCTATTGGTATTATAGCATTGGTGTGTGGAAAAGAAAACCACTGATGAAAAACAGTTTGACCCTATAAGCGGGGAAAAGGCCTTTTTTGTTATTTTTATATGGAACGTGTAAAACAGAATCAATATTTTGTGGATAAATGATAGATAAAAAGTGAATTCTGTGCCTGTGAACTATTGCCTGAACCTTTTTTTTCTGATATAATAGCTTTACACATTTTGTTTAAAGCATTGGAAAATGCCTGTCGGCCCAAAGTGCCTCCTGCCGCACAGCGGCAACGCCATTTTTGCAAAGGGGAGCTTTGTGCGTATGTGCATAAGATCATGTATTATAGCTATAAATTTGTGGAAAGCTATTATTGGAAAATCGCTTTTTGTTTTGGCAGAGAAGCAGCGCCGCAGTTACCGGGGGGTAGAGTTTTGCGGCACCGCTTTGATGATATGTTTCGCACGTGCGGCTTATGGTTGTGCGGAGCGAAACAGGGAAAACAGAAAATATAGGAGGCAGTCAATTCTATGAAAGAGCACAAGAATGCCGCAAGACTCATGGCCGCTCTGATGACGTTGACCTTGCTGTGCGCAACGCTGTTTGCAATGCCGGCTCAGGCAGCGGATGAGTCCCAGGCACAGGCGCCGCAGGCAGCTCCTGCTGCAAGCCAGTATGAGCAAGCGCTGGTCAATGCGCAGGATTTGCTGGAGCAGGGCGCACAGGCGCTCAGCGACAATGAGAAAGCCGCGCAAAAGAGCGGTTTCGGCGTATCGAAAGATCCGCAGACGGGCATCTCCCAGATCGTTATGTATGTGGGCAACAAGGAAGTGCCGATGGGGTTGTTTTATGATCCCGCGCAGGAGATTTTCTACGGCGCAAACAATGCCGGCCTTTTGGGCATTGGTTTTGATTTCGACGTTGCACAGAAAATTTTCTACACGCCGATCAATCCCTGGCAGCGCAATTTTGGCTTCTGTGAGCTGTATGATGCGGCCGCGCCGTTTACCGGCATGTTCTACAACACCGTCCGCTTTAAGTTTGATTATGCGGGCAAAAACTGGCTGATCCAGGTTTGGAAGGGCCAGTATGGCATCACCACAGGCGGTGAGCTCGGTGTTTATAACAAAACCACCAACCGCGAAACAGAATTTTACGACTGCGCCTCTGATGAGGATATGCTGAACATGGGCTTCACCCTTTCCAAGAAGGATGTCGGCGAGCTCTTCACCAGGAAGATGCAGAAGCATTGGTGGCAGACTGGTTTTGTCGTATTGATGGCCACGCCGCCGTCAGCGCTGACGATGTCCTGCAAGATCGATATGAAGGATGCCGCTATGCTGAAGGCCTTTGAGCAGTCCATGATTGAGCAGGGCTTTAAGAAGGGCAACGGCACAACGGATGGCACCTATTCCATCAGTGGCCTGCGCGTTACCTTCACTTGGGGCGCGAAGGTTCAGGCAGAGGTGAAGGATGCCGCTAACGATGCGCAGACGACGGATGACGTTCAGGTTACCGTAACGCCGACAGAAGCGCCGGCAACCAAGGCTCCGGTTAAGAAGGTGAACCCCACGGCGGAGCAGGAGCTTGCCCAGCCGGAGGATCCCGATATGGCGGAGAATGCGGAAATCCCGGAGACTGGCGACAGCGGCGTGATCGCACTCGGCGTGCTTGCCGGTGGCAGCATGCTTGCGATTGGCGCGGCGGTTCTTCTGAAAAAGAAGAAGAGCAGCGAGGTATAAGGCTGAAAGATAGCTCTTTCAAACTGCGTTTTATGCTTTTCGATCATCATTCCACCTGAAATTTTGGCTGCGCCAAAACCGCACAATTCCGCGGCCGGGAGGAAGAAAAGAATGGTCATGAGCATGATTACCCTGCTGTAAGTTTCACAGCGATTGAGCAATCAGGCAGGCGGAGGGAGCCCCTCCGCCTGCTGTTTTTTATAGGATGAAAAATTGCCTTGGTAAAATCGTTTCTAAGTGCCTGATGCAGTGGGCAGGAGACCGGGAAGCGGTTGGAGAATGTGAGGTGATCGGTGTGCGGGAGAAAGTATGGATTGTGTTTTTGCTCCTCCTATTATTGCTGTGCGGTGTGGCAATATGCGTATGTTTCCTGCCCCTCCTGCGCAAGCGGCTTGGCCGGAGGGGGATTGGCGCGTTTGCGGATGAAGCAGAGTGGCGCGATGCGGTAGGGCAAAAGGCGAAGGAGATGCTGCGCCATATGCCGGTCCTTCCGGAAGAAGATACACCTGCGTTTTGTGTGGCTATGTGGCGTAGCGGTGTGGATGCGCAAAGGCTTGTGCGCGGGCGTCTGGCAAAGCTTTTGCTGGCGGCAGGGCTTGCCCAAGACCGGGCTCCGGATTTGTTTTTGGCTGGGCGGGCCTGTGCGGAATCCCTCCTGCTGCCTGACGGCAAGTGGAAAGTCCCCATGGATCGTGCAGAGGACGCGTTCCTTGCCTATGCGGTACTTTCCTTCCCCGGCATGGAGCTTGGGCGTATCCGCCCGGCAATGGAACAAACGGCGCACCTTTTACAATCACTCGCGGGGGAATCGGATACGATTCCGGCAGATCCGGATGCCCCTGACCTGCGCTTTGCCCGGACGGTCAGTGACATCTGCCCGTTTTTAGCCGCTTATGCGGCGGCCTATGAGGAGCCGTTTTACCTGAATCTTGCCATGCGGCAGCTCAATGAATATCTGCTCGGCGGGATGCATCCGGTGCAGGGGCTGCCCGCGGAAGGGTTTGACCGAGGCAGCGGGCTTCCCATCGGATCGTTTGGCTGGAGCAAAGCCTGTGCAGCACTGGCTTTTGGGATGATGGAAACGGCCCGCTACCTTCCCGGCGCGGATTTCCGCAGCGTAAAATTGAGGGTTCACAGCCGCATCCTGGCGGATCGCCTATGCCCCCTGTGGGGGGAGGATGGGGCATTTCCACGATTGCCTGCCGCTTCCTTGCCTGATACGGAGGCCGGGGCGATCCTCACGGTATTTTTATGGGATGTATATCAAAAAACAGAAAATGAGCACTATTTGGATTGCGTAAAAAGAGCTATGGCAAACCTGAGAAACTGCACGCGGAAAAACGGGATGGTGGATTTTGCGCAGCCGGAATCCCTGCGCCCAGGTTTTTATTGGGAAACAGAAACCCCTACTGTGGGAGCCCTCGCGGCGGCATTTTATGCCGCTGTCAAAACAGAAGGGCCGGGCAGAGCGGCAAAAGGATAAAGCGCTTTGCGCAGGCCGATTTGCCCATCGTGCCTGCTTGATGAAAGCCAGCGCAATTTTCGGTAAAAGGAAACAAGGCGCCTTTATACAGGCGTTTTCATGCGCCCAGGTCTGAGAAAGGGCCATTCTGTGTCCGGGGATGGCGTGGGTTCGGCTCATGTGGCAAATTTAGCTTGTTTTCGCCCCTATAACGCGGTATACTGAAGAAAATAGAAAAAGGAAAGGAGCGTGTTTATGCAGGAATCCTCGCCGGATCTGCGGCTGGCGGTTCTGATCGACGCAGATAATGTGCCCTATGCAAACGTGAAAGCAATGCTTGCGGAGATTGCACGCTATGGCACGCCAACGATAAAACGAATCTATGGGGATTGGACACAGCCGACGCTTTCTGGCTGGAAAAAGGTGTTGCTGGGGAATGCGGTGACCCCCATACAGCAATATAGTTATACAACAGGCAAAAATTCGACGGACTCCGCCATGATTATCGACGCGATGGACATCCTCTACACCAACCGCGTGGATGGTTTTTGCCTGGTATCGAGCGACTGTGATTTTACGAGGCTTGCCACCCGCCTGCGCGAAGCGGGCAAGCTGGTGATCGGAATCGGCGAACAAAAAACGCCAACGCCGTTTATCTCAGCCTGCGACCGTTTTATCTATCTGGAAATTTTATCCGACGATAAAAAGAAAAAGCAGCGTTCTGTCAAGGCGAAGGGAAGCCAGCCTGCGCCGGAAGAACCGGAGACAGTGGTTGCCGCCGTGCGGCAGAAGGGGAACAAGCTGCCGCAGGAGGTATCCGATATGATTGTCGTTTCAGTTAATGATTTGGCGGATGAAAATGGTTGGGCATTTTTGGGGGATGTCGGCAACCTCCTTTTGAAGAAGCAGCCCTCCTTCGATAGCCGCAATTATGGCTATCAGAAGCTGTCGCAGCTGATCCAGGCGATGGGCCGTTTTGAAATTGAGCCGCGCGACACGGCAAACGCCCATGTGAAGCATATTTTCATCCGTGAAAAAACGTTGTGAATGGGTAAACTGTTTCAACAGTGCGCCGTTCATATATAGTTCATACTTTTATGCTAAATTCCTAACCAAAGCATGATGGATTTTGAAGGGAAAGGAAGTGTTGGAATGATTGCGATTATGGAAATAGTTTTGGGCCTGCTCAGCGGGATTTCCGATCCGATTGCCAAGGCGTTTGGCGAGTGGATGCAGTCCATCGTTGCCAAGATTTTTGGCTAAACCGTGTATGAAAAGTGCCCATGGAACGTTTTGTTCCATGGGCGCTTTTCTGTGTAAAAATGAGGCTTTTAGCCGACCGATGCGATTTTTTCCCGGATTGCGGGGCCGAGCTCCTTTAGCTCCTCGCGGGACAGGCCCGCAGTGGGGATCGGCGGCAATACCGTGAGCGTCACGTTTGCGGGCTTGATCCACATATGGTTGGCCTCCATTACCTTATAAGTGCCGCTGATGCGCACAGGGATGAGCGGCACCTTTGCCTTTTCTGCCATCTTGAAGGCGCCGTTTTTAAAATCCCCCATCTGATCGCCGCGGCTTCTTGTGCCCTCAGGGAAGATCGTGATCGAATAGCCTTTTTTGAGCAGCTCTGTGCCCTCCCGCAGAGAGCCCATCGCGTTGCGCGCATTTTCGCGGTCCAGGAAAATACAGCCGAGATAGCGCATCCAGGTGCGAATCATGGGGATTTTCTCCGCTTCTTTTTTGGCGATCAGGCCGTGCGGCTGATCCAGATAACCGAGCAGTGTGGGAATATCAAACAGGCCCTGATGGTTGCTGACGAAAACCGCCGCGCCCTCCGGGATATTTTCAAGCCCCTGCACGGTTACCTTCACACCGGCGAGCTTCAAAAGCCTGCGCGACCAGTTCTGGACAGCCTGCGTCACAAGCTCATCCCGCTCCTCGATTTTACCCGCCTGCGTAAGCTTTTTGGCGCGGTGTATTTTAGGGAGGACAGCGATCAGATAGCCCCAAAAATAGATAAACCAGATAATTGTACGCATAGATATGGATTCTCCCTTATCGATTGTTATCCTTAATCATAGCACCCCGATCCATAAAAAACAAGGGACAGCAAAAGAAATCAAGAGAAAGCAGCAGAAATATATCATTCTAATTATTATGGAATTTATTGAATATTTGGGGAAAGAAACAGCATGGGAAACGCTTGTTTTCTTGTACCAAAGCGATTGTTTTTTTATGCTAAGCGTAACGCACGATCCGATCGGAACAGTACCTCGAAAACCGCATGACCGTCTGCAAAGAAATACCCAGTAGGGGGAGCGTGCCAGTGCAGGAACCTTTTCAGGGAGAAAGCAACGCGTTCAAGAGGGTGAACAATCGTCCTTATGTGTCACATAGTCAAAACTTCCATTTAATTTCAACGTGTTTTTCTGTAGCATGGACAACCTTAATCAGCATGTCTACAACTGCCCGTTTATCGTCCAATGTGAGGCTTTCCCACTTTTCCATATAACTGCTGACTTGCTCCACATCTGCTTTTTTCTCAATCTGTATGTTGGCAATCTGTTTCAGAAGCTCGCGTTTTTGTCCATCCAATTCCAAAACCCGTTGGTTTATGTAAGCGGTTAAAACTTCGTTAGCGACTACCAATTTCCCCATAAGTGTGGAAATTTCTTCTTCAACTTTAGCAAGCTCTGTTTCAAGTGCTTTCTTTTTGGGATTGGTTTTAGGTGTCGCTCCCTGCGTTTGTAAGGCACTTAGTTTGCCACACATTTCCCGAAAGATAAGGTTTTCAAGTTCCTCAGCTCGGATAGTTCCGCAACCTTCACATCCTTCCGAATTGTTTAAATGATGGGTACATAGATAATAGGAATTCTTGTTCCTGTATTTCTTACGGGAAAGAGCATAGCCACAATTTCCGCACTTTATTTTTCCAGCAAGCCATGAATGGGCAGCTTTTCTGCCTGGCTGAATCAAAGCATTGTTTAAACACTTTGTTCTGCATTTCAACCAAATATCGGAGGGGATAAAACCCTCGTGCGGAGCAAGAACAAGAATGTTGCCCTCCATATCATCGGACTTCCAGCCTTTGTCTGTCTGCCCTGTATACAGGTAACAGCCATTTGTTCCAATGAAATCCGCCTTGTCATTGGCAATGATAACACCTTGCCCTTTGTAGAAATCATAAACCGCCTCATCTGCCTTGACATAAACTGGATTTCGGAGATAATTCGTAAGTCTGGTTCTGCCCCAATGCTTGCCATTCTTTGTGATTCCGTGTTCCTCAAAGTATTTGATAATATCGCCGTATGAGGTCTGAGGCTGGCTATAAAGCTTGTAAATGAGCTCGATTTGCTCCGCCTCTTCGGGAACCGTTTCATACTTAGAGGTTTTAATTCCCTGTATGGTAGCAGGGATACGCCGAAATCCATAAGGAATAGCACCACCCATATAAAAGCTCTTTTGAATACGGGAATAATAGGCGTCGGTGACGCGTTGTTGGATAGTCTCTCGTTCCAATTGTGCGAACACAATGCAGATGTTTAGCATAGCCCTGCCTACTGGTGTGGAGGTATCAAATTTCTCAGTAGTAGAGACAAATTCCACATTGTACCGCTGAAATAGCTCCATGAGGTTGGTAAAATCAAGAATGGAACGGCTGATACGGTCAAGCTTGTAAACAACAACAGTATCTATTAGCCCCTGCTGAATATCTTCAAGCATTTCTTGAAAATGTGGGCGGTCTGTGTTCTTGCCACTGTAGCCCTTGTCAGGATATTCTTTATAGGCTTGCCCCCTTACTTCATGTTGACAGAATTCAATTTGGCTTTCAATGCTGATACTATCTTTCTTGTCAACGGATTGTCTGGCGTATATGGCTTTCATTTTAAGCACCCTTTCCTTAATAAGGAAACGGGCTACTAACCAAAATAAATAATAGCATGGTAGCCCACGAAGTCAAGAACGGTTGCTTTTGTTACTGTCCTAATACTTTTTAAAAACTTCGTAAAGGCTTTTTTGGACTTCCTGTTCCTGTCTCTCTCGTTCCCGCGGAGAGAGAACGGGTATAAGATTTTCAACGATAATCAATTGATGATGAAGAACCTCGTTATGTATTTCTTTTTGATAGTTTGGCTCTTTCGTGGTTATCGCCCCCTTTCAGGAAACCGTATGAAAAAAAGGAACGCGATATGAAAGTTTCCCAAAATACCCCTGTGGTCAGCCCCGTCTGCGGGGCGGGGACATCATCCGCTTAATTACAAAAAAGTGAGTGTGGGCAGATTTGTCAAGGGCGTGCCCGCAGGCACGTGCGTAGCATTTAACCTTGACAAAGCTGAACGCACGAACTACTCTCCCAAGGCGGATGATGTCGAAACCATAACGGTTCCCCATATCCCAACAAAAAACATATGCAGACAAGAACAGACGGTTCCGAAGCCAGGAACCGTCTGTTCTTGTCTGCACGTTTAGCAATTAAGGGGATATATAGTGGCACTATGGTTATTCGCTGTCGGTGTCCTCATCTGGTTCTTGCTCCCTTTGTTTTCCCGTTATTGTTTGTCAATGTTCTATCTCTCTAAACACTATGTAATCTCGTTCGACGAGTTTAAAGTTGCTCATGCGTTGCCTCCTTGGGTGGGTCTGGGGTTACAGGGGAATAGGGTATCTTAATATGGGGAATTCCCTTGTTTTTATTTGTTCTTCTCTTCTTCCTTCTTACTTAACTTATTTATTTTTTATTTTCTTATTTTATATTATTTATATCTATCTATCTATTTATTTATATTTTTATTATTATTTATTTATGCTATGTAGTGTTGCTTACTTATGTGTTAGTCATTTATTTTTTAAAATAAATTAGTCACGATGTTCGTGTGGGGTCTCGGGTTGGAAAGCCGAGACCCCACACGAATGCTGACGGCGACACATCAAAAAAGCAAGCAGTACGGGCGTTTCAGGGGATTGATTCCCATATGGAAAATATATGAGGTGGCGGTTGTGGTTAGTACCCTTTTGTCACACTTTTCAGACAGAAAAAAACCTTGTCCGATTGTTTTGGACAAGGTTTTTTCTGTAACGGAGTTTATATTATTTCTCTTTTCTTTTTCTTTGTGGGTACTCTAACCGCCCTTGATAAGAAGCTCTGAAAACAAATGGGTGTAATTCATTGTTCAACAAATCCACAACAGGTATATCAAAGAAATCTGCGATACAACTTATAGATGCTTTATTTAAAAGCCCTTTCCCATTCTCTACGAGCATATAACTCTCTCTCTTGATGTGAGCTATTTTTGCCATTTGCTCTTGTGTTAAATGATGTATATTTCTGATGGTTGCTAATTTTTCCGCTAACTTTTTTGCCTCTGTATGATAATCTGTCCAAAAGTCTTTTTTATCTTTCTCTAATTTTTTCATCAAAACATGTTCAAGTTCTTCGCATGTTTTTTCACGGTAAAAATACTTCCAGTGAATTCCGCTAAAGTCCGCAACTCTATCAAATATAGAACCAAATATAGAGCCACTTTCTAATATTTCCATTCTTTCTATTCTTTGGTATTCTTCTAGTTCCACACCAGCTATAATGGACGCTTGTTGTTCATTCAACTTTGTTAGTTCTCTCCACCGCTTCAATTTTTTCACCATCATTTTTCTGTCTTCCTCTGTGTATAGAGCCATGTATAATTCCGCCTTTCCAGCTCACAATAGAAAAGCAAGTGCTCCCAATCGTAAAGTATTTACTTTACGTTTTTTACATACGGTTTGAAACAAGAGAATTGACCCCTTGACGTTTTTGCTCGTCAGAGGTGAAAATATATCTATAAGTGGTTTGTATGCTTGCGTGTCCTAACAATTCGGACAAGGTTTTTATATCGTTCGTATTGTTGTAAAAATTGGTCGCAAAGGAGTGTCGGAGGGTATATAAATTTTTGCCCTTGATTCCTAAAACTGCATAGATTTCATTGATTCGGGTTTCCAATCGTCGGACTTCTATAAATTTATCGGGTCTTCCAGTAAGCAGGAACGCATTCGGCGGAATGTCTTTATATAGGTTTGTTCCAATTATAACAAGGTCATCAATGAGAGGAATACTGCGTATCGCTTTTGCACTTTTGGGAGTGTCAATAATTATCTTTGTTTTGGTGGTTGCATTGCTTTCAAGGTTTTTAATTCGCTGTAAAGTGAGCCTTATATCAAGTTCAAAATCTATCAAATTCAAGTTTTTCACCTGACTTGCACATAACTCGCCAGGTCTGGCTCCCGTGTACATACTTAAAAGAATACAGTACGTCAGATAATTGAGATGGGACAGGCAATAATCCTCTAATCGTTCCCACTCTGCACCTGTCAGGCTTTCTACTTCTGGTACAGTAAAACGGGGCTTGTATATCTCAATATCAACTTTGTTATATCGAAAGATAGAGGATAACAAAGTCAAAATATCATTGCTTGTTTTTCGGGACACACGAAACAGTAAATACTTGGTAAATTCGGTAATACTATTCTCGTCAATTTTCTGTATTCCTTGAAAAAACGGCTTTATATATCCTTCAAAATTACGGTAATAGGTAGAGACCGTCGTTTGTTTCAGCCTGACCGCTACTCTCTGGGATGTGATATAATTCTGAAATAGGTTTTCTATTTGCATTGCTTTTTTCCTTTTTCCGTTATTAATCTTTCTAAAAAGTATTTACAAGAAACCAAAAATATTGTAGAATAATCGCATGACTAATAAGCAGGTGCTGGTCTCTAACGCAAAGTAAATACTTTACGATTTTCGGGTAATAGCAATCTTGCTATTACCCATTTTATTTCTAATTTACAATATATCGTACACACAAAAGAAAATTTGATACTGGAAATATTTAGAAGAAGGAGGTGAATTCCGTGTTCCAAATATCTGAATCGGTTATAGCTGATTTGATAGAAGGAACAAATTATAAATATGTATTCGCAAAAGAAAATAAAATAATATATACCAATTTATTAGATGAAATAAACCATAATAAAACAGTGAAAAACAAATTGAAAGTCGCAATAAAATTCAAAGGAAAAGGTTTAACAAAAAAACATACTAAGCATATAATTAGAGAGAAATTTGTTCATTCAATACAATGGGGAAATTCCAAAGTTTGTATTTTTACAAACAAGAAAAATTGTCCTGTCATCGACACATTATTTAATTGCATTATTATACTGATAATAGAATCAGCTCAACCAGATTATAAAAATCATTATTTTTATAAAGAAATCGGCACCTAAAATAAGTGTCGATTATATTTAACACAATATAGTAAAAATCAAGGAAGTCTGTTCGATTGTTTGAAATTGAATTTCATCTTCCGACCTAAAAACATAAAATCAAAATCGTTTTATGTATTATGTAAACTGTAAATCTGTTCTCATTTGAGTACGATGGTTCGAATCCATCCCTGCCCACCAAAAATGAATAGATGTGTACAAGCTCTAAGAAAAGAGGGACAAGCAGTTTTACTTGTCCTTCTTTTTTAGCAGAACAGATTTTTTACAGTATTTCAGGTAATCTGTTCTCTTGATTTTAACCTTTTATTGTGTCGAAAAATATACTATAAAGAGGTGAAAACATGAAAAAAATGAGCTTAACTTACAACACTATTTCTATCTCCTTTGAGAAAGCTTTTTTAGAATTTCAAAGATATAACTATACAAAAAATCTAAGTGAGAAATCCATTGATTATTACGATGGCTGTTATAAATACTTTACAAACTTTTTTAACGAAAAGAACAATTGTAATCTAATTACAAAAGACACTTATCAGGATTATATTATCTACCTGCGAGAACAGACAACTGCGAATGAGAATACAATCAATTCCTATTTGCGTGGGCTTCGTGCTATGCTGAACTATTTCATGGAATTAGGATATATAGAGCCTTTTAAAATAAAGTTATTGAAAGTAGAAGAAAAAATCAAAGCGGGTTTTACTGATAGAGAATTAGAAATACTGCTTAAGAAACCAGATATAAAAAAATGCTCTTTTGTAGAGTTAAGAAGCTGGGCGGTAGAAAATTATCTCCTTCGGTACTGGAAACAGGCTTTCCACAGTATGTGAACTAAAAATTCAAGATATAGACTTTGAAAATTATTGCGTACTGCTTAGGAAAATCAAAAATAGGAAACAACAAATTATTCCCCTTACTCCCGCGTTAGTAGCCTCCCTTTCCGAATATTTGAAATATAGAAAACGGTGAGCCAAACGACTACCTTTTCTGTACACAGTACGGAGGAAAAATGACACCAAAAGGAATGGAAAGTGCAATTGCAAAGTATAACCGAAAAAGGGGCGTATTAAAAACATCTGTACACCTTTTCCGCTATGCTTTCGCCACCAAGTGGGCATCCGCTGGCGGAGGAAGAGAAAAACTCCAGAAGATTTTACGGACACTCTTCCTCGAAAATGACAGACCACTATATAGACATTTCGGGAATAAATTTAAAACAGGACTTTGAAGTATATAATCCACTCGAAAAATACGCAGACCGCAAAAAGAAAATTTTTGTATAGAGAAAAGAGACCCCAACGAACGAAAAGTCCGTTGGGGTCTGCTTTTGTTAGTAGCTCATTTCCTGTGTTTTTTACGTTTACCCTTTGTACGGTTTGCTAACGGCAAGAGAAAGACAACAGAGAGAACGCATGAGTGAGAAAACACCTCTTTCCTTGTACCAGCATATATTGGGGGGAAAGAGGTGATCATTTGAAATTCAAGTTTATTTTGTCTATTGGTTTCGGCGGACTGTGGCTGGCCCTTTCCCTATTCTTCGCAATTGGCTGGGCACAGGAAGTTTCTTATATCTTACCCGGTGTTTATGTTTGGTGGGTCATTATCGGAATTGCCCTGCTTCCAGGCTTTTTGATGAGCGCCATGTTTTTTTCCAATCTGTTGCACTGGAAATTAAAAAGATATCCCGATATCGCGGAAGACACAACGATTCTTATGTGTGCGCATAACGAAGAAAAAAATATTGCCCAATCCATTCAAGCGATTTTAAACCAGCAGTACGCCGGGCATATTCGACTGATTGTTGTTGATAATGGATCCAATGATCATACCAAACAGCAAATCATGAACATGCAGACGTCTGCTCTTACAAACTGTTCCATCGAATATGTTTACTGTGACCAGCCAGGAAAGGCTCATGCATTGAATTATGGCCTGACGATGATTCACACCCCGCATTTTATCACAGTAGACGCCGACACCTACTTGGAAAAACAAGCAGTACAAAGAATCATGAACCATATTGTATCCTGCGAAAGCGTGTGCGTTGCCGGAAATCTGTTCGTTCAGAATCCCAAAGCTTCCCTGGCTGCAAGAATGCAAAATTATGATTATCTGCTTAGCATTGCTGCAGTCAAACGGTTCCAGGGCAGCTATCAATCTACCTTGGTGGCACAGGGCGCTTTCAGTGCTTATCAAACCGAGGCGGTTCAGCAAATAGGCGGATGGCAGGATGTGATGGGGGAAGATATTGTACTGACTTATCAATTGCTCCGCCAGAAGCTTCCGTCAACTTATGAGCCTGGAGCAGTTGGTTATACAACGGTTCCTGAAACATTCAATGGCCTGTACAATCAACGCAAGCGATGGGCAATCGGTATGTTGGAGGGATTATCCTCTGTTCCGCCTTGGAAACAGGGGACGGCATATTCCCGCTATTTTACTTTTGTGAATCTTTCTGTTATTTACCTTGATCTTGCCTTTCTATTTGGACTCATCCCAGGAATAATACTCGCATTTTTTGGATTCTTTTATTTCGCTGGATATCTCACCTTATTGACAGTCGCCATTAGCATTCTGCTCTTTCTAAGTATGTATCTCTATCAGAAGAAATTGGGGATTCCTTTTCAAAACAGCGTTTTGGGCTTCCTGTGTTTTCTCCTGTTTTTTCAGGCCATTCAGAGTACGGCGGCATTACACGGCTACCTGATTCGGCTGCTGCATAGAAAGGGGGAATGGAAGTGAAACGGAAAAATGTATTATTCGGCGCCCTCATCTGCGTTGTGATTGTATTGGTTGCTGTTGGGCTGTTTACGGGAGTCTTCCATCGTATGAAACGTGATGCCATCACGGTGCAAATCAATCCCGAGCAGTCGGTCGTTGCGCTGACCTTTGACGATGGTCCCAACGCCCGTTATACCCCGCAGGTGCTGGATATTTTGTATGAACAGCAGGTCCCGGCTACCTTCTTTCTGATAGGCGAAAAGTTTACCGGAAACGAGCTGCTGATCCGGGAGATGGCGGCAAGTGGGCATGAAATCGGGAACCATACCTTCTCCCACCCGGACCTCACTCAATTGGACAGCCGAACAATACAATGGGAAATCCAACAGACAGAAGAAAAACTGAAAGAAATCCTGCCGGACTATCCGATGAAGTATGTGCGCCCGCCTTATGGAAGATATACGGAGGATGTTCAAAACGCAATTGGCCTTCCCCTTGTATTATGGACAATCGACAGTGGTGATTGGGAAGCTCCTCATGCGGAAAATATCTACACTGCCGTTGTGAGCAAGATACAGGATGGTGATATTATCGTTTTCCATGACGACAACGCGGAAACAGTCAAGGCACTGGAAAAAATAATTCTGGAGCTCAAGAAGAGAGGCTTTCAGTTTGCGACTGTGTCACAGCTGTATGAATATCAATCAAAATGATAACGCATATATTTTATTAAAATCGCTATGCGATGGCCCGCCAAGGCTGTTGTTTAGCGATTTTTTGTTTCATCCCAAGTTGACTCATATTTTCTTTCTGCTCAATAGTCAAAAGACAACAGTTATGCTATAATAAAAATGGACTAACCCCAATAGGGGGAAAGGAGGGAAAAACCGATGCGATATATCTTCCTTCATGGCCTTGGGCAGGAGCCGTCAAGCTGGGATAAAACAATTTCATTTCTGCAGGTACGGCCTGAGGAGATCGCCTGCCCCAATTTGTCGGAGCTCCTCGGCGATCAAGAGGCGGCATATCAGAATTTATACCAGGCTTTTGCCAGATCCTGTGAAACCTGTTCTGAACCGGTTCACCTTTGCGGGCTTTCTTTGGGGGCGGTCCTTGCCCTGCATTATACAATAGATCATCCCGATCAGGTAAAGTCGTTGGGGCTCATTGGCGTGCAATATCAAATGCCTAAAAGGCTGCTCCAAATGCAAAATGCGATCTTTCGCTTTCTGCCTGAACGTTCTTTTCACAAGATGGGATTTCGGAAAAGGGATTTGATACAGCTGACCAGATCTATGCAGGATTTAGACTTCAGCCAGACGCTTAACCGCATTCAGTGCGACACCCTCGTCATATATGGGGAAAAAGATACGGTCAACGCAAGCGCCGCCCAAAAGGCCGCCACACTGATCCCCGACGCGAAACTTAGATGCATAGCGGATACAGGCCACGAAGCCAATCTGGAAGCGCCTCGGCAATTGGCGGAAATCCTTGATGATTTCTATCAGGAACAGTGAGGGGTACTTTCCGGCTTGAAAAACAGACGGCTTCGGACGAAATAACCGGAAGGCAGGAAGAAAAAAGCTCCTGCCTTCCGGTTATTCTAATGCGCCCATCAGCTCCTGATAATTACCGAGAAACGTAAAGGCGGGAAGCTCATCCTGCAGAGCGCAGAGCAGATGGAGGGTGGGCTCATCCCGTACGCTGCCTGTAAAATCGAGATAAAAATAATACTGGAAGTTGCTGTCCGGAATTGGACGGGATTCGATTTTGGTGAGATTCAGCCCGCAGCGGGCAAAGCGGGAAAGCACGCCGTACAGCGAGCCCGTGGTATGCGGCAGGGTAAAAATCAGGCTGATTTTATCCGCCTGCGGCGTGATCCGCATTTCACGGGAGATTGCAATGAAGCGGGTAGCGTTGTTTTTGCTCGTCTGGATATCGCGTTCCAAAATTTGAAGCCCAAAGTTGCGGGCGGCGTCCGCTGAGGCGATCGCGGCTGCATCCTGTTCCTCCGATTCGGCGAGCCGTTTTGCCGCCGCTGCCGTGTTGGAGCAGGGGATGGGAGCAAGGCCGTGTGTCTCTAAATATTCAGCGCATTGGGCAAGCCCCTGTGGATGGGAATAAACGCGTTTTAGATGGTCCGGCTGCACGCCGGGCAGCGCCATCAGGCAGTGATGGATGGGTAGATCTGTTGCCACCGAGATGGAAAGGCGATAGCGCAGCATCAGATCAAAGGCCTCGTGGACGGAGCCCGCATAGGAATTTTCAATGGGGACAACGCCGAAATCGGCCTTCCCTTCAGCAACAGCCGCAAATACATCCTCGAATTCGTGATAAAAAACGACGTTGCCCTCCGGGAAAAGTAGACGGGAAGCCGCGTCGGAATAAGCGCCGCTGACACCGGAACACGCGATTCGGAGCGTTTGCAGCCATTCCTGCCCGGCGTGTAAAGCTCTTTCTACCTGCTCGCGCAAAGCCTGCCCACCGCCGAGCGCATCGTGCTGAAGAGCACGGCTGGCCTCCATCATGGCGGCATAAACGCCCTGAAGGGCGGTTCCGTATGCGCCACCGCGCTCGCATACCCGGTTGAGAATTTGCTGCTCCCGCTGTGCGTCCAGCACCGGAATTCCGGCCTCGCGTTTGATCTCCGCCACCTTCCCGGCGGCATCCATCCGCCGCACCAAAAGCGGCAGGAGCTGGCTGTCAATGGCGTTGATTTCTTTGCGGATTTCATTGAGCTTTGGATTATCCATGGCAGGCAACCTCCCCCTGTGACAGCATCGCGTCAAGCAGCGCAATGGCGACAGCCGCTTCCACAACCGGCTGCGCGCGTACGGCGATGCAGGCGTCGTGCCTGCCCTTGATGACCAGGGTGGCGTTTTCATGTGTAACGCAGTTGATGGTTTGCTGCTCCTTTGCAATCGAGGCAGTCGGTTTGAAGGCAACGCGCAGCAAAAGCGGCATGCCCGTAGAAATGCCACCGAGAATACCGCCGTTGTGGTTGGTGCGGGTTTTGACGCTGCCGTCCGGAGCGTAATACATCGCGTCGTTTGCCTCGCTGCCCACCATGCTGGTAAGTTCAAACCCATCCCCAAACGAAACGCCCTTCACGGCCGGCACGCCATAGAGAAGGGAGGCGATCCGGCTTTCCAGCGAATCGAACATCGGGGAGCCGATCCCTGCGGGCAGGCCTACTGCCGCACACTCAATGATGCCGCCCACGCTGTCCTTCTCCGCCTGCGCCTGTGCGATCTGTGCACACATCTCACGCTTTTTTTTAAGGTCGATCACGGTGAACGGCTCTCGGTTCAGTGCATGGAGGGCTTCCGCATCCAGAGAGACAGCGTCAAAGGGCGTATCGTAAATATTGTAGATCCTCCATACATGCGAGCCGATCACAATGCCGCGCCGCTCCAGAACCTGACGACAGACCGCCCCGGCTGCTGTGAGCGGGGCGGTCAGCCTGCCGGAAAAATGGCCGCCCCCGCGGATATCGTTCGATCCGCCATAGCGCACGCTGCCCGTATAGTCCGCATGGGAGGGGCGGGGCAGGTGCAGGATGTTGGCATAGTCGTGCGATTTTACATTTGTGTTTTCGATCACAGCGCACAGGGGCGCACCGGTGAGCTTCCCGTTCAGCAGGCCGGAGAGAAATTGCGGCTTGTCCGCTTCGCAGCGTGGCGTGGAACCGGCTGTGAGCCCCGGCGCACGGCGGTCCATTTGAACCTGCACGGCGGTAAGATCAATTTCTTCCCCCGCGGGTAGCCCATCAAGCACCATGCCAACGGCTGGCCCGTGGCTTTCCCCGAAGATGGAAAGCTTCAGGATGTTACCCCATGTCGACGACATTCGCAACGCCTCCAATTTTCATATAATCCTCAAAGAAGGTCGGATAAGACTTGTTGACACTCTGCGCGTCGCTGATGATCACATTGTCGTCCGCCCGCATCGCAGCGATCGAAAAGGCCATGACGATGCGGTGATCGTTGCAGCCGTCTACCACACCCCCGCGCACTTTATGGCCGCCATGGATGGTGAGACTGTCGGCCGTTTGGGTGACGGATACGCCCAGTGCCTGTAAGCCCGCGGCTGTGCTCTCGAGCCGGTCGCTCTCCTTGAGCCGCAGCCGCGCCGCGTTATAAATGCGCATATCTCCGCTGCAGTAAGCGCCCAGCACGGCCAGAATCGGCACCAAATCCGGAATTTGGCCTGCATCGATATCCATCGCGTCCAGGGAAAATGCCTTGCTCGTGAGCGTGTCGCCCGACCAGCGCAGGTGAGAGCCACATTGGGAGAGAAGCGCCTTGCAGGCGCGGTCGCCCTGCATGGAGCGGCGGTTGAGCCCACGCACGGCAACCTCGCCGCCCAATGCGCCGGCGGTGAGGAAAAATGCGGCGGCCGACCAATCGCCCTCCACCATCAGATTATGTGCGCGGAAGGACTGCCCGCCTCTTATTCTCCAGCCATTCTGCGTCGGCTCCACACGCACGCTGAAGCTGCTGAGCATCTGAAGCGTCAGATCGACATACCCGGCAGATTGCAGGGGAGAGGTGAGGATGATTTCGCTATCCTCTTCACACAGTGGCAGGGCCAGCAGCAGGCCGGTGATGTATTGGGAGCTAATGTCGCCGGGCAGATGAAACACGCCGCCTTTTAGCTTGCCGCTGATCGTCAGGGGCAGGCTGTGCGTGCCATCTGTTTCGCAGGTAACTCCATGCTCACGCAGGAGCTGGAGCAGGGGATCAATCGGCCGCTCCGGCAGCCTGCCGCTCCCGGTGAACGTACAGGTGAGCCCACCCGCTGCCGCAATCGGGATGAGAAACCGCAGGGTGGAGCCGGATTCCCCGCAGTGAATTTCCGCCTGCCCGGGCTGAAAGGTATGCGTGCCATCAATGATGACGCCGCCCGGATGGGGCCGCACAGAAGCGCCTAATGCATCTGCCCCGCGCAGCGTAGCCAGAATATCCGCGGAGAGATCAACGTAATCAACAACGCTTCGGCCGCGGCTCAAAGCGGCGCAGAGAATTGCACGGTGGGCAGCGCTTTTGGATGGGGGGACACGGATTTCCCCCTGCGGCGTTGCCGGCGACAGGATAACCTTTTTCATGTGAGCGGCTCCTTTCAAAAATTCCTTCGGCGATGCCAAAAGAACTGGCCTAAACAATCTTTTAGGCCATTATATAGGAGAAATGTTACAAAACTATAAAAAGAAGGTTGAATTTAGCCTGAAATCGGGAATTTTTTGTAAAAATCTATTGATTGATCGCATCCGAAAAAAGATGGGAGCTGCTCCAGTGAGAGCGGGAGCGTGAAGCTCTCTCCAATTTTGCGCAGAAGAATGAAGTGGATCGAATCTCCGGCCCGCTTTTTATCGCTTGCCGCGAGCTGTAGCAGCGTGCCCAGCGGCGCGTCGCAGGCAATAGGAAGGCGATATTTTTCCAGCAGGCTCCGGATGCGTTCACAGGTGCCCGGCTGTGTGAGCCCGTTGCGCTCCCCCGCCGCACAGGCGAGCAGCATGCCGATGCCAACGGCTTCCCCGTGGGAATAGCCTGCGAAGTGGCCGTATTTCTCAAGCGCATGGCCGAGTGTGTGGCCAAAATTTAAAAGCATCCGCCGCCCGCTTTCCCGCTCATCCTCTTCAACAATGCGGCGCTTGCTGTCTACACAGGAGAAAATCATCTCCTCTAAAAAATCACCGGCCGTTTCCCGCTCCAGCCGGTCAAACAGAGGCGCATCATCAATGCAGCCGTATTTGATCGCCTCCGCCATGCCGTCGGCAAAAAAGCGGGGCGGTAGGGTGGAGAGAAGCTCCGGGTCAATGAGCACCAGCCGCGGCTGCCAGAAGGCGCCGCACAGGTTTTTTCCCTGCGGCAAATCGACCGCCGTTTTACCGCCGACGGAGGAGTCAATCTGTGCGAGCAGGGAGGTGGGAATTTGGATATAGTCGATCCCGCGCATATAAATAGAGGCGGCAAAACCAGCCATATCGCCCGTGACGCCCCCGCCGAGCGCGACGATCAAATCGCCGCGCGTAAAGGCGTTGCCAGCCAGGAAGGAGAGCATATCGCTGATGCTGCCGAGGACTTTGCTGCTCTCCCCAGCCGGGAAAACGTGCGTGAAGGTGCAAAAGCCGGCCTTCTCCAGCGAGACAGCGGCGATTTTGGCATAGAGCGGGCCAACATTGGAATCCGTGATGACAGCCGCTTTCTGCGCCTTGGAGACGTTACGGGCCAGCGTGCCGCAGCGATTGAGGCAGCCGCGCTCGATTCGGATTTCATAGGGCCTGCCTGTCTTGACCTGCAAGGTTTTCATCATAGCATTCATCGCCTTTCTACAAAAGAGCGCAGTATGGAAGGGGGCTTTTTAACTGCCCGGCGCAAGAAGGAATTTTCATGGGAACGCGTCAAGCGGATGCGCCCCAGTTGTTCACCTTCCGGCCCATGGATTCAGTCAACGCGGTCACATGGGCCGCGATTTCGTCAAAAGCATCGGGAGTAAGGGACTGCGCGCCGTCTGAAAGCGCCTTTTGAGGATTATTGTGCACCTCGATAATCAGGCCGTCTGCACCAGCAGCAACAGCAGCGAGGGACAGCGGTTCCACCAGCCATGGAATCCCTGCCGCATGGCTTGGATCAACGACTACCGGCAGGTGGGAAAGCCGTTTGAACACCGGCACGGCGGAAATATCCAGCGTGTTGCGCGTATAGTTTTCAAAGGTGCGGATACCGCGCTCGCAGAGGATCACGTTTTCATTCCCGCTTGCCATAATATATTCCGCGCTCATGAGCGTTTCCTCAATCGTATTGGCGAGGCCTCTCTTTAAAAGGATCGGTTTTTTGCAATGGCCGAGCTCTTTAAGTAGTTCAAAATTCTGCATATTGCGCGCGCCTACCTGGATGATATCCACATCCTCAAACAGCGGCAGGTGGGAGGGGCTCATGATTTCCGTGATGATCGGCAGGCCGCTTTTGCGCTTTGCCTCCAGCAGGAGGTAAAGGCCCTCTGCCCGCAAGCCCTGAAATGCGTAGGGGGAAGTGCGGGGCTTGAATGCGCCGCCGCGCAGGATGCCGGCGCCTGCTTTCTTGACCCGCTCGGAGATCACTTCCAACTGCTCGGAGGATTCCACGGAGCAGGGCCCGGCGATCAGGGTAAGGGAGCCGTCCCCAATTGCATTGGGGCCCACTTGGATGACGGTGTTATCCGGATGAAATTTCCGGTTGGCTTTCTTATAAGGCTCCTGAACGCGCTTTACGCTCTCTACGATAGCCTGTGCACGGATATACTCAATATCGATTTTTGCCGTATCGCCCAACAGCCCGAGCACAGTGGAGTGCTCGCCATACCATGCGTTGACGGTCACGCCGTAGGTTTGATTGAGCTCATTGGAAAAAGTGCTGATCTGATCCTTTGTGGTGCCCTGCTTCAATACGATAATCATGCTGTAAAACCTCCAATACAATTTACGGGAAAATAAAAAACGGAGCTCATAGCTATGAGCTCCGTTTCTATCCCTCTTCAAACGCTTCTTTGGACGGCGGGAAAGCTCACAACTTTAATTTCTGCACGGCAAAAAACTCCCCGCTAAAAAAATAGCCGAGAGTGCTCATAAAGAAAAAGTAGCTTTTTGCAGTGCTGATGAGCATTCCAATTTTCCTCCAAATGGTTTAAATCCAATATAATACTTGGAAAAGGCAATTGTCAACCTTTTTTTTCACTTTTGGCCAATCCGTGTACGCCAATTTTTGATTGCTTCCTGATTTTGTGCAGAATTTCGGCGGCGGTTTCACTGGCGGGCTGCTCGGTTGGCACGGTGACCGTGAGACTGGCCGCCTGGCGGTAAAGCCGCATGCGCTCCGCATGCAGCGCCTCGAGATTCCCGCTTTTTCGGGCCGCTTGGAGCACCGGACGCGGCGTTGGATCCCGGTCAAGCCGGGCGTACAGCACCGGCAGGGCCACGTCGAGCAGGATAATCAGGCCGTTTGTCCGCAGCACAGCGGCATTCTCCGGGAAGGTCAGCGCGCCGCCGCCTGTGGCGATCACCTGGCCACCCGTTTGGGCAAGCTCCTTGCAGGCCTGCGATTCCAGCATGCGGAAATAGGGCTCGCCATGCCGGGAAAAAATCTCTTCCACAGGCAGGCCCGCTTTTTCAACAATATAATCATCCATATCAAGAAAGGAAAGCCCCGTTTGCGCGGCGAGCTCGCGACCCACCGTGCTCTTGCCGCAGCCCATAAATCCGCACAGCACAAGGTTCCTATCATTTTCTGTTTGGCTCATTGAAACACACGCTCCATTTCCCAATTGGCCTGTTCGATCACGGGGGAAACCTGCGCGGCGGTGAAGGAGCAGCCGTTCCAAATCTCCTGCGCGGCGGCAGCCTGCCAGACGAGCATTGGCATCCCATAACCGCATTGCGCGCCATTTTGCCGCGCGGTGCGCAGAAGCATCGTCTCACGCGGATTATAGATTGCGTCAAACACCGCCTTGCAGCGGCGCACGGTTTTCTCCTCCACGGGCATTGCATCCGGGTGCGGATACATCCCAGCAGGCGTTGCATTGAGCAGCAGGTCAAAATCGCCTTCCAGCGAGTCGTATGTGCAAACGCATATGGCAGCTTCCGGCAGCTTCTGGCGGATTGCCTGCGCGAGTTGCTCCGCGCGCGGGATCCCGGAAGGCCTGGCGGCGATGGTAAGCGTGCCGCCGGCTAAAGCTGCTTCAAATGCCATCATATGCGCTGCGCCGCCCGCCCCGCAGAGCAGGATTTTTCCGGCGAGCGGGATGCTTGCCTCCTCCAGCGCGCGCAGAAAACCGACGCAGTCCGTATTATAGCCGGTGAGGCACTCGCCGCATTTCACGGTATTGACCGCGCCGTAAAGCGCGGCCTTGCCGTCTATTTGATCGAGCAGGGGAAGGATTGCGCTCTTGTGCGGGATGGTGAGGTTGAAGCCGCTCAGTCTCCGCAGGGCGGGGAGCTCCTCTGAGAGCGCCTGCGGCGGTAGCTCCCGCTTTTCATAAACGGCGCTCACGCCGTGAACGGCAAAAAGCTTTTCATGGATAAAGGGGGACATCGTGTGCCCAAGCGGATAGCCGAGCACGGCATAACGGCGTGCTTCCATTGTGAAAACTCCTTTCGAAACGACATACCCCAGGCGAAAAAAGACGAAAAAGATACCCCCTCAGAGGAAGTTTTTAAGCATCTGTAAATAAACGCAAAGTTTTCACGCTTGGGGGTTGACAAAGGGGAAAAATCTTACTAATATCTCTTATAGTTAGTTTTTCCTATAACAGCAACAGGGCGGTTTGTTTTGAGGCTAGTTTAGCACATTCCGCGTTGTTTGTCTATTTGCGTGCGTGAGCGCGATCACAAGAGAGAAGGAGGGAAAATAAGAATGGTTTTTGAGAAGCTGAGAAAGATTATTTGCGACCAGCTGGAGCTGGACGAAGATAAGGTAACTTTGGAGACCAATCTGCTCGACGACCTCGGTGCAGACAGCCTGGACGTGGTGGATCTGGTCATGTCGATCGAGGATGAATTTGAGATGGAAGTGCCGGACGAGGAGATTGAGAAGATGAAAACCGTCGCGGACGTCGTCAAGTTTATTGAAGACAATCAGTAATTTCTTAAGACACATAAAGCCGGGCCGTTTCCGCGGCCCGGCTTTTTATTTTACTCAATCAGCCGCGGCTGCGCGCGGTGAGCTTATGCTCCAGAATCACCTGGAGATCATGCTTGACAAAGCTCTGGTTGCTTGCTCATCCGAAAAGCCTCTTTGCATGAATGGCTGCTATTTTACCGCCGGTGAAGCCATTTGTATTGTAAAAAACGACATCGGGGGCGGCGTTTTCTCAAAGCTGCTTTTTGCGGAAAGTCAGGATACTCCCTGCCAGCAGCATGATGCAAAGCGCGGCAGTGACCAGCAGGGCGGGGAGAATCTCCTGCGCGGCGCGGGCCCCTGAGATCAGCTCCAGATTGCAGCTTGCAAGAAAGGTGGGAGAAAAACGCTTCACACCGGGGATCAGACCGGCAAGATAGCATACAACAACCGCTCCCCCGGTAAGCAGGGCCCCCGCGTAAGCTTGCGAAAACAGGACGCCGCCAAAGGCAACGCAGGCAAGCAGAAATGCACCGAACAGCCACAGGGCGAATAGCGCCATTCCCAGCGATTTTGGCGATTGTTCCGGAAACAAAAACTGGGTGTATCCAAAGCATACTGCCGCAGAGAGGGCATAGCCGGCCGCCCAGCAAAGCAGAGCGGCAGTATATTTTGATAGGATGAAGCTGCTCCTTGAGAGCCCTTTGCTGAGCATAAGCACAGCTGTACCGCTTTTCAACTCGTGCGGGATCATACCGCTGAGCACCAGCACCAGGACGATCAGGCAGATCTGCGTCATGTTTTTAAAAAATTGCACGTAGGCGTCCAGAAAAGTAGCGTCCGGCAATTGCAGCGGCGCGCCAAGCCCCAGGTCAATCTGGGAGAACAGTTCCGGCATGAGCTTGGCCATCAGCGGGCTTGTCATGCCGAACAGAAGCAGCACGGCGCAGAGGATCAGGAATTTATAGGTTTTCCAGAGCTCTTTGAGCTCCTTGCCGGTAAAAAGAATCATCTGTTTCATGGATGAATCGCCTCCAGAAATACCTGCTCAAGACCAGGCTCCAGCAGCTCGTATTTTGCAATCGGGATATCGCAGGCCGAAAGATAGCGGAAAATTTCATGCCCGGCGGTTTCCGGATTGCCGACAGTCAGGATCACGCCGTCATTCGCCGTCTCTGTCTTCTGTACCTCTGGCAGCGTGCCGAGGCCCTGTGCCAATGCGGCAAGGCTGCGGCCATCCCGCGGTGTCACCAGCAGCCGGTCCGCGCGGTAGGAGCCGCGCACCTCTTCCAAGGAGCCCTCCAGTACAAGGCGGCCGCCGTCCAGAATGCCGATCGTATCGCAGATACGCTCCACGTCGGAGAGAATATGGGTGGAAAACAGGACGGTGGTATCCGTTGCGATGCTTTTTAAAATTTCCAGCACCTCACGCCGCCCGGATGGATCGAGCGCACTGGTCGGCTCGTCGCACAGCAGCAGGCGCGGCTTTCCGAGCAGCGCCTGCGCGATACCGAGGCGCTGCTTCATCCCGCGGGAAAATCCGCGGATGCGGCGGTTCACACCGTCGAGGCCGACGAGTGCGAGCAGTTCGGCGGTTTGCGCCTCGATCTCCGGCCGGGTCAGGCTGCTTAATTGCCCGCACAGGCGCAGGTATTCCTTTGGCGTCATATAAGGGTAGAATTCCGGCACATCGGGCAGGTAGCCGACCGAGAGGCTTTTCGGGCTCGACCCGAATCGGACAGGTTTCCCGCATACCGTGATCGTTCCATCGTCCGGCCGGAGGAAACCTGCGATCAGTTTCATCGTCGTGGTTTTCCCCGCGCCGTTTTTGCCGAGAAAGCCATAGACGGAGTGCTCTGAGACTGCCATGGTGAGGCCGTCGAGCACTTTTTGGCCCCCAAAGCTTTTGGAAACACCCGTGAGGGTGAGGATGCTCATGCTTCCTTCTCCTTTCCGATGGTAAAATAGAGAATCGGCCCAATGATTCCCACAAAGAGGGAAACAATGATCCACAGTGCCCGGTTTCCGCAGCGGTACGTTTTATGCCGCAGGATATGGACGAGGGCCGCAATGGCAAGGCCCCATTCGATGAGCAGGATGGGAATCAAAAGGGGAAGATACTGTAAAAGCTCTGTCATGACGTTTCACTCCTCTCTGTTTTCAGTAGCAGCCTGGGTGAGCAGGCGGTGATATTGGCGCGTTTCCTCCGGCGTTTTGCCGTTGAGAATCACGACACGGTCTTTTAAATGGATGGCGAGATAGGGTGGTTTGCCGTTATAGACGAAGAGCATGCTGTTCCCATAGCCGCTGAGGGAAAAGTGGCCGACGAGCAGGCTGCTGCTCCCCCAACCATTGGTGCGCGTGCCTGTGGGAATATTCTGGATTTCCTCAATCTCCTGAATCTCGTCGAGCGCAAAGGCGTCGCTGTAGAGTGGGGCGTTGATCGTGACAATCCCGTTTTCTATTACAGGGGGAAAGGCCGCGGTGTCAAAGGCAAGAAAGATCGCAAACATGCCGATGAGCATTGCCGCGACCAAGGCGGCGGTGACCACAGCGATCACCTTTGCCTTCGGGTTGCCCAAATTGATGGTGAAGCCGATGCCGAAACGCTTTTCCACATTAATGCGCGGATCGTTTGGGTTGTTATAAAAGCCGTGCAGCCAATAGACGTCGTCATCCGCAAGTATAGGGCGATCGGCAAGGGCGAGATAGCGGTTCTGCGTGTCGCGCACACTCTGGTAGGTGAAAAAGACGGCGCAGAGCACAACGATTAGGATGCTGATCATCAAGAGGAAGGAGGCGAGAGACGCCCCCGGATTCCTCGCGGGGATCAGAATCGCAGGCAGGCTCAGTGCCGCGCATACGTTGCCGATTATCACGCAGCAGATCGACCAGCGCCTGCGCCAAACGCGATTGCAGGCGAGATTTACCTCAGTGGATTCACAGAATACCTCTGTGGGGCGCGACAGATAGAGCCAATACATGAACAGCCCGATTGCAGGGAAAATGAAGGCGAGCAGGGAGGACCACAGCGGAACCACAGTGTTTTTGCTCAGCCAGAGATACAGCGGCGCGGCGGATGCGAGCAGGAAAGCAGGCAGAAACCAAAGGGCGGAAACGGGCATTTTATCCTTCTCCCGGCTGACCTCCGTATCGATATGGACAGTGCGCACGCCGCCAACGAACCATTTGTTTTCCTGCTTGAGCGCATAAAGCTCTTGCATGCGCGCGGCGAGGAGCTTCGTGTAGGCGGCGATGCAGCCCATCATCCACACCGCGATGTAAAAGCTAAGCAGAGACATATAATCAGGGAGCCAGATCAGCGGAAGGGCCAGCAGCGCGGCAATCGCGCATAAAAGCAGCAATTGTTTCTGGTATTTTTTTACGATCGCCAGCACTGGCTCGTCTTTTTGGTGGGCAAGTGGAAGCGTCACGCCGATGAGGATGTTTTTATTGGGCTTGGTTTCCATAAAAGCGGAAACTGCCAGCAACCCGGCGAAAACCAGGCAGACCGAAAAACCGAGCATGAATCTCACAACCTTTCATTTACGGAAGAGACCATCTTCATACACCCTGAGCGGTGGGGTGCAGCCCGCTCATCTGATCAAAAATTTGCCCGCACAGTGTCAGGAAATCCTGCTTCTCCATCCCCTTGAGGCCGGATTCCGCAATCAGGAGCGCAAGTTCCCCTTCCAGCTTCTCTCGAAATTCGCCGTCCAGCCGGACAGTGGGGCTCACCCGCGCGCCATGGCGGCGGTCAATTTCGATATATCCTTCATTTTTAAGTGCGGTATAGGCCTTGTTGACCGTCATCGTATTGACGCCGACGTCCTGTGCAAGCTGGCGGACGGTGGGCAAGCCTTCTCCAAGCTGCAATTCGCCGCGGCCGATGCCGAGCACGATCTGATTGCGCAGCTGCACATAAATGGGAGTTTCGCTGGACATATTGAGCTTGAGGATCATGAAACCACCCCTACTTGTATTATTTGTATTATAAATATTAATACAGATAATACGAACTGTCAAGAGGAAGTTTTTGCCGCAACACAGCGGTGAAACGGGAAGAGGCCCCCCTTTTTTATCCTG
Organism: uncultured Oscillospiraceae bacterium; assembly: GCA_900544715.1. Classification (GTDB taxonomy): domain Bacteria; phylum Bacillota; class Clostridia; order Oscillospirales; family Acutalibacteraceae; genus Fimivicinus. Next base: position 7,854 of record UQWL01000005.1, on the reverse strand, counting down.
AAAAAACGCCGGTTCTCAACCATTGGTTCAGTTACGGGCTGTTTTTGCGACCAATCCTCCGTTGAGCCGCGGGCCTTAGCGTGATATGCTATGGGTAAAGGACAGCACAAGAAACCAGAAAGGGGGCGCAAGGGGATGAAAATCAATGAGATCATCCGTGCAAAGCGCAGGGAACAGGGCATGACGCAGGAGCAGGCGGCTGCCGCACTGGGGGTATCGGCGTCCGCCGTGCATAAATGGGAGAAGGGGAGCTCCTACCCGGATATTACGCTGCTGCCGGCGCTGGCGCGGCTGCTCGGGGTGGATTTGAATACGCTTTTATCCTTTCAGGAGGATTTCACGCCGGAAGAGATTGGCCGCTTTTGCAAGGAGCTGGTGCAAAAAGTGCAGGAGGCGGGGATCGACGCCGGCTTTGAGATGGCGATGGAAAAGATCCGGGAATATCCGGCCTCCGATTCGTTGCGATTCAACACGGCGAGTACTTTAGAAGGGGCGCTCATTTTGTATGCGCCGGAGCAGCGGGAGCAATATGGGGAGCAGCTCGAGGAGCTATACCGCCGCGTGGCACAGGACGGCTGCGGCCCGCTGCGCGATCAGGCGCAATATATGCTGGCGTCGAAAAAGATGGAGCGTCAGGATTTCGCGGGTGCGCAATCGCTGTTGGACAGTTTGCCGGCAGAGCCCTCTTACGACAGGGCGGCCATGCAGGCGACCCTTTACCGGAAACAGGGGAAGCGCTCTGAAGCGGCCAAGCTGCTGGAGAGCAGGCTGCTGCATCGTGCGAACGATTGCTATACCGCGCTGCTGAGCCTTGCGGAGATCGCGTTCGAGGAGGGGGACGGCGCTCTGGCGGACACGCTGGCGGATACCGCACAGCGCACGGTGCGGCTTTATGGGCTGTGGGAGTACTCGGCATATGTCGTGCCGTTTCAGCTTGCGGCAAATCGCAAGGATGCAAAGCAGTGCCTATCGCTCCTACAGAAGATGCTGCCTTTGCTGGAAAAGCCCCGGGAGCTTTCGGCCTCGCCGCTTTACCGCCATATCAAAGGGCAGGAAAGCACCGTGATTCAGGAGCAGATGCGGGAAAGGCTGCTGGAAGCGCTCCGGACGGATGAGGATTTTGCGTTTTTAAGGGAAGAGGCGGATTTGACGCAGTTAATAGAAGAATTTCAGTGCGAAAGGAAATGAAAAAATAACGCGGGGCAGGAGTGCATCTCCTGCCCCGCGTGTTCTCCGGGTATCATGAGGATCGCTTCACATCCGACCGGGCGATTTTGAGCCGGTTATCGTCCCCCGTGCGGGTGTTATACAAAAACGGCCGGATCCATTCTGCCAGCGGTTTTTCTGCTAAAAACTGAGGCAGGGGGATCGGGAGCCTATGCAGCCTGTGCTCTAACTTGTTGAGATAGGCCATGATAATTTGATACTCCATCGTATCCGGGCCATAGGGCGGGTTACCGCTGCAAAAGCATTCAATGATTTGAAACACCGCGTCTTTCACATAGCGCTGCATGAGGGCATTGTATTTTTCAGGGGGAATCTGGTGGTACCGTTTGCTTTTTTTTGCGAGCGATGCAAAGGTGAGCTTTTCCGCATACCGGGCCGGCATTTTCAGCAGCGGCAGCAGAAACCTGACCGGCCGAGAGGAAACATCCAGCATGGAGGCGAGCTTGCGCGTGTCGTGCGCGGCCGCATCCAGAAATTCCCGGTATACGGCGGTAAAATGATGCTTCCGAAAATATTCGGGGTAGGGAAGCCCTTCCATATCCCAATGCGGAACCTGAACGATCGGGAGCGAAGAGATCGCAATCTCATCCGCGTCAAACTGGATTTCGCGGATACACGCGCCCGCGCCCACCAAGGATGCGGTAGACACATCATAGATTGTATTGCCCTGCACAGAGGTGAGCTTTGTGATGTTTTGCTGATGGGTGTGCGCGGTCAAAAAGAGCTGGATACCGGTGTCCGCCAGCCGGGCGGCAAGCTCTTTGCCGCCGTGGATGATGCCGTAGTCGGGTATGTGCTCTAAAAGCTCAAATGGATAGAGCAGCGGGTGATGCGACATAGCAAACAGGTAGTCCCCGCTCGCCTTTGCGGCCTGTATCTGGTCAAAAATCCAATGGAGGCAATCCTCAGAAAAGCCGATGAAGGAGCGCCCGTTGCCATCATCGTTCAAGGCGAGCAGGCGGACTCCATCCCCAAGCTTTACACAGTAGGACATGCTTTGTTGATGGATGCTGAGCGCTTCGTTCGGGCCAAACTCCGCATAGAGAGAGCGAAGTTCCTCCCGGTGCGTCGCCTCCACCGGCGTAGGCTCGGTCCCGCTGAAGCGCATTGCCCGGAAGAAATCATTTTCATCGTAGCCCTTGCCGATATAGTCATGGGTGGCCGTAGTCACGTAAACCCTTTTTCCGGCCTTGCGCAATTTCCGCAGGCGGTCGATGAACTCCATATGGCAGACCTTTTCGCCGCAGTTGATCAGGTCGCCTGGGATCAGGATGATATCGGTGTCGCCGCACTGTGCCATAAAATCAAACGCAGCGTTAATAATGGCCGGGGATTCCTTTAAACAGATTTGATCGTTTTGCTCCCGGAGCAGATAGGCCCGGCTGCCCGGCTCATAAATTTGTGGGGAAAAATAGTGCGGGTCAGCGATTAGAAACACACGAAGCATTGCGCCGCCCCTTTCCAATCATTATTTTTTAGTAGGCAAAGCTGACAATATTCCCATCCAGCGTATAGGTTTCGTTTCGGACGTAGCCTTCGCCCTCCAGCGCCGTCAGGAAGGCGTCGCGCATTTCCGCATTGGGGAATTCCACCCGTGCCTCTACGGTGACTTCCTCCGGCTCACACATATAGCAAAAGACGAAGCCGGTCTGCCACCATGTTTTTTCCATCTCACGCTTGAATTTGTATTTCCCGTTGTGATAGAGTGTCATTTCCATCGGAATCATCTTCTCATCCGGGATGGTGTTGTAAAAATCATCCGTCAGGGTAGAGCCGGGTTCCCGGTAGTAGAGCCCCATCTCCGCGCCGGTGGCGCACCAGAGGTATTCACCCTTCCACACCTGGAACATCCATTCGTAGCCGTCGTAGTCAAATTTGAACCGTTTGGTGTCGAGGTAATAGCCGAAATGGGGCGCGATCTGATCATACAGCTCGCAGTAGCCGAGCTTGCGCATCCATGGGTCATGCGCGGAGAAATAGATGCCCTGCGTTGCGTCGTAATCGAAGCCGATGGCGACAATGCCGCGCTGCCCGTCATCACGGAAGACATTGCGGTCTTCATCGTAAACGATGTTGATATCGAAATATTCATTGTCGCTCAGCCACTGATAAAAGGGCTGCGCAAACGCCACAAGCTTTGGATTTTGGGAGGACATCAATTTGCCGTTGAGCGTCAGCTCGACAATCTCCCAGAATTGCGGGCCCAGGTCGGAGAGGGAGGGCTTGTCCGCCGCATCCGGTTCGGCGGTAGGTTCCCCCTGCTGCACCGGTGTGGAAGCCGCCGATGCGGGATTTTGCTGAGGCGTGTCAGCCTCAGAGGGTACGGACTCTTTTGGCGCTGTGGGCTGTGTTTCTTCCGGCTCGGCTTTTGCTGGGAGGGTTGGGGTTGCAGGCTGGGCGGTGGGAAGCGCTTGTGTTTCCTCCTCTGTAGGCGCCTGCTGCACCTGCTGCGTTTCGCTGGATTGCTGCGCTGCAGCCTCGGGGGCAGATGGCGTGGGCGTGGCAAGCAGCATTACTGCCGCGAGCAGTGCGGAGAGCGCTCTCATGACCCATGCTGTCATTTTCATCCATTCCTTTCCTCAAAACGACCAGATTGGTGAATAATTGACCTCTATTATAATTGATTTCCGCACATTTGAAAAGCAAAACCTTTCTCAGCTTGCTTTTTTATGGACGCCCGGATGCCAGTATACATAGGATGAGTAAGACCATATTTTTTGTTGAAGGGTGTGTAAATGGATGAATCAGAGTTTACCTGCTGCGGCCATTCGGAGATTTACCATGCAAAACACAATGTTTGCGCAGCGAAGGGCCGTCCTGAATTGGAAGATTGTTTTTCCGCAGTTTTTTTCCCAGCGCTTTGCTCAACAGGTGCGCCAGATTAACAACCACTATAGGAGGGAGGCGCTGCGGCGCAGGCAGTTTGCCATATCGCAGCTCTATCCTGCGGCGGTCAGGGAACTGCAAGTGGGGGGAGCCGCACTGCCCTATGAATTGGAAACCTCGGTTAACGTAACCTTGAACCGTGCCTGCATCGTCAGCCTTTATACGGATGAATATCAGTTTACAGGCGGCGCGCACGGCCTAACAGTGCGCACAGCGGATAACTGGAATCTCCGCACAGGCAGGCGCTTTGCACTGTGCGATCTGTTTCCAAGGCAGCGTGATTGCAGGCAAATGATCCTCCGGCAGATTATCACTCAAATCGCACGGGATCCTTCCTCCTATTTTGAGGACTACCGGGCATTGGTGATGCAGAATTTTGATCCAGAGCGGTTTTATTTGACGCAGAATGCTGTGATGGTTTATTTTGGGCTGTATGAAATCGCACCATATTCCTCCGGCATGCCTGTTTTCGCCATCCCTTATGAGGTGGATCCGGCCCTTGTCATTTGCCGGGAGAGGGAATCATAGGCCGAGGACATATCTGTACAGGAAAGTGGGACTGTATTTACAGATCTGATAGAAACAGATAAGATAAAAACGAAACGACGGCAGCGTTCGATGCGGATGGGTAATACGTTTCGAAAAGGAAAGGCGGCCTATCAAGATCTGCTCAGCAATGAAATTGCAGAGCTATTTCTGGGGGATAAAACATCCGTTGGCAGAGAATACTTTTAAAAGATTTTAAATGGGCACGGATTTCATGGGAAAGATACCAAGCCAGCGCCGAAAGATATTGAAACGGAGCGGGAAGCTTGCTATAGCAAACTTCCCGCTCCGTTGCTTTTACCAGTCAGCTGAGCGGACGCCCAGTAAGCCCCCATCAGGCCCGCTGTGTTTTGGAGCTGCGCGGGCACGAGAGTAATATCGCGATAGCTCGGCATCAGCCGGGCGTCCAGTGCTTGCTTCAGGCGCGGTAGGAGATAGGACTCCTTCATGATCCCGCCGCCGAGCACGATGCGCTCCGGATCGAAGCTGTAGACGAGCCCGGCAAGGCCAGTGGCAATTTCTTCAATCCAGCTGTCAACCAATCGCGCAATCTCCTGATTTCCATGATGCAGGAGGGTGAAAAGCTCCCGGCCGTTGACCGGGTGGCCCAAAAGCGATTCGGCCTCCCTGGTCAGCGCACGGGTGGAGGCGTAGGTTTCATAACAGCCTTCTCCCCCGCAGGTGCAGTTGCGCCCTCCGGCGTGCGTTACGATGTGGCCAAATTCCCCGGCCGCGCCGTGAAAGCCGGTGTAGAGCGCGCCGTTTATAATCACTGCCCCACCGATTCCGGTGCCATAAGTCAGGCATAAAAAATTCTGGCAGCCGCGCCCCGCACCAAAGTGCGCTTCGCCCAGAGCGGCGGCATTAACGTCATTCTCCACTGCGACCGGCACGCCGAAGGCTTCCTCTAATATGGTACGTACCGGCGTTCCCGTATAGCCGGGCACATTATCCGTCGCATACCGGATGCCGCCCGTTTGGCGGTCAACCTGGCCGCAGGTGCTCACGCCAATCCGGTCAAAGGCGGGGAGTGTGCGTAAAAGCGCCTGGACGGTTTCCATCAGGGTGGCGCCGCCCAAATGCGCATTGGTTGGCGTTTCTTTGGTGCATTGCGGTGTTTGTGTGCCGGCAGGGAGAAACCCGTATTTGATATTGGTGCCGCCGATGTCAACAACGGCGATATTGCAGCAAATCATAAAACCTCCACAAAGCGTTTGGTAATCTCCTGCGGCCTGGTGATCGCTCCGCCGACCACCGCGCAGAAAGCCCCCGCGTCAAGCGCCTGCCGCAGCTGCTGTGGGTAGTGGATACCGCCCTCCGCGATCACGGGCACATCGACCGCTTGGGAAATCTTTTGGAGGAAGGCAAGATCAGGCAGGCTAACGCCTTGCGTATACGGCGTATATCCCGCCATCGTGGTGCCCACACAGTCGAAGCCGATTTCCACGGCGTGCAGCGCCTCCTCGTAGCAGGAGCAGTCCGCCATGAAGAGCTGGTCAGGGTATTTGCTGCGCACTTCGCGGAAGATATCGTCCAGGCTTTTTCGGCCGGTGCGCAGGCGGTTTGTTGCATCCATTGCGATGATTTCAACGCCGGTTGCAACGAGCGCATCCACTTCGGCCATGGTGGGCGTGATGTAAACGTCGCTGTCCTCATAAACCTGCTTGATAATGCCGATCATGGGCAGGTGGACAATTTTGCGGATCTCTGTGATATCCGCCACCGTGTTGGCGCGGATACCGGCAGCCCCGCTGATCTCGGCGGCAACTGCCATGCGAGACATGATAAAGGAGCTGTGAAGCGGCTCATTTTCCAAAGCTTGGCAGGAAACGATCAGCCCACCGCGTATACGGTCGAATATGTCCAAATTTTTCATAGAGCAATCCATCCTCTTCCTAAAATATGAGCGGATACCGCTTGTTTTTTAATCGTTCTAATTATATAATAGAACAGAATTTTTGGGAAGGCTTTTCGAAAGAAACGGCATAGGAAAGGATGTTATTTTAGAATGGATCGTCTAGAGAAATATAGGGGCGTGATTCCCGCTTTTTACGCTTGCTACGATGATGCGGGGGAGATCAGCCCGCAACGCACCCGCGCGCTGGCAAGGCATTTGATCGGCAAGGGCGTGAAGGGCCTGTATGTGTGCGGTTCGTCCGGGGAATGTATCTACCAGAGTGTAAAGGAGCGTAAAATCACGCTGGAAAATGTGATGGCAGAGGCAAAGGGAAAAGCAACGGTGATTGCACATGTTGCCTGCAACAACACGCGCGACAGCGTGGAGCTTGCTTGCCATGCCGAGGCGCAGGGCGTGGATGCGATCGCCTGTATCCCGCCGATCTATTTCCACCTGCCGGAATACGCGATTGCGGAATATTGGAATACGATTTCTGCCGCCGCCCCCCATACGGATTTTGTCATCTATAACATTCCGCAGCTCGCGGGCGTGGCGCTGACGATGCCGCTGTTCCGGGAGATGCGCAAAAACAGCCGCGTTGTGGCCGTTAAGAATTCTTCCATGCCAGTGCAGGATATTCAGATGTTCAAGGCAGAGGGCGGCAAGGATTTTATCGTGTTCAATGGGCCGGATGAGCAGTTCGTCGGCGGGCGGGCCATGGGCGCGGACGGCGGCATTGGCGGCACCTATGCGGTGATGCCGGAGCTGTTTTTAAAAGCGGACGCATTGGTGCGCGCGGGAGAACTCGAAACGGCGCGGGAAATTCAATATGCAATCGATGAGATTATCTATACCATGTGTGGCAGCCGCGCAAACCTCTATGCCGTGATGAAGGAAATTTTGAAGCGCAAGGGCGTCGATGTAGGCAGCGTGCGCGCGCCGCTGACGCCTGTATCCGAAGTGGATCTGCCGGTTGTGGAGCACAGTATGGCGATGATCGATGCGGCAATTGAGAAATATACAGTTATATAAAAAGTGGGATAATATACCATATAATGAATATATGATACTTAGTTACAAATTTTACAATAAAATCACTTGCATTGTAGTAAGGCCCATGATAAAATGGCTGTGAGGTGAGGGCATGGATGAGAAAATGCTGTTGCAGGCAATTCAGCAAATCGTAAAAACAGAAATCGAGCCGCTCAACGGCCGCATGGACAGAATGGAAAGCCACATAGATGAAATGAGCGGTCGTATCGATAAAATGGAAGGCCGCATCGACGAAATGAGCGGTC
>UQWL01000004.1 GCA_900544715.1 uncultured Oscillospiraceae bacterium | reverse complement strand
GCTTTTTTATCTACCCCTGGTTCAACCAGGGGTTTTGTTAAGCCTAAAGGCAGCAAGAAACGGAGTGCAACGCCACGGTGTTGCACTCCGCCTTCTTTTTACAAAACTTTAATCTTTTTTATTATGGCGGGAATACTTGAAATCGATCACATTTCGCGTTAACATGGATAAGACCGCGATTAAAAAGGAGGAATAGTTTCGCCTATGGCATCACAAAAAAAATTATGCGTCCGGCCGGATGGGAGCTTCCAGGTGATGCAAATTGCCGATTTGCAGGAGATTCCCGCTATTTCGCCGGATACGCTCAAGCTCATGAACGCTGCGCTTGACCGGGAAAAACCGGATCTCGTCGTCTTTACAGGAGATCAGATCAAAGGCTACGGCGTCACCTTCCGGGGCGGCGACCGCAAGAAAAAGGTGGAGGATACCCTGCACCGGCTGCTGGAGCCAGTGGTCAGACGCAATATTCCCTTTGCCCCGCTCTTCGGCAATCACGATGGGCAGGTGGGCTGCACCAACCAGGAGCAGATGCAGATTTATCAGCGCTATGAGCAGTGCGTTGGCATGGACGATCCGGCACTGCCCGGCTGCGGCACCTATGATCTGCCCATCTATTCCAGCGACGGGCAAAAAATTCTTTTTAACCTTTATCTCATCGATTCGCATGGCAGCGCAAAGGGCGGCGGCTATGCGCCGGTCGATCCGAAGCAGATCGAATGGTACCGTGCAACGCGCGACCGCCTCGCGCAGGAAAACAACGGCGAGCCGGTTCCCTCCCTTGTATTCCAGCATATCCCCGTGCCAGAGTATTACAACGTGCTTTTACAGGTGCCGCACAAAACGCCCGGCGCGGTGCGCGCTTACCGCACGCACAAAAATGAATCCTATATCTTGAATCCGGACATGGTGGATGCAGGCGGCTTCATGCGGGAATCCCCTGCGATTCCGGATATTAACACGGGGGAATTCGACGCGATTGCGGAGAAAGGCGACGTGATGGCTATGTTCGTCGGGCATGACCATATCAACAGCTTTGTCGGCCACTATCAAAACGTCGATCTCGTATACACACCAGGCAGCGGCTTCAATGTTTACGGCCCGGGCGCGGAACGGGCGGTGCGTGTGATCGAGCTGAACGAAAACCAACCGCATGATTATGAGAGCCATACGCTCAGCTATGAGGAGCTGTTCGGCAAAAAGGTTTCAAACCCTGTTAAGGACTTTTTCTATGTCCATTCCCCGACGACACCGGAGGCAGCCGTCCCGTTGATTCTCAAAACACTGGGCGTGGTCACCGCTTCGATAGCCTTCATCGTCCTATTGAAAAAGTTTCTATCATAGATCGTTCCTCCGTGGAGCACCAGAATGAAAAATCAATGCTATCTTGCAGCAGAAAGGAACTATATATGAGCGATTCCAAAACAAACGCAAGCGACCACAGCTTTACTTCAAAGCATGCAGAGCTGTGGAAATTTATCAAGTTTTCCTTCGCAGGCGGTTTATCCACGATCATCGAGCTGATTATCCACTATATTTTGCAGGCTTGGGTATTCCAACCGCTCAACGACGGCCCGTTTCAATTTTGGATTTTTCCCTTCGAGGGCAAGGGCTACATGTGGGCTTTTATCGTTTCCACCTCCATCGGCTATGCCATCGCCTTTGTGCTCAACCGCAAAGTCACCTTCCAGGCGGATGCGAACCCGACGCTGAGCATCATTCTCTACATCCTGATGGTTTTGTTTACGATCTGCGCAACCACCTTGATCGGCAATGCAGTCATCACATTTTTCACACAGCGCGGCATGGCCACCTTCGGTGATATCATCGGCAAGCCTTTCGCTGCTCTGATCGCGACCGTATGGACTTACCCCTGCAACCGCTTCCTGATCCATCGCAAAAAGAAAGCAAACTAAAAAAACATTCCCATAGGATATAGGGCTCAAAAATATCTCCTTTCTGTTTGTATCCCAACAGAAAGGAGATATTTATTACGAAGCACAGCGAGTAATAAAGCAAGACCTGCCGCAGCCACATAGAACAAAGAGATACGCGCTGCTCACGGGTGCACATGACTACCGGCTATTTTTTATGAATTCATATGGATCCGCCATACTGCACACGTTATAGCGTCAGCTCTGTATAGACAGCACTGGTCAATTCCCGCAGCTGCTCCGGTTCGACGAGCACCATTTCGCCCCGCGTGCCCGCGCTGATGGAAATCCGATCCCAATTTTGTGCGGAAGCGTCGAGGAAGGTCGGGAATTTCTTCTTCATCCCCACCGGTGAGCAGCCGCCGCGCAGATAGCCCGTCACGGGCAGCAGCTCTTTCATGGGGAGCATCTCCGCCTTTTTATCCCCAGCCGCCTTCGCCGCCTTTTTCAGATCGACTTCCTGATCCACCGGGATGCAGCAAACAAAATAGCCAGTTTTAGCTCCGCGCAGCACCAGGGTTTTAAACACTTGACCCGCCGGCAGCCCCAACACCGCGGCAGCGTGCGTGCCGGAGAGGTCGCTCTCATCCACCGGATACATGCGCGCCTCATAGTCAATGCCCGCCTGCTCCAACAAACGAATTGCATTCGTCTTTTTCATGATTTCAGTCCAATCCTTTCCACGAGCCAGCCGGTTAAACCTGCCCTAAAATTTCACCGATCCTCCCATGCAGCACCAGATCGGCGCGCCCATCAAGCGGCGTTTGATCCCGGTTGATGAGCACCAGCCGGTTCCCGGCGTAGTAATTCACCAGCCCCGCAGCGGGGTAAACCGCGAGCGAGGTTCCGCCCACGATCAAAAGGTCGGCGTTGGCAATGGCACGGACAGCGCCCTCCACCGTCCGCTGATCCAGCCCTTCCTCATAGAGCACAACATCCGGCTTGATGATCCCGCCGCACACGCAGCGTGGAATGCCGTCGCTTTCCTGAATTGCCTCCACCTCATAAAACTTGCCACAGCGCATGCAGGTGTTGCGCAAAACGCTTCCATGCAGCTCATAAACCTGCTTGCTGCCTGCCGCCTGGTGCAGCCTGTCGATATTCTGGGTGACAACGGCCTTCAGCTTCCCCTCCCGCTCCCACTGGGCAAGCTTGCGGTGCGCCGCGTTGGGTTTCGCGGTCAGGCAAAGCATTTTAGCGCGGTAAAACTGAAAAAATTCCTCCGGCCGTTTCATAAAGAAGGTATGGCTCAAAATCTCCTCCGGCGGGTAATCATATTGCTGGCGGTAGAGCCCGTCCGTACTGCGGAAATCTGGAATCCCGCTCTCCGTGGATACGCCCGCGCCGCCAAAAAAGACAATGCTGCCGCTCTCCCGCACCCAATCTGCTAACAGCTTGATCTTTTGATCCATCACAATGCCCTCCCACGGAAAAAGCCGCCCTGCCCGGGCGGCCAATTTTTTTATCGTGTCAGCGGTCAAAGAGGTTTCCGCCTATGCAGTCGATCGCCACGGTCAGCGGAAACTCTTTGAGATGCAGCTTTTTGACCGATTCGCATCCCAAATCCTCATAGGCGATCACCTCGCAGGAATCGATGCACTTTGCCGCCAATGCGCCCGCGCCGCCAACCGCGCAGAGATATACGGCCCCGTTTCTGCGAATCGCTTCACACACGGACCGGCTGCGCTCCCCTTTGCCGATCATGGCGGCAAGCCCGCGATCCAGCAAATCGGGGGTATAAACATCCATCCGGCCGGAGGTCGTCGGCCCGCAGCTCCCGATCGGTAAACGGGCCGGAGCCGGCGTGGGCCCGGCGTAATAGACCACCGCCCCCTCAAGCAGAAAGGGCAATGGCTCCCCCGCCTCAAGCGCCTGCGCAATCCGCTGATGCGCCGCGTCCCTTGCGGTATAGGCCGTGCCGGAAAGCAAAACACGGTCGCCCGCGCGCAGGTTGGGCGCTTCTTTTTTCAGCTGCGCACAATCCAGATGATAGACTGCCATCCTGTGACACCTCTATGTATCAATCTCTCTTATTCTTCCGAAAACATGCCGTCATTGGAAATCACATCGATAAACCGGCTGTAATCCAGCCCGCTACCCGGCATAGGCTGGCCCGGCTGTGGGGAAACAGGCTTGTCCTCCACATGAGAAGGCACCTGAGAGCCTCCCTGCGGCACGGCTTCCGCCTGCATTTCCGGCCCTGGCTCCACGGCCCCTTCCGGCCGTACGGGATCGCTCACCGGCGGATCACTGGCAGGCGCATCTTCCGGCAGCAGCGCTTCCGCCCGCAAGGCCTGCTCTGCTTCTGCTACGTTATGGCGAATGTTCGCTTGCAGCTGCTCGCCTGCCTCCTGCAGGGAGGAAGAAAGCGCCTGAATCTTGGCCGATACCTCATTGAACAGGCTTTGATACCTCCCCTGCGCGGATTCGGCATCCACTGAGAGGATATTGATGTGGTTCGTGGCCTGGTCGATCGCCATGGAGGCCTGCTGCGTGATGCGCTCCGCCTCCTGCTTGGCCTGGGAGATGATCCGGTTGGAATACATATGCGCGCTGACCATGAGCGAACCGATCTGTGTTTCCACCGCTTGCAGCTTGGATTTATCCGCATCATAGCTGGACAGGCGGGCGTTCAGCTGCCGCACCTGCTCTTCCGCCTGCTGCAACCGCGCTTGATGGGCCTGGCTATCCACCGCCAGACGAGAGGCCTCCTCCGTTTTTTGCCTGAGCTGCCCCTCTAGCACCTGAACACGCCGCTGCGCATCCTGAAGCTGCCGGGTCGTTTGATCAAGCTTCATATTCGTCTCCAGCGCCGACTGCTTCATCATTTCAATATAGCGCAAAACATCCTCTTTATTGAACCCGCCCAATGCGGCATTGCGGAACTGGGCTTCCTCTCCCATGGCTTGTGCCTCCCGTTACCATTCTTCTATCTTTATTTTATTATAACAGCAGATGGGAGGAAAAACAACTGCCGTTTCTCCGTTTTCTAAACTTTTTCTCCCATCATATCCAGAAATTGATCTTCACCAATCACTGGAATACCAAGATCATTTGCCTTTTTGAGCTTGCTGCCCGCCTCCTCGCCCGCAAGGACGAAAGATGTTTTCTTCGATACGGAGGAGGATACCTTTCCCCCCCTTTTTTCAATCATCTCAGAGGCCTGCGCGCGGGTCAGGCTGGGCAGCGTGCCGGTCAGGACGAAGGTTTTGCCGGCCAGCGTATCGCTCTGCGGCTTTTCGAGCGATTCCATATTGATCCCATAACCGCGCAGCTCTGCGAGCAGGGCCTTTGTTTGCGGCAGGGCAAAGAAGTTCTCCGCACTTTCGGCCATGATTGCGCCGAAGCCGTCAATCGCCTCCATCTCTTCCGCTGCCGCTTTTGAAAGCGCTTCCATGCTGCCAAACCGCAAAGCCAAAAGCTTTGCCGCCTTCTGGCCGATGTGGCGGATGCCCAGGGCAAAAATCAGGCGGGAAAGATCGTTTTGCTTGGAGCGCTCGATCGCCACAACCAGGTTTTCGGCCGATTTTTTGCCCATGCGTTCCAGCGGCTCCAGCTCCTGCGCGCGCAGCCGGTAAAGGTCCGCGGGCGTGTGGACAAGGCCCTGCCCCACCAGCAGCTCCAGCACCGCGGGACCGAGGCCCTCGATATCCATCGCGTCACGGGAGCAGAAATGGATGAGAATCCGCATCAGCTGCGCGGGGCATTCCGCATTGTTGCAGCGCAGGGCGGATTCGCCCTCCTCCCGGTGCACGGGCGCTCCGCAGGAGGGGCAAACCTTCGGCATTTCATAAGGCGCGGCATCCGGCCGGTGTGACACTACGGAGAGCACCTCTGGAATGATATCGCCCGCCTTGCGCACGATCACCGTATCACCCAAACGGATATCCTTCTCGCGGATCATATCCTCATTGTGGAGTGTTGCGCGGCTGACCGTCGATCCAGCCAACAGCACCGGCTCCAACACTGCCGTCGGCGTGAGCACGCCGGTGCGGCCAACGTTGATTTCAATATCGATCAGCTTTGTCTGCTTCTCCTCCGGCGGGTATTTATAGGCCAGCGCCCATTTGGGGAATTTGGAGGTGCTGCCGAGCGAAGCGCGCTCGGAAAACCGATCCACCTTGACGACCGCGCCGTCGATATCAAACGGCAGCGTGCCGCGGATTTCACCAATCCGCCGGATTTCACCGAGCACCGCCTCAATATCGTCATACCGGCTGTAGAATGGAACGGTCTCGAAGCCGAGCGCCTTTAAATAATCCAGCGATTCTCGATGGCCGGAGAGCGTTTTCCCTTCGATCTGCTGAATGTTGAACACAAAGATGGAAAGCCCGCGGGAGCCTGTCACACGCGGGTCCTTCTGCCGGAGGGAGCCCGCCGCCGCATTGCGCGGATTTTTAAAGGGCTTTTCTTCATTGAGCTCCTGCTGCTCCGTCAGCTTCAAAAAGGATTCCCGCGGCATATACACCTCGCCGCGCACCTCCAAATACGGCAGCGATTCTTTGATGCGCAGCGGGATTGCGCGGATCGTGCGCAGGTTGACCGTGATATCCTCGCCGACTTGCCCATCGCCCCGCGTGGAGCCACGCACAAACAGGCCGTTTTCATATTCCAGCGAAACGGATAACCCGTCAATTTTGGGCTCCACCACATACTGCGGATGCTCCACCAACTCCCGCACACGGCGGTCAAAATCGCGCACCTCGTCCTCACTGAAGCCATCCTGCAAGCTCTCCATCACCACGGTGTGCGTGACCGGCGTAAACTGGCTGTCCGCCCGGCCGCCGATGCGCCGGGTGGGAGAATCCGGCGTAACGAGCTCCGGATGCGCCTCTTCCAGCTCCTCCAACTCACGCAGCAGTTGATCGTATTCATAATCCTCAATTTCCGGCGCATCGTCCTCATAATAGCGTTTGCTGTGGTAGTCGAGCAGCCCGCGCAGCTCCTGCACCCGCTTCTGCACCGTTTCAAATCCGGCCATATAAACACCTTCCTGCCAATTTTCATGCGCGTTCCCGCAGCGTAACATGCACGGTATCGCCCGGCGATTTGCCGAGCTTCGCCCGAATCTCCTTGCGCATACCGAGGATATGGCCCGGCGTGCCCATGCGAACCAGGCTGCCATCATATGCCACGCCGTCGAAGGTGGCATGCACCTTCACGCGGCCTTTTCCGAATTCCGCCTTTACATCAAAGGGGATTTCCACATACGCCCCGTCCATATCCGGCACCTTTTGAATGATTGCGTCAAATGCATATTCCTTTTCGTTCAAGGCTGCACATCCTTTCCGCCTCTATTATGTGTGAGAAAAGAGCGGAACGCGCAGCCGGCTGTTTTTAAAATATTTTCCTGCAAATCTGCAAAGTACGAATCAAAATTACCGCACCTGGTTTCCCGCCCTTATTTTTGCACAGGCGGCTGATGGAAAATAGCGTCCTTCCGGCGGAAAAAGAGAAAAAACACCACCGCTGCAACCGCGCCCGCCGCCTCCGCAATAGGGAATGCTACCCAGATGCCGTTGAGGCCCATTGTCCGCGAGAGCAGAAAGGCCAGCGGCACGACGACGATCAATTGCCGCATTAAAAACACGGTCAGGCTGTAGGTGCCTTTGCCGACCGCCTGAAAAAGATTGGAAAAGATCAGCCCGATCGCAGCGAAAACATAGCTGCAACTGATGATGCGCAGCGCAGGCACGCCGATGCCGAGCATGTCCGGCGAGGCGTCGAAGAGCAAAAGAAGCTTGTCTGGCGCCAGGGCAAAGAGCAGATTCCCCGCCGCCATAATCCCCACCGCTACCAGCACGGCGCAGCGCAGGGTTGCAAGCAGGCGCTTTCGGTTCTGCGCGCCGTAGTTGTAGCCCATGATGGGCAAAGCGCCCTGCGTCAGGCCGCTGACCGGCATAAACACAAAGGTCTGCAATTTGAAATACACGCCGAACACGGATACCGCCAGCTCTGAAAAACGGATCAGGATTGAATTAAGCAACGTTACCAGCACAGAGCCAAGCGCGTTCATCAGCATGGTCGGCACGCCCACCGCATAGATCTGAGCGACGGCATGCAAATCCGGCTTGAATTTTTTCAGATCCACGCGCACATCCTGATCCCGCAGGAAAAACACCAGCAGCGAAAGCGTCATCGAAAGCATCTGCCCCAGCAGCGTGGCGATTGCCGCGCCGCGCACGCCCATTCGCGGCGCGCCGAACAGGCCAAAGATCAGGATCGGGTCTAAGATGATATTGGCAATCGCGCCGATCGCCTGAAGCAACATGGGGGCCAGCATGCGCCCTGTCGCCTGAAGCAGTTTTTCCACCATGATGTGAAACAGCTGTGCGAACGCGCCGAGCACAACGATATAACTATAATCGCACGCGAGGCTGAAAATTTCGGCGGAATCCGTAAACAGCCGGAAAAACGGCTTGATGGCAACCAGGCCGAAGATTATAAAGAAAGCCGCATGGGCAAAGGATAGCAAAAAGCCGTGGGTCACCGCCGCGTTTGCCGCATCCTGATCCCGTGCGCCAAGCTTGCGCGAAATATAAGAATTCACGCCCACCCCCGCGCCAACCGCTACCGCCAGCACAAGGTTTTGCAGCGGGAAGGCAAGAGACACGGCCGTCAGAGCATCCTGGCTGAATCGCGCCACAAACATGCTGTCCACAATATTGTACATCGACTGCACCAGCATGGAAAGCATCGGCGGGAAGGCCATAGACATCAGCAGGGGAAATACGGGCTTCGTAGCCATTTTATTGCGCTGTTCGATCTGCTCCACAGGGGATAAACTTCCTTTCTCTTCATAGGGTGGGTGGATGCCCTAATGACATCCAAAAGGGGCCGTTGCAAAATGTTTTGCATTTTGCAACGGCCCCTTCGAAAAAGCCGTTTCTGCCTCTCTGAGGCACTTTTCGGGCTCAGACACACAGGCAAATCTAAGCCTGCCCATTCACCCGAACTCACATCATGTTACGTTTCACTACCGTGGGGCACGTTTTACAACAGCCCCTCCCCGGCATGGAAAGGCCTGTCCGCCCCAAAAGCAGCACACCGCTTTGCAGGTATAAAAATATCAGCGGCCAGAACCGTTGCCGCGCCGTGAAAACCCGCCGCCATGCTTGCTTTCAGAGGAGCGCTTGAGATCCGTGATCTTCTCATCGCTCACCTGCTTAAAACGCGCCATCATATCCTCAAAGGAGAGGTTTTCCGTTTGCACAGGCTTAGAACCCTGCCACACCGGCGGGGAGGAACGGCGCTGATGCCCGCCACCCGGCCGCTGCTGCCGCTGAGGGGGCCGCTGCTGCTCCGGCTCCATGGCGCGCTTGATCGACAGGCTGACGCGCCCATCGTCGCCCACGCTCAAAACCTTGACCTTGACTTCTTGATTTTCCGTCAGATAATCACGAATTTCTTTCACATAGGTCGGCGCGACCTCTGAGATATGCACCATGCCCGTTTTGCCATCCGGCAGGCTGACAAAGGCGCCGAAATTCGTCAAGCCCGTAACTTTTCCCTCAACTATTGCTCCAACCTCTACTTGCATAAAAAAAACACAAGCCTCCTTAATCTCTTTCACAACCCAAGAAATGGATTAATCGCCCGGGGATGCATCCACATAGACCTTCTCACCAGGCTTAATCAGGCCTAAGCTGTCGCGCGCGACCCGCTCAATATACTGCGCTTCATCCGCGTTGTCCAGCTTCTTGCGCAAAACGTTGTTATCCTCCTGCTGCTGCTCATAGGCAACCTGCAGATTATTCAACGCCTGTTGCTGCTCCCGGATCCCAATCTGCAGCTGAACCAAGCGCACAGCAAACGTTCCCGCAACCGCGAAAAGCAACAGGACGAGAATCACACTGTTCCTACGCTTCTTTTTTTTCTTCACGATGAATCCTCGCCCTCCTTTCGCTTTTGCTTCTTTTTTTGCTGCCGATTGGCTCCACCGTTCTTTCTAAGATTATACAATAAAGTTTTATGATGTTTCAAGTTAAATTTTGATTTCTTTGCAATTTTTTTTGATGTTTTCTTTACAGAAATTCCTATTTTTCCAAAAAACTTTTTCAGCAGGCGAAAAAGAGCGCGAAACGGCACGGAAATAAAATAAAACATCCGGTGAACCGCATGTACCAGAAAGCTGCTCACGCGCACCGCCAAAAGGCCGAAGGAAAAATAATAGATCAGAAAGCCCAAGCCCTCCCCCGCGATGATAAATCCGCGGATCTCCCCCTGATTGACGGCGAGCAGAAAGACAAAGGTCACAGCGGCGCAGGTGAGAAAAAAAAGAACATCCTGTATAAAAACCCCAGCGCGCCGCATGGTAAACGCCATGCGGACAACGCGGAACAGGTCATAAACAATACCCAGCAGAAAACCGAGCCCAAGTGCCAGAAGAAACAGGCGCGTTTGGTCGGCAATTGTCAGCATATACATATCAGCGGAACACCTTACTGAAGAATCCGCCGCCCTTCTGCGGCTCATCCGTATAGGTCAGGGAGCTGATGTGCCCCTCCATCAGCAATTCACCCACCTCCACACTCAGACGGTTGATGTGCAGATCCGTGCCGCGCACCGTAAGCTCCCCCATATCCGTGAAAACCACTACCGTCTGTTCATCAAAACTATCCACATCTGACACGCCGGATACCGTCAGCGTCCGCCGGTCCTCCAAAATCAGGTTGTGCGGCATGGCCGGCGCTTTTTTTTCTTCTGCCATGATGAATACCTCCTTTTTTCCATTGCAGGGCATTCTCAGCCCCTCGCACCATAGATATGCATGTACAAACGGGTCATAGAACAAAATCTGCAAGCCCCCGCATGAAAATCGAAGCCACTGGTAATAATTTTAAGGAAGCGCCGGCAGGCATCCGCACAGCCGCCGTCTACACGGCGTGCAAAACGGGGCCAGGGCGCCGGTTTCTGCTGCACATACTTTGCAGAAGCAAACCAGAACCGGCGAGGGGGAAAACAACATGCAATTCAACAAGGTTGAGATCTGCGGGGTGAACACCGCAAAGCTGAAGGTTTTAAAAGAATCGGAGAAAATGGAGCTTTTACACCGCATCAAGCAGGGCGATATGAAAGCGCGCGATGAGCTCATCAGTGGAAATCTGCGCCTGGTGCTCAGCGTCATCCAGCGCTTTGTCAACCGGGGGGAAAACCTGGACGACCTGTTTCAAGTGGGCTGCATCGGCCTGATTAAATCCATCGATAATTTTGATGTGGATCAAGGCGTGCGGTTCAGCACCTACGCCGTGCCCATGATTATCGGTGAAATCCGCCGTTATCTGCGGGATAATAACTCTGTGCGCGTGAGCCGCTCCATGCGCGACACGGCCTACCACGCCATGCAGGCAAAGGAGCGCCTCGTCAATGAATTACAGCGCGACCCCACCATTGAGGAGATCGCCAAGGAGCTGGATCTCCCCAAGGAGACCGTTGTGCTTGCAATGGAGTCAATTGTGGAGCCGGTTTCACTCTATGAACCCGTTTATTCGGATGGCGGCGACACCATTTACGTCATGGATCAAATCGGCGACCAGAACAGCGACGACAGCTGGGTAGATGAAATTCTCCTGCGCCAGTCCATCAGCGATTTGAACCCCAGGGAGAAAAAAATTCTCCACCTGCGCTTTATGGAGGGCAAAACGCAGATGGAGGTTGCAAAGGAAATCGGCATTTCGCAGGCGCAGGTTTCCCGGCTGGAAAAAGGAGCTCTCAGCCAGATCAAAAACCAGGAGGGTTGATATCTTGCTGTCAGCGGGTAAAAGAGCCTCCTTTTCAACCGGAAGTGGCCTGCCATTCCCGTAATAAACTGCATTTAAATTCACTATAGTATCTTAAAAGCCACGCAGAGCGGGGCTTTTTTGCTGTAAAAACGTACGCAATTCTCATTTGATGGCCGCTTGGGGATACGTGTATCTTCCATAGAGCGTAACTGTTTCACGCCTATTGGAAGTCACATTTTGCATCGTAAATTCTAACCATCTATCGCCGCTCCTTCCTGCTCGACGGATAAAAAGCTGGACATCCCGGCCAAAAAAAGGTATGATATAAGAGTATATTTTTCAAAAAGAGAGAGCAAGGTTTTTATGCTTCCGACGGGAAAAATCTTCGGAAGCCGGATTCGTTGAATCCCCCAAACCTTTCAGTCTCCACGGAAAGGATGGTTATACGCATAATGAATTCCAACAACATCGACTTTTCGGAGATCACGCCGCAGATCCACGAGCTTGCCCAGCGGTGTGTCAGTAAAAACGCAATCGACCCTACGCTTTATACGAAATATCAGGTCAACCGCGGCCTGCGAGATTTAAACGGCAAAGGCGTTTTAACAGGGCTTACGGAAATTTCTGAAATTCAATCCTCCATGGAAGTGGACGGGCAGACCGTTTCCTGTGAAGGGAAGCTGTTTTACCGCGGCGTGAATGTGGAGGATATTGTAGCTGGCTTTTTGAAGGAAAAGCGCTTCGGCTTTGAAGAAACCGTTTACCTATTGCTGTTCGGCGATCTGCCGACGAAGGATCAGCTTGACGAATTTACCCAGTTGCTCGCCCGCTACCGCTCGCTGCCCCCAAGCTTTGTGCGCGATGTGATTTTAAAGGCGCCGAGCTCCGACATGATGAACACGCTCGCCCGTAGCGTGCTGACGCTCTATTCTTACGACAACAATGCAAACGATATCAGCATTGATAACGTGCTGCGCCAGTGCCTGCAATTGATTGCATCCTTCCCCCTGCTGTCTGTTTACGGCTATCATGCCTATAATTATTATCACAACGGCGAAAGCCTCTTCATCCACAACCCGCTGCCAGAGCTCTCCACAGCGGAGAACATCCTGCGCATCCTGCGCCCGGACAGCAGCTATACGGAGCTGGAAGCCAAGATTCTCGACCTTGCCCTTGTGCTCCATGCGGAGCACGGCGGAGGCAACAACTCCACCTTCACCACGCATGTCGTCTCCTCCTCCGGGACGGACACCTATTCCACCATTGCCGCTTCCCTCGGCTCGCTCAAGGGGCCAAAGCACGGCGGTGCGAATATCAAGGTTGTCCAGATGTTTGAGGATATGAAGCGCAATATTGCAAATTGGAAAGATGAGGATGAGGTGGCCGAATACCTCAAAAAGCTTCTGCACAAAGATGCCTTTGACCGCGCCGGCTTGATTTACGGAATGGGGCATGCGGTTTATTCCCTTTCCGACCCGCGCGCCAATATCTTTAAGGGCTTTGTGGAGCGGTTGTCTGAGGAAAAGGGCCGCACGGATGAATATGAGCTCTATTCCACCGTTGCGAAGCTTGCCCCGCAGATCATTGCCGAAGAGCGCAAAATCTATAAGGGCGTCAGCGCGAATATCGATTTTTACAGCGGCTTTGTCTACAGCATGCTTGATCTGCCGATGGAGCTTTACACGCCGATCTTCGCCATCTCCCGCATTGCGGGCTGGAGCGCGCACCGCATTGAGGAGCTCATCAACGCCGGGAAGATCATCCGCCCGGCCTACCGCAACGTAGCGGCCCGCAGGCCCTATATTGCGCTTTCCGATCGTTAAATCAAATGAATCCATTGCCTGAAAATCTGATAGGATGCCTGCCATCCGCATGGTTTTCAGGCTTTTTTCTATCTATCATGAAATGGAGGTAGCCCCTGATGAAAAACAGCACCCGTTACCTGCTCTCCCACCTCACAACAAGGCTCGGCATTGCCGCTCTTTACTCCTCCATGCACCTGCATCCGGCGGGATGCGAAATGCCGCCGGCAGATAAGCGCATCCCCGCCGCCTGTGTTTCCAGCATCCATCTGGAAGCTGCGCAGGGGTTTCTTTCCGCAAAAGGGATCGGGGGATGGCGCTCCGCCGGGAAAGGCGTTTCTGAAATGACCTTTGCCTTCCCGGAAACAACGCGCGTCAACACCCTTGTGCTGCGCGAAGCGGGCAGCCACATTCGCCATTTCGCCCTGGAGTGCTGGAAAGATGGCGCATGGCGCCGCTTTTATGAGAGCGATAAGGTGGAGCGCTACCGCTACTGCTCCTTCCCGGCGCAGCAATCCACCAAATACCGCCTGCTGATCTTGGAAACTTGGGGCGCCGCCAAGGTGACGGAGTGTTCCTTTTATGATCGATCCAAACAGCATCGGGAGCAGCCCTTCCGCGTGAGCGCCTACATGCGCTTTGATACAGAGGAATTCCTCGCTTTGACCCAGGAGGAACGCGACGCATTTTCTCACCATTTTGAAACGGTCAACGAGGTGATCCTCTTTGATACACTGAAATGGTCAAGGGACGGCGCCGTATGGTTTAACTACCGCGACGATTCGCAGACAAACGAGGAGGCCAAACAAATCTGGTTTCAGCGCGCCGCCGAGGCCCGCAAAGTGATTGAAAAAAGCGGCCGCCCGGTGAAAGTGCTCGCCTCCTTCTTCCAGCCCGGTGAGGGCACGGTGGAATCCCTGGAAAACCATATGGAAACGCTTATCGAAACGCTGGCCGCCTTTCTCCGGGAGGCGGAGCTAGACGGCATTGAATTCGACTGGGAGTTCCCCAAAGGCAAAAAGGAATGGGCGCTGTTCAGCAAATTCCTTGTGAACTTGAAGCAACGGCTCATGCAGGATGGTAAAATCCTGGCAGTCGCGCTGGCGGATTGGGGCGTTCACCTCTCTCCTGAGGCGGTGCGGGCGATCGACCAGCTCTCTTACATGGCATACGACATCACAGATTTAAACGGCTATCATTCCTCCTTTGGCCGCGCCGCAGTGCGCGCAGTGGAATATGCAGAGAAATGCGGCTTCCGGCGCGAGCAGATCAACCTGGGCCTCCCCTACTATGGCCGCCCGACCTACAAGGGAGAGTATTGGCCCCTCTGGAAAGACGCCCAAGTGGGCTATTGGCAGAATTATGCGCCGCAAATCACTTTTGATGGCATCGAAATGGATGCTTACTATAACTGTCCCGGCATGGTGGCGGATAAAACGGCCTTTGCCTTGCAGATGGGGCTGGGCGGCATGATGATCTTCCCGCTGAACGCCGACCGCCCGCATGGCGACCCGCTCTGCCTGACGGATGCGATCCACCGCACGATCGAGGACCGGGTAGAATAAACGAACTAGGAGCTAAAAAAGCGATGCACATTGAAATACGGCAGAACATCCCCGCCTATCTGGCGGATTTAAAAAAATGGCTGACGGAAACCCAGGACGTTCCCCTGGAAGCGATGGGCGATTTTTTCACGGCGCGGGTATCCACCTATGAAGTACATATGGCGCGCTGGGACGAGGCCTATCAAGCCATGGCAAAACGCATCCCGGAAAATTGCGGCTTCCTGCTCGATCTCGGCTGTGGCACAGGGCTGGAGCTGGATGACATTTTGAAGCGTTTCCCCAGCCTGCGTGTAACCGGAATTGACCTGTGCGAGCCCATGCTCGCGGTGCTCCGGCAAAAGCACCCGAGCGAGTTGCTCACTTTGCGCTGTGAGGATTATCTTGAGGCGGAGCTCGGCACAAGGGCATACGATGCCGCAATCTCCTTTGAAAGCCTGCACCACTTCCAGCCCGCGAAAAAGGAAGGGCTGTTCCGAAAGCTGCACCAGGCACTAAAGCCGGGCGGCCTGTATCTGGAATGCGACTACATCGCCTGCTGCGCGGAGGAAGAAACGCTGCTCCGGGAAGTTTGCGCGCAGAAACGCGCGCGGGACGGCATCTCGGAGGGGCAGTTCGTGCACTTTGACACGCCGCTGACGCTGGAGCATGAAACAGAGCTGCTCAAACGAGCCGGGTTCGAGGCAGTGGAATCATTGGCCTGCTTTGACGGGGCGACGCTGATCCAAGCAAGAAAAGCGGAATAAACATGATCCCGCTTGATCGGATAAAACGACAACCGCGCCGCAAAATGCTTTTCTTTGCATTTTGCGGCGCGGTTTTTTTGTTTGTGTCCAAAGGACTTGCCGCACTCAAAAATTGGTTTTGTCTCACTTTCAAAACCGACAGATCAAATAAAAGGTTCCATCGTAGGGATGAACTTCGTCCGCCTGCGTTGAGCACTTCCACAATCGGATCGCGGCAATCCCCGTTCACACCTTTAATCCATCCGCACCGGCACGCCACGCCCGTCCAGATACGCCTTCAACTCCATAATCGGGATTTCATTGAAGTGAAACAGCGATGCGGCCAGCACCGCATCCGCTTTCCCCTGCGTGAACGCATCATAAAAATGCGCCTTTGCCCCCGCGCCGCCGGATGCGATCACCGGGATGCCGATCCGCTCCGATACCGCGCGCGTCAGCGCCAGGTCATAGCCCTGCTTCTGGCCGTCGCAATCCATGCTGGTCAAAAGAATTTCGCCCGCGCCGCGCCGCTCGGCCTCCACAGCCCACGCGACCGCGTCGATCCCTGTCGGAATCCTGCCGCCATTGAGATAAACCTCCCAGCCGCCCGCAGCGCGCCGTTTTGCATCAATCGCGCACACAACGCACTGGCTGCCGAATTTATAGGCCGCGTCGCTGATGAGCTGCGGGTTGCGCACCGCCGCGGAATTAACGCTGATTTTATCCGCGCCCGCCCGCAGAAGCTGCGTGAAATCCTCCACGCTCGAAATGCCGCCGCCAACCGTGAAGGGGATAAAAATGGAATTCGCCACGCGCGTGACGATCTCCACCATGGTGCCCCGCCCCTCATGGGTTGCGGTGATATCGAGCAGCACCAGCTCATCCGCGCCCTTTTGATCGTAGGCGACCGCGCATTCGACCGGATCGCCCGCGTCGCGGAGGTTGACAAAGCTCACGCCTTTGACGACCCGCCCGTTTTTCACATCCAGGCAGGGAATAATCCGCTTTGCATACATTAGCCTCTCTCCTCCCCCGCCATGGCGGCAAAGTTGCGCAGGATTTGCAGGCCGACCCGGCCGCTCTTTTCCGGATGGAACTGGGTGGCGCAAAGGCCCCCCCTTTGAACCGCCGCGTCAATCGATACGCCGTATTCCGTGCGCGCCGCTACCTCGGAAGCATCCGCCGCCTGCAAATAGTAGGAATGGACAAAATAAACGTAAGCGCCCTGCGGGACCCCTCGGAAGATGCCTTCCGGCTGGGTAATGGCAAGGGAATTCCAGCCGATATGCGGCACCTTCAGCCCGCCCTTCTGCGGAATACGCAAAATGTTACCCCGTAATACGCCAAGCCCCGCCACGCCGAGGGATTCCTCAGAAGCCTCAAACAGCAGCTGAAGCCCCAGGCAAATGCCCAAAAACGGCTTGCCGCTTTGCGCCGCCGCTATCACCGTATCCGTCAGGCCGCTGGCGCGCATGGAATCCATCGCATCCGCAAATGAGCCAACGCCCGGCAGGATCACCGCATCCGCCGCGCGGATCGCCTCGGCGTCCTTGGTGATCACCGATGGCGCGCCGATGAAGTCCAGCGCCTTTTTCACGCTTTGCAGGTTGCCAGCTCCATAATCGACAATAGCAATCGTTTTTTTCAATCCTCCCACCCCTTTGCTGATATGCGTAATATTTTAACATGATATCAGAGAAAAGTGAAGGGGAAGCGCACTCTTTCTGATGAAAAATCCAACAAACCTGCTTTATGGAGGCGACTGTTTCTCCCCCATAAGGCCGGTTGATTTTTGAAATAAGCCGGAATCCCAATCCACTGCAGGGTTTTGACTACCCCAGTGCAATATCCAGCACCATCATCACGGCAAAGCCCAGCATCGCGCCCGCCGTACCAGCATGGCTGTGCTCGCCCATATGCATCTCCGGCACCAGCTCCTCTACCACCACATAGATCATCGCGCCAGCGGCAAACGACAGAGTGAACGGCATAATCGGGGCGATTAAAATGGCAAGCAGAGCGCCGAATACACCCGCCACAGGCTCCACCACGCCGGATAATCCCCCGTAGAGGAAGGCTTTGCCCTTTGACACACCCTCTTTTTGCAGCGGCAGGGAAATGGCCGCCCCTTCCGGCACATTTTGCAGCGCCATGCCAAGGCTCAGCGCCATCGCGCCCGCCAGCGTAGCGTGCCCGCCCTCTGCCGCGGCGGCAAAGGAAAGGCCGACTGCTAGACCCTCCGGGATATTATGAAGCGTAACGGCCAGCACAAGCATTGTCGTACGCTTGAGCGAGCTTTTCATACCCTCGGGCTTTTCCGCCCCAACGTGCAGATGAGGCAGCAACCGGTCAAGCAAAAACAGAAACACGCCGCCGGCAAGAAATCCGGCAACAGCAGGCAGCCATTCGTTTTTCCCCTGCTCGCGCGCCATATCGATCGCGGGGATCAAAAGCGACCAGACGGATGCGGCAATCATCACGCCGGCCGCAAAACCGAGGAACGCCTTATGCGTGTTGATAGACGCCTCTTTTTTCACAAAAAAGACCATTGCCGCTCCGGCAACCGTTGCCAGGAAGGTAAAGCTCGTGCCTAACAGGGCAAGAACAACGGGATGTTCCATAGAAATGACCACTCCTTTCTGACCGCTGTGGAATTGTGCCGATTTCGAGAAAGTCGGATTTCCGCCTTTGGCAGGAAAGGTACGAAAGGCACAAAATCCACAAAGCCCTACTCTAAATCTCATTGGTCAGCAATATTCTTTACGATAAAAAGCATACCATACTTCCGCATCAGCTGCAATCCCAATCAAAAAAGCAGGAGCCTCTGCCAAATCAATCGTTAAGCAGCGGCTCCTGTAAAAGGGAGTGGGATGAAAATAGAATAAATCGAACGTTAGGAAACCTTCATGCGAAGGCGGAGCTTATCGCTGATCATAGCGATAAATTCACTGTTTGTGGGCTTGCCGCGCGTATTCTGGATGGTATAGCCGAAGTAGGAGCTCAGCACATCCACATCGCCGCGATCCCACGCCACCTCAATAGCATGGCGAATCGCACGCTCCACGCGGGAAGGAGTGGTTTTAAAGGTTTTGGCAACAGTCGGATAGAGCAGCTTTGTCACAGAATTCATCATCTCACTGTCGTTGATCGAAAGAATAATCGCTTCCCGCAGATATTGATAGCCTTTTATATGCGCGGGTACGCCAATTTGGTGCATGATTTCTGATACCACAACTTCCAGGTTCCCCTGCACATCGCTTGAAACTTTGCGTATGTTCTCCTGACCGGCTGTGTTCCAGCCGGTCAGTTGAGAAATCCGTTCTGCCAAGATGTCAAGATCAAAGGGTTTGAGAAAATAGTAATCTGCTCCGGCTGCCAAAACCTCCTGCTCAAACCGGGCATTATCCACACTGGATGTCAGCATAATGAGCGGGCGTTTACTCAACTTGAGCTCTGGCAACGCTTTCATCACACCGAGCGCATCCACATGGGGCATAAACATATCCATCAGCAACACATCCGGTGTGTGAATGGGCAGCCGAGAGATCACTTCCGAGCCATCTTTGGGTACGAGCGTTACCTCATAGCCATAGGAGCGCAGCACATTAGCGCAAGTCTGTCCATATTCGCTTCCCTCTTCTGCGAGCATTACTTTCATTGGTTTTTCCATGTTTTATCTACCTTCCTTTCATCTTCTACCATATATTAACAAGTTTGTATTTCAAAGTCAAGAGAAAACGCAAAAATAATTGGTAAAACATGGAAAATAATTTTTGCTCGCATCTTTTGCGGTTTTAGAAGGGTTAGGAAGCCTGCTTTTCCTGCGTAGCCGCAACGTTTTCCGCGGTATGCAGCATGCTTTCTGCAAAAATACCATAGCCTTGCAGCGGATTGTTGACAAACACATGTGTGACTGCGCCGACCAGCATTCCATTCTGGATAATCGGGCTGCCGCTCATCCCCTGCACGATACCGCCTGTTTTTTCGATCAGCACTGAATCGGTCACTTCTACAATCATATTTTTGACCTGCGTGTCAGGCCCGGAATAAATTTTTGTAATTTCGACATCATAATACTGCGGCGCCTTTCCATCGACAGTGGAAATAATTTGTGCCGGGCCGGTTTTTACCTCTTGGCGCAGCGCAACGGGAATAGCCTTCCCGGACAGCGCGCTTCCCGCATTCATCACACCATATACACCCGTGTTGCCGTTGACTGCAAGCGAGCCCATCACGCGGTTTCCAAACACGCCGCATAATTCGCCAGCCGAGCCTTTTGCGCCTTTATAGCAGCCGTTAATATGCGCATCCACGATATCCCCCGCTAGCAAGGGCATTTCTTCCCCTGTATCCACATCGCAAATGGCATGCCCGAGCCCGGCAAACACTCTGCTTTCCGGCTCATAAAAGGTGAGTGTGCCAACGCCGGCAGAGCTGTCTCGAATCCAAAGTCCGGCGCGGAACTTGCCATCCGAAATGGAACAAGCCGGTTGAAATGTCACGTCCAGCTCCTGCGTTCCCCGGCGGATGTGCAATTTGAGCGCATGACCTGCGCAGCCTTTAAAAATCCGGGAAACATCTTCATTCCGGCTGACAGACTGACCGTCCATCGATACGATCACGTCGCCTTCTTTCAGCCCGGCCTCTTTTGCCGGATTGACGCTGCCCTCTTTGGTTTCCACCGAATCCATTCCAACAATCACAACGCCGTTGGTATAAAGCCGCAGGCCAAATGGCGTCCCACCCGGGATCACATAGCTGCGCTGCGTTACCGTAACATGAGAATTTTTGACAGGAAAGAGATTCAGCAGTTTTACCTCAACGTCATAGCCCTGCCCCTGAGTGGCCACATTGCTCTGCAAATGCAGCTGTGCTTGGGAGGCCTCATCCTCCGCCCTGGCAACGCATAGCTCTCCAACCCATGGTGAACGATCCTGCGCGACATAAAGTTCATCCGGCACCGTGCGCTCGGCAAAGCCAAGCATGCCAAAAATCACCGTCGCACAAACAAAGCCCAGAAGAGTCAATGCTTTGAAAAATTTTCGCATTATCCACCTCCATAGCGCGGCAAAATTCAAACTGCCGCCCTATTAATTTGCCTTGTTTGCCACCGTTTATTTGCGGTAATTTGATGACTTTTCGGGCGGAATTGGGGTGGAAAATAGGAAAAGCGCCGTGCGAACAACAGCGTTGTTTGATCAGCAGAAAATGGATCGAAACAGATAGTAAACCGCTTCATCAGAATATTAATGTTTAAAATTACTACGCATTATTGAAGCAAATCATCGAGTTTTTGAATTTGTTGAAATTTTCCCACTATTGACACGCTCAACATGTCAAATTAAGTCGGATTATACCATATACTTGTTTTATTGGCAAGTTATAAATGTCAAAAGAAAATGAATGGAGTGAGTATGTCATGTTCAAAAACAAGCATATCGACGGAAAATGTAATCGTTGTGGGAAACAGATTGCGAAACTTCGTAAGCAATTGCCTGATAAAACTTCACAGAGAATTCTGGCCGAGCGGATGCAGGAAAAGGGAATTGACATGGACAAAAATGCGATTCAACGCATCGAGCATGGGGATCGCTTCGTTACAGATATCGAACTGGCGGCCTTTGCGGATTTTTTTGGCGTTTCTTCAGATGTGCTGCTATCCAAAATAGAATCGGATCAATAGAAATGCTTTCCCTAAATTTGACATACTAAAAGTGTCATAAAATACTTATATATATAATATAATTACGATATCTCTTAATATTGTTTAAAAAATGAGGTGTCTCAGCTATGGCGCAGGAAAAATCACCTATGGAAAGCCGTAATCTCTGCGGAAAAAACATTGCGAAATTCAGAAATCTGCTCGCAGGTTCACCCTCTCAGGAAAAGCTGGCCGCTAAAATGCAGCTGGAAGGGCTCAACATCAATAAAAACGCCATTCAGCGCATTGAATGCGGTAAGCGGATGGTGAAAGACATTGAACTGGATGTTTTCGCAAAAATCTTTCACGTCAGCGTTGATGAATTGATGTATGGCCCGAAAGAAGATACATAATGATAGGCCAGGCAGCGCGCTGCCTGGCCTATCTTGTTACCGCATCAAAAATGTGTGTTATTTCAATATTGCTTTGCGCTGTAACCCCCTGGCGCATATCCCACAAGCCGCGCAGCAGATCAGCAGGAACAGCATGCCAAGAAATGGATTCGCTCCGTTTTGCAGCCCGAATACCGCTTTCAGCGCTGCCAAGAGGGCCTGAGAAATCCGCCCCTGAAACAGCTCGGCATCCATGAGCGGCAGCACCAGGGCAAGCAGCACCGGCACGCTGACCGATACCAGCACCTTGAGCCTGGATCCCATCCGGTAATACAGCGTGGTGATCAGATACCCCAGCAGCAAGGCGAACAGATACAGGCAGAACAGCCAGCCGATTTGGAGCAGAAAACCGGTGAAGCCAGCCTCCATCGCCCTGCCATAGATCAGGCCAAGGATTCCCTGATAGGAGAAAAGGGCGGAGAATAAGGCAGTCATCAAAGAATCCACAAACGCCATCAGGAGCGCAACCGGTAAAAACGCAATACAAGTGGCGGAAAACTGCGTTTTTCTGGATACGCCGTTTTGCAGGAGAAAGCAGAAATCCTCCTTAAAGGCATTCAGCCCGCATACGAACAGGAAAATCACGCTGGCACCATTGACAGAGCTCACCTTCTCCCCTGCCACTTGAACCTCCATGAGCGTATACACCAGAAGTGAAACCAGCAAAACAATACCATAAAAAATCAGAAGTGGGTTGCGATAGCTATGCAGCAGATACCGCACCGCCGCTTTCCGTTTCATCTATAAGCCCTCCTTTATGCGTTTGTGAGCTGGATAAACAGCTTCTGAAGATCGAGCCGTGTGATTTCCAGCCCCTGCGGAAGCTGATCGGGCCTGCTGCCCAGAAGATAGGCCGTTTTCAGCCCGCCGAGCGTGTCGCAGCCAATTGGATACCGGCCCTGGAGGAACTGATCTACCGCTGCCGCCGCCCCCGTTACGGTATAGCCGGCTTCCAGCAGCGTTTCCACCGGCTCATCCCGCAGGATTTCGCCCTGCTTGATGATGACAATGTGCTCGATTACGTGCGCGACCTCCTCAATGAGATGCGTAGCAAGGAGAATCGTTTTCGGCTTTTCTCCATAGGATTCCAGCAGCAGCTTATAAAACAGCTCCCTGTGGTTTGCGTCGAGCCCCAGAACCGGCTCGTCAAAGAGCAGGTATGGCACATCGAGCGAGAGCGCAAGGATGATTTTAAAAATCGACTTGTAGCCGGTGGAAAGGGTGACGGCCTTCTTCCGAATATCCAGCCCGAACTGCTGTGCGAGCATGAGGGCCTTCTCCTCCTGAAAGCCGGGATAGAAGGCTTTGCTCCAGCGGAATGCATCCTTCACCCGCATCGCCTCCGGGTAGAGGTTTTCTTCACTCATCAGGTAGAGCTTCGCCTGCGCCCCGTCGTTTTCCCGGGCCGGAAGCCCATCGATTGTCACCTCGCCCTGATCCGGAAAAATCCGGTTGGAGATAATTTTCAACAACGTCGATTTCCCCGCCCCGTTGCGGCCAAGCAGGCCGTAAATCCGGTTTTCCCCAAAGGATACGGTAACGTCGCGCAGAGCGGCCACCTCGCCGTAGGCCTTTTTCACGCCTTTTACTTCGATTGCCTGCATTCTGTAAACCCTCTTTCTATCATTGAACTGGCCTCCTCCCGGCTGATGCCCAGCCGGACTGCCTCTTGCGCCAACGGCAGCGCATGGGCGCGGTAAAACTGCTCCCGGCGTTTCTCCCGCAATTGCTGGATTGCCCCTGTGCTCACAAACATCCCAACGCCGCGCTTTTTATGCAGGATGCCCGCCTCAACAAGCTGATTTACGCCCTTGAGTGCCGTTGCGGGGTTGATTTGATAACGCACGGATATTTCCGTGGTGGAGGGAACCTGCTCTCCCTCCGGGAAGGCGCCGGTAAGGATTGCATCCTCCAGCATCTCGGCGATCTGCAAAAAGATCGGCCGGTCTTCCTGAAATCCGCCTGGCATGCACCCACTTCCCTTGCTCATGATTAGTTAATTGCTTGACTAATTAACTAATCACATGATAAACGAGATTGATTTGGTTGTCAAGGGAGATTTGAAAATTATGAATCAAACTCACTTTTTTAAATAACACTTGACTTTATGTGTCTACAACTATACAATATTTGTGGCAGCAAAAAGGGAGGTGAAATCATGGCTCCCAAAAAAGCAGGCCGTCCCCCCTCAGACAATCCCAAAGACAAAACGCTAAGGGTTCGTGTGGACGATCATACATTAGAAAAAATTGATCAGTGCACACAGGCGCTCCACACCACCCGTTCCGATATTGTCCGACAGGGGATCGACAAGGTTTATGACGACCTCAAAAAATGAAAGGAAGCGGCTCCACAACCCGTCAAAGCTGTAGCCGCTTCCAGTACCGCCAATGCCAAAGGCATTTTCAGCATAACTATCATATCATATGATGGAGAAGATCGAGGAAAAACTCGGTGCAGACCGTGCCCTCCTTCGTCCCATGGAGGAGGCGCTCAACGCCATGGGCGGCATGGAATACGCCTGGATGACCCGCCAGGCCTTTCGGGACTGCATGTATCTCCTGCGCTATATGGATGCCTTTTCCCTCCCGGATTGGGAGGTGGAAGCCCGCGCATGAGCCATCATCGATTGCCTTCATGCGAAATCAAAACGGGGGACTGCAACCAAATTGGCTGCAGCCCCTCATTTTTTCTGCAAAAGATTATTTTGCCTCCGTGCGGTAATTCGCCACGCGCTGCTCCAGCGTTCTTTCCATCGCCAGCGTCAGGGAATTCGGATGATCCATCGGCAGATCACAGTCCATGTGGAAGATCATCATGCCGCCGATGCCAAGGCTGACGGCATAGGCCGTTTTATCCGCCACCATGGAGGGGCTGTTATAATAATCGTCAATCACAACCGGGTTACCGTTTTCATCTGTATAATTGCCGGGGAAGACATTCTTCCAATAGGCGTCCGGCTCATTGGCTACCTGGCTCCAGGAGGGCCAGTAAGCACCGCGGTCTACCGGACGGCCATAATACGGCAGGCCGAGGTTAAACTGCTCGCGGGGATATTGCAGGCCATTGAAATAGCGCATCGGATTGTATGCGCCCGTCATGAAGGTGGAATGGCAGCCGTCTTCATCAAACAGGTCATAGGCCATCACATGCACCTCATCAATAGCGCGCATGGCGCTGCGGCTGAAGCCGACGCCCCAGCTGGCAAGGGCGACGCCGATGGTCACACTGTCGCCAAATTCATGCTCAAAGGCCTTGTCGAGCTTTTTGATGAATTGGCTGTAAACCTTCCATTGTGCATTCTGATCCGGGTATTCCCAGTCAAAATCCACACCGTCCAAGCCATATTCCTTCACAAAAGCTACGATATTTTCCACTAGCGTATCCATATGATCCGTGAGGGATTGTGCCGTCACCTCGTTATTGCCCGGGCAAAGGATCGTGGCTGTGATGCGCACGTCCGTTTTGAGATCGCGCACATCAAAAATCTCATGCAGCGCCGCAATCTCACGGCGGAAATCATCCGCGCCGTCACGGATATGGATGCCGCCTTCCGTCGTCCAGTCCACACCGTTGAAGAGAATGACCTCGTTAATCACCTCAAAATAGCGGGAGTAGGTTTTCATCGCCTGATAGGCTTCCCTGTATTGCGCGCTGTTTTCGCCGTAAGCCGCCTTCATCTCGCGCACCTTGTCCGTAATCTTCCAGGACTTATTGAAATCAATGCGTTTGTAGGCCGCGATGCGCAGAGGCTCATCAAGCTCTTTCGGCGCGATGTTATAAATCTCCATCTCCTGCAAGCGGAAAGTACCCGCCTGCTCGCGCACGACAAGGCGCACCCGCTGCGTGGTGACCGGGTCAAAGGTGCAGAAACGGTAGGTTTCAATGCGGTCGCTCTTGAAGAAATCGACCCATTCGCCGTTTTCATACGTTTGCAGGGCAAATGATTTCACGCTGGTGGTCAATTCGCGCAGCACCACCGTATTGAAGGTGACCGCCTCCGGGAACCGCAGCTCCACATAGGCGTTTTCCTTCTGACCGGAGGACCAGTAGGTTTCAATCTTGCCGTCCGTCAGGTATTTCGCATCCGCAATAGCGGAACCGCTCTGCTCCGCAATGACCGCCTGCGGCACAAGATTCGGCTCCTCGATCACATTTTTCATCGGGTTGACGCTCACGCCAAACAGCCCAAGCAGGAACTGCACCGAGGCGATGATGAGCGCGACCACGCGCCGGATCATCAGATAAAGCTTCATTTTTTACAAACATCCTCCTCTTTTACAGGCAAGCGGCTGATGCTCAAGCCGTTTGCCCTCCCTTATAAAAGCAAGGGCGGTTAATCACCCCTCTGCCCCATCACGATCTCCAAAAGCTGCTCCGGGGTATCCACAAGAAAATCGGCTCCAGCCTCCTCCAGCACACTTCTGCTGCGAAAGCCCCAGGTAACGCCGATGCAGGGCAGGCCGGCATTGTGGGCTGTTTGCACATCCACATCCGAATCCCCGGCGTAGATCGCGCCTTCCGCCCCGCTGCCGAGCAGGCGCAGCGCTTCCAGCACACTGTCCGGCGCGGGTTTGCGGCGCACGCCCGTGCGCTCCCCAATGGAAACCCCCACCAGCCCCCCGAAATGCGTATCAGAAAGCTGTTTGACCGCGCCATCGTATTTATTGGAGACGACGGCGCATGAAACGCCGCCCTCCCGCAGGGCCTCCAGCAACGGTAAAATGCCGTTGTAAGGCTTTGTTTTGCAGCACATCAGCTTGCTATACTGCTCCTTAAAGAGGGCAAAGCAGCGTTCCACCGCCGCTTCCTCCGTTCCCTTGGGGACGGCCCGCTCGATGAGCAGGCGCACGCCGTTGCCAACAAAACTGCGCACCTCCTCCCGATCGCGTGGCGGATACCCGCACGCACGCAGGGCGGCGTTTGTTGCATCGGCCAGGTCATCCAGTGTATCGAGCAGCGTTCCATCCAAATCAAAAACCACAGTATGGTAATGCATGCAGAACCGTCATCCTTTATATCATCTGTTTAAAATTCGCCTTCCAGAAGCGTTCCATCCGTAATGTCAAAACGCAGGTGCTTCTCTGCGCCATCCTCCAGGAAGCGGACTTCTACAACATCCTTTTTCACGTATTCCGCGCTCAGCACCTTGGTGTCGCTTGCCTTGAGCGTATCCTGGAACACGGCCATCTGCTCCGCGTCATAGCGGTCTACATTATCGGAGATGAAGAGCAGGTTGCCGAAGATCTTATTGACCTTTGCAATAATTTTCCGCTGGGTCATATTGAGCTGCATATTGTATTCGCGCAGCAGGAATACGTCAGGATCGTTGCAGAAGGCACGCCCATCGAGCTGACGGCGGAAAATGGTGTTGTTAACGGCGTTTTTCGTTGTTGCATCCTCACGGTGGGTCAGGTAGCCGTGCAGGGTAGGCTTCCAATTGAGGCACACATCCGCGCCGATGCGGCAAAAATCCACCTTGCCATAGCAGGGCGCGAGCGGCACGCCGCAGCCGAGAATGAGCTTGTCGCCCACACAGTCGCGGATAAAATCCATCGCCTCGCACATCAGCTGGCCGCGGGATTTGTTATACTGCGGCAGAATGCACGCGGCATAGAGGAAATCGAGCTTCACCATGTCGTAACCCCACTCGTTGAGGATCACATCAAAGCAATTGCGGATATACTGCGCCGCCTCCGGATGATTAAAATCAATGGCATAGAAACCGCCCCAGTTGAGGCCCGCAACGACAGGCTTGCCCTTTTCATTTTTGATGAGCCACTCCGGGTGCTTCTCCGCGATGGTCGAGTGATATTCGCAGCCAAAGGGCGCAAGCCACAGGCCAGCGAGCATGCCCTTCCCGTGAATCTGATCGGCGATTTCTTTCATGCCATTGGGGAATTTCTCCGGATCAGTGCTCAGCCAGTCGCCCACAGCCGTTTGGTAGCCGTCGTCGATTTGGAAGATATCGATCTGCTCTGGCACCTTCGCCAGCGCTTCCAGATCATCCGTCACGATTTTTTCATTGATATTCGGATAATAATTATACCAGGTGGTGTAGCCGCACTTATGCTGCACGCGGGGCTTCGGGATTTCCATGAGCTGGAAGTAGCGGTCGAACACTTGGTCAAACCCGCCGCGCAGGTGGACGATATCCACCGCGTCATACGGCTGCTCCATCACAACGCCCTCCAGATCCTTCTCCACGATGAGGAGGTTGCGGTTACAGTCGAAATTGAATACCGTATAGCCGCTGCGCTCCGTGATGGAGCCGAACAGATCAACCGTTTCCCCATTGCGCACATAGGAGTAGGAGTAGCCGTGGAACACGCCACTCGTCTTCGGATATACATGGAAGGTGTAGTCGCCGGATTTATCCAGGCTCATTTCTTTGATCCAGGGCTTGCTCAAAGGGCTTAAATGAGTCATGCGATCCGTGACGAAATATTCCTTGCTGTCCGTCCAGGACTGATAGCCGTTGACGAACACGCGGCTGTCCGGCTGATACGGGTAGCGGAACACCATCTCAAACTGCGTAAAGGATACGGGCTCCTTTGGAAGAATCCGGACGCGCACACGCCCTTTGTCATATTGCGTCATGAGGGAAAAATGCTCCGTTTCAAACGGCTGCTGCTCCTGTGCTTTTCCACATGTACGGTGCAATTGGCCGTCGGCGATATAGGTGAGCTGAAACCTGCATTCCTTCATTGTGTAATCTCCTGTCTGGTTTATTCTACGATAGGCCCACATCCGTAGACATCGCCTATTTTAGTATCTCTATTATACCTTTTTTTCCCGCCATGTAAAGCGTAATTCCACTGCAAAATATTGAATCTTTTCTGATATTCGATTGAAAAACCGAAAGAATTCTTTTATAATAAAAACGAAGGGCAGGGTTCCCCTTTCCTTCCAGCTGATAAGGAGGAATTGCAAATGGACAATATGGAAAGCAGAGCATTCGTCATCAAATCCGAGTCCAACCCGCGCATCCAGATTGAAGCGGTTCCAGGTCATTTTGTCACCAGCCATTCCCACATCAATTATTACCTGAATATCACCAAGGTCAAGCATGAGCATGCCATGGCCCGTGACGCCGCGGCCCAGCTTGCCGCCCCCTACCTCCAGTTTGAAATCATTGATACGATCGTCTGCATGGAAGGCAGCGAAATCCTCGGCGCATTTTTGGCCCGTGAGCTGACTAAATCGGGCATGCGCTCCATCAATCAGGGAAGCAGCCTGTTTGTGATTTCGCCGGAATACGATGCAAACGGGCAGATGTTTTTCCGGGAGAACCTTCAGCCCATGGTTGCGGATAAAAGCGTTTTGCTGCTGATTTCCACGGTATCGACCGGCAAAACCATCCGCCGCGCGCTGGATTGCATCCGCTATTTCGGCGGGCGCACCTGCGGCATCGCGGCCGTGTTCAGCGCAATCCCCACGGTGGAGGAGATTGAAATTCAATCGCTCTTCTCCGCAAGGGACCTGCCGGATTATGCCTCCTTTTCGGCGGGCGACTGCCCGGACTGCAAAGCGCACCGGCCGATTGACGCTATGGTCAACAGCTTTGGGTATTCCAAACTATAGCATTGTGAAATAGCTGTGATCCTTGTAAAAACGCTGGATCGCTTTTATGATCTACTTTTCGTGAAACTGGCTTGCAACGCAAAATCCCCTCACTCGTTTGTGAGGGGATTTTTTGGATGCCCTTTCTCTCCGGCCACGCTGCCCGGTCACAGCAGCCCCGCCTCCCGCGCCTTTTGCAGCAAAACCGGCGTGATCTCCGGGTAGGTAAGGTCCGGCGGCAATTGATGAAAAAAAGCGACTTCCGCCATCTCGCTCTCTGGCAATGCGCCGATCTCATCAATTTCGGCGATGAATACCACCCCGTTTCCCCACAAGGTTCCATCGCCTGCCCGGTAATCGAAGGCCGGAGAAAGCAGGTATTTCACAGCGCCTGATTCTTCATATAATTCCCGCCCGGCTGCTTCTATGGGGGATTCCCCGCCCTCAATGTGGCCGCCCTGCGTTTCCCATGTGGAACGGTTTTTATGGCGGCTTAGCATAAGCTTTCCATGATAGACGGATAGGATCACAACAAACTGATAGGTTCCAAGCGTATGCAGGGGATATGTTTCACAACGCATCGTCCGCGCCGCCCTTTCTGTTCTCGATTGTTAAGAAAAAATCAGTTTAAAATTATTACACTTCGCCATCGAAAAATATTCCCCATCCGCCACGATAATGTGATCGTAAAGCACAATGTCCATGGATCGCAGCAGCCGCGCCAGCACGCGCGTTGTTTCCACATCCGTCGTAGACGGCACCGCCACGCCGTTGGGATGGTTATGCCCCAGCACCACGCAGGATGCATTATGGCGCAGTGCCGCTTCTACGATCCGTCGGTTGCTGATATCCACCATTGACTGCGTCCCTTCAGAAATGGACGCGCAGTGCAGCACCCGTCCCTGATTATCCATGCAGAGGAGTAAAACCCGCTCCACCGTCACGCCGTTGAATTTGGAGACAAACAGTTCCCCGCATGCTTCAGAGGATATTGCATGCATGCCTCGCAGTGCACGATCCTCCAGATAACGGCGGTTGACGGCCGGAACGAGCTTAATTAATACGGCAGTATTCATCCCGACCCCTTCCACCTTCATCAAATCCTCCACAGAGGCGTCAAACACAGCGGAAAGGGAGCCAAAGGTATCGATCAGGCGATGCGCCGTTTCGTTGGTATCCTGCCGTGGAATGGAATAAAACAGCAAAAGCTCCAGCACATTGTGCGGCTCAAACTGCTCCATCCCCTCTTGCAGGAAACGCCGCTTGAGCCGATCTCGGTGGCCATCATGCATCCCTTTATCCATTTCCGGACACGTCCTTTCCGGCTGGTGGGGCAAGTGGGCTAGATGGGATGATCCGCATTCCGGCAATCCACGCTTTATCGCTCATTGAGCAATCCCCCCGGATTTTCATTTTTGGAAAATGCGCGTAAAACGCTTTGTTTGAATGAAGCCATTATAGCGTATTTCCAGCCTTTTGAAAAGCTATGGAATATGATATAATAGCTTCAAACTTCGTTTGAAGCATTGGAAAAATGCCTGTCGGCGCAAAACGCCTCCTGCCGCAAAGCGGCAACGCCATTTTTTACAGCAGAAATGTTTAAAGGACTTTAGTAGGCTAAGATCACTTTGATAGAAGGATGACGATTCTTGAAAACCTTTACTATTCAAAAAAACGATGCGAACCAGCGCCTGGATAAATACCTGACGAAATCCCTGCCGGGCCTGCCGCAATCCCTGCTCTATAAATATATCCGCAAAAAGCGCATCAAGGTAAACGGCAAGCGGGCGGAAATTGCAACCCGGCTGGAGGAAGGCGATGTGATCGACCTTTATATCAACGATGAATTTTTAATTCAGCCGGAAAAGCGATATGATTTCATGGGTGCTTCCCCGCGCCTCGATATCGTTTATGAAGATGAAAACCTACTGCTGCTCGATAAAAAAGCGGGCCTTCTCTGCCACCCGGACGACCATGAATATGTAGACACCCTCATCACCCGTGTCAAACGTTATCTCTATGAAAAGGGCGAGTTCGATCCTGCCAGCGAGCAATCCTTCACTCCGGCGCTCGTCAACCGCATTGACCGTAATACCGGCGGAATCGTCATCGCGGCCAAAAATGCCGCCACGTTGCGCGTATTGAATGCAAAAATGAAAGACCGGGAGCTTCATAAATATTACCTCTGCATCCTGATCGGCGCGTTAGAGGAGCCGGAGGGCACGCTGGAGGGCTACCTCTTCAAGGATGAAAAGAAAAACCGCGTTTATGTGCGCCGCCTGCCCTGCCCCGGCGCCAAAACGATCCGCACACGTTACCGGGCGCTCGGATACCACAACGGCTTAACGCTCGCCGAGGTAGATCTGCTGACCGGACGGACGCATCAGATCCGCGCCCATTTTGCCTCTATCGGCCATCCCCTGCTGGGCGATGGCAAATATGGCGTGAACACGCAAAATAAAAAATTTGGCGGCTATAAAAAACAATGCCTCTACTCCTACAAGCTCCAATTCGATTTTCAGACGGACGCGGAGCATCTCGCATATTTGGACGGACAAACCTTTACCGTGCAGAACGTATGGTTCCGCACGGCATTTGAGGAAGGCACACTGTAAGCGGACATACCAATGGCGGCATTTGCGGCTGCTAGGCCAGATTAGCCGCATCACACAATAAAGCATAACAAAAACCCCTCCCGGAATCAGCCGGAAGGGGTTTTCAGTTGAGAAAAAAGAGGGTTGCTTACGCTTCCTTCTTGCGGGTGCAGACGAACGCCGCAGCAGCCGCAACGGAGACAACGCCAAGCACCGCGATGCCGACAGCGGAATCACCCGTCTCCGGGATTTCTTCCGGCTCGGTCTCGGTCGGAGCTTCCGTCTCGGTCTCGGTCGGAGCTTCCGTGCTATCTTTCTCTACGGGAGCGATCGAGTAGATCTTCGCGATCAGCTGAGCAAGCTCGTTGTCCTGCAGGCCATTGAGGATAGCAGCGATATCGAAATCGCCGCCGCCGATGTTGCCAAGTGCGCCAAGGAGCGTATCCTTAATGCTGGAGATATCGACGTCGCTCAAGCCACCAAGCATGTCGGTCAGTGCGCTGATGTCGAAATCGCCGCCAGTGATGGAGCTGATATCGAAATCGCCCAGGCCGGACAGCTTCTCAGTGATCGCATTGAGATCAATGCCTGCACCTTCCAGAGCGCCAGCGATCTGATCGACCGGATCTTTCGTGTCGGCTGCAAACGCCGGAACGCACATTGCAAGGCAGAGAACCAGAGCA
This sequence comes from uncultured Oscillospiraceae bacterium, assembly GCA_900544715.1. Classification (GTDB taxonomy): domain Bacteria; phylum Bacillota; class Clostridia; order Oscillospirales; family Acutalibacteraceae; genus Fimivicinus. The sequence continues at coordinate 155,517 of UQWL01000004.1, read as the reverse complement.
AGCGCTACGCTGAGAACTTTTTTCATGGTTGACATTCCCTTCTCTTTGAGTTATTTACAACGGCAATTGCCACTGTATTACTTCGTTATTATGCCACTAAAATAGCATAAAGTCAACTACAATTTGTATAACGGCATAATTTTATTACCAGGTAAAGTAAACGTCGTTGCCGACCACCTGGAACACCGGGGTCACCGTTGGCTGATTCTTATTATAATTGCTGCCCACATTCTGGAAGGTACGTCCCTGCGCATCCTTCTGCTTCTGCAGAGAATTGGCAAAGGCATTGCACATCTCTTTATCCTTGAGCGTGATGCGGGCGACCACATTCAGCTCCGAGCGGTCGGAAACATTATCCAGCATGCCGGGGTCAAACGCCGCGGCCCACCAATACAGGCTGCGAGGCATACGGAAAACGAATTTCCCCTTCCGGTAAAGAGAGGCTTCCATCACCAGAGAATTTTCATCCGTTGCACAGTCGTAAAACTCCACCGCACGGGAGAGAGGCTTGTGATAAACACCAATCTCACAGCCGATGGAAGGGCCGTACTGCCCCTTCCACATCTGCACCATCCAATCAAGGTTATCATAGCGGAATTTAATGCGCACCGTGTCAAAATCCATCGCTGCATAGGGCGCCATATTATCATATAGTTCGCAATAGCCGAGGCTGCGACGGAAATCCGTTGCGCCAATCGGGACGGGGTTGCCGTTTTCATCATACTCCACAAAGGGATTTTCTCCGTTGGTAACCGGGCCGGTCGCCTTCGTGGGCGGCACCTGCGTGGTAGTCGGCTTCTTCGTGGGGGAGGTCACACGCGGTTTCGTCGTTGTGGGCTTTGCCTCAGCCGTCGTCCCCTCCGGCACAGTGGGCTCGGTGCTTTCCTCCGAGGAAGAGGGCTCATCCGTTGAAACCTCGCCGACGGATTCGCTTGGCGCTGACACATCCGCCCCGATGCTATTATTGGGGGCTGTGGTTTCCGGCTCCTTTGAACCGCGCACTGCAAACACAATGCCTACGGCCACGGCAATGACAACGCATACAGCCGCCACGATCACAATGATCTTGGTTTTCTTCTTATCCATTGGTTTTCTCCTTTTCACGTGATGCCGGGAAAGGCCCGGCCTTTTGCCGCCTCACATACGCGGATTGAAGTGAGGTAATTGAGCCGAGAACTAGGGGTTCGAAGGCCAATGTTCTCCGAAGCTCTTGGAATCTTTGATTCCTTAGAGATTCGTGAGGCTAGTGAGGCTATTATACCAAACACGCGCACACCGCGTCAAGCAAAGCAACGGTCAAAACCGGCTGGCAAGCCCTTCCACACAGCGAAAACACGCTCATTCATCTACAATTCGCATGATTTCGTCCAGGTTCTTCCGTTTTTTCTCACGCAGGTGGTCATCTGCGGCATAACCCACGCTCAATACCAGCCGAATCCGCTTTAATTTAGGGATTTGGAGCAGCTCCTTCAGCTTTTTTTCATCCAGCCATCCCATAATGCAGGTGGAGAGCCCCTGTTCCACGGCGGCAAGGCAAATCTGCGCCGTGGCGAGCCCGATATCGATCTGTGCAAACTGCTGATCCTTAAATGCACCGCTGATTTTTGCCGTCATGGTCGCTTTTTCCTCAACCACTATGATGAATGCCGGGCACTTGTCCGTAAACCGGTTCATCCCCATCCCCTGCACGCATTTTGCAACCTGTGGGGATACTGCCGGGCTGTTCACTACAACAAAGCTCCAGGGCTGGCTGTTACAGGCGGAGGGCGCAACGCGCGCCGCCTCGATGCATTTGACGAGCTTATTGGTTTCCACCTTTTTTTGAGGGTCATAATTGCGGCAGCTCTCACGCCGCGCGATCAGGTCAAAAAAATCGGTCATATCAATATCCGTCCTTTCACAAATGAACATGCGCCTTGCTTACAATCCGGGCCTGTCACAACCGGCTTCATCGCCGGCCGCCGTGCTGCCATCCCAACAAAAATGCGCGAGATCCACCCGCCCATCCGGCAGGAAACGCACGCCCTCCCGCTGGAGCAATGCAATCTGCTCATTTTCCCCGCCGAAGGCAAAGGCGCTTGACACCTCGCCAAAGCGGTTTACCACGCGAAAGCATGGGATATGCGCTGGGTCTGGATTCACATGCAGGGCGTAGCCCACCACGCGAGACCAGCGGGGGTTGCCCGCGAGCGCGGCGATTTGGCCATAGGTCGCCACTTTCCCATACGGAATTTGTTTGACAACCGCATAAATGCGTTCAAAGCTGTTGGGCATATAGGGCCTCCCTTCTCATACGCGCGCTTCTCACGCCAAGCCGTGAAATGCGTTTCATACTTGAAGAGCACAAAACGCAGCTTGAAAGAGAAATTTTTCAAGCTTATCCTACCGCCTTCTCCAACAAAAAGCAAGCGATACAAGGCCTTCTCATAAAAAAACCGGGCGCCGGAGAAAAAATCCCGGCGCCCGGCTTTCGCAAAACAGGCTTGTTTTTACAGCTCTTTGATCGTGACGGACTCGATTACGACATCCTCCGCCGGCTTATCGTTCCTGCCGCAGGGGACGTTTGCAATCGCATCGACTACCTCCATGCCCTCATAAACTTGGCCGAATACCGTGTGGCGAAAATCAAGCCACGGGGTGCCGCCCTTGGTGCGGTAAGCCGACACAGCCCATGCGGGAAAAGCGCTCTCGCCGAGCGTTTCCATCTGGGCGAGCAGGTCATCGCTGACGGCGGGCGCCTGCACGATGAAAAACTGGCTGCCGTTGGTGCCGGGGCCCGCGTTCGCCATGGAAAGCGCACCGCGCAGGTTGTGGTAATCGGGGCTGAATTCATCCTCAAAGGGCTTGCCCCAGATGCTCTCCCCGCCCATGCCGGTGCCCGTCGGATCTCCGCCCTGAATCATAAAATCCGGGATGACACGGTGGAACACCAGGCCGTTGTAATAACCGTTTTTCGCATGGGTTGTAAAATTCTCGACCGCCTTCGGCGCAGCGTCCGGGAAGAGGAGGAGCTGAATGTCCCCCATGGTGGTTTTCATTGTGGCGGTGATATCCCCCGCCTGCGGTTTGCGAAGCTGTGATGCCATTGTGCATTTCTCTCCTTGTTCCCGCGATCGTCCGGCTCAGTCCTCTGCGTCCGCAAAATCGCGCTTTTTCTTCTGGATTACTTTATATGCGATCACGCCGGCGGCGACGACCGCCACTGCGCCAAGGCCGATATACAGCCAGGTATAATCCGTTTTCTGCTCCTGGCTGATTTCTCCGCTCTGGCTAGCCTTCAGCTCACTCCAGAGGTCGGTCATCAAGGTTAAAGTCTGCTGCGGCAGGTTGTAAAAATACTCGGTTTTTGGCATTCTATCCTGTGTCGGATAGAGGTATTCATTCCCCTTCAGCTCATAGTCCTCCCGGGCAAGCACCGCCGTATTCGGGGTGGCGTAGCCGAGGTAATTCGCATTCTCCACCGCGATATCCGGATCCAGCAGGAAGTTGATGTAAGCTTCCGCCGCCGCCTTGTTTTTGGCGTTTTTCGGGATGCAGATCGAATCGACGAAAATATTGACGCCCTCCTGCGGGTATACGAACGCGAGATCGGGGTTGTTGTCATACATCGTGATGAAATCGCCCGCGTAATAAGGCGCGATGGCCGCCTCGCCGTTTTCCATCTTGCGGAAGATGTCATCCATAACATACCCCTGGAGCACCGGCTTCTGTGCCTTGAGCTTTTCCGCAGCGGCCTTCCATTCGGCCTCATCCGTCGTATTGAACGATTGACCCAGCAGCTTCTGCGCAATGCCAAACGCGTCGCGCGGGTTGTCAAACATCAGGATTTTGCCCTTGTACTGCTCATCCCACATCACATTCCAGCTTGTGGGGGCCTCTTTCACCAGCTTGGTGTTATAGATCAGGCCGACCATGCCGACATTGTAGGGCACGGAATATTCATCCTTGGGGTCGAAATACAGGCCTTTATAGTTTGCGTCGATATACTTATAGTTAGGAATATTGGAGAAATCAATCTTCTGCAGCATATCCTCGGCTATCAGGCGCTGGATCATATAATCCGACGGAATGACGATATCGAAGCTCACGCCGTCGCTTTTGAGCTTTGCGTACATGTTTTCATTGGTGTCGTAATTGTTGTAGTTGACCTTGATGCCAGTGCGCTTGGTAAACTCCGCATTGACATCCATCGAGTCTTCCGAGCCATCGGAAATATACTCGCCCCAGTTATAAACGTTGATCGTCGTCCCGGCCAGGCTGGAGGTATCCGCCGCAGAAGCGGAAAACGCTGCGGGAAGCGCCGTGGAGCACACCATGGCCACGGCAAACAGGATTGCCATAAATTTTTTCAATTTTCAATCTCCTTTACAGCCATTTTTTTATTCATGCGCTTCTCGCCCTGCGCCTGCGCAACGTTATACAGGATCAGCAGCACGAGGATAGCGACAAAAATCAGGGTAAACAGCGCATAGATATCCGGCGTGACACGGCGCTTCGTCATCGAATAAATCCGCACGGGCAGCGTTTGGAAGGACGGGCCGTTTGTAAAATAGCTGATGATAAAATCATCCAGCGACATCGTGAAGGACATGACAAGCCCGGTGACGATGCCGGGCATGATGCCGGGCAAAACGACCTTAAAGAAGGAGCGCGCCGGCGTACAGCCCAGATCCTGTGCCGCCTCGGAGAGATGCGGATCCATCTGCCTGAGTTTTGGCAGGATCGACAGGATCACATACGGCAAGTTAAATGTGATGTGCGCAAACAGCAGCGTCCAGAAACCCAGCACATCCCTTGTGCCCAGCAGCTTGCCTGCAAACACAAACAAAAGCATCATGGAAATGCCCGTGACGATCTCCGGATTCATCATCGGGATATTGGTAACGGATAACACGCTCGATTTGAGCCACTTATTGCGCATGGTATCAATGCCGACCGCGGCCGCCGTGCCCAGCACCGTGGCCGCCAGCGAGGAGGCCACCGCCAGAATTAGGCTGTTATACAGCGCCTGGAGCGTTGCCTTATCCTGAAAGAGCGACTCATACCACCTCAGGGAAAAGCCGGCGAACAGGCTCGTGCTGTTGGTGGCGTTGAACGAGAAAAAAATCAGCACGAAAATCGGCGCATACAAAAACAGGAAGATCAGCGCCATGTAAATCTTTGATACAGTTTTCATACAAATGGTCCCCCCTTACTCAGAATCTGTGACGTTCAGCCGTGCAGTCAGGCCGGGCAGCGCGTGCTGCTTTATCAAAAGCAGCACGCCCGTTCTCAAATCACCATTGCCCCGGAATCCTGATCGGCGAACCGGTTCATAAACGCCATGCAGATGAGAATGAGCACCATCAGCACGAGCGAAAGCGCCGCGCCCAAATTATAATTATACGCCGTTTGAAACTGCATCTCGATGATATCTCCAATGAGGGAAAACGTGCCGCCGCCGAGCTTTTGAGAGATATAGAAGGTGCTCACGCACGGCACGAACACCATTGTGATGCCGGAAACGACGCCGGGCATGCTCAAGGGAAAAATCACCTTGCGCACAACGGCCGCCCGGTTTGCGCCCAGATCCTGCGCCGCCTCCACCATGCTCTTGTCGAGCTTGGACATCACGGAGTACAGCGGGAGGATCATATAGGGGATGAAGTTATAAACCATGCCCAAGATGACCGCGCCGCCCGTATTAATCATGTGCAGCGGGCCGATGCCAAAAAATCCGAGCACTGTGTTGATAAGCCCCGTATCCTCCAAAATCGTCATCCAGGAATAGGTGCGCAGCAGGAAGTTCATCCACATGGGCAGCATAACAAGCAAAATCATCGTGCTCTGCCGCTTTGCCCCGGATTGGGATAGGAGATAGGCAAATGGATAGGAGAGCAGCAGGCAGATCACCGTTGCAGCCAGGCCGTAACCGATTGAGCGAAGAAAGATGTTGCCATAGCTGCCCAGCTGTTGAATGTTGGCAACCGTAAAATTGCCCTGCGCATCGGTAAACGCATAATAAACCACCAGGATCAACGGCGCAACAATGAAAATCACAGACCAGACGATATATTGCGCCGAAGCGAGTTTTTGCAGAAGAGAAGGCTTCTTTTCCATATGCTATGCCTCCTCTTCCTCAGGGTCGGAAAGGTGCTCCAGCTCGTCGCTGAAGGAGCTATAGTCGCCAAACGCACCCGAATAGGATGATTTCTTCATGATATGAATCGCATCCGGATCAATTTTCAGGCCAATCACATCACCCACAGCCTGATGGTCGGTGGACTGGATCATCCATTTAAAGCCGCCGATATCCACAATAATCTCAAAATGCACGCCCTTGAAGGTCACGCTCGTCACTGTGCCGGAGAGCATCCCCTCTTCTGCGGGGACGACGTCCACATCCTCCGGGCGAACGACCGCGTCTATCGGTTCATTTTTTTGGAAGCCCTGATCAAGGCACTGGAACCGATGGCCAGAAAACTCCGCGAGATAATCCGCCCGCATCACGCCGTCGAGGATATTGCTCTCGCCAATAAAATCCGCCACAAAGGCGTTCTTCGGCTCGTTATAGATATCCTCCGGCGTGCCGATCTGCTGGATAACGCCGCTGTCCATCACCACCACCGTGTCGGACATGGAGAGGGCCTCCTCCTGGTCGTGGGTCACATAGATGAAGGTGATGCCCATGCGCTGCTGGATATTTTTCAGCTCCACCTGCATATCCTTGCGCAGCTTGAGATCCAGCGCGCCGAGCGGCTCATCCAAAAGCAGCACGCGCGGCTCGTTGGCAAGCGCACGCGCAATGGCGACGCGCTGCTGCTGCCCGCCGGACAATGATGCAATCTTGCGCCGCTTGAAGCCCTTGAGGTTGACGAGCGCCAGCATTTCATTGACCTTATCGCGGATTTTTTTCTCCGGCCATTTCTTCACCCGCAGGCCAAAGGCAATATTTTCATATACATCCAGATGCGGAAAAAGCGCATAACGCTGAAAAATGGTGTTGACCTGCCTCTTATGAGGTGGCACACCATTGATTTTTTTTCCGTCAAAAATGACCGTACCCTCATCCGGCTCCAAAAAGCCGCCGATAATCCGCAGCGTGGTCGTTTTTCCACAGCCGGATGGGCCCAGCAGCGTGATAAACTCCTTATCGCGGATATAGAGATTCAGGTTTTTCAAAATCGGCTCACCGTCAAAGGATACGGAGATATTTTTTAAATCGATGATCACATTATTTTTCAATTATGCAGCCCCTTTCCGCCCCTACAGCCTATGATAGGAATCGTAACAAATATAGTGCGAAAACCTGCAATTGTCAACATTTTTTTTACTGAAACTGCAAGAAAGTGCAGATGAACGAAAATGGTGCTATCAAAAGCTCTCGATTTCTTTAATTTCCTCCCTTTTCCTATTCTTTGCTCCTAAAATATAAAAAGCTGGATTTCCACTTCCTTTTTTGCAGATCAGGCGGTTAAAATCATCCAATCTCTCTACGATGAGGAAAAAGGAATCTTTATCATCTTTTAACTATGAAGGACAAATCGCTTTCACCATCTTAACACTGTGCATGCTAGCATGAATACAAAGGGGCTAGCAGGCTATGCCCTCCTCTGAATACTCTGTTTCACTTAGGAAAGGATGGTTATCCGCTATGGCAGGAATCATTCGGTCACTGCAAGCCCTTGAATTGCGTTTGGATGAACGCTTGGATCGATTTATCACGCGCTACCCCCATATGGCCTATCCGATTATTTTTTTCGGCATGCCCATGCTGGTTCTCACTGCCGTGTTTTTTTTGACTTCGGCAGTCATGCTCCCAGTCGCCCTGATTTTCGGCTGGATCTGAGCCGGTCTTAATGGAATCTTAATCTCATTGCGCGCAATGCTAATGCCGTTTTAAAGTGGCATTCATTATACTTCAACTTAGGAAAAGAAAAGGAGGTCACGGCCCTATGCAAATCATCATAGCCGTCATTGGGCTGACAGCAATTGCGCTTCTCGCCTATTACTTCTGGATTCTCATGAAGGGAGATGAGCAGCAATGAGCGCTATTTTGCAATATGGATTATACCTAGCGATCCTTGTAATTTTGGCAATCCCGCTCGGAGCATACATAAAGAAAGTGATGGATGGGGAAAAAACATTCCTCTCCCGCATCCTGACGCCCTGTGAAAATGCGGTTTACAAGGTAATGCGAATCAAAAAGGAGGAGGAGATGAGCTGGAAAAAGTATGCCGTCTCCGTCCTCATCTTTTCAGGCATCGGGCTGATCTTTTTATTTCTGCTTCAGCTACTGCAAGGCGTCCTACCCGGCAATCCGCAAAATTTGCCGGGCGTAAAATGGGATTTATCCTTTAACACAGCCGTCAGCTTCGTTACCAACACCAATTGGCAGGCCTATAGTGGAGAATCCACTTTAAGCTATCTGTCGCAAGCGCTAGGCCTTACCGTGCAAAACTTTGTTTCCGCTGCAACTGGCATCGCCGTACTCTTTGCGATGATACGCGGTTTTATCAAAGTGAAATCCACAGGCCTTGGCAGCTTTTGGGTGGATATGACGCGGATCATCATCCACATCCTGCTCCCCCTGAACCTGATTATTGCGCTCTGCCTGGTTGGCGGCGGCGTCATCCAGAACCTGAAGCCTGCGGAAACTGTTTCCCTTGTGGAGCCGATCGCCGTCAGCGCGGAGGGCGAGGTCATTGAGAACGCCGTAATTGATCAAGAAAAGAATACGGTTACCGTGGACGGAAAAATCATCCCAGATGCGGAAATCGTAACAGATCAGTTTGTTCCCATGGGCCCGGCGGCAAGCCAAATCGCCATCAAACAATCCGGCACAAACGGAGGCGGCTTCATGGGAGTCAACTCCGCCCATCCGCTGGAGAACCCCAGCGCTTTTACCAATCTCCTTGAAATGATTTCTCTGCTGCTAATCCCCGCTGCGCTGTGTTTCACCTTTGGACGCAGCGTAAAGAACAAGAAGCAGGGCGTGGCAATCTTTCTGGCCATGTTTATCTGCCTGGTGATCGCGCTGGGCTGCGTCGCGGCCAGCGAACAGATCGCAACCCCGCAGCTTGCGCAGGACGGCGTGAATATGACCACCGTGGATCAGGCTGGCGGCAACATGGAGGGCAAGGAATCCCGCTTCGGCATCGCAACCTCCTCCACCTGGGCAGTCTTTACAACCGCCGCCTCCAACGGCTCCGTCAACTCCATGCACGACAGCTACACGCCTCTGGGCGGCATGGTGCCAATGCTGCTGATGCAGCTCGGTGAAGTGATCTTCGGCGGTACGGGCTGCGGCCTGTATGGGATGCTGGCCTTTGCAATCCTCACTGTGTTCATTGCAGGGCTCATGGTCGGGCGCACCCCTGAATTCTTGGGCAAAAAAATTGAGCCCTACGAGATGAAATGGGCCGTTCTCGTATGCCTGGCCACTCCCATTGCGATTCTCGTCGGCAGCGGTATCGCAGCGGTAGTCCCAAGCGTTGCGGACAGTTTGAACAATCCAGGTGCGCATGGCTTCTCCGAACTTCTGTATGCTTACTCCTCAGCGGGCGGCAATAACGGTTCAGCATTTGCAGGCTTCAATGCCAACACCGTTTTCCTGAACCTAACGCTTGGCTTTGTCATGCTGTTTGTGCGCTTCCTGCCGGTCATCGGCACGCTTGCCATCGCGGGCAGCCTTGCCGGCAAGAAGCGTATCGCCACAACGGCGGGCACTCTTTCCACGACCAACGCTCTGTTCGTTTTCCTGCTGATCTTCATCGTTTTGCTGGTTGGCGCGCTAAGCTTCTTCCCCGCGCTCGCACTCGGGCCGATTGCTGAATTCTTCAGCAGCATTGCATAAGGAGGTGTTTTTATGGCTGCAAAAGCAAAAAGCGCCTTCCGCGACAAAAAGATCGTCGCACGGGCGCTCAAGGATTCCATTCTCAAGCTGAACCCCAAAACACAGGTGAAAAACCCTGTGATGCTGCTCGTCTTTCTCTCTGCCATTTTAACCACCGGACTGTGGATCGTATCCTTGTTCGGGATCAAGGACGCTCCCTCCGGATACACGCTCGCCATCGCAGTGATCCTCTGGTTTACCGTGCTGTTTGCAAACTTCGCAGAGGCCATTGCGGAGGGACGCGGCAAAGCGCAGGCGGACGCCCTGCGCGCTGCAAAAAAGGATGTTGACGCGCATAAAATCCCCTGCGCAGCTCAAAAGGACGAGATCACCGTTGTCTCTTCCGTTTCTTTGAAAAAGGGCGACATCGTCATCGTGAAAGCCGGCGAGCAGATCCCTGCGGACGGCGAAGTGATCGAAGGCGCCGCTTCCGTAGATGAGAGCGCCATCACCGGCGAGTCCGCGCCTGTTATCCGCGAAAGCGGCGGCGACCGCAGCGCCGTCACAGGCGGCACAACGGTTTTGTCGGATTGGATCGTCGTGGAGGTTACAAGCGAAGCGGGCGAAAGCTTCCTCGATCAGATGATCGCCATGGTGGAAGGCGCGGCGCGCAAGAAAACGCCGAATGAGATCGCGCTGCAAATCTTCCTCGTGGCACTCTCCATCATCTTTATTCTGGTCACGGTCTCTCTGTATACCTACTCCATCTTCTCCGCCAAGCAGGCCGGGATCGCAAACCCGACCTCCGTCACCACTCTGGTGGCCTTGCTCGTATGTCTTGCCCCCACCACGATCGGCGCGCTGCTCTCCGCAATCGGCATTGCGGGCATGAGCAGGCTCAACCAGGCAAACGTGCTGGCCATGAGCGGGCGCGCGATCGAGGCGGCAGGCGACGTAGATATCCTGATGCTCGATAAAACCGGTACGATCACACTTGGCAACCGTCAGGCACACGCCTTCATCCCGGTGGACGGCGCAACGCCGGAGGAGCTGGCCGACGCGGCCCAGCTCTCCTCTCTGGCGGATGAAACGCCGGAGGGGCGCAGCGTGGTGATCCTTGCAAAGGAAAAATTCGGCATCCGCGCAAGAACGCTGGAGGATAAAAACATGCGCTTTATTCCCTTTAGCGCGAAAACCCGCATGAGCGGCGTGGATTATGACGGCGTTGAGATCCGTAAGGGTGCGGCAGACTCGATGCGCGATTATGTCCTTCAGAATGGCGGCGCCTATAGCACAGAATGCGATGGAACGGTCAAATCCATTTCCAATCAGGGCGGAACGCCTCTAGTCGTAGCAAAAAACCATAAAATCCTCGGCGTAATTTACCTCAAAGATATTATCAAAAGAGGCGTAAAGGAAAAATTCGCCGATCTGCGCAAGATGGGTATAAAGACGATCATGATTACGGGCGATAACCCCTTGACCGCAGCGGCCATCGCTGCCGAAGCCGGCGTAGATGACTTTCTCGCAGAGGCTACCCCGGAGGGTAAGCTGAAGATGATCCGTGACTTCCAGAGCAAGGGCCACCTTGTGGCAATGACCGGCGACGGCACCAACGACGCGCCTGCCCTTGCGCAGGCAGACGTTGCAGTGGCGATGAACAGCGGCACGCAGGCAGCTAAGGAGGCCGGCAATATGGTGGATCTCGATTCCTCCCCGACGAAGCTGATTGATATCGTCCGCATTGGCAAACAGCTTCTGATGACGCGCGGCAGCCTCACCACTTTCTCTATTGCCAACGATGTGGCAAAATATTTCGCCATTATCCCCGCCCTGTTCATGGGGCTGTATCCCGGCCTGTCTGCGCTGAATATCATGGGGCTTCAATCCCCGCTCAGCGCTGTGCTATCCGCAATCATCTACAATGCTTTGATTATCGTTGCATTGATCCCGTTGGCGCTCAAGGGAGTGAAATACCGCGAGGTATCCGCAGGCAAGCTGCTTTCAAGGAACCTGCTGATTTATGGCCTGGGCGGGCTAGCGGCGCCATTCATTTTCATCAAGCTGATTGATCTGATCCTGCTTGCGTTCGGCATTGCATAAAATGTGCCGTTCCTATGAGAAATTGGAGGTAAGAATTCCATGAAAACACTCAAATCAATTTTGCCGCGGGCAACTCTCATCTTTCTAATTTTCACAATCCTCTGCGGCGTGGTCTATACCGGAGTGGTAACCGGCATCGCGCAGCTTATCTTTCCGGAGCAGGCAAACGGCAGCATCATCGAAGTGGATAGCAAAAAATACGGTTCCGCGCTGCTCGGCCAGCAATACACAGATGAAACGCACATGTGGGGGCGTGTTATGAACATTGACGTCTCCACCTACAAGGATAAAGATGGCAAAATGCTGATGTACGCAACCCCTTCTAACCTCACGCCTGCCAGCGAAGAGTATGCCCAGGCCATTGCAGAGCGGGTAGAAAAAATCCGTGCTGCTCATCCGGAAAAAGGCGATGAACCCATCCCGGTTGACCTTGTTACCTGCTCCGGCAGCGGCCTGGATCCGCACATCTCCCCTGCCGCCGCTGAATACCAGGTGCCACGCCTTGCGAAAACAAACGGCATGACGGAGGACGAGGTGCGTGCGATTGTGGAAAAATGCACAAAGGGCAGGTTTCTCGGTGTGCTCGGAGAAAAAACCGTCAACGTCCTGGAGGTCAACTTACGGCTGGACGGCATCTTGAAATAATGCGATCTTAAGGCCTATTGGGATAGCCTGTCTGGATTCCCCTATTTCCAGCAGGCTATTTCCTATCGTATGGAATGGAGAGGGCAAGCATGCAACAAAAACGTATCGCATGGCAACGAGATATTTACTTTGGTGAAAAAATTCCTTGCGTCAACCGGGCCGCGGAGCTGGTACGCCTGCTTTATGCGGTAAGCGCTGAAGTTTCCATGAACCCACAGCTCTATGCCACGCGCGACAAAGTTCTCTGGGCCTATTTTGAACACAGCTGTTTTGAAGCAGAGGCCTTCTTAGAAGAATACGGCGCGGTTATGGCCCTTATTTCCCAGGGAAGTCCGATTTCCATCTATGGAAATGTACACGGCCTGGAGGGAGGCAGGCTCTCTGCCCGCTTTTCCGGAGAGAACCTGCAATTATGCAAGCAGGATGTTTCTGCGCGTGATTTCGATCTGATTTCCGATTTATGCGCCAAAATTACCTTTCCAGACGAAACACAGGCGGTAACGTTTGGCCAAATCCTTCAGCACATGGATTACCGCAAGGCTTACCTGCCCATAGCTCGCACACAGCTGACGGAGCAGCTCTTTGCCGATGCGCCACAGTACAGCGCAGACACCCATTACCGCTACCTTCCCTTTAATGAGGAGGGCGGGAGTTATCTTGATGCGCTTCCAATTCCTCTGCAAAAGGAATTGTGGCTGCTCTTCCTTGTGGAGGGGGTTAGTCCTCTTGAATTTGAAGATGCCTTCGACGCGCTGCAAGAGGGGCGCGTCTCCGCCTTTTCGTGGGAATTATCTCTGCGGCTGGCGCTGAGCCAGGCAAAAATTTCGATTCAATATGAAAACGGCGGATTCCATGTGATAGATCAGAACGGCGCAAGGCTTCTCTATCGCTACGACAGCAGCAACGCTGCGGAGCGGCTCTTTCTCAAGCTCCTCTTCCCGAGTGAGCCGCCCCGAGAAGCGCCGCATTGAAAAGCAGGCTGTTCGCTACGGCACATCTGCACGTAGTAATCGCTCCATGTTTGTGATAAAATAGCTTCAAACAAAGTTTGAAGCATTGGAAAAATGGTTGTCGGCGCGAAACGCCTCCTGCCGCAGAGCGGCAACGCCATTTTTCGTAGAGGTTAGCCTATTGCGTATGGTAAAATAGACGCAAACCATCTTGAAAGCACTATGCAAGAGGTGAAACGATGGATGAAATACGGGCCAATCCAGATGAGCTCCTGCACCGCATTCAGAAGGAATCCCGCACAGAAAGCCGCGGGCATCTAAAAATTTTTTTCGGTTATGCCGCCGGTGTCGGCAAAACCTACGCGATGCTCAAAGCTGCCCACGCGGCAAAACGCCGGGGATTGGATATCGCCGTCGGCTACGTGGAGCCGCACACCCGCCCGCAGACGCTGGCTCTGCTGGACGGCCTAGAGCAGCTGCCTACGCTCACGGTCAGCCATAAGGGCATCTCCCTGCATGAATTCGATCTGGATGGCGCAATCAAACGCGCACCGCAGCTCATCCTGGTTGACGAGCTTGCCCACACCAACGCCGAGGGCTGCCGCCACAGCAAGCGCTATCAGGATGTGGAGGAGCTGCTGCGTGCCGGCATCGACGTATATACAACGGTAAACGTTCAACACATCGAGAGTTTAAACGATATGGTCGCCTCCATTACAGGCGTAACCGTGCGAGAGCGTGTGCCAGATCACTTATTTGACGATGCGGATCAGGTAGAACTGGTGGATATTGAGCCGGAGGAGCTGATCGACCGCCTTCATGCCGGGCAGATCTATCAGGAAGCGCAGGCAAATCGGGCGCTAGAGCATTTTTTTAGCATTGAAAACCTGACGGCACTGCGTGAGATCGCCCTGCGACGCTGCGCGGATCGGATCAACAAAATGTCAGAGAAAGTGAAATCAGCCCGCGGCAGCGGCTATTTCACCGATGAGCACATCCTGATCTGCCTATCCTCCTCCCCTACCAATGCAAAAATCATTCGCACGGCGGCCCGCATGGCGGACGCGTTCAAGGGCAGCTTAACCGCGCTGTTCGTAGAAACGCCGGAGTTTGCCTCCATGAGCGAGGCAAACAAGCAGCAGCTGCGCAGCAATATCCACCTTGCGCAGCAGATGGGGGCGGCCATTGAAACGGTATATGGGGATGATATCGCCTTCCAGATCGCGGAATTTGCACGGCTCTCGGGCGTTTCCAAAATTGTGATGGGGCGCGCGAGCGCCAGGCGAAAATTTTTTGGCAAGCCGTCCCTGACGGAGCGGCTGACCAACGCCGCGCCCAATCTGGATATCTATATCATCCCGGATAAAGCCGCGACCGCATACCGCCGCCCCAAGCGCACGCAGGCGAAGCCGCTGCATTTTTCTTGGGCTGATCTGCTGAAAACCCTTCTGATCCTGGCGGCCTGCACGGCTATCGGCTACCTGTTCGAGCTGCTTGGCTTCAGCGAGGCAAATATCATTATGATCTATATCCTGGGCGTGCTGATCACCGCCGTGGCCACCACGGGACGGGTTTACTCCCTTGCCTCTTCATTGGCGAGCGTCCTCGTTTTCAATTTTTTCTTTACCGCACCGCGCTTTACCTTCAAAGCCTATGACAGCGGGTATCCCGTCACCTTCTTCATCATGTTTGTCGCCGCGTTTCTCACAAGCTCGCTCGCCACAAAGATCAAGCGGCACGCGCGACAATCGGCGGAAACCGCCTTCCGTACCAAAATCCTCTTTGATACCAATCAGCTCATGCAAAAGGGCAATGGAAAGGAGGAAATTGTCTCCATCACGGCAAATCAGCTCGTAAAGCTCCTGAAAAAGGATATTATTTTTTATCTAGCGGAGAACGGCAAGCTTTTGCCGCCCGCTCTCTTTCCCGCGAATGCGGGCGCTACAACGGAGGATTACATCCTGCCCAACGAGCAAGCGGTCGCCGCCTGGGTGCACAAAAACAACAAGCGCGCAGGAGCCACAACAGATACGCTGGGCAGCGCAAAATGCCTTTACCTTGCTGTGCGGGTGAGCGATATGGTATATGGCGTGGTCGGCATCGGCCTGGCCGGCGAGGCGCCTCTCGACTCCTTTGAAAACAGCATTGTCCTCTCCATCCTCGGGGAATGCGCACTCGCACTTGAAAATGAACGTGCCATACGGGAACGGGAGGAGTCCGCTGTTCTTGCAAAAAACGAGCAACTGCGCGCCAATCTCCTGCGCTCCATCTCCCACGATCTGCGCACGCCGCTGACCTCCATTTCCGGCAACGCCGGGGTTCTGCTGGCAAACGGAGAAGCCCTGGGGACGGAAAAATGCAAACAGCTCTATACCGCGATCTACGACGATTCCCTTTGGCTCATCAACCTTGTGGAAAACCTGCTCTCCGTCACCCGGATTGAAGACGGTACAATGCAGCTGAAATTGACGGCGGAGCTGGTGGATGAGGCCGTTGCGGAAGCAGTGCGCCACATCAGCCGGCAAAGCGCGGAGCACCACATCATTATAAGGCAGCAGGAGGACTTTTTGCTGGCCAAAATGGATGCACGGCTCATTGTGCAGGTTATCATCAATATTGTGGACAATGCCGTCAAATACACGCCAAAGGGCTCAACCATCACAATTACCACCAGAAAAGAGGGCAAGTGGGCCGCTGTTGAAATCGCGGATGACGGCCCCGGCATCCCGGACGACGCAAAGCCCCGAATCTTCGATATGTTCTATACGGCGGGCGCACATTCCGCCGACAGCCGCCGGAGCCTTGGGTTAGGGCTTGCCCTATGCAAATCCATTATCAACGCACACGGCGGAGAAATTTCGGTTGCAGACAATCAGCCATCCGGTACTATTTTCCGCTTTACACTACCTGCCGAGGAGGTCACGCTTCATGCATAAACCATTGATTTTAGTTGTGGAAGACGACGCCGCTGTGCGAAACCTGATTACCACAACGCTCGAAACACATGATTACCGATTCCACATCGCGCCCACCGGTCAGGCCGCGATTGTGGAGGCTTCTTCCCACAACCCTGATATCGTTTTGCTTGATTTGGGCCTGCCGGATTTGGACGGCATTGAGGTAATCCAAAAAATCCGGACGTGGTCGAATATGCCGATCATCGTTATCAGCGCTAGAAGTGAAGATACAGATAAAATCGACGCGCTGGACGCTGGGGCGGATGATTACCTGACCAAACCATTTTCCGTGGAAGAGCTGCTCGCCCGCCTGCGCGTGACGCTGCGGCGCCTGAGCTTTATGCAGAGCCGTTCCGGTGCAGAGCCTTCTCTGTGTCTCAATGGCGGCCTAAAAATCGATTATGCGGCTGGCTGTGTCTATTTGGAGGGCCGTGAACTACACCTAACCCCGATTGAATATAAGCTTTTATGTCTGCTCTCCAAAAACGTGGGCAAGGTGTTGACACATACTTTTATCACAAAGGAAATCTGGGGCAGCTCGTGGGACAATGACGTTGCCTCACTGCGCGTTTTCATGGCAACGCTGCGCAAAAAAATCGAAAGCGACCCTTCCTCTCCACAGTACATCCAAACGCATATCGGCGTTGGATACCGGATGCTAAAGGCGGAGCGGGAGCAGGAAACAGACAGCTGACTCCATTCGGCCATTGATAGCCGCACGAGGGGCTGCTGCAAACAACTTGGTAGTTTGCAGCAGCCCCTCGTTTTATAACCCATGGTCAAATGATTTCTATTACGAGACGCGGCGGAGTGCTATTTCCTTTCCTCCCGCTCGCGGATAACGAAGCGCGTCGGCGTGCCCTCCAGGCCGAACACCTCGCGGATCTGGTTGTCGAGATACCGCTGGTAGCTGTAGTGGAACAGATCCTTACGGTTGACAAAGCAAACGAAGGTTGGCGGGCGGGTGGAAGCCTGCGTCATATAATAAATTTTCAACCGCCTGCCCTTATCCGTAGGCGGCTGCACCCTGGCCGTGGCGGCGGCAAGCACGTCGTTTAACTTGCCGGTGGAAATGCGCATGGCGTTCTGCCCATCCACATAGCAGATCAGCTCAAACAGCCGGTCGATCCTCTGCCCCGTTTTGGCGGAAATAAAGATGATTGGCGCATAGGACATAAAGGAAAAATCCTGCATCAGCTTCTTGCGGAAGGTGTCCATCGTGCGGCCGTCTTTTTCCACCGCATCCCATTTATTCACCGCGATGATGCAGGCCTTCCCCTGCTCATGCGCAATGCCGGCCACCTTGGAATCCTGCTCCGTGAAGCCCTCCTGCGCATCAATCATGATCACGCACACGCTCGCGCGCTCCACCGCCATGCGAGCACGCAGGACGCTGTATTTTTCGATCGTATCATCCACGCGGCTCTTGCGCCTGAGGCCGGCCGTGTCAATAAAAACGAACTTGCCATAGCTGTTTTCGATGAGCGTATCCGTTGCGTCGCGCGTGGTGCCCGCGATATTGGAAACAATCACGCGCTCTTCCCCCGCAATGGCGTTGACAAGCGAGGATTTGCCCACGTTTGGCTTACCGATCACGGCCACCTTAATCGCGTCGTCGTCCTCCTCCTCTTCCCGTTCGGGCGGGAGATGGGCAAGCACGGCATCCAACAAATCGCCCGTGCCATGGCCATGCGCGGCGGAAACGGCGATTGGGTCGCCAAGACCCAGGTTATAAAACTCATAAAAATCAAGCGGCGGCGCGCCGATGGAATCGCATTTATTCACGCAGAGCACCACGGGCTTACCGCTTTTTTGCAGCATGGCGGCCACCTCCGCATCCGTCGCCACAACGCCGGAGCGCAAATCTGTCACCAATACGATCACATCCGCGCTCTCAATCGCCAACTGCGCCTGCCTGCGCATTTGGGAGAGAATCACATCATCTGCGCGCGGTTCAATGCCGCCCGTGTCGACGAGCAGCAGGTTGTGGCCAAGCCACTCGCAGTCGCCATAGATCCGGTCACGCGTTACGCCCGGCGTATCGTCAACGATGGAGAGGCGCTTGCCCACCAGCTTATTAAACAGGGTGGATTTGCCAACATTCGGCCTCCCCACGATCGCAACAACAGGTTTCGCCATATCATCAATCCTTTCTGATTGGGCCGGTTCCGGCGCTTATGCCCGGCCCAGCAAGGCATCCAGCAGCTCCCCGCCATCGTTCGGCACGGGGGTAACCGGCACGCCCAGCGCCTTTTCCGCATCCGCGGGCGATACATCATCCAAAAATAGGTCGCCCTCCCGGCGCAGCATCACAGCGGGAATCAAAAGCTCCTCCCCAAGCGGTTTGCCCTTGAGCTGGGCAATCAAATCCTTGCCCGTCAGCAAGCCCGCCACGGTGATCGATTCCCCAAAGAAATCATTGCGCACTGCATACACCTGCGCAATGAGCGCTGGGCATTGCTCCTGCGCAGCAGCCACCAGCTCCGCAAGCAGCGGAAAGGCCGCTTGCCCCGTTGCAAGCGCTACCCGGCGCGGCTGCTTAGGGAAATCGTCACGCTCCATCCTGCGCAGCGCAGCATAAAATTCCTCTTTCAAGAGCGCCCAAAGGCCGACGCCGTTTTCCAGCTGTGCAAACTCTTCATAGGCCTCAGGTGATGGGATTTCCCGCCCGGCCTTGAGGTAAAACTCATCCGCCGCAAAGGCGAGGCGTGTCCCCTTAAAATAGAGAAAATGCGCGGCAAAATCCTCAATGATATCCACAACCGCCGCGGCGCTTTCCCGCGTATAGGGCGTGAGCTCTGTTAAGCCCTCGCGGTATTTCGTCATGCCCAGCGGCACGGAGGCAATGCTCTGCACTGCCGGATATAGCTTGCCCAGTTCCGTCAGGCTATATAAAAGCTCGTCCCCATCGTTGATCCCAGGGCATAAAACGAGCTGGGTATTCATCTTGATCCCCGCGTCTGCAAAGCGTTTGATTATTTTCAGGGACTCGCCGGCGCGCGGGTTTTTCATCATCTGAACGCGCAGCGCCGGGTTCATGGTGTGCACCGAAATATTGACAGGGCTGATATGCATCTGGATGATGCGCTCCACCTCCCGCTCGGAGAGGTTGGTCAGCGTTACATAATTGCCAAATAGGAAGGAGAGGCGCGAATCATCATCCTTAAAATAGAGGCTTTCCCGCATTCCCTTGGGAAGCTGATCGATAAAGCAAAACACGCACTTGTTCGCACAGTGGCGCTGCCTGTCCATTAAATAGGTGTCAAAGGTGAGGCCCAAATCCTCATATTCATCCTTTTTGATCCTGACCTCCCGCCGTTTCCCTTCCGCGCTGCACAACGTGAGGGTCAGCTTTCGTTCAGTGGCATAAAACTGATAATCGAGGATATCGACAATCTCGTGGCCGTTGATCTGCGTTAACATCTCACCGGCTTTCACGCCGCGGTGAAAACAGATGGAACCCGGCTCCACGGCGGCTATTGTCACGGCCATCTGCCGCACCTCCTACCTCTATCACATTATCTCAATGGGCAAAAAAGCGGCTTGCCGCTCGCCCTCATGCAGTTCCTCTCTATCTGCCGCCTTCCTAATCGGGCAAAATGGAGCGGCACGCGATGCCCAGCTCTTTCGCTCCAAAAAAGAAAAAAGCAGAGAAGGAAAACCCCTCCTCTACCTTTCTTCCCGTGTGGCGTGTAGAATCGCTCCAAAGGGCTCTTACGCGTCCTTCTTCACGATTTCCTTGCCTTTGTAGAAGCCGCAGCTCTGGCAAATCCGGTGCGGCCGCTTATACTCACCGCAGTTCGGGCACTTCACGAGCTCCGGAGCATCCATCTTCCAGACGTTGGAGCGGCGCTTATCCCTTCTTGCCTTGGAAACTCTTCTCTTTGGTACCGCCATGTCAGCACCTCCTTCAGCTTGCTGTAAAAAACATGTTCTGATTATTGATCCAAAAGCTGACGCAAAGCCTCCAAACGTGGATCGATCGGCTTTTTGCAGCTGCAGGAGCCGTCATTGAGATTCTTGCCGCACATCGGGCAAAGGCCTTTGCAATCCTCCCGGCACAAAAACTTCGCCGGCAGGGCGAGTAAAAGATCCTCCCGCACTAAGGCGGTCAAATCCAACCGCATGCCTTCTACGACAATGAATTCGCCAGTATCCTCTTCATCGAGATGTGTCACCAGCACATGCTCCAGAGGCACCAGCATGTCCCGCCGGGTTTCCGCCGCACAGCGGTCACACGGCGCGCTGAACGCAAAGGCCGCGCGCGCATGCAGCGAAACGATGCCTGCACGGTTGCGGATCTCGCCTTTCACCTTGACGGGGGATACGAAGGGGCGCACGCCATTCAGCTCTTCACCTGAAAAATCAAAGGATTGATCAATTGGCAGCCTTTCACCCTCGTTTTCAAACAGGTTTTCGAGTTCAATCAACATACTCCACCTCAAATATAGCGCACGGATAATTATATCCCCCTGCAAATCGTTTGTCAAGACCTGATTCGGGGAAAAGCAGGGGGAAAACAGGGTTTTTTCGCGCTTTTCCGTGCCTTCTGGTTCATTCCGAAAACCGCCGCCGGTCAAAACGGCCGGCGGCGGGCTCACTCTATCAAACAACGAAAAGATTACGCCTTCTGACAAACATCAAAAATACGTTTGGGCAGATCCGATTCATCGGTGGAGATCGTAAAGACAAATTCTACTTCCGTCAGGTCTGAAAGTTTTTTCACCTTCTCCATAAAGTCGGCCAGCGCCTCATAATCACGCCCGCAGATGCGGAACGTCGCGTCGATCATAATATGGGTGATATCATGATCGCCCGCACAAATACCGCTCAAAAATCCATAGAACGCATCGAAGCCTTCCACGCCGAAGTAATCCGTTGCAACAAGCCGCGCACGGTAGTTGACATCATAAGTGAGCTTGGTTTCCTTCTCTACGCAGACCACATTGCCCTTGGAGCTCTCCACGGCCTCATTGACCATCTGGATGAGATGCTTTGTCTTGCCGGAACCCTTATGCCCAATAATCAGAGATATCATTGTAATCTCCTCCTGTGTATTTAATGTCCGCCAATGGCGGCAATCAACGAAATATCAGTGGCTTTTCAGGCGTGCCTCCAGCTCGGCGCGCTGCGCCTCATAGCCGGGCTTGCCCAGAAGGGCGAACATATTCTTTTTGTAGCTTTCCACACCCGGCTGATCGAAGGGATTCACACCGAGCAGATAGCCGGAAACAGCGCAGGCCTTCTCCAGGAAATAGATCAGATAGCCGAGCGTATGCTCGCTCATATCCTCTGCTTCCAAAACAAGGTTCGGTACGCCGCCGTCCGTATGGGCGAGAATCGTGCCTTCAAACGCCTTGCTGTTGACAAAATCCATCGTTTTGCCCGCGAGGAAGTTTAAGCCGTCCACATTCTCCGCATCCTCTTCGATGACGAGCTCGGCGCGTGGTTTTTCAAAGCGGACCACCGTTTCAAACAGCTCGCGCTCCCCCTGCTGGATATACTGGCCGAGCGAATGCAGATCCGTCGAGAAGATCGCGGAGGCCGGGAAAATGCCCTTGCCCTCTTTGCCCTCGCTCTCGCCGAAAAGCTGCTTAAACCACTCGTTCATCATCTGATAGGCCGGCTCATAGCTAACCATCATCTCGATCTTTTTGCCGTGGCGGTAAAGCAGGTTGCGCCATGCGGCATAGCGGTAGCAATCGTTCTTCATCAGGTCGGGCTCCATCAAAGCCTTTTGGGCATCCTGCGCACCCGCCATGAGCGCCTCAATATCCGTACCGCTGACCGCGATTGGCAGCAGGCCCACGGCTGTGAGCACAGAATAGCGGCCGCCCACATCATCCGGCACAACAAAGGTTTCATAGCCAGCCTGATCAGCAAATTCCTTGAGCGTGCCGCGTGCACGGTCGGTCGTAGCGTAGATGCGCTTTGCGGCGCCCTCCTTGCCATATTTTTTCTCCAGCAGATCACGGAACACACGGAATGCAACCGCGGGCTCCGTGGTGGTGCCGGATTTGGAAATGACGTTGACGGAGACGTCCTTGCCCTCGCACAGCGCGAGCAGCTCACTCAGCGCGGCGGAGCTAATGCTGTTGCCGGTAAAATAGATCTGCGGCGTATCTTTCGCCAGAAGGTTATAATTCGGGGACTTCATAAATTCCAGCACGGCGCGCGCGCCGAGATAGGAGCCGCCGATGCCGATGACGATCAGCACGTCGCTGTCCTCCCGGATGCGCTTTGCGGCAGCCTGGATACGCCCGAATTCCTCCTTATCATAATCGGTAGGCAGCGTCAGCCAACCCAAAAAGTCGCTTCCTGCGCCCGTACCGCTGTGCAGCTTCTCCTGCGCGGCCTGTACCTCGGCCGCCATTGCAGCCAGTTCCCCCGGCTGCGCAAAATGCTGCGCGTAACTGTCGTCCAAACGAATACTCATTGCAGATTGCCCTTTCCTTCGGCCCCCACATCTTGTGGTGCTTTTCACATTTTTGTTTGATATCATTCTACATGATTGGCCGTATGATTGCAAGTCCATCCGAAATTTTTCAAAATAAATTCACACCTTTTTTCACGCTAAGCCGTTAAGCGGCTAAAGAGCGCAGCAGGCGCAGAAATGCCTGCCCGAAGGTGAGCCTTCCCACCGCCTCAGCCGCAGTCAAATTGAATTTGCCGAGTTCTTCCTCCCCGAGCATCAATGTAACGCTGCCGAGCACCTGCCCTTTTTCAACCGGCGCTTCCACATTTGCGGCAAGCTCCACCTTCTGCGTGATCTCCGCTTCCTTCCCCTTCGGGATCAGCACCGGCTGCGCGGCGGGCACAACAGGCTTTACGGTGTTTTGCAGGCCATGCAGGATCGTTACGTCCGCGATGGCGGAAGCATCCACCTTCGGCGTGACGACCGCCCAGTTTGCAAACCCCCAATTGAGCATGGCTTTTGCCGCCTCAAAACGCAGCGCGCCCGTATCGCTGCCGAGGACGACGGCGATCAGATGCGTGCCGTCGCGCTTGGCCGTGGCGGAAAGGCAGTGCCCAGCCTTGCTGGTCGTGCCGGTTTTCAGCCCGGTCGTGCCCTTAAAAAAGCGAACCATCTTGTTGGTATTCACAAGCTCCGTCTTGCCGCCGCGCAGGCTGTCCATCCAGATCGTCGTGTAGTTCTGAATGCGCTCATGCTTAATCAATTCCGCGCTCATCAGGGCGATATCATAAGCGGAGGTCACATGGTTCTGCGCGGAATCGTCCAGGCCCGTACAGTTTTCAAAATACGTATCCTTCATGCCGAGCTGGGACGCGCGCTCGTTGCACATGGAGACGAACACTTCCTCGCTGCCTGCCAAAAGCTCCGCCAAAGCAACGCAGGCATCATTTGCAGAGCCGACGGCGGTGGCCTTCAAAAGCTCATCAACCGTCATGACCTCCCCTTCCTTGAGCCAGATTTGAGAGCCGCCCTTGCCCGCCGCAGCGGCGCTGGCAGTCACCTTATCGGTCAATGATATCTTACCCGCATCGAGCGCTTCCATCACAAGCAGGAGTGTCATAATTTTCGTCACGCTCGCGGGTGGCAGCTTTTCATGCTCATGGTAGGCCATCAGCACCTTTTTGGTCGATGCATCCATCAAAACGGCGGCCTTGGCGTTGATTGACACCGGCAGGTTGCCATCCTTGACCATCTGCGGATCTTTGGGCACAGCATCCTGCGGCTGTGCCGCCGCAAGGATTTCTTCTTCCGAGATCACGCGCTGCGGGATTTCGAGCGGCGTTTCCGCCGCGAGCGCCGGAAGGCTCATCGAGACCAAAAGCGCTGCGGCCATACACAGGGACAACATTCGGTTCATTTTCATTTGGATACCATTCCTTTCTTACGATGGGATTCTGAAATCACAGCACTGCGGGCTATCACTGCCACATGCGCTGCCAGGCAGGCTGGATTCGCTTGTTCTGAAAATATCCTGTTCCAAATCTATGCGCTGGCCGATTGGGTTACAACAGATCCTTTTGTTTTTTCAAAACCGGTATCCAAATAAAACGGACGAATATGCGCAGTAAAAAAAGACGCCGCAAAATGCTTTTCATTTTGCGGCAGCCTCATTCGGGCGTACATCTATGCTATTTATGGATCGTTTGCAAATATTGATCCGCAATCTCCTTCATCCCGTCCTCCAGCTTGATGAGCTTCAGCAGCGTCCGCACGCGGAAAGGCTTGGCGATCGTGAACAAAATGGAGGGCACCTTCCGCGAGCCGAGGCCCATCCGGATCAGGGACTGTACATCCTTGCTTTTCAGCAGTGCGCCCACCCTGTCGTCGATTGAAAAATAATCGGTGTTCCGTTTGCCATCCGTGTTGACAAACCAATTCTTGACGAACGACCCGGAATCCCCCTGCATTTTATAAGCCGGGTTTTCCTCCGCCACGCCGTGAATCCGGATGGCGTGCGTGCAGCCGCCCGCTTCAGCGGTAATCACTGCCTCCCCCGCGGCTACGGGAATGTTTTCAAAATACACGACCCGGTCGCACGGCTTTGTGATGCGCTCGCCGTTCACTGTTAGCGTTACCTCCGGCAGGTTGCTGTAAACCGGAACCGTTGTTTCGCCGATCACGCGGTCCACATACCGCTCGCCGCCGATATGTACAAACGGCTCGTCTGACCAGAAGGCCTTGTAGACATAAAAGCTATCCTTGCGCGTTTTGCGGTCGATCGTTACGAGCCCTTTGTTATTGCGCCCCTTCACGCCGCCCTCGTCGCGGTTAGCGGCGCCAAAATCAAACATATTCCATACATAGCTGCCCCAGAGCCACTCCCGTTCGGCGATTGCACGGGCATAGTGCTCATGGAACCGGGCCTGATAGGATTCGCTGTAATCCCCCTGCACGCCCTGCTCAGCCTGGTATTTTACAATCCCCTCCGCGCCGTATTCAGAGAGGCAAAGCTTGATCCCCGGGTATGCTTTATGAAATTGATCCAACCATTGGTCGATCGCGTGATAGGTTTGCACATACCAGCCGAAATACAGGTTATAGCCCTGCAAATCGGTAATCCGGTTCATCGGCGAGGAGATGCCGCACATCATCACCTGCGCGGAGGTGGAGGGCCTGGTGGGATCAAGCCGGTGCGCCAGATCGTTGAGCGCGCGGATGCCCTGCTCCAACGATTTGGTTTTGCCGCTCATGGTGATCTCATTCTGCACACCCCAGCAATAGATGCAGGGGTGGCTTTTATTCTGCGTGATCAGTTCCGTGAGCTGCTGCTTTGCGTTTTCAAATTTGGCGTCGACAAAGTGAGAGATGACAGGTACCTCCGCCCAAACCAAAAAGCCCATTTCGTCGCATGCGTCGTAGAACCTTTGATCCTGCTGGTAATGCGCAAGGCGAATCGAATTTGCCCCGACCTCGCGGATGAGAGCGAGATCCTCCCGGTGCTCCTTTTCCGTGAGCGCATTGCCCATATGATAGCGATCCTGATGCCGGGAAACGCCCTTTAATTTGATCTGCTTTCCATTCAGGAAACAGCCCTTTTCGCTGTCAAACGATATGGTGCGGAAGCCGACGCGGGTTGCCACTGCATCGATCTCCTCGCCGCCGCGCAGCAACGCGGCGCGCACGGTGTAGAGATAGGGGTTTTCAAGCCCATCCCACAAGATGGGGGCAGCAAGCTCTATGGTGAGCTCCTCGCCCGCCTCCGCTTCCCGCTCTGCCACGGCTTCGCCTTCCCGATTCAGTATGCTATAGATGGCTGTTACACCGCTTCTATCCCCCTCAATATGCGGCTCGATGTGCAGCACGCCGGTATTCCCCCGGACGGAGGCGTCCGCATACACGCCGCAAAGCCCTGCTTTCAGGCTGAAATGGCATTGATCCAGCCCGGTAATCAGATTAACGCCGCGATAGAGCCCGCCATAAAACGTGAAATCCGCGTTGCTGGGATACACATCCTCAAAATCGCTGTTATCCACGGCGATGGTAACGCTATTCGGCCCGCCCGCATTGAGATAGGAAGTCAAATCAAAGCGGAAGAGCGAATAGCCGCCTTTATGCGTGCCGGCCAGTTTGCCATTGACCGACACAGAGGCCACCGAATTGGCGGCGCCGATTTCCAGATAGGTGATCCCGGATGTTTCCGGCAGCGGCCGCGTATAAATGCATTCGCCGCGGTAGTAATCCGCGCCCTCCTGCCCATCCACAGCATTCCAGCAATGCGGCAGGTCCACCGGCATTGTTTCACCTTGCTTTTGAAAATCCCAGCCCTCATTGAGCGATATCGTTTTTCTCATAGTGTGGTTCTCCTTCTGTCATAAATGATTGCGCTGGTTTGAGAGATGTTTTATTGGATTTCTTCAATTGATTCAGTTTCCATTTCGCCACGGTGTACACCTTTGAGGCGCTCCGACATCTCAATGGTTTTCTTTTTATCCAGATTGTAGATGAACATTAACGCGAGGAACATGAGTACAGCGCCCACCAACGGTAGCCAGATAGACAGCCGCATCACATTGTGCGCCGCCTGATCGGTGGTGGCCACCACGTTCTCCGTATCGAAGCCGACAGCCGCAAGCAGCAGGGCCATCATGCCTTGGCAGACCGCCTGCGCAACCTTACGCACAAAGGAATAGATAGCGTAAACCGTTCCCTCCTCGCGGCGGCCGGTCTGCAACTCCTGATAATCCACCGCATCTGCAACGAACGACCAGGTTGCAAGCGTAAAGAGCCCTGTGCAGCCATTAGCAATCCCCATGAGCGCCAAATAGATCCAGCCGCCCGTTTCATTGCGCGGGAAATCAACGAAGAGCATCACCAGCAAAATGACGATTGCACCAATCATCGGCCAGACGGACATCTCCTTTTTGCCAAACCGCTTGGTGAGCTTTGAAACAAAGGGGATGAGCAAGACCATCGGCAGGGAGGTGATAACGCTGCCCAGAATAATCATGTCCGTATTCTTGAAATAAACCTGGAACACATATTGGAACATCGTCATGATCGTCATAAAACAGGCAAGCTGGGCGAAAGAGGCAAGGCACATGCCGATCGCGGGGCGATTCTTCATAAACGCCTTGAGCGCCGTTTTAAATTCGTATTTGGCCTGCGCCTTCTCCGTGGATGCAATGCGCTCATGCGTTAGGAAATAGAGCATCATAAAGCCTATCAGCCCAATCAGCCCCGCGCCCAGGGCGATCCATACAAAGCGCTCGGGCAGAATCGGCGAGATGCCGGTGGCCGCATCCTTCTCGCCATAAATCAGCTTGGGCATGAGGATCATGATCGGCAGCACCGCAAGCCCTGCGCCGATGCTGCGCAGAGAAGATAGCGATGCGCGCTGCGCGATATCGTCCGTCAAAACAGCGTTGAGAGAACCATAGGGGACGTTTGCCGCCGTGTAGGCGATCGACCAGAGGCAATACATAATCAGGCAATAGGCAAACCGCAGCCCATAGGTAAGCGCACGGATATCAATGAAAAACAGCGTGGTGGTCAGCAGGATGGCAAAGGAGCTGTAAAAAATCCACGGCCTAAATTTGCCGCTCTTTGAAGGCTTGCGCCGGTCCACCAACGCGCCGATGATCGGATCGTTGATCGCGTCGAAAATTTTCGCCAACACGACGATCACGGCCCAAGAGCCAAGCGTCAGGCCCATGCCCTGGGTAAAATAAATCATGGCATAGGAGCTGACGAGCTGAAACGACATGTTGCAGCCGAAATCCCCCATCATATAGCCGATTTTGTCGCGTGGGCCGAAGGAATCTGATCTGGTACGGTGCTGTTTCATGCGATTTTCTCCTTTTGTTGGGATAAGCTACATTTCCGTTATATAATTATACATAAAAGTTAGAAGAAATGCAGACTTTTTATGAATAATATCATATCGTGCATCCGATTGTCAAATCCAAATTCTGCCGCGCAAAGCGAAAAAACAGAACTGGATTCCATCGCCATAGCAGATTATGTGACGAAAAGCCGGCTTTATTCCTTTCCAAATGAGTAGTCGATCTATTCTTAAAAAAGCAGGCGGTTCAAACGCGTTTGAACCGCCTGCCATATACAACGATCCGCATAATGCCTATCGCCCCTGCTCGTGAACAGCCCTGTCATGCGTGATCCGCCAGCACCGGCAGCGTTGATCCGCCATAGGGCATGGCGAGCACCTTTGCGGCCTTCCCCATCGCGCAAAAAGCCTCCGCCATCGCATCGTCAAGCGTTGCAAAGGGCTCCAGGTGGATCTTCCGCACAAAATCCGCTGAAAGGGAGCTGACGAAAAAAATACGGCATTTTTCCAGCACCATCGCAATCGCCGCAGCCTTATGCCCGCCGAGCTCAAACTCACGGTTGATGTGGTCGATCATGTCATGGCTCTTCTCGTGACCCAGCATCCATTTTTCAAACGTGGCCTCGCCCAAGCCTTCGCCCGCCGCGGCGAGCCAGACGATCACACCGCCGTCGCGCACAGCGTGCTTGGCGTTGTCGAGCGCCTTCTGCGCCTGATAGAGGTTCAAATCCTTTGGGAAGCCGCCGGGCGAAGTGATCACAATATCCGCCTTTTCCGGAATTGTTACCTGATACATTTTATCGAGCAGGCGGCAGCCCGCGCGGTGCGCTTCGATATAATGGCCCGCAACGCAGTGTCGAATTTTCTTGTGTTCATCGAGCACGACGTTGACGATGAAATCAATGTGGACAAAGGATCCCACCTCGTCAATGTCGATGCGCACGGGGTTCGTATCGAGGTTGCCCGCGTGCGCGCGCTCATCCACCATGCGCTTGTGGTTCGCCTGGATCGCGTCGTGTGTGGATACGCCGGGCATGATGGCCTTGGAGCCGCCGCTGTAGCCAGCGAAATAATGGTATTCGATATTTCCCAGGCAAATAATGCGGTCCGCCGCGGCGACGGGCGTAAAAATATCAATCGGCGTACCGTTTTGGGAAACACCGAGGTGCGTATAGTCCTTGCTCGCATTCCGGCAGGTAAAACGGCGGTACATCTCCTCTCCGGCCGCCTTCCGCATCTCCTCCGGCGTCATTTCCCGGTGTATACCCAATGCGAACACAATCGTGACATCCTCATCCCGCACGCCCGCAAGCGCAAGCTCCTGTGCCACATAAGGCAGAACAGCATACGTTGGCATGGGGCGGGTGATATCGCTCGTGACGATGGCAATTTTTTCCCCTGGATGCACAATATCCTTGAGCCGAGGCGTGCCGATCGGGTTTTGCAGCGCGCGCTGCACCTCCGCCTCGCCGGTGAGGGCGGCAACCGTTTCATTCGGCAGTAGGACGCCGAGAAGATTTTCATCCGGAACGTTATACTGTAAGGTTGTTTTGTCATAGCCAAAGGACAGCAGCATGGAAAAATCCTCCATTTCAAAAACATCTTTCTCACACGCTTTGATTCTAAACCAAAACGGGCGGGGTTACAAGACCCGCCCGTTCAAAAGGAAGTTCCCTTGAAGTTCCCTTTATAATTGCCTTTCGCGCTCATATGCGCCTTCCATCGCGGCCACCAGCGCAAGCTTTTTGCCGGACATGAAACGCACCATCGCGCCGCCCGCCGTGCAAACATAATTGATCTTTTTGATATCAGCAAGCTTCGTAGCGGAGCTGACTGTGTCGCCCCCGCCGATGACGGAATAGCCGGGCGCGTTGGCCACGGCGTTCCAAATGGCGCGCGTGCCCGTTTCAAACAGCGGGTTTTCATACACGCCCGCCGGGCCGTTGGCAAAAATCGTGCCCGCTTGGGCGATGACCGCGCTGTAGGCCGCGATCGTCTTTGCGCCAAGGTCGCAGAAGGATATCTCCGCGGGCAGGGCTTCCACCTTGATCTCTTCGCGCTTACCGTCCCGCTCGAAGGCGAGATCCACCGGCAGTTCGAACACATCAGGGAAGCGGCCGAGCAGCCCCTTCGCCTGCTCAACGAAGCACCAGAGGTCACGCGCCTTCAAAAAGTCCTCCGTCGTATTGCCAAGCTTTACGCCCTGTGCGAGCAGCATCACCTGCCCGGTTACGCCGCAGGCGAGGATTTTATCCGCCGTGCCGTTGGCGCACACGGCCTCCATCATGCCAAAGGCGTCGGAAATCTTCGCGCCGCCGAGCACGAAAACCGCGGGCTTTTTGGCCCCATGCAAAACATGATAGAGCGCCTTGTATTCATCAAAGAGCAGAAAGCCGGCCGCCGTGGGCAGCACCTGCTGAAAAGCGGTCATGCTCGGGCAGTTGCGGTGCGCGGCAGAGAACGCGTCGTTGACATAGAGGTCAAACAGCGGCGCAAGCGTGCGCACAAGCCAGGTATCGAGCATTTCGGAAGGCTGGAGCTTGACTTCCTTTTCAAAGCCGCTGATCTCCTCGCAGAGGTAGCGCAGGTTGCCGAGCAGGATGCACTCCCCCTCCCGCAGCGCGTTGACCGCTTCGCATGCGGCGGGGCCGCACACGTCGTCGATATATTTGACCTCGCGCCCGGAGAGGGCGGTGAGCTTCTCCGCGTGCTCTTTGAGCGGGATCAGATTTTGATAATCGAGCGTATCGCCCTGATGGGCGATGATCGCCACCTTCGCGCCGCCGTCGAGCAGGTAGCGCAGCGTCGGCAGGCTCTTTTTTATGCGATTATCATTGACGATCCGTTTTGTCTGCGGGTCGATGGGCGAATTGATATCAAGGCGCAGCAGCACCCGCTTGCCTGCTACGTCCATGCCGTCCAGCGGCGTCATTTTTACTTCCATTTTCCAATCCCCAAATAGCGGTTTGTTTCAGCGGTGCCGGAATCACGGTCCGTCTGCATGCCCATGCAGGCGCGCACGCCGTCCATCGTTTCCGGGATGGTCACGCTCTCCTGCGGGATGTTGATGGCGAACATGATGTCGTCGCCGGTTTCCACGATGCTATCCTCCCACAGGGCGATCTCATACATATCGCCGCGCGGGTTACCGAGGTCGCGCGCATATTTGAAGAGCGACGCGTTGCCGAGGAAGCCCTCGTCCGTGGAGACAACGCGGATACGCGGGTGGTCGTTGAACGCCTTGAGCGCCATTTCCTTTGTAATCTTCTCCTTGCCGTGCGCGACGACCGTGATGATGTGGCCGTGCGTCACCGGCGTGTGGATGAGAATACCCGTGGCCGCCACGTGCGGCATGATGGTCATGAGGTCAACGGCCTGATGGCTCGGCGCCTTATCGATGCGCAGGGCATTGGTCAGCCCTCTGTGATAATCGCCGGGGTCCGCCACGCGGCGCACGATCGTGATCGCCACGCGCTCCATGCCATAGGCGCGGTCCAGGCAATCCACCGCGCGGATCAGGCCGGTAGTGTTGCAGCTCGTCAGCTTCAAAAACTGCTTCTCCACGCCCTTTTCAAAGTTTGCGTAGCCGTGGAAAAACACGTCGGCCACGTCGTTTTTTTCGCCGCCCTGGAAGATGGCCTTTTTGCCATACTGCTCATAGAGCGCGCGGTTTTTCGCGCCCACACCTGCGTTGGTCGCGTCGAGCAGCACATCGCACTGCTGAATGAGATCCGTAATCGTGCCGGAAACCGGGATGCCGAGCGCGTCGAATTCCGCGCGATGATCCTCCATAGAGAGATAGAGGGCATAGGGCATCCCCTTCTCCTTGAGCGCGCGGATGGCGAGGGTGGGAGCCACGTCCGCCACGCCGACGAGTTCCATATCACCCTGTAGAGCGACTCCGTCCGCAAGCCGCTGGCCAATGGTGCCATAGCCCACGACGCCGACTTTTACTTTATCCATAGAAAAATACCTCCTTCTGATATGTAAACGTTTGCGCCAATATGATAGCACAAGCCCGCCATGATGACAAGCAAGGATTTTAAATAATTTCCCTCCTGCGGCGCTCTCTTCGCCGATTTTACAAACGAAGGCCCTTCACATCTTTGACCCGGGAGAGGATGACCCGGCTGCTCACGCGCACAACGCCGGGCAGGCCGTCGATTTCGCGCAGAAGCGATTCCAGTTCCTCCTGCGATGCGGCAACGGCATGCACATGCAGGCAGCAGTTCCCGCTCATGCGATAAATCTGCGTAATGGTCTCATTGCGGCAAAGCCGCTCTTCAATCTCCTGCAAACGCGCGGGCTCCGCCTCGATTTCAAAATAGCAGGAAACAGCCCCGCTGATCTTTTGAGGGTTGATGATTGTGGTGTATTCCTCAATAATCCCCTTTTTTTCCAGCGCGTCAATACGGGCTTTCACGGCCACGCGCGAGATGCCGGTTTTTTCCCCGATCTCGGAATAGCTGTAGCGTGCGTTTTCAATCAGCAGGGTTAATATTTTCTGATCCAGTTCATCGAGTTGATCCAGATACATACGCATTGCTCCCTTCTACTGTTATTGGTTATTTATAGTATAACACAGTTCTCCTTTTAAAACAAATAGAAATATATAATTTGACGTTTGTTAATTAACATGCTAAAATTAAAGATAAATTGTAATTTAAATCTTACACAATGGGCGTGAAACGAATGCAGCAAGACCTGACCACAGGGAATATCACCGGCGGACTTTTGAAATTTGCGCTGCCGATGATGCTCGGCAATCTGCTCCAGCAGCTCTATAATGTGGCTGACACACTGATCGTGGGCCGCTACCTGGGCGCGGACGCGCTCGCCGCAGTCGGCTCCTCCTATACGCTGATGACCTTTCTGACGTCGGTCCTGCTGGGCCTCTGCATGGGCAGCGGCGCCGTTTTCTCCATTCAGTTTGGCAGGCATGACACAGAGCGGCTAAAACACAGCGTTTCCCTCTCCTTTCTCCTGATTGCCGCCGTCGCCCTCCTATTGAATATAGGGGCGGTCTGCGGGCTGGGGGGGATCATCCGCCTGCTCCGGGTGCCGGCGCAGGTGACGGAGCTGATGAAAGCGTATCTGGAAATCATCTTCTGGGGGATCGGCGCAACGTTCTGCTATAACTTCTTCGCCTGCCTGCTGCGTTCCATCGGAAATTCTACGATCCCACTCCTATTTTTGGGGATCGCCGCCCTCCTCAACATCGCGCTTGATCTGCTCTTTGTCCTTCAATTCCACTGGGGCGTTCGAGGCGCGGCGGCGGCCACCGTGATCGCGCAGGCGCTCTCCGGGGCGGGGCTTGCCGTCTACACGCTGATCGCCTTTCCCCAGCTGCGTGTATCCAAACGCCATTTGAAATGGGATAGGGTGATCCTGCGCGATATTGCGAGCCTATCGCTTCTGACCTGTGTCCAGCAATCCATCATGAATTTTGGTATTCTGATGGTGCAGGGGCTGGTCAACAGCTTCGGCCCGGTTATTATGGCAGCCTTCGCCGCCGCAGTAAAAATCGACTCCTTTGCCTATATGCCCGTGCAGGATTTTGGGAACGCCTTCTCCACCTTCATTGCCCAAAACTACGGCGCAGGCGAAAAGGAGCGCATTCGAAAGGGAATCCGCAGCGCGGCGGCCTGCTCCATGGTGTTTTGCCTTGCAGTCAGCGCAGCGGTTTGCCTCCTGGCCCGCCCGCTGATGGGGCTGTTTGTCTCCCCCGCGGAGACGCAGATTATCGCCGCCGGGATGCGCTATCTGCGGGTCGAAGCGTCCTTTTATTGCGGCATCGGCCTTTTATTCCTACTCTATGGTTTTTACCGAGCGATCCAAAAGCCCGGCGTTTCCGTTGTGTTGACGGTGATCTCCCTCGGCACGCGGGTTGCGCTCGCCTATGCGCTCTCCGCCATCCCATCAATCGGCGTGACGGGGATCTGGGTCTCCGTTCCGATCGGATGGCTGCTCGCGGATTTAGCCGGAATCCTTTTCTATCCCTTCCTTTCGCGCAGGGCGCGGAAAAACGCTTCCCCCGCGCTGTATCGGTAGAATCGGCGCGTTCAAACCAGCCTGCTTCCATCAATTCGTTCATTGCCGCCGGAATTTTGCGGAATTTTTTGTAATTTCCGCTTGTTCCGGCGGTAAAGTTATGCTATGATGATTTTAGTCATGCAAACGTTTACGATAAAAGAGGAGGTACCCTATGAAACAGCTCAATATCGGCATCATCGGCGCCGGGCGGATCGGCAAGCTCCACGCGCAGTCCATTACATACGCCGTGCCCGCTGCGCGCGTTTACGGCATCACGGATGTGCGCACGGACGGGCTTCAGGAGCTCAAAGACAAATTCGGCATCGAGAAAATTTATACATCGGTAGATGACATGCTCGCGGATAAAGCGATCGACGCGGTGCTCGTCTGCTCCTCCACGGATACACATGCGGATATCGCCATCCAAGCGGCGAAGGCCGGGAAGCATATCTTCTGCGAAAAGCCTGTGGACCTCACGCCAGAAAAGGTGGAGGCCGTGCTCGACGCGGTGAAAACGGCCGGCGTTAAGCTGCAGGTTGGCTTCAACCGCCGTTTCGACCACAATTTTGCGCGTCTGCGCGAGCTGGTCGATCAGGAGAAGATCGGTAAACTGGAGCTTGTCAAGATCACCTCGCGCGACCCGGAGCCGCCACCCGCGGAATACGCGGCAAGCTCCGGCGGCATGTTCCTCGATATGACGATCCACGATTTCGATATGGCGCGTTTCTTGGCGGGCAGCGACATTGAATCGCTCTATGTGCAGGCCGCGTGCCTGGTTGACCCCGCTATTGGCGAAGCGGGCGATGTGGATTCCGCCGTAATCACCCTGAAATTCAAAAACGGCGCGCTGGGCGTGATCGACAACAGCCGCCGCGCGGCCTACGGCTATGACCAACGCATCGAGGTATTCGGCTCCAAGGGCGCCGCGCAGGCGCAAAACGATACGCCCACCACCGTCACGCTTGCGAATGCGGACGGCGTAACGGGCGACAAGCCGCTCTATTTCTTCCTGGAGCGGTACATGCAATCCTTCCGCGATGAGATGATCGCGTTTACGGACGCGGTGCTCTACGACCTGCCCACGCCCACAACGGGGGAAGACGGGCTGCAATCCATCCTCGTCGGCCTCGCGGCAAAAAAGAGCGTGGCGGAGGGCCGCCCGGTGGAGCTGTGCGAGCTGTACGGAGCGTAAATCCGTCATCACCTGGTATTGATATCTGCAATCTATCATCGGAGGTTTTCATCATGCATATCAAAGGCCCGAAAGAATATCCGTTCGGCTATACGCCGATTACCACCATGGACGATAAAGAGCAGAACACCCGCATGGATTTCGGCCTTCTGCGCCTCGCGCCCGGCCAGCGCTTTTCAGAAGCGCAGCATCTGGAGCGCGCCTATTTGCTCATCCACGGCGAGGTAACCCTGGAATGGGGCGGTCAAAAGCAGACAATCTCGCGCGAAAACTGCTTTGATTTCTCCCCTTGGGTGCTGCACGTTCCAAACGACGTGGAAGTGACCATCACTGCGGGGAAGGACAGCGAACTGACCGTTCACCGCACCGATAACGAAACCCTGTTTGACGCAAAGCTCTACACCCCGGAGGAATGCGCGAGCGAGGAGCGCGGCAAGGGCACGATGCGGGAAACATCCACGCGGATTGTCCGCACGGTGTTCGACCACTCCAACGCGCCGTATTCCAACCTGGTGGTGGGCGAAGTGATCGGCTTCCCCGGCAAGTGGTCGAGCTACCCGCCGCACTGGCACCCGCAGCCGGAGATCTATTTCTACCGCTTCCTGCCGGAAAACGGCTACGGCTTTGCGGAGCTTTCTGAAAACGTTGTGAAAACACACAACAACAGCACTGTGCTGATCACAAAGAAGGAAACGCACCCGCAGACCACCGCGCCGGGCTACGCGATGTGGTACCTGTGGGTGATCCGCCACCTGGAGAACGACCCGTATCTCACGCCGACCTTCCTCCCGGAGCACTTGTGGGTAACAGAGCCGGGCGCGGAGATGTGGCCCCCTGAAAAATGACAAACAAGGAAAGCGCCGAGACGATTCCCTTCGCTTCCCTTTCCCTTCACTTAAAACAGAGGTGATCTTATCATGAAGCTAACCATGGCGCAGGCCCTTGTGAAATTTCTCGATAACCAGTACGTCTGCTTCGACGGGCGGGAGGAGAAATTCGTAAACGGCGTGTTCGGCATTTTCGGCCACGGCTGCGTGGTCGGCATCGGGCAGGCGCTCGAGCAGGGCGGCCACAGCCTTACCTATTACCAGGGCCACAACGAGCAGGGCATGGCGCACGCCGCCATGGCCTATGCAAAGCAGAACCGCAGGCGCAAAATCATCGCCTGCACCTCCTCCATCGGCCCGGGCGCGCTGAATATGGTCACTGCCGCCGGCACGGCCACGGCCAACCGCATCCCGCTGCTGCTCCTGCCGGGCGATACCTTTGCCTGTCGCCAGCCGGACCCGGTGCTCCAGCAGATCGAGCAGACGGGCTGCTATGAGACCACTGCCAACGACGCGTTCCGCGCCGTGTGCAAATACTGGGACCGCATCGCCCGCCCCGAGCAGCTCATGACGGCGGCGATCAACGCAATGCGTGTACTCACGGACCCGGCCGAGACGGGCGCGGTCTGCCTCGCCATGCCGCAGGATGTGGAGGGCGAAGCCTACGACTACCCCGATTACTTCCTGCAAAAGCGCGTGTGGTATCTGGACCGCCGCCTCCCCGTTGCCCGGGAAATCGAAGTGGCGGCAAAGCTGATCGCAAACGCAAAGCGCCCCCTGCTCATCGCGGGCGGCGGCGTGACCTACAGCGAGGCGGAGAATGCGCTGCTCGCGTTTGCCGAGCGCTTCTCCATCCCCATCGGGGAGACGCAGGCGGGCAAGGGGCAGATTCCGTGGGATCACCCGCTCAACCTCGGCGGCATCGGCGTAACGGGCGGCGCGGCGGCAAATGCGCTCGCCAAGGAGGCCGATCTCGTCATCGCCGTGGGCAGCAGGCTGACGGATTTCACAACCGCCTCCAAATGGGGCTTCCAGCATCCTAATGTGAAGCTGCTCGGCATCAACGTCTGTGCCTTCGACGCATTGAAGATGGATGCGCAGACGGTCATCGCGGACGCAAGGGAAACGCTCTCCGCCCTCTCCCCCGTTCTCACGCAAACAGGATATCAGGCCCAGTGGGGCGGCCGGATCAAAGAGGTGAAGGATGCATTCACCGCGGAGGTAGACCGGCAATACGCCATGGAGCTGCCGGAGGGCCTTTCCCAGACGCGCGCGCTTGGGGAAATCAACCGGGCGATCGCGCAGGATTCCATCATCGTCGGCTCTTCGGGCAGTCTGCCGGGCTGTTTGCAGCGGCTGTGGCGACCGGGCGCAAAGCACACCTACCACCTGGAATACGGCTTCTCCTGCATGGGCTACGAGATCTGCGGCGCGCTGGGCGTAAAGCTCGCCGAGCCGGAAAAAGAGGTTTACGCCATGGTGGGCGACGGCAGCTTTTTGATGCTGCACAGCGAGCTCTATACGGCTGTACAGGAAGGCGCGAAGATTAACGTTTTGCTCTTTGATAACACAGGCTGGGGCTGCATCGAAAACCTGCAAAACGAGCAGGGCACCGAAACCTTTGGCACGCGCTTTACGCGCCGCAATCCGGAAACCGGCCTGCTCGACGGGGACGTTGTGCCCATTGATTTTGCCAAATGCGCGGCGGGCTACGGCTGCAAAACCTACACGGCCACAAACGTGGAGGAGCTGCGCGCCGCGTTGGAGGATGCGAAACAGCAGACGGTTCCGACGCTCATCGATATCAAGGTCGTCCACGGCAGCATGAGCCACGGCTATGACGCATGGTGGCGCGTGGGCGTGGCGGAGGTTTCCACGAGCGAAACCGTGCAAAAGGCCTACGATGTGATGCAGGCAAACATTAAAAAAGCGCGGCTGTATTAAACATACAAAAAAGAGGGGTTTTTACAATGCTGGATGCAAAAAAAGTCCGCCTGGCCATTGCGCCGATTGCGTGGACGAACGATGACCTGCCGGATCTCGGCGCGGAGAATACCTTTGAGCAGTGCATCAGCGAGATGGCGCTCAGCGGTTTTACCGGCAGCGAGATCGGCAACAAATACCCGAAGGATGTGGATACGCTCAAGCATATGCTCTCTATCCGCGGGCTGCAAATCTGCAACGCCTGGTTCTCCTCCACCCTGCTCTCCGAGGGCTATGACGCAACGATCAAAGCTTTCATTGAGCACCGCGATTTTCTCCACGCGCTGGGCGCAAAGGTGATCGGGGCCTCTGAGCAGGGCAACAGCATCCAAGGCAAACCGGTGAGCATCTTCGGGCAAAAACCGGTTTACACCGAGGAAGAGTGGGCGCTCGTCGCGCACGGCTTCAATGAGATGGGCAGGCTCGCGCGGGAGAAGGATATGGTTTTCACCGTTCATCACCACATGGGCACGGGCGTGCAGACGGAGGCGGAGATCGACCGCCTGATGGAACTGACCGACCCGGATTTGGTTTACCTGCTCTATGATACGGGCCATCTCGCCTTCTCCGGCGAGGATGCGCTGCGGGTGCTCCGCAAATACGCGAAGCGCGTCAAACACGTGCACCTCAAGAGCGTGCGCAACGACGTGGTGGCAATGGCAAAGGCTGAGGGCTACTCCTTCCTCGACGCGGTGCGCGCAGGCGCGTTCACGGTGCCGGGCGACGGGGATTTCGACTTCCAGCCGGTGTTCGACATCCTCGCGGAGAACGGCTATGAGGGCTGGGTTGTCGTGGAGGCCGAACAGGACCCGGCGAAGGCGAACCCGTATGAATACGCCGTGATGGCGCGGGAGTATATCCGCAGGACGGCGGGACTGTAAACGTAGTTTGAAACAACTCCATCTACAGCTACTTACTAAAATTGGATCGATACAAATTTGTATCGATCCAATTTTTGATTAAAATATTTATATTTTAATGATTATTAAGTTATATATTCAATTAACATGCTAAGATTCATGTCATAACTACACTTCAAATTTTTAGTGATGAATCCAATAATCAAGTTTATTATTTATACTTTGTAAAACCTCTCTATCGTTTTGTCTCGCTACTTCCTCACGATATTGGCGATCAAGTCTTTCGCGTCTTTCTTCTCCTTTTCTCCATTCGGCTGCGGCACCAGACTGTGCCCGTATAGTTGCATAATATCCGTCAATAGAAGCTTTTAAACTCTCATTTTTATATTTTTCCAACCGCTCTAAAATGGAAGGGAGATGGTTATAGTCGAATAATGAGCTTGGTAATGAATAGTCCGTTATAATTTTATTACACATAACTTGATTTGTCGAAATATTCCTTTCCGTTGTTTCTATCATTTTTGAAATTTGATTTATCTTTTTGTTGTACCTTCCGCGAATGATTCGCATCAATAAAACCAAAATGGTTACAACAATCAGAAACAATATCACTGCAATATAAATCATCTTAATATCAGACAAGCCAAGGTACTTACCTTGAGTATCTACGCATCCAAGCAACGCGGGAGGATTCGTTTTCCCAATGGAACCGTTATAATAAATCTGAACCGTATCTCCCGGCTGAATTTCCTTCAGTAAGATGATTCAGACGCACAGCTTGCATTTCCACGCCATTTGCGCTACACTGGACAGGCATGTAAAACCCTGCAAAGAGAAAAAAGAAAACGAAAAAACAATGAGGTGACAATTTAAACCCCGGAGACTGTAAAAACAAAACCTGCAACCACTACGAAACCTACCTCCAAATCCTGCGCGCGAAGCTCGTGCCCGCGCTGGGCTGCACGGAGCCGATCGCAATCGCCTATGCCGCCGTGGCGCGCAAGGCGCGAGATTGGGCGCGACAGGATGCACGAAACGGATGAGGAAATTTTGAATATTATGCTGGAAAAGATCGGCTGACGGTAAGATTTTCTTTCCAAGTAAAATCATGTTACACAAAAGGAGGATATTTCCATGCTCTTTCTCTGGTACCCCAAATGCACCACCTGCCAGAAAGCAAAACAGTGGCTCGACGAGCGCGGCATCCCATATGAAGCGCGGGATATCAAGCTGCAAAATCCCACGGAAGCGGAGCTGCGGGAGTGGCTGCAAACAAGCAATCTTCCCCTCAAACGCTTTTTCAACACGAGCGGACTTGCCTACAGGGCGCTCGCCTTGAAAGACAAGCTGCCGGACATGGCGCAGGAGGAACAGCTCGAGCTGCTTGCGGCGGACGGCATGCTCGTCAAGCGCCCCATTCTGGTGGGCGAGGATTTTGTGCTCACCGGCTTCCGGCCGACCGAGTGGGAAACGGCGTTCCAACACAGCAAGGAATAGCTGCGGATTAGGGCTTGCTGAACTATCCCAAAACATAGAAAAACGCACCTTCGAATGGAGCCTCAAGGGCCCCTTCAAGGTGCGTTTTTGGTATGACAATGTGGTGCAGCCCCTATAAAGCGCTCTGCCAAACCTTTCTATTCCCTCAGCTTCATCGCGCTTTCCTGCACACGCATCTCCCGCAGAACGCTCAGGCCCATTGGAATCGCCAACAGAAAAGTGGCAATATCGGCGACCGGCTGGCTGCATTCAATTCCCCGCAGGCCGAAAACCGGCGTGAGAATCAGCAGGGCTGGCATCATGAAAAGGCCCTGCCGCGCCATTGCGAGCACAGTCGCCTTCGCGGCCTTGCCGATGGTTTGCAGCATCATATTATTGAGGATGATCCAGCCGTTGAGCGGGAAGGTCAGGCACTGGAAGCGCAGCGCAGCCGCGCCGATTTCGATCACCGCCGGGTCATCGCGGAAAAGCGCAATGATCTGCGGCGCAAAAACAAGGCCTATTCCGGCGATCAACAAGAGCACAACGGTCGATACACGGATGCAAAACCAAAAAGCGCTGCGAACGCGCCCATAGAGCTGCGCACCATAGTTAAAGCCGCACACCGGCTGAAAGCCCTGCCCGAAGCCAATCAGCGTGGAGCCTGCGAACATCCCAACGCGCGACACAATCGACATCGCCGCAATTGCCGCATCGCCAAACGGGCCCGCCGCTAAATTCAGGCACATCGTTGCCACGCTCGCCAGCCCCTGCCGCCAGAAAGAAGGCAGGCCGCCGCGCAAGATTTCCCGATAAAAGGCCCATTTCGGTGTGAAATCCCTCCACCGGATGCGGATATTACCACGCCTTGAAGAGGCATAAAGCAGAATGCAAAAGCTGATAAACTGGCTGATGATTGTAGCGATCGCGGCGCCGCTTACACCGAGGTGGAAGGTGAAGATGAATAACGGATCCAGCGCAATATTGAGCACCGCGCCGCTGATGACCCCTACCATCGCATACATGGCGCTGCCTTGAAAGCGCAGTTGGTTATTGAGCACAAAAGAGGCCGTCATATACGGCGCGCCAAGCAGGATATAGGCCGCGTAGCCGCGTGCATAGGGCAGAATCGTCGGCGTGGCGCCCAACATCCGCATCAACGGGTCAAGAAAGATAATCCCCAGCACGCTTACGCCCGCCCCGAAAAACAGCGCCGAAAAAAATCCGGTGGATACCATGCGCGAGGCGTTTTCCATATCCTGCCGCCCCAGCGCGCGCGAAACATAGTTGCCCGACCCATGGCCGAAGGTAAAGCCGATGGCCTGGATGACCGCCATCAGGGAAAACACCACGCCCACCGCACCCGTAGCGCTCGTGCCGATGCGACCGACGAAAAAGGTATCCGCCATGTTGTAAAAAGAGGTGACCAGCATGCTGGTGATGGTGGGCACCGCCAGTGTGCAGACGAGCTTTTTCACCGGCGTTTTCGTCATCCGCTCATATTTTTCTGCTGCTGTTTCTTCCTGTTTCACGCGTTTTCACATCTCCAAATAACGAGGCCGGACAAGTCCGGCCAATCAGCTACAAGATATTTGAGAGTTTTAGTTTAACGCACGTAATCCGAGTTGTCAAATACAGAACAAAGACGGCCCATCAGCCCTTGTAACCACCATTTCCCTGCGCCAGGCCAAATTGCTCTTACGAATCCCTTTCGGCATTTTCCCGCCGTTCCACTGGCAGAAACGCCTGCTGCCCGCTCGTTTGTGCCAGCTTTCTGCGTTCTTTTTCCGCCCAAAGCTGCGCCCTTTCCCCCTCCCCGTTTAACTCCGTCATATGCTTCCAGAACCGCTTCTGCATATGGGTCATACGGCATTTCGGATTATATCGCCCTTCGATCGCAATCGTATCATAAAACAGCTTCCACAGCGCGCGGAAGCAGCGCTCCTCCTCCCCGGCCTCTGGCTGCTCATACGCCTCCACCGGGACGATTGCATGCTCCCCCGGCACGGCAACCAGGGCGGCGCCGTGCGACGCATCATAGATGAAAAACGACTCATTCGGATAGCGGTCGCAAAAATGTGGCGCAATCAGCGGCAGAATGAAATTTTGCGGCTCGATCACGGAAGTCATCGCGCCGTTCTCCCCGATGGAGAAGCGGATAAACTCCTTATATTGATGCGCCTCGTTCGTCAGCTTCTGCACAGCGCGGGTCAGCTCGTTTACCGTATTATCCGCGAGCATGGAGAGCGCTCGCCTGCCATAGCGCATCGCAAGGCGTGTAAAATCAAGCGCCAAAAGCTCCTTCTGCTCGTGGCAGGAGTAATAGCCAAGCTCCACCAATCGGTAGGATGCATCGGAAGCTTTTCGGCGAAGCCCCGCCTCCACGCGCCGCGCCTTCGAAAGCTCCGTCTGCACCCTGCGCGGCGGGTAGAGCGTTAATTGCCCCACGCCTTCGGGTCCGATGGAAACAGGGCGTTCCTTTTTTTCAAAGCTTTCAAAAATGCAGCACAGCATCCCCTCAAAGGAGCCGTCATAACAGTATGCTACATTTGCCCGGTCAGGCATTTCACCACATCCTCCCTCGTGACCTCGTGCTGAAACAGGCTCAGCTGCTCCGGCTCATCCGTTAGCTGCGGCAGCATTCGCCGGGAGCGCTCCGACAGCATCGATTGCAGCACCCGGTCAGGCGTTACTTTGAGTCCCTCCGCCATGCGCCCATTGCAGGTCACAAAAAACTGCGCGCGCTTGAGCACTACGCCGATCTTTTTCAGCCCCGCAAAGTCGAGCCTGCTCACGCGGCGGGCAGCCACAATCCGCTTGGCGCTTTTGACGCCGATACCGGGCACGCGCAGCAGCATCTCCTGTGGCGCGGTGTTGATCTCCACCGGGAAAAGCGCCATATGGTTGAGCGCCCAATTGCATTTGGGATCAATATAAGGGTTAAAATTCGGATGTTTCTCATCCAGCAGTTCCCCGGCGGAAAAGCCATAAAACCGCAGCAGCCAGTCCGCCTGATAGAGCCGGTGCTCACGCAGGAGCGGCGGCTTGGTATCCACCGCCGGCAGCAGCGGGTTGTTGGAAACCGGCATATAAGCGGAATAAAACACACGCTTGAGGCCATATTTTTTGTAGAGCGCGGCGGAAAGGTTCAGGATCGTGTAATCCGTTTCCGGCGTCGCGCCCACAATCATCTGCGTGCTCTGCCCCGCAGGCGCGAATTTTGGCGCGTGGCGGTAGCGCACGAGATCCGTCGTGTTTTCCGCAATGCGCGTGCTGATGAGCCCCATGGGGCGGAGGATATCCGTTTTGGATTTATTGGGCGCGAGCAGCTTTAAGCTCTTTTGCGAGGGCAGCTCGATATTCACGCTCATGCGGTCCGCCAATTGGCCGAGGCGGGAGAGCAGTGCGTCGTCCGCGCCGGGGATCGCCTTGGCGTGGATATAGCCGCCGAAGCCGTATTCCTCCCGCAGGATGCGCAGCGTTTCAATCATGCGCTCGCAGGTGTAATCCGGGTTTTTGATCACGCCGGAGCTCAAAAACAGCCCTTCGATATAGTTGCGTTTATAAAAATGGATTGTCAGCTCC
Organism: uncultured Oscillospiraceae bacterium; assembly: GCA_900544715.1. Lineage (GTDB taxonomy): Bacteria > Bacillota > Clostridia > Oscillospirales > Acutalibacteraceae > Fimivicinus. The sequence goes on along the minus strand of UQWL01000004.1, from coordinate 111,336 downwards.
GCGAGTTCTTTTGGCGTGAAGGTCGCGCGGGGCACGTCATTGGAGCAACGGTTGACGCAATACTGGCAATCATACACGCAGGCGTTGCTCATGAGCACTTTTAAAAGGGAGATACACCGGCCATCCGCCGCGAAACTGTGGCAGAGCCCGCAGGAGGCCGCGTTGCCGATGCGGAAGCCGCCCCCCTCGGCAGAGGAGCGGTCCACCCCGCTGCTCGTGCAGGCGGCGTCATATTTCGCGGAATCGGCAAGGATGCGCAGTTTATCAAAAAGATCCATTGTCATCCATCCCCGAAAACGTTTTAGAACATTTGTTCTTGATCAGTATACGCTCAAATGTTCGGAATGTCAACAGGAAATGCCTGGCATGAATTCGCAAAGCAGGGCATAAAAAATCGCCCTGTGCCAGACAGGGCGATTCATGTATCATCGGATATAAGTAGCAGGCTATATTTGCTTTTCGCTGTTCTTTCGAAGGAGAAACAGGACGCAAAACAAGAGGATCGTCAGCACCAGCAGCAAATACAAGGCAAGCATTATGTTGAATTGGTAAGTATAATGCTGGTCAAGGTAGATATTATTAATATACCAGAGCGGACGAAAGGCAATTTGTTTAATTTCCACGTCAGTGCCCATCCCCACGATGTTACACGGAATGCAAAAAGTCCCCAGCAAAAAAACGATCCCCGCATAAACGCCAACAGCGATCTTTGCCGCTGTCCCACAGGAGAAAGTAAGCCGTTTCATCTGCAGGCCCCCTATCTTTCTCAGGTAATTTTTTAGAATTATATTATTTAAATTTCTATGTTGTCAACATATTTAAAATTAAGATAACATTATATACATGGTGCTTCTTGTTTATCTTGGTGGTAGTTGCATTTTTCTGAAAACCGGTTATAATAATCGGTATAATAGAACATCCTCTATTGTACACAGGCTGTGAAGAGAAAGAGTACGTGCAGAGCGCTTTTACAGAGAATCCCGTTTGCTGAGAAGGGAGAAAGGCCCGCCTGCGCCGAACATGGTCTCGGAGCCGCGCACCGAAGGCAAATTGAGCCCTTGAAACGCCTCAGGCTGCGCCGGGTTTCTCCCGTTATCGAGATAGGGTATCGGCGGATCATTTCCCGCCCGCACCCGATAAGGCCCGCATCGTGAGGTGTGGGTGAACTTGGGGTGGTAACACGGAGCAAAGCTCTCGTCCCCGAAATTTGCGATTCTGCAGATTCGGGAGGTGAGAGCTTTTTTGATGCTTCAAATGCATCGTTACCAATCCAAACAGAAATGAAAGGAAGCCTGATTCAAATGCAAAATATTCTCATCGGCGGCGCCTGGCCCTATGCCAACGGCCCGCTGCACATCGGCCATATCGCCTCCCTCCTGCCGGGCGACGTGCTCGCGCGGTATTTCCGCGCCAGGGGCGACTGCGTCTATTACGTTTCCGGCAGCGACTGCCACGGCACACCCATCACCATCCGCGCCCGGCAGGAGGGGCGCACACCGCAGGAGGTAAGTGACCAATACCACGCGGAATTCTGCGAGGTGTTTGACAAGCTTGGCTTCAGCTACGACCGCTATGGAAAAACCTCCTCAGAGGAGCACAAACGATTTGTCCGCGATTTTCACAAGGCTCTATACCAAAGCGAACTCATCTATGAGCGGGAAGCGCCGCAAGCCGTCTGCCCGCACTGCGGCGTGCTGACAGACCGGCTCGTTGTTGGCGCCTGCCCTTTCTGCGGAGAAGCGGCGCGCGGGGATCAGTGTGATGCCTGCGGCGCCGTGCTGGAAGCGGAGCAACTGCAAGCCGCGCACTGCGCACAGTGCGGCGCGGCAATCGAATTCCGGCAGAGCAAACAGCTTTATCTTGCGTTGACAAAGCTGCTGCCGGAGCTCACCGCCCTGCTGGAAAGCCATCCTGGCTGGCGGAAAAATGCGATTGCCTTCACACGCCGATATCTGGATGAAGGGCTGCGCGACCGGGCGATCACCCGCGACCTCGATTGGGGGATCGACGTGCCAAAGGCGGGTTATGAACACAAAAAAATTTATATCTGGGCGGAAAACGTGCTCGGTTATCTCTCCATGAGCGAAGCGGTATGCCGCGAGCGGGGCACGGATTTTCGGGCGTTATGGGGGCCGGAGGCCCGGCATTACTACGTGCATGGCAAGGATAACGTCCCCTTCCACACGGTCATCCTCCCCGCCCTGCTGCTCGCCTATGGGGACGCAGGAGGAGAAGCGTTCCATCTGCCGGATGAAATCATCTCCAGCGAATATATGACGCTTGAGGGCAGGCGCATCTCAACAAGCCAAAATTGGGCAGTGTGGGTCAAAGATCTGGCCGCGCATTACCAGCCGGACGCAATCCGCTACTTTTTCCTGGTGAACGGCCCGGAGCGGCGGGACGCGGACTTTTCCCCGCACGAGTTTGCGGAGCGGATCAACGGCGAGTTGGTCGGCGCTTACGGGAATTTCATCAACCGGACGCTCGCTTTTCTACAAAAATACGGCGAAGGCAAGGTGCCGGATGCGGCCATCGACCCGGAGGTTTGGCGCCAAATCGAAGCCATTTTTCCACTTGCGGGCGAACAGATCGAAAAAGGGCGCATCAAAGACGCGCTCAACGCCCTGATGGAGCTTACACGCTTTGGGAACCGGTATTTCGACGCGGGAAAGCCATGGATGACACGCACTGAGTCGCCTGACGGTTGCGCCAAAACACTTTTCAACTGCATCCAGCTCATCGGGAATCTCGCGGTGCTGCTGCGGCCTTTCCTCCCCTTCTCCTCTGATCGGGTGATCGGTTGGCTGGGGCTTCAAAAAACCTGGGAACCGCAGAGCATCACAGGGGGATTCCAACTACCGGAGACGAGGATTTTGTTTCAGCGGATTGAGCCGGAATAGGATTAAACAGAACCCAACCAAAACAATTCGGTTGGGTTCTGTAAATAAAATTTTATATATGATTTTCTTTTCACCTTTACGGCGCCATCCAGCGAGTCCTTTAAAAATGCGTTTCCGTATCGGTGTTTGCAAGCGGGCCCTCCTCATCGCAGAGTTCGTTTAGGAGTTGCTTGCATCTTTCATACGTACCGAAAGGAACAAAGAAGTCGTATTCCTCCATCCCCTCTCCCAGCCGGAGTGTCATGCCCCGACCGAGCCGACCGCGCTTTTCAAAGGGAATTTTCGCTTCATTGAGAGCGTCTTCCAGAAACCGCGCATGGAAAAAATCTTGATTCACCAGAAAGACCGGATCATTTTCCTGTGGCTGTCTTAACTTTCGGCTTCCGCAAACCGGACATTCCGTACTCTCGCAGAGCACCATACAATTTCCACAATACCGCATACCGATTTCCTCCTTCAGGCAAAAAATTTCTTCTACCGGTTTTCCGAACACCTGTGCGATCCTCAGGGCAAGGCTGACGGACGGGTTATAGTCTCCCCGCTCAATCAGGCTGACCGTTTGCCGCGAAGCGCCGATCAGATTTCCGAAAACTTTTTGGCTACAGCCCGCCTGCTTACGCAGGAGCGCGACCCGGTTTGTGAGCAAACGCAAATCCCCCTTTCTTCATGCAGTCAATATGACAATGATCTTTGTCATATTCAGGATAACATTGACAACGATCCTTGTCAATATGATCCCCCAAAAATTTCTCCAAACCATCTCTGGCATAGGGAAAGCAATTTTGGCGTTTTGCGCTCCAAAAGCTATAGGGAGATTGTGTGTAAGCCTTCGTGATACGCGGGGAAAGGTGGGCGAACCCAGTTCGCCCACCTATATATCAAAGCGCCCCGCCTGTGCGGGGCGCTTTTCAAATTCATAAGGACGATTAATACTGGAAGTTTGTAATCTTTAAAGTGTTGCGCAGGGTAGCTCCACCCTCAATATCCATAAACAAAACCTTGATGCGGCCTTTCGCCGTAATGTCGCAATACATGATTTGCTCCAGCGAGACAATTTGATTTGTTTTGGGGTTGCAAATCAGGGTTGCCGTACAATCACGGTATTTCACGGCATAGTGATCCACTCGGAGTAAGAGCGTCAATTTCCCCAGTTCAGCGTCAATATCCTTTTTCGATAGCGGAGAGAACATTTTCCCATGGTAGCTTACCAAAGGCTCCGGGTTTGTTTCCGGCCTCAGCTTAATAACGAGTTTATAGTTGCCGTTATCAAGCTTTGTGCAGCTTGCGCTTTGAATCGCCTTATCCGCATCGCTTTGCGCGATCATGCAGCCGGCACTTCCGTTATACACAGGGAACCATGTCATATCCCCGCCCTTTTGATTGACGCTCGGATTGGCGTTGGCCTTTTCCGGGCTTGTCATATAATTACCCGCCTGATCCAGAATCCAGTTGACAGCGCCGCTATCAAAATCTTTCTTCGTAAGCTCCTGATACTCTACCTTTCTAAAGCCGGGTTTTCCTGATTTTGCCTTGTTCATCACCGTTGTATACAGCGCGAGAATTTCCGTCTTGGTTGCCGGCAATTTTTCAGCTTGCGGCGTCTTGGTCGGTGCCCCACGGGATGGTTCCGGTTTGCCTTCCTGCTCTGTCGCGCTCTCCCCAGGGGGCACGGTCGCAGATGGATCCGCCGCAAAGACGCTCTCCTCTGCCGATTCGCTTTCCGCCCCGCCCAGCATTTCATCGTTGCCCGCCGCGGAGGCCGCGGGCTGGCCGCTCTCTCCAGATGACGTGTCTGTTTCCTCGCCGCCACCGCAGGCTGCCATGGAGATCACCATGAAAGCAGCCATGCAGAGGGAAAGCCATCGAAGCCCATGCTTTTTCATTTTCTCAGCCTCATTTCTATTGTTTGATAACGCCAAATTTGACCACAATAAAATATATTATACTTAATAATTTATATGCAATATGCTGCGTTTTTATATTATCAAACAAATCGAAAGAAGTCAATGATCTGATACGCTGTTTTTAAGCACCGTAACTGAAAAAACAGATAAAAAATTGGAAGAACCCGCCGCTGCGTGAGCACCGGCCGGTTCTTCCCGGATCAGCATATGGTTGCGTTTGAAACAAGGGCTTAAAAAATCAATCGTTAAAACTGGTTTTCATTTTCCTGCCGCTGGTTCTGGAAGCTCTGGTTCTGGCGATTCTGCTGGTTCTGCTGGTTACGGTTATTTGTCGCCTGCTGCTTCGCCTTGTTGTTCTTCTGATTCTGCTGGTTGTTGAACTGGTTGTTCTGATTTTGCTGATTGTTGAACTGATTATTCTGATTCTGCTGAGACATTCCGTTCACCTCCCTTCACGGACAACGGGCAGGCTAACCATTGCGGCCTGTGCCCTGATCAATGTCCACTCCTAGTTTGAACAAAACAGTGGAAAATATGAATGGAAGCAACTGAAAAATCCCTCCTGGCCGAATGCTTTCTGCACCCCGCTGCTTGCGCCTGCCAAAAAACGTTGCTATAATGGTACAAAATAAAGTTTTTAAAAGGGGCTTTGCTGATGATCCACATTATTCCAGAACCAAAGAATATGACGATCCACCAAGGCGCAGGCAGCTTTCCGTTTTCCGCCGAAACGGCACTGGTCAACTCTGTGCTTCCACAGGCGGCGATTGCAGACTTTCAATCCTTTTTAAGGCAAAATTTTCATTTTACATTGACCCAGCCGGAGGGCACAACACGGCTTTTGCTCACCCGAACGGAAGAGGGGGATCCGGAGGCATACCGGATAGAGGTTTCCGAGCAGGAAATTTGCATTTCCTCCGCCGGGGAGGCGGGCCTTTTTTATGCGCTGCAAACGCTGAGGCAAATTCTGCTGACCGGCGGCTGCAATATTCCAAGCCTCAGCATCGATGATGCGCCCCTCTACCATTACCGCGGCTTTATGCTCGATGTCGGTCGGTATTTCTATCCGGTTGAGGATATTAAGCACTTCCTTGATCTCATGGCGGTACATAAGCTCAACATTTTCCACTGGCATCTGACGGAGGATCAGGGCTGGCGCGTGGAAATTAAAAAATACCCGCGCCTGACGGAGTTTGGATCAAAACGCTCCCACACGAATTTCGGCTTTCGCCCCCATTCCGGGTTTTATACGCAGGAGGATATCCGCGAGGTAGTCGCCTACGCGCACTCCAAATACATTAAGGTGATTCCGGAGATCGATATGCCCGGCCACATGCAGGCCGCCATCGCCTGCTACCAGGAGCTGAGTTGCTTTGACCGCTCACTGCCCGTGGCGACGCATTGGGGCGTTAAGCATGATATTCTCTGCGCCGGGAAGGAGAGCACCTATTCATTTATTTTTGACGTGCTTGATGAATTAATTCCGCTGTTCCCGGATGGGTATTTTCACCTTGGCGGCGATGAAGTTGTCAAAATGCGCTGGCAGCTCTGCCCCCACTGCCAAGCCCTCATGAAAAAGACCGGATTGCAGGATGAGGAGGAGCTTCAGCAATTTTTTATGAGCCGTGTCAGCCGGTATCTCAAGGAAAAAGGCGTTACCTCCATGATGTGGAACTGGGATTCCGTGGAGGCGACGGAGTGGCTCGACCGCGATATCGTATGGCAGATGTGCGGCATGCCGCCAAACACTCAGGCGGAAATCACGGCGGGGCGCCGCATGGTAAACTCCGTATCCTTCCCCTACTATCTTGATTTGCCCTACGGCTGGTTCAACCTGCAGGCGACTTATGAAAACACGCCGGAAATCCCCCACATCGACGAAGCCTCGGCCAAAAATCTGCTTGGCTTGGAAGCACCGCTCTGGACGGAATATGTGCCCAGTATGAAAAAGGCCGATTACTGCACCTATCCGCGCCTGGGAGCGATTGCAGAAATCGCCTGGACAGCGCCGAAAAACAGAAGCTGGGCACATTTTCAGCAAAAGCTCGAGGATTATTACCGCCTGCTGTCCGTATACGGCGTGGAACACCCCGCAACACTCAAGCAGGCAATGCCGGGCGCCCTGCGCGCAAAGGGCTATTCCCTCTGGTTTAACCGCCGGCAGCTGCACTGGGCGGGCCTGCATAATTTGATTGACGACGCCAAGGTCAAAAAATCAGTGAGAAAGCAACACCGCTAATTTTGAGTATAAAATTCAATCCAGTAGTTTTGAGGAGGACTTATGATCCAGTTGATTCCCCTGCCCCAAAAAGTATCCCAGTTGACCGGCACATTCAGGCTCACACAGGATACCTCCTGCTATTTTGCGCCGGAATTACAGGCCGTATCCCATTTTTTTGAGGAGCTGGTTGCAAAAGCAGCCCGCTTTCCTCTCCAAAACGGCAATGAAATGGCCGACATTCGCTTTTTATATAACGCCTGTATCCCGAAAGAAGGCTATCAGCTCGACTGCACACAAAGCGGCATCGCCGTTTCCTCCTCCACACCCGCCGGTGCATTCTATGCCATCCAAACCCTGCGCCAGCTTTTGAAGCTAGACACCATCCAAAACGCCGCAGCGCTCTCCATGGCCTGCGTCAAAATCGAAGATGCGCCCCGCTTTTGCTGGCGCGGCATGATGCTGGATTCCAGCCGCTACTTTTGGAGCGTGGACTATGTGAAGCGCTATCTCGATTTTATGGCGATGCACAAGCTCAACGTTTTTCACTGGCATTTGACGGACGATGTGGGCTGGCGCATTGAAATCAAAAAGTATCCGCTGCTCACGGAGATCGGCTCTAAACGCAAGGATACACAGCTGTACGGCTGGAAAAGCAAACGGCTGGAGGGAAAGCCCTACGCACCCGGCTTCTACACGCAGGAGCAGATCCGCGAAATCGTGGCCTATGCCACCGAGCGGTTTATCATGGTCGTGCCGGAAATTGACATGCCCGCGCATTTCGCCGCTGCGATCGCCGGCTACCCCTATCTCGCCTGCCGCGAGATTCCCGGCGAGGTCCACTGGTTCTATGGAAAGACCATTCCGGAAAAAACGCTCAACTGGAAAGATTGGAACCGTCCCGCCTGCGCGGGCAAGGAAAGCACCTATCAATTTATTTTTGATATCATTGATGAAATTGCGCCCCTCTTCCCCGCCCCCTATTTCCACATCGGCGGCGATGAAGCGCCGAAGGATGAGTGGAAAACCTGCCCGCACTGCCAAAAGGCCATCCAGGAGCATGGGCTCAAGGATGTGGAGGAGTTACAGGGCTTGTTCAACAACCGCATTGCAGCCCATCTCAAGGAGAAGGGCAAGCGGCTGATTGTTTGGAACGAGGCGCTCCAGGCGGGAAATCTCGACAAATCCCTCGTCGGCCAGTATTGGACGCCGCAGCGCGACAAATTCGCGAAAAAATATATCAACGAGGGCGGCGAAATGATCATGAGCCGCCACCAGGCCTTCTACTTTGATATGACCTATGCGCAGCGACCACTACAGAACACTTACAAATTCGAGCCCGTGCAGGGCGGCATTCGTTCAGAGAGCGTGAAAAACGTGCTCGGCGTGGAAGCGGAAATGTGGACGGAATTCATCCCCTCCGTCCGCCGGTTGGAGATGTTCCTCTTTCCGCGCATGCAGGCACTCAGCGAGGTGGCCTGGTCGCCGAAGGAAAAGAGGGATTTCAAGAGCTTCCTGGCGCGCTGGGAGCAATTCAAGCCCATCCTGGATGCCTTCGGCGCAAATTATGCGGAAAACAGCGTCGCCCTTGCCAAAAATCCGATCCGCAGGCTCAATAGCCTGATTAAGTTCCAATACGGCAATCCGAGCTATGAATTGGATTGGAATGATCAACTCCAGTCGCAGAAAAAATAAAGAGACCGTAAAAGAACAAACAGCGCATCCGGCAACACAATAGCCGGATGCGCCGTTGTTGTCATGCGCCTTATTGCAGTATTTCCTTCGTTCCCATCAGGTACGACTAATCGCCTCTAAAAACCTTTGATGGTATTCCACCGCCAGCCTGTATCGCTTGCCGTCTTTACAGGTGAGGATCAGGCTGTCCGCACCGCTGCGATGCGCTTTCCCGTAACATCGGAAAAACGGAACCTTTTTCTGCGGCGCTTCCCTGGTGAGAGCAATGGAATTGATCTCGCACAAAGGCAGCGCACAGGCGGGGCGCAAGCCGGAGCGGATGACAATTTCCCCGCCGTCAAGTACAACGCTGCGGCGGACGGCGGCAACGAGTTCCGCAGCGATAAGGCAGAAGCACACAATCCATAAGATCAGAAAAAGTCGAAACGAAACCGTTGTGGAGGAATGCGTCAAATTGTACAAAGAAAAGCCGAACACAATCAAACCGGCAAACAAAGTAAGGAGGATGTCCGAAACGGTACGCCTGCGGCGCAGGGAAAAAGCCATGATCGATCCCCTTTCTCCGACTCCGTTCAGAGATAAGGAACGGATCAGATAGATACTCCAAAAGAACCATTTGTTGAAAAATTTGTGGGCTGTCGTTTATTTGGCGGAACAGACACGACGCCCGTGGGATCAGGCGTTTCCGGAATCCGCTCCCGCCTCGGGAGCAGCATTCCACTCCGCAAATTGCCCCTCCTGTAGGTATCCAACGAGCTCATGGAGCGGGTAATCCCGGTAGGTCACCCATATCTCATACCGTTTTGCAGGGTCAAGGCCCTGGATGCTTTGCAGGAGATCCGTGCAGTCCCCGCCCGATAGCAACCGGCGGAGCAGCGCATCAACCGCAGCCTGGCCGCCAGCAGAATATTGCTCCGCCTCCTCCCCTGGCTGCCCGAACAGATCCAGCTTCAAATCAACGGCGCTCACGGGCGCTTCCCGCCACGACGGCTTCTGAAAATCGGTTCGGATATACAGAAGGTCCCTCGGGAATCCGGGATTGATCAAAAACCAGCGGTTCGGGTCGTTTTGAACCCTATAAAACTGCTCCGTCGCCGTCAAGTCGTCCAGAAGCGATTCGCCATACCGCCCGAATTGCCTGGTACGGAAATCGATCGGCTCCAGCGAAACGTTATCGCAAAGGGATGACACATTGGCGGAGTCGCGGCTGAAAACGGCGCGGGCCGTCTCAGATAAACGGTACGTCCGATTTTGATAGACGATGGTATCCGAATCCAGATTCATTTTGACCGTCATTCTTGTGAATTTGTATCCAATGCCGGCCCCGGCAGCTAAAACGAGCAGGGCACATACAATAAGGACGATTTTCTTTTTCATGGAGCTTTCCTCACCATCGAATTTGATATCAGAGAGCACTAATTTTCTAATACTCTCGGACATGCAATGGTCAGTTTACGATTCACTGTTTTGAAATAAATTTTCCAAATCCTGCAAAACAATCGGCATGCAAGCGTAGCGTTTACTATCTTGCGTCCATTCATCCAGATTGATCCGGTATTCGCCAAAGGCAAGAAAGGCGTATGCCGAACCGTCATTCCCGTCCGTATCATAAAATTCGTTTTTCGACCGGTCGTACGGGGTTACAAAGTAGGAACCGTTTTCCGCTTTGCCTTTTTGCTCAAACAACCGGTAAATCGGACGCAGACGGCCGTAGTTCTCGTCCATCCGCCGATCAATCTCCTCCTTGTTCGAGGCAAATGCAAGATTGTCGGAATGCCAAGTCTCAAGTGATGCCCCCTCAGGATAAATATACACGTTTACTCTGCTTGCGCGTATCTGCTGAAACGGTCGATCCTGAAATAACGGATCATCCGGAGAAAACCAAAAGGTATACTCCAGAGATAACACTTCTTTCCCAGTCACAGTAAGCTCAGCCCTGCGAGTGAAGGAACCGCTGCCGCGCTCCAGTGATTTCTCTTCTGCACCGCAGGCATGATAGATATCGTTTAATACAGCAGACGCATCCCCAGCGGACCGGCCCTGGAAATATGTGATCTTTTTGACCTCCTCCGCAGGAAAAGGTACGGGCCGGTTCCAGTCGCGGATAAAAACAAAATACAGTATAGAAATTAGCAGCAACAGCATCATCGAAATGCCGAAAATAAGCCACCGAATTGTTCGTTTTGTCATGGAATCAGCTCCTTATCCCATCTTAAGAGCCATCAGATAAACGTAGGAATAAAGCTGTCAACTTGCCTTCTGAGCCTCACGAAACAAATCCGCCAAGTCCTGCAAAACAAGCGGCATACATTGGTACTGTGTCACATCATTTGTGCTCTCATAGAGATTGATTTGGTATTCTCCAAAACGAAAGAACGCATAAGCCACACAGTCGTCACCGTCTGTCATTCCATATTCATTTTTACAACGGTTGTAGGGGGTAATATAGTAAGCGAAATCATCTTTACTTCCTTTTTTAACAAACAGGTTATAGATCGGTCGGAATCTGCCGTATTCCTTGCTCATCTCCTTTTTCAGCTGGATTTCATCTGTCGCATTTTTTAAGGATTGTAGTACAGACGTATACAGGGAATCTTTTTCAGATACAGAATAAATACTTACAATGACCATCCCTGCATCCGCTGACGACAAATAATCCGCTGGACTATTCAATTGATCCGCCCCTTCCCCCTGGAATTGATAGACGATAGATAAGTACGTTTTTTCATCATTCGCCCATTCGATTTCTCTTGTAAATGACAACGGGCCTGTTTCTACTTTTTCTTTTTCAGGATGTTGTTCGCACAGAGAGGAGAAAAGAGTCCCGTACTGCTCCGCAGGCTGATCGTGAAAATAGGTAACTCCCTGCATCACACTCACATCAACATTGACTGGACGGCTCCAATTACGCAGATAGAACAAGTAAAATAGGATGAAAAGCAACAGCAAAATAAGTATGAGTATGATATATTTATATTTCTTCTTCATAGCGATTTCTCCTGCGTTACTTCGAAACATAAGGCAATAGCCCGATCACTCTGATATAAGTAGTTATAATTCCACAATATAAACCGGTCATATATTCTCCAGCTTTTCCAATGGTCATTCCAGTATCCAAATACTCTCTTTTTTCATTATCAATCCAAGGCATATGGAAAAAGAACAATGGACTTGATGCTCCTCCCATCGGAGCATCAAGCGACAATAAAACATCACCGTCGGGCGCCTTCTGCAGAATGATATTCTCCTTAACAGACTGCGGAAGGACGGTATATTCCACGTCGGTATCCGGCTGCACATCCTCATAAACGAGCGACGCGCTCTGCCGCTCAAGCTTTGCCTCCTGCACAGCTTCCGGCGCTTCCTGTGCAGCTTTTTTCTCCGCACGGCTCGGCTGCTTTACAGACGCGGGCGCGCCGCCGGACACCTCCTGCATGGTAAAGGACAGCGTGTAGCCGGCTTTTGTGACGGAGACCGGATCCTTCCCGGTAACGGCCTCCGGCAGGGATACGCGGAAAGCATTCTGCCGGTTCTGCAAAACCTGCCTGCCATCTACCGTTTTGCGCTCCAGCGTATTGTCGATCTCTTTCCACGCGCCGTTTTCCTTATAATGAAGTGGCTGCGGAGAAAGAATGGCCGTATAGGAGCCATCTTTGCGTTTAAAAACCTTTGTGTTGGCATCGCGCTTTTCCACTTCTTCATACGCGACCGGTGCGAACGCCGCCTGCGCCGCGTCTGCCTGCGCCAGTGCGCGAAGCTCGTCCGCCTTTGCCGCAAGGCTTGTCGCCGGGAAAAGCTGAATGATCAGCAGGATCGCCAGCGCCATTGAGAGAAACCGCATTGTCTTTTTCATTTTCGTGGCCGTTCCTTTCTTGCCGCCAACCGCGGAATTGTGCGGTTTTGGCAGAGCCAAAATTTCGAGCGGCCTCTTTGCTCGAAAAGCACAAAACGCAGTTTGAAAGAGGAATCTTTCAAACTTTCACTCCTGTTTTTAATTTTCAGAGAAACCCTCTCACTCTATATAACGAAAAAAACAGGAAAATGTTGCACTTCATCCTTAAAAAAAATAAACCGAATCATTATTTTGTATATTTGCACAAAAATCTATCCGTTGGTTTATGCAGTTCGCGTCTCAAACCGATCCCTCCGGCAGCTGCTCAAACGCAACGCACTGCTCCATCAAGCGTTTGGGATTTTGCTCCTCCTGATTATAAGCAATCGTCAGCTTTGCATACGCCGCCTCAAAGGAAATGCGGAAAAGCGGGAAAGCGCCCGTATTCAGCAGCGCGCGGCTGGTTTCATACAGCGCGTCTCCTTCAGCCTTGAAGGACGCAAGGTAGCAAGCCGTCCCCCTGCTTTGGCACTCTCGCAGGAAATCCGGCAGTGCGTATCTCTCCCCCTGCGTGCAGGCCGTCGCCGCATGATAGAGATAGTGCAGCATAGCGCGCGGCGGCGGATCAAGGTGCAGAAAGTGGTAATCGAGCCCCGGATAGGGACGCAGGGCAAGCACCGGCTCCTGAAAAGTCCAATCCGAACGCAGCAGACGCGCGGGAATCTGATTCACCTCTTCCAATGTGGGATTGAGCGGATGCGCATTCCAATGAAACCGTCCATCGCGTATCTCCCCAAAATCTACTCCCCCATAGCTTGAGAACTGATCGCGGGCCGTATCTGCCTCCTGAATGCGGGAGGCAAGATACACGCGGTTGACACCGTTTTCATCCTGAAAAACGGTAAAGACGCCCCGGACCGCGCGGGAGGCGATCAGCTCCACCGCGCTGCGGAAATTGGCAAGGCCATTGCTGCGGCTGTCTCCAAGGGAATAATTGCTTGCGACCAGCACCAGCGGAACCGGCACATCCCGCAGCAGGAAAGCAAGTGCGGTGCAGGTATAGGGCAGCGTATCCGAGCCATGTGTGATGATGACCCCGTCGTAGACAGAGAGGTTCTCCTCCCGCACCGACCGCTCCAGGAGCGACCATAACTCGGGCGTGGCATTTTCGCTGAGCAAGTTGCATGGCCTGCGCACTTCAAATAAAACATCCTCTCCAAACCGCGCCCGGTATAGCGCCAGCAAACAGCTGGCCGCGGCTGGATCCGTATGGACGGTTGCGCCATCGGCTGTGCTGCCGATCGTGCCGCCGGTGAATAAAACTAATATTTTCATCGATCTGCTCCTTATTCCAACGCAAGCTTCTCCACCGCTTTGCGGACAGCCCAAGCCTGCTGCTCTACTTTCATCTGCTCGGCGGCTTTTTCGCAGGGCAGCCATACCAGCGTATGGTCTAATTCCACCGGAGCGCAAACGAATTCCAAAAAGGCGCCCACATAATAATGCTGCACTGGATGAAAAGCTCCAATTTTTTCATGCATGAGATAGCTTTCCGCAGAGCCTAACAATTCCCCTATCTGAACCAGAAAGCCTGTTTCCTCCAAACATTCACGCAGAATACAGGCCTCATGCGTTTCACCTGGCTCCACACCGCCGCCGGGCAGAAAGAAACCTTTGGGCGTGCGGATTGAAGCGATTTGAGCGCCGCTCACCGCAATCAAATAGGCGCCTAGCCTGATCCTATAGGAAGCGCCCGCCTGCTTTTCCCCAAATGTGCAATGTAACACGACGGATTACGAACTCCTCCCATTTAAAAAATGGGCCGCAAGCCGTGATTGCTTCTTCCCCCCGGCTGCGGCCCGTCTTATTATATGTTTGAAAGAGCAGATTATTTTTGAGCGTCCTGCTTTGGCTCGGGTTGAGGCTCCTCCTCCACTTTGCCAGAAGCGCGCAGGCTTTGGCGCGCCCTGCGGATTTCATTGACATACTGGGTGAGCTGCTCATCTGACGTGCGCATAATCCGCTCGACGAATTCACTCGCACCCGTGCGCATATCGTGCGACCACTTTTGTGCCTGGGAAATCGTCTCCTCCGCCTGTTCGTTTGCCGTCTTAGTTAAGAGAGCAGCCTTGGCCTGTGCGGTTTCCACCATATCCTTTGATTTGGTTTGCGCATCCTCCAGCAAGGCGCTTGCCCGAGCCTGAGCGGTCTCCGTCGACTCGCGCGCCTTGGCCTGTGCATTCTCCAGCATCTCCTGTGACTGATGGCGGGCGCTGGTGAGCATCTCATTGGCCTTCGCGGTTGCTGTTTTGGTGATCTGATCCTCAGAGACGAGGGCTTTCGCCTTCTCCTCCGCCTTGGCAACCATGTCATCCGACGCATCCTGCGCCTTCTGCATCATTGCCTTGGAATCACGGCGGGCTTTTTCCATCATTGTATCCGCTTCCAAACGGGCCTTGCTCGTGAGCGCTTCCGCCTCGCGGCGAGCGCTTTCACGCAGGTTATCCGCATTGCGGATGGCAGCCTCCTGCGTTTCATGCGCCTCCTGCTTGGCATCCTTGAGGATCGCGCTCCGGTCGCGCACAATCTGCGTGGCCTGCTCAATCTCCGTGGGTAAATTTTCCCGCGTCTGTGCGATCAGCTCCTGCATCGCGGGGATGTCGATATACCGCTTGCTTGATAACATGGAGGCGGTTGCATTTTCGATGACTTCATCCATCTGATCCAACAATTCGGCAATGTTGACACTGCTCATACTGACACATCCTTCCCTTCCAAATCATAAACAGGTTCAACCCTGTTTTAAACGGTCAATGATATCTTCCCGAATCTCCGAGGGGACAAACGTTGAAATATCCCCGCCGAACACACAAACCTGCTTGACGACGCTGGAGCTTAAAAACATATTCTCGGCGCTGGTGGTGATGAAGATCGTTTCCACCTCCGGATTGAGGCGCTTATTCGTCAGCGCCTGCTGGAATTCATATTCAAAATCCGATACCGCACGCAGGCCTTTCACAATTGCCACAGCGCCCTTTTCGCGTGTGTAGTCGGCAAGCAGGCCGTTATATGTATCGATCTCAATATTCTCAATATCGCCGGTGCAGCGGTGCAGCAGCTCTACGCGCTCCTCTGCCGTAAAGCTGCTGTCTTTTTTATGATAATTGACCATCACAACGACAATTACCTTATCAAACAGCTTGGAGGAACGGCGGATGATATCAAGATGGCCCAGTGTAACAGGGTCGAAGCTGCCCGG
Source organism: uncultured Oscillospiraceae bacterium (assembly GCA_900544715.1). GTDB lineage: Bacteria > Bacillota > Clostridia > Oscillospirales > Acutalibacteraceae > Fimivicinus. Next base: position 95,528 of record UQWL01000004.1, on the reverse strand, counting down.
GCAAACCGCAATCCTCATGCCCCTTCCCCCTCTCTGCGGTAGAGCGCAAGCGAAATCCGCCCATAGGAATACCGCCGCACCAGGCAAAAATCCTCCGCCTGCTCCGGCAAATCTACCTTCGCCGGGGCTTCACAGATGATCACGCCGCCCAGCGCCATACGGCGCGCTACCATCGGCAGCGCCCTCTGCACGAGCCCCGCGCCATAGGGCGGGTCAAGCAAAGCAATGTCAAACGGCCCGCACTGGCCAGCGAGAAAGGCGAGGCTATCCATCTGCATCACCTGCGCGCTCTGAGCGAGCTGCGTTGTTTTCAAATTTTCCCGCACCACTTCAATGGAATCACGGGAGGAATCCACAAAAACAGCGCTTGCCGCGCCGCGGCTGAGCGCCTCGATCCCCAACTGGCCGGAGCCGGCAAAAAGATCAAGCACGCGCCTGCCCTCAATTTCAAATTGAATAATGCTGAACAGCGCCTCCTTGACGCGGTCCGTGGTGGGCCGCACATCCTCGCCGGATAGGGTTCTCAGCTTACGGCCTTTCGCAAAACCGGTAATGACTCTCATATGCACAACTCCCGTGCCGCTCTCAATCAACGAAAACGGACTCTCTTCCTAAAATCTTATCTAAATTATTATCTATTTTGCGCCGGTGTTTGTCAACATTCGCAGAGAAATAATTCCAAATTTATGAATTGGCACAGTTTTCCTGCGCATGGGCGGCCTTGCCCATACAAAGCAGTTTAAAAGGGGAATCTTTCAATCTTCTTCCGGATGGAAATGGAAAAACACCGCTTTGGCGGCGGGCTCTGTCATCCCCTTGACTGTGAGTAACTGCTCAACCGTCGCCTCCCGGATGGCGCGGATCGTCTGGAAGGAGCGCAGCAGCGCCCGTGCGCGTGTTTCGCCGATGCCTTCAATTTGGGTCAGCGAGCTGACCAGCGTGTTTTTTTTGTGCTTTTGCTTATGGTAGCCGATGGCAAAGCGGTGCACCTCCTCCTGAATGGAGGAGACAAGCGTGAACGCCTGCCGTTTGGAGTTGATGGCGATCTCACCGCCATCCGCCGCGATGGCGCGGGTGCGGTGGCGATCATCCTTCACCATGCCAAACAACGGCACCTTCAGGCCGAATTGCTCGAGCACCGGGCGCACCGCGTTCACCTGCCCCTGGCCGCCGTCGAGGAGGATCAGGTCCGGCAGCTTTCCAAAGCCCTCGCCAGTCTCTTTTTCCTCCACATAATGCGTAAAGCGGCGCGTGAGCACCTCGTTCATGGAGCCGTAATCATCCTGCCCCTCAAAGGATTTGATTGAAAACCGCTTATATGCCTGCTTATAGGGCACGCCACCGCGGAACACGACCATACCCGCTACATTGTCGCTGCCGGCCGTGTGGGAGATGTCGTATGCTTCAATATATTCCGGCGGGGCATCCAGGCCCAGCAGCCGAGCAAGCTCATCGAGCGCGGCCGTCTGCTTCCCCGCCCGGCCGAGGTGCTCCGCAAGCTTTTCCGCCGCGTTCGAGCGGCACATCTCCATCAGCTGCGCCTGCTCCCCGCGCTGCGGCACGGCGATCTGGACGCGCCTGCCCGCTTTTTCGCTCAGCCAGCTGGATAAAAGTGATTCGTCCGCCACTTCGCCATCCACCGTAACGCGCGGCGGCACATGGTCGCGCATGGAATAATAGCCCTGGATCAGCTCCCCGCGCGCGGCGGGGAAATCCTCTACGCTGTCGATGAAGAAATATTCGCTGTCGTAAAGCCTGCCCTGTGCAAAACGGAGCACCATCAGGCAGGCGGCCTGCGCGCTGTTGGAAATGGCAAACACATCCTGCTCTTTGACGGAGAGCGACACCACCTTCTGCTTATCCTGCATCCGGCGAATGGCATTGATCCGGTCGCGCAGGCGGGCCGCCTTTTCAAATTCCAGGTTTTCAGCCGCTTCTTCCATTCTGCCCTGAATATCTTTGAGCGCCTCTGTGCTGCCGCCGCGCAGAAAGGCGAGCGCTTCCTCTACCGTCTCTCGATATTCCCGCTGCGTGAGCTTGCCCGCACAGGGCGCAGAGCACTGCTTGATGAAATAATTCAGGCAGGGCCGCCCCCGGCCGATATCGCGCGGAAACACCTTGCCGCACTGGGGCAGGCGAAAAATCCGCAGCGCCTCGTCTACCGACTGCTTCACGGTAAAGGAGCTTGTAAACGGGCCGATGTACTGCGCGCCGTCATCCAGCTTTTGCATCGCCGCGCTGATCACGGGCCAATCCCCGGCGGTGACCCGGATATAGTGGTAACCCTTGTCATCCTTTAAAAGAATATTATATTTAGGCTGGTGCTGCTTGATGAGGCTGCATTCGAGCACCAGCGCCTCAAACTCGCTATCCGTCAGGATATAATCAAAATCCGCCACGTGCTCCACCATCCGGCGCACCTTGACCGCATGGCGCTCCTGCGAGCCGAAATACTGGCTGACGCGGTTTTTCAGCGCCTTTGCCTTGCCGATATAAATAATTTTTCCCTTTTTATCCTTCATGATATAGACGCCCGGCGTAAGGGGCAGGCGCATCGCCTTTTCACGCAGGGGCCTGAGCTGTTCCTCCAAATTGGGTCACCCTTCCGATGGGCCGCTTGTTTCAGCGGGCTCCGGGATAATATTCGTTTCCGCCACCAGGAAAACGGGCCGTCTCTTGACCTCCAGATAAATCCGCGCCAAATACTCCCCGATCACGCCGAGCGAACACAGGATCAGCCCGCCGAAAAAGAAGATTGCGCAGATAATGGAGGGGTAGCCCGGCACATCGGAGCCGCGAATGAGCGTGCGAATGAGAATATATAGCGCATAGATCACGCCAATCCCGCTCGACGCAACGCCGATATAGAGGGAAACCTTCAGCGGAGCAGTGGAAAAGCCGATAATCCCATCCAGCGCATAGCGGAAAAGCTTTGCAAACGACCACTTGCTGGAGCCCGCCGCCCGCTTGCGGTTTTCATGCTCAAACCATTTGGTGCGGAAGCCGACCCAGCTGAAAATCCCCTTGGAAAAGCGGTTGTATTCCGGCATGGAGAGGATGGCCTCCACCACCGGCCGCTTCATGATGCGAAAATCCTGCGCGCCTTCTTGAATATCCACATCCGACAGTTTATTGATGACCTTATAAAAGGCGCGGGAAAAGGCGCTTTTCACCTTGCCCTCCCCGGAGCGATCCACCCGGCGCGCCGCGGCGATATCATAGCCCCCTTCCAGTGCGCCTAGCATCTCCGGTATCAGCTCCGGCGAGTGCTGCAAATCCGCATCCAAAATCCCGACATAATCACCCGTGGAATACTTCATGCCCGCAAGCATGGCGGATTCCTTGCCGAAATTGCGTGAAAGCGAAAGGTAGCGCACCCGCTCATCCTCCGCCGCAAAGCGACGCAGAAGATCAAGCGTTTGATCCCGGCTGCCGTCGTTTACAAAAATAAAATGAAATGCATATCCTTCACACTCGTCCAGCACAGCGCTCACTTCGCTGTGGAAGAGCTCGAGCACCTCGCCCTCATTGAAGCACGGCACGATCAGATCCACTGTTTTTCCCATACTGATAATGATCCTTTCTCTACAGGATAGTTCCAGAAATTGATGACGCAACCTTTATCCATTCATCAAACGGTTTTGAACCATTCTCATACCGTGCTATTATAGCACAGCCCACCGCAAAATAAAACAATTCGATCAGCGCCGCCTGCATAGCCGGCTCGTTTCACGAAACACTAAAACAGAAAGCGGGCCGTGCTGCGGCGCGCGCACCATTTCAACCTTCCAATGAGAAAAGAGGATTTTATATGGATGAACCAAAAAAACGACCGCTCCCCTACGATGCGCAGGATGGCGAAGAATTGTTCAATGATTCGATGAGCGTTTCCTCCATGACAGAATGCACGGGGCTAATCCCTGCGGCCCCGGTGTCAGAGCCGGAGATTGACTCTTACAGCGCGATCTATGACATTCCGCTTTCGAGTGACGAGGAGGCTGCTCAGCATGGCCTGCAAAATGAAAAACAAAAAAATGGGCAGGGCCATTCCCATCCCAATACGGGCAGATAATGCGCACGCAAGCTTTATCCACCGCATATTCTGAATTGGGGCGTCGTTTCCTCAAACAATGAACTGACACAGCGGCTGTAGGCCATGCTGCCGCTGATACAGAATATTCTGTTATGCGAAAGTGCATAAGAAAGCAAATGAAATGTTCCAGTAAAACCGGCGTGATAAGGTTCCCGCTGGTTTTACTTTGTTTGCACATAAACTCTGGCTTTCTCTGATAAGCTTCCGTTCCACTGCTTCAGGGAACTGCCGGATACCTGTTTCGTTTCATGCGGCGCTGGACCGGCGAACAGAGCTTTCTGCTTCTGTGCCAGCTTCGCACCGGCACAATGGACACGATCAGATGGGATGCCGCGTTTTTCTGTTGTGATTGGTCAGGGCCACTCGCTCACAGCGCATGCACCCTCTCAATAATGGGATACTGCGTCCCCTGAAGATTTGCCGATTCTTCTTCGTTTTTTCAATTTCAGAGCTTTCGTAGAAAAGTGAGAAAACCACCTGCAGGTTTATGCGCCTGCGGGCGGATCTCTTTTCTATAATGGCCTATTTGAGCTGTTCATAAATTTCACCGACGCCCCATTCCATCCACCGGGAGGAACTCCATGCCACATTTTTTAGCCATGCATCCGAGAATCATGTTCCTTGCTGCGCCATAGAGAAGAGAAGTGCGCGCTCATCTTAGACGTTTGAAGTTGCCGTTTCCTTCTGTTCTCCGCGACGCTCCTTCAACTCTTGGAGGATCTGCTCTTTGCGCTTTCCTGTATAGCGGTAAAACAGCATGGGAACAATCGCCAGCGCGAATCCCCCTGCCGGAAGCAGCGTAACCAAGGCAAAAATTCCATCAAGCGTTTGAGCGGTCTGCGCCTGTTGCACCACAACGCCCATCGCATCCTCTACCGGCTGTTTAAACTGGATCAGCACAAGAAAGACCGACACGGTGATCGCAGCAAAAGCATTGTTGAACTTTGTAACGGAGGAATTCAGTGAGAAACAGAAGCCCTCCAGCCGCTCGCCCGTCTTCCATTCCAGGTAATCAAGGCTGTCGCCCACCATCGGATACGCAATCGTGGAAAACACACCGAGCGGAACGCCGCCTATCGCCAAAAACGGCAGGATGGCATAGAAATTATTATAACCGACAAAATAGGCGGCGCTGAGCACCACGGCCCCCATCACACCGAAAAAAATATAAACTTTCTTGTAGCCAAATCGCGTGTAGAGCGGTGGCGTCACAAGCATACCGGCAAACATACCTGCCGCAATAATAACCACCATGATGATCTGCACTGTACCCGGAGAAAAGCTGCTGTGGATATTGTAATTTGCAACATATACGGCAGAGATTTGAAGCAGGTATCGAGTGCAGCTGAGCATGGTTGCGAGCAGCGTCAACAGCATCGGCGTATTCTGGAAGGCAAGATATACAATCTTTTTGACCGGCAGTTTCTCTTCTTTGACGGGTTGGATACGCTCCTTTGCATTTCGGTAAACAGCAAAGAGCGCACACATACCGAACAGGCCGATCAAGGCTGCAAAGCCGAAATACCCGTTGCGCTCGCCAAAGCGGTCCGCAAGCATCGGTACGACCAGCATCGGGATGACACTGCCCACCGAGCCGACTGTAACAGCCAGGGAAAGCGTTTTCGCCCGCTCGTTCGCATTCGGCGTCGTTACGGAGATCAGGCTCCAGAGCGGCACATCGGTGATGGTATAGAGGGTGTCAAACACAAAATAGGTCACAGCTGCAAAAACGACCTTCCATGTGGTTGACAAATTTGGCGCCGCGAACAGGAGCGCCGTAAATACTCCCATCGGAATGGCAAAATAAAAGAAATATTTTCGCATGCGCCCATGCTTCCCTATTCTGGTGCGGTCAATAAGAATCCCCATCACGGGATCGTTAACCGTATCCCAGATGCGGGCGGCCCCCATGAGCACAGGCACTGCAGCCATGGGCAGCAGAAATACATCTGTATAAAAATAGAGCAAATAGGAGGCGATCATGCTGGATACAACATAGCTGTTAACGCTTGCAAAGCTGATAGACAGCTTCTCCCGGAAGGTGACATAACGTTTTTGGTTATCCAACGTGAAGCACCTCCTCTTCCCCCGCGTAATATCCGAAATCAAAATCGCGCGTGATCAGCAGGGAATCCGCCGCGCTTTCACCGTGGTATGCCATAGAGATCAGCGCATGCGCCTCCCCCGCCGCATGTAGAAGGATATCCTCCACGCTGTGGCGGTAGAGGCCCTCCGGATGGCGCGGATCGCGCCACGCCCGGCGTTCTTCATTGAGGATTCCGGCACATGGATGATCGCGTTTGAGCTTCGTTGAGAGATCATATCCGCCTGGAATCAAGCCGCTAACCGCTTTGGCAATCGGTTTTGTAAAACTTGTCCCGTGCAGTTGTAGAAAAGTGAGCACTGGAATCGCAGCGACTGCACTCGTGATCTGTGAAAGCGACACCGTTTCATGAAACAGGGAAGCAATGATTTTGCGCCATACCTCTGCAATTGCCTGCGTTTCTTCTGCATTCAGCCGGAGAAATCCAGTCCGAAACGCAGAGATCGGCTTGCCGATCTGCTTATGGTACAGGGCGATATCAATTTCCGTCTCACATTGCCCGTGTAAACTGGCATTGCTTCCCGAGCCCGCATGCGCACCCACAAAGCTCTCCACATACGGGTGCAGGTATTTATCCGCGCAGTAATGCGAGATCAGCCCCGCATACCAGGAAAACAGGAGCTTCCTGTGTTTGCCAGCCGTATTGATCTCCGCCTGTGCAACGCGGAACATAGCCGCAACGTCCACATCCACCTGCAAACGATCTCCGTATCCCGTCAGGCTTTTGGAACCGGGCAAAAGGCTATAATAAAAAATATCCGGCCCCATATTCCCCAAGAAAAATGCAGGCATATGCAGACCGAGCTCCGGCTCACGCTCAGCCAGCCGGCATCGAAGGACCTTGCCGGCAGCCATATGTGTAATCATATCACCCATTCAAAAAGCGCCTCCTTATCATTTGCCTCTTCATGATAACAAAAACAGGTAAAGAAAGGATTAATCCTGCCTTAAAGGCACGTTAAAGCGCGAGAAAAAAGATTAAAAATTGGGTAAAGATTAAATGCGCTTTTGAAAGTTCCCCTCCACCAAAACGTCTTCATTGATGAGAATAAATGCCGCAGGGTCTTTTTGCAGCACTGCCTTTTTGAGTGTAAGGGATTCCTTTTTGGTTACAACGGTCAATAAAATATTCGTCTTTTCCTGGGTATATCCTCCGCTGCCCTCCCACTGCGTAACACCTCGATGCACTGTATCAAAAATAAGTTTCTCCAGCTCCGGCTGTTTTGTAATAATCAGGCAACTGCGCATGATGCTCTGTAGATGTACCTTATCAAGCACAACCGCTGTCACAGCGCTATAAATAACTGAATACACTACCGTCTCCCAGTCAGTCATCAAAAGACATGCAGTGTAAACAAAAGCGTTGAGCAACACAAGCAGCTTGCCCACACTAAATTTTGGATTGCGCGAGGTGAAATAAACGCCCAAAATCTCCTCACCGCCTCCGCTGCCGCCGGAGAGCAGCGTCATCCCCGCACCGACGCCCGCAAAAAAACCACCGGCCAGGCAGGCTGTCAGACGATCTGCCAGAAGCGGAGCCTCTGGGATTGGAATAAGCGTCAGAAACAGCGTGTAGCAGGGCACACAAAGCATCGTTTTGATGAAAAATCCCCTATCCAAGTGGTAGGCAAGGAACAGCAACGGCAGGTTGATTAAAAAATAAAAAATACCGGCCCAATCGATGTCTGGGAGCGTAAAATAAAAAATCATTTTGATGAGGTATTGTAACAGCTGTGCAATGCCGAGAAACCCACCGTTGAACAATCCCGCCGGTACAATAAGCCAGTTCAGAGCACAGGAAAACAAAAGCGACCCGGTTACCAGCAGCAGAATGTCCTTTCCGGTCAGATATCGTGTCCATTTCATAAAAAGCTCCCTTTTCGTCAGATATTCAGAAAAAGCATACACAAAACGTGTTAAAAGAACATTAAAAACATCTTAAAATTGTTTTTGAGATAGGTGATCGGAATGGCTCCGATGAAAGCTTTCCTTTAAAAATCCGATTGCTATCTTTCGATAAATATCCGAAGATGAAAAGGCCGTCCAGCATGGCCTGCAAAATGAAAAACAAAAAAATGGGCAGGGCCATTCTCATCCTAATACGGGCAGATAACGCACACACAAGCCTTATCCCCCGCATATTCTGAATTGGGGTGTAGTTTCCCCAACCAGACGCCCTCTATCAGGGCGCCACTAAATATCGGGAGAGAGAGCTATGTGCAACTGTAATAATCATGGCAGGCAAGGCGCCGCCCGCTCGGGCTGTTCCTGCACACGCGACGACTGCAGATCCATCTCCGCTGCTTGGCAGGCCTATTATGGAGTCTGCCCATGCAGCCAGACGATGAACCGCCACAGCGGCTGCGAAGAATGCTGCCGCTGATAAAAAATACCGTCCCCGCAGAGGGGACGGCTACTTAACACAGGGAACACAGGGGGGCACAGCGTCAATTTTCCAAAGGACATAACCATCGATCCATATAAAATAAAACGGGTATCTGCCCCATCTGAAGCCCTTTCTTATGGTATATAGCTACGAATCAGCTCCGCAACACGCTCAGAGGCATGTCCGTCACACGCGCCGAGCTGAGCGGCGCGAAAGGCGGCAAGTTGTTCAAGCGGCGGATGCTGGCAGACCTCCCGCATAACGCCTGGCAGAGCCTCCGCGCGGAGCACGGTTGGGCCCGGCAGATCCTCCGGATAGACAAGGTAAAAATTACGCTCATACGTATCGAGGTCCGGGCAGTAAAACACAAGCGGCAGCCCGCACAGGAGCGCATCATAAATAACGGAGGAATAATCCGTCACCACCAAGGAGGCCACCGTTAGCAGCCGCGGTGTCGGCTCGTCCGTTGCATCCACAATGTGCCGGAACGGCCGATCGCCGAGGAAGGACTCCTTCATGATCGGATGGCGGCGAATGACGAACAGCTCATCGTCTGCCAGAGCATCATCTAACGCCTCCCAGTCGATCTGCGGATCATATGCACAGGGCTTTCCATTCTGCTCCCGGAATGTGGGTGTATAGAGATATATGCGTTTCCCCCGCATCTCCGGGCGGCGTGTGAGCAGTTCTTCCCGCAGGGAGCAGCACGTTTCTTCCCGGAGCAGCGCATCTGTACGGGGCGTGCCGAGCGGCAGGACCCGGTCGATACCGATCCCGAACGCCTGCGCATAAAAAGGGCGCACCTGCTCGGAGCTGACACACACGGCCGCATATTGGCAGTGAGTCAGCTTCTCCTCCTGCGGGGTTAAAAGAGACGGGGCATCCAGCCCAAAGTGCTTGAACGCGCCGCAGGCATGCCAAATCTGCACCACCTTCTGCCCCGCGCGCAGCCTTGTATGGCGGAGATAGCGCAGGTAATCATCTGTCACGATCACACGGCTGGTCAAAAGATAATAATAAATTTTCGGCTTGAGCAGCACCGGATGGGGCAGCATCCGGGCCACCACCACCTTTTGCACATCCCCCAGCGCATCGTAAACGCAACGGCTATTTTCCAGCAGCTTCCCATCAGCGCGGATGGAATAAAAAAAGACGCGATTTTGAATGGGCAGCCGGGAGAACACCGCCTTCAGCAGCAAATTGCAACGCTCCAGCACCCATCTTTTCCCCAGGCTCAGGTATTTTCTCAGCGGCATCCGTCTCGTCTCCCCTTTCTTCCTCTTCATCATACCCAACCAGGAAAACCTTGTCAAGGCGCATCGCATGACGCCGCGTGGTTTTCCTTGTATTCGGGGGATACTTATATTATAATGATCCCATGGCCTGCAAACCGGCAGCATCCGGCTGCCGGGCTTCGCAGAGCTAGAATATATGTGGAAAGCAGCGGCCTTTGCCCGCTGTGAAAGGAAGACAGAGCTATGAACAAACGGTTGAAACCCTGGCATATCATCCTCATTGTCGTGGCGGTGCTCGCAGTGGCGCTCGTTGGCTACACGGTCAAAAGCTACAACGGCCTCGTCACTTTGAAGCAGGAGGTCACGCAGAAGGAATCGGATATCCAGACCACTTTGCAACGCCGTGCCGACCTGATCCCCAATCTGGTCAACACCGTCAAGGGCTATGCGTCGCATGAGGAAGCCATCATGAAGGAAGTAAGCGATGCACGCGCAGCCCTCGTCGGCGCAAACAACACAGGCGACCAGCTCGCTGCGAATGAGCAGATGACCTCTGCGCTGAACCGCCTGCTGGCAGTCGCAGAAAACTATCCGGATTTGAAGGCAAACACAAACTTTATCCAACTCCAAGACGAGCTGTCAGGGACGGAAAACCGCATCACGCAGGCGCGGCGCGCCTATAACGACGCGGTAAAAACCTATAACACAAAGATCCAGCGCTTCCCCACCTCCTTGGTTGCAGGAATTTTCAATTTTGAAGCGTTTGATTATTTCCAGGCAAACGCAGGCGCGCAGGAGGTTCCGTCCGTCAATTTCGATTGATTGGCGGGCTGTGTATAAAGGAGGTACAGGGTGAACAACGTTCAGCGGATTTTGAAAAGAGTCCTAGCCTGCACCGCCGCGATTGTTTTGGCTGTGACGCTCTGCCTGGCGGCCGCGGCGGAGGTCGCCTATCAACCCACCGCGCAGTTTTTTGTGAATGATTTTGCGGATGTGCTCTCAGCGCAGACAGAGCAAGAGATCGTGGAACTCGGCAGGGCGCTGCAACAGCAGACGGGGGCGCAGGCCGTTGCCGTAACGGTGCCCTCCCTGGATGGGCAAAGCGTGGAGGATTACGCCATTGACCTGGCAAACAGCTGGGGCATTGGCCAGGCGGAGGAAGATAACGGCGTGCTCATCCTGATCGCCGTGGAGGAGCGAAAACTCCGCATTGAAGTGGGGCTTGGGCTGGAAGGCACGCTGCCGGACGGCAAAACAGGGCGCATTATGGATGAATACATGACGCCCTCCCTGCGGCAAAACGACTATTCCACAGGCATGTTGGAGGGCTACAAGGCGGTCGCATCCCAAATTTATCAGGAATACGGGATTGATTCCCCAGAGCTTTCCGGTTACGGGATTTCCAGCAGCCCAACTACCGGCAGCAGGCAGGATATTTCCACGGTGCTTACCTTGATTTCACCGATTGCAATCGTGATCCTGCTGCTGATCCTGCGGCTCGTTTCCCACGGGCGAGGATTTCCGTTCTTCTGGTTCTTCGGCGGGCCGCGAGGGCCACGCGGAGGCGGCGGGAACGACACCTTCGGCGGCGGATTTTCCGGCGGCATCGGCGGGGGCGGATTTGGAGGAGGCGGCGGTTTCTCCGGCGGAGGCGGCAGCTTCGGCGGGGGCGGCGGCTCCAGAGGATTTTAAAGCAAAGAAAAAGCGGCGTGCACCCAACCAGAGGTTGGATACACGCCGCTTTTTCTTCCCTCACGCGCGGTGTATCTCCGGCGGTCAATCTTCCATACCGTCGAAAATACTGTCGTCGTAGTAGTTGTTTTCGCTGGGGTCATGCAGCGGGTACCATACCTGCGCAAAAAACGGATTGACCCTTGCAATCGCATCGTAATTCCATGGGGATGGCAGGCAGTCCGGGCACCAATGCCCGCCCTTTAGTGCCAGATTGGGAGACATCTCAAACTCATGCCCCAACGCGCAGCGCCATTTCAGCGGTGTAAAAAGATCGCCCTTGGCCATCGTATTCGACAGGCATTCCCCGCCACGAAACTCCGCCGCCCGGATCATATCCTCCAGGTCGAGGCTCGCCTCCGGCTTTGTTTCATCATATCCGTGATCCAGAAAGGCTGGCTCCATGCTCGGCGTTTCCACCTTAAAATCCTTCCATGTGCCGATCTTTTTCCAATTCTCATGGCTGCCATAATAAGCAGTCACACGGGGCGTAATGTTGTTTTTAATCCACGTCTGCGTTCCATACTTTTCCTTATAAGCCATCTTGATCATGCCGGCCTTTTTAATCAGGCCGCTCGGAATCACCTTCGCCAGCTTATAGTAGCCCGGCACATGCTGGGAAAGCTGCGCGAAATACTCCTTGATGGGCACATTGTGGCGGAAGTGCAGGTAATCATCGAGCGTATCGGAATCCGTGAACCAATGGCCGTGGAAATTGCGTAGCGTAAACCAATTTGGCTCAAAAATCTTTTTGGGGGAATCCAAGCCGATCGCCCGCAGGAGATAAACTTCGAACTCATAATTTGTAATGCGGTATTCCGCACCGCTGCCGATATTGTAAAACCTTCTCCAAAAGCTTTCTGGCACATCGTCTCCACAGACATTGGCAAGCAGCAGGCCGGAATCCTCAATCGTCGCCCATTCCAGCACGCCGTTGATCGGCACATGATACATGATCGGATCAAAATTCTTGAGAATGCCCGGATAGAGGATGCCTGTCTGCCGCAGGGAAACCCAGTGCTTCAGGCCGGATTCGGCCACCTTCGCCTCGGCGATCGTTTTGCTGATTGCATAGTGGTCGTAAACGCTGATCTTGATCGGGTCGCCCGTGCGGCCCCAGTGGATGGGCGGATTGCGGTCACCCGTTTGGGCGACGGTGCCGATATAGACAAGCTTGACCGCATCCGGGTCGGGCTGTGCCTTGATCGCGCGGATGATATTCTCAATCGCGCCGATGTTGGTTTTCATCGTGCGCTTGGGGAAGTAATCCGCCGCCGGGGAGACCATCCCGCCCACATGAAGGACATAATCGGCACCGGTTACGCACGCGAGCACATCCTCATAGTTCGTGAGATCGCCCCAGACGAGCTTCACGCTCGGATCGTTGGCATAAAACTTGAACTTTTCCCTGTTTTTGTCGCTGCCGCGGTTGAGCAGCACCAGATTGAATTGATCTTTTCTCTGATACAGCTCCTGGAACCCGGCAAACCCCATATTGCCGGATGCGCCAGTTAAAAACACGGTTTTCTTCTCAGACAATGAAATCGCCTCCAACTCTCTCTTTGGAATGATTCAAAAATAGTTTAGCATGGAGTGAATGAAAAATCAATACGTCCTGTCCGTAAATTGGATAAAACCTACAGATTAGTAATTCAATAAAGGGAGGTGTGGCAATTTTATTTGCCGCGCCTCCCTTTTGCTTCTTTTACATTGCATTCTACCTGCCGCTATGCGCGGCCATATCGCTCATTGATCTGCCGGAAATACGCGGTATCAATCTGCCGGAGCGATTCTTCCGTCATGCGGAAGCACCAGTTCCCCTCCGCTTCGCCGGGCAGGTTCATGCGCGTATCCGTCCCATAGCCGCAGAGATCCTGCACTGGCAGAATCGCCATGCGCGCGGGCGTTTGCCACAGTGTTTCAAAAATCGCGCGCAGCACGGGGCTCTGCGGCCCACCGGAGCCCCAATCGCCCGTAAAGCGACAGTAAGCAAGCAGTTGGCTGCGCTCCTCCGGCTTAGCCGACCAGAGCCAGCCAAGCATCGTATCATTATCGTGCGTGCCGGTATAGGCAACGTAATTCTCCGTGTATTTATAGGGCAAATGGATGCTGTCCCACCCATAATAGGCAAACTGCATCACCTTCATGCCGGGGTAACCGGCCTGCTGAAGGAATTGCACCAGCCCCTCCTCTTCGCAGCCGAGATCCTCCGCCACGATCTGCGGATTGGAAAACGATGCATTGACCGCATGAAACAGCTCCATCCCCGGCCCCGGCTCCCAAGTGCCGATCCGCGCCGTTTTCGCATTTGCCGGAACGGCCCAATAGCGGTAAAAGCCCCGGAAGTGGTCGATGCGCACCGCGTCATAAATCTTTAAGCTGCTGCCGATGCGCTGGAGCCACCAACGGTAGCCATCCTGTTTCATTTTGCCCCAATCGTAGAGCGGATTGCCCCAAAGCTGGCCATCTTCGGAAAAGTAATCCGGCGGCACGCCCGCCACGCGCTTCGGCTCACCCTCCGGCGTGGTTTCAAACAGGGCGCGGTTCGCCCAGAAATCGGCGCTTTCATCGGAAACATAGATCGGCATGTCGCCTAAAATCGAAATGCCGTGCGCGTTTGCATAGCTTTTGAGCCGGTTCCATTGCCGGAACAAAATAAACTGCTCAAAAACATAATAGTCGATGGCCTCCTGTGCGCCGTCTTTCGTCCATGCGCGCCACGGCTTCCCGCCGTTTGCATCCCGCGCAGCCATAAAGCGCGCGTAGTCTGTCAGCCAAAAGGCCTGTTCCTCCCGGAAAGCCTCCAATTCCGCACGCCTGTCCTCTGCTTTTTCATAAGCCTTGCGCATCAACGCCGCTTTTGCACAGGCGGCCCATTTGTAATCAGCCTGATAAGGAGAGCCTCTGTAAACGGCTTCCTCCACCTCCGCCTGCGATAGATAGCCATCTTCCAACAGCCCGCAGGGATCGAGATAAAGCGGATTGAGTGCAAACGCACTAACGCTCGAATAGGGGGAATTCCCCTTGCCGATCGGGCAAAGCGGCAGGATCTGCCACCATCTCATCCGCATTTCACACAGCAGATCAACAAACTGGTAGCCTCCGCGCCCAAAATCCCCAATGCCGAACGGCGACGGCAGGGAAGAGAGATTCATTAAAACACCTGCGCTTCTTTGAAACACAAAACCACGCATCCTTTCAAAGGCCGATCTTCTCTTTCTTTATCTTTTCCCACTTTGAGCAGAAAGATCAGTTCAATCACAGGAATAAAACAAAAGGCCGTCTCTACGAGAGACGGCCTACCTGGCTGCGGAACTAGGATTTGAACCCAGACAAACAGAGTCAGAGTCTGTCGTGCTACCCTTACACAATTCCGCATCAGCAAGAGACATTATAGTATATCACCAAGAGCTTGTCAAGCATTTTTTAAAATTTTTTACCAGCCCGTCCCTGCCGAATCTGCCCCGCATAAGCTCGATGAAAGGCTCGTTTCTCATTTTATCCAATCTATTTTAAAATATTCCCTTTACTTTTTGCTGGCAATTTTATACAATAGGAACAAATCGGATGCAGAAAAGGAGCAATAAAAATGTTGAAACGTCTATTTTCCCTCTTCCTCGCCCTGTTTATGGGCGTGTGGAATTTCATCGCCATCTGCTATGGCGTTGGCGTTGCATGGGGCCCCAAAATCGACCTTGACAAATTTGAGCTGACGTTTGAGGACACTTTTGATGGCGAACAACTCGATGCGGCCAAATGGACCACAAAAAAATATTGGAACAACGATCATGACTATATCCGCCAGGGCGGCTTCTGGGACCCCGAGCAGATCACAGTGAGCGACGGCACGCTGAAAATCACAACAGAATATAAGGAAAACGGCAAGTACGGCCCCGGCTACTACACCGGCATGCTCAACACGAAGGGCCTGTTTGAGCAGACGCACGGCTATTTCGAAATCCGTTGCATCCTGCCAAAGGCCGAGGGCATGTGGTCCGCCTTCTGGATGCTGTGCGACTCCATGGCGGATGTAACGGACGGCGGCCGCAATGGCGCGGAGATCGATATTTACGAATCCGCCAATTATCAGGATTGGAAGGTGCGCAACAGCGTTTCCCATGCCGTGCACGTGGATGGCTACGGCAGCGACCTCAAGAGCGAAGGCCAGGGCAGCACGCTTGCGAACCACCCCTATGATGAATTTAACACCTACGGCCTGGAGTGGAATGAAGAGGAATATATCTTTTATGTAAACGGCCGCGTCGCGGCGCGCACCAGCTTCCAGGGCACGCCAATGGTGCCGGAGTTCATGATTATCTCCTGTGAGGTCGGAGGCAGCGGCGGCGTTGCGGGCGACAGCTGGGCAGGCAACATAACCAATAACAAGGAGGGCAAGCTCCCAGCCCAGATGACGGTGGATTATGTCCGCGCATATGCCTATAAATAACCAGACAACGAAAATAGAAGCAAAGAGCGAGCGGTGTGAAACAGTTGGTTTCACACCGCTCGTTTTTCATCCACCTCTTTATTCTCTGCGCTTGCGCCGCGCGGAAGTAATCTCAAGCCCATTCACACCCTATTCCTGAGGCGGTTCTTCCGCCAAATAGCCCGACACCACATATTTCTCCCCGTCCGATACGGCCACATCCACGTCAGCGCCGGCGTCATCAGGGCGGCAAGCTGCTCCGGCGGCAGCATCGGGCGGCTGACATGGCGCGCCGCGCCCGCATGGTGCCGGTAAAGCGCTTCCAGCCCTAATCATAGCAATCAATTATGAAAGGGCGTTGCGATTTTCAAAAATTGCAACGCTTTTTTGTGTTTTATGATCGAATTTGTCAATATAGCCGATCATTTTTAGAGCAGTGAGCCCATGCAAGTAGTCAATGCTTACGTTGTGGCACTTCGCCAGCTTGATTTGGATTTTGATGGGCATATCGAGTTCGCCTCGTTCATAGTAGCAGTATATTCTTTGGCTGCAAGTTAACACTGTTGCAATTTTAACCTGTTTTAGTCCTGATCTGCCGTAAGTTATCTAATGCGCTCATACAACTAGCCTTACCTCAGAGCCAGTATATCTTAGCCGATTATCAGCTATACGCATTTCATATTATGGCACTGACTGTGTAAAAATAAAAATCAAATAGCAAAGTGCACCATTTGCCACTGATATTTGCGGTGCTGAACTTCAGGAAGATTCAATGTGCCTTCTCCGGATAGCACAAAATATTCTGGATCAGCACATGTTTTTTTGCGATTTTCACAAAACCAAGGTTTGTTCAGTAGGTATTATAGTTATAGAAAAGAGGGCGAGCGCTCCATATTCTCGGTTGAAGCACAGGCGGCGGGTGAATCCGCAGAAATCAGGTTTTTACAGGAGGTCATGTTATGTTTCTTTTTCCGTTTCTGGTTCAAAATGAGCCGGTCGTCCGTCTGGAGCCCGACCGGTGCGCACGATTTGAAAGCTCCGCCGGGTATGATCCGGCGGCGTCCCATGCGGTGGAAAATACAGAACAGATGCGCAGCCTGAACGTCCCGTTTTGCATGAACATCATGGCCGGGGGCCGGTACCAGTCCAAGCGGTCTATCACGTTTACTTCCATTTCCAGCCCGGAGCATTTTCATCTGGAGCGCAATGAAACCGACACGGACAGTACTACGCCTGCCGAGAAGAACGTGCCCGGTGTCGACGATAACTGGGGGATCAAGACGCACCAGCACGATTTCTTTGAGCTGATGTACGTGTTGGAGGGCTCGGTGGAACAGCGCATTGAAAACGGCTGCTACTTTTACGAAAAGGGGCGCGCCTGCCTCATGAACCGCAGCACGCGACATTTTGAGGTGGTGGGAACGCACTATTTTGTAATCTATCTATGCCTATCAAAGGAATACGTGCGCGAACTAGTGGACACGGAGCAAACCGAGGGGCTAGCTACCGGGCTACTGCACAATTTTTTTACAAGCAATCTGGAAGAGCAGGCGCAATACCACCGGGACTATCTGGACTTTTTGCCCGTAGGCTCTGGCGGCAAGGGACCAGCTCAGGTGGAAGCACTGCTTGAGAGCATGGCGCAGGAGCTTCTGCTCAAGCAGACAGGCTATACGCACATTCTTCGTGGAGTGCTGGAGAGGCTTTTTTCCTATCTGCAGGATGACAGCTTGTACGAGATATCCCAAATCACGCTGGGCAACAGCACAGAATCTCTTTTGTTTAATAAGGTGACGCAGCTCATGGAGCAAAACCCGGGAAAGGTCACCCGCTCGATTCTAGCGGAGCAGCTTAATTACAGTAGCGATTATATCAATCGCGTTGTCAAAAAACATTCCGGGATGAGCATCTCAGAATACGATCGAATCATTCGCCTGAAGAAAGCGAAGGAGCTTTTTGCCAATAGCGACCAGAGTATTACATCGATCATCACGTCTCTGGGCTTCGAAAACAAGACATTCTTTTACGGACTATTCCAGAAAAAATATGGTATGACGCCCATGGAATATCGCAGGGAGCATCAGAGGAACTGAACAAGCCTATTTATGATACTGACACGCTGGCCGCTCTCCCGCGTATGACACTGCGGTGCTTAACGTTTTCGGATATACTAATATTGGATCTGGATCCATGCGAGCTCGAACGGAAATCGCAGCATAAAACGAAAGGAACTACTGATTAAGGAGGGCGTCTTATGCGAATCAAAGAAAGTTTGGATGCAGGCTGGAAGTATATCATTGGAGAGATCGGTCCGTTTCCAAAAACCTGTAAAAAAAGCGGCCTCATCGGCGGGTTGACAAACTCCATTGCTGGCGAGAACGGAGAGCCATTTGCAGGTGCAAAACGAGCGTTGCAGAGATTGCAGGATGTGCTCCCGGTTGCAGACGATGCGGATACGAATATGGATGTGTCTGTCTTACTGATGGGGGAGTGTCCTCCCAGCGGCCGCAGCCTGGAGGGCTGGAAGACCGTTGACCTTCCCCATGACTTCCGGCTTGAGATGGGGTATGACGACAACTCCTGGGGACAGGGCTCCATCCCCAACGGCGTGTGTTATTACAGAAAGACCTTCAAAGTCCCAAAATCAGACGAGGGCAAGCGGATCGTTTTGGAATTCGACGGCGTCATGCGTGCGGCTTCTTTCTGGTACAACGGCTGCTTTCTGGGCGACCATTATTCCGGATACACCGGCTTTCAGTTCGATGTGACCGAGTTGACCAAATATGGGGACGATGAGGGAGACAACGTTCTGCTAGTGCGATGCGATACAACCACCGGCGACGAGGGCTGGTGGTATGAGGGCGGTGGCATCTATCGCCATACCTGGCTGACCAAATATGAGCCAGTCCATGTGGACCGCTGGGGTGTGTATGTGCGCTCCGAAGTGGAGGGTGCGGATGCCGTGCTCCACATTGAAACCACGCTTTGCAATGAAACGGGCCAAGCAGTGAACTGCACGATCCGCACCTCTATCCTTGACCCGGACGGTAAGGTAGTCGGTATGGAAGAATGCTCCGGTAGGCTGGATGCCTTCGAAAAAGAAGCTTTCACAGGCAGTATGCGGCTCAAAAATGCTAAACTGTGGGACTGCGAAAACCCAAACCTCTACATGGCAAAAACCGAGGTTCTTGTAGATGGGAAACCAACAGATCATTACGACACGGCTTTCGGCATCCGCACCATCAAATATACCACCGATGGATTGTTGCTGAACGGCGTTCCCACCCCGCTCTACGGGGCCTGTGTCCATCAGGATTTCGCGGGGGTCGGCGTGGCGCTGCCGGACGCGGTGCAGGCATACAAAATCCAGCAGCTGAAAGATATGGGCCTCAACGCCTATCGTTCCTCCCACAATCCCGCCACGCTGGAGCTGTTGGACGAATGCGACCGCCAGGGCATGCTGGTGCTAAACGAGAACCGCCTCATCGAAGTGACGCGGCACCGCATGGAGGATTTGGAGGAACTCATCAAGAGCAGCCGCAACCATCCCAGTGTTTTCGCCTGGAGCCTGTCTAACGAAGAGATGTTCGCTGGAAGTTATCAGGCAAAGCGGATTCTTCACACTATGCTGCCCTTTGCCCGCAGGTTGGACTCCACGCGACCCTTCGTCTCGGCGGAAGCGTTCCTTTCACCGGAGGAGGCAGAAGAATATGGCCTAGAGCTTTTCGATATTCTCGGGCTGAATTATGTCGAGTCCGCAATGGCAGGAGATCTCTTTACGATCGCGGCACAGAGATATCCGCAGATGAAATTTATGAATACCGAGAATACCTCGTGGTATTCTACCCGCGGTATCTATGAGGACAACAAGCTGCGCGGCCACTGCTCCAGCTTTGGTACCCGCTACGTGATGATGGGCGGCGAAGGTGGTCCCATGGCCGGCGGCACGGCACGGCCCACCCAGACCTGGCACTTCTACAAGGACAATCCTCGCACGGGCGGCTTCTTCATCTGGACAGGGTTCGACTACCGGGGCGAGCCAACGCCGCTGCGGGAATATCAGGTTTCTTCCAACTTTGGCGTCATGGATACCTGCGGCTTTGCCAAGGACGACTACTATTATTATAAATCACTTTTTGACCGCACACCGCTGGTTCACATCATGCCCCACTGGACTTGGCCAATAGAGGGTGTGATCAAGACGATACGTGTTTACACCAACTGTGAGGAAATTGAGCTTCTGCTGAATGGTGAAAGCTTAGGTAAAAAGCCACTGGAGGCTGACTGGGTAGAATATCAAGTACCCTATAAGTCTGGCAGGTTGGAGGCAGTAGGATATAAAGCCGGTAAGGTCGTTACCAGCGACGTAAAGGAAACCGCTGGCGCGCCGGCGAAGATTATTCTTTCCGTCAACCGAGAGGCCATCAATCCTGACGGCAAGGATGTGGCATTTGTTACTGCGCAGATTTGCGACAAAGATGGCACTATCGTTCCAGATGCGGAAAACTACGTAACTTTCGACGTGACCGGTGCGGGGAGACTTCTAGGTCTTGGCAATGGCGATCCAGGCTCCCGAGAGAATGACAAAGCAGGCGGTCGCAGGGCTTTCTCCGGCCTTCTGATGGCGTTGATTCAGTCGTCTGGCACACAAGGCGGGACAATTACTGTTTCAGCAAGCTCTGCAAGCCTGAAGGGCAGTGTTCTTACCATACGTTCTGAATGATTTGCAGCTGAGAATTACTTCTGCAAATAACCTTCATTCTAATGTTGTATCAAATAAATCGAAGGAAAAGGAGCGAAAACGATGAAAGATTCAGCCTTAAAAAAGCAAAAAGAGCTAGCCAAATGGAAACGGGAACTGACGAAGAAGCCCTATCGCGGGTATGGCGTGATGTTGATTGTAATGGTGGCCTTAGTTCATTTGTTAGATGAGTACGCTAGCAGTTCCTCCGGCGCGATTCAGTCTTCGGTCATCAACGAGCTGTTCGTCCAAAATATGAATATGGATTATACGGCGGGATTATCACTGTTTTCATTGGTCTCTTTGCTGGGCCTGTTCGCCGCGCTTGCCGCGACCGTCTATAAATCACTGGCAGATCGCTACGGACGGCGTATATTCTTCGTCATCAGTGCCTTTGGAATGGGTTTAGGCATGCTTGTCTGCGCTATGGCACGAGGGGCGGTAGCGTACTTTTTAGGCCGTGCCATCATTGGTTTCTTTACCGCTACCGACTTCCAAGTGATGTACATCATGGAGGTTGCGCCGGATAATAAACGCGGCATTTTTTATTCGGTTACAAAGAGCCTGGGCACACTGGGGATTGTCTTGATTGCCGTGGTTCGCGGTTTATTTATGAATTCTGATTCCGGTAATTGGCGCATGGTTTATATGGTGCCAGCCATTGTGGGCATCGGGTTGGCTATCGTCGCCATGTTTGCTTCACGGGAAACAAATGTTTTCATGGAACGGCGTATCGAAAAATTGGAAGGGGAACTTTCCGAGAACGCGCCGACATCTGCAAAAAGCAAGAAAAAGTCGGGCAACCTGCGTCAAGCCTTCCGTGTTGCGTTCAAAAATCGCCAGTTGCGTATGCAGTTAATTGCCACCATATTGTTCATGGGTGCGATGATGCCCTTTACCGGCTATTATGAATCGATTATGGTATCGGCTGGCATGAGCACCAGTGACGTTACGACGGCCCTGTTCTTTTACCCCATTTCATGGGCTGTTCTGTTGTTCATCAGCGGCTTTATCAGCGACAAAAAGGGAAGGAAGTTTGCCACAATCCTCTTTGGCGTGATGGCAGCGGTCGCGCTTGTGGGCTACATCGTCGGCGCTGAGCATGGAATGCATCCCGTGCTGGTAGGCTTGCTGCTGGGCGCTGCAATCGGTAGCTATTGGACGTCAAACAACACCATTATGCTGATGACCGTGGAGGTTGCGCCCACTGTTCTGCGCGCATCGATCCAGGCTGTGTTTGGCGTAATCGTCATGATTGGCACCCTGTTTTTTACCGCGGTATATGCCGCCCTGGTTGCCTTTGTTCCGCTGAAGGGGCTGTGTATTGGTGGCGGCGTAATCTGCCTGGCCGTATCGCTTTGCTTTGTGGCGCTGGCAACGAAAGAAACCGCAGGCCGGAAATTGGACTCGGCAAATATGGATGCCTAAGAAAGGTAGCATACTTGAAATTAGGGCTCAGTCGGCAAAACCGCCGGTTGCTGCAATCAAAAGAGAGACATAAGGCCAACTGGGCTTTCCGCTTCACTTGGAGCGGAAAGCCCAGCTTGTTTCGCCTAGCGTCTTTTCTCCCGAGCAAATCTAAGCTGCTTTGCCAAGGCTCCCTTTTCAGTTACGGGAAAGGCATTCGGCTTTTAGCATTGTCATAGGGACAACCGGGGCTGGACATGGACGGCTGAAAGTGATATTCTTGACTCAGGTCGAAGTAAGCTTGGGATGTGTATTGAGACCTCTGGTCGCTATGGAGGGATCGTCCAAATCCCTTTGCAGCAGATTGGAATATTTGTGAACGGCCTGTTTGTAATGCACATAGGGACGACGCCGGCGTACCAGTGAAAGCAAATCCAACTTACGCATGAGGCACCGAATCACCTTCAGGACGAGGGATGTACCCATTGGCGAGCAGACGGGCTTTTCAGTTTTGCCGTTTGACCAGGTTACGGATTTATTCCAAGCTTAACCCGTAGCTTCCTGCGATCGCACGATTCGTTTCTCCGTTTCCTTTCCGGCGGAACACTTCTTCACTTAATATTTCCACCTTTACATATTGCCGTAGCATGACAACACCTCCTGCTGTAGTTTCTATTCTACATCAGGAGGTGCTTTTTTCACTGTCCGTTTTTTGGGGTATTGTCCACTCGCCGCTGCGAGGCACGGGTTTTGCTTTCCATTCCTGTTTACATGGTTGCCACGATAAAAAAGAATGAGACCCGTTCTTCGATGATGAGATCGAAAACGGGTGTCAAACATTTGGGAAACATCACCCAAAATCATAAAATATTGGTGTATGGCATGACAAGGGAGGGGATGATTAAGCGAATCCGCCATTGAGACTACCCTGGATGAACAAAAGGTAGGGTTATTCAATATCGAGCCGAATGTCCGCAAATAAATCCTTCATCGAAACTCCGAATACCTTTGCGATCACATACAACTCCATATCCCGTACATACCGGTGTCCATGCTCCAGCAATTGCACAGCATTCTTATCAATATCAACGCCGCAGTTTTGAAGTTTAATTGCAAGATCGTTTTGCGACATGCCGCGTTCTTTGCGCAGCTCGGCAATCCGCTTTCCCGCCCAATTCTTGTTGCCATCCGGCTTACTGCATTTTCTCATTGCTATTCTCCCATTTTAGTCATAGATACTATAAGTATATATGTATTTTGGGAATTGTTTGGCATAAGACAAATGGAATGAAGCCGTAAATTGAATTATTTTTGATATTTTTATCGTTTTTTATCAAACTAGGAAATTACTCTCCGCGTCTGCAATCCGTTATGGAATAATGAACAGGACACCGGAAGAAATCGGTATTATAATATCTATTGGGGAATACCTTTACCATATTAACTACAGGTGGAGTAAAGCGATTGAAAAAATGAAAAGCCTGCGCCGCAAGAATCAAAGAGGATTTCATGCAGCGCAGGCTGTGAGCTGAAAATATGTGAGAAAAACAGAATCACCAACGACGACATCGAATTGCAGCGCATTGGTGATTACGGTATGACTGAAATAGGGCAACACTATAGATGCTGCCGGGTTCCGCTCATTTTGCACCTCTGAGTAATTGCAAAACTTCTGCTTCCGTTGCCAAGTCATAATCACCGAAAACACTTTTTCTGTGATAAACAACGCCTCTTTCGTGGTTTTTTTTGATATATGAAACAAAATTATGGATACCATCTTCTTTGATACATCTTACAAACGCTCTCATTTTAATTTTATCCTCCGCGAGCGTATCTTTTCCGCAGGGAGAATCAGGACACTCCCAGCATCCTTTTAATCCTTTTGCTGTACAGCAATTATATTGATAACAACCATCCGAAGATAATCGTTTCCCGCAATGATTATCGGACTTACAGCTGCACCCGCCATTGGGATAACAAAAATCGCAAATGAGTCCGCAATAAGCTATTGATCGCTCGTTCATGATTCCCCTCCTACTATTAGCCCTGTATTATATTTGACTTCTCCAAAATCATCCACATACAGTATACTACCATGTGTGCATATGCTAACTGCTGCAAACAATTGCGTTGCCGCCTTACGGCAGGAGGCGTTTTACGCCGACAGGCATTTTTCCAATGCTTCAAACAAAATGTTTGAAGCTATTATACCATAGCAAATGGCAAAAAGAAAAGAACCTGATTCGTTTGAAATCAGGTTCTTTTTGGAGGCGCCACCCCGAACCATGAAATATTGGTGTTTAAGATGACACGAAAAAAGATGATGGAACTAAATCGCCATTGTGGACAGTGAAACACACACCTCTGCGGAATGCGCTTGCCACACATTAATTATATTTAATATATTTACTTTTATAAACATTTATGATAAGGTATAAGTATCAAAAGTGGTAATTATGTATCGTTAAGGGGGCGATTTCAATGGGATAAAGCTCTTTGATTTATCACGCCCTATCTGGAAAGCAAATTAAAGGAGGAGAAAAACATGAAACACCGCGAACGCTTTCGAAAAATTGCTGCAATTTTTTGCCTTATTTTTGTGCTGAGTCAAGCACTATTGTCATCTGCATCAGCTAGCGCGACATATCAGATTTGGCGGAACAAAGCCTCAACTACCCGAGTTTATAGTACCGTGTCCGCTTGTAAAGCACAAGGTAGTAATTATATAGGCTCCTTGTTTGCCAATGACACAGCGTATCAAGTGGGTATTTGCGACGGTTGCTATATCGTAATGTATCCCATTGAGCCGCATTATGGAAGCCAAGCTAGTAACTATAAGGTTGGATTCGTTAACTACAATGGTGGCGTTACGAATCCATATTGGAACCCAACTACATATAAAAACGGTTCTACGAGAGAGTATGTTTATAGTACAGTGGACAACGCCGCTGACAGGACAAATTCTATTGGATACTTGGATCCTTGGGAGACTTGTACCAAGATTGCAGGATTGTATGGATATCCGGTAGTTCTTTATACCGCTGGTAATACAAAAAAGGTTGGATTTGTAAACTATCACGGTTAACTTACTTTATATTGGGAAACAAAATAAAACTCTGAAATCTATTATAGGTTTTGAAGATCGGCACTTCGAACCCCACCGGGGAGAAATCCTTGGTGGGGTTTTGCGTTGCAAAAAAATAAATCCCCGGAATCCAACAGGAATGAAATAGTCAATAGTTACACAAAAGCGTCTACCATCTTTACCACTTCACCCATAACGGATTCCGGGGAACGTTTTGCCTATTCAGCCTTTTCCTTCGTTTTCGGCTTATCATAAGACATTGCGAGCGCGCTGTCCGCCGTGCCTTTGGTCGTCGGATCCGTAATACACGCCCACACAGACCCAATGACCGACACTACAATCACAGGATTGCTCACCGCATTGCACAGGGCATCCCACAGTGCCGCCCAGGTCGTCATGTCCTGCCACTGCAGACCCAAGCCCACTAGGATCGGGCTGACGATAGCAATAACGATTTGCGCCCAAAAGGTAGGGTTCTTCAAACGGACTTTCCAGTTGATATTTTTCAGCATATGTATTCCTCCAATTTTAAAATTTCTCCCTCCGCCGCTCGACGGAGGGCTTTTTCTACCAAAACTTCTCTCGTCTGTTTTTGTGGCATTCCCAACAAGCATATACGACTACTCTCACTTTAAATCCAAAATAGTCTAGATAACAATACTCGTCTACGATATGCCAGTCATGTTCGCGGCACCTCATACCCACAGCCCCGGTATGTACGTTGACAACGCCAGCAATCCCAGAGCGATTGCGTTGATGATCACCGCGGCGCTTACCCAGATACGCATGTTTAATCCTCCTCTCTCAATTCATCAATACGGTGATGCGCCGATTTTACGCTCTGCTCAACAGCAGTCATCCGCTCTATGAGGTTATTGTGCTTGTTCACCTTAGCCTCCAACTGCTCCAGGCGGTAAGTCGTTAGGCGGTTTGACGCGAGGATGCCAATCAATGATCCGAGCACGGTGCCAGCCGCCGAAAGCAGCGCTACCATAACTTCTGGTTCCATCGCTCCACCGCCCTTACACCCGTGTCAGAGAGGCCACCGCCACCCAGGAGGTGATCTCCTTGAGCAGCGCCTCCCGGACGCCTTTATTGACTTGGATTTTGCCAACCGTATGCTTTTTGGGGGTTAACTGGGATGACGGCACCTTGCTACCCCGCGCGGAGGTCAAGCCGCCGTATACTGCACCCTTGTTGATCGTGACCTGGCAGCCGGCCTCTACGGGTTTTGCTGTGTCACCGGATGCCGGTGTCAGATCGCGCAAGTACACCCAACTGCAAATCCCGCCGTCACGGCCAAGCAGCGCCCGATCGCCGCTGATCTCCGACACCTTATGCGTGGTGGATTTGACCCAGCCAGGGATCGTCTGGCCGGTGGCATACTTTGCGCCAGAGACTTTGACCGTGCTGCCTATGGCAATAACACCAGAGCCGCCGTCCGTGGAGGGCTTTGTGGGCTCTGTTTTTTTCTTCAAACCGAGGTACGCAATTACCGCCTTTGCATACGCCTCGCCAATTGCCCTGAGCTTCGCATCCGAGTTGATCTTCGCCTGATCCTTTGCGTTGTCTACAAACGCATATTCGCCCAGGATAGAGGGGATACCCGTTGTGGCCGCCTGGCGGCACATGCCGAAGTTGTAGTTTGTGCCCGCCTTGCTCTCCTTGATCCCCCGGCTTTTCTGGCCGAGCTTCACCATTTCAGCAAGCACTTTTTGCGCTAGTGACTTCGAGGGCGCGTGCGTATGCCAGTAGTAGACCTCGCAGCCCTCCCCGCCGCCAGCGTTGTAGTGCATTTCCAGCACCAGATCAATGATGGATTTCTTTGCCTCAACCTGCGCCATCTTATCTGCCGTTTTGCAGGCCACGTCCGACGTGCGGGCCATGATGGTCTCGCATTCGTAATCCGTCAAGTAATTCTGGCAGGCCAGCGCGGTTTTGAGGGTCAGCGCCTTTTCGATGTATTTACCGCTTACCGCGCCCGGATCGCTCCCGCCGTGCCCGGCGGCGATGTAGATTGTGGGTTTTGACATGTTGATCGCTCCTTGTTGATAATATAATTGATAAGGCCACGCCGATCATTGACGTGGCCAGTATCGATATAATGATTGCGGCCGCAATGTAGATTTGGGTTGCAGCCGCAACGGCATATTGCACGCCCATTAAGTTGTCGTGTAAGCGAGGGAGCCGTGCAGCTCGAATCCGTCGCCCAGCTTATCTGTGCTCAATAACCCGGAGGGGATCGTAAACGCGATAGTGTTGTAGGATAGGCGCGTACTTGCTGCAATTGGAGCATTACCAGCTTTGAGCACAACCCATGCGCCCATACTGTACGCTTGGTTTTGTCGTGCCGGAGGTCCGGGCAGCCCCTTGATGCATACCTGCACATAATTATTCCAGTTGTTGTTGCCCGTTGGCTTTGTCTTGACGACAATGTCGAATGTAACAAGCGTTAGTTTGCCTATCCTGATGTAATACCCGGTCCGGCTGGTATATATACACCCTCCAACAGAATTAAGCATTTCAATTACTTCAGGCGTCCATGTGCCTTCCGCGTCGCCAATCGAGCAAGCTTGCGCAATCCCTTCCTCGATCTTGTTCATGTTGACTGCATTGACCGGTGTACCGGTCTGCACACCATCAATGTGATCCTTCCACTGTGTTTTTTGGTAAGCCATAATATACCTCCAATTATTTGAAATACGCGGTGCTGTCGCCGCAATAAAAATCGCCGCAGAAATGATATCGGTAATCCCCTGGTGCACCGCCGCACAGGATCGTACCGCAGCGGATGATGTTAAAATCGTCTGCTGTTTTGCCGTCGTACCGCTGCAAAAACTCGAATGGCGTCTCCCACCGGTTAAGGTCGCGATAGTCGACAACATCCCCGGCCGCCCAGGTCTTGCCCGCGTAATCCAAGCCAAATGCCCCGGCGAGCTCCCGGCAGCGGCTTTCGACCAGTTGCAGATTGGCGGCGGAGTAGATTGACTGGACATTAAACGGCGTGAAGCCGAAGCCCCACGCCGTGCCGAATATCTGATTGTAGGCGTCCGCAACAGTCTTGCAGTTTTGCAAAATCCGGTTGAAGGCCAGGGCATTATTGTTGTTTGCCTGGCCGCCCTGCACCAGGTCAAACGTCTCGCCGTCGTCCGTTACATACAGGTCAAGATAGTCCCGGGGCGTCCAGCCCGTCTTAATATGCATCAGCCCTCACCTCCCAGATTGATCATCCAATCCGGCTGGCGGACCGTAGTGCGCATCGTGAGCGCCCCATCGTAATCGATCTCCTGCTTGATGATCACGCCGTTCAGAGGGCCGTATTTGCCCTCTACCGTGACCGGGTCACCCACTTGCAGGGACGCATCCCCACGCCAGTTGCAGGTGATGTCCGCCTTGCCGTAGGTCCGCCGGAGATACATACCCCAGGTGAGCCGATCGAGTATGCCGACCGGGATTGGATTGTCGACGGACATGCGGTTTTGCTCCTTGTTGACCACGCTGTCCTTTTCGGAGGTGCCGGAGCCTGTCTGATCCTCAATCTTTTTGCCGTACAGCCTGACCGTGACATTGTACTCATCCGGATCCGTAAACACAGCGTCCGTCCTGACAGTAATCCGGATTGCATAGGAGGTCGCTGAGACCAGTGTCACAACGAAGTCGCTTGCGTAGGGATGCTCCACTTCGCAGCGGGTGTATGCGACCGGCTCCTCCGTAATCGCCGTGTAAGTGACAGGCACGCCTTTGGCGGTCTGTATGGCAGCGGTAGCCGCAAGGATTTCTTCGCCCGTATCTTCATACCGGTGCCAGGTGTAATCAATGCCGCCGAGTTCCTCACGGGCCTCAATGGAGGGATGCTCGTAGGACTGATCCAACGGGATTGTGGAGACTGGCGTACGGGACATGGCGGTCAGCCGGGCATTGCCGTCCGCATCCACATACAGCAGCTTGTGCAGGTATTGCGATACATACCGCAGGCACTCCAGACGGTTTGTGCCTTTATCAAAGGCAGTCGGGGCCGATCCCGTAAAATCCGTCGCCGGGATCCACGGGCTAGCCCCAAGGCCGAGCACGAAATCCGCCAGGCTCTGGTTATGGAGATGGTCGAGGGAACGGGCGTTGGGCTTTGCTGCGCCCTGCAATTTGCCGAGGATATCCACGGCATGCAGCTCGCCTGTGCCGCCCTTGCTGGTGGCCGTGGGGCAGTAGTAGGTGCCAATCTTTGCATAGACGGGCTTATGCTGCCCGTCGGATACGCCAATCCAGACCGTGATCGTCTGGTTGGTTTGGATGCTACCAGATATGCCGTTGGGATTGGCAACGTCGAACATGCCCTGCGGATCGGGATAGGTCAGGGCGCATTCGCCGGTGGGGATGGATTGGTTTGTGGGGTCGCTCTCTGTGATCAAATTGCACGAGTAGAGGGTATCCCCGGTGGCCTCGAACAGCACGCCATTTGTGATCTCGCGGATGCGTGCCCGGTGGAAGGGGTGGCTCCACTTGCTGACGATAACTGTAACCGTATCGTAGGCGGCGCGGATACCGGTGATGTACACAATGGGCTGATCGTTGTTGCGGATGTGCCACTCCTGGTGGTAGGTCTCCGTGGACGAGGCACCATCAATGACGACGTCAAAATCTACGGCGTATTCGCCTGCCGTAGGATCAAAGCAGATGGTCAAAACGCTGATCGCACCGCCATTGCGGGTGCAGCTGAGTTTGACAGCATCCTTCGTAAACAAGCCGTCCTTATCGGACAGAGCATTGGAGAGATAGCCATAGACCTGCCCGGCCCAGCCGTTGACGAGCGCCCGACCATCAAGGGGCGTGCGGTTGTACTCTCCCGTGGCATAGAGACGGTATGGCGGGGATTTGTTCCATTGGATGGGGTTGCTGCAGAGAGAGTGCGCGGTGCCGTGGGCGTTGATGTCCGTCGGCCAGTTTAATGGATCGAGCCGGACAATGAGGTCTGTGCGGCGCTCAGGGGCCGAGCTGTATGAGTGGAATTCTTGCGGGACGGTGAGCATAAGGAGTTCGCCTACCTTTCTATAAAGCTCCATTTGACGGTTTGATAGCCTTGCGGGATGTCGTTCCGATCCAGGCCGTTCACCTCCGTGGCAGTGATATCGGAGCCATAAAACTCTTTCGTTTTCTTTGTCATCGTGGTTGCGTCGTAGTAGTTCAGTTTAAAAAAGTTCTTCCCGGCGCCCATTTGCCGAAGCTGCGCGTACTCTCGCGTGGTCATGTACAGCCAGGTGCAGTTGATTTTCTCTTTCTCGGCTAGCAGTTCTTTGTTCAACAACGCGCCCTTGCCCACGGTGCGGCTGGCCTTGGTGACAACCTGCGTGACGGTGTGCTCGCAAGTAGATGGGACCTTCGGGAAGGCTCTACCGTCGATGGTATAGACCATAGCGTTACATCTCCTTATTGCTGGGGGTAAGCTTGACAACAATGTTGTCGGCGGCGGTAGTAATCAATTCATTAGTTACTACCGCTATTTCTTTGCCGGTTTCCTGGTCGTAAACGACCAGTTTTACGTAGCCATCGGATAAAACGTTCAAGATGTTCACCTCCTTTCGAGGCATAACAAAAGCGCCTACCTCAGTTGAGATAGACGCTTTCATTGTTCAGTTCAATCCACGCACCCGCATGGGGCGCGACCAATGCCGTATACAGGTGCGGTTTCCTCGGGCTGGTTTCAATCCGCAGGCGTTTGCCTGACAGCTACATTATACAGATGCCTGCACCTGATAGCAAGTGCGGGCGTTTGCTTATTTATTTACGCGATCTTCGCGCCGCGCTGCACGGCCATTTCTTTCACGACCGCGAGATAGATTTCGATGAGCTTTTTGTCGTCCGCGATCACATCAACCTTGTTGAGCTTGTCGCGCTTGGATTTGCAAATGCCCTCGTCCGCCATGCGGCGGCGCTTGTTGGTGAGGCGGGTTGCGAGGCTAACCCCGGCCCGCTCGTCGACCAACCCAAAGATTTCGGCCTGCACGTCGCGGATGTACTCATTCCCACCCATCGCCTGCGCGATCCTAACAATCAGCTTGCGGGCCTCCTCGCGCCATGATTGCGGGTTCAGGGCAACAACATCCTTGATATCATCCACGCGCTTGTTGACCTCTTCAATGGCCCTGTCCTGCTCTTTCTGGCGCATTTCAAGGTTGATGAGGAGGCGGAGCTCAGGGGAGAGCTCGGACAGATTTGTTTGTAGCTCGCGCGCTTTGAAATAAGTTTCCACGAGCTGGTCGTAAACTTCCCACGCCTTATCGGTGTTGAGGGACTTGGCGTGCAGGAGCGCGCCTTTTTCTGTCCAGAGGTAGACTTTGTTGAGGTTTGGGGGCAAATCGTGAATTTCACGAAACGCCTTCAGGAGGTCTCCTTGTAATACAAAATAATGCTTTCCCTCCTGATACCGGTCTTTGTTGCTATTGAAATTATAGGATATAACCTTGCTGTCTGTATCATAGCTTTCTGCCAACTGGCTCGTGAGAAGAACACGCTGGTCGTTGTGTTCAATTGGGGTTAATTGATTCATGATGCATACTCCTTTGCTATCATAATGTACGCCCATGCGAGGGCGTCATATTGTTTTTGTACCGGTTCGGGTTGCTGTGCTGGCTGCGGCGCGTCGCAATTGAACGCAAAAACTGATCCTGCTCTGTCATGCCGCATCACCCTCCCCTTTCGCAGGCTGCTTTACAGACGCGGCGGAGAGTGTTGCAATCAATGCTTCAGTTACTGCTTTGGGGTTGCTGGTATGTTCGCAGATATACTGGGCCAGCTTTTCAATGTTGGACATAAAAATACCTCCTTATATTTGACAGCCGGAGCGGGAAGGTATATAATATATGTACTTCCCCGCTTCGGCGGTGTTTAGCTCTTTGCATCAAGCTTTCCACGGCGTGTGATGCAAGGGGCTTTCTTTATGCCACCTGAAACCTGCGGCATGTGACCGGGCGGCTGTACTGCGTGTACAGATCGCCATGTGTGCGTTTGAATGCTGTGGAATCGAACCTCATGCTCGTTACCGGCTTCCAGCGAACTTTGAAAATGTCCACAGTCATTTCGTCGGTTCCTCTGGCTTCCATTTCCTCCTTAATCTCGTTCTGGATCGCGGTGATCTCAGCCTCCAGCTCTTCCGCTTTGGCCTGAAGCTTTTTCAGCTTCCGCAGCTTGGCGCTCAATTCGTTCGTGCTCATGTCTAATTCTCCTTCTGTGTTTGGTGCAGCGGGAACGGTTGGGCTTGCGTCAGCCTTTGCCTATTGCCGGGTATACGTTCGGCTCACATGGCTGCCCCGGTTCGCCTCGGTTGCCCCGCTGCTCGTTCAGGGTGGAGAGATCATCCCGGCGGTCATCTTCCCGACTATTGTTCACGGTACTCGTTCATCCTCACGGGGATATGGGCCGTCGTTTGCGGTAGGCTTTCGGCCTATCCGGGTGTCTCTCCTGACCTTGTGACTATAGTATATAGGATTTCCTTTATTTTGTCAAGGGTTTTCTTCAATTTTTTCTAATTATTTTTTAGAGCCTTCTTGCTTTTATCCAGGAAATAATGTATGATATATCTAGGAGGTGAATGTAAGTACATGACTATAGCTCAAAAAATCCGTATGGCCTTGGCGTATAAGCATATGAGTGAAGCAGAGTTGGCGCGTTCTATTGGCTCCACACCATCCGCCTTTAATCAACGGATGAAAACAGATAAATTCGCAAAGAGCGAATTGGAGCAGATTGCCTCGATTCTCGGAGCAACTTACAAAGCCGAGTTTGAATTTCCAGACGGGACTGTAATTTGAAAAAGCAAAACAAAAGCGTCTATCTACCAAGATAGGCGCTTTTTGCTGGGCGGAGAGAACGGTCAAGCAATCTTCCCGACTATTGTTCACAGATCATGTTCATCCTCACGGGGATATTGACTTGACTTCGGTGCGGCATTCTCTTGCCGCCGTTCTCTCTTGACCTCGTGACTATAGTATACACTTATTCGTTTCATTTGTCAACGGTTATTTGCAACTTTTTGATTTATTTTTTCAAGGTTAGCTTGCTATTGACATTTTAAAATGTACGAGTTAAAATAAATAGATAGAAAGGGAGGTTGTAAAATGCCTTTGACAATGGGAGAGAAGATTAAAGTTATCTTGAATCGAAGAAACATGACGCTATCGCAGCTCGCTGAGGAAACGGGACAGTCTCGTCAAAATATGTCCAACAAAATGAGCCGAGATAATTTCACTGAAAAAGAACTTTACGCTATAGCTAAAGCCCTTGACTGTACTTTTCATGCGGGGTTTATCATGAACGATACTGGAGAAGAAGTATAAGCCGTTACGGAATAAATTCCGTTTCCAGCATCCTTGACAACCGTTCTCCCGGCGCGAATTTGATGCTGTTCGCCTGCGCGTCAAACGCCCGCTCGACGCTATCTCGGAGGGCGCGCCATTCGCTCCGGGAGAATCCCTCCAGAAGAGACACGATTTGTTGGGCTTTCTGGAGGGAAGTATAGGCTGCATCTGTTGCATCCTTCTTATGCACAAGCGCACTTTCCAGAACCCCCGATGCCCCGTCCACAAGCAGGCTCAAGTGCAACTCTGGCGGCCTGCCGGGTTTAAGCTCTAATGAAGCTCCGGTTACATCATGAATCTCCTTCCCATCAATGTAGATATGGCTGATATTTTCGGTTGATACGATTTCAAGTTTTTGGCCGCTTAACATTTTGATCTTCCTTTCTGTGTTCGTTGTTTTTTATTCTTTGTATGGCCCGAACGCTTGCAAAATCCTGTAAAATATGCTGTAATAAAGGAGTAAAGACAGGTAAGCGATTGGCTGTTTTTGCTGTCAGGCTCCGCAAGGGGCCTGTGGATTGAAATGGCGCAACATTTGGCGAAGTTAAAACAGCCATAAGTCAGGCTCCGCAAGGGGCCTGCGGATTAATCTTTACAAAATCTCCCTCTTGTGTTACATTTGTCGTGTGATATGAGAGGGGGATTTTGTCTTGAAGTGTAAAAAATGTGGCCGTAAAGGTCTATTTTTAAAGGTAAATGCAGACGGTCTGTGCGACGTTTGCGAAAACTACCAAGCTGGTTCCTTCTTTCAGCCTTCAGACCCCAAAATTATGGATTGGGAAACAAAGGAGATCGTAACAAAAACAAAAGACAACGGAACACCAGAAGTTATGCCAGAGACAGTTAAAATGGAGGTTTTAAAAAGGGCGAAAGGCTGCAAAGCAAATGCCCCTCTTAGCGGAATCGTCAATCGATACTCTGATGACCTTCCGAGGGTCATTGCCCAATTGGAAAGAGAAGAGCTACTCGTGAGAGTTTCTTTGGCAGAGGATCTTTCTTTGATACAAGTCCCGCAGCTAAAAGAAATTCTAAAAGACTTTGGCCTAAAGGTCTCCGGAAAAAAGAGTGAGCTCATCGAGAGAATTCATGATAATATCTGGGACGAAGAGCTTTTAGAAGCCTTTCCATTCCTAAACGATAAAATTTATGCAATTACTGATAAAGGTAAAGAAGCGCTTAATGCGTATGCGATTGCCGAGGAATCGAAGCTAAGAAACCTTGAGGATGAATGCTTTAATCTTATTTGCCAAAGAAGAATCGGAGATGCGTATAAATGTGTTGAAAGATATGAATCCGAACAGACTATCCTGCGCGAATCTGAAGAGTATTGGGAATCAGGGAATCACACCGACTTAAGCGAGGCAGAAGCGTTTGGCATATATTGTTTTATGAATTCACACCTTGAACTTTCCCCGGATTTATCCGAATACGAAGATCAGATGAAATCCATCTTAGTCACTACTTATTTCATCGGACGCAGCGCTTCCCGTCTTGGGCCGTTAACAGAACGGATACTACGCATCCCGGCCACCGAAATAGAAAGAGATTCCTTATCGAAACTTTATCAGGATACATTTTCCCTCATATGCAGTGGCCGGGATTTGTTTAATCTTAAGCATGGAGAACATTTCATGGAGTGAATGGGCTGAAAAGAATAAAAACTAAACCGTTCCTCCCTACCGCCGTGGCAGGGAGGATTTTTTTACCATTCTCCTGAGCGGATAAGCTCCCGCTTGACATCTTTTGCACAGCTCCTGCCAACTTCGCGATTGTTCATTTCCAAAGTAATGTCCGGACTGAACAAATCAGGCCCTAGTGTAGAGAGCGCTGCATAAACCGCGCGGTAGATCACGTCGTACTGATTGCTCCGATCTGACTGCAGCACACCGGCGACCGTGTCGCGCATGATAGATTGTGGCGTGGCAATCTCCGGGTTGCTGGCTGCTCCAGGATACTCACCGACACCGATGATTGATTTATCCGCAAACACGCCACCCTTAGCGTACCATTTGACATTGACGCTCGGCCGGCCTTGCAGGCCCATCTGCCGCCAAGCTTCACCCTCAGAACCCCATTTGTCGTAGTCGAGAGAGAAATGCGGGGTTTTGATATGGGGGAAGGAGAGATCTTTGAATGCGTCAGTGAGGCCTTGCGCCGCCTGTTTGCCAAGGTTTTTGAAAGCATCGTAAGAAAACGAGGATTTAAAACTGCTTTGGATACTTTCAGCGGCAGTTTTCATTGCGTCACGCGCCGGTCGTGTTTGGTCTTTGACACCGTCAGTATAGCCTTCCAGGCTCCATTTGCCGTACTGTGCAAACAGCTTAGAGGGAGAGTGAATCATAAGCGCGTTTTGAAACGCTTTAGCACTCTGCTCTGCTGTACTTTTTGCCTGATCCTTAGCAATCCGTTCGTTTGACAACAAGCCGTTTGCATAGCCAGCCAAAGAATCATGTCCATACTGTCCAAAGACCTTGCCAAAGGAATCGTCAAGGTCAGAGAAGGTGTCGAGCACCCTTTCGTTCACTAGCCCGCGGACGCTAACACCCGTAAACGCTCCGAGAAACCGTTCCCATATAGTGGGCGTTTCCTTTTCAGCCAGCGTCTGAAACTTGCTATAAAATGATGTTTGAATCGTATTCGCTACTTGCTGCATTTGCGTATCAATAGCACCCTGTTGTTTTATGGTGTCCTTTTGAATACCTTCGATAATGCCATCAATATATTTGATATCTTTTGCATCTGTAGCCTGCTCTTTCAGGTCGCGGAAGTTTTTAATAAGCGCATCATTCGCCTCCGCTACAGCGTCTTTCGCGGATTGCGCTTTTCCGCTCATATCCTCAATAGCCGCAGCAAACTTTTCCGGACTTTCAAAATCTAGGTTGTCCAAGCTAATCCCACTGATCGCAGTCTTAAACGCTGAGATGTGAGGATCGGATTCAACGGTCAAGTTTTTGATTTCTTCCTTGAGATCATAAAGCTGTTCATATAATGCCGTTTTGTCACCCTTCGTACTATTGAGTTGCTGAACAAGTTCGTCGGATTTTTTCATTAGATCATCTAACTTTGTTTTGCTATCATCTACGATCTTACCCACTAGCCCCATCACCTCGGGGATTGAGTAACCCAGTGATTCTAGGGAATCACCGACGCTCCCCGCCAGCGCGAGCGTAATGTTATCATAAATTTTGTCCAGCACTGTTTTAGTGCTTTCCTCCAACGATGCGAACGCCTGCTGAATCTGTGGGACAGCTTCGCCGACGCTGATGGTTCCGCGTGATACGCCAGAAATCAGGGTATCGATCTCCCGCGTGGTAGCAGTGAT
Organism: uncultured Oscillospiraceae bacterium; assembly: GCA_900544715.1. Taxonomy (GTDB): domain Bacteria; phylum Bacillota; class Clostridia; order Oscillospirales; family Acutalibacteraceae; genus Fimivicinus. Next base: position 58,650 of record UQWL01000004.1, on the reverse strand, counting down.
GCTCTCTTTTGCACTATCGATGGTTGCCTGATTTTCCAGGATTGGTTGATTCGCCGCAACAATTTCATCGGCCATCCTACCAAACTGATCCGCAACTTCGGATATACTCACACCGACGCCATTGTAAAATTCGGCCTGCAACGCTTCGGCACGCATCTGATTTTCGGCCGAGATTACGCCATAGATACCAGCACTCACACCGGCCACCGCCGTAGCAACCAGCCCCCACGGCCCCAGCATGGCATACATGGCCGTGCCAACCGCCGCGCAGGTGGGGACGATTTGCAGCATTGCTTGCCCGAGAGAAATATTTCCCATAGCGTACTCCTCGACGGCATTCTTTACGACGACAATTTCGCCGCAGAGCGCGGCCACGGAAACGCCGAATTTAGCCATTGGGGATAGTCCGCCCATAAAGTGCTTGAAGCTGCTCCACAGCGAGCTAAACCCATTTGCCAATGCCTTGAGAGGGTTCTTTGTTATTGCAAAGGACGTTTTGGCATACAGCAGTGCCTTACCGAGCGCATTTACGCCCTTAGACAAGATGGGTGACTTGCCGACCGCTGCCTTGGCCAGCCCAAACCACTTGCTGATCTTGGCCGCGCCAAACGCAGCGGCTCCCACCGCCGCCACGCCTTTAATCGTCGGGCTATAGGTCTGGATCATGTCTTTGACCTCGCGCAGCTTTTCCCTGATCTCCTCCGCCCTCGCCGTAATCCTCGGATCAATCACATTATCCGCATTGGACAGGGTGCTGTTGATCGGGCTGCCGACAGTCACGCCGCCGGTGCTCCCGGTGGTATCGCTGCCGCCGCTGTCGCTCGTTTCGGCCTTCTCGATGACGTTCAACTCGTCGATACCGAGGAGCTGACCTTTCAGTTCTTTGGCCTTCTTTGTGGCCTTCTCAAGCCCCGCAGCGGCCGTCTGTGTGCTCGTGGCAAGCTGCTTGATGGGCGTGGGCTTGATGCCAAACAGCACGGCCATGACCTGCCCCGCTCGGGTGGCAAGCACAGTCGTCTTTTCTGCCAGGGCAGTCAGATAGGGCAACGCCGCCTGCAATGCCGGGGCGAAGATCGAGCCGAGGGCGCTGGAGAGCTGCTTTGTCTGTGCTCTCAGCGCCGCTTGCGCACCGGCGAAGGTGGCGGCATAACGGGCCGCGTCACCAGTCTGGAACGCGGTTTCCCGCATGAGGCCCTCTACTGTGGCAAGGCGTTTTTCAGCTGCTGTGAGGCTCCCCACGCCCTTCCCAATGGACGCGGCATATTCTTTCCAGATGACGGAGAGGTTCTTTGTAACGCCAGCATTATCACAATTTGTTATTTCCTCACGCAAACGCATGAGAAAAGCGCCGTCATTTCTGCGGCGCTCTGCAATTTCACGTTTTGATTATATTTGCAGTTCGGACTGTATGTCTAACTCAATGAGTTACCTTTGTCAGTCTCTCGAGCGTAGTTCATATGGTTTACGCTACGGTCTGACCCGTCTCCGGGCTTTAACCGTCATTCGGGTTACGCCGCACAAAGTCGCCTCTGCGCAGGGCTGATTAATTTAACCAGTATGCTGTTTTCGTTCTTGATGCCTTCCGTCGCGGACTTGACCGCCTCGCCCATCGTGAGCGACCCCTGCCGGGCGAACGCCGCCGAATCCTTCAGGTTTTGCAGGATGCTTTGTGTCTGGTCATCCGCATAACCGGCAGAGGATAGGTTCTTATACGCTGTATAAGCGTCCGTCAGAGGGATCAGGCCATCCTTTGTGTATTCCTGCAGCCAAGCCTTCGCCTGCGATACGTCCTTGCCCTGGGCGGCGAGGATGCTTTCCAGGCCGACCTGTGCTGCCTGTGTTTCCGCGTAAGCGTCCGTCAACCGTTTTACAGACTTCGTGACAGCTGTGATCGCGGCGACGGCGGCGCCCGCTTTCAAAGCCTTCAGGGATCCGGATAGCTTCTGTGTTCCCGCGCTGCCGGCTTCTGCCCGGTCTTTGAGCTTCGTGCAGGCGTTGGAGAGTTTGTCGGTTCCTTTCCCGGCCTTCGCTGCGTTCGAGCCAAGGTTACTACATTTTTTCATCAGGCTATTGATCTTCGCATCAATCTTTTCCATCTTGACGGAGATCACAACCTGGAGTTCTTCAACGGTCAATGGGTTTCACCGCCTTTCATTCGCGCGTTTTTCGCAGCGGTATAGGAGGCCATGCGCGCCTTCATAACACGCCAGTCCGTCTGCTGTTCCTGCGGGGGCTGGAACAGGCCGGGGAAGGCCTCGTGCAGGGGCGGATAGTGCTTCGGATCATGCGCGGCAAAAGCGATCAGATTGCCGAGCTTCCAAAGCATCGTAGCCTGTAGTTTCATCTGCTCCTGCTGGCGTTTGAGCCGGGCGTTGATCACCTGCTCGACCTCGCCCACGCTCATGCCCCAAAATTCATCGGGTGAGAGCCCTGCATCCAGCGCTTGAGGATACAGGGCTTCAATCAATTCCGTTGCAGTGCGGTAGATTGCTCCGTTTCCCCCTGCTTTTTCTCCATCTCCTGCAGATCCTCCTGCGTAAAAAAACCGCTGACCTTCATGATTTCCAGGAGCAGATCAGCTTTTTCGCTGATTGTGTAGCCTGCGTCCTCCAGCTTGTCGATGAGATCGTAGACCTTCTGGATGGTCATGTTGTGATGATATTTCTGGAGCGCAGCCCAGAGGATAACCGCGAAGGTTTCCGCCTTGGTGATATTCTCCGGGGCCTCTAAAAGAGAGAAACCGAGGCGTTTTTCCGCCTCGATCTTGGACGCCGTGGTGAGCTTGAGCTTGTATTCGTGGCCGTCGGCGGCCAGAGTGTAAAATGCTGCCATCATTCATATCCTCCTTGTTTTTAACCGGCGCTGGAAGCGTCGATTTCCTCAATTTCCGATGTTGGCGTGATATTCGCCGTGAACTGCAACGCCTCGCCGATGCCCTTGCCGGGCATGGATAACGTCACTTTACCCTGCCACGCAAAGCCGGATTTGTCTGGGAACTCCAGCTGAAAATACTGTGTAGCGCCGGAATCCTGTGCGGTCTTCAGAGTGGCGTAATTCGAGTCCGTCCCCATGCCGGAATACAAAAAGTTGAACGCCATATCTCCGGGATCCTTCAGGCCGGGTATGTAAGTGCGGGATGTATTTTTCATGGTCGTGGTCTCGATCTTATCTGGCACACCCATGAGGTCGGGGAAGTCCTGAAGGTCGACCACTTCCGTCAAAGATGAAGACTGTGCGCCCATTTTCAAAATTGTACCGATGGTAGAAAGTCCATCCATAAAATCAACTCCTTATCCGATGTAATTTCAATCCTCAGGCCCATGCAGGACCTGACTTTTGTTTTATTTGATGTAAAATTGTTTCGTTACATTGTCATACGCACCGCTGTACAGCAGCACGGAACGGTATGCGGGCATTTCGCCCGGCAGTATCTCCTCCAGATGGTTTAAAGTGCTGCGGGGTAAGCCAAGGGTAGCGAGCGCCGCATCGATCGCCCGATCAAACTCATTGCGCCGCTCTGGCGCGGACGTCCAGGTCTGCACCTGCACAGCCACGTTGGAGATACGGTCAACGCCGGAGGAGGTCGACGTGCGCACGGTATTGTCCATCTGCTTGATGCTGCCGAGGCCATCGCCGAGTGCGCGGAAGTCCTGCGGGAAGCCCACGGACCATTTCACAGCGGGCAAGGCGGCGGTAAGGATATCGTAAACAGTTTGCTCCATGTCGATCATTTCATCGCCTCCTGAATGCCCTTGCGGAGTTCAAATTCGAGGTGTTTTACAATGCGCGCGTGGTTGTCAACCAACGCCGGGTAGAGAAACGGCTGTGCGAACTGGCCCTTCCAGTCCTCTTTATATTTCAGACTAATTGGGGCCTTTGGCGGGGAAGGAGAGGCTGCCCCCATCTGGCCGGTGCCGAACTCAACATACGGAGCGTATTCCACGATCGTACCGACCGTGCCGACGTATTCACCTGAGGGCTGCCACGCAAAGCTCGTCTGGATGCTCTCGCGCAGATAACCAGTGTCAACCGGGCAGAGCAACTTTGCAGCCGTCTGCACGGTTTTGGTGGCCTTCTCGACACCTTTTTCTGTCGCATGCTCCAGATCCCCGCCCAACGATTGCAGTTTTCGGCGCAAGCTGTCCAAGCCTTTGATTTCCACACTCATACGTCCACCGCCTTTAAAAGATACAGGGTGTATGCGTCAAACGGCTGCACACCGGCCACACGATAAAATTGCCTGTTGTGCCGGATGAAATGTCCTTCCTCGACCGGTGGCGGGAAGGATGCCGTCATCACCGCATCCCGGTTGACCGTGAGGCCCCACTCCTGTGCCTTTAGGTCGTCCGTCACAAGCATAACATTAACCTGATATCCGCCGGAGGGGGCATCTGCCGGCCGGGATGTGGGCGTCCCAAGCGAGCCGGAAACGGAAACAGGCAAGAAGTGCTCGACGGTTTTGTCCTGGAACACCCTTGCCTGCATGTCTTTGAACTTGTCGGGGATTTTCATGCTACCACAGCTTTCTGTAGGCGCGCAGCACCTGCATTTCACTTTCTGTCAAGCCAGACGATGGAACGGCCTCCGCAGCATATGCTTGAAAGCTCACGGCCTGACCGTTGTCGGAAAGGCTTGACACGCGTTGCGCGGCCTCTGCTGTCCCAACACCCTGCCTGCGGAAACGGTCGGCGGCAATCTCCACAACGATGGTGGGCATGCCGCCGATCAATTCCCGCTGCCGGGTGAATCGGAGTGCCTTTTCCTCGGCTGAGCGCAGGAAAAAGCAAAGCTCCTCCCTTCCAGCGTTTTCGTAGCCAATCAGGGTATATAAATCCTCCAGCATGCGCTCATGCAGCTCGTCCATTACCCCACCAGCTTCACGAGCAACTGCGTATCTAGCTCCTTGATGCCATAGATGATATCGAAGGATACTGTGTCTGTTTTGGTGTCCATGTCATAGCCAAACACGACACGCACAGCCAGCCCGTTTGCGGATGCGATTGCCGCCTTGGAAGCGCCCATCGGAAGCTCCAGCTGTCGCGTAACCAGCGCCAGGCCGTTGCGATGGAAACCAAGGGAGTTGGTTTTGTTGATGAGCAGCGCGGCCTCCGCCGAAAGTGTTTTGTGAACCGGCTGATCAATCGCAACCTCGGCAACTGCGCCGGAGACCGCAGTCGCATCGGCAGCGAAACGATACATGTATCCATCAACGATAAAGCCATCGCCCTTTTTCACGGTAGCGGTAGCCGCTTTAACGTCAGACAGCGCCACTTTGCTTTCGCCTGCGGTGGCCGCGACTTTGTACTCGGTCGCGGTGCCAGCGGCATCAGCCAACGTATCCGGTGCGTTCTGGGACATATAGGTATCCATTGTGTAGATACGCCCCAACTCCGCCTCGCGTAGTGCTTGACTGTCGCCCGCATAGGACACCTTGGACATGTTATCCGTCATCGCATACCGGTATTTGTGCGTGGGATGCAGCACCAGCCTGCGATTTGGGATAGGCGCGGCGACCAGATCAAGTGCTTTCCCGATATCGCCGATATCCTTCAAATTGGTTGGGCTCGATGTTCCCGTGATTGTCTTCCCGGCCTTCGCGACGCCGACGGCCAGCAGGTCGCTGTCCACTGCCTGCGCGATTGCTTGCATTGCCGGGGTTACCACCTGGCTGGAGAAATCCTGGATATTAAGGGTCAGTTCCCGGGATGTTACATTGACCGTCACATCACGAAAACGGTCGAGCTTGACTTCCGTGCTACCCTCCGTCGCGTCCTGTGCTGACACGTGGCCAGTGAAGTTTTTGGCAATAAACTTCGCGGGCTTGCGGATGGTGATGGTGTCGCCCACCTTGACAAACTCTTTCGAGTAGTCCCGGTGGACAAGCCCTGACATAACCATACTGTTTTCCAGCACCATTAGTGCTTCGTTTGCGATGATGTCCGGGGTCAAAAATTTGTTGGGCATAAATCATACTCCTTTACTACTGATGTTTCTCACGCCATTTTTTGTAACCGGCGTAATCCTTGGGCGGTTCTCCTTCCGCCGGCGGCTCGTTTCCGCCGCCTGGATCTCCGCCCCCTATAATGTCGGTTTCGATGGCTTCGAAAAGATACGGCTCACTCTTTTTCAAAGCTTCGAGATCCAGCCCGTCAATCGTGCCGTCCTCTTTGAGTTTGAGTTTGTCGAGGTCAAGGAAGGCCTTGACAGCCTTTGTGCTACGGCCCTTCGCACCGATGATAGCAACATCCAGCGCATTGTCCAGCCGTAGCTTCGCGGTGTCAGCGTCATACTTCTTCTGGAGGGCGGCAAGGTTGGCAGACAACTTTTCTGGATCCTTGCCGTCAAACTTCTTCACGGTTTCTTGCAGCTGTTTGATGGTGTCGTTGGCGGTTGAGAGTTGGGTTTCCAACCCTTTGAATTTTCCTTCGTCGACATAGCCGCCTTCCTTCAGATCAACGAATTTCGCTTCGGCATTTCCTTCCGCGGCCTTGGCGAGCTCTTCCAAGGTCATGCTGGGCTTGTCGCCGAACAGTTTGGTCAGGTATTCTTTCAGCGTCATATGGCCTCCTTATACATTACGCACCGGATTTAAACGACGTTTCGCTTATAAACGCGCGGGATCGTCTGCCGCGCCCGATGCGCCCGGTATTTTTAAATCCCCGCCGGGGCGGGATAATTTTGAGTATTATAAAAGCCCGCCTTTGCGTTGGATCGCAAAAGCAGGCTTCATAATCAAGCTGTATTTATTGGTTATCGAGGCTGACAGAGGCATAGCAGCACCGGCCATTCTGCCATGCGCCGCAGTCCTCCCTCAAACAATCCGCCATCTCGAAAACGTGCTGGTCAATCTGGCTGCAGGCTTTTGGGGCTCTGAGATCCTCATCGTATTCCTGCACCCAGCGTTGATAGTGCGTCTCAGATTTACAGTTGTAAGGGCATTTCAAGCAGCATCCCTCCAAAATGGCACAAAGAAAGAGGGGCCTACGTCTGCAAGCCTCCCTTATCCTTATTGCTCAATGATAAACTGATGGAGTTCGCGAATTGTCAAGTCGAGGGGCTCAATCCCTTTTTCCCGACAGTACGCGAGGATCTTCCGGTAATCGTAGTGCAGCGAACTGGGGAAGGAAGGTGAAACATAACCTCCTGCTTCTTCTGCCAATTCGTCCAATTTCAGCATGTCTCTGATATCCTGTTCAGACATTCTATATCACTCCTCTGTAAAGGTATACTTTTCCAGTAGCTTTTGCGCTGCGACCTCATCAATCGCCAGCCGATATTTATGCGGCATACCGATAAACATAGCCCCAAATTTTTTGAGATAGTACTTCACTAATTCTTCGTTTTTCGCGTCCAAGAAAAGGAATCCGCCGTATCCGCGGTCAATCGATTCTTTGGCGGCCAGTGCAAACAGATGGCCTCCTACGCCTTCATACTGCTTCTTTGATCCCAAGTTGTGCGGGGCGCTTTCCGCAATATTAACGTACAGCGCCTTATCCCTCGGGAAATCAGTAACTGCAATTAAGCCTTGTATTGTTTTATCATTCTGTAAGGTCAATTTGTAAATTTCGGACTTCTTTAAATCTGGGCTGTTCCAGTTGAAATTCCAACCTTTACGCTGCAACCCAACAAGCTCAGGCTTAACAGCTCTGTGGTATTCTGTGTTAACAATCCGTCCAGTGGATTTTTCAATAAGGCAGGGTGTAAAACGGTCTATTTCAATGTCAATTCCCATTGCATCACGTCCTGTTTGTATTATACCACTTTTCTTCGGCTTTGCATAGTTCCCAGCTTTCCATTCTTCCCACGTTAAATCTGCCGGGACGATTTTTGTTTTTCCAGTCTCCGGATCCTTCGCTCGGCGCTTTAGCCCTTCCAAGCCCAGCTCATCAAAATATGCCACCGTCGTGCAGCGGTCATTCGGGTGCATCGGTGGATAATTGATTCCTTCCTTTGCCTCCGCTACTGGAAAAATTTTCCCATCCAGCCTGCCGCAAACAACACAAGTCTGGCTGTCAAGCGTGGCAAGAAAGGCATACTTCTCGACCTCCGTCTCCTCATAGGAGTGGAGTTCCGCCGCGTTATACGCCCGGTTTGCCTCCGTGCGGATAAGCCGCGTCGCCGCATACTTCCCGGTCTGCATCACGTCCTCAATCTGCTTCGCCATGCGCGGGACGCTTGCCCCGGAGATGATACCGGATGTAATCACCTTCTCGGCTTCCTGGGCCAGCATCTGCGTATTGTGCCATACTCGCCGGCTGAAATGCGCGCCGCTCCATGCCTCGCCCAGAACGGTATGAATCGCCTCCTGCGGTAGCTGCGTGAAGGAAAACGCAAATCCAGTGCCAACCTGTGTATCAAAAATAGAACGGTAATAGGTGTGCTCGCAGGAGTTGGAGATGACCTTGCCAGTCGTTTCAATTTCCTTGTCAGATACCTTTGCCATTTCCGCATAAATTTGCTCCCGTAGCGCCTCCAGCCGGCTGATCCGCGCGGCGTAGGCCGGAGCATTCAGCCGGTTAAGTGCTTTGCGCCGGAACTGTGGGTCTTTTATTTCTTTCAATTCGTCTCGGAGCTTGTTCAACACTTCTTCGGTTTCTCGGACGTTGAGTAGCTTACGGGCTTCCGCCTCGGTCAGTTCGCCGTCCTTCGCATATCGCTCGAAAATCTGTTTGACATTCTCTGTAATCTGCTTTGCCGCCCGATCGTAGGCAGGGAGGATATCCTTCACAAGCTCGCGGTTTGCGATCTTTCTTGATTGCGCTTCCCGGGCCAGCGCCCGTTTCTTCCAGTAGTCCGCGGATTTCATTCCCCATCCTCTCCCCATGGGACGTCGCTGTCCAAAAAGCGTTTTGCCGCATCCTCCCGCTGCTTCTCGAGGTCCTTTATCGCCTGGTTTACGTCATCCACAAACGGGTGCTTTGCAAGCAGGATCGTGTCCGGGACAATGCCCTGCGACTGTTGAATCATCGTTACGGTCTCCGCGTCGTTTGTGATGACCGTCTTATTGACGTCCACCCTGATCAGGGCGCTGTCATACTCTGTTCCCTGTTTCAGGTTGATATCCTGCGTGATGAACCACATGAGATCTTTCAGCGCCCGTTTGAGCTTGATGACCAGCATATTTGCCTTCTGATCGAGCGGCGTATAAAGAAATTTGAGGGCCACGCCCGAGGGCGCCGTCGCGAATTTATCGGCGGTCGTATCAATCGCCATGCCGAGGCTGTACATATCGCTACGCAGCATGTCGAGCCACGAGAGCCGCTCCTGCACGCCCAGCGTGACCTGCTCGGCGCTGACCTTGCCCTGCGGGTCGGAAATGCTGACCGCCTTGTTCATTTGCAGCTTGCGCTGGATGGCCTTTGCGGTCTCGCCGCCGTAGCCCTGCACGATCCAGTAGAGCTCAACCAAATCAATCTGGTTATTTGTACTGGCTGAGGAGATCAGGTTGTATGCATCCTGCAAGCCCTTGATCCGCGTCAGATCGCTCGCATGCCGGCCATTGTTGTAGAGCGGGATAAACGGCACCCGGCCCCAGCCATGCGGCTCCCGGCGGGTAACAAGGCCGTCCTTCGACGTGATTTTATACCAATGCGCGGCGGGGTTTGGGCTACGGGCCTGATCAAGAATGTAATCGCCGGATTCCGATTCTTCATAGTAGGTGACGTTTTCCTTTGTCCACCACTCGATTTTCTTGCGCAACGTTTCCTTGCCATCGGCCACTACTGCAACAGAGTAGTAGCGGATGAGCTCAACAAGCTCTTTTTGGTAGACCGAATCATAGAAGGGAATGACCTCTTCTGCAGGTGTGACGACATATTGCAGCTTGCCCGCCTTATCGTAATAAACGTGTAGCCACTCTACACCCTTGTTACTCGCACCGGTAACGTAATCATTGAGCGTATCCGCAAACTCCTCATCCGACGTAACGGCGGTGACCGCGTCCTCAAAGGACTTCAGCTCTGCATGATCTTCCGCGCCCTCCACCGTGACACTGGGCGGCTTCCCGACGATGTATGCGGTTTTCTGATCCACCTGCTGCTGATAGATGTTGTGGACATTATGGTGGTTGGAATTGTTCTCGTTCGTGATGAGGTGTCCCGAGCGGTCAATCCCTGCTGCTGTCTCGACCTCGTCATAAACCCACGACTGCCGAAAATCATGTTGCAGGATATCGTGAGCACCGTCGTAATACTGCTTACCAACAGCCATGTATCGCTTTGCAGGGTTCGCATCCTCATCTTTGAGGATCTGCTTAATGATATCGCTCGTGCTTAGCCTGCCCTCAGCGGTCAGCTTTTGCTTGATGAGTTCCATGTTGGTGATGTACATAGCATTACCTCACTTGCACATTGATCTGATCATCCTGCGTCGCATAACGGACGGCATCGATGGTGTGGTTGCCCCGGTCAGGGTAGGCGGCCTTGAAATTGCCGTCTTTGTCCCGGTCAAGCTCGTAGCCGAGGAATTCCCGCGCCGCATTCGGGCAACGCTGGTCGTCAATGATAATTTCTTCAAGGTCCCGCAGCCAGTCAACTCCGTGTTTCACGCTGTCAGGCCCCTTGCGGGCGCCGATTACCCGCAATCCATACTCATACATCTCGGCAATGCTCTTCGGTTCGGCGCTGTCCGCGATGATCTCCTGATTGAGCGTGTTCTCCGCCCGTATCAGTTTGGCAGCTGCCCGGTTGCTCATCTCGGCTTTGAAAAGTTCGTGGAATATATATAGCTTGCGGCGAGTCTTATCATAATGGCAGACGATATATGCCAGCGGATCAACCGCATAGCCCCAGTCGAGGCCGCGACGGACCCGGTCGAAGCGCTTGATCTCGTCATCGGTGATTTTGCGGAGTGTGACGTTTTTGAACACTTCGCCGCCGGTACCGATAACCTCGCCGAGATATTCGTGCCGGTAACGTTCAGGCTGCGTTTTTTGGAGATGACGTGCCTCGATGAAAAACTGCTCCCCCAGCCATTCTGGCGGCACCGTCTCATACGTGGAATGGTGGATGACACGGTCCAGTCGATTGGCGCGCACCTCCTCATTCACCCAGTCCCGAACGGATTCCGGTGGGTTGTATGTGTAAAAAACTGTAAATCGCTCCCCGCCGCGCATGAGGGACTGGTTGATGCTGCGCGTCTCCTGCATCCCACCGAACTGGTTCCACTCCTCATACCACACATAGCGGAAATATCCAAAAGGAGGTTTGATGGACTTGAGCTTCATTGGCTCGTCGGCACCGCGGAACAGGATTGTCTGGCCTGTGGGGGTGTATGTCAGCCGAAGGGGGCTTTGGTTGGGCCGGAAATACTCCTGCATGCCTAAAGCCGATACAGCCCAGAGTATTTGCGTAAAAACAGAATCATGCAGCGTGTTCCCAACCTTACGCAGGATAACCGCGTGTGCATCGGGGTGCTGCATGATCCCGAGGATGATTTCGATTGACGTAAAGGAACTCTTTGTACTGCCGCGCCCGCCCTTGAGGACGTAATGTGTGTGTCCCTCGGACCTGATATCCCGATGGAGACCATAGAAGGCGGGTGCAATCACCCGGTCAAGCTTAATCTCAGCCACCGTGGTCACCTATGTTATCGATGATGACGGGCGTATCGTGAGAAACTGAGAGTTTATCCGTAAACATCCCAATATGCTTGCCGATCAGCTCCAGGGCTCTCTCCGCTCCTTTGCTATCAAACACATAATCACCCGATTCCACTTTACACTTCAACTCCGGGTCCCAGACCATCACTGGGACAGCGGCCATGCACTGATCGAGCGTTTCTTTTAACTTGAGGATCACCCAGTCGGCGGAGATCGATAGCCGTTTGACCTGCTCCGCCTGCAATTCCCGCACGCGTGAAAGCACCTTGTCATTCCTTAGCAGCCTTGCTGCCTGTGTTTCCGCTGATTTCTCTGAGTAGCCGGCGCGGGCAGCGGCCTGCTTCCCGTTGTAGTCGATGATATATTCCCTGCAAAAAAGCTCCTGCCGTGGCGTAAGCTGTTCGGACACTGTCCTCACCACCTCATTTTAAATTTTTATCGTCAAAAATAGCGAACCGCCTGGGGGAAGGCAGTCCGCTGGTATTGGTTTAGTTGCCGGAATGCTGGCCTCCGGCGGAGCCGCACGTTTCTCTTCCGCGTGCAAGTCAGCCCTTTCCGTATAGGGCTATTGGTGGGGCCTCCGGGATTCGAACCCGGTCTAAACCTGTTGCCCCACGATATCCTTGTCGACAATAAACTGCGCTGGTTTAAGGGCGGCAAGGAAACTCGTTTGCCAGATATGCATCTCTGGGCTTTTGACGCTGGCGGGAGTTGCACCCACACGCACCCGTGCAGGGCCGCACTGCTAATTGTGCTACGAGCGTCATAGTTCCCCGGTATTGCCGCCCCGGGAAAGGCGGGAAAGAAAGGAGAAAACTGAAAGTGAAAAGGTTCTTGCAATCATTCCACAATACCAATTATAGACCCTATTTTGAGAAAAAGGTGCCACTTGCTAAATTTCTTGAAGATTTTTTGCAAGCCGGATTAAAAATCGCTTTCGGAAACGCTTCATCGTCCGTAGCGACATGTCCAGCTGAATGTATTGCATCTGCATCCCTTCAAAAAGGTTGCGCTTGATCAATTCCCTTTCACGATCTTCTTCGCATTCCATCCACGCCTGCTCCACCGCCCTGATCTTCCTGTCATTCTCCTTTTGCCTCTGAAGAATCTTCTCGACCTTCCGTCCGGTGGGGTCTCCGACACTGCTTCCTCTGGGCTGCCCGTCCGGTGCATGCGTCTCGTGGATGATCTCCTCTTCGATTTCTTGTTGGCGCTGAAGCATGCGGTAATACCCCTTCGCTGTGGCGACGCACCGGGAGTAGACATCCGGGTCAAGCTTTATGTTCTCGGCGTCTTTGACGGTCAAACCCATCCCTCCTCACACAACGTTTAAACGGACACAGCCCGCCATCCAGCAGCCAAACACACCGCTCATCGGGGCACTGCGACTTCGCTGGCGGCGGTATGAGATTGCATAACCGATGGACGGCGGCGAGCTTGTCAGGATCAATTTTAGGCATGTTAGTTATTCCTCCGCTCCGCGCCACTGAAAATGGCATTTTTCCTCCTGGCATTCAATCCGCCCGCAGAAATTACAGACCTTGTATTTTCCAGTGGCCATGTTGTTGATGTCCTGCACGGCCAGTTCAAGGTCTCCGCGGAGGTTGGCGTTCTCCGTAAGCACTTTCCTGATCTCCCGATAATACTCCCGCAGTTCCTCCTCCGTGATCGGCTTGACTTTATTGCATCTGGTACAAATATTTTCACACCAAGTAGGGTCCGGGCAAAACTCGCAGGTTTCGCGGTCGTTGGTGATTTCAAGTAGACGGTTTAGTTGCATAATCGTTCACCCCTTTGTTTATATTTGGTGTTCCGTTCTGGTTTCAAGATAGCTTAAAGTCCTATCCATACATTCGTGGCATTTTAGCCATGCATATGATTTTGCATCTCTGAATAAAGGCGTGTTAAAGTTTGAACAAATGGCACTATCTTCATCCAAGAAGGTGAAGCCTGCACACCTGCCGTTCTTCTGACAGTAAAAGCCTGACGGTACGTCTAAAATCCGCTTTACCACAATCTTCATGTATCATTCACTCCTTTCATCCGATTCCGAGCCAAATGCTTGCCGGACCTCTTTTTCATCAGCCGGATAAACTACCGGCTGCCCGCACTCTGGGCACCTCTCCGGCCTCCTGCTCGTCTCAGCCCCCCCCTAGTTGGGCAGAGCAGTACGGGCAGGTATATACGACCGTGCCGTAAAACGTGTATTGCTCAATCGCCTGTTCCGGCGGTTTGCTTTTTCGTATTTTGCGCATCGGATTGCCTCCGTTCGTTGATTTCCTCCAGCCTGCAGATTAACACGGAATTTTCATTGTCCGGATCCTGCAACTCTGCCTGGTAGTAATATCCCAGATCACTTTTTCGCAGGATGCAACCGGTAAAGAGATATGGAAGACTTCCTGTGCTCGTACCGCGAATTACCGTTTTGTTCAGGCAGCGCTTTACCTCTTCGATCTTCATGGTAGCTCCTCAATCCGGATGTAGATGCCCGGCGTCTCCGCCCAGAACTTCTCGACGATCTCGGAGGCTACCAGGGCGTCATCTTTCCAAAAGCCACATGCTGTCATGCAATCCTTCAGCAGCTTCTGCAGGTTATCCGTGTCCGGCTTTGTCGTCCGGTACGACCCGTCCGGATGCTGCTTCCGTGGGAAGCACCACTTCACCACCAGCCTAACACCGCTTTTGTACGGCGTTGCCGGCTGGAACCTACCGACGCTATCCGTGAGCTTCGCCCGGGCAGATTTCAGTTCTGCCGGTTCATAGAACAACGGTTTCCCATGTACCACACGCACTTGCTTCTCCTGATGCGTTACCGTTGGTGGGATCATTGGCATAAAAAATTCAAGGCTCATAGTCAGCACCTTGCCATTTCCCGGTATCTGGATCATATGAAATGTAGCCGCAGGCGCGAAGCTTGTCAAAAACAAATCCTAACAACCCTGGACGGGCAGCGATCCATTTCAGCACATCGTCATCATCATAGTTATATTTTTTGCCCGGTTGTGTGCGGAATAGCGGTGGCATATCATTTGCCACTAAAAGCCGCCTATCCCGCGATGCTTTATTACTCAACTTGATTCACTCCATTAAATTGATAAAGTGCGCCTTCGAAATCTATTTTGTCAACGATCGGGGAAGGGAGGACGGCGGCTTTGCTTTCAGCCGCCTTCCTTTCCCCGTTGACCGTGAGGGAAAATCCCCAGTATATATGAAATATATATACTGCTTTTTCTTCCCTAGGGAAAAACTCGAGAATTCTCGGTTTTTTCCCTCAGAGGGAAAGTAGGGAAAATCTCGACTTTTTCCCTGTGAGGGAAAGGAAAATCTTCGAGAATTTCCCTCACTTCTTTCCGACTTTTCCCTCGTCAATCCAGAAGCCCCCGTGCTCTTTCAAGCGGTTCCGGACCGTCTTTTCCGTCACGCCCATGTATTCCGCCAGGGCGTCTACAGTCACTTCGCCGTCAATTCCGCAGGCCTCATAGGCAGTTTCAACAGATCCTTTTCTGTCTTGCTTTCTGTCTTTCGGGCTTTTCTTTTTACCGAAATTTTTCTGCCACGGCGGGCGATCCCCGTCGGGCTCGATGTCCTTGAGCGCACCGGAATTGTCTGGTCGATGGATCGGATAGTCGAACCAGAGGTTGACCGGCGGGAACTTCGGGAATTCTCGCAGTGTCCCTTCTACGCGCCACGCGGAACGAGCTTGCACTTGCCGATTTGCTGCTTCGATGTCCTCCATCATGAGTTTGTAGGTTTGCGGCTTGAACAGACCTCTGCAGGCATCCAAGGCTGCCTTTTGACTGCATAAATCATCTTGAGATACTTCGCCTGACAGGCCAAAACGCTCGAGCCATGCTGAGCAGATCCTGCAAACCGCTTTGTTCTCTTCCTGCGCCCGTAGGCTGTCAGTTACTTCGAGTTCGATCAGATCCAGTAGAGCGTCCGGGTCGCGGGCAAACACACCAGATCCCGATGCACGATCCATACTTTTTTTGCCGCCCTGGCCGCCTTTTGAGTGGTGGTGGCAGTAGATCACAGCGCAATTCAGCTCCGTGCAGACTTTGTCAAACTGGTTGCAGAAATGAGCCATTTGGTCCGCGCTGTTTTCGTCTCCGGTAATGACCTTGTAGATTGGGTCGATGACAATGGCGATGTAATCTTTTTTTGCTGCCCGGCGGATCAGCTTCGGCGCCAGTTTATCCATAGGGACGCTTTTGCCACGTAGGTTCCAGATATCAATGCTTGAGAGATGCTCCGGCGCCCAGCCGAGCGCCGTATAAACGTCCTTGAAACGGTGCAGGCAGGACGCACGGTCCAGTTCAAGGTTGACATACAAGATTTTGCCCTGCGTGCAGTTAAAATTCAGCCAGGTCTTTCCTTCAGCCACGGCGCAGCACAATTCGATCAGCGCATAGCTTTTGCCTGCCTTGGACGGCCCGGCCACCAGCATCTTGTGCCCCTGCCGTAGCACGCCGTCAATCAGCGGCGGAGAAAGCTCAGGCAAGTGATCCCATACGTCGAGCATATTTTCCGGATCGGGCAGGTCGTCGTTGACACTCTCAATCCACTCATACCATTCGTTCCAGCTGCTTTTGCCGATATTCGTATCGATCAGGTATTGCTTCTGCCCGTTGCGCATCACACCTGGCATGCGAGACAGGCGCGACGGGTTGCGGTTCTGCCGGTCGATCTCCAGGCCGTTTTTCTGACAAACTGTGTACAGGTAATCGACCCGCTTGCGGTATTCTTCATAGTTTGCTGCTTCCACCCGAACAATGGCATGCAGGCTCTTTTTTCCGCTGTGCACCAGGCAGGCAACCGGCAACTCAAGCTCCCGGATGATTGCATTCTGTCGGTCGAGCTCCATTGCGTCGGATTCGACAAGTGCATAGCGGAAATCCGTTACATTTTCGTTTTTTATACCATTCCCGTCCAAGGGGTTGAAGCGGATCCATGCGCCGGCGGTAGGGTTATAGTCGCCGAGCACCTTGCCGACATCACCTTTACAGCTGTTGAGTTCCTGAATCAATTTCCCGGCCGTGCGGTCACAGCATCCCTTTGAAGGGAGATGCTTCCCGTCACGTTCCCAGCTACGGGTCACATAGCCGACATTTTCACTGGCGTCGAAGAGCGTTTCGAGATAAGTGATGAGCTGTTTTGCCGGGTCCCATTTCTCAGGGATATGGATTTCCTTCCCTTCAATCCAGTCCTTGTCGATGACGATGAGATCATCTTTTGCGCCGATGACATCATTCCAATCCAGTTCATGATCGTTGTTTGGCGGCCGCCAGCCGCGCTCCCGTGCCATCTGTACAATGGTCCCTGCCGTGACAGGAGGGGCCGCCCCACGGAAGCTGTCCCATTTCTTTTCGCACTCTCCCGCATGATAACGGGCTGTATCCTGGCGGCTCCATTCATCCCATACTGTTGCCGGATATCCGGCCTCTTTGAGGCCCATACCGACGTTGATCCACTCCTGATAGGAGAGCATTGCAGGATCTATATATGCGAGGATCTCCGTGAGATCGGTATGCGTTTCAGCCATTGGTTACGCTCCTTTGTATTCGGATGGGACGATATCATGTGGGACGCGCCAGCCGTTTGCCGCGATCCGGTCAATGAGGCTTTTTGCCGTTTCAAACCGCCAAGTGCCAACGTGCTGAAAACCCCGGCTCTCTAGGAATCGGATCTGCTTTGGGGTAGTAAGTCCTTCTGCGCGCCGCTTATCCAGACGGTCCAGCAATTTGGAAACTTTTCCCGCACTGTCTATCTCATCTGGCAAGATACCAAGCTTTTCAAGGGCTTTCGTTTGGTTCTCAGATGGCGGCGCACATTCCCAACCAAACGCTGGTACATAACCTGAAAGGTCCTCCGCCTGGATGGACATTTCAAACTGCAGGGGGTCCACAAGCTTTTTCTTGCGGCGCTTCATTTCTGCAAGCTGCTTCGCTAGTGCCTTTTCTCGCTGCGCAATGACATCCTCGGACGCCCGTTTTTCTGCTTCTTCGATGTCCACCGGGCAGCCGTTAGTCTCTTCCAGATTCTCGGTCATCTTCTGTGCGACCTCTTCGTTCTCGCAGATGAGGTTCGCTGGATGGCACAATTCATGCCTTTCCGTATGCCACAAAAAATCGAGCAGCAGTAGATGATCCTTGCCGGGAGATAGCCGTGTCCCGCGACCTACCATCTGGCAGTATAGGCTGCGTACTTTCGTCGGCCGCAGCACGATAATACAGTCTACTGACGGGCAGTCCCAGCCTTCGGTGAGTAGCATGGAGTTGCACAGGACGTTGTATTTTCCAGTGTCAAAGTCCGTAAGGATTTTCGCTCGGTCTGTGCTTTCACCATTGACCTCCGCTGCACGGAAGCCTTTCTGCCGCAGGATATCCCGGAACTTCTGGCTGGTTTTGACCAGTGGCAGGAACACCACGGTTTTGCGTTGCATGCAGTATTTCCGCATTTCGTCCGCGATCTGATACAGGTACGGGTCCAACGCTGTCCCCAAATCGCTTACCTTAAAGTCCCCGGCCTGAACTCCGACACCGGACAAATCCATCCGTAGTGGGACCGTAAGCGCCTTTATGGGGGAGAGATAGCCCTCCCGGATCGCCTTCGGTAGCGTATATTCGTATGCAAGGCTGTCAAATACCTGCCCTAAGTTTTTCATGTCACCCCGGTCCGGGGTAGCAGTCACACCCAGCACTTTGGATGCATCAAAATGTTGCAGCACGCGCTGATAGCTGTCTGAAATGCAGTGGTGCGCCTCGTCAATGATGATTGTATCAAAATACCGCGGGGAAAACTGCCGGAGCCGTTTTTCCCGCATCAGGGTCTGGACGGAGCCGACCACCACACGGTACCAGCTCCCGAGGCAGCTTTCCTCCGCCTTTTCTACGGCACATTTGAGCCCAGTCGCCTGGCTGAGTTTGTCAGCTGCCTGGTCGAGCAGCTCGCCGCGATGCGCGAGGATCAAGACGCGCTCGCCTTCGCGCACGCAGTCCTCTACAATTTTTGCAAACACGATGGTTTTGCCGCAGCCGGTCGGCAGCACAAGCAGAGTTTTGCTGTTGCCATGATCCCATTCCAGTTCAACTGCCTGGCGGGCTTCTTCTTGATAGGGCCTGAGCTGCATTTAAAACACCTTCCTAAAATGCCCCCGGCGTAAACTTTGGCTTTTCTTCCGCCTCGTAGAACCGTTTAATTTCGTTGGTTTTTCCCTCGGAACCGTCGTCTTTAGTCCAAGTGCGAATCCCGACCTTGCAACGGCCAGTGGAACCTGGTACGGTATTCCAGTTCATGCGCAGCTGCTCGCCGCGCTTGCGCTGTCCGATGGCTGAGAAAAATGCGCAGAGCATACCCTCCCACTTGGAATGAAGGAATAGGTTGTGCTTGATAACGGTGCGCCCCTCCGGGGAATCAATCTCGATATGCACGATTGCCTTGTTGCAGGGCGGAAGCTTTGCGCTGCCAGGGTACCGCGCCCGTTCAAAAGAGAGGACTTTGAAGTCGTAGTCGCCCTCAGGCAGCAGGGTAAATTCCGGGCCGTCGTTTTCAATGATGTCTTCCCATCCGAATTCTCTTTCCGGCGTGTTGTTCATATCTACATTTCCTCCTATTAAAACGGAACCTTGCGGTTCTCAAGTATGAGCTGAAAGACCTGTGGCCAGGCATTGACGAGCACGCCTTCGATAAATTGCGGATCGTAGTTTACGATCGGCGTCGCTTCAGGGTAATACCCCCGGTCCGCGACGGCCCATTGGATTTCCTCCGGAGATACATTGTTCGCCTTCATCAGGTCGAAAAGTGCTTTCGGAATTCCTTCCGTAGGGCCCTTAGGGGCTGCCGGTGTAGCGGTATCTTCAGATTCATCTGTGATCTCTTCAAAATCAGGGAGATTCGACGGCGCAGGAGCGGCCGGCGGTGCGGTAGGCGCAGGCGTTGCTGCGGTATTTTGTGCTTGGACGCAGGATGCAATTTCCGCAAAGCTGAAAGGCAGTTCTTCTTTCAGCCCGTGTCGGTTCTTTGCGTCCCAGCAGGGATGATGCGAGGTATACATAATTCGGGCGCCGCCCTGAGCCTTAAATTTCTTGCCGCTGTCGTCTGTTGCAACGGCGAAGGTTTTGTAGTTGGCGAACAGAACCATATCGGCCCATTCTTTGACCAGCGGCGCCACGTTCTTGGAGAGCTTCATCTCCCAACGGTCATATGCTCCCATTTCGTCTGGCTGCTCAAACTTACGCATTTTGGCGTGCGCGGTAATGACAATATGTATGTCCCGGTCGACGATCTCTTCGAGTAAGTTCAGGAGTCTGCCAAATTCCTCTGCGACATAAATATATCCTTTGCCGTATCCGAAGTCCTCGATTCCATCCTTTTTGGCCTTGCTGCAAACATGGCTGATGCAGAGCCGCTCCGCCCAGTCGACCGTATCGATTACCAACGTACGGCAGGCTTCAGGGCAGTCGCGGATCTGCTTGACTTCCTCGAGCAGCATCACCCAGCTCGACGGCTTTGGCAACCGGGCGACATCCATATGCTTGGTGCTGCCCTCGGTATCGATAAAGACCGGATCAGGAAACTGCGCCGCAAAGGTTGATTTGCCGATCCCTTCCGGGCCATAGACGACAATCTTTTGCGCGGCGGATATCTTCCCGCGTGTGATGTTCATCAAAATTCACCTGCTTTCCACGATTTAGGTTCTTCTTCCGGAGCTGCGGTGCCCTTGACGTACCCATCCTCGATGATAATTGAGCATTCACCGCCGGTGCTTACGCGTGTAGCGATTGCTTGCAACCCCTCCTGTTCGAGCCAGGTGCCGAATTCCTTTAGCGTATCGAGATCCATCTGCTCCAGTTTATCCAGCAGGACAAAACCGCACCTTGGATTCAGTTTACGTACGATTGCGGTGGAAACGCGTAGCTGGTCGCTGCCGCTCATGTTGTCCCAATACTTGCCCTGATAAGTGAGCCTGCCGTCCTCTACGGAGAGGCCGGGCAGCGGAAGGTCGGCATTCTGCAACAGGTCAATCTTTTCCTTACGGGTTTGGTCAATTTCCATTGATAGGGCGTTGTACTGCTCGCGATAGGTAAGCGCGTCTTCTTCAGCTTTGTCTTTGTCGAGGTTTGCTCGCACCTCGCGATTAATTGCTTCAACATCCCGGATATTCTGCTCCAGCTCCGCGGTCGATTCATCCTGCAGGTCAATAGCGTCCCGGCCGGCTATTTCACAGTCTCGGCACACCACATCGTACTGTGCCTGCAATTCGTCCAGCTGACGGCGCAACATCTGTTTTTTCTGTTCCAGCTCCGCCGCGCGTGAACGTTTCCGCTGGTTCTCGCCGTTGCGTGCGAGGATATCCTGTTGCTGGCGGATGAGTTCTGAAGCGGACACCAGTTCTTTTGGGACGTCCGGATAGTACGGCTGTTCTTTGGCAAACTTCTGCTTCTGGTCTGCAATTTGGCCGATGGCGTGCCGGCGGTTATATAGCTCCTGCTCCTGCTGTTCAAGTTGAGCGAGGCGGTCGCCAACGCCGATGATCTGCAGCAGGGTATTGGCTTTTTCTCGGTCCGACGCCTGCATGAAGCGGGGTAGGTCGAGGGCTAGCTGTTCGATAAATTCATTAAGTAGTTGTTGCCCGCCCTTTTGTCCATTTGGATCGGTAACCTTCAAGTCGCTGTTTTTCCCTGCGCGTTCTACAGTCAGCCCATTGGAGAGGACGATGTGCAGATGCGGAGGTATGACGCTCCCTTCTCGGGCTGCTTGCGCCGGCCGGTAGGCATTTCCGCCTAGAGCCCAGGCGATGCTGTCGAGTACCGAGGTTTTCCCTTGATTATTCTTCCCACCAATGACGGTCAGACCGTTTTCAGTGGGTTCGAGCTTGACAGCACGGATCCGTTTGACATTCTCGATTTCAAGCTTGTTGATTTTTACCATAAATTATGTATGCCTCCTTGACTTCCGGCGCCCCCAATGCTACACTGTAGCTGTAAGGACCGCCTTATTTGACTGGGTTTTCTTACGTGCCGCTTTCTGACATGGCCGTGTCGGGAGCGGTGTTCTTTTTTGCGCGGCCTCCAGCAGCTCGCCAGGCTGCGTGTATTTGCCCTGGCTGCCTGCGGTCCCGCGGACGTGGTCGCCTACTTTAAACCTTTTCATCGGGGGCGCCTCCTTCGTGTTATGTATCGGAGACGATTTTGTTCATCAATAGGATGAGAGGCATCGCATCCACCTCGTTGGCAACTACGCGAGCTAGCGCTTCGGCGATCCATTTGCGTTCGTCCGCGCTCAAGGTAAGCGTTTTTTCGTGGTTGATTGTGAAATCAGTCTTATATACGCTCTGAGCCTTTATCATTGGTTTCACTCCTTTCATTACGTTTTGCCCACGGGATTAGGTGTTTATCCTCCCACGCAACCAGCGTATCTTCCCGCCAGCACGCCACGGCACACAGTGCGACGGCGGCGAGACCGAGGACAGTCTCTAACCAGATGGGCATGATGGATCACCGCCTTCTCCGTTACTCCCCTCCCCTGCCCTGCATTCGCGCATGATCTCGTTCAAATATGTATCGATATCGCCTCGCGATAAGATGCGCAGCAAGGCTTGGGCATGATTTTGGGGTTTGGATATACGGACTACGGTTATTTTTCTGCCGCCAAGAGGCGGTGCGGGGGCTCTGGGCATACGAATATTCCTCCTTTACAATTTCGCTCTGCGGTCCACTTCGTCAGTAGCTTCGCCGAGCAGATATTTTGCCACCTACGCGGTCAGGCCTCTCATGGATAAACAGTTGATGATGGATTCTATGATCTCGTTTCCGGTATCCGCATCTAAGTAGGCTTTGTCACCAAATTCAATACAATTGTGCACCATGTAGATTCACCTCGATTTTTGTAAAATTATGGTTCACTTTGTTTCCCTTCTGTGGTAGAATTTTGTCGAGAAGGGAGGTGACAGAATTGTCCTCGTTTAAAATAACCGGTCTTGACAAACTGGAAAAGCAACTCAAACAAATGGAGAAAGGTGCGAAGGAGTTAAGCAGAACAAAGAATGTGGCTTTTGGCGAATTATTTCCCACTTCGTTTATGCGGAGGTATACATCTTTTTCCTCTATGGATGAATTGCTTGAAGCTGGTGGCTTCCATGTTGAATCTCAGGAAGATTTTGAAGCTATACCAGACGAACCGTTTGACGAGCACATAGCGGCAACCACAAAGTTTAGCACTTGGGAAGATATGCTTGGCGAAGCAACTTCTCAATACGCCGCTAAAAAACTAGGGCTCTAAATCCTTTGCGCTTGAAAGCGAATCGATGATTTGTACGGCTTCCGACAAAAGCCCTACAAGCCGGTTCGCTTTCTCTATCGCCTCATCTAGCGAAGTGCTGTCTAAACTGACTAATATTTCTTTCTCCAAATTCTTTTCGCCTCGATTCCGTTTACTATTGGCCCATAATGTGGTAATATTGTGCAGAAAGGACGTGTGATGCTGGTGTCTGAAGGAATTATAGCTGCGCTCATAACGGCGCTTGGGGGTACAGTTACCTATTTGCTTGGTGCAATTTATACAGAAAAAAAGTTGCCTATGGGAATGAAAAAAGAAGTGGTTAGGGATCAAATTTTCTTAGTATACGAGCCGATTGCGATAATCTTGGAGTCAAAGACTGTTTTACTCAATCAAACTCCTTTAAAAGAAGCGATTCAAAATATTATGGACTACCATTATTCATTAATACCGCCTAACCTTCTGCATATTTTTCGCTCTATCTTGGCGACCGACGAATGTCTCGAAGAAATATTTGATTTAGAATTGATGCTTTCATCCAATTACAACTGGTCGAAGAAAAAGCTTGGATATCCTTATGACGAGAAAGCGATAGATCCTAGTTTGCTGTTCTTTTACGAGCGACGTCAGAACAAGATAAACTATTTTAAGGCGCTTCTATACTGGATAGGACTCGGATGTTCCCTATCTTCAAACGTGGCTTTCATCACCATAAGGCTTGCAGATATACAGGTTTCTGAACCCGTGATAATTGCGTTATACGCAGGTTTTATGTTTACTGGACTCTATGCGGGAGATGCGTTAAGCCGTTTAGCGTTAATCCAAGTAAAGAAAAAGGAAGAAAAAAAGCAGAAACAGAGTAATAAAGACAGCAAGAGCACGCAGTAATATTTTTTTCATTGTTTTCACCTCCCTCTTGCTCTGATTTCTGATCATTTTGAAACTCCCTTCATCAATCTGTTTTCTGGTTTATGCCGATTTTGTTTGTACGTCTAATAAATAATCCGTCGAGCAACAAAACAGCTTGGCCATTTTAATAAGTGCTGAGGAAGGAATGTCTCGAACACCGTTCATCCAGTTAGAATAGGTTCTAAGAGACACTCCCAGAAGCTCAGCTAAATATGCACGCGACATTCTCAGTCGAACTCGCTCAGCCTCGATATTGGGAAACATAGGATCGCACCTCCTTTTTGCTCAAATTGAGTACCTTGTGTTTAAATAATATACCCATTTCGAGCATATGTCAACCCTAATTGCGCAACAAATTGCCCGTTTTGAGCAATTTGTTGTTGACGAAATCAAAAAAGCCCTCTATAATAAAAGCGAAAAAGGGGGGTGAAAACTTGGAAATCGGAAACAGGATCGCCGATCTGAGGAAGGAGAGAGGGCTGTCGCGGGTTCAATTTGCTCAGCAAATAGGCATCCCTTCTACCACGCTCCGTAATTATGAGACTGGCGTTCGTGAGCCTGGTCATTCTTTCATCATTCAAATGGCCAAAGAATTTAAAGTTTCAACGGACTATCTTTTGGGTCTCACGGATAATCGGAATTCGAAGGAAATGAAAAAATCCCCCGAACCGGCCGCCACCGATCCAGAGGATGAAAAAGAAAAAGATGAAATTGTAAAGGTTTTGACCGAAGGATTATCCCGACTTGGCTTCTTGGATAAAGATGGCATGATCAGCGACCGGGACTTCAAGTTCCTTTGTTCCCTTGTTGACCTGATGTTTGCCCATTTCAATCAGGAGGACTAACCCTTTCGCCCGTTTGGCGTTGCCTCCTTGTGCATGTATGTATTCGGCCAGCTCGTATACGCTATGCTTCACCTTTGTACATCCCCTTCCTTATGCCTGCCTCCCTGCGGAGGCCGCCGTCATCCGCCATCCGTAAAATCCCCAATGCTTACTTCAAGCGCCCGCGCGATCCGGAGCAGCGTCGTATAATGCGGGTCGGATTGCCCGCTCTCAATACGCACAATCTGGCTTTTGTTAAGATCGGCCATATCCGCAAGATCACGGATCGACAGGCCTTGACTTCCCCGGATCGCTCTGATCCTGTCGCCCAATGCCGTAAGCTCATTTTCCATCCGTTCGACACCTCCGGCACTATCTTGCGCCGGAGAGCCGGAATTATTTGCGATTAGTGACGGATTCTCACAGGGATATTATACCACATAAATTTTAGAGCCTGTACGCATGCGTGCGTACATAATATGCCAGAAATAATGTATGTAGTTTTGTAATATATTACAAAAGAAAGGAGCCGAATGACATGACTGAGCTATACGCCAAAATCGCCGCCATCGGCCGTAAATACGGCGCGGATAAAATCATCCTGTTTGGCTCCCGTGCACGGGGTGATAATCGGGAGCGCAGCGATATCGATCTTGCGGTCTACGGCGTTCCCACCGACCGACAGGGCGCGTTTTGGGCCGATATCGACGACCTCCCGACCTTACTGGATTTTGACATCGTACACGTCGATGATCGTATCGATCGGGAACTGGTCGCAAACATAGAAAAGGACGGGATAATTATCATGAGTAAAATGCAAGAAAAATATAACAAGCTTGTACAGGCTGTCGACCGTCTGCGGGAGGCAATCGACGACTACCAGCGCACCCCTCTAAATTCCATCCGGGATGGAGCGATTCAGCGATTTGAATTTTGCACTGAGCTCGTCTGGAAAACGCTGCGTGAATACCTGATCGATCAGGGCTATACCGATATCAACAGTCCCAAATCCGTCATGCGGCAGGCGTATGCCGACGGACTGGTTGACAACGAGCAGGCGTGGATTGACCTGCTCAATGACCGCAATCTCACTTCTCATATCTATGACGAGGAGACGGCAGCGCGGATCTACGACCTGATTGTGAGCAGGTATTGCCCGATGTTTGCGGCGGTCATCGATAAGCTTAGTCAGAAATAACCGCCATCCCCCACACGGGGGGCGGATTGAAAAAACGGAAAGGAGCCGATCATCATGCGCGCCGTTGCCTACTGCCGGTACAGCACCGACAACCAAACCGAAAACAGCATCATGTACCAGATCAGCGCGGCGGAGGATTTCTGCCGGCGCAACAACCTGGAGCTCGTCGACGTATACTCCGACGAAGCTAAGACCGGAACGAACACCAACCGCGACGGCCTCCAGCGGCTGCTGGCAGACTGCAAAACAGATAAATTCGGTGCGGTCATAATCTACGATCAGTCCCGGCTTTCACGCAGCGTGACGGACTGGTTCTCGCTGCGAGAAACGCTCAGCCACGCAAATATTCGGCTTTACTCCTGCTGCGAATCGCTCAGCGATGACGTTCTTGATTCTTCCGCCTTCATGAGCGAGGGCGTACATGCAATCTTCAACCAGGTGCATGTACTGGAAACACGCAAAAAATCAATTGCCGGGGTCGCCACAAAGGCAAAACGCGGCGAATTCTGTGGCGGCACTCCCCCGCTCGGCTATGACATTGTAGAAGGACAGTATGTCATCAACGAGCTAGAAGCCTCCGGGATCCGGCTGCTGTTCCAGATGTACGTGGACGGGTACAGCTACCAGCAAATCATGGACAAGCTTGAAGCGGGTGGTTACCGCACCAAGCGTGGGAATAAAATCGGCATTAACGCGATTTATTACCTACTGATCAATGAACGCTATACTGGTGTCTTCACCTGGAACCGGTATCAGTATAAACAGATGCGTAAGCGGGTCGGCAAGCGCGATAACCCAAATTATGTGCGGATTGAAAACGCAGTCCCAGCCATTATTACCAGAGAAACGTGGGAAAGGGCGATGAAGAGAATGCAAAGCAATAAAAGAGCAACTAACAAAGCCAAGCGGGAATACCTGCTCTCCGGCCTGATCGAATGCGGATACTGCGGCAGTACATATACCGGTTTCGCCAGCAAAAACCGTTCCAGCGGCGAGGAAACCTATTACTATATGTGTGGGAATAAGAACCGCTTAAAGACCTGCCACGCCAAAAACGTTCGCGCGGATCAGATTGAATCCGCAGTTTACTATATCCTGAAGGACGAGTTACTCAACAAGCAGCTGATCGAGCGCACGGCTGATGTCATCATGAATATCCGGGAGCAGTCGCCGGACAGCAGCACGGAGATCAAGAAGCAGATTGCGGAAAAGAAGCAAGGCGTAAATAACCTCCTGAAGGCCGTGGAGCGCGGTTTAAATACCGACGCGGCGTTTCCCCGCATAGATGATCTGCAAACCGAAATCAAGGCCCTGGAGGCCCGTCTTGCGCATTGCCAGCCGGATGGCACGATTGACCGGGAAAAGCTGCTGCAAAAATTAAAAGCCGACGCCGCACGAATCGATGAGGATTTCATGCAACGCCGGGCTGTGATTCGGGAATATGTGAATAAAATCATAATCACCGACGACGGCATCGAAGTGCAGTGCATCGGTGATTACGATATTACTGGAGGCGCCACCCAGATTTGAACTGGGGAATCAGGGTTTTGCAGACCCTTGCCTTACCACTTGGCTATGACGCCACTTTAAAAAAAGGACGCTTAAACCGTATTTCTACCTTTTAAGCGTCCTTGGAGCGGATGACGAGGCTCGAACTCGCTACCTCCACCTTGGCAAGGTGGCGCTCTACCAGATGAGCTACATCCGCAAAACTGGTGCCTCCGACCGGAATCGAACCAGTGACACGAGGATTTTCAGTCCTCTGCTCTACCGACTGAGCTACAGAGGCAAAAATGGCGACCCGGAACGGGCTCGAACCGTCGACCTCTAGCGTGACAGGCTAGCGTTCTAACCAGCTGAACTACCGGGCCATTTTTTGGTGGGAACAACAGGGCTCGAACCTGTGACCCCCTGCTTGTAAGGCAGGTGCTCTCCCAGCTGAGCTATGCTCCCATTGCCTGTGCCGTTCACATTTGAGTGCGGCGGCGACGTGTTATAATATACTACAAATCAGATCGGATGTCAACCACCCGGCGCAAACTTTTTCCAAAAAAATCTGCCGCCCCAATCTCGTGTTCCCTATAGGATATGCAGCGATTCCTGCTTCATGCTTTTGTTTTATTCTCCATGCAGGGAAACGCCTGCTCAACTGCTTGTCATGCGGCCGCCGGTTTGTCAGGCTTCCTTGCGATACTCGATCCGACTCTTTTTCTGATAACCGCACCTTTCATAAAACGTCTGCGCCCCGGCATTGCTGACAGAGGTATACAGCGTCACAACGGATATCCGCTTTTCCCAGAAATAACGCTCCGCTTCCTCGAGCAGGCCCCGGCCCACGCCCAGCTTCCGATACATGGGAGATACAAATAATTCTCTAATCTCGCCGCGCGCCGTCTGATAGCACATGGAGCGGGATATATGGGCGCACAAAAAGCCTACCAGCGCACCATCCTGCTCCGCCACCATGACAATTTCAGGGCTGACGGAAAGGGATTCGGCAATTTCGCTTTCACTGCTGGTATTGTCCGCACCGTTGAATTCCCGGTTCAGCCGCCAGAGCTGGCTGGCATCTGAAACCTTTGCCAAACGAATCCGCAAGATAAGGCGCCTCCCTTCTGATAAACGGTGCAATCATACCTCACTCCCCTTTAGCAATGATTGCAACTCCTCGCTTTTGATCTGATATTTTTTGTCGCAGAACTGGCAGCAAACCTCTGTGATCGGGTCCTGCGCAAGCTCCTCCACCGATTCGCGCCCAGTAGCCGCCAGCGCGCGCAGCACGCGCTCGTGGCTGCAATTGCAGCGGTAAACCGGCCGCTCCTCATCGAGCACCTCCAGCGTAAACTCCGGCAGCACAGCCCGGCAGATTTCCTCCGGCGTGAGCCCATCCTCCAACAGCTTTGTCACCGGCGGCACCTGCTCCACGCACCGCTCCACCGCATCGATCACTGCATCATCCGCCGTGGGCAAAAGCTGGATGAGGAAGCCTCCTGCCCTACGGATGGTAAGATCGGGGTTCACCAGCACGCCTAGTGCGCACACGGTCGGCACCTGCTCGCTAGCGGCAAAATACTGCGTGATATCCTCTGCGATCTCACCGGATACCAGCGGAATCTGACCCACATAGGGCTCCTTCATCCCCAAATCCTTTACGACCGTCAGCGTGCCATCCGTTCCAACCGCGCCCGCAACATCCAGCTTGCCCTTTGCATTGAGCGGCAGCTCCACAATCGGCTCACCCACATAGCCACGCGCGTTGCCCCTGCTGTCCGCCACAGCGAGCACCGTTCCCGCAGGGCCGCCGCCGTTTAACCGCAGGGTAATGCTGTGATCCGCCCCCTTGAGCTGATCTCCCATCATGGAGGCGGCCGTCAAAAGCCGCCCTAATGCAGCCGACGTGACAGCGGAGGTTTGATGGATACGCTCAGCCTCGGCCACGATATCCGTGCTGTCGAGCGCCATTGCAGTGAGTGTTCCATCCTCTGAAATACAACGAACCAGTTTCCCCATCTATTTTGAAATCCTTTCTTTTTTCATCACATACACCGCGCGCTCTGTATCCGCCCGCGGCGGTGTGCGCGTCAGCTCCTCGTAATAACCGGCAAGCGTCAGCCCCGCCGCCTGTGCAAAAGCGCAAAGCTCCCCGTGGCTGTAGGCGCGCTCCGTGAACTGCTCCCCATAGCGGGTATAGGAGCCGCCGGCCTCCTCCTCAAAAAAATCGAGCAGGATCTCCACCGAAGCATCCTCGGCGCAATATGCATTCTGCCAAACGCAGTAAAGCCCCTCCAAATCGTACACAAAGGTGTGATCCCCCAGCACCTGCCGGTGTTTATACGGCGTGTTCACATCAAAAACAAACACCCCGCCCGGCTCCAGGAAGAGCGCCACGCGCCGGAACACCTCCCGCAGCGTATCCAGATCGGTGATGTGATTGAGGCTGTCCAGCGTGCAGACGGCGGCATTCACCGTGCCATAAAGATTGAGCGCCTCCATCGGCTGGCAGAGAAAGAGCACCTCCGCCCCCGCCTGCGCGCATTTTTCCTGCGCCGCGCAGAGCATATCGGGGCTTGCATCCACGCCGATCATCTCATAGCCGCGTCTGGAGAGCTCCAGCGTGAGGCTCCCCGTCCCGCAGGCGAGGTCTAATACCATGCCTGTTTGCACGCCGTGTTCCGCAAGCAACCCGGCAATATATTCCGCCCGCTGCGGATAGCCAACATCATCCGTCAGCCGGTCGTAAAAGGCCGCGAAATCCGCATAGCCACCCATCCTCATGACCATCCTTTCCCGCACGAAGCAGTTGGAAGCGTTTCAAGCATTCTATTTTTCAGATGCGCCCTTTTCCGCATTCGCCTGGTCGATGCGGGCAAAAATCTTTTCATAGCCGTCGCAGCCATAATTCAAAGAGCGGTTCACACGGCTGATCGTGGCAGTGCTCGCGCCCGTCTCGCGCACAATATCGCTGTAAACGCGCTTCTGGCTGAGCATGTGGGCCACCACAATGCGCTGGGAAATCGCCTTGAGCTCCGTCACCGTGCAAAGATCCTCAAAAAAATCGTAGCACTCCTCCATCGTTTCGAGCGCCAGGATCGCCTGAAATAGAAAATCGACGTTATCATCCTTGAGTTTGTTATTCAAAACGAGACCTCCCCCGCAGTAAAATAATGCTTTTATATTTTAGCACTCTAAACCTTAAAAGTAAAGGGGGAGCAAGAAAGAGCCACGAAATTCTCTCTTATTTTTAGCCGAGAGACAGACTTGCGAAGCCTCCCTAGTATGCGGTACAATAGCTCCAAAAGGATCGTTTGGAGCATTGGAAAAATGCCTGTCGGCACGAAATGCCTCCTGCCGCGCGGCGGCAACGCCATTTTTCGCAGAGGGCAGTTTGGTGGGTATGATATAATAGCTCCAAGCTTCAGAGATCGAAACTTGGAGCATTAAAAAAATGTCTGTCGGCACGAAATGCCTCCTGCCGCACGGCGGCAACGCCATTTTTTGCAATTGTTAAAGTAAGCTACTCATAGGCTAAAAAAACAAAACGTTTCAACTGCTTCATGCAAGAAGGGATGACCATACCATGAAAGAAGACGAGCTGCTCCTCGCCGGGCTTGCGGATAAAATCGACCAGTGCGAGCGCTATGGGATGCTCACGCATTCCCCGTTCCTCGACCTACGGCAGGGCGCGCTGGCGCGGGCCTACTGCGCAAAATGCCGCGGCCTTTCGGTGTGCTTTTATGGAGGATATGAGGATGCGGAGCGCGTTGCCGCCGTGTTTTTCCCGGATTACCTTCCCTTATCAGCACAGGAAGATCCGTTTGCCTGGCTTGCAGAAAACGAGGAGGACAATCCTCTGACCATCCTGCGTGTGCAGAAGGACCCGTTCCACACGCTCACGCACCGCGATTACCTGGGCGCGCTCATGGGCCTCGGCGTAAAGCGGGAAACCGTGGGCGACCTGCTCGTGCGGAAGGATGGCTGCGATATCATCCTGCTCAAAAGCGTGGCGCCCTATCTGCGGGAAAACCTCACGCAGGCGGGCCGTGCCAGGCTTGCCGGCACGTTCGTGCCGGTTACCGCGCTGCGAAGGGCGGAAGAGAAACGGGAGATGACCCCTTGTGTGGTCGCCTCCCTGCGGCTGGATAACGTGGTTTCCGCCGCTTTCTCCGTCAGCCGGACAGCAGCCGTGGAAGCCATTCAAAAGGGGCTGATCTTCCTGAACGCCCTCCCCTGTGAAAAAACGGCCGCCCCCGTGAAGGAGGGCGACCAAATCGTATTCCGCTCAAGAGGGAAGGTGCGGCTGGCCGCTGTGGGCGGCGCCAGCAAAAAGGGCAGGCTGCATATCACTGTGGAACGGTATTGCTAGAGAGTGTTTTGAAAGAGGAAGCGTAACAGCTTCCTTTTATTACGCAGCGAAGCGGAGTAACAAAACAAGGCTTGCCATCACCACGCGGAACAAAGAGATACGCATTACTCACGGTAACAGGCGGCTCCCGGCTATTTTTTATTTTTTGCAACAAACATTCCCACTTCCTTCGGAATGCGGATCGCGCCCTCGCGCACACGGATCGCTTCAAAGTAATCATAAATGCCGTCCAAATCATCGGCCGACGCGCCCGCCACATCAATAGAGGAATAGATCCAATCCACCAGATCCTGCGTTTCTGTAATTTCCAGAGAATCTTCGTATGGAATGAGCCGCACGTCGCCAAAAAAACGGCGTAGTTTCTCCTCCCCATTCTGCATGGAAAAAGAGAGTTGCTGATCAAACATATCAAGATTTGGGTTGAAATCCTTCATCGCCGTGTGAAGATACGCCTGCAAGCCTCCCTCCCCGATCACAGTTGCGTAGAAAACGCCATCCGGTCGCAGCACCCGTTGTACTTCCTCTAGCGCTTGGGGCAGATTGGGCACATGATGCAGCATATGGTTTGCAATGATTTTATCAAAGGATGCGTCGGGAAACGGGATCTCCTGAATATCGATTTGTTGGACGAGAACGTTTGAAAAGCCTTCAAACTTTTTCCAGGTGATCTCCGCCATACCCGCTGAAAAATCCGACAGCACCAAAAGAGAACTGTCGGGAAGCTGATCGAGCCGCCCCTCCCACTGCGTGGCGTTACCGCAGCCAAGTTCAAGAATGCGGCACGGCCCCATGAGGTCATACTGTGCAAAGAGCCAATCGTTCATGGAAATTTGCGCAGTGCTGTGCTTGGCGTGCAATTTCATGCGAATGGACAAATTGCGGTCGTCTGCATATTGGGCTGCAACGCAGCTCCGATCGGTCATGTGGGGCATCTGCATTTGCTCCTTACTGATGAAATTTCGCCTAGATCGATGATTTTATACTATAGGATAGAAAACCGGGGTTGTCAACCCTTATGTTCAACCGTTTTGAGTGCGGCGTGTCAGAAGTGAAAAGCCAGCTTCAATATAAAGAAAATACGGCTCCTCCTCCCGTTAAGGACAGCCGCTGTTCCCGCATGGCCAGAGCAAAATGCATTTTGGGTATAACAATGGGCTGCAATCCGTCTGGATTGCAGCCCATTGCCTTTTTCTATCCGTGTGATGCCGGTAGATTAAAGAATTTTGGTTCCCTCCGGCACCGTGTCATCCACAAAAATCACCTTGCACCCACAGGCGTTGTTCGTGTAGGTTAAATAATCCGACCTAATAAATCTCCATAGAACCCTTCAATAGCTTATGATAACTCATATTTTCAAAAGAGATTTCTAATTCAGTTTCACTTCTCTGTATCGGATGACGATACAGGAAGGTATTGCTGCTTCTGCTCTCAATTTCTCCGATCGCCGCCCCGGTACTAACCTTGGAATGCAAAACATTCACATCATAGAAAAGTTTATCTGAACTCAACTGATACTGAATCTCCGCATAGTTCTGATCGCCGATCTCTGCGACAGAAACATTATCTACCATGATCCAATACGAATCCGGAAGTTCAATTTTCTTGTTGATCTCCTGCTTTTGTACTCCTTTCCAGGAAAGCTTCACTGGATAAGCGTTGCTAAGAGTCAGCAAAGCATTTACTTCATAATACAATATATAATTCTCTCTTTGATCATAGGGAATATCATAGTAGACGTAATTGGGAGAAGCGTATGGCTTTCCGTCTAATTCAGTCAAAGCAGGGATTCTCTCCCCCGTCGTACGATGGACGAGATAACTGTTTTGGATGTGGATCATATCGTCATAAGGATCATCTGTGATTTCCGATACTGCATAAATACTTCCATCTGTAACACACTCAAAGGAAAGCATCAGTATATCATCCACTGCGCTGGGAGACACCACCATTTGAAGTCCACCCTGCAAAAATTGTGTGCTCTTTCCCTCTAGACCAGTAACTGTGGCAGACCTTTCCTGATGGCATCCGCTCGCCAATACAATTATTATGAGAATCAAAAATAGTAATCCTGCTTTCATTTTCATAGAAAGGCCCTTCTTTTTGTATAAAATTATTTATGATTTTTAAATGTCAATGATGTGGACGCTTCTGAAGTGATTGTATAATTACGGACGCCGCCGCTTATTCTAAAATTATTTACGTAAAGTTTAACTGTCGTATTGCTTGTTGTACCTTTTGAATTTAACACGGTAATCGAAGGTTGTATTTTCCATGATCCATTTTTTACATTTGAAGCCGGG
This sequence comes from uncultured Oscillospiraceae bacterium, assembly GCA_900544715.1. GTDB lineage: Bacteria > Bacillota > Clostridia > Oscillospirales > Acutalibacteraceae > Fimivicinus. The sequence continues at coordinate 24,680 of UQWL01000004.1, read as the reverse complement.
CTGGCAGTCCATGTTTTTACATATGCCGCTCCCAAAGAATTTGTAATGTTCTGTCCATTTGGATTATAGCTATAAGATGTAGTACTGGTTATCGTACTTTTTCCATCACTGCTGATTCCGTTTGCAATACTAGTTGTTATAGTCTTGTTGGTCCCACCATCGAGCCATGTTTCGTCTAAAATAGAAGTATTCGCACTTGTTACTTTCATATTATAGGTATAATATTTCACGTATTTATTATTTAAACCACTAGCGGTCACTATTGAATATACATTATCATAAGTTTTTGTACCAACTGTTTTAACTTTTATAGCATATCCTAAAATCCTAATGGAACCAAGTTTCGACCAACCGTTGATACCTTCTGAACTATTATATTTATAAGTAGTTCCTATGCCATTAACACTACCTTCTTTATAAAAATATTTAAAAATAGATGCATCTTTGAATGAATTACCGATCGAAGTGCTAGCTTGCAATGATGCTAACTCATAATCCGAAATTTGACCTATAAATTCAGAATCAGATGGAATTTGAGACAACTCTTCAAACACATCCGTAATATCTACAGTTCTGTTATTTAGTGCTTCACTCAGTTTAGATAATCCAGTATCATTATCAGAAATGCTTTCATTTTCATCCTGCATAGCAGAAGCATAAATAGGTGTTAAAGAATAAGCTCCTCCGATTGTTTGTAAATAACACCCTATGTATATACCATCATCACTAACAGAATAACTACAATCGAAAGCTTCTGCAATAGATTTAATATCAGTATTTAGAAATAATACATCTGTACCGTTGTCAATTACTTCTGTTAATATATTCGCTTGTACTTCACTAAAGTCATCGTCTGATATACAAATAAGTTCTGTCGCACCTAATTTTTCTATATTCTCAGCAACTGCTTCCACTGATTCCGCATCAAATACATTAACGATATGTTCATCTTCTGCAGCAAATACTGTAAAACTGATAGAAAGCGTCAATATCGACAAGGTTAGTATTATTGATAATGTCTTTTTCATTTTTAACAACATGCGAATATTCCTCCAATTTTATTTTAACTCTATACAACGCCTTACATTAATATTGTTCAAACTTATATCATTAAAATATTTATAAACCTCCTTCTGACCGATTTTGGGATTTGCCTCCAGCATTAAAGCAACAATTCCTGACAATATCGCAGTTGAAATCGATGTTCCAAATACGGATGAATATTTATTATCTGCAACTGTTGTTACAACATTTTCCCCTGGCAAATAAATGATTGTCTTTTCTTTATAAGATTTTGGAGAGAAAATCTCACCGTTTTTCTTTTTTGCTCCAACACAAATCACCTCGTCATACTTTGCAGGATAAAGAATATCCTTATCCATATAATTTCCTGCTGATGCTATAATAATTAAGCCCTCTGAGAAAGCTTCTTGTATCGCCTGTTTTAATCTAGAATCATCTTCCTTCACACCAACACTAATATTTAATATGTTGACATCTTTTTCTAACGCTATTTTTATCCCTTCAATAATATTTTCCACTTTCACAACACCGTTCGCGTCGTCAGTTATGTCAATAGATATTATTTTTGAATCCGGAGCAACGCCCAGAATACCTTTATCATTACTTGGATAACCGACAATGACTCCCGCCACTGCAGTTCCATGATCCTTATTTCCAGATGATCTTGTATCTAAATCTGACACTTTAATATCTTTCTGCACCTGATTGTGTAAATCCGGATGCTCATCGTCTACGCCTGTATCCAATATGGCGATTTTGATTCCTTTTCCAGTAAAATTCATTCTTTCAGAATCCCAAACAATTTCTGAAAGCCACCATTGTAGTCTATGCGGAGGAACCTTGATTGTTTCCACAGATTGACATGATGTTAATATGAAACATAAAATTAAACTTACTGATATGACTTTAGAAATTCGATCAGGATATAATTTTCTTATCTTCATTGTATTAATCAGCTCAATATCAAGTTAATAAATATATAAATATTTTATATATTTATTTATGATATTTCAATATAATATTTTCACAATATTATATATGTATTATTGTAAATATTTAACAAATTGCTTAAATTAACCTCATATTTGTATCAAAAAACCGAATCCGAAAATATCTCCGGATTCGGTCATTCAAATATTGCATTTTATATTACAGAATCTTCGTCCCCTCCGGCACCGCGTCGTCCACAAAGATCACCTTGCACCCGCAGGCGTTGTTCGTCGCCGCCAAGAGCATCCCCTCGCTCGTCACGCCCGTGATCCGGGTGGGCTTAAGATTTGCAAGCACAATGATCTTTTTGCCCACCAGCTCCTCCGGCGTATAATACGCCTTGATGCTCGAAACGATCGTGCGTTTATCCAGCCCGTCGGAGAGCGTGAGCTTATAGCAGCTGTGGGATTTGCGGATTTCCTGGCACTTTAGCACCTTGCAGACGCGCATATCCATCGCCGCAAAATCGTCGTATACGATCTCCGCCTTCACCGGCTCAACCGGGTCCGGGTCGCCGTAAACCACTGCCTTCCGCTCCTGCTTTGGCCGCTCCGCCGCCCGCTGCGCTGCTTCCTCTGCCTCCTGCTCCGCCTGTGTTTTCGGCGTAGAAAAATCGAGGAGGTTCACATACTGGGCAGGGTCGATCGCGTAGAGGAAAAGATACAGCCGCGGGCCACGCTCCTTATCAATAAGCAGCTTGTAAACATTCTTGAAAAACGCGCCCTGAACGCCCTTGAGCGCCTTTTCCTCCATTCCCTCCGGCGCAAACTCCTTCGGGATGGCATAGAGCGCTGCATTGAGCTCATCGAGCGTGTAGCCGCCCGCGCTGATAAATGCATACAGCCGCGCGATTTCCGCGCGCTGGGTTTCGCTGAGCGTTTCATACACCTCCCAGTTGCGCGTGGCGCGTAGCCGGTTGACGCTCTCCGGCGAGCACTGCTCCAGCCAGAACTTTGCCCGGTCGAGCCGGTCGGCAAATTGCTCGAAGGTGTAGGGCGTGCCGATCTTGCGGAAAACAAGTTCCAGCATGTCCACCTTGAAATCCACCACGGAGCCGAGCTGCACAAGCAGGTTCATCGGCACGGTTTCCACCGTGCGACCCTCGATCTCCGTATTATAGAGGATCGCCTTCGTCAGGTCGTTCGCCTTGCCGGATTTCACCTCGTTATACATCCGGTCAAATTCAAAATACTGCCGCAGGATGCCATCGTCAAAGCAGAAATCAAAGGCCTTGAGCGGCTCGGTTTTGGAATAGAGCCAGAGGATAATCTCCGGCTGATAGAGCTTTAAAAGCGTATCCGGGGTGAGATTCAGGCCCGAGGAGCCGGACATCTTACCCGTGGTGCCCTTGATGCCGATGAACTCATAGCCCTGGAAAATCGGCGCTTCGTAGCCGAAGATCGCCTTGGAGATCTCCTTGCTCGTATCGTAGCTGCCGTTGGGGCTGGCGTGATCCTTTCCGCCCGGCTCGAAATCGACGCCCTCATACAGCCAGCGCATCGCCCAATCGACCTTCCAGGAAAGCTTGCAGTTAAAATCCTTTGTGAAATCAAACGTTCCCTCATGGCCGCAGGCGCAGCGGTATTCCGCCACCGTGCAGTCATCGGAGAGGGAGGTGATCTTCGTGGTATCCTTACCGCAGATGGGGCAATAGATGCTCACGGGGTAGAAATTTTTGCGCTCCTCGTCGGTTGCCTCCTGCGTGCGGTGGCTGTCAAGGATTTCAAAAATTTCGGCCCGGTGCTTGAGCGCATGGAGCACCTGCTGCGCATATTTGCCGGAGCGGTACATCTCCGCCTGATGGCGGTAATCCATCTCGATGCCGAATCGGCCGATGGAGCGCTCAAACTCCTGCTCGAAATGTTCCGCATAGGTCTTGCCCGGCGAATCCGGGAACGGATTCTTCACATCGACATATGGCATGCCGATGCATGCCTCCAGCTCCGGCGCAACCGCCTGCACGTTCACCGGCACCTTGCGCAGCCGGTCAAATTCATCCCATGAAAAGAGGAGCTTCGCCTTTTTGCCCATTTTGCGCAGCGCTTTCACAACGAAATAGCTCGTCGCCACATCGCGGAAATTGCCGATGTGGATCGAGCCGGAGGGGCTGATCCCAGCGGCGCAGACGTATTCCTCCTTATCGGGCTTGCGCTCGATGATTCTCTGTGCGATCTCTTCCGACCAATGCATACATCTATCTCCCTTATTTGTTACTTCCATTTAAAACGATATTATAGCAAAAACAACCGCTGCAATGCAACCGCTGCCGCCCGGAAAGCGGGCCTTTACTTTAATTTATGGATAAACAGGCCGCTTAAAAGCTTCGGCTCAAACCAAGTGGATTTCGGCGGCATCACCTTGCCCGCATCCGCAATGGCCATCAATTCCTCCAACGTGGTCGGGCACATGGAGAAGGCGAGCAGCATATCGCTGTTTGCGCGCTTTTCCAGCTCTCCAAGGCCGCGGATGCCGCCCACAAAATCAATGCGTTTATCCGTGCGCGGATCGCCGATGCCGAGCACGGGGCCAAGCAGGTTCTCCTGCAAAATGGATACGTCGAGGCTTGCAACCGGGTCGCCCTCGGGGAACGTGCCCGCCTTCGCCGCCAGGCGATACCACTTCCCGCCGAGATACAGGCCGAAGGTGTGGCTTTGCTCCGGATGGAACGCCCCCTCCCCCTCATAGGCGGAAACCTCGAATTTCTCCCTGATCTTTTGCAAGAATTCCGCTTCCGTATGGCCGTTCAAATCCTTTACCACACGGTTATAGTCCATGATCGCCAGCTCATCGCTTGAAAAGAGGACGGCGAGGAAGAAATTGAACTCCTCCTCCCCGGTATAACCGGGCGCTGCCTCACGGCGCATCTCGCCCACACGCACGGCGGAGGCGGCGCGGTGATGGCCGTCCGCAATGTAAAGGGCTTTAATCTCCGCGACCGCCTGTTGCAGCGCCGCGATAACCACACCGTTATCCACCACCCAGACGGTTTGCTGCACGCCATCTCGGATAAAATCATACACCGGCACATAGGAGGCCTTCCAGCTCTCCAAAATCGCGTGGAGCTTCGCCTGGGGGCGGCAGGTCAGAAAGATCGGCCCGGTATTTGCATCACACGTGTTGACATGGCGGATCCGGTCCGCCTCTTTGTCCGCGCGGGTGAACTCATGCTTTTTGATGACATTGTTGCGATAGTCGTCGATGGACGCGCAGCCAACCAGCCCTGTCTGTGCCCGCCCGTCCATGATCTGGCGGTAGATATAAAAGCAAGGCTTTGCATCCTGTTTGCACACGCCATCCTCCACAAGCCTTTCGAGATTTTCCCGCGCTTTCTCATAAACACGGGCGTCATAAAGATCGATGGAAGGATCCAGATCAATCTCCGCCTTGTCGACATGCAAAAAGGAATAGGGGTTCCCCTCTACCATTTCCTGCGCCTCCGCGCTGCTCATCACATCGTAGGGAAGCGCCGCCACCTGCTCCGCATAGTCCGGAAGGGGCCTGACCGCCGCAAAGGGCCTGAATACTGCCATAGGTTTGCATCCTTTCTTACTTTTAAAATCAAATGAATGATTGGTTCAAATTTTAATGATATGTACTGCCCGTTCGGAGCTTACCTGTCCATTCTGAGCCGTTACGCGCGCATAAAAAGAATTGAGCCCCGGCGCCAGCGGCACAGTGGTTGAGAGCGCCCTCTCCCGCGTTTGCGCAATCACTACGCGTTCATCGCCGGTGCACAGCGCCATTTCCCCGGTCGTTTCATCCGCAGAAAGCCGGATTTCGATGCGCTCCAGCCCGCAATCCGGTGCGGTTGTTACAACAATGCTTTGCTCGGAACTGCCCGCCGTATCAAACAGGAGCGCTGGAATCACCACGCGCGCATCGTGCACGGCGCTCTCCGGCTCCCGCTCGGGCGGCAGCTCCGCTCCGCCCACGCTGACCGGAATCCAATTGGATTGAATCGCCGCCCCGTTCCACAGCGTTTGCGCGTACACATAGGCGGCGCCCGGCGCTTGGGCGACCAAAGCGCCTTTTTCATCCACTGTGACAACCGCTTCTTCCGTGCTGTGGTAGGTAATGGCCCCAACAGGTGCAGAAGCAGGGCACTGCGCGTCAAAGGTCAGGGCATCCGCACATTCGACTGTTTCCCGCCCGGTGCGAATCAGTGCAATGCCTGCCTTCAGGCCGTTGTCATAGGTGTTGTCCGTAAGCGTCACATGGGAGCAGGCTTCGAAGGAAAAGAGCAGATCTTCCTCCGCCTGATTGCGCCTGCCCTCCGCCTGCGTTTGCAGGGGAACCCGCTCCCCTGCTTTCAGGACGCACGTTTCCGGGGAAATGTGCAGGTGAATGCCCGGCGCATCCCGCAGCACGTGGTTGTGGCGGAAGGTGAGCCCATCCACCCCCTCCGCACGCACCACACCGTCATGGCCCATATAAAACGTGTTCGCTTCGATCGTAATATTCCGATGCACCGGCGTATCCGCGGAGAGCTTGGAAGAGCCTCCCTTGACCTCCGGGTGGATATAAACCGCAGGCTTATACTTCCACTCCGTCTGCCCCGCCGGGCGGATATAAAAGGTATTGCCGCGAATCGTTAAATCACGGATCGGGCCGGATTCATACCACTCGTTGGAATCGTTGGAAAGGAAAATGGATGCCATCGCCATATTTTGAAACACATTGTTTTCAATCAGCACCTTGCGCCGCTGCGTGCAAAGGATGCCGCGCGTGGGGATGGTGGTAAAGAAATTATTGCGGATCACGACTTCCGCTGTATAGGTCACATTCTCCGCAACATATTTCGGCTGCGGGCCGATTTGCGCTGTGATCTCCTCCGGCAAATCACGGTCAAAGGTAACGGTCATCGTTTTGAGATCGTTCCCGCCCGCTCCGGGATTGATGGATTTTACCACACGGTATTTTTCTTCCTTACCACACAGAGGGGCGAGCGTATCGCGCGCATAAAAAATTACTTCATCGCCCACGTGAAACTGGGGGAACCCGCCCTGCTGCTTGTGGATATAGCGCAGCGTCAGCGTGCGGGCATCCAGCTTCTTCTCCACACGGGTAAACGTTCCATGGAGGTTGATCGGGTCATCATGTGCATGGCCGAACACACAATTTTCAATCGTCATGCGCCCACCCACGCCAGAGGCATGGATCAAATCCGCAAAGCTCGTGGTGAACTTGCCCGTGCCGGGGCGCGGCATAAAGCGGCAATCCCGGTAGGTCACATTCCGGCACATCTGCGTCAGCCAGCCAAAGCCATGCATGTAGTGCACGTTCACCTGTTCAACGAGAATATCTTCGCTCTCCCAGTGAAAAGCGCCGGCCGTTTCCCTCGTTCTGGAGGCGCACAGTTCATACACCATGCCGGGCCTCTGGACGCCCGGCCGCTTGCCAAAATAAAACACGCGCACCAGGTGGGGCGCAAGCTGCTTCATCTTCCGCACATGCGAAAACGGGCCCTGCAAAAGGCTGTAACGGCGGGAAACGCCCACGTTCGGATCATAGCCGACAACAGACCAGCCTGCGTGGTGGTTTTTCTCCGTCCAATACGGAGCTCCGTCCAAGTTTGCGCCGCCTGTCCACAAAAGTTTCCGGCGGCCCGACAGCACGAATGGAAACGCCCCTGCAATGTAAAAATCGGTATATTGCGAAACGCCCTTCTGCCCAAAGCCGGCCACTGTCATCTCGCTGACCGTCGGCACGGCGAAATCCCAGGCAAACGCACGCAGCGTGATCCGTTTCGAGCGCACGACCGCCAGCGCCATTAGGTTGCCATGCAGGAGGAAAAGCGAGCCGCCGCCATCCAGCGTTAGATCCTCCTGATCCTCGATCAAGATCGCGATCGCCTTCTCCGGATGGGCGCAGCTATCCGTGTTGGAGGTGTGATAAACGCGCCGCTGCGCATGGTCCTTATAAAAATGGTATTCGCCTTTAGGAAATAAAAGAGTGACCGGGCCCGGAGTATTGCGGGCTGCCTCCAACGCAGCCTGAAGCGCCTCGGTGGAATCCCGCTTTCCTGCCGGATCGGCCCCATAATCCGTCACGCTGAGTATCGTCTTATTTGTTTCCAATCAAATGCCTCCCTGCTGAATGCGAAAGCTTCTTTATTACGAGTTTACCTACGGGCGGCCGAAGACCGCCCCTCCCAACCTTTTTAACCCGATACGTCATCATGTCTGTTTTGTTATGCTGCCATACGCGCAAAACTTCCCTCTACAGTGCGTCAAACTTTGTTTGACACAATCCGCAATGCTTCAAGCTTTGCTTGAAGCTATTCTATCACAAAGCATATCCGGCAGGCAAGAGAAAGCGAATAGATGCGGCAAATAGAAACATTTCAGGCCCGTGTGTTCTTCTCCTGGGTTATTTCTGTGTGATTTCCCCTGTGGTAATCCCCGCATAAGCTTGCGGCACTTCACCGACAATGACGGTTTCTGCAATGCAGATGCTCATATTCACTTCGGTCGGCTCATAGCTGTCCGGCGTGATGAAGAGCACATGCGTTTGAATATCAAGCATCACCTGATGATGCGTCTGGTTGACCCCGGCGGAAGCAAACTGATTGCGCAGCTGCAAAACCGTGCTGGCCTCCAGCGTCATTTTCAACTTCAGGCAGGGCCCCCGCCCCAAAAGCAGCTCGCTGCCGGAAAGGGAGCCGATTGGAATGCTGATCTCATAGCTTTGGGCCTTTGAAATGCGCTGCGTGATTGCATTGCCAATGCGTGCCTGAAGACGGTTCGCCTTGACAACATCCGTTTCAATGGAAGTAATCCGCCCTGTTTCCTCTTTATGGATAGATACCAGATCGCCATACTGGAGCCCCTCCTGGCCGAGCGATTCCAACACCGCATCATTGACCGCCTGCGTTACCATATTGCGGGCCTGACTTTCCGCAATGGAGCAGATAACAGGACGAATCCTGCTATCGATCAGAAAAAAGGCGGATAGGATAAGCAGGAGCAGCGCAATCATCCGCAGCAGAAACTTTACGCTCCCGCCGCTCCTTCCAAAATGCATCTTTTTATAGAGTGGCCCTCTCCTCATACATATCGCAGCTCCTCTTCTCCAGATGTGTGGCAGTCCATGCGGGCGTCACGCTCCTCCCAAACAGTATATGCGACGCGGGGTGCAATGGTTCCAAGCGCCTTTTTGCACCTTTTTCGGAATTTCGCCATATTCTGATGACAAGGGGGAGCAGAACAGGCCGTCTGTTTCCACTACGAGGTATCACCTCAATCCAACCAAAAGGAGAAATCGAATTGAAGGATCTGCTTGACACGTTCGCAGCATACGGTCAGTTGATGGAAGATGCTGACCCTTGCGGCTGCAATCATACAAACGAATGTTCCGAGTTTGCGCCCTTCCCGCTGTCCTCCTTCCCGGAGGATTATGCCGTTGCCATGGCCTATATCCCCTATCAGCAGGATGCAAAAAGCTATGACGCGGAAAAGGCGCTTGCGCGCGGCACCCTCTTCCCGGTACTCGACAAGCCGTTTTTGGGGAAAGCGGGGTGCAGCATATGACGCCAAGAGAAAAGCTGCTCCTGCGCCTGAGCTCTGCTCAGTTTGCGCATTGGGAGCTTCACCTGTATCTAGATACCCATCCAAACGATATGCAAGCGCTCGCTATGGCCAAACAATACGCCAATATGGCCAATGCACTCGTTGAGGAATACGAGTGCAAATACGGCCCGCTCTCGCCGAGATGTGGATCCGGCGCAGAATGGCTACGTAACCCATGGCCATGGGATTACAGCATGAGGGAGGGCTGCTAAATGTGGAGTTATCAAAAAAAACTGCAATATCCGGTGAAGATCGCAAATCCGAACCCCCGATCTGCACAGATTATCATCAGTCAATACGGCGGACCGGAGCCTGTGCTCGCCTTATATCCCGCTATCAGGCTCCGGCTCTTGAAAAGAATAGTCGATCGATACTGCTCCGCTTTGCCCAATGGTGATGCGCCGGATCATTCGGCACAGCAGCCGACGGTCAGGCTGTTCAAAATAAAGCAGTCTATGGGCGGCGGCACACAGGGAAAGGCGCCCATCTTCCTCCTGAAAGTGCTTTTTCTCCAAAAGGCCTTGCAGCTTTTTCTTTTCCTCCCGGTAGGCTTGCGTCAGTTGTGTGAATTCGCTCTCCTCCAACCGCTGTGCGGCGCGGTCCTCATAGAGCGCCTGCAAAATAGAGCCGATCTGGCTTAAGCGTTCCTGCGCGTGTGCTTTTTCCCGCAGCCAAAGCGCCTCATTCCTTCCGCTGCATGATTGCAGCAAGGTTTCTTCCGCGCCGGGAGGCAACGCCTGCTTTGCAAAACGATTCAGCCGTTCCAGCACGATGCGCTCCAGCTGCGCCTCATCCGTGGTGTGCCTTTGGCACTCCCCATAGCGGGAGTAGCCAGAGCAGATCAGCACAAAGCTCCTGCCAGAGGATCTTTTGCAAAAGGTCATCGGCTTGCCGCAATCCCCGCAGAATACCAGGCCGGAAAGCAGGTGCGAATGGGCTTTCCTCTTGCAGCAGCCGCTTCGGCTCTCCAACAGCTGCTGCACAAGCTGGAACGCCTCTTTGCCAATGATTGCCTCATGGGTATCAGGCACGACCGTCCATTCCTGGCGCGGCAGCTTATGAGAGGATTTCAGCTTATAGCTCAATTTCTCGTTTTTTCCTTGGGCGAGATCGCCTGCATAAGTGGGGTTGCCCAAGATCGTCCGGATCGTTTCTGCCCGCCAAACGCCCTGCACCGCATTCGCATTGTGATAGGGCAGCCGCTGAATCTCTGCTTTATAACGCGATGGGGGGAGTACCCCGTCCTGATTGAGCTGACGCGCAATCCCAGCCATGCTTTGCCCCGCCAGATATTCCTCAAAAATCCGCCGCACCACTTCTGCCGCCGAGCCATCTACAAAAAGCTGGTTTTTGTTTTCCGGATCCTTTTGATAACCATAGGGCGCAAAGGCGCCGATGAATTGGCCGGCCTCCCGCTTAGTATCCATAACGGCACGCACTTTTTGGGAAATATCCTTTGCATACAAATCGTTCATCACCGATTTGAAGGGTCCCATATCATTCTGCGCAGAGCTGGAGTCGAAGGTGTCGATCCCATCCGCCAGTGCGATATATCTCACCTGCCTGCTGGGAAAATACCGCTCCAAATAATAGCCGGTATCAATATAATCCCTGCCGAGCCTGGAGAGATCCTTGGTGAGCACCAGATTCACCACACCCACCTCAATATCGCTGAGCAGCCGCTGAAAGCCGGGCCGGTCGAAATGGAGGCCAGAGTAGCCATCATCAATATAGCACCCAGCCACCTCCCAACCCTGCTCCCGCGCATACCGTTCCAGAAGCGTCCGCTGGTTTGATATGCTGCCGGATTGCCCCTGAGCCTCATCCTCCTTCGACAGACGGAGATACAGCCCAGCGCGATATTTCCAATCCATGCCGTTCTTCCGTCTCACCGCTTCCCCCTCCTTTGCTCCTCAGCGTGCAGCCATTGTGTAAAAAGTACCTTAGCCGTATCCATTAAAAGCGCATCGAATGGAACGCTCCCCTGCGTAAAGCGCTCTGTTACAGAAAAATCCATATGTTCATCCGGTTTACGTGCCATAGCCCTCGCCTCCTTCCGATACCTAGCCTATTGAAAAAGGAGAAAGAATATGACACCGATCAAAACATGCAAAACCCCGCAGGGCAAGCATTGCCTGCTGCGGGGTTTTGCTGAATGAACTTTTTCAATGAGATCAGAACATATACTCACGCCTGCGGCGGGAGGCAAAGGCCACCATGCCTGCGCCAAACGCCATCAGAAGCAGAAACAGGAGCAGGAGCGAATCGCCCAAGTCCGGAATCTCCGGCTGTACATCCGGGGGAGTAATGGGCGATGTAACGGGCTCCTCACCCGGGCGAATGGTGATACTCCCATCCGCATTGACAATAAAGTCCAGATACACCTTCTCTGTCCCCTTGGGATACTGCACGCGCTGCGTACCGTCTGACAGGGTATCAACTACCGTTTCGTTCACATCAGCCGCTTCCAGCACAAACTGCGTGCGGCCAACCACTTTGCCATCCACCAAGATCTCCACATAGTGGCGGCCATCCTCCAGGCCCGCCAGCAAATAGCTGCCATCCTGGCCGGAAACCACTTTCACCGTGCCGAAATCCAGATTTACTTCCGCACCGGGAAGAACGGCTTCCCCCCGGTAAACCTTACCGGAAACATCCACCGCCGACACCTCTTCAGCGGCGGAGCGTGCGCGGAACGTGACAGTGACCTCTGTATCACGCGAAACGGAAGGGATTGTATACGCACCGTTTATGACGCTTTCCGTAACATCAACGCCATTGACCAGCACGCTTTCAACCCGATAGCCCTTTTGAGCAATGAGAGACAACTCCAACTGGGAATGGCGCGGCACCGTCAGGGTGCATCCGTCTTCGCATAATGCACCGTTCACCATCACGTATCCGCCCTGGTTATAATGGACCTGCACGGCATGCGTATCCGGTACGAGCGTTGAGAGCGTCATTCCCGACTGCCCAGCCCCATCAGCAGCAAGTGCCGGTAGGCAGCAGCCGCAGGCCAACAGCAGGCAGAGCAGGAGCGCCAGCGCTTTTTTCACAACGAATCACCTCTCAGTTAGGTCGGCAACTACAGGTTGCCCAGGTGGGTTCCCGCCCGAAGATTAAAATTCGGGCGGGATGTAAATTAAGAATAAAAGAGTACCATTATAAAATCTTAGGCAGCAGGAGTATAGTTCACCGTATAAGTGGCAGTACCAGCAGTAACCGCCGCAGGAGCAGCATTCCACTCCGTAATGCTGAAGGTATTGTTAAGGGCTTCCACGCCTGTTGCATAGCCATTCGTATACACAGCTGATGCTGTGGCACCAGCCATTGAAGAAGTAAGGCCATCATCTGCCACATCTGCATAAGCAACAGTTACCTGCAGGCTAGAACCCTCCGCCAGACGGTAGTCAACCGTCGCAATGCGGGCTTCTGAAGGAGTAGTAACATCCCACATAATTTCAACGTCTGCCGGGATAGTTACGCTATAGGTGTCAAACTCAGCGGGATCCTCGCCCAGAATGGTTTTAACAAGAACAGTGTCTTGCTGAGGAGCAGGCGTTTCCTCTGTAATTGTCATATTAGCTGCGAACGCTACTGTACCCATTGCGAATACCATGCAAAGTGCAAGAACAACTGCAAGAACTTTTTTCATCGTCGTTTTCTCCTTTGTGTAAAAAATTTTTCAGTTTATCATAATAGCCCAAGGCGGCGAAGACGGATGCGCCCCAGCCTTATGAACAATGATGTTTTTCTCACAATCCCTGGGGATATCCCCCCAGAGCTATGAGCCATGATGCCTTTTTGTATTTACCAAGCCGCCAAAATCACGCGTCCACGTAGCTCATTGTGAAGAGCACACGATCCGTATAATGGCCAGCATCAACAGCATCCCATGCCGCAGCTGCAATATTGACGACAAACTCCTTCGCATAAGCCTCGCCAACCTGCCTGCCGTAAAAATCCGCTGTAACAGCACCGGAAAGCTGGTAAGGCAGCTGCATCGTGCTCTGAGCGGAGTCTAAGCGCAGCGCATTGTGTTCGCCTGCTACTGTGACAACCACCTTTTTGCCCGCTTCAAGCTGCATCAATGTAGGCACATAGGCCAGAGATGTTTTTTCAGCTGTCCAGGGGATTTCCGTATCCGCCGGAATCTGGATGGCATATTTAATATCTTCTTCCCCATAAGTGGTGCGAATCGTGACCGCACCCGTCGGGTTATCCTGATCCAACGTCTGTGCAAAGCCTACTATAGAGAGGCTGCACACCATCAACACTGCTAAAGCCCCTATCAAAAGCCTTTTCATCGATCAAGCGCCTCCTTTCATCCCTATTGAGCATTTTCTGTGTAATTCACCGTGAAGGTTAGCGTATCTTTGTATTGATCGCTGGGGGAAGCATTCCAATTATCTACTTCTATTGCCAAAGGCTTCGTCAATCCATCAGGAGGCGTATCCATCGTAAAGGTCGCGCTTCTAAAAGGCGCCCCTCCCGACACGAGGTCATACGGGATTTTGAACGAATTCCACACCATATGATAGTTATTGACTTCACTATTCACACTGACATTTACCGCAGCTGTGCTGGGAATATGCAGTTTTGTTACCCTAAGATCTCCGGCAGATGCGGAAGGCAAATCCCACAAAATCGAAACATCCGCCGGAATTACAACCTCATACTCCGCATCAAATACCAGCTTCACATAAACGGTATAGGACTGCATTCGATATTGCCCTGCCGAAGCAATGCCGCCCTCGATCGGGTTACTCGGCTGATTGGTTCCATCATCTATGGCAGGAGATTTTACTAATACTTGAAATTCTCCACTATAGGTTACAGCATGCGTTACTTCTGTTTCCGGCACGGAAAGATTAAACGTCATGCTGTTCTTTCCATTCAGCGGATTTGCACGCCCGCCTCCCAGGCTCGCCTCAACCGTTTCTCCCGAACCGTCGTCCGCTGTCAGGGTAATCTTCCCTGTTGGGGCAGTTACCAATTCAATCTGATTTTGGGTATCCACAGCAGCATAATACTCAAGCGTTACGGAACCTGCGTAATGTGTACGGCTGCTATCAAGTTTCATAGTGGCAACCGGCGCTTGAGGTTCCTCCGACGAAGCCGAAGTTGTGACCGTAAAGTTCGGATACACCGCATTTAGATTACGATCAGCCCAATAGGTTTGGACGGTGTTTTTGTATTTATCAGGGTAGCCCTTATATTCCTCCAACACCGCAGTGACCGGAGCTGTTTCTACCGCCTCCGTTTTGAAATTGTCCTTAACGATGTTGAACTGCTCGTTGGCATTTCTCACATATGTTTTGAGGTTGCCATCTATGCCGTTATAGGTATCATAATTTCGAACAACCGCGGCCATATCGGCGATTTTGCCTTCTACCTCTGCCTGCTTTTCCAATTCTGCTTTTTGGGCAACGGTAAGCGTGTAATACTGGGCAAGCATGGCGCGGTAGGCATCTACATCTGCCTGCTGATTGCTATAGTTAAAGAGATAGTGCGGTTGTTCCTGCGTGTCTCCCAGCAGTGTGACATCTTTGTATAAAGCAAGAATCGCAGCTTGTGTCTCCTCCACCGTAGTTGCAGCTACGTTTGGCGCAGTAACTGTCTGCGGCTTTAACTGCTCAAACCCACTGCCCTGAACGCTACTGACAAAGCCAAACATATCAAGATAGACCGACGTTCCCGCTGGGCTCGTCCCGCCCTGCGTGCCAGTATAAAATAGCTTCATCTGCTTCACATCTGAATTCGCAGGAATTGCCGCATTCCTATTCCCTATTTCACGGAAATGGGAGAGCGGAATTTTAATAAATCCACGGAATCCATCGAGCGGATCGCCTGTGAGGCAGCCATCCGGATCAGCATCTGTTAGTACATCCTTCCACGCAGGATTTACGTCGTTCATATTGAGAATCTGATAATTCCACTGACTATTATCCTCATCATGCGAATAAATCTTGCCATCCGCTGTACGCAAAGTGATCCACAATTTACGAAGATCATTCATTTCAGAGAAATCCGCATAAAAGATAAAGTCCGTTGCCTGGCCGATGTTTACGCTGCCGAGTTCATCCCAATTATTCTTGTTATCTCCATTTGTTAAGGAAATACGGTAAGTTTCTCCATTAACCAACGAATCACGGTAAAAGCTTGTATCAATCGAACGGGAACCTGCAAATCCGTTTTGCCCGATCGAGGTGGATGCTAAACCGAAGCGCTGGTCTACATCATTCGTTCCCGTTTCTGTGGCATCATAGCTCATGCGGCTATATGCCACAAGATTCCTGCTGTTTTCCCATGCGCCCTTATAATTATTGTCCCAAGGCAAATTATGGGCACGGTCATAATAATGCCACTTTCCATCTGGACCCAGACGGTAGTCATCATATTCATGCAGTGCAGTTTGGCCCAGCGTATAATTCCGCTCCACATCATTGAAGGCCTTATAATATAGCTGCGTTAAGGCGCTGGGATACCATTCGCTCAGTTCAGCGGCGTTATAGGCAGTGATCAGCTTCGCCTCATTTGCCGTGCCCAGGCGGTGGATATCGCCCAGCGTCAGCGTGCGATAAAGCTCAAAATAGTTTTTAATCTGCTCAATTTCCTCTGCGCTATAAGAATTCTTTACCGGCAATCGATCCAGTTCCCCACTCAGCCAGTCAACTGGGGTTTCGCTGCCCCCCAAGATCTTTGCCAACTCGGCTTCCGCCTCATCTAAAGCAGCATTGTTAATGCCAAGCTGCGTGCAAATGGCGCGCAAATCCGCAATCACGCTCGCATGGGAAATGTTGATCAAAGTCAGGTCATCCGGCAAATATTTCTCCACCAGTGTCTGCACGGCGGCGGTATTGCTGGTGGTTAGGCTGTTTACCGGCGTGCCATTCATACCTGTACCGCTGAAGCCCATCTGATCAATGTAGAAGGATTTGTTGACGCTATCCTCAGAGGCGCCTTTCCAAGTGATGCCAACAGAGGCGATGTCTTCAAGTGGAATCACAGTAAGGCCAGGTGCATAATTTTGAGCGAAAGTATCCTTATCAAAATACATAGTGACATCTTTTACGCCCCAGTCTAGACGTCTATCCGTCCAACTAATAGTATTATTCGGCTTATCATAAGCCTCCTGTGCCGTAAACTCTTTAACGACCCTTTTTATGCCTACGTAGTCATCCCATATTTTGATCTTATATGAGTAAATTCGCTCTTCTGTTAACTGATTGTAAGGGCTGTTCTCCGTCTCGTTCCAAAGTTTATCTATCGGAACGCGGAGGAAGCCACGATAATGGCCAAAGTCCTCCAAGTAACCTTTATTATTTGTATAAATGGTGTCCCACAAGCCATCTTCATTTTGATAGTAAACCGGAACAGATGCCCCATTGTTTTTTGCAGCATAACCAATGGTGCTATAAACATCCTGACTATATTTTAAGTTTATATCCTCCTCACTACGTACATATGGGTTGTTAGTCGTGCCTAAATCAGCATTAAGATAAAGATCTCCCCCTCTGTCCAGATATCGCGCCTGCAATGCAAATTCATCGAACTCCACATAGGAGGTATCCACCCAAATCCACATCTCATTCGCATTCACAAAATTTCTGGTTGCCGGCGTATATCCAATATCCAAGCGCTGGTAGCCATTCACACTGGACGGAGTGGAGCCCTCTGTAAAGGAACTATTCTCCGCATTCTTCATATAAACACGGAATGCATTGCTCGTGTTAAAGCCGGGCGTTTGATAAGCATCGTTGTTGCCGATAAAAACACCGTCTATATTGGCAGGCGTATAGTTATTGTTGCCCGTTTGCTCATCACCCGCGACGTTATTATACATCCACGCGGGAGGCGTTTTACCCGAATTTTCATTGTTGCCATTGCCGGTGGTCTCGTTAAAATCTTCAAACGTTACAAAATTCCCTTCGGGGGACGAATCATCCGCCGGGATGGCGAGTGATTCCCCCACCAGCGCTTCCATCGGCTGGGAGCGCCAGCCTGCACCATCTACCGCCGTGATCGCCACACTGATCCGGTGGGACATATCCAAGCCACCAATTGCTGCCAACTGCTCTGGAGAAAGAACCGCGCTGATCAGAAGGTTAGCGTTATCCATCGTCTGGCGAACGCCCTCCAGTTCAATCGGGCTGGCATTCAAGGGCGTTTCACGGCTCGCATAGTCACGATCCAGATCATACAAATCTGCCCAATAAGCAATCCCGCCCCCCGGCGACGTGGCAACCGGGAAGGATAATTCCAGCGTGCCACCGGTAGTATAGCGCGCGCGGGCAATCCCCTCCTCAAAATGCGGGTCGGGATCTTCCCCCACCGCTGCCACTAACGAAATCGGCTGCGCTGCCGCAAGCAGCATCATAACTGCCAGTAACACCGCGAGGATCCGCTTGCTGTATTTCGTCCTTTGTTTCATTGCCGAATGACCCCCGTTCATAAATTTTCTCCTTTTGGTCCGTGATCCTGCCAATCATAGGTTTATTCCACTGTAATCGTCGTTTTTACCTGCCCGTTATTCAGCCGGTTTTGCTCTGCATCAAATGAATAAGTCAAATATTTGATCGTCGCTTTATAGCTGCCTGCATCCATTGCACGCTTTAGATGAAATTTTGCAATTGCATACCCTGGCGGAACGAGATTCGATTCATACACAATTTCGCCCGTTTTATCCAAAACGATCTGGAATTTAAAGTAGCAGGGGTTCCCTTCCGGATTGCGAAGCACAAACTCCTGCTCCGTCTGCCCCGCCTTAAATTTCATTGAGGTAATGCCCGGCAGTTTGATCGTTTTACCCTTGGTATCAATTTTTTTCTTGGTGCTTAGCGTGATATCGCCTTCCACGATATTTTGATCCACTTGGCCTTTGGGATCTGTAGAAGCAGCCGCAGGCTGATCCGGGAACATCTCATCCCAATGATTCGCCGCATACTGTATGCCGAAAATCAGCGCCAGCAAAAGGATCAGCAGCAAAATCCACAGCCAGATAATATTCTTCTTCACCGCGACAAACTGATTTTCACCACAGCTGATATAGCCTACCGTGCGGTGCATCGGATTCTTTTTATAAGGAGCGATCGGCTCTGTTTTCCCATTGTAAGCCAGTGTATCCGGCGCATTTTTTTTGACGCCCGCTCCAATCTGGGCGGCCACCTGATAATTCCCCTGTGGATAGAGCGCCTTTACCTGAGAAGCAGTATAATAGCCCACTGAAAAGCCTGTCCGCTTATTGGAGTAGGTTTTCGTATAGTTGCTGAGTCCCTGCGCGGTATAGCTCATGTATTCTTTTCCCCTTCACTATGCATGAAATCAATAATTTATTAACAGTCCGTCGAATTTTATTAGTTTATTCTTTGTAATTATGATAGCATCTTTTGTGAAAAAATCAAGGAAAATAACCAATTAATATTATAAAAATATTTTTTGCATTAAGTATAGATTTTTTCACAAATTAATCAACACAATTCCATAAATAGTTGGTTTTTAAAAGCTGTCATCCTGCATATCATCCGTGTATCCTTATGAGGATAAAAACGATATAAAATCAGAATAGCGGACGGTGAGCTTGGTGCGTCATTGCGTTATCTGTCACAGCGCTATTCGATGCCTTATGCGGAATTGAAAGGACTGCTGACCGATATCGGTACGGAAGAACTCGCCCGTGCGTTGTTGGAAATCGAGCGATTGTAAAATAATGGAATGCTTCATAATCCCTTTATCTACAAGGAAAATCGCTATTCCATGTGGAAAAAATCATCTCTAATTGGGATTGATTTTTTGGAGGATTTTTAACCCCTCTGTACCTCATATGTTAGAGATTGCCGTTTTAATTCCAATTAAGAATCAATCTTGCTAATTTTAGGATAAAGCTCAATTGTAAAATTGGTAGGGTCGCTATCTTTTCGAATTGCCCTTTCGGTTTTCGTATAGACTACTTTTTCCAAAATGTTTTTTAGCATTATGTTTCGTTCTTCTGGGTCGTTCGTCATGTAGTAAGTATCCAATACATATTGGGCTTGTGGTACGAAGTCCTCTTCAGATTTATATTTCACACGCGTTTCCTCCAATTCCTTTTCTTGATTTACCACATCTTCTCTAAGTTTCCTGATTTCTTCCGATACCGTTTGGGAACGTTGTAAATAAACTTCACGCGTATACGTTTTTTCTTCATAGCACTCACAGACACGTTTGAGTTTGAGTTCTGCCTTTTCAAGCTCTGCTTTGGTTTTTGCCAATGCTCTTTCTAGGGCTTTGACTTGTAATGCATTTTCTTCTTCGACCTTTTCAAAATTGATTGCAACGTCTCCTAACCACTCCTTTAATGCTTCTATGATTTTGCGTTCAATAATTTCTAAGTCGGAACTGATATTCTCGCATTTTCGATTTGTGCAAATTAATGATGGTTGTCTGTCTTTATACGGTCTCCTTTGCATTTTCGCCCCGCACTTGCCACATATCACAAGACCTGCAAGGGAATTCTGCAAAGCGGTTCTATGAGGGCATTTGGGGGCGGTTACACGATGACGTTCCAATACCTTTTCCCATAGCTCTTGGCTGATTAATGGGGTATGTAGACCTTGTGATACCGTATAGTCACCTTTATTTCTTGGCCTCGTCATTGTCACAATGCCCTTTTTGATGACTTTTACATTTTTTCTAGCTCCCCAATGTAACGATCCCTTATAAGTTTCATTGTGAAGAATGTCACGAATGGTTGCTACGTTCCAATTTTTCGCATGACGTGGTTTAATCCCCAAAGAATTTAAATGGTCGGCAATTCGGTTATAGGAATAATTTAGATTGGCATACAGTTCAAAAATGAGTTTTAGTGTATCGGCTTCTTCCGGATTTTCCACTAAAATAAATCCTTTATCCCCCTTTATTTTTTTTCTACTAAAACCATATGGGGCAACATTACCGACAAATTTACCTTCCTGTACAGAAGCAACACGACCGTTTTGCATTCTTTGTCGTATCTTTTTATATTCTCGTCGGGCCATGAATAAACCGAATTCAAAGTATTCCTCATCACCCTCATCATTCGGATTGTAAATTTTCATAGGAGTAATAATTTTCGTGTTGCTGTACTTGAAGGTCTGAGCTACAATCCCTTGGTCTATCGTATCGCCTCTCGCCAGACGCTCTACTTCGACAACAAGAACGCCGTCCCATTTTCCGATTTCAATATCAGCAAGCAACTGTTGCATAACTGGACGGGAAGCAATTGTATCACCGCTGACAATTTCTTTATAAACCGCGTCCTCACGAATTATTATTTTAAGGCGGTTAGCTAGTGACATTAGCATTTCAAAATGCCTTTTTAGGGTTTCCCCTTCCCCGTGTTTTTCTGCTTCTATATCCTTTCTGGATTTCCTTAAATACATGCAATAATTTCCGATTGAATCAAGTTGCATTTCTTATTTCCCCTTTCTTTTAATATATATTCTTCTAGTATTTTTAAATGCTTAACTGGTTCTAACTTGTATCGAACATGTTATCCACCTCCAAAAATTTCTATTTGGCAGCACCGCCTGCGGGGCGATGTCATCATTCGCTGATTGCGAAATAGGCGGCGGTTCCGTCTTTGTCAAGGGCGTGCCCGCAGGCACGTTCATTTCACCCTTGACAAAGACGGAACCGTCGTCTACAATCCAGCGGTGAATGATGACAACAATCAAAAAACACATTCCATACCCCAACAGCAAATATATGCACACAAACAAAAATAGACCGCATTATACATGCAGTCTATTTTTGTTGTTGTGTGCAATTTTTATCAACTAAGGGGGTATGGAATACTGTGTATGTTCACTGTGCTTGCTCTTGTAACAGCTCCAGTGTCTCTATCCGTTTTGATATGCGTGGGTGGTTCTGTTGCATTCTATCAATAAAACGCATATTTTCCCCTAAGCTCATTTTTTGAAGCAAGTACAACGCATTTTTTAATCCTTCGTCATGACCGATACTGTGGGCAAATCTATCTGCTCTTAATTCATTTTTGCGTTCATTTCCGGATAACAACACATTTCCAAGAAAGAGTGTTACCATTACACTTAAATTGATAATAAGACGCAAACATAAAAATAACGCACGAAAAAGGGTGCTTGTGTCCTTTGTATCAGGGTCGTCTAAGTCAATAAAAAACAAATCCAAAACTTTCAAAAACAAATCTACGAATAGAACATATATAGAAAACAACCCATTTCCAATTTCATTTAGCATTTTTGATTTTGTATCTCCATAATAGATATGTGCTATTTCATGTGCAATAATCCCTTGCAGTTCTTCAATGCTGAAAGTGTTAATTGCCCCTTGTGTAACCGCTACTGTGTGCGTGCCAAGCGCAAATGCATTTACTGAAAGATTATCTATAATGAAAATCTTTATACGCGGAAGGTCTGAATAAAGCTCTTTCGCGTCCTCATAAACGTCATTAAAAAGTGGCAGCAAATAATCTTTCTCTCTGCTTGTTTCCGGCGGTCTGACACCGTTCAGAAGCTTTTGAACGAACTCTCCACAAGTGAGGGCAACAGCAATAGATATCGTATATAGAACAACGCAAGTTATAAATGCTTCTTCGTAATCAATAAAACGGTTAGATGATAATATCAGGAAGGAACCAGAAAAATATAGCAAAAACCAAAGTATATACGTCCAGTGCGAAAGAGAAAATATTGCCAACTTTTTAAGTTTGGGGAATATAACTTTCCACATGTGCAAACCTCCATCAATTTAAAATGGTTTATTGACTTTCAAACGGCAACTAAAATTGTTATCTTTTGATAGGAAAAATGCCTTGCCGGTTGCAAGCGTTTTAATTTCGTCTGGGTGATATAAGAATTCACGCACACGTTTTGCTGACCCCAACCCCGTTGCACTCGTTACTCTGCTCTGCTGTTCAACTTGATAGGTCACTTCGACGCTTTCTCTTGTTCCTAAAATGCCCGCCCATGCTTCGGCATTGACCGCACTATTTTGACGAAGCACAATATAGTTATTGCAGTTCTCTATCACTTGTTCTCGGAAAGATGTATCGACAGAATAATCTAAATCACTGAGACTTTGCGTAGCAAGAACACAAGTAATATTTGCGCTTCTCGATTTATTCACAAGGTCGATTAGGGCGGTGGAAGCATAAGAACTAACTTCATCAAAAATGAAGAAACCGCGTTCAAGATTGCTGTTAAAACATTTGCTTACAGCTTGCTTTGCGTCAATCAAAACCATTCGTCCCATAAGTGGACTTAGTTCAGGATATAGAAGTGGATTTAAAACAAAGAGAATGACGGCACGTTCTTGTATTGCTGTGTAAATATCTATCCCATATTCGTTAAAAATCTGACCGACTTCGCTTTCCGCTATGGTTGAAAATCGGGCGGCGGCACTCTCTGCAATTTTTCCAGAAGCTTTGGCGATTTCAAGATTAAATAAATGCTCTTGCTTGTTTATTTCTTCTTGCTTTAATAAATTTGCACTTAATGCATTAAAGCTGTCGGTACTCATATGACTGATGATTGTTTGAAATGATAGCTGAATATTGCTTTGCTGTAACAAGATAATAAGACGCTGTAAAAAACGCTCTGTGTTGCTTTTGTAGTGCTGTTCGCTCCATTCAGTTAAGTTAATTAGCATATCCTTGCAGGCTGTCGGAGAAGCATTTTTGAAAGGGTTATATGTACTGGAACTTGCAGGGTCAGAGAGATTGACAACATACAGCTTCTTTTTGTGCTCTCTGCAAAATCGCTTTGTGATTTCCAAAATTGAACCTTCGCCAATATCGCCCTTTCCATCAATAATCAGGAGAGGATAGTTTTCCTGAATACCATGCAGGATAAAATTAGAGAGTGCAACCGTTTTTCCGCTTCCGGTTGTACCAGCAATGAAAATGTGTTTTGCGTTGTCTGGAACATATACGTTTTTGCGTCCATTCAATCCAATTAATGTTGCTTGTTCACTTTTGCTATTAACCTGTTTTTTATTTTGTTTTGCTGGTCTAATAATTGGTTTCATCTCCCTCCAAAAGTTAAAAATTTTACGAAGTAAATAACTTCGCCTGCTCTCCCATAATACAACTACAAAAGCAATGAAAATAACAGTAAGTAAAATAGCATTACCGTGTTTTTCTGCTCCGTGTCCAGACGAAAGATATAAATTTATCCATGCCCAAATGCCTCCTTCATTTTTCTCAACTCTAAGATTTCTATTGTAGGGTAAATTGTGCGGTTCTGTTCAATGATTTGTGCGATTTTATTTTCCTTATCTGTAACTACCCAATATGTAAAATCGTAGTTCATAAAATCCTGCTTGATATTTTCTTCAAGTCTTTTTTTATTTTTCAAAGATAGCTCAACTTCAACACAGAAAGTTTTACCATCTTTAGAATACGTGAAATCTGGTCTGTGTTTTCGATTGCTGAACCCGTCTACGCTGTGTAGTTGTTTTTCGGTGCGAATATCTTGAAAAGATATGTCCATTATTTTTTGAAAGTATATTGCTACATTTAAAACCGTGATATCATGTGAAATTTGCTCTAATCTGATTTTTTCAGTTCTCGCAGGCAATCCGATTAATATTTTTGCTCGGTGTGTTAAACTGTATATACTTGGTATTCCATAAATGATTTTTTGACGTGTAATATATCCGTTTTCTATGAGTTTCTTCAAACGTCTATCGCATGTCCTCGGACTTGAAAATTCAGCTAATATAGATATCTGTTTTCCCGTAACAACTCGCCAACGATTAACTTCTTGAAAAACTAGATAGTCTCGTTTCACAAGTCTAAAATTGTTCATGTGTCCTCCTCTCGGGTGGGTTTGAGGTTGTTAAGGAGAATGGGGTGTATAGGGAATTCCCCTTAAGTGTTTTTTAAACAGAAAGATATGATTTATTATTGATTGAGTTAGTTATTTAATTGTTTCGTTTTTTATTTATATTATTGAATTATTATTTTATTAATTTATATATTGTGTATTATTTATTATGTATGTAGTTGCTGCTGCCTTTCGCGTGTGATAGTAATTATTATGTAATAATAATTAAACATGATGAGGGCGTGGGGTCTCGACATGAAATGCCGAGACCCCA
>UQWL01000003.1 GCA_900544715.1 uncultured Oscillospiraceae bacterium | reverse complement strand
TGGGCTTGTGTAATTCCTATCCTCTCAGCAAATTCATTTGTATCTCGCAAGCTTATCTTTCAATGGTTGAACATGGTAAAAATACCCCATCTAAAGCAGTAATCCGCTTAATAAGTCTCATATTTGAAGTCAAGGAATCTTGGATTATGACAGGAAAATAATATTGTTTTAACCGCTAATATGGAGGTGAATTTTTGTGGAATGGCTCTTTGTGGATGAGGTTTCAAAACGATATAGTTTAACTGAGAGAGCCATCCGCGAAAAAGCGTACAAAGGTGATTTCGGAGATTTAGATAAGGGATATCGATTGATCAAGGGAAAGGGCCGTGGCGGGAAGCAAATACAGATAGCATTGGAAAGTCTACCAAAAGCAGCGCAAGCCCGCTATCACGGCGAAAAGCAACCTCATGAGGACATTTTACAATACACTGGCAAGCAGCGCATCGAAGCCGACTTCCGCGCACTGGTGGTTCTGGAGTACCAGCATTCCAGGCTTTCGCCGAACGAATACGTTGCAAAATTCAACGGAGAAAACCCTCCAGAGGACGCGATCACCACAAGCAAGCTGTTCCGCTGGCAGAAACAATACAGAGAGGGCGGCATTGCCGGGCTGATCGATCAGCGCGGCGGCCACAACCGGGGGCAGACTTCCATTCTTATTAGCGAAATCCGCACGCTGAGAAAAATGCCAGAACGTTATCCTGTTATAGATGATCCTAATATTACAGCCCGGCCTTATCGAGTGCTGTATGTACCCAAATGGACTTTAGTGCTCTATCATATTGTCAACGACGAGGTATGGATTGACTACATAGTGGATGCACGGCAGAATTATAGTTGGATAATCAAATAAAAATCGCCCTTGGGATCACTTGTAGATACAGATGATTCCAAGGGCGTTTTTAGGCTTTTTCTCCCTAATCCCCTTCCGGAAAAAAATGCTCCAGAATGTTGTTGCAATCCTTGGACGTAAATCCCCACAGCACATTGCTAAGGGCTTCAATCGCTTCATCCCTGAAACGGTAATATGTACGATAGGAGATAAATTTTAAATGTGGACGCAGTGTTTCAATAATGTCCATCGTACTAATCGGCTCTTGTGGGGACAGGTAGATATAATACAAGACCCAGTAATATGTTTCGCCGTTTTTATGCTTTTCCCGCAGCAGTTCTACAGATGATTCCACCAATTTAAGCATTTTATTGGATCGCTCAATGCTCTTGGCATGATGTTCAATGACTGTCCCGTTTAATTCAGCGCCGGCCAAATATATCGAATCCAAAAATTCGTCGATAGAAGAGTTATACTCGATTTCAAAGCTCCTGCGAACCTGCTGCACGGATAGTTCCAAGCTCCATCCAACATCACGAAAATTTTTCAACAGCTTCCAAGTGTTGTGGAAAAGTGGATTATCCTTAATGTTTTCTTCGTATTTCTGCACCATATAGGAATTTTTCATTTGATGATCCTCCTAATCTTTTTAAACAAAAACAGGCTCCCCCATTTAAAATGGGGAGCCTGTTCGTAGTCGCAGTAGCATGAGCGTTTTCATAAGGAATCTGCTACTATGCATTGATTTTCATAGGCGGAACCACCTGCAATAGATGCAGATAACAGCATATGTATTTGTATTGTATGCACAAATATAGTTGAGAAACAGCCAGGGGGTGATGTTACATATTGCATGAAGTACCTAGCTACGAACCAAAAGGTCGGGGGTTCGAGTCCCTTCCAGCGCGCCAAGAGAAGCAGATTGTCAAAAGGCAATCTGCTTCTCTTTTTACAATTCCAGAGTCAAGCAGAAAAAATAGCCGGTAGGCTCTGCTCATGTGGGCAGGGTGAATTTTTTTCTTTCATGTGGTTATGGTAATCTTTGTTTTGTTATTCGCTTCGTAACAAAAAATACAGGCGCACTTTCCCTCCGTGCGCCTGTATTGCTTCTATTCTTTGGGAACAAGGCAGGCAATCTGCTTTCCCTATTAAAACGCCGTATCCGGCGATCATTGTCTGAGCCGGCCATTTCCCACCCGTGCCAAATGCACGGGGAGGGGGTTCCGGATTTTGGAGTGAAAAGCCTTAAAACGTCTGATCTTCTGCGCTTAACAGAGCGGCAAGCGTCATCGCCTTGCGCATCTTTTTCCAGGAAAAGCGCTTCTCTGTTTCCAATTCGTGGATAAGCTTGATGCTGCAATCGTGATACATTTTTCTTTCTGCATATGCTGCCATTCTCAATCATTCCTTTCCTAAGGTTGACTTTAGTCTACCAAAATGCATTGATTTTGTCAAGGCATATTGCACAATAAATTCATTTTATATTTGTGCAATATGACAAATTGATTTGTCTGCTCAGTGTATCTCACAGAAGCGGAAATCCATCCCCATCACTATTTGTAATAACTGCACAAATATAGGGCCTATATTTTGTCGATTTAGCCAAACCTCCTTTTTACCTAAACATCCAGCCACAAAAAGTTTGTGAAATTTTTCTCAATATAATCCCCCGGCAACACTGCACCTGTTTTTCGCTCGAAAATTACCGGTAAATTCTCTTGACAAACCAAAAAATTATGATATAATAGCCTCACGATTCTCTAAGGAATTAAAGATTCCAAGAGCTTCGGAGAACATTGAATCACTGATTCGGGCTAACGCCCTGCGGCTGCGCCGCCCATTGTGCTTTGCGCAATGGAATCATGGTATAATACCTCTTGCAATTAAATCTACGCGGATGTAGCTCATCTGGTAGAGCGCCACCTTGCCAAGGTGGAGGTAGCGAGTTCGAGCCTCGTCATCCGCTCCATGTTTTTGCAGCAGACACGATGTGTCTGCTGTTTTTTCTTACCTGCAAGCCGATAAACACGCCGTCAGATGGGTCTCCGGCGAAATCGGAAATGGATCTTTATTCATAATGAAAGGGAAGATGGGGAATTTTAATTGCAGGTCTGCCCTCCTTATTTCCGCAAAAAGCACAGGCCATCAATTGTCCGAAACGGGAGGTGCAAGCCGGCGGGGATCCCTGCCGATCAAGGCCGTACCACAAAAGCAGTGCGGCCAGGCGCCAAAAAGAGCAGCTTCCATGGCCTTGGGATCTCCTCCCCTTATTTTTGATTGACAAAGCGTGATCGGGCGCATAGAATAAAATGAAAGAATTTGTCGGTCTGGCGGTCATGGCGCCGCACGTCCTGCATCTGGAGGTCTTACGGTATGCAACGAAAAAGTAAATTTCGCCTGATTCTCGGCATCGTTCTCATGGTTGCTCTGGCTGCGCTGCTGATTGGCTATTTCGCCCTGCGTAAGCCTGCGGCTGAAAAGCCCAGCACGCCCGTCCCCAGCATCTCCTCATCCTCGGCAAACCCGTCTGTCACAGAGCTGCCCACCGGCCTTGCAAAGGCCGACCCGACCGATCCGCCCACTGCCCCTGTCACATCCTCGAAAGGGGCATCTTCTAACCAGACGGCATCCGCTCCAGCAGAGGAAAATGGAATCACGCCTGTGACTGTAAAAATTGATTCTCAAAAATGGTATTTAACCTTGGTCAGCATCAAATACCGCCTGCCGGAGAATTATCAGCCAGAGCTCACCTACCCTGTCAAGGGCATCGACCGCCCGCTGGATGCGCGCGTGACGCCGCATTATGTTGAAATGTACAATGCCGCAAAGGCGGATGGCTGCACGCTGACTCCCTATTCCGGATGGCGTTCGATCTCCAGGCAAAAATCCAACTATGAAAACAAAGTATCAAACTATATAAAGGAAGGCAACAGCCGCTCAAAAGCAGAGCAGCTTGCAGCGGAATGGATCCTCCCACCCGGTGCGAGTGAGCACAACATGGGCGTTGCGATGGATATTGTCAACACGCAGGAGAGCTTTGAAAACACGAAGGAATTCAAATGGCTGCAAGCACATGCTGCAAACTACGGCTTCATCCTTCGCTATCCCAAGGATAAGGTAGCGATCACAAAGGTGGCCTATGAGCCCTGGCATTGGCGTTATGTCGGCGTAGAGGATGCGAAAAAAATCAAGGCGAGCGGCAAATGCCTGGAAGAATATTTAGGCATCTATAACAGCTGATTGTATAAAAACTGTAAAAAGCCTGCCTGGGATGTGATGATATGCATCCCGGGCAGGCTTTTTACAGTTTATTGACTTTTCCTATATTGAGCATAAAATCTCCATTCATCAGATAGGTTGCGCCCTTATGTATTCCGTTTTCAGAATGGCATAATTCAATTTATCATATTTTCGGCCATTCAGATAAACGGATTCCCGCTCCGTCCCCTCCAAGGTAAAGCCGCATTTCTCAAGAGATTTTTGCGCCCCAAGATTCATGGCAAGCGTATTCGCACAAATGCGCTCCAGCCCTAAAAATTCAAATCCATATTTCAACATCAGCTTTACCGCTTGCTGCCCGTAGCCTCTGGAACGATAACATATCTTCGCAATCCCCATACCGATGGAGCATTTGCGATTTACGCGGTCAAGATCCTGCAACGCAATATCCCCAATCACGCTGCATCGTTCAGAAAAATTTCAAGCCGCACGTTTTTCTTCCCCTGAAGCTGTTGTATTTCATCAAACCAGGCATCTGCTTTCTCATCCGACTGCCCCAGATTTAGCTCTTCTGTCGGATTTTCAAAATCATATTCCAATTCATTCCATAGCGTTTTGCAATTTTCACGCGTCAATGTATCAAGGTAGATCTCTTTTGCCTTGAGTTTTATATAGACCTCCAAACTATAGAAATCATCATTACGCTGTGTATTTTCGTATTTTTATTTCCTATTTCTGATGACGGTAAGACCATTCCTGCTCAAAGCGCAAAGCCCCCTCCACGCTTCGGCGCCCCCGCTCATCCAAAGAGCGGTATTGCCGGATCAATTCGATCTCCTGCGGTGTATAGAGCCCCGGCGGAGAGGGATTGTCCGTACGGCCCAGCAGGTAGTCCGTACTGACGCCATAATACTCCGCCAAAGCGCAAAGCGTTTCATTGCTCATCTGCCGCTTTGCACTCTCGTACAGCGTATAAGTTGATCGGGAAATGTTCAAATAATCCGCGATTTCCTTCTGCGTTTTCCCTTCGCGGATTCTCAGCTCACGAACTTTGCGGTCAGGCAAGCCATCACCCCTGAAGCCAAGATAGATTCTGTTCACCCACAGCATATCATCTGCCCAGAAAGAAAACAAATCCAGTTTCAAAAAGCATCAATCATGCATTTTATATTTCTAAATCATTTAATTATGTGTCAATTTGCAACAAAAAAATCCAACCCTCCTAAAAAAGAGGGTTGGAAATTATTTCATAGGATTATTAGGGAACCATGTTTTTTGTTTATTTGAGCCTAAGAAACCTTGCGCACAATCGCAATCGGCGTTTGCTGAGATGCCTGGCCGAGCGGATTGTCTTTAAAAATTTCCTTGCACAGCTCAATATCCACATCCGGGGAGGAAACGCCGAGGATTTCACGGCCGATATCGTTTGCATCCATAACGACGACCGCCTTGCAGCCCGTATATTCCCGCAGCATGGCCGCGACCTTATCCGGATCCTTTGGTGCAAGCTTCGCATAGTGGTTATAGGGCGGGAGCGTATAGTC
Source organism: uncultured Oscillospiraceae bacterium (assembly GCA_900544715.1). Classification (GTDB taxonomy): domain Bacteria; phylum Bacillota; class Clostridia; order Oscillospirales; family Acutalibacteraceae; genus Fimivicinus. Next base: position 197,640 of record UQWL01000003.1, on the reverse strand, counting down.
GCACGGGCCGTCGATCGCGCGGCCGGCATCCCCTACAATTTTATAGAACACCCCGCGCTTGCCAAAAGGCTTCGTGACAGCGGAGCAAAAAGCGGCGAGCAAAATCTTGGGCACGCCGATATCACGGATGGCGAGCTCCATCGTCCACGGGCTGCCAAGGCCGATCCCATAGGGGGATTTATAGACAAATTTACACAGGAGGTTTGCAAGCGGCGACACCTTGATCTCATCAATATCAAAAGCGCGCCCCTGGCTGATAGCGATGATCTTCTCACTGATAAAAATCATATCCTCCGGCTCAAGGTAGGGCTTGACATACTGATCCATGATCTCGGTCAGGCTGTCGCCCGCCATGACCACATGGGTTTTGACCGGATAGCGCTGATAGGTTCCCCCGCTCGTTTCGATCTCCAGGTTTTTCTTTTCGTTGGGCTTGAGTGCACTCATATCCATTGGCTTTAAACCCCTTTGTTTTTTAATATGCTCCTATTTTATTCCACTGTGACGCTTTTTGCAAGGTTTCTCGGTTTATCAATATCACAGCCGCGCGCTTTCGCCGCATAGTAGCCCAGCAGCTGCATGGGCACCACCTCAATCGAGGGCATAAACAGTGGATTGGTGCGGGGCACAAAAAAAACGTGATCCGCCGGTCCGGCGGCGGCTTCATTCCCCTTTTGTGTCACGCAGAGCACCTGCGCACCGCGTGCTTTTACCTCGCGGATGTTGCTCACGGTTTTATCAAAAAGCCGTTCGCAGCAGGCGAGGGCCGCTACGAAGGTGCCCGGCTCGATCAAAGAGATCGTGCCGTGCTTGAGCTCGCCCGCGGCATATGCTTCCGAATGGATATAGCTGATCTCCTTGAGCTTGAGAGAGGCTTCCAGCGCCACCGCATAATCGAGATTGCGGCCGATAAAATAGGCATGGTCCAGGTAGCAGAGCCGCTGGGCGAATTGCTCAATCGCCGGAGCCTGATCAAGCACCTGCTGGATTTTTTCCGGCAGCGCGATCAGCTCGTTGAGCGCATGGCGAAGCGCCAGCGTATCAATTCTGCCGAGTGCATCTGCGATATAGAGGGCCAGCAGGTAAACAAGCGTCAGCTGGGTGCTGTAGGCCTTGGTTGTGGCAACGGAGATTTCCGGCCCCGCCCAAGTGTAGAGCACATCGTCGCTCTCTCTTGCGATCGTACTGCCAACCACATTGACAATCGAAATCACCCGCGCGCCGTGCGATTTTGCCTCGCGCAAGGCGGCAAGCGTATCCGCTGTTTCCCCGCTCTGGCTGATGATCAGCACAAGGGAGCGCGCATCGACAAGCGGCATCCGGTAGCGGAATTCGGAGGCGATATCCACCTCCACAGGAATCCGGGCCGCCTGTTCGATCACATACTTGCCCACCACGCCCACATGGTAGGCGGAGCCGCACGCAAGGATAAAGATGCGCGCAAAGGCCCGCAGCTCCTCCCGTGTCAGGGAGATGCCATCCAATATGATCCGTCCGTCGTTGCCGATCCGGGGCGAAACCGTAGCGCTGATAGCCTGCGGCTGCTCCATGATCTCTTTCATCATAAAATGCTCGTAGCCGCCCTTTTCCGCCGACGCAACACTCCAGGTGATGGTTTTCAGCTCTTTTTTGATCCGATGGCCCTGTTCGTCATAAACAGATACGTGATCCCGGTGCAGCAGAGCAATCTCACCGTCATCCAGCTGGTAAATGCGGCGCGTGTAGGGCAGCACCGCCGTGATATCCGAGGCAATGAAATTCCCGCCGTCACTGAGCGCAACAATCAAGGGGCTCGCACAGCGCACGCAGGCAATTTCATCCGGGCACTCCTCATTGAGGATACCGAGCGCGTAGGAACCCTCCAGCTGCGCGACTGTCAGCCGGATCGTTTCCAAAAAATCGCCCGTATCGTTTTGCTCCAGCAGATGGGCGATCACCTCTGTATCGGTTTCAGAGGCGAAGGTACAGCCTTGCGCCTGCAGCTGTGCCTTCAAAACGGCATAGTTTTCGATAATCCCATTGTGTACAATCGCAAATTTTCCAGAGCTGCTGCGGTGCGGATGAGAATTCGCATCCGACGGCTCGCCATGCGTCGCCCACCGGGTGTGCCCAATCCCCACAGTGCCAAAAAAGCTGCGCCCGCCCTCTATCTTATCAGAAAGGGTTTCCAGCCTGCCTTTCGATTTGGCGATATTGATCCGCCCATCCTCTAGGATGGCGATCCCTGCTGAATCATAGCCGCGATATTCCAGCTTTTTCAGCCCGCCCAAAAGAATAGGGGCCGCTTGCTCTCCACCAATAAACCCGATGATGCCACACATGTGCTTTCACTCCTTTTGGATATTTAGAGCTTTCCAATCAGAAAAAGTTCCACACCCAATATATACCGCATTTCTCCCGTCTGCAATCTAACTGAGCGCCCGTAGGCTCACACACTCTCCAGTATGCGCCGGTTTACGACTGCTTATAATAATTTTTCAAATACTCGCCGGTTTCCCGGCATTCACCTGCAATCGCATACAGTTTTAAAATACGGTTTTTCAGCTGAAGATATGCATCGCCCTGCAATGTTTTCAGCTGCGGACGCAGCTTTAAAATCTGCGCCCGAATTTGGGTAGATTGCTGGGTATATTCTTCTCCCAATTCATACAATGTCATCAAACGAGCCATCCTTTCTTTGTCAAAGTGGGAATGGAAACAGGCTTCAGGCCTTTCAAATACCATCCCGTTCAAATGATTGAATCCGTTTATTCTCTGACGCCTGTGAACTTGTCCGGCACCAATAAGAACAAATGTTCGTTTCTGATTCCAAGTATACACGCCTGTCCCAAAAAATGCAAGGCACCTATATCCCCATCTTGCGAGCAAAGTCCCAATGATGGGACTCGGGTTGCTTCCTCCCTCCGGCGTAGATGTCGTGTCGGCGGCAATACAAAAGGCACTCAAAAAAATAGAAAATCCAGTTTACTTTTTAAACAGATAATATTATACTAAAAGCGTATCTTTTGGGCAGAGCGGACAAATCCACTCTACTTACCACACCCTCGATGGACAAAGGGCGATACGCCTGCCAGTGGCCCAAATGGGCGTTGGCGGTGTTATCGGGTTTGATGGGCGCGAGCTAGGCAACGAAGAGAACGCCGCCGGCCATTCTGTCGGCCCCGAAAAACCGTGTTGCCCATTCTCCACCGAGGGTATGAATCAGAAAGGATGAGGTTTATGGCAACCCTGCCGAAATGGCTTGAAACAGCTCTTTTTTATGAAATCTATCCACAGTCCTTTAAGGATACCAATGGGGACGGCATCGGCGATCTGCCCGGGATTCTTGAAAAGCTCGATTATATTCAAGGGCTTGGCTTCAACGCCATTTGGATGAATCCATGCTACCTCTCCCCCTTTGGCGATGCGGGCTACGACGTACAGGATTATAAGCAGATCGCGCCCCGCTACGGCACCATGGCGGATATGGAAAAGCTCATCGCTGAAATGCACCGCCGTGGGATGCATCTGCTGCTCGACCTGGTGCCAGGCCATACCTCGGAAGAACACGAGTGGTTTCTCAAATCCAGTCAGAAGGAGCCGAACGAATACTCTGACCGTTATATCTGGACGACGCCCGACACAAAGATCGTTTTCGGCCTGAATAAAGCCCGCGGCACAAGGGAGGGGCTGTATCACTATAACTTCTATCCCATCCAGCCCTCTTTGAATTACGGCTTTGCAAAGGTCACGCAGCCCTGGCAGACGCCCGCGGGCGCGCCCGCCGTGCAAAAAACGATTGACGGAGTCAAGGATATCATCCGCTTCTGGCTGGAAAAGGGCGTGGATGGCTTCCGCGTGGATATGGCCTTCTCCCTTGTCAAGGATGACGGCCCCGGCCGCCCGGAAACGATCAAGGTCTGGCAGCAGATCTTCCCGGATATTTACCGCGAGTTCCCGGAGGCCGCGTTTGTCTCCGAATGGGGCGTTCCGTCTGAATCCATCCCGGCGGGTTTTGCCATGGATTTTTATCTGCAAATGAACGCACAGGGGTTTTGCAAGCTCTTCGACTTCGGCGATCCGGAGGATCTCGATGCAACTCCCTTCTTTGACCCGCGCGGCAAGGGCGACCCCAAGGTCTTTGCGGAGGAATACACGGATTTCCTCGCCAAAACGAAGGGGAAGGGCTACATCTGCCTGATTACAGGCAATCATGATATTTTCCGCCGCCCAAAAAGCATCAGTGATCTGGATATCAAGCTCGCCTACGCCTTTCTCTACACGATGCCGGGCATCCCGTTTTTATACTATGGCGACGAGATCGGCATGCGGCAAATCAACGATCTGTATCCGGTGGAGGGCAGCATGTTCCGCACGGGCGCGCGCACACCCATGCAGTGGGACACCGGCAAAAACGCTGGTTTTTCCACAGCGGAGGCGGACGATCTCTACCTGCCCCTTGACCCGGATGAAAACCGGCCCAACGTCGCTCAGGAGGAGCAGGAGCCGGATTCTATCCTGAATTTCGTCAAGGAGATCATCGCGCTGAGAAAGGAAAATCCCGCCCTGGGCAACACAGCGGATTTCCGCATCCTGTTCGCGCAGGAGAATACCTACCCGCTCGTCTATGAGCGTGAGGGCGGTGGGCAAATGCTGATCGTCGCCGTCAACCCCGCCGCGCGGGCATGTGAAGCTGTGCTTGCGCACCCCGTGGGGGATATTCTGTATTCGCTGGGCGGCAAAGTGGACGCCTCCGGCCGCACACTGCACATGGAGGGGGAGAGCTTCGTCATCTATCAGGCATAGCAAAACGCGCCCCATCTGCCACCTGCCAAAGCAGGGCCGCAGGTGGGGCGGTTATTTGTTGGAATCCGTTTTTCATCAAAGGAGAGGAGAGAGTTTTATGAAGGCAAAGAGGGGCTTTTGTATTCTGATGGCGGTTTGTATGTTGCTGGCCGCCTTTCCCGCGGCGGCGTTCGCCACAGACAGTTGCGCGTGTGGGAACGACCCTGTCATCGTCGTCCCCGGCTACACGTCGTCGTCGCTCTACCTCCATTATGGCACGCCAGAGGAGGAGCAGATTTGGAACCTGACGGCGGAAAACACACTCCCCGTCCTGCTCAAATACGTGCCGCAGCTCGCAAAGGGGATTGGGAAGGCCGTTGCCGGCAATTGGGGCGCGCTGGTGAAAGGGCTGAGCAAAGCCTGTGCCGAGCGGTTTGAAACGCTGCGCATGAATCCGGACGGCAGCTCCGTTTACCCGGTTTCCGTTTACCCCGACCGCGCGGAGGATGCCCGCATGAGCACCCTGAAGGCCCGCGGGCAGGAGCAGTATATCGCGGAGGCGCAGATCAGCCAGACGATTGCGGATGTTGTGGGGGAGGATCACGTTTTCACCTTCACCGTGGATTGGCGGCTCGGGCAGGTGGATGCGGCCAAACGGCTGGACGATTTTATCCAGCAGGTCAAGGCGCTCACCGGCCACCGCAAGGTCAATCTCCACAGCATCAGCCACGGTGGGCAGCTCGTGGGCTTTTATCTCTTTTATTATGGCTATAAACAGGATGTCAACAACGCCGTTTTGAACGTTCCCGCCCTGTGCGGCTCTTCCATTGTTGCAGACCTGCTCTATAATGAAGGCATCTCCTTCGACGAACATACCCTCATGCAGATGGTGCAGGCCGGCTTTGTGATGGAAAACGATTTTGACTGGCTGTTCGATCTCATCCCGCTCGACCTACTGGACGAACCCGCCCGGGCGCTCATCTGGGAGGGGCTTTGGCCGATCCTACGCTATTGCGGCAGCGTGTGGGATTTGCTGCCGGAGGCGGACTACTGCGTGCTGCGCGACCGTTATCTCGACCCGGTGGAGAGTGCTGCGCTGATTGAAAAGCTCGATGAATCTCACTTCCAGGTGATGCCCCGAATGGGGGAAGGCCTGCGCCGTGCGCGCGATGAGTATGGGATCAACGTATCCATTATGGCCAGCACCGGAAATGGCCTGGCCACCGGCAGCCAAAACAATTCCGATTTCATCATCGATACGCAGTATACCTCCGGCGCGTACTGCGCCGCAGTGGGGGAGCGCTTCCCAAACAACTACCAGCCGAAGGCGGCCGTTTGCAGCAACCCTGCCCATAACCACATTTCTCCCTCCATGGAGGTAGATGCTTCCTGTGCCTTTTTACCGGAAAACACCTGGTTTATCGAAGGGCAATTTCACGGCATGAGCTATTGGGATGACTACAGCCGGTCCCTTTACCTCAAGCTTTTGCTCACGGATGAGCTGGAAAACGTCCGCTCTGACCCGGCCTATCCGCAGTTTGAGCTCTCCCACAATCCGGCGGACGACCTGCACATCCAGTTTAACCACAGCCGCTCCTGCTATCTTACACAAGAGGATACCGCGCTCATCATCACCAACCTGTCAAAGAAATACGGCCTGCGGCTGCGGGGAATTACCTGCTACGGCACCCAGCTCGGCTTCTCCTTTGACCAAACGAAAATTCTGGAGCCCGGCGAAAGCATGGAAATACCGATGAGTGGGGCAATTCCGAACGCAGAGCGGCTCTATGCGCCTGTCATCATCGATTATGGCCACTGCGGCACGGTATGCCTGCCGAAAACACGCACCTTTGGCGTGAGCATCGTGGGCGGCACGGAGGATGTGCCCGATACGGGCACGGCGGAAATCCTACGCCCAGCCTTCTACACCATCCTGCTGCAGCTGATGAGAGCTGTGCTTCGCGCCTTCCTACCGGGATAATCACAGGCCTCGCAACCTTCAGGCCCAGTTGAATCGAAAGGTTGCCCCACGGGAGACAAAATGGCTTTTCAATGAAGCAGCTGCAAAACGTCGTGCATTTTGCAGCCGCTTCTCTGCGCAAAAAGCACCTTTTCTCGTCGAAGGCTCCTTCAATTTTGAATAGGATGTAAAATTAAAGAGCCTCCAATTGACACTTTCTCATAAATCAAGTATACTGAACTGAGTTCGAAAAAATAGGAATGTGTGCGTTTCTAGTAGGAGGAGTTAATCGATGAAGTCCATCAAGGAGACGGTGTCCTCGTTTGCCATTCGGCAAGCACTCAATTATGCCCGGAAGGACCCGGACAAAAACCTGATGAATCTCCTGAATCTTGTCGAAAAAGCCGACATCAAAAAGGTGAACCGCGTTACATATGAAAACCTGCATAAAGTGCTCGACGATCCAAACAATAACTGGACGCGTTTTATCAAGCGAATCCTTTTTGACGTGGATTCCGGCGTGCTCGACAAATTCGTACCCGTTTTCATGAACATTGCGTTCAACAGCTACTCGCTGCGCACGCAGGCGATTGAAAAATACCACTGCAATATCCCGTGGGCAATCCTGATCGACCCCACCGCTGCCTGCAACCTGCACTGCAAGGGGTGCTGGGCCGCAGAATACGGCAAAGAGTCTACGCTCGGCTTTGAAATCCTCTCCCGTGTGGTCAAGGAGGGTAAGGCGGTCGGCACTTTTATGTATATCTTCTCCGGTGGCGAGCCGCTGGTATGCAAAAAGGATATCATCCGCCTGTGCGAGGAGAATCCGGACTGCGCGTTCTTCGCTTTCACCAACGGCACGCTTGTTGACGATGATTTCGTGCAGGAAATTAAACGCGTAGGCAACTTTGCGCTGGCCTTCAGCATTGAGGGCTATGAGGATGCGACCGATATGCGCCGCGGTGACGGCACCTATCAGAAAGTGCTCGCCGCAATGGAGAAAATGAAGGCAGCCGGCCTCCCCTTCGGCTACTCCGCATGCTACCATTCCAAGAATGTGGAAGAGGTCTGCTCGAAGGAATATATCGACTTCCTGGTCAATAAAGGGGCACTTTTCGCTTGGTATTTCACTTATATGCCCGTCGGCAAAGATGCTGTGCCGGAGCTGATTGCCAACGCCGACCAGCGCAAAAAGGCCTATGAGTTGATCCGCCAGGCCCGTAAAGAGCAGCCGCTCTTCGCGATGGATTTCTGGAACGACGGTGAATATGTACAGGGCTGCATCGCGGGCGGCCGCCACTATCTGCACATCAATGCAAATGGTGATGTGGAGCCTTGCGCGTTCGTCCACTATTCCAACGTTAACATCAAGGATTGTTCCCTGATCGAGGCACTGCAGTCCCCCCTGTTTATGGAGTATTATAAGGGCCAGCCGTGGAATGAAAACCACCTTCGTCCCTGCCCGGTGCTCGACAACCCCGAAAAGATCAAGGAAGCGGTGGAGCGCTCCGGCGCACATTCCACGGAGATGCTCGCACCGGAAAGCGTTGATGATCTGATCGCCAAAACAAAGCCCTTCGCTGAAAAGTGGGCGCCTGTTGCGGATATGATCTGGAATGATACGGATACGGAGAAGCATAACAACCCAACAGTGATGTATCAGGACAAAAAATAAGAACCACCGTATAGAAACAATCGGGGAAAGCCCTTTCCCACTGAAGTAACGATCGCAAAAACCTTCGACCGGATTGGCCGAAGGTTTTTTCTTTTCCTGTTCCATTCAAGTGCGAAGCTAGCCTGACTGAATTCCTCGCATCTACCGTTCGCCGCGCTTCCTTAAGAAACGGTGATAAAGCGGCATATCCTCCTCCGGTTCGGCCAAGGCTTCCAGTTCCCCACTGTGAATCATCTCCTCAATCCGCAGCGCAATCCAAGCGTCCCCAACGCCAAGCTTGTACTTTCCAAGCACCCGCCCAATGAGCTTCGCCTCATGGAAGGCACCGGCTTCCGCCGCGATCTCACGCCGGATAAATCCATCATAGAGCGTTTCCGGCACACTGGCTAACCTCCCATTCAGCACGGCGCGCAGCGGTGCGTTCTCTTCCTGAAGAATCCGCCAGTCGTCTGCACAGCTCTGGCAGAATGCAGGCGGCACAAGCCTTTGCAAAGCGGAATAACGATGCCATTCGCCAGGGGCTATTTCTCCCCAATGAGCCATCCACCTGACAGTGCCTTTCTCATCGCTTTCCCATTCCGGGAGTCGAACGGCATATACCGGCCCACGGCACCCCTCCCACTGGAGCAGCTGTGCCATCATCCAATAAAAGCCGCAAAGCTCATCCGGCTGATGGCTGTACCAGATGCGGATCGCTTCGCCTTCCGCCGCACGCTCTCGAACCTCTTTCAAATCAGAAGCAGCTCGCCACAGCAGTTCCTGAGCGGCCGAGTGGCCTGTGCCCTTGGGGAAAACACCATACAGGCGCTCCAGGGCCTGCTGCCGCCTGTTGCCGGGCGCATCTTCTGAAATATCTCCCATGCTCAGCATCAGCCCAAATCCATAGATGTCCGCCGGATTCCCGCCCATTGAGGCGCCGCGTTTCCATGCAAACCGCTCTTTTTTCTCCGCTTCCCGCTGCGCGGCCCGCTTTTCTTTTTTGGATGGTTTTCTGCCGTCTGACCGGCTGATGATGACGCCGATGCAGCCGCCCGGATAAGCGCCCTGCCCATAGTGCTGTGCCATCTTCAGGCTGCCACATGCACTATCGCTGAAAACAATTTCTAGCATGATGACGCATCCCCTCCATTTCAAGAGAACGAAACAAGCTCTTCCAATCTCATTTCAATTACCGATATAGAAAAAGCGCCCCGGGATCACCCCGAAGCGCCTTTCTGCCGCATAAATATTGCAAAAAGTCAGAAACTTCTCTGATTTATGCCTGCTCTTCCTTCTGCTTTGCGAAGCACTCGCTGCAATACACCGGACGATCCTCGCGCGGGCGGAACGGAACCTTTGCTTCGCCGCCGCAGGATGCGCAGGTAGCAATGAACATTTCACGCTCAGGCCTGGCTGCATTCTTACGGGCGTCGCGGCAGGCCTTGCAGCGCTGGGGCTCGTTTACGAAACCCTTCGCTTCATAGAACTCCTGCTCGCCGGCGGTGAAAACGAATTCCTCGCCACACTCTTTGCAGATGAGAGTCTTGTCTTCGTACATGTTTTTTACCTCGCTTGAAAAAAAGTATTTTGCCCTCGGGCGGAATCGCACCGCCGCCGTTGGATGAAACAACGCGCTATTACTAAGATACCGGGCGTATGAAGTTATGAAACGGGTGCACTACACCCTTGTCCCCATCGATCAGCCTTCTGCCATAAACCTCAGCTTGCGCCTTACCCTCTGCAATGCGTTGTCCACCGACTTGGCGGTAGATCCCAGCCGCGCTGCGATATCCTCATAGCTGCGGCCGCCGAGATATAACTGAATGACGCTGCGCTCATATTGAGACAGCCTGCTGGCCATAATGGTGTCAAGCCGGACGACCTCATCACGCGCAATCACAAGATCCTCGGGATTTAGCTGAGTCTGCGGCAATGCAACACTGTCGTCATTGAGCGAAATGTAAGAATTAAGCGGAATATTTTTCAGCCTTGCCCCTGCGCGCACGGCAGATCGAATACGGTTTGCAATGCAGACACCGGCATAGGAGCGAAACGGAACGCCGCTCTCCTCATCATAGCCGTGGACCGCCGCCAGAAAGCCCAACATTCCCTCCTGCGCCAAATCCTCCGGCTCCATTGCGCCGCCGCCGTATCTTGCAGCAAGCGTTTTCACAAGCGGCACCATCCGCGCTGTCAGAAAAGCCATTGCGCCGCTATCCCCGCTGCGCGCCCGGACGGCCAACAATTCGTCTGCCATCTGCTCGAGCTTTGCGTTAAATGCGGGATCCGGCATAGAACAGCCCACCTCACAAGGGTTCAATGGATACCCTCTTATGATACGCGGAAAATGCAGTTTTGTCAATCAAAAATTTTGTATATTTTTGCTATCTTCCCGCTCAAAAGGGTGAGGGATTTTTCAAGCGCGACAGGATGTGTCTTTTTTCGGCATTCTCTACCACCTATTGTGTTTTCAACTTCAGTTGATGCCGCTTCCATTACGCGCAGCAGCCGAAAAGAGGAACGTTTCCGCCTTTTCCTATAAAAAAGATATCCGCGTCAGCGTACCCCGCCCATATTTTTGCTCAATGTTTGCCATCAGGCCTTCTTTTCCAGCCTGTTGTAAAGCTTTTTTTGAAATGTTTTAAAGGGACCCGATAAAAAGGAGAGGGGAAGCGGCTGCCCGCTTCCCCTCTCACTGCCCGCCAATGCATTCCGGCAGGACATGCCCATCAGGCATTTATTTTTTTTTCGACACCTTCGGGATGATAATGCACAGTGCAATCAGCACAACAGCCGCAATCAGCGCTACAATCACCGGCCAGTAGGAGCGCTGCCCTGTGGCCGCCACGGCGACCGCCGCCTCAGGAGACACAGCAAACACCTGCAACACAGCCGCAAACACACCGCCTGCCATCAGAACGGCCAAAACGATTGCAACAACCCGCACGAATTTATTTGACATAACGCAAGCATCCTTTCCGCATCTTCAGAGCAGGGATCTTCAACCCTCAATCTTCATATACCGCTTCATATCCGCCGCAAGAGCGTCCGTCAGCTGCTGGGCTTTCTCCCGCGTTTTCTCCCGGGCGGTAATATACACCTTGATCTTCGGCTCCGTACCGCTCGGGCGCACAATCACACCGCTCCCGCCCGGCAATTTATAGGATAACACATTCGACTCCGGCAGGGTGATCTCCCGCTGCACGCCACTTATCATATCCGTTGCCACGCGCGCTTGGTAATCATAGAGCAAGGCAACCGGCAGCCCGCCAATCTCCTTAGGCGGCTGCGCCCGAAGGGAGCGCATCATGCCCTCCATTTTCTCCATGCCCTCTGCGCCTTCAAATCCAAAATTGAGCAGGCTGCTCAAATATATGCCGTGCGCCTCATACAGCGCATCCATCACTTGCAGGAGCGTTTTTCCCTGCTGTTTATAGTAAGAGGCCATCTCACAGATCAGCAGGGAGGCCACCACTGCATCCTTATCGCGTGCATGCGTGCCAGCGAGGTAGCCGTAGCTCTCCTCCATGCCGATGATGAAGCGATCCGCCTCACCCTTCTTTTCCAGCTTTGTGACCAACTCGCCAATATATTTGAAGCCCGTAAGCAGATCGACCGTTTGCGCGCCGTATTGATCCGCAATGGCGGCCACCAGCTGGGTGGTTACAATCGTCTTGACGACGATCGGGTTTTTCGGCAGCATCCCCTTTGCCTTGCGCTGAGCGAGCAGATAGTCCGCCAGCAGCGCACCCACCTCGTTGCCGGACATCAGCCGGTATTCCTCGCCGTCGCGCACAGCGATCCCAACACGGTCGCAGTCCGGATCGGTGGCGAGCAGCAGATCGGCTGGATGCGCTTTTGCCATCTCCAGTGCGCACTCAAACGCCTGGCGGATCTCCGGATTCGGGAACGGGCAGGTGGGGAAATTGCCATCCGGCTGCTCCTGCTGCGGCACAACCTCCACATCGGCAATGCCCGCCCGGCGCAGCACCTCGCGCACCGGCTTGTTGCCCGTGCCGTTGAGCGGGGTATAGATCACTTTCAAGCCTGCGTTTTCACACGCCTCCGGGTTCACGCGCTGGGAGAGAACCCGCGTATAAAACTCCTCGATCAGGCCATCTTCGATGAAGCGGATTCTGCCATCCCTGCACGCTTCGTCGAAATCCATTCGCTTGACGCCCTCAAAGAGATCAACCTTTTGGATGCAGCGGTAGGTTTCCTCCGCCGCATCGTCCGTCATCTGGTAGCCCTCCGGGTCATAGCACTTATAGCCGTTGTATTTTGCGGGGTTGTGGCTTGCCGTAATGATAATGCCGGATTGGCAGCGCAGCCTGCGCACCGCAAAAGAGAGCATTGGCGTGGGTACAAGCTCCGGGAAAAAGTGCACCACAATGCCATTCGCGGCGAGCACCCCGGCAGCCTCCCGTGCAAAGAGATCGGATTTGATCCTAGAATCATATGCGATTGCAACCTGCGGCGCGGCATACCGGGCATTTAGGAAGTCAGCTAACCCCTGCGTCGCCTGGTTGACCGTGTAAAGATTCATGCGATTTGTGCCGGCACCGATCACGCCGCGCAGCCCTGCCGTTCCAAAGGCAAGATTGCGGTAAAACCGATCCAGCACCTCGTCCTCCTGCCCTGCAATTTCGTCGAGCTCCGCCTTCAGATCAGGATCCAGCACCGCCTTTTCCCGCCAGAGCGTATAGAGAGCATTGATGTCATTCATGCCAATGTCCATCCTTTCCGAAACAATCCGGTGCCTTTTCGTGTGTCCAATACAGAGCGGCCATGCCGCATCCAGAGAACGTCAAAAAGCAGCCCGCTTTTCTTTCCAATATCTTGTGTGATGACAGGCTATCAGGCTTTCGGCACAAGGGTCGCCAAAGCAGCGTGGTCATTCTTAACCACAGGGAGCCTTCACGTTTTGCCTACCATCCTAGAGACGGTTTTATTTTACCCCTTATGCGGTTTTCTGTCAACGCGAAGCAGCTTGATCCCGGGATTGTTTTCCGCCCATAATTCGTGTATAATTCTATATAAATGTATGATGATACTTATTTTTACATTAATTTTTTCAAAATTGGGGAGGCCCATATGTTTACATCCGTATACAGCCTTGGCCTTTTCGGCATGGAAACCTTTTTGGTGGAAACCGAATGCGACCTTTCCGGCGGACTGCCGCGCTTTGATATTGTGGGCCTGCCGGATACGGCGGTCAGCGAAGCGCGCGAGCGGGTTCGCTCCTCCATCAAAAATTGCGGGATGGATTTTCCGGTATCCCGGATTACAGTCAACCTTGCGCCTGCCGATATCCGCAAGGAAGGGCCGCTTTATGACCTGCCCATCCTCATCGCCCTGCTCAGCGCGACCAGGCAGATCACCGCGGAGCTCAGCGATTCCGCTTTTTTAGGCGAAGTTTCACTGGGCGGGGGCGTCCGCCGGGTGACCGGCGTGCTGCCCATGCTTTTAGAGGCAAAGCAAAAAGGCCTGCGGCGTGTGTTCATCCCCGAGGGCAATGCAGCGGAGGGCGCTGCGGTCAGCGGCATCTGTGTCTACCCTGTGGCACATGTTTCCCAGCTGATCGCCCATTTGCGCGGCAGAGAGCAGATCGCCCCTGTCACGCCGCTCCAATTTCAGGCCTATGACGCTCCACCTGGGCTGCCGGACTTTGCCGACGTGAAAGGGCAGCTCAGTGCAAAGCGTGCGCTGGAGGTTGCGGCGGCTGGCGGGCACAATGTGCTGATGATCGGCCCGCCCGGCTCCGGCAAAAGCATGCTTGCCAAGCGGATTCCCTCCATCCTGCCCGATATGAATGAAACCGAATCGCTGGAAACCACCAAGCTCTATTCTGTGGCGGGAGCCCTCCCGACGGGCATCTCTTTAATCCGGGCGCGGCCCTTCCGCTCGCCGCACCACACAGTTTCTTCCGCAGGCCTCTCGGGCGGGGGCACCGTGCCGCACCCGGGGGAAATTTCACTTGCGCACAACGGTGTGCTCTTTCTTGATGAGCTGCCGGAGTTCACCCGCGCGGCAATGGAGGCCCTGCGCCAGCCGATCGAGGATGGAATGGTCACAATTTCCCGCGTGGCAGGCTCCTTTTCCTACCCCTGCCGCGTGATGCTCGTGTGTGCGATGAACCCTTGCCCCTGCGGCTATTTCGGCCATCCAACCCGGCGCTGTACCTGTCCGCCCGGGGCGCCGGCGCGCTACCTTTCGCGGGTATCCGGCCCGCTGCTTGACCGCCTGGATCTTCATATCGAAGTGCCGCCCGTTGATTTCCAACAGCTTTCCGGCAAGGCAAAGGCCGAGCCTTCCGCCGCTATCCGTGCGCGCGTTGCAAAAGCGCGCGCCGTGCAGGAAAAACGGCTGGAGGGGACGGGCGTTTCCTGCAACGCCCATATGTCCTCCGCGCAGACACGGCAATTCTGCCGCCTCACAGACGATGCCGCCGCCCTGCTGGAAAAAGCGTTTGAACGGCTCGGCCTTTCGGCGCGCGCCTACGATAAAGTGCTGCGCGTAGCACGCACGATTGCGGACCTGGCCGAAAAAGAAGAAATCGCACAGGAGCACATCGCGGAAGCGGTGCAATACCGGAGCCTGGATCGAAAATTCTGGTCGGTCTAAGCCGCCGGTTATCCCTCCTGCCGCCGGTAGCACAAAAAATCAAAGCCAATTTCCGTTGTCAGCCCCGCTAGAGCATTCAGTTTTTCCCGATCCTCCGCAGAGGTTTTCCAGTGATACGGCGTCATAGTGAACAAATCACGCACCGCTTCCCCGCTTGTCAGCGTGATCTCCCCCCGCACCGGGACGCGTTTGAGGAAGGTGAACCCGGCATATGCCGTATCCCTTGTTTCATTCTCATAGGGCTGCGTATACACCGCCTCTTTCAGCTGGAACAGATGGCGGGGCGCCGCCACCGCTAAAATCAAAATACCGCCCGGCTTTGTCACGCGCGCAAACTCCTCCGGGACGATCGGCGCAAAAACGCTCACCAGGCAATCGGCTGCATTGGAAACAACCGGCATGTGAAAAACGCTTCCCACCGCAAGCTCCAGGCCCGGATAACGCTTTGCCGCCATACGCACGGCGATTTTGGAGATATCGAAGCCCGCAGCCCGCGCATCGGAGCCGCGTTCACGCAGGGCGCGCAACAGCCTGCCCGTGTAATAGCCCTCGCCACAGCCTGCGTCCAAAACCACCGGCTTTTCCGCCTGCTCCATCAACTCCAAAACAAGTGTATCCAGGCAGTCGCTGAATGGCTCATAATAGCCCGCGTCGAGTATCCGCCGGCGGGCAGCAAGCATTTCCTTCCCGTCACCAGGGAGCTTTGCATGCATCCGGTTGGCGGGCAGCAGGTGCACATAGCCCTCCTTTGCAAGGTCAAAGCTGTGCCCATGCGGGCAAAGATACCGTTTTTCCTCCTTTTTCAGCGGGCACATGCATACCGGGCAGGCAAACAGCTGCATAAAGGCCACCCCCTCTATCAAATTTTGGAGAGAAAAAGAAAAATCCCGCCGCCTTTCCGCTGAACGAATCGGCGTGCGGGAGCAGGATCGCATCATTTATCCTTTTCTTTATTGATATTATCCTTTAATTTATCAAAGAAGCTTTTATGCCCCTCTGCATGATCCGCCAATGGATCCTCCCCGCCGGTGGAAGGCCGGGCTCCGGACGCCTCTTCAAACTCGCGCAGCAGCTCCTTCTGCCGGGCGTTGAGCTCGGTCGGCACCTGCACGAGGATACGCACAAGCTGATCGCCCCGGCCGCGGCCGTTGAGATTCGGGATGCCTTTGCCACGCAGCTTGAACACCGTGCCCGGCTGCGTGCCCCTGGGCATCTCGTATTTCACCTTGCCGTCCAGGGTGGGCACTTGCAGCTCCGCGCCGAGCGCCGCCTGCGCAAACGATACGTTTACATCGCACCACACGTCATATCCATCGCGCTCAAAGAACGGGTGGGGCCGGACGTTGACCGCCACGCGCAGGTCGCCCGCCGGGCCGCCGTTGAGGCCCGCGTTGCCCTGGCCGCGGATGTTGACGATCTGGCGGTCATCGATGCCCGCCGGAATGCTGACCTCTACCTTATGCGCCTTGCGGATATGGCCGCTGCCGCGGCATTTGGAGCAGGGCTTCTGGATCACAGTGCCCTTGCCGTTGCAGCGTGGGCAAACCTTGGAGGTGGAGATCACGCCAAACGGCGTGCGCTGCTGGGAGCTAACCTGACCGCGACCGTTGCATTCCGGGCAGGTCTGGGGGGCGGAGCCTTTCGCGGCGCCGGATCCGCCGCATGCATCGCAGGCCTCCACGCGCATCGTTTCAATTGTGCGCTTACAGCCCTTTGCGGCCTCTTCAAAGGAGATGGTGATGCTCGTCGAATTATCGCTGCCGCGCTGCGGTGCGTTGGGATTCGACCGCCCCCCGCCAAAGCCTCCAAATCCGGAGCCTCCAAAGAAGCTGCTGAAAATATCGCCAAAGTCAAAATCAAATCCGCCTGCCCCACCGGGGCCGCCCGCGCCGTAATTCGGATCCACGCCCGCGTGGCCGAACTGGTCGTAACGCGCCTTTTTCTCGCTGTCGGAAAGCACCTCATAGGCTTCATTTGCCTCTTTGAACTTTGCTTCAGCCTCTTTATCGCCCGGATTCAAATCCGGGTGGTATTTTTTCGCCAATTGACGGTATGCTTTTTTGATTTCATCCTCCGATGCGCTCTTGCTAACACCGAGGACTTCATAATAATCTCGCTTTTCCGGCAAGGTAAACGCTCCTTTCAGGGGCTCGGGCTTTTGATTGCTTCGTTATGTGAGATGCCCTGCCTGCAATACGGGGCCTGGCCCCATCGTTTCACGTTTTCGGCGGAAACGCCGTCTCCCACCGAAAAATAATGTAGCTTTCCATTTGCGCTATATCCGCCCGCAACCTCAGGCAGAATTCCGCCTGAGGTTGCAAAAGATGGATACAGATTGCTTTCAGTTCCTTATTTGTTGCTGTCGTCGTCTGTAACGTCCGTGTAGTTCGCCTCATAATAGCCGTTCGCATCCGGCCCGGCCTGCTGGCCACCCGCCGCTTCGGGGCCCTGCGCACCGGCCTCCGGCTGTGCCGCCTTATAGAGCTGCTCCGAAATCTCGTAGAATTTCTTGGTCAGCTCCTCCTGGCGGGATTTGATCACATTGAGATCCTGGCCCTTGAGTGCTTCCTTGAGGGCATCCACCTTCTCCTGAAGCTCTTTTTTATCGGCCTCCGGGAACTTTTCGCCCTCTTCACTGATGACCTTCTCGCACTGATAAACGAGCTGGTCTGCGTTGTTGCGGGTGTCGATCTCCTCGCGGCGCTGCTTATCCTCCTCCGCATACCGCTCGGCCTCCTTGACGGCCTTCTCGATATCATCCTTCGACATATTGGTTGAGGAGGTGATGGAGATGGACTGTTCCTTGCCGGTGCCGAGATCCTTCGCGGAAACATGCACGATGCCGTTTGCATCAATATCGAAGGTTACCTCAATCTGCGGCACGCCGCGGCGGGCCGGAAGGATGCCGTCGAGATGAAACACGCCGAGCGTCTTATTATCCTTCGCCATCTCGCGCTCGCCCTGCAGCACGTGCACCTCAACGGAGGGCTGGTTGTCAGCAGCGGTGGAGAAAATCTGGCTCTTTTTGATCGGGATGGTGGAGTTGCGCTCGATGATCTTCGTATTCACGCCGCCCATCGTTTCAATGCCGAGGGACAGCGGCGTTACGTCGAGCAGCAGCAGGCCCTTGACCTCGCCGCCGAGCACGCCCGCCTGGAGCGCTGCGCCGATGGCGACACACTCATCCGGGTTGATGCCCTTGAAGGGCTCTTTGCCCATGAACTTCTGGATGGCTTCCTGCACCGCCGGGATGCGGGAGGAGCCGCCCACCATCAACACCTTGTCGATTTCACTGGTTTTCAAGCCGGAGTCGGACATCGCCTGGCGCACCGGACCCATCGTGTTTTCCACCAGATCCGCGGTCAGTTCGTTGAACTTGGCGCGGGTCAGGGTTGCTTCCAAATGCTTCGGACCGGTTGCATCCGCTGTGATGAAGGGCAGGCTGATGTTAGAGGTGGTCACGCCGGAAAGCTCGATCTTCGCCTTTTCTGCCGCTTCCTTCAGGCGCTGCATCGCCATCTTATCGCCGCGCAGGTCTACGCCCTGCTCCTTTTTAAAATTGTCTGCCAGCCAATCGATCACGCGCTGGTCGAAATCGTCGCCGCCAAGGTGATTGTTGCCGGCCGTGGCGAGCACTTCCTGCACGCCGTCGCCCATCTCGATGATGGATACGTCAAACGTGCCGCCGCCCAGGTCATAAACCATCACCTTCTGATCGGTTTCCTTATCAATGCCATAGGCAAGCGCCGCAGCCGTCGGCTCGTTGATGATGCGCTTTACCTCAAGGCCCGCAATTCGGCCAGCGTCCTTGGTTGCCTGACGCTGGGAGTCGGTGAAGTAGGCAGGCACCGTAATGACGGCCTCCGTCACTTTATCGCCCAGATAAGCCTCTGCATCGGTCTTTAGCTTCTGCAGGATCATTGCGGAGATTTCCTGCGGCGTATACTGCTTATCATCGATTTTCACATGGTAGTCAGAGCCCATCTGCCGCTTGATCGAGGAGATGGTGCGGTCCGGGTTCGTGATCGCCTGGCGCTTTGCCACCTGGCCGACCATGCGCTCGCCAGTTTTGGAGAACGCGACAACGCTCGGCGTGGTACGCGCGCCCTCTGCGTTTGCAATGACGACCGGCTCGCCGCCTTCAATTACAGCTACACAAGAGTTTGTTGTGCCTAAGTCAATACCAATTACTTTTGCCATTGTTAACAGCCTCCCAAAATGTATCGGTTGAATTTTTCAAATTTATCAGATCAAGCGGATCTATTCCGCCGATTGCCTTGTTCGGATTGTCGGCGCTAATTCGCGACCTTGACCATCGCATGGCGGAGCACCCGGTCTCCAAGCTGATAGCCCTTGCTGAAAACATCCGTCACAACATTTTCATCCAGCGCCTCATCCTCCACATGCATCACGGCGTTGTGGATATTGGGATCAAACGGATCGCCCGCGTCGCCAAACGCTTCCACACCGAGCTTTTTCATGATTTCCATCAGCTGCTGGAAGGTCATATCGATCCCCTTCTGGAAATCCTCATAGCCCGCCTCCTTGTTCTGAGAGGCGCGCTCGAAGTTATCGATCACAGGCAGGATTTCAGTGAGGACGGCGGCCTTGGAATCATTGAACGCCGCCTCCCGCTCGCGCTGGGAGCGCTTGCGGAAATTGTCGTACTCCGCGGCAAGCCGCAGGTATTGATCCTTCTGGGCGTCCAAATCCTTCTTCATTGCGTCGAGCTGCTCCTGAAGCTGCTCCGCCTGATGGTCCCTCCCCTTTTCCTTCTTCTCCTTGCGCTTGACAGTTTCCTTCTCCGGCGCCGGAGCGGCCGTTTCCTCCGGCTGCTGTTCCGTCTCCTGATTCTCAGGCTCCGCGTTCTGCGTTGTATTCATCCGTTCATCCGTCCTTTCCTGCTTTTGTTGTCTTCCTTCTGCCGGGCCGCACTATTTCGCTCCCGGGCCGGTGTCCGTCCCATCCTCGCCCAGCGCTTCGCCGAGCAGGCGGCCAACCAGCTTTGTCAGATATTCCACATTCGGGATCAGCTTCGCATAATCGATGCGTGTTGGGCCAATGATGCCCAATGCGCCGCCGCGCCTGCCGGAAATCGTGTAGCGCGCAACAATCAGGCTGGAATTTTTCAATTCCTCAAATGGCGTTTCGCGCCCGATAATCACCCGCAGCGGGCTGGATGAGGTGGCAAGCAACTGGCTCATCGGCTCGCCCCTGCCCAAAAATTCGAGCAGTTCGTAGGCGTTTTCCTCGAATTCGCGGTGGTGGAGGAGGTTGTTCTGCCCTTCCAGCAGGATTTCCTCCTTCGCCGCATCCCATGCAAGCTCTGACAGGGCAATCAAAATCTGCTGCATCAGGCAGGCGTTATCCCCCAATAGGGGTGTCAGCCGTTTAATCAGCACGAGGTTGATCTCCGCCACTGGGCGACCAAGGAAGGTGTGCTCCGTAATCGCATAAAAATTTTCGATCAGCTCCGGGGTGACAGGCTCCGGCAGCCGGCAGCCCCGGCTGCGCACTACGCCATTGGATGTAACCAACACGAGCATGATTGTGCACCCGCCCATCGGGAGCAGATCCACCTTGCGGATCACGGCCGATTCATCCGCCGGCGTGGTGGATACCGCCGCGCAGTTCGTAATTTCAGCAAGCAGCTCGCCCGCCTGCTCCAAAATCTGCTCCGGATCGCCGGAGTGGGCAATCATGCTCTCCTCCAGCGCATGGCGCTGCTTCACGCCGAGCGCCCGGCAGCTCATCAAATGATCCACATAATACCGATACCCCAGGTGCGACGGCACGCGCCCCGCCGAGGTATGCGGCTGCTCAATCAGCCCCAGCTCCGCGAGCGCAACCATCTCATTGCGGATGGTCGCGGAGGAGATCGACAATTCAAACAAATTGCACAGGGCTTTTGATCCGACCGGCTCACCGGAAGCAATGAACTGCTCGACAATCGCCGCTAAGATGCGCTGCCTGCGTTCACTCAATTCCATGCCGGTCACCTCCTGATTCTCCTGAATGGTAAAATTCACGACCGGATTTTCCGGATTGTTAGCACTCAAACATTCTGAGTGCTAACTACCATATACTATACATCGCCCCTTTCGCCTTGTCAACATTCCAATTATGAACACTTTGTAAAACCTTTATCGGGCGGCGTTCACAATCGAGCAGTGAGTGGAGAGCGCCCATTATAGAGTTGGAAAACAGGGGCGGTCAAACGAGCTCCACGATTGTAGAAAATCACTGGAATGGATTGTAAAAATCAACGAAACATATTATAATATTCCCATATTGCTCCTGCTTATGACCCTCCTGTCTGGCGCCGTGGCGAGGATTTGCATCGCTTTGGCGCAGCCACAAATTCGAGTAGCCTTTCTATATTTAAAATTGTAAAACGCCGTTCAAAGAATTGCTCTTTTAAATTTTTTCACTTTGCATCTTTTTGAAGAATTGGAAAGGGGCACTTTTTATGCCACGTTTGATGGAAAGACTCGTTTCTGTGCTTCTCACGCTTGTGCTGTTTCTGTGGAATCTGGCCGGCGATCAAATTTTCGGCATCCGTCCCCCGCAGGAGCCCAGCTTTACCCTGACGCAGGCGGATAGCCGCTACCAGATCGCATCCGACATCTCTTCAGTGGTGACCACAAACGACCAATCCCAACTCCTGGAGCCGCAGGCAAGTATCCATCCGGGTGGAGATGGGGGCGAACGGATTCAGATCTATCCCTCCCAGGCCGGGCAGGCCATCGCGGGCTTCGGCGCGTCTCTCACGGATTCCTCCGCTTATCTGATCCATCAGGTGCTGGATGAAACGGCGCGCAGCGCGCTGATGATCCGTCTTTTCAGCCGGGAGGGCGGCATCGGTCTTTCCTTCCTGCGCCAGCCGATGGGGGCGAGCGATTTTGCGCGTGAGGCTTATACATACGACGATATGCCCGCAGGAAAAACGGATTACGAGCTGCACCATTTTTCCATTGCGCACGACGAAGCGGATATCCTACCGCTGCTCCGACAGGCAAAGGCGCTCAACCCGGAGCTTACCGTCATGGCCACGCCCTGGAGCCCGCCAGCCTGGATGAAAACAGGCCGCTCACTCACCGGCAGCAAAGGGGGTATTTTGCGCCCCTCCTGCTACGGCGCTTACGCACGTTACTTCGTCAAATTCATTGAGGCTTATGCGCAGCAAGGCATTCCGGTTTCCGCCGTCACCGTGCAGAATGAGCCCAATTATGCGCCGGAAACCTATCCTGGCATGAAGATGGGCGCCGTGCAGCAGGTCGATTTTATCAACAACCACCTCGGTCCCGCATTTGAGGCGGCTGGTATTTCCACAAAAATTCTCTGTTACGACCACAATTGGGACAATGCCGCCTATGCCAAAACCGTGCTCACCCGCGCGGGGCGGTATGTCGGCGGTTCCGCCTGGCATGTGTATGGCGGCGACGTTTCCACCCAATCGCTCATCCACAGCCTGTATCCGGAAAAGGAGATCTATTTCACCGAGGATTCCGGCGGCGAATGGGTAGATGGCGGCAGCTTTTCCGGCGGCTTTCCCAGCACGGTTGGCATGGGCATCCGGGCGCTGCGCAACCATTCGCGCACCTTTGTGCTATGGAATCTGGCGCTTGATGAGCAAAACGGCCCTGTGCTGCCAACATCGGAGAAAAGCACCTGCCGCGGCGTAGTGACCGTCAACCAGCAAACGGGGGAGGTCACCTACAACCTCGATTACTACGCGCTCGGCCATTTCAGCAAATTTATCCGGCCCGGCGCCGTCCGCCTGATGAGCGATTCCAAGATCGAAGGGATGGATAACGTCGTCTTCCGCAATCCGGACGGCACGGTTGCCATGGTGCTCATCAACAAAAACAACACCGCGAAAACCGTTTGCATCGCCTATGGCGAAGCGACGTTTTCCGCCTCCGTGCCCGCGCAGGCGACCATAACCTTCTGCTGGCAGGGATAACCCGAATTTCTTTTTCAGCTCCAAAAATCGTTTGCCATGTGGGAAAGGATGCGGCGCGCGCCGTCTCCTCTCCCTTAACATCGAGCAGGTTTGCGCCCCAAAAAGGGCGTAACGCATAGAAAGGACATGGATCATACAATGAACGAAATGGAAATCAAGGATCAAATCTGCGACGTCTGCCACAAGATGTGGCAGCTCGGCTGGGTGGCCGCCAACGACGGCAACGTCTCCGTCAAGCTCGAGGACGGCACCTATTTCGCCACGCCCACCGGCATCAGCAAAAGCTTCATCACGCCGGAGAAGATCGTGCGCATCAACGACAAGGGCGAGGTGCTCGAGGGGCTCGATGGCTACCGCCCCTCCTCTGAAATCAAGATGCACCTGCGCTGCTATCAGGAGCGCGCGGATGTAGGCGCTGTGGTGCACGCCCACCCGCCCACGGCCACCGGCTTTGCCGTGGCCCACCTCGATATGGACCGCTACAATATGATTGAAACCGTGCTGACCCTCGGTAGCGTTCCCGTTACGCCCTACGGCACGCCCTCCACTTATGAAGTGCCGGAGGCGATCGCCCCCTATTTGCAGGAGCACGACGCGCTGCTGTTGATGAACCATGGTGCGCTCACCGTAGGCTGCGACCTCATCACCGCCTACTACCGCATGGAAACGCTCGAACTCAACGCAAAAATCAGCTTGGTCGCACATCTGCTCGGCGGCGAGCGGGAAATTTCCCATGAGAATATCGATCGTCTCTGCTCCATGCGCGAAGGCTACGGCATTACAGGCAAGCACCCGGGCTTTAAACATTATCGTGAAGAGAAGTAACGTGAAAGTTCCTTTCACGCTATTAGATGTCCAGATGGATTTCTCTCATTTGACGATTCCATAAGGAGGCATTTTTATGCTCAAGGGCATTCCCAGCATTCTCTCTCCGGAGCTGTTAAAAATTATGATGGAAATGGGCCACGGCGATGAAATCGTCATCGGCGACGGCAATTTCCCT
Source organism: uncultured Oscillospiraceae bacterium (assembly GCA_900544715.1). Classification (GTDB taxonomy): domain Bacteria; phylum Bacillota; class Clostridia; order Oscillospirales; family Acutalibacteraceae; genus Fimivicinus. The sequence goes on along the minus strand of UQWL01000003.1, from coordinate 173,669 downwards.
GCCGCGAGCAACGCGCAACGCCTCGTCCGCTGTGATGGGCACGCGGTGCCCGAGCTGCTCGACGCTATGCTCCAGCTCATGCCGCTGGATACCTATGTTGACGCACCTGTCGCGCTCATGGCAACCACGCAGGGCGATCCCCGCCCGGTCATTTGGGATGAATACCGGGAGATTGTTATGAAACATCAAAAAAATGTAAAACCCGAACTTGTCGAGCGCTTCGCCTTCTATGAGCGGGCCAAACAGGCCTACGCAATCATCGCCACCGGCGAAACGGCCCTGTATGCCAATATCATCCTCAAAAAAGGCGTTGTAACCGAATGACAGGAGGAGTTTACGTTGCATTATCCGCATCCCTCACGCGCTCTAGCCTTTGACTTCGGCGCTTCGAGCGGGCGCGCCATTTTAGGCACGTTCGACGGGGAAAAAATTCGCATGGAAGAGGTGCACCGGTTCTCAAACGACCCGGTGGCCATCCGCGGCACCCTCTATTGGGATGTGCTGCGCCAATTTTATGAAATCAAACAGGGTCTCCTGAAGGCAAAACAACACGGCGGCTTCAACACGGTGGCAATCGATACCTGGGGCGTGGATTTCGGCCTGCTCGACGAAGGCGGTTATCTGCTGGACAATCCCGTGCACTATCGCGACCAGCGCACAAAAGGGCTGGTGGAGGAGAGCTTTCAGAGCATCCCACAGGAGGAGTTCTATCGCTTAACCGGCATCCAGTTTATGGAACTCAACACCGTTTTTCAGCTCATGGCGTTGAAGCGGCAGCGCCCCGCACTGCTCGAACGGGCGAAAACGCTGCTGTTCATGCCGGATCTGTTCAATTACCTGCTCACAGGCGAAAAGAAAACGGAGTTCACCATCGCCTCCACCTCCCAGCTCATGGACGCTCAAACGGGCGGCTGGTCGGAAGAGGTGCTTCGCCGCCTCGGCCTTCCAGGCGGAATTCTGACCCCGATCACCCTGCCCGGCGAAACCGTCGGCCCGCTGGATCCATCGATCTGTGCGGAGCTGGGGCTGCCCCCTGCGCAGGTGGTCACGGTCGCTTCGCACGATACGCAGAGCGCCGTTGCTGCCGTTCCCACACAGGAGAAGGATTTCCTCTTCATCAGCTGCGGCACATGGTCGCTGTTTGGCACAGAGCTGGAGGCTCCGCTCATCAATGAAGCCTCCGCCGCTATGAACATCACCAATGAGCGCGGCGTGGAAGGCACAACAACATTTTTGAAAAACATCATCGGCCTGTGGCTCATTCAGGAAAGCCGCCGCCAATGGCAGCGGGAAGGGCAGGATTATAGCTATGCGCAACTTGAAAAGCTGGCGCTTGCGGCAAATCCTTTCCAGTGCTTCATTGACCCGGACGCGCCAGAATTCGTCCCGCAGGGCGACCTGCCGGGCCGGGTGCGGGAATTCTGTGAAAAAACGGGGCAGTATGTCCCGCAGACGGTTGGCGAAGTCATGCGTTGCATCTATGAGAGCCTCGCGCTCAAATACCGCCTGACCTTTGAAAAAATCCAAAGCTGCACCGGCAAAGCCTACGGGCAGATCCATATGGTCGGCGGCGGCACGAAGGATGGCCTCCTCTGCCAGATGACGGCCAATTCCTGCGGCGTACCCGTGCTCGCGGGCCCGATTGAGGCAACGGTGCTCGGCAACCTCGCCGTGCAATTCATCGCCTGCGGGGCGATTGCAAACATCCGGCAGGCGCGCAAAATTATTGCACAGAGCGAAACGGTTACCCCCTATGCGCCAAAAGATACCCAAAGCTGGAATACAGCTTATGATCAATTTCAACAGTATATTGTCACCTGAAAGGAAGATGCTGAATATGGCAAAACCAACAATCGGAATCCGACCGATCATCGACGGCCGCTGGGGCGGCGTGCGTGAAAGCCTGGAGGGCAAAACCATGGCAATGGCGCAGGCTTCCAAACAGCTGATTGAGGAAAACGTCTTCTATACTGACGGCACGCCCATGGAATGCGTCGTCTCCCCCTGCACGATCGGCGGCGGTGCGGAGGCGGCAAAGTGCGCCGACTACTTCGCTACGCAGAATGTATGCGCCACGCTCTCTGTGACGCCCTGCTGGTGTTACGGCAGCGAAACGATGGATCTCGACCCGCTGACCGTCAAGGCCGTCTGGGGTTTTAACGGCACGGAGCGCCCGGGCGCCGTGTATCTCGCGGCGGCCATGGCAGCCCATGCGCAGCGCGGCCTGCCCGCCTTCTCCATCTATGGCCACGATGTGCAGGATGCGGATGACAACACCATCCCCGCTGACGTTGCGGAAAAAATCCTGCGCTTCGCCCGCTGTGCGGCAGCGGTCGGTCAGATGCGAAATAAGGCGTATGTCGGTATCGGCGCGGTCGCCATGGGCATCGCAGGCTCCAACTGCGACGCGCAGTTTTTGCAGGAATATCTTGGCATCCGCGCAGAGTGGGTCGATATGTCCGAGGTTCTACGCCGTTACGAGCTCGGTATCTATGATCAGGAAGAGTTTGAAAAAGCATATGCCTGGACGCGCGCGCACTGCAAAGAAGGCTTTGATAAAAATGCCAACCCGCACGACCGTGCGCGCAAGGAATACGAGTGGGATTTCGTCGTGAAGATGACGCTTATCTGCCGCGATATCCTGCTCGGCAATAAGAAATTAAACGGCATCGGCCGCCACGAAGAGGCCCTCGGGCGCAACGCAATCCTCGGCGGCTTCCAGGGCCAGCGCATGTGGACGGACTTCATGCCCAACGGCGATTTCACTGAGGCGATCCTCAATTCAAGCTTTGACTGGAACGGCAAGAAGGAGCCAATTACCTTTGCGACCGAAAACGACGGCTTAAATGGCCTTGCCATGCTCTTTGGGAAGCTCCTCACAGGCACGGCGAGCGTCTTTGCGGACGTACGCACCTATTGGAGCCCGGAGGCGGTCAAACGCGTTACCGGCAAAACGCCAGAGGGGCCTGCAGCGGGCGGCTTTATCCATCTGATCAACTCCGGCGCGGCTGCGCTCGATGCGACCGGATTATGCAAAGATGAGACGGGCAGGAACCTCATCAAAAAGTGGTGGGACGTTACGGACGAGGATATCGAGGCCATGACCACGGCCACCGACTGGTGCCCGGCTGATCTCGGTTATTTCCGAGGCGGCGGATTTTCCTCCCACTTCAAAACACAGGCCGAAATGCCTGTGACGATGATCCGCGTCAACCTCATCAAAGGCGTCGGCCCGGTCCTTCAGCTCGCGGAGGGCTACACGGTCACGCTGCCGGATGAAATCCACAGCGTTCTCGACCAGCGCACCGACCCAACTTGGCCGACGACCTGGTTCGTTCCCCGCCTGACCGGCAAGGGTGCGTTTCAGGATGTTTACTCTGTGATGGCAAACTGGGGGGCAAACCACGGCTCCCTGACCTACGGGCACATCGGCAAGGATTTGATTACGCTTGCCAGCATGCTGCGCATCCCGGTGGCGCTGCACAATGTATTCGATGACGACCTCTACCGCCCACACGCTTGGGGTGCCTTCGGCACAAAGGACCTCGAGAGCGCGGATTACAGAGCATGCGCTGCCTACGGCCCGCTCTACCGGTAAAAATCGAAGCTATAGCAATCTGAAAAGGGCTGCCAAGTGGTGAATTCCGTTTGGCAGCTCTTGTTTTGTCTAACTCTTTTGCAAAGCATACTTGACAAATGATGCAAAGCACGCTATACTAAATTTGCAAAGTGAGCTTTACACATATGTAAGAAAGGTGGTGCGGCATGGAAAATCATATCGCCGCATTCCGCAAGCAGCGCCGGCTTTCCCAGGAGGAGTTGGCGCAGGCGGTCGGTGTATCGCGGCAGACGATCACCTCCCTGGAGGTGGGCAAATACACTGCTTCTTTGCCGCTGGCGTTTAAGCTGGCGCGCTATTTTGGATGCGCGATTGAAGAACTGTTTCTGTTTGAGGAGGAATAACCGTTGAATGAGCCGAACAAATTCAGCAAATACAAAAAAACAATGATCCGCAGGGGGATCCTTGTCTGGATTCCTACCTTGCTGTCCGCTGCGAGCTTTCTGCTGTTCCGCTTCCAGTGGAGTCCGTTGGCACAAAGCAATCTGACCGATTTCATGCGGGGGTTTCAGGATGGCATGGTGCTAGCCCTGCTGGTGTGCAGCCTGCTGGCGCTGATCTCCACGATCCTCACCTGCCGCAATCCGGAGAAGCTCCAAAAGGCCTATGTGGAAGAAACGGATGAGCGCACACAGCTTATCAGCCGAAAGGCGTTTTCCGCAGTTGGTTGGGCGCTGTTTTTCGTGCTACCCCCCGCTGTTGTGACGGCAAGTTTTTTGAGCCCTGCGGTTTTTTTAACGCTGTTGGCTGTAATGCTCTTTTTTGTTGCCGTCCTTATGATTGCTTTTATCTATTATAAACGCAAGCTTTAATCCAGGTTTTAACAGAAACGCTTGACGGCTGCTGACAAAACCCGTATACTGAATCCGTTGAATGGATCTTCTGTTAAAAAACAGGGTAGGGGCGGCATACCGCCCGGTGAAAGGAGTGGTTTCATGCGGCTGACAGCCGAAAACATCACCAAGAGCTTCGGTGCAAAGCAGGTGCTCAAGGGCATTGATCTAAGCGTGGAGAGCGGGCGCGCGCTCGGCCTGCTCGGGCGAAACGGAGCGGGCAAAACAACTATGATCCGAATCGTCATGCAAGTTTTTCAGGCGGATAGCGGGCGTGTGCTAATTGATGGGAAACCGATGGACGTAAACCGGGTTCGGATCGGCTACCTGCCGGAGGAGCGCGGGTTGTATCCCAAAAAGCTCATCATGGAGCAGCTGCTTTATTTTGCGGCCTTGCAGGGCGTTCCGGCCAGACAGGCCAAAAAGGATGCGCTGCGTCTGCTTGACCGCCTCGGCATGGGCGAATATGCCAACAAGCGGCTTGATACGCTCTCTAAAGGCAACCAACAAAAAATTCAGCTTGTGGCAACGCTCATCTGTGATCCGCAGATCGTGATCCTCGACGAGCCGTTTTCTGGCCTCGACCCTGTGAACGCGATGCTGCTGGAGGATCTGGTGAAGGAGTGCATCCAACAGGGGAAGATCGTGTTTTTCTCCAGCCATCAGATGAACTATGTGGAGGAATTCTGTAACGAAATTGCAATCCTCAATCAGGGTAAAATCGTGCTTTCCGGCAATATCCGGGACATCAAGCGCGGCTATGAACGAAACCGCCTGCTTGTTTCCACCCGCCAAACGGAAGCGATCCGGCAATGGGCGGCCTCGCTGCCCACAGAATTGATAAAACAAGTGGATGATAAAGACGGCGACCTGCTGATTACCCTCGCCGCCGTCGATCAAAAGGACGCCTTTTTGACCGCGCTGACCGGCCAAGGTTTTGATCTCGATGGATTCCAGGTTTATGAGCCTTCGCTCAACGATATCTTTGTCAGCTATACGGAGGGAGCGGTATGAAGCAGTTTTTTACAGTATTCCGGTTTGAATTCAAAAACTATGCCAAAAACAAGGTTTTTATCGCCATTACGCTCCTTGCGATCCTCTTGCTCGGCGGCGTGCTCTTTTTCCCGCGCGTGAAGGAGGCGTTCAGCTCCGGTACACAGACGGAGGAGCCCGGCCAGGAGCGGGAAATCGTAGCGTTGGCGGACTCATCCGGCGCCAACGCGCAGGAAAGCCTCGCCTTTTTCTCCGCGGCCCTGCCGCAATATGAGTGGACGCTGGCCGATGCGGATACCGACGCACTCAAGGCAAAGGTGGAGGATGGTTCGTACCGCTTCGCCCTGCTTTTGCAGGCTCCCCTGAAATATCAATATATCGTGGGCAACATCAGCATGACGGATACGGTTTCCTACACGCTCGATGAGCTTGTCGTCACCAAATATCGGGCGGATACGATGCAGACGCTCGGCCTGAGCGCCGAACAGTCGCAGCAGCTTCTCTCCGCTCAGGCGCAGGGCGAAACGATCACCACCGGCAAGGATCAGATGAAGAGCTATTTTTACACCTTTATCCTGATGTTTGCCTTGTATATGACAATTTTGATGTACGGCCAGTTTGTCGCACAGAGCGTTGTCACGGAAAAAAGCTCCAAGGCCATGGAGCTGCTGATTACCTCTGCGAAACCCAGCAGCCTGATGTTTGGCAAGGTGGTCGGCACAGGGCTCGCGGGGCTTGTGCAGCTCGTGCTGATCATAGGCTCGGCATTTGTGTTCTTCAATTTGAATAAAAGCTATTGGGACAGCGGCTCTGTCATCACCTCCCTGTTCGACATGCCGTTGGAGCTGGTGCTCTATACGATCCTGTTCTTCGTCACCGGTTATTTCCTCTATGCGTTCCTCTTCGGCGCGCTCGCCTCTCTTGCCAGCCGCATGGAGGATACCAACACGCTCGTCATGCCGGTTGTGATGCTCTTTGTCGCCTCCTTTATGGCAACGATCTTCTCCATGGTCGGCGGCAAGGTGGATAGCGTGTTGATGAAGGTGCTCTCCTTCGTGCCCTTCACCTCACCTATGGCGATGTTCGCCCGGATTGCGATGAGCGAGGTGCCCCCCATCCAGATTCTTCTTTCGATTATAATTCTCTTTGCTTCCATCATCGGCATCGGTTTCCTCGCGGCAGGCATTTACCGCGTGGGCGTGCTGATGTATGGCAAGCCGCCGAAATTCAAGGAGCTCGTGCGTATCCTGCGCGGCGCGAAAGCCTGACGTGATTTCGCGCCATATTACAAGATCCAGCCTTCCGCCTGTGCAGAAGGCTGGATCTTATTTCATTTCAGAGGCAGCTATGCCCTTTTTCAACGTTACTGCAACAAGCTCCGGGCAATTATGCAGCCTCAGGGGAAACAGGCTGTTGCCCAAGCCGCGGCTGACAATCATTGTCGTCGCCTCCATGGTATACAGCCCTGCCGTATACTTCGGGAAAACACCCTGCCCCGGCGCATACAGCCCGCCAATGCCGGGCAGGCGGAACTGGCCGCCGTGCGCATGCCCGCAAAAAACGAGATCCACGCCCGCCTGTGCATATGTAGCGATGCGCTCCGGGTGATGCGCCAAGAGGATCGTAAAGCTCTCCCGCCCCCCCAGCAGCCTGCCGAGCGCCGGGAGCAAAGCCTCCTGCCCATCCCTCCGGCTTTCCGCTGGTTGGCACGTTTCGTCGGATACGCCCGCCAACGTGATTGATTCATTGCCTCGCGTGAGCGTTTCACAGCGGTCATCTAAAACAGTAACCTTCTCTTGTGCGAGAAAGCGCTTGACCTCCTCCTCTTTTCCAGACCAATTTTCATGGTTGCCCGTCACGAAATAAACCGGAGCGATCCGGGCCGCGCCCCGGATGAATACGGCGGCAGACCTACCGCCCCTGCGCCGCCGGTCGATCAAATCCCCCGTCATCACAATACAATCCGGTTTTACCGCCCGCAGCGCGGAGAGCAGCCGCTCCTGGCCGGTGCCAAACTGCTTATCGTGCAAATCCGCCACCTGCGCGATGCGAAAGCCGTCAAAAGCCGCCGGCAGCTTATCATCCTGATAAAAAAGCTGCGTCGTCTCCAAATCGTTATTCTCCAAATACCATACGGCTCCCGCGGCGGCTGTGAGGGCCCCCGCTGCGAGGCAGGCGAGCGCTTTCCTTTCTTTCATCACATTTTCTCCCTCCTATGCTTTTCGGTATCGCACGCTTCCATCTTTGATGGTGGCAAGCACCTCGATTTTCCCGATCTCATTCGCCGGAACCTTGAGCGGATTCGCGCTCAAAAGGACCAAATCCGCCCGTTTCCCCACCTGGATGGAGCCCTTTTCCCGCTCCTCAAAATATTGATAGGCCGCGTTCACCGTCACGCCGCGCAGTGCTTCCAGCGGAGAAATGCACTCCTCCCGGCCGAGCACAGCCCCGGATTCCGTCGAGCGGGTAACGGCGCACTGCACGGTGCGCAGCATATCCGGCGGCAAAACCGGCGTATCCTGATGAAACGTATAGGGAAGATCCAGCCTGAGCGCGCTTCGCGCCGGGCTGATGGAATAAGCGCGCCGGCCGAGCTGCTTGCGGTGCACATCCCCCCAGTAATAGGTGTGCGCAATAAAGAAGGACGGGATCATATGCAGCTTTTTCATCCGTTCCAGCTGATCCCGGCGCACCGTCTGCGCATGGATCATCACGGGGCGCAGGTTGGCTGCCCCCGGGTGAGATGCAAGCGCCCGCTCATAACAGGAAATAAACTGCTCCGCCGCCGCATCGCCGTTGCAGTGGGCGAGTAGCTGCACGCCATCCCGCAGAGCGGTTTCGATGAACTGCATCACCTGTGCATCGGAATAGACCGGGTAGCCGCAGTAGCCATCCGGCGCATCTTCATAAGGCTCGCTCATCCAGGCCGTGCGCCCCTGTGGGGAGCCGTCCAAAATGATCTTGTAGCCACCCAACCGGAAGTGATCTCGGTAGCCTTCACAATATTCCGGGTGATCCTGCAGAAGGGTCGGGCTCTGCTTGAGATCCGCAAAGCCCACCACATCCACATGGAGCGGCGTGTCACGCAGCAGGGTAAAGCCCTGCTCCTGTAAGAGGCCATCCTGCACGGTGGTCACGCCATATTTCAGATATTCCCGCTCCGCCTGCTGCAGCAGCGCTTTCTGCTCTTCAAGCCCGGGCGCCGGCACAAGCGCAGCCAAGGCCATGAACGCCTTTTCCTCCAAATAGCCGCTCGGCTCGCGTGAGCCCTCAATGCGGCCGATGTGCCCACCCTCCGGGTCCGGCGTATCGGCGCGGATACCGGCCTTTTCCAATGCACGCTGATTGACCGCGCCCATGTGGCCGGATTTATGGGTGATCATCACCGGGATCTCCGCGCTCACGGTGTTGAGCAGCGCTTTATCCGGGTGCTGATGCTCCGCGAGTTGGTTGTGATCGTAGCCGAACCCGATGAGCCATGCGCCTTGGGGGAGTTTCCTCCGGCTCATAAAGTCCAGCAGGATTTCCTTCACCTGTGCAAAGCTTTTGGCCTGCGATAAGTCCGCCAGCGCCAGCGTACTGGCATAGGCGGTGATATGGCTGTGTGGGTCAAGAAAGGCGGGCATCAACGTCCGCCCCTTTAAGTCAAACGATTCGATTCCGGGGCCGAAGGCCGCCTCAAGCTGCTGCTTGGGGCCAATGGCGCGAATGCGCCCGCCCTCCACCAAAATTGCTGGCGCGTAAAGCTGCGGCTCCATGGTTAAAATATCGCCATTATAATATAAAACGCCCGGCATTCCACCGTCTCCTTTGCAAAAAGAGTTCCTCATGCTGATAGTATGGCCATAAATCCTGCTGCGTTACGCTGTTTTTTCGCCAACGTGCTTCACATAGATCAAATGCGGCATCGCCTTGCCATGGTAGTGCTTGACCAGCTCGCCCTCCACCTGCATGCCCAACCGCTCTGCCACGCGGCGGGAGGGCATGTTTTCCGGCCGGATCTCCGCGATCACCTCGGATGCATTCCTCTTGTAGAAGGCTTCGTCAAGCAACGCCTGCGCACCCTCTGTGGCGTAGCCCATGCCCCAACAATCCCGGCGGAGAAGATAGCCAAGGCCCAGCCGCCGCTCGCCTTCAACCTCCTCCATCAAAAGGCCGAGCATGCCGATCACCCTGCCCGTCTCTGATTCCTGGGCCGCCCAATAGCCGCACTCATCCCTTTGATAGCGCGCCTGGTTCGTTTCAATCCACGCCCGGATCTCCGCGTCCGTAAACGCGTGCTCCCAGGCATACATCACCAATGGATCTTGCAGAATCGGGCGCAGCGCGCCCACATCCTCTATCGTCAATTCCCGCAGCGTCAAGCGGCGGGTTTGCAAAATCTGCTTCATTCGTCTTCCTCCTCCGGAGCGCGGCTGGCGCCCGGCGTCTCGTCAAAAAGCTGTGCGAGCATGCGCGCCGGGTTTTCCAGAAAGCGGCGGGTCAGCAGGTAGTGCTCCGTTTGTTCATACGGCGTTTTTTCCATCCCATCCGGCGTTAACACATAGATTTCCGCACCCGGATAGGCCATCAGAATGGGCGAATGCGTTGCAATGATAAACTGAGAGCGCTGCCCCACCAGTTCATGCATCCGTGCAAGCAATGTCATCTGCCGAGCAGGAGAAAGCGCGGCTTCCGGCTCATCGAGGAGATACAGCCCTTCCCCGCCGAACCGGTTAAGCAACAGGGAGAGAAAACTCTCGCCATGCGATTGATGGTGTAGGGACACGCCCCCGTAGCTGTCAATTACGGGGCGGCCTAAGCCGCCGCCCGCATCCAGCCGATCGATCTCCGTCGCCACATTATAAAAGCTCTCGGCACGCAGGAAAAAGCCGTCACGCGGCCTGCGCCCCTTTGCAACCGACAGGGCATGATAAAGAGGGGAATGCGTTTCATTGGTTGCAAAGTTGAAATTCTTCGTGCCGCCTTCGGCGTTAAAGCCGCAGTGCACGGCAAGGGCTTCCAAAAGCGTGGATTTCCCCGTTCCATTCTCTCCGCAAAAGAAGGTGACGGGGCTGTGCAGCGTAATCTCCTTCAAATGGCGCACCACGGGCAGCGCCCAAACATAGCTTTTCTCCGCTTCGCAATCCTCGTTGAGCAGAATCCGTTTCAAATAAAGCTCATTCATCCCGGCCATCCTCCGAGCGGGCTGCGTTGCCGATTGATGGTTTCTTTCGCCTACCCGCAGGGCGCTCGCAGTAAGGCGGGCTTCCCTCTTCGAGATGATGGGCGCGGCAGGCTTCGCAATCCCCGAAGCGCGCGCATTTTTTCCGCTTGCACGGGCAAAAAGGTTCCTTATTGTTCAAATTAGTCGTTTTCATGATTTGCCTCTGTTTCTGCTGGTTTCGGGCCCGCCATGCGCGCATGCTCCGCGCTCAGCTCTGCAAACAGCCGATCAAACGCCCAGCCACGGTTGGTCGGCGTAACCACTGCCTTGATCGCTCCCCGGCCCAAATCCGCATCACGCAGAGCGCGCAAAACCGCCTGCTGCTTTTGGGCAGCTACGCCGCTGAATACAATCACCTGCCCCGAGTAAGGCGTTTCCTTCCCCGCTACGGGCGGCTCCCCGGCTAAAAAGGAGGCTACCGTTTGCCCCAGCGCCGCTTCGGGAAGGCTGCGGGCCTCAATATGATATTGCGCAAGGGTTTCACGCAGCGCCATTTCCTCCTGCTGTGCCTGCTCAAAATGATAGAGCAAAGCCATTTCCGGCTGCGATGGGATCACACGCGCTTTCATCATCCGCTCCTCCTTGATATATGAAAATTTATAATGTTTCTTCCTCCCAATCAGCTGCACAAACCAGTATGCGGTCTATCCGCTGATCCAAAAGGGTTCCATACTCATTCTACCATCCTTTCCCCTTTGCGTAAAGGCAGGGAGGCTTATGGCTTTGCCTGATTATGCTCCTGAACGATAACATTCAAACGGGCGCTGCATAATGGCAACCATTATGCAGCGCCCGTTCTCCATGTTGTTGTCTACCGCAGTGAAAGCGAGCGCCCCGACTCACGCTTACAGCACAGCAGCAAATGCATTCGAACAGCCAATTTCCAACACGCCAGCAGGAAAAAGGAACATTCTGTAGCAATACACGGTCACCAAGGCCAGGAAAAACGCCGCCAAAATTGTTATTTCCATCTTTCTACTCAATGAAAAAGGCAATAACTCCCGGAATATAAAATAAAGCAGCCCTGGGATCAGCACAAAAACCAACGGGTGATACGCTGCAGCCGCCCGGAAATCCAGCCGCAGCAGCGCGGCACACGCCCGTGTCATACCGCAGCCCGGGCAGGGCACGCCAAACATACGCAGGATCGGGCAGTTGCCTGTCAGCGCCGCCACTGCAGCAACAGCCGCAATTAGCAGCAGCCGAAATGCCACTTTTTTCCATTTTGTGCTGGCCGACAACTGTGATCCTTGCTTTGGCATCTTTATCATCATTCTTTTCTCACACCAAGCCGCAAATTCGTGCGGTTGCGGCATTTGTTTGAATTTTTCATGTTTTTTAGCATAACAAGGTTTTTGAGGCCTGTCAAGCAGGGCTGGATTTGCGTTTCTCCCACCCCTCCAGGTGGAATCAGGGCGCAGGGATTGCATCTGAAACGATTCTTATATTATAATAGGCTAGTATCCGTGTGCAAATCCACAGCCTTACCCTGCGCATGGTTGCCCACAGGGCATTGACTAGCAGTTGAAAAGGAGCAATGATTTTGTCGTTTTTACAGGATGCAGTTGCATTTACAAACCACTACCTTTGGGACTATCTGCTTTTATTTTTGTTATGTGGAACCGGCGTTTATTTTACCTTTCGGCTGAAGTTTATTCAAGTTCGCCGGTTCGGCGAGAGCTTCCGCCGCACCTTTGGCGGAATCCGTCTGCGCGGCGCTAAGGCGGACGGCCAAGGGATGAGCTCCTTCCAATCCCTCGCCACGGCGGTCGCCGCCCAGGTTGGCACAGGCAACCTGGCGGGCGCTGCCACAGCGCTGATTGGCGGCGGCCCGGGGGCCATCTTTTGGATGTGGCTGAGCGCCTTCTTCGGCATGGCGACCATTTTCGCGGAGGCGACGCTTGCGCAAAAGTTCAAAACAACCCGTGACGGCGAAATAACCGGCGGGCCTGCGTACTACATCCGCGCAGCGTTTAAAGGCCGTTTCGGCAAAGTGTTGGCCGGTATTTTTTCAGTGCTGGTGATCTGCGCGCTCGGCTTTATGGGCAATATGGTGCAATCCAATTCCATCGGTGCTGCGTTTCGCAATGCCTTCGGCATTCCCCCTCTCGTGATTGGTGTGTTCGTTGCCGCGGCAGCCGGTTTCGTCTTCCTCGGCGGTGTGCAGCGCATCGCCAGCGTGACGGAAAAGATCGTGCCCGTGATGGCGCTGTTCTATATCATTGGCGCTCTCATCATCCTTGCCGTCAATTTCCGCCGAATCCCCGATGCTTTTGCCCAGATTTTCACCGGCGCTTTTTCTCCACAGGCGCTCGCAGGCGGCGCAATGGGCATCACTGTGCAAAAGGCAATCCGCTTCGGCGTGGCGCGCGGCCTCTTCTCCAATGAAGCGGGCATGGGCTCCACACCGCATGCCCATGCGGTAGCAAAGGTGAAAAGCCCCTGCGATCAGGGCATCGTCGCCATGATGGGCGTGTTTATCGATACGTTTATCATCCTAACTCTGACTGCCCTCGTCGTTCTGGTAACCGGCGTGCTGCCGCGCGGTTATGCGGGGGAATTACAGGGCGTTGACCTGACCCAGGCAGGGTTTGAAACCGTGTTTGGCCGCGGCGGCACGGTATTCATCGCGGTTTGCATGCTTTTCTTCGCGTTCTCCACCATTATCGGCTGGTATTTTTTTGGAGAGGTCAATATCCGTTCCCTCTTCGGGAAAAAGGGCGTAAAGGTCTACGCACTGCTCGTATGTGTCTTTGTTGCCGTCGGCTCCACGCTGAAGGTTGATCTCGTTTGGAGCCTTTCCGATACGTTTAACGGCCTGATGGTGATTCCAAACCTGATTTCCCTGCTCTCCCTGAGCGGCACCGTTTCGCGCTTATACCGGGCCTACGGGAAGCCAAAGCAAATTCAGGAGGCCTCTTGAGATGGAAGTTGTCACGCACACGCTCGCCCCGGTTTACGATCAGAGCTCCCGCGTATTGCTCCTCGGCACGATGCCCTCGCCAAAATCCAGGGAATACGGCTTCTACTATTCCCATCCGCAAAACCGTTTCTGGCGCGTTCTATCGGCCCTTTTTCAGGAACCCTTGCCGCAAGGTAATGCAGCAAAGGAAGCGCTCGTGCGCTCGCATCACATTGCGCTTTGGGATGTGCTCGCCTCCTGCGAGATACAGGGCGCTGATGACGCGAGTATCCGCCGCCCTGTGGCAAACGATCTGCAGCCTGTTCTGGAAGCGGCGCCGATACAGGCCATCTTTACCACCGGCCAAAAAGCAACGCTGCTCTACCACAGGCTTTGTTTCAAACAGACGGGCAGGGAAAGCATCTATCTGCCCTCCCCCAGCGCGGCAAATTGCCGTAACTGCTCGCTTGACGATCTGATCCGGGCGTATGCCGTCCTTTTGAAATATACAAACGATGATGCCTACCTATCATAATTCTAGGCATTCCAAATCGTTTAAAAAGGAAGATATTAAGAGAATAAGGAACAATAAGCTTGTATAAATCATAGAATATAGGAGAATTCCATTGGATTTTGCCGATTTTTCAAAAATCACCGCGCCATTGCTCACCTGGTACCGTCAAAACGCACGCCAGCTCCCCTGGCGCGACGAGCCCACGCCCTACCGCGTGTGGATTTCAGAAATCATGCTGCAGCAAACCCGTGTGGAGGCGGTCAAGCCCTATTTCGAGCGTTTTTTGCAAACGCTGCCGGATGTACGCGCGCTCGCGGAGGCAGAGGAGGCCACCTACCTCAAGCTGTGGGAGGGGCTCGGCTACTACAGCCGTGTGCGCAACCTGCATAAGGCCGCCTGCCTTGTGATGGAACGCTATGGCGGCGAATTGCCCCGCAGCTATGAAGCATTGCTCACCCTGCCCGGAATCGGCCCATACACCGCCGGCGCGGTTGCCTCGATCGCCTATGGAATTCCGGTGCCAGCAGTGGATGGGAACGTTCTGCGCGTTGCCACCCGCCTGACGGCCGATCCCTCCAATGTCAGCGATCCAAAAACCAAAAAGCGGGTAGAGGCGCTCATCCAATCGATCCTGCCGCAGGAGGCTCCCGGCGCGTTCAACCAGGCAATGATGGAGCTCGGCGCCACAGTCTGCCTGCCCAATGGTGCGCCGCAGTGCGAGGCCTGCCCGCTGAGGAGTCTGTGTGAGGCTTACAGGCAGGGGAACCCCTGTGATTTCCCCGTCAAGGCGCCAAAAAAGGCGCGCCGCGTCGAACAGCGCACGGTTTTTCTATTTTTGTGCGACCGGAAGCTTGCCCTGCACCGCAGGCCAAATAACGGGCTTTTAGCGGGGTTATGGGAGCTCCCCAATGAATGCGGCGTTTTTTCCCCACAGAACGTTCAAAAATGCGCGGAGCAATGGGGCTTAAATGCTTTGCGGATCGAAAAGTGCGGCCAGGCCAAGCATATTTTTACACATATCGAATGGCATATGACTGCTTACCGCATCCGCGTGGAGGAAGCGTCGGAAGCCAAAGGCCTCGTATGGGTCACGCAGGAGGAGCTCAGCCGCCAGTTTACCCTCCCCTCCGCGTTCCGTCCGTTTTTGGAGGATGTCGAATTTTTCGGCTGGGGTGTATGAGAAAATGTAATCTCCTTATTTGCAAGGGGCTGCTGCAAAGCATTTTGCAGCAGCCCCTTCAAAAATTTAATTTTGCCTCTTAGCGAGTGTGCCTCGCTGCCACGCCCCCCTTTCTCCGGTTTTCTGCGCCAACCCCTTCGAAAAGCGGAGAAATAAAAAAAATACTGTACAAAAAGCAATTCTTTGTATTATACTATATCATGGTTAAGATTCGGTTAAAAAACAATTATAGTTTCCTGCAGAGCACCCCTCCTGAAAGCTTCAAGCGGACGCACCCGTCCGCCTGTTTCCATATAAAAATAATTCTTTTGTATTGAAAAAGCAAAAAGGAGCACCCATATGACAATTGACCTGTCTACCTTTTTGAGCCAACTCGTCTCTAACCCAGCGTTGCTTATCACCTTTGTCTTAACCCTGGGCGTCATCCTCGTAAACGGCTGGACGGATGCGCCCAACGCAATCGCCACCTGCGTATCCACCCGGGCCATCAAGCCGAGGTCAGCAATCCTGATGGCCGCTGTTTGCAATTTCCTCGGCGTGCTTGTCATGACGAAGATCAACGCCACCGTTGCGCAAACCATCTCCAATATGGTCGATTTCGGCGGCGATGCGCATGAAGCGCTCATTGCGCTGTGCGCCGCTCTTTTTGCCATTGTGATCTGGGCCACGGCTGCGTGGGTGTTCGGCATTCCCACCAGCGAAAGCCACGCGCTCATTGCGGGCGTATCCGGCGCGGCGATCGCCATGCAGGGGGGGCTCAAGGGGATCAACGGAGGCGAATGGATCAAAGTCATTTATGGCCTCATCCTCTCCACTGTGCTCGGTTTTATCGCCGGATTTGTGATTGTGCGAATTTTAGAATCCACCTGTAAAAACATGGACCGCCGCAAAACCAACCGTTTCTTCAAAAAAGCGCAGGTCGCGGGAGGCGCGGCCATGGCCTTTATGCACGGCGCGCAGGACGGCCAGAAATTCATGGGCATCTGTATGCTCGGCATCGCCTTGGCACAAGGGCAGGGGCAGGCGGAAAATTTCGTCATCCCCATGTGGCTGATGGTGGTCTGCTCCCTTGTTATGGCCTTTGGCACTTCAATCGGCGGCTACCGGATCATCAAGGCAGTCGGCATGGATATGGTGAAGCTGGAATCCTACCAGGGCTTTTCCGCGGATCTTGCCGGCGCTCTTTGTCTGCTGCTCTCTTCTCTGACCGGAATTCCCGTCAGCACAACGCACACAAAAACAACCGCCATCATGGGTGTCGGCGCATCCAAGCGCCTTTCCTCCGTCAATTGGGGCGTCGTCAAGGAGATGGTGCTCGCATGGGTGCTGACTTTCCCGGGCTGCGGTTTCATCGGCTATTTGATGGCAAAGCTGTTTATGATGATTTTTTAAAAACGTATGGAATATAGATAATAGAAAGGATTTAACCGGTTATGGCCAAAAAAAGAGATTATAATTATTTTGACGCATTTGTCCGTATGTCCGATTATGCCTGTCAGGGGGCTGAGATGCTCCATGAGGCTCTGCGCACCTTCGATCCTTATACCCTGCCAAAAAAGCTCGATGAAATCCACAAGATCGAGCATGAGGCTGATATCTGCAAGCATGAGATGATGAATAAGCTGACGGTAGAATTCATCGCCCCCATTGAGCGGGAAGATATCATCGATTTGGCACAGGAAATCGACGACGTAACAGACGCTGTGGAAGATGTTTTGA
Source organism: uncultured Oscillospiraceae bacterium (assembly GCA_900544715.1). Taxonomy (GTDB): domain Bacteria; phylum Bacillota; class Clostridia; order Oscillospirales; family Acutalibacteraceae; genus Fimivicinus. The sequence goes on along the minus strand of UQWL01000003.1, from coordinate 156,703 downwards.
TCCGCATATATATGTATAACATCAAATCTATCCGCGCGGAGGCGCTGGAATTCACACAGGTGATCGTCAACTGCTGCAAAACGCTGAAGGCCGCATTGCAGGAGCTGCACAATTTCAAAAAATCCGATACGATCCATAGCAAGATTATCGAGGTAAACCACGCGGAAGAGGTGGGCGACAAGCTGTATCTGGATGCGGTACACAGCCTCTATCTGGAGGAAAAAGATCCAATTCTCGTCATGGCCTGGACAGAAACGCTCGACCGGCTGGAAAAATGCTGCGACAACTGCGAAGACGTCGCCAACGTGATTGAAAGCGTCATCATGAAAAACACCTGATCTCGCCCAAAGAAAGGACTTCTTTCCAATGAAAACAGAGCGTGAAAAAATGCTCGCCGGTGAGCTTTATAACGCCGGGGATGCGAAGCTTTGCGCCGCAAGAGCCCGCGCGCGCCAGCTCTGCCGCGCCTTCAACGCAACGCCGGAGGAGGAGGGAGAAACACGCGATGCGCTTCTCCGGGAGCTGCTGGGCTCCGCCGGGCAGGATATCTATATGGAATCCGATTTCAAATGCGACTACGGCTGCAATATCCATGTAGGCGACAATTTCTATGCCAACTTTGACGTTGTCATCCTCGACTGCTGCGAGGTGCGGATTGGGAGGAACTGCATGCTCGCCCCACGTGTATGCATCTACACGGCCACCCATCCGCTTGACCCCTATGAGCGCAATGAAATCGGCCTGGAATATGGGAAGCCCGTCACCATTGGCGATAATGTTTGGATCGGCGGCAGCGCGGTCATCAATCCCGGCGTGACCATTGGGGATAACGCCGTAATCGCCTCCGGCTCTGTCGTGACAAAATCCGTGCCCGCCAATACGGTTGTGGGCGGGAATCCGGCTCGTGTTCTGCGTGTGCTGGAGCAAAAAATTTAAGGTTGTAAAAAGGCGCTGTTTGTGCAACAAGGGAGGTTCCCCTTTGGGCTTCAAATAGCGTCCTTTCTTTTATTTGAGACATTAGATGAGGGGAGTCGAGGGCAATGATTCAGTTTCGTGAAGCCGTGCAGGCGGATTTGAAAGGCCTGCTTGCGCTCTATACCCAGCTCAACGATAACACCATGCCGGAGATCGACGGGCGGGTAACCGGCACATGGGAACGCATGCTCCGGCAGGAGCAGCTCCATACGCTCGTCGCAGAGGAGGACGGCGTACTCCTCTCCACTGTGACACTCATCATCACAGAGAGCCTTACGCACGGGCAGCGCCCCTTTGCGCTTGTGGAATATGTGGTAACAGACCAAAATCACCGCGGCCAGGGCCTGGCATTTTCCCTGCTGGCGTTCGCCAAGCAGATTGCCCGGGAAGCAGGGTGCTATAAGATCATGCTTGTCACCGGCCACAGCGAGCCCGGCGTACATCGCCTCTATCAGAAGGCGGGCTACCGTTCCGAGGGAAAAACGGCGTATTCCCAATATCTTGAGTGATGAAATGAGGGTGGAGGGAATTTATCATGAAAAGAAAGTCAAAAATCATCCTGGCCATTGTTTTAACATCCGTAATCCTCCTATCGTCTGTTGGACTCCTTATTTTTCATCTCCTGACCAATCCAAAGGTGGAGGCAAAGCCCACGCTCAGCAGCAGCCAATCCGCCGCGATCAGCACAGAAGAACTGCCCTTTTATATCGCACACCGCGGTTTTTCCTCTGTGGCGCCTGAAAATTCGGTTCCTGCCCTCACAGCGGCGGGCGAAGCCGGTTTTTGGGGAGCGGAATTTGATATTCAGCGCACGAAGGATGGCGTATGGGTGCTCTCACATGATACGAATATCAAGCGCATGACCGATGGCTACGGCAACATCCACAATATGACCTATGAGAAGCTGCAATCCTATTCCTACGATAACGGCGCAAAGATCGGCAACTACCCTGGATTAAAGCTCGCCACGTTTTCCCAGGCGCTCGATGAATGCGCCAAATATCAGATGACCCCCTGTGTAGAGATCAAAAAAGAAAACGGCATGGAGGGCATCGAAGATGTGGTGGCAACCCTTCGCGAAAAAGGGCTCGCGGAGAAATGTGTTCTCCTCTCCTTCCGCTATGAACAGCTTGAGAAAGTGCATGCACTCGCGCCGGAAATTCATCTGTGGTATCTTTCCGAAAAGATCACAGATGAGGCGCTGGAGCAGTGCAAGGCAATCGGGGCGGGGCTGGATTTTAAGCTCAACCATAGGTACAACACTGACGAGCGGCTGAAGGCGCTTCAGGAGAGCGGCGTTGAGGCGGGCGCATGGACAATTAATACCATAGAAGCGCATGACCGTGTTTATAGCGCCGGCATCCGCTATATTACCACCGATACGATTGCCCCCGCCTGATAAAACTGTGTGGACTATGTTACTACACTATATACTGTGTTCGCCCCTATGGAACGTGGATTACATACGCTAAAATTGATTTCGTATGCCTGATTGGGGTCGATGGCGCATCTTACAAAAAAATGGTATACTAAAGGGGCGGGAAATCCGCTCCTTTTGACTTCATGCGGACAGGGAGGCAAACACATTGCAGGCTTTCGGCATTCGCGAGGGCGAATTGAAGCCCTTGAAAAACAATAGCTGGGATCAAGAGACGCCCGGTCTCCTTCTCATCTGCAATAATATGGAGCTTCTTCAGCTACAGGGCAGCTTCGGCTTTGACGACGGGACGGTCGAGGAGTGTATGACAATTGACGACTATGCCCGCTTTGAGAGCTTTGAAACCTACGATTTTATTACGGTCAACTACTTCTTCTATGAAGGCGAAAAGCTAATCTTTGAAGAAATCGATCTCTATATCGGCGCGGATTATCTGGTGCTGATCCTCAACAATGAACAACTGCGCTCCGAGCTGCTCGCACGGCTACAAAAAAGGACGCAGGGCCCGCGCAGAGCTACGCACAATTATCTCTATTATCTTGTTTTCGATTTTATCTTGGATCAAATGTTTCAAACGCTGGAAAATCTCGAGGATCAGCTGGAAGATCTCGAAATGGATATCCTCGTCTATGCAGCGAAAGAAAAGTTTAATCGGATCATTGAGTTAAAAGCGCAGGTCAATCTCCTGAAAAAATATGTTCGGCCTCTGATTTATCTGGGCGACGCCTTTCATATGAACGAAAATAAATTCATCCGCCGTGAAAATGAAAAATATTTTTCTGGCATTGGCACCCGCTTCAAAAAGCTTTATGATTTTGTTGCGAGCCTTGGCGAACTGGTATCCCAAATTCAAAATTCCTATGACAGCGCCGTTTCCATGCGGGAGAGTGAAACAAGCGAAAGGCTGACCCTGCTCGCCGGGATGGTCGCGCCGCTGACCGTGATCACCGGCATCTATGGCATGAACTTCGCCTTCATGCCGGAGCTGCATTGGAAATGGTCTTATCCAGTTGTGCTGGCTGCGATGGTGGTGATCGAAATTATTTTTTATATCCGGCTGCGTAAAAGGAAAGGCAGATCATAATCAGGTTGCAGGATTGACGCAGGGTGCGCTGAAAAAATTTCAGCGCACCCTGCGTTTAGCATATAGCACATCTTTTGCACATTTATCAGTTCACCAATCGATCACCGAAACAACGCCTGTAGAACTAATTGCTCTGCAACAATCCACATAAACCTCAATAAAAGCGTATCCTCCGCGCATTGCAATCGAACGAGCCTTTTCAAGCTCTCCCGGCAGTGTTTGACCACTTTTATAATGTTCAATAATCTCCCCTGCCATGTCAAGCGTGTGTACCTCATAGGGCTTACCTAAATAGCATATAGAAACAAAACCAAGAAGGACGCCGCTGATTTCTATCTCTGGAAACTCGCCACGGATCGCATCAATAATCTCAATAACCCTGTTTTGGTTGTGGGTATGGCCGCCTACATCAAGTGTTTGTAGAGCATCCATATATTGTTTTGACCGAGGCTTGCGCAAAAGCCTATCTAATTTTATCTTATCCATTTGTCGAGTCTGCTGTTCTCGATTCTGCTGATACACGGCACTCATTATATTGCTTGATTGACTCTGTGCTTGAGGCTGCTTTAACATTGGTTTCGGCATTTTTATATTCTCCTAAAGTTATTATCCAATTGTTACTATTAAATCTATTCCATTACAAATTGGGCCCCGCCGACCGCTGATCTGAATGATAAAATCGTGTGAAAGCTCCAAACATCTTCCATATCTGCGTAGCATCCCATCACACTAACACTTTACGTGTCCTAGGGCTAGTTTTCTTTTGAGAGAGCTCTTCTCCCCCAATAGGCTTTCCAGAAGCAGGAACTGCACGCTCTTTTCCCCAATCACGAATTGCTTCAATTTTTTCAGGGCTTGTTTGCGAAAGAGGAACCACATTATTAAATGCCGTAATCATATTCTCTTCATTAACTTCAAAATTATTATTTGCTATTGAACGATATGCTAAATCTCTAATCGTTGATTCAAGGTCGGCGCCTGTGAAACCATCTGTTAGTTGCACAATCTTATCTGCAAAGGGACCAGTAAAGTTAATTTTTAAATACTTCTGCATATATAGTGAAAGGATATCTCTTCGTTCATCTGCCGTAGGCAAATCGACAAAGAATAACTCATCAAAACGGCCTCTACGCAAAAGTTCAGACGGCAACATAGCCACATCATTTGCTGTGGCTACCACAAAAACTTGTTTTTTACACTCTTGAAGCCAAAACAAAAATTGCCCAACCATCCGAGTAGAAACGCCGCCATCGTTTGAGCCTCCTGCACCTGATAATCCTTTCTCAATCTCGTCAATCCACAGAATACAGGGAGATACGTTTTCTGCTGTGGTTAATGCATCCTTAAGTTGTTGCTCAGACTGGCCAACATAACTGCCTTGAACTGTCGCAAAGTCTAAACGATATAGCGGTAGTTTCCAATTAACAGATATAGACTTTGCAGATAGCGATTTGCCACATCCCGGAACACCTACCAATAAAATACCTCTTGGTGGCTGTAAGCCTTTTGCACGTAATTCATCTCTTTTTTCAGGTGTCAGCAGCTCTTTTTTTTCATCCAACCATTTTCTTAGCCCCGTTAATCCACCAACATCCTTGACACTTTCATCAACATCGATTTTTTCCAGCCCAGATATATCAGAAAACAGCCTGTCTTTCGCATAGCGTATTTCATCCATATCAGATTTTTTGATACTCTTGTTTGCTATCAAAGCGGCAATTACATTTTCGGCTTCAATACGAGTAACGCCGGCCAAAGTTGAGGCTGCCTCCCTAATATCCGTATTGTCCCACTCAATAGGGATCTCGGTACGGTAATCATCTATGTATTCTTTAATAATAGCATACATTTCGTCTTCATTAGGAAGATCAATTTTGATAACCATACCTAATCTTTGCAACTGATTCCATATTGCATGATTGGTGAGGGCAATGACAACTCCACCAGATTCATTGGCCAAAGTGACTAAGTCAAGAATTTGTTTGGAATCACTATTATCACCACTCAGATCAGGCACCTCGGTCAATATAAGCGTCATATACTGCTTTCGCTTCATTTGTTCGCTCATAAAATCGATCGCACCATATACCGATTTATCGTCATTGATAACCTTTTCGGTCGTTAAATCGTAAAGCCCCTTCGATAGCGTATGCACATAAAAAGGTAATGCGAGTTCCTCAGCGATCTCTTTTAGAATATCCAAGGTTCTTGCTCTTTCAATTGTGTTTACAGCTATGAAGGGAATACGAGCGATAGAGTATCTTTTTAAAAGTTCCTTACTCTTTGCCACATCACTCATAATATTAAGCGTTCCTTTCAAAATGCATTTACTTTATTATTTCTTACTATACTGGCAAGCTTTCCGCTTCTATCCTTTTGGGCTGACTCCTCAAGGGAACGCTGCATACAATCCGCTTGATCAAGCACTAATTGATAATAGTGCCGACGCTCTTTCTCTGGAATAGCAGAGATATCCATCACTTTTGATAAAAAACACATTTCCTTGCGAAGGGCAAGGAGAGCCTGTACAATGGCTCTCTCCTGCCCATACGCACGATCCATTTCTTTTTGGAATTTGTCGGAAGCACAATTCATTCGATTATTCACTACATCTATGAGCTTTTTTGCAAAACGCTCAGCTACACCGGATTGCCATTCAATTGTCCCCTGCTGCATTGCTACTAATACGGACGCATCATTCGTTTTAGCTTTTAACATGTCGAATAGAACAACCCACTCTGCGTATGTATGTGGAGGGGTAATCGCCATAGCTATCATTACATTAATGCCTCCTAACCAGTACCTGAGGCGGCTCAATGCTCCATTCGGGTAGCCCCTGAGCGAACACCGTGCTTGGTTCTACATATTTCACAGCTTTTGTTCCGATGGGGGACTCCTTTGCAGGCTCGAAGGATAGAGTATTTTCCGTATAATCTTGAGGAGCAGCTAATTCTACACCACAAGAAGCGCAGAACTTGCTATCTGCCTTGTTGTTTGTTCCACATTTAGGGCACGGCATCGCCTCGCCAGTGGCAATTGCATTGATAAAATTTGCTTTGCTTTTTGCATCCATCTTCTTTTTCTCCTTTTATTTAGAAACATGAATTCTGCGGTTTGTGTCAGACAGTTTTCTTACATACTGTTCAGGGCTAATTTGTTCAAAAAAATCGATAACCTTTTGGCTTTCTCCATCTTTTACAGTAAATTCAGCTCTAAAATCAACGACCTCTGCCAATGTGGCTCTGATAATCTGAGTGCCGTTGGTCCGTTTTTGTTCAAATTGATTTTCAATATTTTGACGAGATGATTTAATCTTTTTTTTCTTCGAAAAATGATTGATAATCATGCCAATACCGGCGATAATAGCGATAATACCGAGAAACGGATTTCCTACAAAAAGCATAATCAAACCAATTAAAGCAATCGCGGCTCCTCCATACAGACAGAACTTTCCAAATCCAGACAATACGCATTGGGCAAGGGCGTTTGCCTGCTCCTTATCAACTAATGTATTAAATCGATCAATCAGTTCCGTTTCATTTTGCCCATCCGTGGTCTTGTCATTGAATGTATCGACATTTATTTCGATTTCATTTGGAATTTTCATGCGATTTTGAGCTGTTACGTCATTATAAGCGTTCGTGATCCAATCCTTGGAGAGCGCAATTGCAAATTTTTGAGTGGATGCACTTGCGTGAGAGCTTTCCGGTTTCATCGCTGCATCGGTCAAAAGCTGCGTAAAATCTTTGTGGGTATCAAAAGCAGTCTGTTCTATCACCATATTTTGACGAGCGCGCTGTTCGTCCCCTTCAAAGTCAATAACAAACTGCTCAAATTTTTCTTCCCTGCGAAGGGGGAGTTCTTCGTCATCGAAATCAGTTACAAGGCTATTCAGAATCTCATCAAGATGAACTTTTAAAGAATCAGTAGAAACCTCTTGCTCAAAAATCACTGTAAAATAACTAAGAATTTCTGCGTGAAGCATTGCTCCTTCCATAATATCCTGTAATACGGGCCAAGTTTTACTATATTTATGTAAATATGCATAGTCACTCGCTTCAAGAGGCTTTCTCTTTAAATTAATTGCATCAGACCATTGTTGCGTTTGTTGCTCAACAAAACCGGGCTTGTCTGCAAGATGATCCATCCATTCACTCATCTGCTTAGAAATTACGCCCTCGGAGTCTGCCCCAAGTAGACCGCTCGCAAAAGCATCTAAAATGATGATCGTCTTTCTATCCAGATTTTCCTCATCTTGATTTGCAAGATAACGCTGAGTCCACTTCAGGGAAGCAGATTTGCGATCTGCTCTTCTGCAAATTAAGGCAAAGAAAAGAGATGTCTTTTCGTCATTTCTTTTAATGCCTTCCCTTAATGCTTTCTCTGCAAGCTCGGGCTGATCGTTAATCCACGCGGCTAGAGCAACAAGACAAGGTGCAAGCCAATAGTTTGGAGTCGAGATCATCAATTCTTCTGTTGCATTGCTAATGGTATCTTTTTTCACGAGGCCGAGATCGTCCGCTTGAAGAATGCCTGTAGTTGTTCTGCGAACAATATCATAGTGTCCATACTTTTTTTCCAACTCCTGTCTGATTTGAACTAGTTTCGTGTGTGCTTGTCCCAATCGATTCGCTTTCACCTGAAGCTGGATGAAATCATGGAAATCTTTTGCGAGAGCGCCGATTTCATCGTAAACAATTTTCACATTATCATTTACGGTGTCGACACTTGAATCAATTACCTCCAGATCTCTGTGGATCGAGTTTAGATTTTTCTCAATATAATTGAGATTGGCCGCACTGATCGCATACTGCTCTGCCATAGCTGTTACCTCCATTGTTTGTGAATGTGTTTATAATGCTCAGCGAAACTTGTCTATCGCCGCTCATTCAATCACTTTTTAAGCCGATATATTGCCATACGCCGTTCTCGCTAAAAATCAGTTTACATATCAAGTTTCTTCATCAGCTCATGGTTAAAAAATAAATGACCTCTAAAGTTGTGCCTGATTACTTTTGTCATTTTTGCGATACACGTTTAAATTAGCCCTGTTTTGATGCACGGCCAATAATTTTTGTCAAAAAATAAAATATTCTCTTAGCCATGACTTGGCAAAGTCCTATTTCAAAAATATTTAGCGATATAATTATACATAATATTGTCAGTTTTAGTCAATAAGATAAAAATAATTTTTGGTAAATATTTTATAATATTGATGAAAAAGGTGATAATAATAATATTTTTTACTTTTATACCCTTATTTGAGTTCTTCCCCCCTCCATCATTTTTTTGTTGATAAATTTAAATGTATAATAATTTTAAAAATCAAAAATATTGGTATAAAGAAAGGCGAAAGCAAAATATCGCTTCCGGAATTAACTTCCTCACAATCTTATCTTCAATAGCTTAGCAGGAAAGAGCTGGAGAATATTTGTATTCTGTAGTTCCAGATAGGTATTTCAATCACTTAATAATGACACTTCTTAAGATCATGAAGCCACGCAGAGCCCCCTCATGTAGCAATAAACTACATCAAAAAAGGGGGGGATTGGCACCTAAAAACAGATCATAGATTAACAGTTAGAAAGCATCCATACCCACAGAGTAAAAAAATGCCGAGAGCCTTGCTAAAGCAAGGCTCTCGGCATTTTTCTTGGCACCCCCAGTAGGAATCGAACCTACAACTAGCCCTTAGGAGGGGCTTGTTATATCCATTTAACTATGGAGGCAGATATAATTGACCTTAAAATGATATCAAAAAAACGGTCAATTGTCAATGCGGAGGAGAGAATTCGCGAAAACCAAGACACCTTTCTTTTAAACGGCAGGCGCCCTCTTCCTACTTTTCCCCTAGGTCTTGATATCATTCTGGTTCACATTTGTATAAGACTTCGTTAAAATATCTATGCCTATTTGTGATTGAAAAAAGAAAGCTGGTTCCATTACAATTGGAACCAGCCTTCAGATTCGCTAAAACTTATGCGGAATAATTAACGGAGCCATGCCCAACAATTGTAGCCTCGTCAATTCCGATGCCGAAATACGTTGCGTTCGCATTAACGGATTCTGTGAAGGCATAAGTAACCTTAGAAATTTTGCCAGTAGACTTGTTAACGGTTGCAGTAATTTTGCCCTTCGACAGCGTAACAGAACCGCCCTGAATCTTCGCGCTACCCGGTAGTTTAAATGCCTTAAGCATGCTCGCAACAACTGTACCAGCTTCTTCTTTATCAATGAAGTAGCTATAACTACCATTGCCGTGCTTTGCGCTATTGATATCAAGCTTTGCCGTCTTCAGATCAATTGTGAAGATGTAGTTTCCACCGCTTTCCTTGCAGGTTGCATTGCTGACATCTGAAGCGTTTACATTATAAAGTTTTTTATCAGCAATCTGGGTAGCCGTCCCCTTATTGCTGAATGCATCCTTAACGCCCTGCTCTTTCCCGAGATCCAGGTTGATTTCGATACCCATGATGGGCTTCTCCCTGTAAACACGACCGGAATCCAACGTACGCTTCATAGAAGCGGACTTCATCGTTACGATCCCAGCATTATAAGCCTTAACAATTTCATTCACGCCCTGAGGAGCTTTCGCAGCAGGTGCATCCGGCTTCTGGGTTTCGCCAGGCTTCTGGGTCTCACCGGGCTTCTCAGTCTCGCCGGGCTTCTCAGTCTCGCCAGGTGTCTGCGTGTCGCTTTCTCCAGCGCTCGGGTCTTCATTCGTCGCGTTCGGGTCGGTGTTCTCCGCGGGCGGAACCGTGTCGTCATTATCGACGCTCTCGTTCGCCGCCGGATTGTTGGAGGGATCCGTGGAGCTTTCGTCTCCGGTGTTGCCGCCGCAGGCAGCAAGGGAGAAGACGAGCGCCAGCGCCATCATGAGCGCCAAGAGCTTGGTCAGGTTCTTTTTCATTCGTAGTAGTACCCCTTTCTTAAAATAAAGCATTTTGGAGTGAGGGCGTGTTTCCACAAAGTATATGTACACACGCTCCCCATTGCCGCACCGGGTGGTGCTCTCTACGAACACTAATTTACAGCAAACGGAATAAAAAGTCAATGGAAAATGATACTTTTTTGAATAAGCGTTCATTCATTTTTAAAAAACAGGGAGGAGCCATTTTGGCTCCTCCCCTAAATAATATTACTTATAGTTAACCGGGCATTGTAATTCTTTGCTTCACAACACCGGAAGCTCCCTTCAGTGTAGCCGACAAGCCAATCGATACTTTGACGTTATCAATTTTAATATGAACATCATAGCCCCAGCTTCCGTTCACGATTTTGCCGGTATTATTATCAATTTTAACATTCACGAAGGGTTTCTTATAAGTAAGCGTCAATGTTTTGCCGCTACCCTGATAATCAACGGTAACACCGCTCAACTGGCTCAAGGCATTGTCAATATCACCCAAAACGCCAATCGCGTGGCCAACCGGTCCCTTGTCCCACTGGCTCTTCGGCTGATCCGTCTGCTCTTTTGGAGTCATTTTGATTGTCGTATATTTACCGTCAGATCTCGCGGACGCGCTTACAAGATCAGAAGCCACCAGCTTGCTATAACCGCCGGGAACGCCTTCGCTCGTATTCGAATTGTTCTTCAAGGCAGATTTCGCAATGGGCTCAAACAAATTGATCAGACCTCCGACAAAACCAGAACCACCGTTTAAGCTGTCAAGTGTCAACGCCTGTGCCTTCTTATTTTTTGCACTCTTATCCGCCGCAGCTTTATAGAACTTAATAATCTCCGCTTTGTCGCTGGAGTTCAAGCCCTTATCGTTGTTCGCGGGCTTCGTTTCAGGCTTGCCTTCGGGCGTGGTGACCTTACCGCCGTCCGGCGTCGTCACTTCCTCATTCGGGGTCGTGCCGCTTTCATCGGTGGACGCATCGTTGCTGACATTCTCGCTCGAACTTTCTGCGCTCGGGTCGGCTGCATCCAGCGTGCCCTCATTGTCACTATTCGCTACTGCAGGATTGTTGGAGGGATCTGTGGAGCTTTCATCTCCAGTCTTGTCGCCGCAGGCGGCAAGGGAGAAAACGAGCGCCAGCGCCATCATAAGCGCCAAAAGCTTGGTCAGGTTCTTCTTCATTTGGTAAATTACCCCTTTCTGAAATACGGCGCTTTCTATAAAAAGCCGATCGCGCCTGATTTGCACACTGCATAGAAAATATGTAGCAATGCAGACCTTAAGTATTTATAATTTACAACATGTTCATAAAAAAGTCAATAGAATGTTCCTTCTGTAATTTTATATTTTTATATAGTATTTTTTTCATTTTAAATTTGATTTTCCTAAAATGGTATCCATGTATATTTCTCTTAGGCAACTGCCACAAGCCTGTTTCTCCTGCTATTTGCTGGCGCTGGAATCCTTTTTAGCATTGGGCGCAAACAGAGCGGTGCCTGTATGGCCTCCTTCACACGAAAAATTCTTTTTCGGTCTTTTTCTTTCTTTTCGTTCGCCTGGTTATATGGTATAATAGCATCAAACAAATTGTTTGATGCATTGGAAAAATGCCTGTCGGCGCGAAACGCTTCCTGCCGCACGGCGGCAACGCCATTTTTGGCGATGATATATCCAAAAACGAAGGAAAATATTCTTCTATGAGCATCGCAAAGGGGATCGATATAACATGATAAAAATGATATCCTGGAATGTAAACGGCATTCGGGCATGTGTATCCAAAGGTTTTCTCGACAGCATGCAGGCGCTGGATGCGGACATCATCTGCCTGCAGGAAACGAAAGTCCAGGCAGGGCAAATTGAGCTGAATGATCCACCGCTCGTGGATTACCATCAATATTGGAACTATGCGCAGCGCAAGGGCTACTCCGGCACGGCGATCTTCACCAAAGAGGAGCCGCGCTCCGTGCAGCTCGGGCTCGGCATCCCGGAACACGACACAGAGGGCCGCGTGATCACGCTGGAATTCAGCGCGTTTTATCTCGTCACTGTTTACACGCCGAACGCGCAGGAGGAGCTGGCCCGCATCGATTACCGCATGGAATGGGAGAATGCGTTCCGCGCCCACCTCCAGAAGCTTGATGCGCAAAAGCCCGTCGTCTTCTGCGGCGACCTGAATGTGGCGCATCAGGAGATTGATCTAAAAAATCCGAAGCCCAACCGAGGGAAGGCCGGCTTTTCCGATGAAGAGCGGGGCAAGTTCAGCGAGCTGCTGGCTGTCGGCTTTACTGATACGTTTCGCTATTTATACCCAGATGTAACCGGGGCATATTCCTGGTGGTCTTACCGCTTCCATGCCAGAGAGAAAAACGCCGGATGGCGCATTGATTATTTTTGCGTTTCCAACCGTATCGCCGATCGGATCAAGGAGGCAAACATCCACACGGAAATCTATGGTTCCGACCATTGCCCGGTGGAATTATGCCTTGATGTATAGATTTCATCCTGAAAGGAGTGCTTCCATTATGAAAATTGGATCTGTTGCACAAGCCGTTGTTCTGGTCACCAAGGCAACCACTGCCGCCGCCATGCGCAGCGGCTCCCTGCCCGTATTTGCGACACCTGCGATGACCGCCCTCATGGAAGAGGCCGCCTGCGCATGTGTCGCCCCATTCCTGCAGGAGGGAGAAACCACCGTAGGCACGAGCCTTCATATCAGCCATACATCAGCAACGCCTGTCGGCATGAATGTGTATGCCGAAGCGCGCCTGACTGCTGTGGAGGGGCGAAAACTTTCCTTCCAGGTGCGCGCCTGGGATGATGCGGGGGAAATCGGCGCGGGCACCCATGAGCGTTTCATTGTAAAGGCAGAAAAATTTGTTGCGAAAGCGCAGGCAAAAGGAGACACAACAGATTGAGTAAGCCGCTTTTTGACGCAGTTCTTTTCGACTTTGACGGCACGGTGGTGGATTCCTCCGAGGGGATCTACAACAGCGTGCTGTATGCGCTGGAGGCTTTTGGCTACCCGCGGCCTGATGAACAAGCCCTGCGCTATTTCATTGGGCCTCCGCTCCAACACAGCTTTATGCACCTTTTGGATGTGGATGAGGCCCGCGCGCAAGCGCTGGTTGAAAAATACCGGGAGCGCTACCGCTCGCAGGGGGTGCGCGAGGTGCGGCTCTATGATGGAGTCCGCCCGTTGCTCGTCCAATTGAAGGGCAGCGGCATCCAGCTTGGCGTGGCCTCCTCCAAGCCTGTGCCCTTCATTCGGGAAATTCTTTCCCTGCTGGAGATCGGCTCCTGTTTCGACTATGTATCCGGCATTGATTTTACCCAGAATGACCCGGATAAAGAGGCGCTGATCCGCAAGGCGATCGAGGGGCTCAAGCTCCCTGCCGGCAGCCGCGTTTTGATGGTAGGCGACCGGCATTTTGATATTGACGGAGCGCATCGCGCCGGGCTCCCCTGCGCGGCGGTTCTGTATGGCTTCGGCAGCCGTGAAGAATTTGAGCGGGCAGGGGCGGATTTTATCGTTGACAGCCCCAGCGTGCTTTCCGCCATCCTCCTCGGGCCACAGGGCTGAACCATATTGAAGCGGAAAGAAAGGAACGGTTTATGATGCAGATTCTGCCGAACATCCGCCGCCTGGTGGCAGGCATCCTTTCCCTTGTGCAATTTTTTGCCTTGCTGTTTTCCGGTGCGTATGCGTCCGGCAGCGATGCATTTGCCAAGGGCTGGTCAAACGACAACAACGGCTACCCCAACAGCGGCCCCGAGGTGGAGCGGTTAACAAACGTGGTGCCGTCATCGCGCCAGCTTGCCTACGCGGAGCTGGAATACTACACCTTCATCCACTACGGTATGAATACCTTCACCAACAGCGAATGGGGCACCGGCAAAGAATCGCCCAGCCAGTTTCACCCGAAAAAGGTCGATACGGATCAGTGGGTGCAGGCCGTCAAGGCCTCCGGCAGCAAGGGGATCATCTTTACTGCCAAGCATCATGATGGCTTCTGCATGTTCCCGAGCGACTACACCACCCATGATATTGCCTCAAGCCCCTATCAGGATGGGCAAGGGGATATCGTGCGGGAGGTTGCGGAAAGCTGCCGTAAATATGATATGAAATTCGGCGTTTACCTCTCCCCCTGGGATATGCACGAGCCGACCTACGGCACAGAGGCGTATAACGATTATTTCGTCAACCAGCTCACAGAGCTCTGCACCCGCTATGGCGAGCTGTTCGCCATCTGGCTGGATGGCGCAAAGGGCGCCGACGCGCCCGATTTCACCTATGATTTTAACCGCTATTATGAAGTGATCCGCACCTATCAGCCGAATGCGGTGATCGCGGTCAGCGGCCCGGACGTGCGCTGGATCGGCAACGAGGCGGGCAATGCCCGTGTGAGCGAGTGGAGCGTCATCCCCGCCGATAACGAGGCGCGTGATCCGTCCATTGGCACGCTTCCCGGTCTCAGCTACGATGCGCCGGATAAGGGCAGCCGCGATATCATCGCGCCGTATAAAAATCTCAAATGGTATCCGGCGGAGGCTGATGTGCCGATTCGTCCCGGCTGGTTCTGGCACAGCAATGAAAACCTAAAAGTCAAAAGCGTCTCCACGCTGATGGATATCTATTACAAAACCGTTGGCGGCAACGCCTCCCTCCTGCTCAATGTTTCGCCCAATCAAAACGGCGTGATCCCGCTGATCGACACGCTCACGCTGAAAGCCTTTGGCGACCGGATTCAGAGGGAATTCTCCTCCTCCGCCGTGCAAAGCTTTTCCATTGGGAACAACGAGGGTATGCAGGCAACAAAAGCGTTAAACGCGATACTGACGGAAGACACCGCGAGCTATTCCTTCGGGAACGAGGAATATATCCTCGACTGCCAACTGGAGGAAGCGCAGCAGGTCAGCAGCGTTGTGCTGCGGGAGGATCTGCGCTTCAGCGAGCGAGTAGAGGATTTTGACGTGTATATCAACACCTCCAAAGGCTTTATCCATGCCGGGGAGGGCACGGTGATCGGCAACCGCAAAATCATCCGCCTCTCGATGGCGCTGCCTAAAACCGATTGTGTGCGCATCGTGATCCGCCAATCCCGCGGCAATCCGGTGCTGCGCAGCGCAGAGGTTTTCGTCCACTGACCGCCGTTCCCTCTTTTTGATTCTATCGAAACGATTCAAATGTGAGGAGGCTGTTGCAAAAACGGACTTTTTAAAGGAACTGCCGTAAAATGCTTTGCATTTTACGGCAGTTCCTTTTTTAAGCTCCATTTGGGTTGCACTGCTATACTTTCCACGTAAAAGGGGGCTCTTCTTCCCTATCAACCAGCAAGTGAATGCAACAGGAGGATTTTTATCATGAAAAAATATTTGGCTGTCCTGATGGCGGCGCTCCTTGTGATCCTCGCCGGCTGCGGCTCCGGAAACGGCACATCCGGTCAGACGACAAATACCTCGTCCGCCATTGATGCCGTTTCGGCAGACGAGGTAGACACTACGGTCAGCAAATCCGATCAGGATGCAACGTTCAACGAAAGCATCGCAACCAAAATCACGCTCGCGGGAGCCTCCGCCTCCATCTCAGGGAGCGGTGCCTCCCAAAAAGACGGCGTTATCACCATCCAGCAGGAGGGCACCTATGTGGTCAGCGGCACACTGGAGGATGGTCAATTGATCGTTGACGCGGCTGATACCGAAAAAGTGCAGGTCGTGCTCAAGGGCGCTTCCATTCATTGCTCCAACCACGCCGCATTGTTCATCAAGCAGGCAGACAAGGTGTTTCTCACGCTGGCGGAGGGCACGGAAAACACGCTCAGCAGCGGCGGTTCCTACACCCTTGGTGATGACGACAGCAACGTGGACAGCACTATTTTCAGCCGGGCTGACCTGACGATGAACGGCAGCGGCAGTCTGGCCGTCAACGCGGCATACAAACACGCCGTTGTCTCGAAAGACGACCTTGTTGTCACCGGCGGCCAGTATACCGTCAAGGCAGAAAACGGCGGCGGCCTTTACGGCAAAGACTGCGTCAAAATCACCGGCGGCACATTTACGATTCAGACGGGCACGGATGGCATTCAAGCGAGCAACGCGGAAAAGGAAGACAAAGGCTATGTCTACATTTCCGGCGGCACGTTTCACGTCACCGCTGGCACAGATGGCATCCAGGCGGAAACCGTGCTGCGCATTGACGACGGCACCTTCCAGATCACGAGCGGCGGCGGCAGTGCAAACGCCAGCACCGACAAAAACGGAACCGACGCGCCCGGCTGGGGTATGTGGGGGCCTGGCGGAGGGAAGGATACCACGCAAACTACAGAAACCGCCGATACCTCCGACAGCGCAAAGGGGATGAAGGCGGGCGCTTCCCTCTCGCTGCGCGGCGGCACGTTCACCATCGACTCCTCTGATGATTCCATCCACTGCAACGGCACGGTTACCATTTCCGGCGGCACATTTTCCCTGAAGTCCGGCGACGACGGCGTACATGCGGACGACGCGCTCTTAATCGAAGGGGGGACGATCACGATTAGCCAGAGCTATGAAGGGCTTGAGGGGCTAAACGTGACCATCCATGGTGGCAAAATACAAGTTGTTGCGAGCGACGACGGGATCAACTCTGCCGGCGGCAGCGACACGGCAGACCAAGGCCGGCCTGGGAAAAACCACTTCAGCGTCAGCGAGGATTCCGAGATCTTCATCAAAATCACCGGCGGCACAGTCAACGTGGACGCGGGCGGCGACGGTCTGGATGCCAATGGAAACCTGTTTATGGAGGGCGGCACGGTCTATGTCAGCGGTTCTGCGGACAACGGCAACGGCGCGCTCGATTATGAGGGCACCGCCACCATTACTGGAGGCGCCATCGTCGCCGCTGGTATGAGCGGCATGGCGCAGGGCTTTTCCGACTCCTCCACGCAATATTCCATTTTAAACAACTTCAGCACTTCATTCTCCTCTGGCGACGCCATTACACTAAAAGATTCCAGTGGCAAAGTTCTCGCATCCTACACGCCTGCAAAAGCCTATAACAGCGTCGTCGTCAGCAGCCCGGAGCTAAAAAAAGGAGAAACGTATACCCTTGCCGCCGGCAGTCAGTCCGAAAGCCTGACGCTTGCCTCCGTTGTCACTTCCAACGGCTCAGGCGGCATGGGTGGCGGTATGATGGGCGGTGGCAGAGGCGGCCCGCAGCCGGGCGGCAAAGAGAGGTAATTCCATGCCGCGCAGCAAAAATGTATAATAGTAGGGAGGGGACAATGCAAATTATAATTTGCATTGTCCCTCTCATTGATTCAAAAAAGCGCAGCGCGCTTTGTTTTCTGTTTCCTATTTTCCTTTCCGTTTCCGGTACAGATACCGCCCTGCGGCGAACAGGCCGCCCGCCCCGGCGATACACCCAAGCGCCAGCAGCGCATACGGCCCGCCGATATTCAGGTAATTGCCCAGCATACTATCCCGCCACGAAGTGGAGGGCGCATGCCCTACCACATCCCGGTAATACACGAGGTGGCTGCGATAGGTTTGCGGCGCACTCTCCTGCAACTCGATCACGCGCATCGCACGCTCCTCACCATTGCCATAGGAGTTAAAGCCGCAGCCGGGCGCGTAGCCGAGATCAACCCCCTTATAATTCCCCACATACTCATTTTTGTGGTCATGGGCGAAATAAGCGCCAATCACATCCCCGCAGGCCAGCCATGCGTCGAATTCCCCATTGCCGTTATCCGAGGCGCGCGGGCCCTCCAGCAGCCGCGTGCCCTGAATCCGGCTCTCCTCCACGGCATAGGCCGGATCAGGCAGCCAATACTGCCCTTTTTTGCTGCTCCAGCCCTTCACCGCGCCCTGCGTACCCTTTTCCACCGCGCGGAAAGTCTGGTAGATCTCCGGCACCGCAACATGCTGAAACGCCAGCGCGGGGATCGGCTCCCCGCCGTTTTCCGCCGTCAACCGTTTACTCTCCTCCACATACCAGGCGATCTGATCCGGCGCGGGAGAGGAGTAGGAAACAAGGCTTTCGCCTTTCCCCGAATCAAAAAACCAGAGTTGAAGGGCCGCCTTCTCGCCCTTGGCGTGTAGAATAGGCAACCGGTAGGTTCCGCAGCCGGTCAGCTCCGGGCCGTCATCTAATGCCAGGCAGCCGGGGTAGGACTGATAAATTTTCATCTGCTCCTCCAGCGTCAGCGGAGAAGCTGGGTCGTGGTTTCCAAACACCAGCGCAAAAGGGATTCCCCGCCTCGCAATGGGGCTGACGATGTTGCCGATCGCCTCTTCCGCCTTCTTCTGCGCATGGATACGCGCGCCAAGCCAAGTGCCAGCGGTATTGTCGCCCATCAGGATAACCAGATCCGGTTTTACCGCGTCCAGAGACGCTTCGATCAATTCGATGGTATCGGGCTTCGTCCGGTTCGTATCCTGCGCGTCGGCCAGCAGCATGATGGTAAAGCCGCCGTCCTCCCGGAAGCGAAGCGCCCCCTCCCGGGCATCCACCTTCGCAAGTGCCGGCGCCGTACTCATTGCGGCGATGGCCGCTGCGAGCAGCACTGCTGCCGCTTTGTTTCTCCATCCATGCATTCGTTCCCCTCCAGTCGTTATAATTGCTAACCGACCAGAATCTTACCCTCCGGCAGCACCTCACCGCCGCCGCCTTCCCCACGGATCGTCAGCGCGAGCGCGAAGGAGATCGGGCCAATCCGGCCGATAAACATCGTCAGTATCGTCGCGATCTGCGCAGCGATCCCGAATTTCATTGTAACGCCCGCCGTCATTCCAACGGTACCGAAGGCGGAAGCCGCCTCAAAGATGCCGTCTACGCCGGACAGGTTCGGCAGCGTAATCAGGATGACCGCCGCATTAAACACAACCGCCGCAAAGCCCAGCGCGGCGATCGTCATGGATTTATAAACCGTCCGCTTTGGAACCCGCTTGCCGAGCACAACCGTATCATCCCGGCCCCGGATGACGGACACCACGGTCATCACCAGCACGAGGAAGGTGGTCACCTTGATGCCGCCTGCGCAGGAACCGCTGCCCGCCCCAATAACCATCAGGAAGATCATCGCCACCTTGGAAAAATCGTACATCCTGCTCAGATCAATGCTGGCAAAGCCCGCCGTGCGCGCTGAAACAGATTGAAACAGCGCTGCATTGATCTTCTCAAACAACGGCAGGGGGCCGAGCGTTTTGGGATTTTCATATTCCACGATGAAAAAGATCAAAAAGCCGCCCGCGATCAGTGCCGCGCTCATGATCAGCATCGCCTTGGTGTGCAGCATCAGGTGGCGGTGCCTGCGCCAGGAGAGCAGATCCTGAAACACCATGAAGCCAATACCGCCCAAAAAGATGAGCGCCATCACGGTATAGAGAACGATCACATCCCCGTTATAATGGATCAGTGAACCAAACGGCGTTTCATTGCCGAGGATGTCAAAGCCCGCGTTGCAATAAGCGGAGACCGAAGTGAAAATGGCAACCCATACGCCGTGTGCCCCATACTTCGGCACAAAGCGGATCGAGAGCAGAATCGCCCCGATCGATTCAATCAGGAGCGTCGTTGCCACGATGATATGCAGCAGGGAGCGGATATTGTGGAAAGAGCCCGCGTTTGTATTTTCCTGTGCCAGACGCAACGTGCGCAGGCCGAGCTTTTTGCGCAGAGAAAACAGGAAGAAATTCGTGAGCGTCAACAAGCCGATGCCGCCGATTTCGATCATCGTCAGCAGCACCGCCTGGCCAAAAAAAGTGAATTGCGTATATGGGTCTACCAGGGTCAAGCCTGTTACACAGGTGGCGGAGGTGGCGGTAAACAACGCCGTCAGCGGATGCAACATCTCCCCATTCTTTGAGGAAACCGGCAGCATCAACAGCACCGTCCCCACAAAGATCACACCCAAAAAGCTCGCGGCAATGATCCGCGCCGGTGAAAACGGCCTTACCGGCCGCCGTTCTCTTTCCCGTTTCAAAAAAACACCTTCCTACAATACACAGAAGCGGCTTGTGCGTTTCTGCTCTCCCAAAGATCATTTTATCATAATGCGTACCCATCCTAATACAGAATGCCCAAAAAGGCAAGTGGTTCACATCCTTTTCTGCCCCGCGTTCTCCCCAGGGGCTCCCCTGTATGCGATTTTCACCAAAAGTCGGCCTTCGCGCAGAGCCTTTTTCTCACTTTCCAAATGAAAACCTCCGCTTTGAAACTTGCGGAAAAAGAGGGATTTGAGTATAATAGGGTTTAGTTCTGTTCCAGTGTTGGAACTGATCCCAATGGATGTTAACATCGAAAGGAGTTACGGATTATGAACTATTCCCGCGAAGTGGAAAACATGTGCACGGTCGCCAAAGGCCCGCATCACGGCCCCGCTCCGATCCCTGAAGAAGGGAAATGGGTCAAGGCCTATGAAATCAAGGATATTTCCGGATTAACGCACGGCATCGGCTGGTGTGCTCCCCAGCAGGGCACCTGCAAGCTGACGCTCAACGTCAAGGAGGGCATCGTGCAGGAGGCGCTCGTGGAAACGATCGGCTGCTCCGGCATGACGCATTCCGCCGCTATGGCTGCGGAGATCCTGCCGGGCAAAACCCTGCTGGAAGCCTTGAATACCGACCTTGTCTGCGACGCCATCAACGTTGCGATGCGCGAGCTCTTCCAGCAGATCGTATACGGCCGCAGCCAAACGGCGTTCTCCGAGGGCGGCCTGCCCATCGGCGCTGGCCTTGAGGATCTCGGCAAGGGCCTGCGCTCCCAGGTCGGCACAATGTATTCCACCGGCGCCAAGGGCGTTCGCTACATGGAGATGGCGGAAGGCTATGTTACCAAGATGGCGCTCGATGCGGATGACGAGGTCATCGGCTACCAGTTCGTAAAGGTCGGCAAAATGCTGGAGGATATCCGCCACGGCGCCAACCCGACGGAAGCCTATGAGAAGAATCTCGGCACATACGGCCGCTTCGACGAAGCTGCAAAATACATTGACCCGCGTGAGGAATAAGGAATAAGAAGCAAGGAGGACAGGAAGAATGGCTAACGATGTAATGTTTGAAGGCAAAGAGAGAAGAATGCCAAAAATCGAGAAGTGCCTTGCCGAATACGGCATTGCCAGCCTCGAAGAGGCGCGCGCACTTTGCCTGGAAAAAGGAATTGACGTAGAAAAGATCGTCAAGGGCGTTCAGCCCATCGCATTTGAAAACGCCGTTTGGGCCTATACGCTCGGCGTTGCCATCGCGCTGAAAACCGGCGTGAAGGCGGCAAGTGAGGCTGCCGCCACCATCGGCAAGGGCTTGCAGGCGTTCTGCATCCCCGGCTCCGTCGCGGAGCAGCGTAATGTTGGCCTGGGCCACGGCAACCTCGGCGCTATGCTGCTGGAGGAAAGAACCAAGTGCTTCGCCTTCCTCGCGGGGCATGAATCCTTTGCCGCCGCAGAGGGCGCGATCGGCATCGCCCGCACCGCCAATAAGGTCCGCAAGGAGCCGCTGCGCGTCATCCTGAACGGCCTGGGCAAGGATGCGGCGATGATCATCTCCCGCATCAACGGCTTTACCTATGTGAAAACCGACTATGATTTCTACACTGGTGAGCTCAAGGTGCTCGAAGAAAAGGCCTACTCCGACGGCGAGAAGGCAAAGGTCCGCTGCTACGGCGCAAACGACGTGCTTGAGGGCGTAGCGATTATGAAGGCGGAGGGCGTCGATGTTTCCATCACCGGCAACTCCACCAACCCCACCCGCTTCCAGCATCTCGTTGCCGGCACCTATAAGAAATGGGCAAACGAGAATGGTGTGAAGTATTTCTCCGTCGCCTCCGGCGGCGGCACGGGCCGCACCCTGCATCCCGATAATATGGCTGCCGGCCCCGCTTCCTACGGCCTGACCGACTCCATGGGCCGCATGCACGGCGACGCCCAGTTTGCCGGCTCCTCCTCCGTGCCTGCGCACGTGGAAATGATGGGCCTGATCGGCATGGGCAACAACCCCATGGTTGGCGCCACGGTTGCCTGCGCGGTCGCGGTCGCGGAGAGCTATTGATCGTTCCCTTTTCCCCACGCATGCATAAACTCCCGAATCCTGATCGCTCAGGATTCGGGAGTTTCGTTTACCGTCCTATTTTTTTGCTTTCAGCAGCGCCGTCCACGAGGACATCTTCTTTCCATTGTGAAAGGAAACACCCACGTTATAATAGGTTGCCTCACCCTGTTGCGTCAGCGTCTCCGTGCCGCTATATACGCCGTCCTCCGAGGTATAGAAGGAAATGATGCTGTCTCCTATGATTTCAAAGGTGCCCCGCAGCGTACCCAGCGCCGGATTGAATGACTCCCATTCCAGCGTTGTTTCCTCATCGGACCGATGAATTTGATAACAATTTTGAAACCGCACAGACGGCTCGGTCTTGATCTCCATAAATCCGCCCATTGTCCACTCCGCCTCTTTCCGGACAATGTCGACCTCGCCGGTTAAGGGGATAGATCTGTCATTTTCGAAATAGGTTCCTTCCGCACTCCAGTGCAGCGTTTGAAAAAAATATGTATGCTGCATATCCGCCCTCCTGTCCGTCTGATTTCAGCATCGGTGAACAGAGAACAACGGTTTTGAGGGCGAGGCCGAGGCCGAGGGCCTATGCCGGCATTATCCCCAAAATAAACAGGTCCGTCTCTCCGTAGCCTCTGAAAACGGGCCATTCTCTCAGCACGTTTTTTCTTAGAAGGTCCTGACGAGTTCCTTGAGATACGCCTTGAAATCCGCTCCAATCTCCGGATGTGTCAGCGCGACCTCACAGTTTGCCTTCATGATGCCGAGCTTGTTGCCCATATCGTAGCGCGTGCCGACAAAGTCCACCGCCGTCAGGCCGCTCTGCTTCGCAAGTGTGACCATAGAATCCGTGAAATAAACCTCGCCGCTCTTTTTGTCGACCGGGGTCTGCTCGATGATGCCGAAAATCTCCGGCGGCATGACAACACGGCCGAGGATCGAATAGCAGGATAGAATCTGATCCGGCGTGGGCTTTTCGATGATGTTGTTGCACTTCATGATGTTATCGCGCAGAGGCGTTACGTCCAGTGTGCAGTATTTCGGCACATCCTCGCGCGGGACTTCCTTCACGCCCACGGCGCCGAAGCCGAATTCCTCATATGCGCGGCAAAGCTGGCCGATGACCGGATCTTCGGAAACGATGACATCGTCGCCATACAGGATGCCGAACGGCTCATTGCCCACGAAGGATTTCGCACGAAGGATCGCATCGGCAAGGCCTTTGGTCTCTTTCTGGCGGATGAAATAAACGTTCGCCATATTTGCGATTGCCTTAAGCTGTTCATAGATATGCTGCTTGGATACGTTATCCTTGAGGTTCGTCTCCAGCTCGAAGGCATGGTCAAAATGATCCTCTATCACGCCCTTACCGCGGTTGGTGATAATCAGGATATCCTCAATCCCGGCGGCAACGGCCTCTTCAACGATGTACTGAATGGCCGGCTTATCCACAATATTGAGCATTTCCTTCGGCACAGCCTTGGAAGCGGGAAGAACGCGCGTGCCCATCCCTGCGGCCGGAATAATCGCTTTTTTTACTTTCATGCTATGATCCTCCTAAATATGATCTTATAAAAATTTGGCCAAAAGCTGGGTCACCAGCATGTAGGCAATATCATACAGCACATAAGCGCTGAAGCCGAACAGCAACGACGTGCCGCCCTTTCGGAAGAGCTGGAGCCGGTAGTCGTTCTCCTCCAAGGCCTGCTCATGGAACATGTGCAGGTCGCCCATCGTTTTCTTAAAATACAGCCGGTTGGCGATCAGCGCGCATGCAACATGTATCACGAGCTGAAGCCCCAAAAACAGGGTTGCCATCGGCATCGCGCCCCGCAAAGCCAAAAAAGCCGATTCCGCTGCGGCCTGGCTCTGCATAGCGGCCTCTATATACTGAAGATAGGCCTCCATATATTGCTCCACCGGGCCGGAGAAGGCAACCGACAGGGCCAGAAGCAGCGATGTTACAACAGCGCCGGCCGCATATAGCTTGCGGTAAAAAAACCAAAACGGCGTGAAGAAAAACGCGCCCCAGTTCCATCCGGCCTTTTTCTTTGCGCGATCCATGCGGAAAAACTTGGGGAGATAGCTGACCGTCCCCGTCCGGACATAGGCCGCAACCTCCGCAACCGGAATGCCGTCAATTGTTTCATCCGGCGGCATATTCCCGACAAAGCCATAGCTCTGCGCATAGGGCTGCCCGCCAAACGGCGCCTGGTTGCCTGGTTGCTGTGCCCCGAGCGGCTGGCCGCAGTTTGGGCAAAACAGCGTATCCTTGGGGCTGTTCGTCCCGCAGCGCGGGCAAATAATCCCGAACTCTGTTTTCTCCTCGAATGCATTTTTCTCTTGTGGCGCCCCCTGCCACGTATATCCGGAGGCATGCTTTTCTTCGTTGGCACAACGGCCCTCCCGCATCCAACAGGCACGGTGATGCGGCGTGCCGCATGCCGGGCAAACGACCACGTCGTCCCCCTGTGTAAAGGCCTGTCCGCAAACGGGGCAGACAGCTCCTTCGTATCGGTTCAAATCAGAACCCCCTATCATTTTGAAAGATATTTTCATTGTAACCAATTCTGCATGAAAATTCAATCGCTATTTTGCATCTGCCCCTATCTTAATAAATAAAACATGCGTTAAAAAATCATATGCAGCATACGGGTAACAAAATGCAGGCTGTGAAAAAACAGCCTGCAAAAAAGCTTTACAAATTTGTCTATTTCTCCATGCGCTTTGCGCGTGCCAGCAGTGCCTGTGTGATCTGCGCGCCCTTTTTCTCAACCTTTTTAAAATCCATGGCGGGGATATAAAATGCCTCCAGCGTATCGTGCGTCTCCTTTGCGTTCTCCAGCATACGGATTGCCTCTGTCAACAGCTCCGCCTCTGCCTTTGCATTGAAATGCAGGCGGTAACGGTGCGTTTTCATTCCTTCTTCATCCATAAAGCGGCGCGCGTGGATCCTGCGCAGCGGCGCCTCCGGCGCGGGATGGAACCGGTTTGCGGTAAACAGGCAGAGCCGAAGCTCCGGAATCAACAAATGCTCAATCCGCTTGCCCGCACTCATCGGGCACAGGCAGGCCGTCACATCCAGCCCCGCCGCCAATGCGTAGGAGCGCAGCCGTTCAAGGATCAGGGAGGATACCGCCCCATACGCATCATCCAGCACGATCACACGGTCGCATTGCCCGGCGATCATACCAGCGCACATCACAAACCCCTTTGGGGTAATTGCGCTGAGGAAACATCGGCTTTCCCGGCCGACACGCCCATGCCCCGCCCCGAATTCCCGCGCAGCAAAGCGCGAGGCGTATGCGGCAATCTTATCCGTATTGACGCATTCCAGGGCGATCCGAAGCGTATCATTCGCCAGCGAACCAGCTGCGGAAAGGAATCCGACGCACCGTTGATGATAAGCGCTGTTTTTGAGGGCCGCGGCGCGGATTCCTTCTGCATGCACGCGCAGCTGTTCCGCATCCCAGTAGTCGCCGAGGTTTACAAGCTCCTCCACAGCGCCTGGGAACCGCGGTTCAATCACATGAGGCGACGTACCGTCAGCGATACAGGCGCGTATCTGCGGGAAAATAACGCCGTCCAAAGAATCCGGGTCGGAAGAGCACAACACACGTTGCGCCGTATAGCCCGCCTGCTCCAGCTCGTCTGCCACTCTGCGCATCAGCCTGGACTTCCCTGTGCCCGGGCCGCCCTTGATGATATAGGCGCGCCAATCTTCCGCCGGGTCATATAATTCATCGAACAGGGAAATAAAGCCTTCCGGCGTGTTGGCGCCGAGAAATCGTGCATTGTGTTGCTGCTCCATCATTCAATCCCCCATCAAACCAGTTTACCCTATTGTATGCAGGTGATTCAAAATGTGACACGAAGCGTTTTTCGACAGAATCAGATCATCTGTATCTCGAATTCGCTTGACAGTCCTTTTTGGCTATTCTATACTAAAATTGTTCTATTAAATTCCATTTTATTATTCTAACTGTAATTTGGGAAAGGGGTCATTGCATGAAAAGGCTATTCAAAAACGCAACGATCATCGACGGTAGCGGAGCTCCGGCTTTCCAAGGCTATGTCATCACCGAGAATGAAAAAATCAAAGCGGTCACAGGCGGAAAAGCGCCGGAGGGTTTCGATGGAGAAACATACGATTGCACGGGGCTCACGGCAGCGCCGGGATTTATCGACGCCCACTCCCACAACGATTGGTTTGCCGCGCGGCAGAATCCGCTGCCGTTTTTCATCCCCTTTGCAGAGCAGGGCATCACCACACAGGTGGTTGGCAACTGCGGCTTTGCCCCGTTTGGTTACAATCCGGATACGCCTCACAGGCATCTGCTTGGAAGCGGCCTGTTTCAGGTTGGGGATGCACAGGGCGATTTTTCCACCTTCGCCGGCTGGTGTGATTCCGCCGCCAAGCTGACACCCTTGAATATGGTGCCTCTGCAGGGCCACGGCCCCATTCGGATTGGCATCTGTGGGTATGAAAACCGGCCGCTTACAGAGCCGGAAATGAAAAAGCGCGATGCAATCCTTGAGCAATCGCTTTCCGATGGGGCTTTTGGCGCTTCTTTTGGCTTGATGTATGAGCCGGACAGATATGCCACGGCCGATGAACTAGAGGGCGCCGCACGTATTGTTGCGAAGCATGGTGGGGTGCTTACCGTCCATGAGCGAGCCTGCTCCGCCGCCTCCACCTCCTACAACCCGCCCTTCGGAGGCCGTCCGCACAATCTGCGGGCATTAGATGAAATGATTGAACTGACCAAACGGACGGGTGTGAAAATGCAGTATTCCCACCTCATCTACGTGGGCGAATCCTCCTGGAAAACAGTGGAGGAAAGCCTTGCATGCATCGATAAAATCCGCTCAGAAGGTTATGATTTCTGCTATGACCTGTATTCCATGACCTTTGGCGTTTCTGTTATCACCGTGGTGCTGCCAAACTGGTATCTCTCCCTTCCTTCGGAGCAGCGCCACACGCGCTGGACCCATCTGAAGCTGCGCGCCATGATCGGTGCAACCGTTAAAATGCTCGGATTCGGCTTTGATGATATGCAGGTTGCCTGGATCGGGGAGGGTTATGAAGCCCTCTGTGGAAAGCGTGTGACAGAAATTGCCCGCGAATGGGGCGTATCGGATCTGGATGCCTATATCAAGCTTGTCGATCTGAGCGAAGGCAAAGGCCGGCTCAATATGTACCGTTATTATAACGACGAAATCATTACCCGCCTAATCCGCCACGAGCCGTCCATTTTCATGACGGACGCATGGATTGAAGAAAAGGGCGTGCAAAACGCAGCAGCTTATTCCTGCTTCCCGAAATTCCTGGCTTGGTCGCGCGAAGGCAAGGGCATTCCACTGGAAGCAACGGTTCGTAAGATGACCGGCGCCGTGGCGGACCGTTTCTCCATTGCGGGCCGCGGATACATAAAGCCCGGCTATGCGGCCGACCTCACAATTTTTGACGCTGCAACCGTCGCCAACATGGGAGACGAACCAACGCGCCCGAGCGGCATTGATTCCGTCTATATCAACGGAAAGCGCGTTGTGAACAGCGGTAAGGCGGATAAAACGGCGCTGTTAGGGGCAGGAGCGGTAATTCGGAAGTAGACGGACGGCCCATCTCCCGGCAGTTGTTACCTTGACCTGATCGAAGAGAACGCGTGTATAGAAACACCAATTTCATCTTCTATCACAAAAGCAGCGTATCTCTCTATAGACCGGCGGGCGGTAAGTTATGTTTGATTCCCCCGCTGCACCACGCAACGAAAACCTCCCAGGCTCCAGCATAGCGCAAATGCTGCCGGAGCCCGGGAGGTTTCTTGTGAAAAAGCAAAAGGTATTGTAAGTTGATCCGGCTCATAAATGGCCGTTCCATAAAAGCCTGCATTTTTGAGCCAAAGAATAGCAGTCCAGCAAATACGCCTGAAAGCCTCGGAGCTGCGCGCCCTGGCAGCCGTCTGTCACACGGAACCGAAGCCCATCCGCATCAACAGCCCGAAACCGTGCGATACGCTTATGCCCGATTGTTTCTGCCTCAAAAACCTTTTTCCAGCCCTTTTGCGTATGCGCTTCCACAACGAAGCCAAAAACGGAGTGGCCGTTTGCCAGCTCTTCCTCCAATACTGCCGTATCCACTTTTTGATACGCTGGAAAAGTCAGCGTCAGGCCGTCGGCCGTCCCCTGTGCCGACGCAATAGGGGTGGAAAAACAGCCGTTTATTTTTTGACCCAGCTGTTCCAGAGCCTTGGCGTCCGCCTCCGGCACATGGCCATGCCGGTCGATCACAACCCCCAGGAGCAGGTTGCAGTTTCTCCCAACTGTTTTGGTATAGGTGTCAAACAGCTGCTCTGCGCTCATCACCTTTTTATCGTGGCCGTCAATATAAAACCACTCGTTATCTTTGCGGATCGGCATATCACACTCCGCCGGTTTCCATTCGGCGCCGTCCCGGTTTCCCCTGCCAAGCACGGCATCCGGAACGATCCCTCCCGATTGGCTTTGGTCGTTTGTGGTAGAATAGCAGTTAAAGGGGGCTACGCCTTCCTCGTTGCCGACCCACCGCAAATTATTTTGCTTCTTTAGCCGATCTCCCTGAAAGGTGATGGCATTCGGCTGATAACGCAAAAGCAAAGGGGCAATATCAAGCCCTCCTTCCTCTACGGGAAGTGTGCCGCCATCAAACCAGATTTCAAACCACTCGCCATAGCGGGACCACAGCTCTGTCAGCTGGGTTTCCACAACTTGGTTATAGTGCCTTTGATCGCCTGTATCCTTGGTGCGCACCAGCCCCGGGTTATCCACATTCTCATAGGCATTGCACACGGTGGAATAATACACGCCCGGCTTAACCCCATATTTATGGCAGGATTCTACAAAGCTTTTCACAATATCCTGCCCATAAGGCGAATTACCCACATGGTATAGATTGGCACAGCTTGGAAAAAGGGCGAAGCCGGTGCAGTGCTTTGCCACCAAAACGGCATATCGAACGCCCGCCTTGGCCACAGCTTTGATCCACTGATCCGTATCAAGCGCATCGGGCGCGAAGGCCTGTGGGGAAGGCTGATACCCCCAGCATTTTCGAAACTGATAATCCTGCTCAAACACTGTGATATCATAGTGAAAAATGGCGCCAAGTTCACAATCCGCCCATGCCAATTGCTCTTTTGTCGGTACCGCACGTAACATCGCCTACTCATCCTTTCCGTCCCTAATCAATCTTAACGCGCTCAAGCCGTCCGCTTCCGTGAGGTTAAGGCAAATTTGGGGTTGTTACTCCACTCCGCTCTGAAACGAATGGAATTCATAAAAAATCACGCGGCTTTAAAAGAAAACCGCGTGATTCCCTTATTTTGTGTGGCCGCACCCGCTTAAGCGTCGACTGCAACCTGCTCCTTTTCCTGTGCCTGCTGCGCCGCCTTTGCATCCTGCTCCGACTTCGTTGGCAGCATCGGGATTCCTCCGCGCGAGAGGATCGCCACTTGCAGCGCAAATGCCGCAAGGAACAGCGCCAATGCAATATAGATACCAAACGACAACTGGCCGCCCAAAATCCCGGTGAGGCCTTCCGGCTTCATGGCCATTTGAAACAGCACTGTGCCCGCAGCCATTGCCCCGAGGCCAATGCCCCAGCGCACTGCCAGCAGAATCCCGCCGCTCTTCGTGTACGCCCGCAGGATTAAAATGAGGTTCAGCACCGCCATCAGCGCGCCCACGGCCAGGCACACCACGGCTGCGCATAATTTAACTAGCGTGCCGCCCACCACCGGAGAGCTAAATGCCGCAATCACGCCGCTAAAATCCATATCCTTTACAAACATCACCGTTTGCAAAATCCCGTAGGAGGCACCCTCTACCATGTGGTATGGCAGCGTCACACTGATTTTTACCAACGGTAAAAACAGTGAACCAATGCACAGCAATGTTAAAATCCATCGCGCATACGCAAGCTTCGACCCGATGAACGATGTTTTGATTCCTGCCGTCATATGATAGAATTTTCCAAATTCTTTTTCTGCCCGCTGTGCATCCTCATCCAGGCGCGCTTCCATCCCATAATACATAATGTTCACGCCGCAGTTCCAGCAGTTCGGCCGCCAATCCGTCTTCTTCAATTTTGCTCCGCATTTCGGGCAGGTTCCCATCACTCGTTCCTCCCATATCTCTCAACGGCTTTTCACAAAACCGCCATAAACGAAGAGTTATCCCCCTCATTTTTTATCTGAGTTTATCATATTTCACACTTTTATGCAAGAGGCCACGGCAAAACAGTTTTTACTGTAAACTATTTTTTTGTTCAGCTGATTATCGTTTTCTTTTTCCTTTTTGAGGTAAATATTTCCTGTCGCAAAAGCAGAGGAAAGGAAGAATTTTGCTGTCAATCCACTGCAAAATGTGGTATAATAACAGATATTATACAAGATAAGCGGAGGAATCGCTATATGGAGCAGCCAAAAACCGGAGCGCAGACAGACCTGATTATCGGGCGCAATTCCGTTATGGAGGCACTGCGGGCCGGCCGCGCCATCGACAGCCTTTTGGTTGCGCGCGGAGACCGCAGCGGTTCGATCGGCCGGATTCTTGCTGAGTGCCGGGAAAAGGGCATCGTCATCAAAGAGGTCGATGCTAAGAAGCTGGATTTTCTCTGCGGGCAGGGCAATCATCAGGGCGTTGCTGCCTATGCTGCCGCCCATACTTATGCCTCTGTGGCAGAAATTCTGGCCCTTGCAAAAGAGCGTGGGGAGCCCCCTTTTCTCATTGTGTGCGATGAATTGGAAGACCCGCACAATCTCGGTGCAATCATCCGCACGGCGGAAGCCGCAGGCGCGCATGGCGTTATCATACCCAAGCGGCGCGCCGCATCCCTGAGCTTTGCCGTTTCCAAGGCGGCCGCGGGCGCGCTGGAATATTTGCCTGTTGCCCGGGTGGGTAACCTTGCCGCCACACTTGATGAGCTCAAAAAAGAAGGGCTTTGGATCTATGGCGCCGATATGGATGGCGCGCCCTATTGTGAAACCGATTATTCCGGCCCGGCCGCGCTCGTGATTGGCTCCGAGGGGCACGGGTTGGGCCGCCTGGTAAAAGAAAAATGTGATTTTATCGTTTCCCTGCCAATGAAGGGGCAAATCAATTCCCTCAATGCTTCTGTCGCTGCCGGAATCCTGATGTATGAAGTGGCGCGGCAGAGAGCCGGCCTTTCCTCAGTTCAGCCTAAAAAATGAGCCGGTTTGATTCGTCTTTCCGCCAAAAAACCGTTATGCTGTTTATTTGGGGTGACAAAAATTGAACGATCGCTATAATTTAGATCAGTCCTCTCCTTTTTCGCTGGACGATATTTTAAGGGAGGCTGAATCCATGCCGGGCACCGGCGCACAGCAGCCTTCCCATTTGTGGTCTCTGGAGGAAATCGAAGCCCTCCTCTCTGAAAACGAAACGCAGCCGCCCGCCCAACCGGAGCCGGGAGAAGCCCATCTTCCCGGCACGGAGGGCGGCATTGCCGCCGCGCCGGGCGAGGCAAGCGATACGCCGGAAGAGGAGGGCTTTGAGCCGCTTCTCCCCCTGTTTGAGGAAACGGAAGATAGCTTCGATCCGCCCTCCCCGCCGCCTGCTGCGCAGGAGGAGCCTCTTCCGGAGGCTGCGCCCTCACCCACAGCCGTGCAGCGGGAATCCCCACCCGTGGAGGAAACGCCTACGCTTTCTCCCGCAGAGCGCCTTACCCAGATGGAAGAGGCCCTGACGCCCATCACCGGCATGCAGGAGCCGTTTGACCCTACAGCGGAGCGCGGCGGCCTGCTTGGTGGTGCGCGTGAAAATTGGGAGATGCCAAAGGAAGGGCAGCCCTTGCTGGGCACAGATAAATATCGGGAGCGTTTTTTCCGGGAGCCCACAATAAAAATCCCAATTGAGCCCCAGCCGGGTCAGGGAGGGACGCCTCTCATTGACCGGCCCGGGCTTATCCGCAAAAAAAGCGCCCTGAGCGCTACCGCCGATTTGGAGCCTCTGCCCACGCTGATTGCCGCCGAAGAGGAAATCGGCGCGGTGCTCGACCAGGAAAAAACACGGGAGGTAGGCTCTTTGGATATCCTCCCCCCGAAAACGGAAGCTTCTGAAAAACCGGCCTCCAAGGATATGGTAGATGGCCAGTTGCTGCTGGAAGGCTTTCAGGAGGAGCAGCAGCCAGCTCTCGTACTCGATGAAGAGGAAGCGGAGCTGCGCCTGCACGCCATCCGAAAAGAAAAGATCAAAAAATTTAAGCTTGCCGCGGTGGAAGAGCCCGCTTTTCCCGCGGAAAGCCCCGCCGGGCCGTCTCCCGCTCCTGATTCCACAAAAGAGCGGCCGGCAGATGCGCAAAGCGGGCCGATCGGAGAATACACCTCTCCCGCGCAAAAGGCTCCGCTACGCAGCCTGCTCCGCCGCAGAGCCGCGATCGAAAAACGGTGTGCGGCCGGTGCCTGGCTGGCTGAATTGCTGCTGGCGATATGCGGCATTTTACCCCAAGCGTTTGCCTTCCTCCAGGGAGAGGGGGCTTCTCTCACCTTATTCAGCGCGGATCAAAAGCTTTATCTGGTGATCCACCTGTGCCTGCTGGCAGGCGTTTGCCTCATGGCTCTCCCCGTCATCCGAAGCGGCCTGCGGGCGCTATGCCGCCTGAAATGCACTGCGGATTCCGGCGCGGCGATCGCCGCCGTATTCGCCTTGATCCAAAATATCCTGTTCCTTTTCTTTTCCCCGGGGGCCAATGTTGCGGCGCATCTGTTCGGCGCTGCGGCAGGCCTGCTGTTAGCCGCCTGCATGACGGGCAAAGCGATGCTGGCAAACAGCATTGCGCGGAATTTTCAATTCTGCACGCAGGAAATCCCGCTTTATACCGTGCAAAAAATCCCGAACGAGGAAGATGCCTATGAGATCGGCCGCGGCCTTCTACTTGGCGACCCGGACGTTCGTTTTTCCTCCCGCACGGCTTTCCCGGCGCGCTTCCGCGCGCTGTCGGAGCATTTGGAACCGGCCGACCGGTTGTCTGTAAAGCTTGTCCCCATTGTTCTGGCGCTTTCCGCTGCTGTGGGAATTGCCGTTTCCATCCTCCAAAAAAATGTCGTATATGGTTTTTCCGCTCTCACCGCGCTCTTCTGCATTTCCATGCCAGCGGCCCTCTCGCTGGGCGCGGCTCTGCCGCTTTTCCGCGCCAACCGTTCCCTCAATGCCGGAGGCGCCATGGTTTCCGGCTACGCCGCCGCGGAGGATTGCGGCGAAACGAACGCCGTTGTTTTTGACTCGTCGGATATTTTCCAGCATGGCGGCTGCAACATCCACGGTTTTAAATCCTTTCATGGCATGCGTATGGATGAAGCAATTCTGGACGCTGCCGCGCTGGTCATCTCAGCGGGCGGCCCTCTTGGCGAAATTTTTGACAGTGTGATCCTCGGCAACCGGAAAATTCTTCCGCCCGTAGAGGATTTATCTTATGAAGACCGCATGGGCCTCTCCGGCTGGATTCATGGCAGGCGTATCCTGGTTGGCAATCGGGAGCTTTTGCAACATCATAATGTGGAGATTCCCCCGCGCCAGAGTGAAGCGCGCTACCGGCATGACGGTCGCCAGGTGATGTACCTTGCCGTGGATGGGTTAGTCAGCGCGCTCTTCGTCGTCAGCTATCAGGCAGACCCCAACGTTGCGGAGCATTTGAAAAATTTGGAGCATAAGGGCATCACCATCCTCGTGCGCACCTCAGACCCCAATATTACGGATTCCTTTGTGGAGGAAACCTTCGGCCTGCCACAAAACTGCGTGAAGGTAATCAGCGCGCAGGCAGGCGCTCTTTACCGCAAATACCACGCCACCGTCCTCCAGCGGGCAAACGCGGGCATCGTACATGATGGTCGCATACAAAACTTTCTGCGCAGTGTGGCGGCCTGCGCCACGCTGCAAAACGGCGCTAAGCTGCTCACCGTGCTACATATTGCGGCGGCGGCACTCGGCGCGGCGCTGGTGGGTGTGCTGTGCTTCACCTCGGATATTACGATGCTCGGCGCGGTACAGCTGCTTTTGTATCAGCTCTTCTGGGCGGTGATCGTGTTGGCCATCGGGGGCAGTGAAAAATTTTAGGATTTCCTAAAGGGCGTATCACATCAATTTTATGAAATCAAAAAGGGATGCTGTAACATGCCGATCATGTTACAGCACCCTTCAAAATTTGATTTTGTCTTTCGTAGGCCTGCCTATCTTCGCCTGAAGCCAGGATTATGCTATTTTCTCCTCCCAACGGCGTGGTGTACTCTGCTGCTCATCATCACGACCGCTATAGCAAAACATATGCGCAGCCCCTCTTCTCCGGATGGGGCCCATCTCTTCGGACACAGCTTTAGCAGAGCCACGTGCGGCTTTTTACGCAGATCGCATGCGAAGGCGCTCCGGAGGAAATTGACGCTTTCCCCTTCTTCCGCGGCGGCATGAACAGCTGGATTTACAGCGTTACCACGCTGGCCGCGCCTCATAACGGCACTACCATGGATGGTGCCATGCGGGAAGGTGATGCGACCGGCGCCATCTATCTGCCGCTTACTACTTGGGCGGCCTGCTCAGCGGCGATGGCGAATGGCTACGCGGGTTTTATCGGAACCACCTGAAAATACTCGATTCCACCTACTCCTGAGCGATCACAAAACGGCTCCCTGCGGATTGACACGGGAGCCGTTTTCTTTTTTACCGATCTCGAATTTTATTGTGCGCTTCGCAGATTCCAAGCCTTGGCAATTGCGCGGCAGAGGTCGCACGCGGAGCGGTAATCTCTTTCCGGGGCCGGGAGTCCCTGCTCCTGCGCAAACGCACGCAGTTGCCCGACGCCGCCCCGGAGCACTGCCTCCATCGCGCCGTCCGCAAAGGGATCATACCGTTCGATAATAGCTTTTATGGGCTCCCGGTACAGATTTCCAATTACAAAACCGCAGACGCAGAGGCCGCCGTCCGGCAAAATCGAAAGCGTCTCCACCTGATCGAGACGCGTCGTATACAGGGCAGCCCCGCAGGGCGCCGTCAGGTCCAGCTCCCGCGGTTCAAAATAATCCGAGAGATATTTCTCCGCATTGCCGGAGGGAAAAATCACGTTCCCAGTGCTGACAGGCAAATCGAGCGCCGCAAACCGGCGTAAAATCCGCCTCGTTTCCGCATTATAGGGATTCCCATCCTCCGGTGAAACCAGCCAGGCCGGGTGCAGCTTCACCGTAATGCGCCGGTCCTCCCGCAGGGCCTGTGTGAATGCCATCACTGGTTCCAGGGGAATCGTCTCTTGGTGAAACGCGTCCACGGAGAGCAACAGCTCGGTAATCCCCGCATCCGCGAGCTGTGCCGCGGTCCGGCGGATTTTTCCGGTTCCCTGCTGAAAAATCCGTTTGTGATCAGCTGCCGCTGGGGAAGCCCGCTCTCCCTTGCCTCCCGATACACGGCGCATACATCCGCCGGATAGAGCAGCGGCTCGCCGCCAAAGCACATTACGGACGTCATGGGGAACTGTTCCGAGAGCGTGTGCAGCATCCCCGCCATTTTCTCATAAGAAAGGTGGCCCGGATGCTCCTTGGCCCCTTCTTCCCCCACTGAGCAATGGCGGCATTTTCCCGTGCAGTGAAAGGTCATGCTGAATTCCACACGATTGAGCCTCATATATGGATTTTGGATGATGATTCCCCCTCTTTCCCGGATGACAGCTCCTTGGCGAAGCAGACGATCCGGTTCGCCTCTCGGAACCCTGCGCCGAGGTGGAACCGGATGCTTTCCGTATTCTTCAATTCCGCATCACTGGCAAACTCGGAGCAGCCCTGTTCACCCGCCCATTCCTCACAGGCGCGCACCAGTTTCGCCGCCACGCCCTGCCTGCGAAACGCGGGCTCCACATAAACGCCCTCCAGATACCCCACCGGGCTTGAGCGCGTCCCCTCAACATAATCGCTGCGCAGCCCGCACTGGGCAAAGCCGATCTCCGCCGCCTCCCGTGCCAGAAAAACCACACCACCCATCTGTAGATGCGACCGTAACTCTTCCTCCAGCTCCGCGCACGTATGGTTTGGCCAAAGCTTCCCGGCGAGCGCTGCGGCGGCTTCCAATCCCATTTGATCCGCCACTTTCTCGATTTGCATCCAATCACACATCCTTTACAAAATCCCGATACATCAGGCTCGGCTGGATACCCGTGTTATTTTGATACTTCCCGCTCGCATACAGGTCGTATTCCCCATCGATATCATGGTAATAAATCTGGCGGATCTCCACGTCCGGATAGATGCGCACCGGCTGGATGCAGAAGATCTCCAGCGTCCAATAGCCCGCAAAGCCAATGTCCCCGAACCCCGCCGTCACATGGATGAATAGGCCGAGCCGCCCGGTGGAAGAGCGGCCCTCCAGCATCGGCACATAGCGCTCTGTTTTCGTATATTCGTTCGTGCGGCCGAGATACAGCCGGTGCGGCTCGAGCACGAGGCCCTCTTCCGGGATGACGAGCCGTTCGGTGGGATTCTCCTGCTTCATGTCGAGCTGCTCACCCGTGTAAACGAGCAGCTCATTGTGAAGCGAAAGATTGTAGCTGTTTGGGTTCACGCGCTTTGGGTCATAGGGCTCGATGAGGATATCAGAGCCAATGTGTTTTTGAATTTCCCTGCCGGATAAAATCATACTATGATCATTCCTTTCCTGCTCCAAACAGTATAAAAAGCATAAAGCGGCATGTTTCAGCCTTCTCCCCTGCCCCTGCAACTCCATGAAACCAACGGAATCCGGAAGGGCAACGAACTGCCTCGTGCGCTCCGCAAAGTCGTGCTGCTTTCACACCGGTTTGTCCTCTATCAATCCCTCCTTTCCCAATTCTCTTCCAGCCATTTTGCCACGCCGTCGGCCTCATTGCTTTGAATCACGCCGGTAGCCGCCGCCTTCAGCTCCGGCACGGCGTTTTCCACTGCATAGCATTCGTCTGAGGCATCGAACATTCTCAGATCGTTGACCGCATCGCCGAAGGACACCACCCGGTCATACCCCCGCAATGCGCAGAGCTTGCGGATGCCGTGCGCCTTGGTCGCCTCGGCGGGCATGATCTCCAGCCAGTATTCCGCCCGGTAAAGCTCCTGCTGAAGCGTTACAAAAAAACGCGCGTCCCCCCGCACCGCCTCATAGAGCGGTGAAAGCTCCTCTTGCCTGCCGATGCAGGTGATATAAAAAACCTCGCCGCGGTAAAGTGATTGTTCCGTATCCGCCGCGCGGAAGCGTTCGTCCCCTTTTCTGCTGTCGAGATAATACTGCACGCCCTCGTTCTCCCGCTCCGGCAGCCAGTGCACCCGCTCCACGCCACCTTCCAGCGCATAGGTGAGCGCGCTCACCGGAAAGCGGGATAGCTGCCCCGCCAGCACCGCCAGTTCCTCCCGCGTGAAGGAAACGCAGGAGAACACCTCTCCCGATTCTGCATCCTGCACAAATGCGCCGTTGTAGGTGATAACCGGGAGCTTCGTGTGCAGCCCCGCCGCCACGATGCGGGCGGAGTGCACGCTGCGCGCCGTTGCATAGGTGAAGGGCAGCCCCTCCCCAATGAGGCAGTTGAGCGTTTCCACCGTATAGGCGGAGAGCCGCGACTGGCGGTTCAGCAGCGTTCCATCCAGATCGGATACATAGAGTGTTTTCATCGTGCCCTCTCCTTCTCCAGCAATGCGATCACCTCATCGAGCCTGCCGCACTGCGCATAGAGCAGCGCCTTTGTCGCCACATCAGGCTGCCACTGGTCGGGGATCATCACCGCCTTCAGCCCGGCGCGGCTGGCGGAGAGGATGCCATTGCGCGAATCCTCTAGCGCCATGCAGTCCTCCGGGCGCTCCCCCAGCTCCGCACAGGCCATGAGGTAGATATCCGGCGCAGGCTTGGAGGCGCGGAGCCGGTCGCCGCCGATCACCGCATCAAAATATGCGGTGACCTTTGCGGATTTCAGGCAGCGTTTCACCTCCGCCTCCTGTGTGGAGGAGGCGACCGCTGTTTGATACCCGCGCTGTTTTAAGAAATCGAGCAATGCATAGAGCCCGGGCTTGACCGGCACGCCGTGTTCCGCATAATAGCGGTCAAAAAAGGCGCGGGTCAGGCGGTCGAGCTCCTCAAAATCAACCTGTTCCCCAAAGGTCTCCCGCCAAACCTTGCGTGCCATGGGCAGGGTGAGCCCCAGCGTTTTCCGGTTCATGTAGCCCGCCGGGCCGATGCCGAGCTGCCGCCCCGCCTCATCCCAGGCGAGGGCGCAGAGCCGTTCCGTATCGAACATCAGGCCGTCCATATCAAAAACAACCGCCCGGATCATTTCATCCCTCCCGTCAATTCCCGTTCGAGCATTTCGCCGCGTCGATGGCCAGCACGATCATCAGGCACAAAAGCGTATCCTCCGGCCGCTCGATGTCGATGATATAGGTATCCGTCCAGTGCAGCAGCTCTTTCTGCGCCGTCATCACCAACCTGCCGGCCGGATCGGTCACACGGTAATCCCACTCGAGCCAGTTGCCCTCCACTGCCCAACCGTTGCAGTTGAGCGTAAAGCGCGGCTTGAAAAAGGTGAATTCCTTTTTGATCTCTCCTACGCACGCTTCTCCGATATAGAGCGCGAAACGCGGCAAAAAGGTGAGCGCCTCCTCCCGCACGGTGCCGATGTGGTTGCCCGAAGCATCCATAACCTCAAGCTTATGGCCCCAGGCCAAACGGCCCTCTACGGTGAATACGGTATTGTCCGCCTCATCGTAGATATCGAAGCTGTCAAACCAGGAGAGAAACCGCTGTTTAAATAATAGCCGCATGAAATTACCCCTTTTCCGTATTCAGTCAATCGTCTTTTATACCAAACATCAGCTTTAGCAGCCGCTTGCCGGATTCCGTGCGGAAAACGCGGTGATCGGCGCTCCACACGGCGCTTTTCCCCGCATTCTCCTCACAGAGGTTCACCAGGCATTCCGCCTCCGCGAGGATCTGGGAATCCGCGCCGCCACCCGCGGTATCCGCATGGTGATGGCCGACGAGAAAAGTAACGCGGTCAATCACATCCTGCGGGAAGTAGAGCTCTTCCAGCATCGCTTTCGCCTGTGCAGGCTGGATGCCGATATTCCGCACATAGGCCGCCGCCTCTAAAGTAAATCGCGTGTGCGCGTCAATCCCTTCCGACACGGCGATCAGCCGCGCCAGGCTGTGCACCTTGAGAAAATGCTGAATCCGTTTGGGGTCGCCCTCAGAATAGGCGATCATTCCATCACACAAAAGATCAAGCGGGCCCATAGCCCCATCCCCTTCCTCATTTTCCTCATTTTTATCCGATGCCCTTGTAGACAAAACCCAGGATCAGGATCAGAACGGTCAGCGGCACATAGATAAATTTCGCCGTTTGCCCAAAAGCCCGCGAAACAGGCTTTTTCCGCCCCGTATCCAGCTCCTTGCGGATTTTATCCCAACCCAGCACATAATAGATGGAAACCGCGCCCAGCACCGCCCCGATCGGCACCACCACAATCGTGATGAAATCAAGCCAGCTGCCCACGCTCGGCTCCGCCTCCAAAAAGAGCCCGGCCGCGAGCGTAATCGCGGAGCAGATGAGCACCGCCGTTTTGCGCCCCAGGCCGAAATGGTTCTGCCAACTCTCCGTGACGGCCTCAAACATATTGATCAGCGAGGTAATCCCCGCAAACGCCACTGAAATAAAAAAGAACACGGCAAAGGCCCTGCCAAACGGCATCCTTTGAAACACGGTCGGCAGCGCGATAAACATCAGCGACGGCCCGCGGGTAACGTCCACGCCGAAGGCGAACACCGCTGGCATAATCGCAAGGCCGGAAAGCAGCGCCGCGAGCGTATCGAACAATGCCGTGCGCAGGGAGGCGCGCGGGATATCCGCGTCTTTCTCCAGATACGCTCCATAGACGATCATGCCGGAGCCGGTGATCGAGAGGGAGAAAAACGCCTGCCCCATTGCCATCACCCAGGTATCCACCCGCAAAAGAGCCTTCCATTCCGGGATGAAAAGGAATTTGTAGCCCTCCGCCGCACCGGGCAGGAACGCAACCCACACCGCCAAAATCAGGAACAGCACGAAAAACAGCGGCATGAGCACCTTGCTCACCTTTTCGATCCCCTTCGTCACGCCGAACATCAGCACAAGGCCCACCATCACAACGATGGCCACATGCCAGGGCACGCTGCCGAAGCTGCCCGAAGCTTGGTGAAAAAAGCTTTCCGCGTCCGTAGCGAGCAGCTCGCCCGTGGCGGAACCCGCCAGGCTTCTCAGCACCCAGCCGAGGATCACTGCATAGCCGATGGCAATACCGAGCGATCCCAGCAGCGGAATCCAGCTCAGGGCGGCGCCGAGCTTTTTCCTCCCCCGGCTGGCAAAGCAGTATGCATAGGAGCCGATCGTACCCGTGCGGGCAAGCCGCCCGATTGCAAATTCGCCGGAAAGCCCCACCCAGCCGAACAGGAACGTAAACAGAAGATAAGGGATCAAAAATGCCGCGCCGCCATACTGCCCCACCCGGTAGGGGAACATCCAGATGTTCCCGAGCCCGACGGCCGAGCCAACGCAGGCGATCACAAAGCCCAGCGAGGAGCTGAATGTTCCGTTTCGATTCCCTTCAATCTGCTTTTCTCTCATCTTCAAAACCTCTCCTGCCTAACGGGGCCGAAATGCCCCTTCTTTTTCACGCGGATTTACCGCCAGCACCGTCAGCACATTCTCCCGCACGCGGAAGTTCACCTCAAGCCCTGCGAATTCCATGCCGTAAACCCGCTGCGGATCAGCGTGATACGACGGCCGCGGATCCTGCGCCAACACGCCCAGCAGCGCCTGCCTGTGCTCCTTTGGCACCTGCTCCAGCAGCGCCTGCGGGAAATCCACCGTGAACGGCTCGTCCCTTTTTTGCTCGGCAAAGCCGCCGCTGGCCTGTGGATAGCTATCTGCAAAGGGGAGATAGGGTTTGATATCCAGAATGGGCGTACCATCCATCAAGTCCGCGCCCGAAACCAGCAGCACCTGCCCTAGCGTTTCATCCCGCCGGATACCGTCCAGCCGGACGGCGGAGAGCCCAATCGGATTGGGCCGGAACGGCGAGCGGGTTGCAAACACGCCCATGCGCGTATTCCCGCCCAAGCGAGGAGGCCGCACGGTGGGCGACCAGCCCTCCCGCACCGATTCGGAAAACATCCAGATGATCCAAATATAGGAAAACCCCTCCAACCCCCGCAGTGCTTCCGGGTTGCGGTATTCCGGCTCAAAAACGAGCTCGGCCTTCAGCTCCTCCACCAGCCCGCTCTGACGCGGGATGCCGAATTTGGTCGGGAAGTCGCTACGGATTCGGGCGACGATGTTCAGTTCAGGGATGGAATCCATGGCATACACCTCATTCTGTTATGCTTTTTCTGCCTGCCCGGTGGTTACCGAACCGGCTCATAGTCAATTTGGGATGCCTCCTGCGTCGCTTCCAGCTTGAAAATAACCGGGCGAATGCCGTCGTTGCAGCTGCAAATAGCAACACCGGGCCTGCGGATCCAGTCGCCGTAATAAAACAGTTCATTGCCTGCGCCGTGTGCAAGAGCGAACACATATTGATAAATCGCCTTCCAAGCTTCGTCGCAAAGTCCCTCAGGCTTTGCATAGTCCGCATAAAAGACCTGACCCTCCTGCAGCATCGGGCAGGCGGTGAAACCCTCTGCACCATATTCTGCCGCAAGCTCCTGATCGAGGGTGGTTTTCAAGACGGTGATCTTGACTTTTTTCATATGAGACGCCTCCTTCTCCAAAAACATTTCATCCGCAAGCAGAACACTCCAGCCATGCAACCGTCTCAACATGAATATCAAATTAGAATATATCCCCACAAAATCGTGGAAATATGGGCAATATTTATCCAGTACGAATACTGCTCATACACCTCTTTTCCCACAAAATCAAATATAGGTTTATAAATAGCCTTGCTCATTAGCTTCATAATAAATTGCAATAGGATGAACTACACAAAGATTATTTTGATTTGTCGGAAGCATACTTCTGAGCACTTCATTTGCTGTAAATTGCAATGTAGCAAAAATATTTTTATCATCGTTGGGATTGGTATCTTCTCCTATTATATTAGTAACCATACCAACACAAGTAATTTCACCACCATATTTAAATCCTAAATCTATCGGATCAACTCTAAAATACTTTGTATTTAATGGAATTAAATATCCATCATTCGAAATAAGCATACGATTATATGGTATCAATCCTCTTAACGCCTTAATGATTATCGCAATATCATCAAACTGCTTATTACTAACAGCTATAGCATTTTTTATTTCAGCTTTAAAATTAATTCCTGCTTTACGTAATTGCTCTCTATTATATCCCTCTTTTATTTTTTCTGCCTCAGCTTCAATTTGCTCAGCAGTATTTTTTTTAATAAAATCTATAATCCCTTCTTTTTCGAATAACCCCTCAAGGTAGTCAAAGTCAACAAAATCAAATACTCGTGTCATTTCAATATAATTACCAGTATCATCAACACTCTGATCTCCATTTACAATTTTTATCGGACTAATATGACTATATGCAATATCAAAAGCTGCATCATGCATTGTCTTAGAAATGATTTCACGAGAAGTTGATGTAGATGAGCCACCCTCAACTGATTCAAAACTTCCTGACAAATTAGCTTCTGCTTTCGCAAGCTTTACAAGTGATCCTCCTAATTTGGCACTAATATTTGCTACCATTTTTGAATTATCCGATTCTGTATCGCTGGACACTTGCTCATTAGATAATGACTGTATTAGTCCTTGTTCGGACTGCGCAATAATAGAATTTACTATATCTACATCAAGATATAAAAATTGTTTCATATATTTCCTCCTAGTTTACTTCAAAATAGATTTCTTCTCTTGTTTACAAGAACAACGAGCTTTTT
The DNA here is from genome assembly GCA_900544715.1 of uncultured Oscillospiraceae bacterium. GTDB lineage: Bacteria > Bacillota > Clostridia > Oscillospirales > Acutalibacteraceae > Fimivicinus. The sequence goes on along the minus strand of UQWL01000003.1, from coordinate 113,350 downwards.
GTAGGGTTCAAACTCAAAGCAGACTAAAATGCTTCAACGCATCTTTAATTGCTTCCACTTTCTCCGCTGTCGGCTGCTTCCTCGGATGTTTCAATTCCTCTACCGCATTGGGAGCATCATACATCGGTAAGCCCAAATCTCTCTTAACCTCTGCAATATATGCAGTATGTACTTTGAAGCCGTATTTTGCTTCTATGTACTCTTTTATCATTTTGTAGGTGACTCGCTCTTTTGGCTTATAGGCTTCTGCCCTTTCGGAGATTGCCTTTAAAGGAACTTTACCCTCACCCTCGCCAAACTCAACTTTTATGTTGATATGACTGTCGGGCTTTTTGTGGGAAAGCAGTACTACCGTCTCCACATGCCCTGTCCTCGGGAACAAATCCACCGGCGTTGCTTCCCTTGTTTTGTACCCCTTCTCCTCAAACAGCTTCAAATCCCGCGCGAGCGTCGCCGGGTCGCAGGATACATAAACCACCCGCTTTGGCGCCATCTCCACCATCGTATCAATCAGCTGCGCGTCGCAGCCCTTGCGCGGCGGGTCGATCACGATCACATCCGGCTGCACGCCCTCTTCGGCAAGCTGACGCGCCGCCAGAGCCGCGTCGCCACAGAGGAACCGCGCGTTCGTAATCCCATTGAGCGTCGCATTGCGCTTGGCGTCCTCCACTGCCTCCGGCACAACTTCCACCCCGATGACCTGTTTGGCTTTGCCCGCCATCGTCAGGCCAATCGTGCCCGTACCGCAGTAAAGGTCGAGCAGGGTTTCCGCTCCGGTCAGCGCGGCATATTCCGCCGCCTTTTGGTAAAGCCGCTCTGCCTGCGCGCGGTTAACCTGATAAAAGGAGAGAGGGGAAAGGAAAAAGCGCAGGCCGCAGAGCTCGTCTATGATCCCATCCTCTCCCCAAAGTGTTTTGCATACAGGGCCCAGCACCACATTCGTCCGTGCCGTGTTACGGTTTAAAAGCAGGCTCTTGAGGTTGGGCACCTCCCGCAGAAGTTCCCCGGCGAGCCGCTCCGGCTCCGGAATTTCATCGCCGTTGACCACCGCGCAGGCCATCACCTCCCCCGTCGCCTCCGCCTTACGCAAATAGATATGCCGCAGCAAGCCCTCGCCCGTTTCCTCATTGTAAATCGGCACCTGATTTTCTTCGATCCAGCGGGCAAAGGCCCGCAGCGCGCCTTCAAACTCCGGCGGCTGGAGCCGGCAAGCGCGGCAATCCACAATCCGGTGGCTGCGCGGTGCAAAAAAGCCGATTTTCAGCTCCCGCGCCAGCCCGCCAACGGGGAACTGCGCTTTATTGCGATAGCCGTCCGTCTCCCTAGCCGCGAGGATCGGCTGTGGCGTGATAGCGAGATGCCCAATGCGCGAAAGCGCGTCCGCCACTGTCTGCTCCTTGAGCCGGCACTCCGCTTCATAGGAAATATGCCGCCAGGCGCAGCCGCCGCACTGCTGGAACACTGGGCAATCCGGCTTTACCCTGTCCGGCGACGGGGTGACGACTTGATGAATCCGCGCCACCGCATAATTCTTTTTCACCTTGATGATATGTGCGGTGATGGTATCCCCCTGCGCCGCGTTCGCCACAAATACGGCTAGTCCGTTATAGTGCCCAACGCCGCTCCCCTCAGCGGTTACGCCGGTGATCTTCAAGGGAATCCGATCGTTTTTCTTCAATTGATCCGGCATGGAAACGCCCTCCATTATCCGACCGTATACGTCACATTTTCCACTCATCGGAATATGGTTTAGTATACCACAGGCAGGCGCCTGCCCGCAATGCAAAACGGATGCGGATCCCCGATTGCGCATTGACAATTCTTTGAAATCTGTGTATAATGATCGTCGCATCCAATGAAAAACCTGTATCGAGGCGTAGCTCAGTTTGGTAGAGTGCTTGGTTTGGGACCAAGATGCCGCAGGTTCAAGTCCTGTCGCCTCGACCATGCCGCCACAAGCTGTTATCGCTTGTGGCGGTTTTGCCATTCTAAGCTTTCCCCCGATGATAAGGGGTGGTAATGATGCTACTCAACAAAATGACAATCCATTTAGATTTATTCAGCAACCGGTTTCGCGCAGAGGCGCATATTGAATGCCCCTGCCACACGAAGAAACGCTCTCCTTCCTTTTGAATTAGGATCTTAAGATTATAAAAAAGGATTGATTTTCATGAAGCTCTGCATTGGCCCAGCTCCGTGCATGGTCTGATTCCGGGCGAATCTGCACGGGGCAACCGCAAATGACCTTTTCATCGCCCATCGGGCCCTGCACTTTTATTGGATTACAAATAAAAGGAGCAAGGTCAAAATGAAAACCATTCAAACAATATTCCGGGAGCTTCGCACGTTTCTCCTGCTCTGGGTAACGCAATCTTTTTCCGCGCTCGGCAGCGCGATGACGAGCTTTGCGCTGGTCGTCTGGTCCTACCAGCAGCAGGGATCCGCCCTGACGACTTCGCTGCTCTCCATCTGTTCCTACGCGCCCTATGTCTTGTTTAGCATTTTTGCGGGCGCGCTGAGCGACCGGTGGAATAAAAAAGCTATTATGCTGGCCAGCGATTCCTTTGCCGCCGCATGCACGCTGACGGTGCTGCTCCTATTTCGGGCAGGCCGTTTGGAAATCTGGGTTCTCTACATCGTCAATGCATTGAACGGGCTGATGAATACCATGCAGCAGCCCGCCTCAGATGTGGCGGTCAGCCTTCTCACGCCGCAGAAGCACTATCAAAAGGTCAGCGGGCTGCGGTCTTTTTCCAACTCGCTTGTCACGATTCTCGCCCCTGTGCTGGCAACCGCGTTGCTTGCCGCGGCGGGCTTGCAGGCGGTTATTTTCTTCGACCTGGGCACTTTTGCGGCCGCCTTTCTGACTCTGGCCGGATGGATCCAGATTCCAAAGGCGCGGGAGGGTACTTCACCGGCTGAACCGCCGTTGCGCGCCGCACGGCAGGGGCTGCGGTATTTGAAAGAGAACCGGGGAATTCTGCACCTAATCCTGTTTCTTGCGATCATCAATTTTACCGCGTCTATCTACAACGCCGCCCTGCCGGCCATGCTGCTGTCGAGGCAGGGCGCGGGGGAGCCTGCGCTCGCCCTGGTCAACACCTTTGCAGGGATCGCCACGATGGGCGGGAGCGTTCTCGTCTCCATTGCGCCGCCGCCTAAAAGCCGTGTGCGCGTGATTTTCAACTCTCTGCTCTTCTCCATGAGCACGGAGAATTTCTTTCTCGCCTTTGGGCGCTCCACCCCGATCTGGTGCCTCGGCGCGGTGCTCGGATGGGCCTGCATCCCCTTCATGAACGCCAATATGGACGTGCTCTTGCGCACTAGAATTCCCATCGATATGCAGGGCCGTGTCTATGCCGCCCGCAACGCCCTTCAATTTTTCACCATTCCGCTGGGCTATTTTCTGGGCGGCCTGCTGATTGACCAAGTCTTTGAGCCCTTTATGGCGACACAATCGTCCGGTAGCTTCTGGGCCGCGCTCTTCGGCACGGGCAAAGGGTCCGGCGCCGCCCTGCTGTTTTTTGTAATCGGTATGACAGGGATGCTCTCCTGCCTTCCGTTTTATCGGGACCGTCACATCCGGGCGCTTGAATTCGAAAGGAGTTGACCTTCCATGCCGCCAGTCAGCGTGCTGATCAAGCCGGCCTCCTCCGCCTGCAACATGAATTGCCGCTACTGTTTCTATCAAGATGTGGCCGATAAACGCGCGCATGGCTTTGCGGGCATGATGGCCCTGGAGACTGCCGAAGCCCTGGTTTCCGCCGCCATGGAATACGCGGAGGGCTCCTGTTCCTTCCTGTTCCAGGGCGGGGAGCCGACGCTCGCCGGGCTTGATTTTTACCGTAGCTTCCTTCAGTTGGAACGGAAATACGCCAAGCCGGGCGTGGCCGTTCAAAACAGCATCCAGACCAATGGCTATCTCATCGATGATACATGGGCCGCCTTTCTGCACGACAACCGCTTTTTGACCGGGCTTTCCCTGGACGGGCCCGCGGAATACCACGATTCCAACCGCCTCGACCGCGCGGGCAAGGGCACCTTTAACCGCACGATGCGGGCGGCCCGTGTGCTGGAGAAGCACGGCGTGCCCTATAACATCCTCTCCGTCGTCACCGGGCAAAACGCGCGGTCGATTGAAAAAATTTACCGGTTTTTCGTCCGCAACGGCTTTCGATACCTGCAATTCATCCCCTGCCTGGAGCCGCTGGACGGGGAGCGCGGGCAGGCGGGCTACCACCTCTCCTGCGACGAATATGAAGCCTTTTTGCTCCGCATCTTTGACCTCTGGCTGGCGGATTTAAAGGCCGGGCGCTATATCAGCATCCGGCATATTGAAAACTGGCTCTCCGTTCTCATGGGCCGTCCGCCGGAATCCTGCAACATGAACGGGCGCTGCTCGATTCAGTTTGTCGTGGAGGGGGATGGCGGCGTTTACCCCTGCGATTTCTATGTGCTCGATGAATGGAAGCTCGGCACAGTGGGGCAAAACAGCTTTGCCGAACTGCTCAGTAGCGCCCGAGCGCAGGCCTTCATTCAGACCTCTCTGGATATGCCGCAGGAATGCCGCGATTGCCCGTATCATTTTATCTGCCGCAATGGCTGTAGGCGCGATCGTGTCGTTGAAGCGGATGGTAAAATCGGCCTTAACTACTATTGTGAAGCCTATCGGAACTTCTTCCGCAAGCGTGCGCCCCAGCTCAACGAGGCCGTTCTCCTGATCCGTCGGGGGAAGGCGGGTTGGCAGTGACTAGCCCCCTTAAAAGGGCGCGTCGCATCATGCATGAATAAACGCAGAAACTAAAAAAAACGTTTGGGAGCCACAATTTATAGCTCCCAAACGGTTTTTAGAGGGGCCGTTGATTTTTCAATGGTCTATTTTTTTATGTAATTTTTTGTTCTATCCTTCGCTTTCGCTCATCAGAAGCTCTAGGGCAAAAACCTTGCCCGGCACATCAAAATCAATGCAATATACCGTTTCTTCCTGCGAAAAATGGTTTTGGAACCGCTCCCGTGTGATCTCCGGCGCGCCTGTTTCGCCCAGGGGCCGCATGAGGAGGCTCCCCACCCGGACGACATTCCCCTCCGCTACCGGCTCCACCTGCGTGACAAACCGCTCCTTCAGCGATGTAACCGTGCCGGAGATTTGATCGGTCAAAACAATTTTTTCCGCTTCGGGCCGAAAACTCCTTTTGACGGATTCGACGCCTGGAATCCGGTAAGCCTGTGCCATTTCGATTGTAAGCACGCCGTCCTTCCACGCGCTGATGGAATTGTATTTTGCGCCGTGGCCCTGCAACTGCCCATTGATAACCGGCACGCTATGCCCGCGGGAGGATGTGCAAAAATATTGGTAGCGTTTTTGATCGTTGAAATAATCCTTCACATATTCCCCGGGGCCGAGGTCGCAGAGGAGCTGCCTGCCCCCTCTTGCCACGATGAACGAGCCGATATCGTTGTGATTGTGCGAAACGTTGTTCGACCCGCCCTTTGCCGCAAACCCGTATGACGCTGTGCGGCGGGTCAGCCAAGCGCTCTCCGGGGCATAATACGTCCTCTCCCCAAGGGCAAGGTTCTCCTCCTGCAAGCTGTTGTATAAAAAGCAATCCAGCTCCAGGCAGAAGCGGTAGCAGTGATCGTGAAGCATCCTGGATGCGGGCGGCAGCGGGCCAATCACATCCGGATACTCCTCCCGCAGGAAGCTGAGCAGGCCGGGATAATAGCGGCCATGCTGCCCGCCGTCGGAAAAGCTGACGGTCACGCCGCCGCCCAGGCTGATCTTTTGGTAAAATTCGGCGATCTCCCTTACCTTCGGGCGTTTAAAATAATCCTTCCTGCCGTGGGTGAACTCTCGCAGGAGCCGGGCATAAACCGTGAAAAAGCCAAAACCATAGTTCCAATAATCCACGCCCTCCGCACAGATCCCATCCGCTGGGAACCCGCTGAGGAAGCGGCTCATAGCAAACGCGATGCGGGGGCGGATCAGCGGAAAAAGGTGCGGGCGGCGGAGCAAAAAGGCGCAGCCCACCGACCCCGCACAAACGGCGGCCCAGTTGTTATTGCTGTGCTCCCACCAGAAGCTTCGACGCAAAAACGGGCGGATGATCCGCCTACCAAGCTCCCAATCGATCCGCTCTTTGACCTTTTCATGCAGCCGGCCGCCCAGCAGATGATAGATCGTGCTCAGCGCAAACCCTGTCTCCGCGCTGAAGAGATCGATGTTCCCTGGGTCGCGCCCGGTTTTCCACGCAATGTGCGCGGGCAGCGCCCAGGTATATTCATCGCAGATGGCCCATATGGTATCCTGCAGCTGGAGGAGGTGTTCCTCCTCTTCCGGATATATGAGCGCCATGAGGGCATATGTATTGAGCCGCTTTCGCCGCGCAAAATAGAGGGCCTCATAGTTTTGCCGGCACCCGGTTTCCCGGTAGATGATATATTCGCTGAAGCGCACCGCGCTGACAGGCCCCTCCTTGGAAACAGCGCGGTAATCCTCCAAAAGCGCGCCGAGGAGCGGCGCGTACGCTTTCTCCGTACGCACCGCCTCCCAGATCTCCTTTTGGAACGCCTTTTCATAAAGCATCCGAGCGCCCCCTTAACGAGAAATTGATGCAGCGCCATCCGGTGCAAAGGCAGGGCTTAATTCCCCTCCTGCTCCTGGGCCTGCTGGAAGAGGGAAAACACCGCTTCAATTGTTTCCAAATCCTCAACTGCCTCGTAGAATTCCTCTCCATCCTCCTCAGTCACTCGAAGAATCACCACTTCATTGGCAAGCTCTTCCTGCGTCGGCAGCAGCAGCACATAGCTCTCGCCCTCATACTCCAATAAATCGAGGAAGGTGAAAGAGATCTCATTGCCCTCCTCATCCGCCATGACGACCGTCCCGTCGAAATCGTCACCTTCGCTGATCAGGTCTTTATAATCGTCCGCCATGTTTCAGCAACCCCTTTCTATTCGTTGGTTTTGCCGTTATCATACCCCACCGGCCCCGAAAAAGCAACCAAAACATGAGTTGAAAAAAATGGGGCGAACCGTTATAATATTTTCTGACCGATTTCAAAAGCAGAGGATGACGAAATAACATGAAGCTTGGAATTGTAGGGTTGCCGAATGTCGGCAAAAGCACCCTGTTTAATGCCATCACCAACGCGGGCGCGCAATCCGCAAACTATGCGTTCTGCACCATCGAGCCGAATATCGGCGTCGTGGATGTGCCGGACGAGCGGCTCGACAAACTCACAGCGCTTTACGAGCCGGCCAAAACGACGCACGCAACGATCGAATTTGTTGATATCGCGGGCTTGGTTAAGGGTGCATCCAAGGGCGAGGGCCTCGGCAATAAATTCCTCTCCCATATTCGCGAGGTAGATGCGATCATCCATGTGGTGCGCTGCTTTGAAAACGACGATATCATCCATGTCGAGGGCAGTATCGATCCGGCGCGTGATATCGAAACGATCAACCTGGAGCTGATCTTCTCCGATCTGGAAATGATCGACCGCCGCATCGAGCGGGGCACAAAGGCGATGAAGGGTGACAAGAGCCTTGCCAAAGAAGTGGAATTTTTAAAGCGCGTCAAGGCTGCGCTGGAGGAGGGAAAGCCTGCCCGCAGCGTCGAATGCGATGAAGACGAGCGGGCGATCCTCAGCGAGGTGGCCCTGCTGACCACCAAGCCCGTCATCTACGCCTGCAATATGAGTGAGGAGGATTTTGCGAACGACATCGACTCCAATGAGCGCTATAAAGCCGTCTGCACCATCGCCGCCGAAGAGGGCGCGGAGGTGCTGCCCATCTGCGCGGAGCTGGAGGCGGAGATCGCGCCGCTTTCTAAGGAGGAAAAGGAGCTGTTTCTCTCTGACCTGGGCCTGGAAAAAAGCGGCCTCGACCGGCTCATTCAGCGCTCCTACCACCTGCTCGGCCTCATTTCCTATCTCACCGCCGGCAAACCGGAGGTGCGCGCATGGACGATCAGGCGCGGCACCAAAGCCCCGCAGGCCGCAGGCAAAATTCACTCGGACTTTGAGCGCGGCTTTATCCGCGCAGAGGTCATCTCCTATGAGGATCTGATTGCCAATGGCTCCATGGCCGCGGCAAAGGAAAAGGGCCTTGTTCGCAGCGAGGGCAAGGATTATGTGATGCAGGACGGCGATGTGGTCCTGTTCCGGTTTAACGTGTAAGCAATTTCTGATATTATATAGCATAACCGCCCCCGAAGAAGCTTTACCGGCTTTTTCGGGGGCGGCTTTTCCTTTTTTGTCAATCATTCTTCAACATCGGCAACATTAATGTAAAAATATCCGCCAGCAGGTCGCGCATGCGCGGGCTGATATTGCGCGTTAAGGTTGCCAGGCGATCCACGGCCTGCGGGCCGCTTGCTTCGCCTAGGAGCAGGTAATCCGTCGAGGTGTGCAGGACTTCCGACATTCGCAGCAGAATCGGGACGGACATTGCCTTCATCCCCCGCTCCAGCTCATACACATAATGCGCGCTGACATCCAGGCGTTCTGCGAGCGCTTCCTGCGTCAGCCCGTTTTTTTGCCGCTCAGCCTTGATGCGTTTTCCAATCGAGACCAAATCCAATATTCGCACCTCCTCTGTTAGGATATATCTATTCGGTATAGCTTAAAACTATCTAAAAGATATAATTACTGTTGCAATCAGATAAGTCTTATGCTATAATGCTTCTATCAAAACCGAGAGGAGAAATTACGTGAACTCTCGCCTGAAGCAGGTGAAGAAATGGTGGAATATTCCGGATATTCTTACATTTTTCTTTACGTTTACCCCGTGTGCCTTTGGTCTGTTTTATGAATACGCCGCCTGCGCCTGCGCGGTTTTTATGATTATCCTCTTGCTATATCTGGCAGATAGGAAAAAAAGGTTCGCGTTATGGATCAACGCCGCCTCTCTTGCAATGCTGGCCCTGCTCGCGGGATACCTCGTCTCCCCGCTCTGGGCAGTGGACAGCGGCATGGCCCTGCTCGGCTTTTTCAAATTTTTGCCTGTCGCTCTCTTCTGGCTGCTGCTCATGCAGCTTGGGCCGGAAGTGCGCGAGCGCCTGTTCCTGACCATTCCTGTTTCCGGCATTACAATGACGCTTCTGTCCTTCCCCACGCGCTGGATTCCTGCCCTGAAGCCATATTTCTACGCTTCCGGCCGGTTGGGCGGCTTTTTCCAGTATTCCAACTCCTTTGCCCTGTTTTTGCTGCTGGGGATCATTATCCTGGCCTTCCAAACGCAGCGGCACGCGTGCTGCCTCTCCGGCATTCTGGTTTTACTATTTGGCATTTTGGTCAGCGGCAGCCGGACGGTTTTTATCCTGACGGTATTCGTCTTTTTGTGGCTGTGCCTGACGCGCAAAAAGCTGCGCTTCCCGCTGCTGCTCCTGCTCGCCGCCTGTATTGCGGGGGCCATCCTCTTTGTAACCATCACAGGCAAAAAAGATACGATCGGCCGCTTTCTGACCATTTCGCTGGAATCCAGCACCCTAATGGGCCGCCTGCTCTACTATCGGGATGTGCTGCCTGTGATTTTAAAACATCCGTTTGGCTTGGGCTACATGGGCTATTATTATGCCCAGGGCGGGTTCCAGACCGGCGTTTACGCCACAAAATTTGTCCACAACGAGCTGTTGCAGTTCGCTGTAGACGTTGGATGGATTCCTGCTCTCCTGTTCGCCTTTGCGCTGTTATGGCGGCTGTTTGCCAAAAAGACGCCAACCATGCAGCGGATGCTGATTTTTTCCATTTGCGCGCATTCCATGCTGGATTTTGATTTGCAGTTCCTCTCCATATTTTTCGTTCTTTTGCTGGCGATGGATCCAGAGGAAGGGAAAGAGATCATATGGCAATGGAAAAAAACGAATCGAACCGCAGTTTTTCTACCCGTCGGCGCACTGGCAGCTGTCTGCCTGTATCTGGGGGCTGCCCTATTTGCAGGCTATCGCAAAAACGACGCGCTCGCCGCCCGGCTTTACCCCGGCTATACCCCTTCGCAGCTCGTCCTGCTCGCCGGGGCGCAGACGCCGCAGGAGGCCCAGGCACGCGCGGATAAAATTTTGAGCCGTAACGAATCTATTGCGCTGGTGTGGGATTGCAAAGCGCTGGTCAGCGCAACGCAAGGCGATTTTGAAACGATGGTGCAGTATAAACGGCAGGCGCTCGATTGCGCGCCCTATGTGCTGACGGAATACCTCGACTATTTTCAGCTCCTGCGCCGGGCGATGGAGACCTGCCAAAAGCAGGGGGACGCGCCGCGGGCTGCTTTATATGCAAAAAGGCTTCTGGAAATCCCTGATTTACTGGATTCGGTGAAGGCACGCACCAGCCCGCTCGCCTGGAAGATCCAGGATAAACCAGAACTCGATCTCCCGGAGGAATATGCGGCATACCTGAACAGTCTTCAGAGGTCAGATTTCAGATAACAGAATCATATGGGCACGGCGCGCAGGGAAGGGGGGAAGCGTTTACGCCGCCCCTGTGAGATAAATTGAAAATTCAATTGGAGGTTGAAAGCATGAAGAGAAAGAAGAAGTTTCTGGCGCTCGGCTTGGCGGCTGTGATACTGCTGAGCAGCATTACAATTGCGCTCGCTGTGACAACGGCAGATGACACAAAGCCGAAGGGCTTTGACCTGCCCGCGCCCGTGACCGAGGTTTCCGACAATATCCCGGAATTAGGGGATTGGTTTGTCCTGAAGCACTATACTGCCAGTGAAGATTATCCGAACTCAAACCCGAATATTTTATCCGGGGGGGATGATGGGGTTGCAGCGCTTTACCCCAGCGGGGAGCTTTATTATATAAACGAGGCAGATGAGATCAAACTCTCCGACCAGGCAAAGGACTATGCCTATGTTGGAGAGTATGTATACGCCGAGCAGATCAATATTTTAGAGCAGGATGGAACGCTTTGGAATTGGCGTTGGGAGGAAGGCGCTGAGCAGCCTGCGCGAGAGAAAGTGGCGGATAACGTCGCAGACATCTCCGAAAGAACCTTTTTGAAAACAGATGGAACGCTTTGGGAGTGGAGTTGGAAAGAAGGTGAGGAAGGATTTAGCTGGCATCAAGAAGATCGGAATATCAAGGCAATCATCAATGACATTATCTATGTAAAAAATGACAATACCACATGGAGCCGTTATAGCAACAAACAGATTGCCGATTTCGGAGCTACAGATGTCGTTGAGGGTTCCGCTCAAGATTCTTATGATGAGGAGAACGATTGGTGGCGATACGCTTACTTTTATTTTGCGGTGGATGAATCCGGAGCCGTGTGGAAAATTCGAGAGAGTGATCCCTCGGACTGCAAAAAGATCGCCGAAGGCTTTGATTGCTGGGAAGGGACTGAGAATCAAATTTACGGATTCCGGACAGCAGATGGGTATTCCTACAATTTCGAAACCAATACCAAAAAGGCCTCCGCGCTGGATGCTGATAAAACCCTTTGGTTGACAGAACAGGATAACCCCTCCCCGATTTTAAATGATGTCGAAGCATATCGGAAGAAGAGAAATGTCGGCTTTAACGAGGATAGCTACACTTATGCCTATGTCATGACGCGCAGCGACGGTTCCATCTGGGCTTATCACTTCAACGGCGTCGGCATGGATATCCCCGTCATGATCAAAGCGCCGATTGGCGCGGCAAGCTACGCCCTCGGCGACGTGAACCTTGACGGCAAGGTCAACACTTCCGACGCACGCCTTGCCCTGCGCGGCGCTGCAACGCTTGAAACGCTCACGGCCCAGCAGGTACTTGCCGCCGATGTGAACAAAAACGGCAAGGCGGATACCTCCGACGCGCGCAAGATCCTGCGCGTCGCGGCGAATCTCGATCAATTCTAACCGTCTCAATTTTAGAAAGGAAGTTCATCAGAAATGAAATTGAAACTTGTTAAAAAGCTGGCGGCGTTCCTCTGCGCCATCCTCGCCCTCACGATGCTTTTGCCCGCTGCCCTCGCCGCGGATGCGCCCGTGACCGTTTCTCTCTCCCCCGTCAGCGGACAAAAAGGTGAGACCGTCACCGTAGATGTCAAAATCAGCGACAAATCCAATGTCGGCAATGCCAGCATGACGGTCAATTATGACCCCGCAAAGCTCGAATTTGTCTCCGCCAAGGGCGGTGACTTCGGCGGCATGGCCGCCGTCGGCCTTGCCAAAGGTGCGGACGGCAAGGAAATTCCCGGCCAGGTGTCCGTCGCCTTCATCATGAGCGACACCCTGCAGAAGGAGGCCGTGCTCGCACAGATCACCTTCAAAATCCTGGACGATTCCGGCAGTATCCCGCTGACGCTGACGATGAAGGAGATTGTGGCCTACACGCCGGACGGCACGGAAACTGACCTGATGGATACGGTCAAGACGGAAAACGCCAGCGTTTCCATCAAAGCGCCTACAACCGTCCCTGCCACAACCAAGCCCATCACAACAGCGCCTGATACGACGAAACCCGCGGCGACACAGCCTGAGGGCACCAAGCCTATGACAACGCAGCCCGTTACGGAGAAGCCCGCTGAGAGCACCACGGCGGAAACCGCCGCCAACCCCGGCACGGGCGAGGGCGCGGCGTTTGCCGCCTGCTCTGCACTGGCCGCTGCAGCAGGCGCAGCCGTTGTGCTCACCCGCAGGAAGAAGAGCACATAACGCAGGCTCGTGCCCGATAGAGCACGCAATCATTGGTTCATTCCCATTCTCCGGAGGACCTCTGGGGGGAGGCTTCCGCATACACACCTCTCATCAAGCGCAGGGCCGCCGGACAGTTTGGTCCGGCGGCCCTGCCGCTCTTTATTCATGGTGACGAAGCGGGGCACAAAACCAATTTCCGCAATGAATGCTTATCAGGAAGTTCGCTGTTGCCTACAAGCCGCGGGCAGCGTTCTATTATTTTACTCCCCGTCCCTGTCGATCCGTTTCTTCCGATCGCTCCCTGCCTTCAAAAGCCTCTGGAGCCCGTCCCGGTCCCCTTTCTCCAGCGCGTCCCGGTATTCTTCCAGGTGCCCGATGATACCGTTGAGCTCATCGAGCAGCGCCTCCCGGTTGCAAAGGAATAATTCCGACCACATTCCGTCATTCAGCCGGGCCACCCGCGTCAGATCCTTATAGCTGCCCGCGCTGTAGCCGTCGTGCTTTTCTGCCTCCGGGCTTTTGACATAGGCATTGGAGACCACATGCGCAAGCTGCGAGGTAAAAGCGATCATCCGATCGTGATTTTCCGCGGTTGTAACCACAACCTTTTCAAACCCCAGAGAGCGAAAAAACGGTTTAAACGCCTCCGCCTGCCGCGCGCTCCCCGCTTCAGTCGGCACGAGCAGCATGCTCGCGCCCTGAAACAACCCCGCCTGCGCAGCATCATAGCCGGAGAATTCACGCCCCGCCATCGGATGCCCGCCGATAAAAGCGATCCCTCGTTGCGCACAGAAGGGCCCCAGCGCCCCACATATGTATCCTTTTACGCCGCATAGGTCGATCACCATACATCCTGGCCTGATCCAATCCGCCTTGGCACGGATAAATTCTACCGTCTGCCCCGGATACAGGGCAACCAGCAGCAAATCAAGCGTCTGAAGCAGGTCATCATTCCCTTCGTAGTCAATCGCGCCCTCCTCCTGCGCTCTGTGCAGCACCTCGCAATCGATCTCATAGCCGATTACGGTATGTTTCGTTTTTGCCTTGACCGCCTTTGCCATAGAGCCGCCGATCAGCCCGAGGCCGACGATCCCGATTCGCATTTGTTCCATACTGTGCCATCCTTTTTCACTTTAAATCGTAAAATTACTGAAAAAAGTATACCATATGGTTCTACAAAACGCAAGGGCGCCACACGTTTATCGTATGGCGCCCCCGGCAATCTGCATATTACATTTTGCTTTCATCGTAGTGCGCGCGCATCCCACCAATGAACTTTGGCCGGGTCCGGGCGCAGAGGACAATCGCCTCTCCAATCCGTTTTGTTTCAATGCGGATGGGAACCGCTACACGCTTGAGGTGCATCCCGATGAGCGTGCCGCCGATATCGAGCCCCGCGTCCGCACGCACTTCCTCCACCGCCACGGGATGATCAAATGCGGCATATGCCGTCGTCGCAAAGGAACCGCCTGCCTTCGGCTGAGGGACGACATTGACCTCCTCATAACCGAATTTCCGCGCAGCCTCCTGCTCGATGATAATGGCGCGGTTGAGATGCTCGCAGCACTGCGCTGCCAGATAAATCCCCCGCTCCTGAAGCACCGGATAAATTCCGGCAAAAACGGCCTGCGCCGTCTCAAGGCTCGAATTCGTCCCGATTTTGCTACCGCAGACCTCGCTCGATGAACAGCCCACGACAAAAAGCTGCCCACTTTCGAGCTTTGCCGCATCCAACACCTGTGTGACTGCCAGCTTTGCCTGTTTTGTAATCTCTTCCAGCATGATTCATCAGACCTCTTCTCAGTTTTCTATTTTCAATCATTTCAAGCGCCTTCTGCCGCCGGAAGGATTCTGATTCAGGACAGTTTCAGACGGCTTTTAAAGCGCATTTTATCCAACGCGAGTGCAATGAGCACAAACAGCACTGCGCTGCCTGCGGCCTGGATCGTATTGGCTGGAAGGCCCGCCGCAGGGACGATCCAGTTGCCCGTGATAATCGCCTCCGCAATATAGTATCCCACACAGGTGATAGGCCATGCGCCCAGCAGGGCAAGCGCATTGCGTTTATTGAGCAGTTTTTCCTTTTTTGAGGTAAAGAGCAGCGCAATGCACGCCTTGATGACCAGCGTAAACGGCGCCCAGATCGGCGCACCGGAGACGATATCGGCAAGTCCTGCGCCCACAGCGGCCGCCGTGCACGCATACGGCGCGGGCAACATGCTGGCGGCGAGATAGATCAATGCATCGCCAAAGTGAAGATATCCGCCGTTGACCCCGATCGGGATATGAAACAAAAATGCAGTCATCACCGTGATCATCGCCGCAAAAAGCGCGCTGAGCACGAGCAGAATCAGCTTATTGGTCTTCGTTTTTGCAGCAGTTTGTGTATTTGCCATGGAACAGTCCTCCTCAACGATTTCTGCCCCTACTATACACAAAATCTGTCTTGATGAAAATACACAGAATTCATAATTTAAAGAAGGTCAGTTTGCTTCTTCCAGTGCCTTTTTCGGTAGGGGAAGCAGCTTTTTATAGCGAGTCAGGAAAATTACAAGCGTTGTGCAGGAGGCCACAAAATCCGCTATCGGCTCAGAGAAATAGATCCCCGTTACGCCAAAAAAGCGCGGCAGAACGAGCGCCAGCGGCACAAGCAGGATCACCTTCCTGAGCAGCGCAAGGAAGAGGGATATCTTTGCCTGCCCCAGCGCTAGAAAAGTGGCCTGGCAGGCAAGCTGCGCGCCGAAGATCCAAATCCCGCCCAAAAAGACCGGCATCATACGCGCTGTTAAATCGATCAGCGCCTGATTGGGGCTGAACAGGCGGGCCAGCGGATGGGCAAGCAGAATCGCAAGCAAGCAGGCAACTACGGAAAAGGAGAGCGTAACTGTCAACAGCCGATGGTAAGTTTGCCGCACGCGGGCATGATCTCCCGCGCCGTAGCAATAGCTCATGATCGGCTGTACCCCCTGCGTAAACCCATTGATCGGCATAACGATCAGCTGGAGCACACTTGTGAGGATGGTCATGCTGCCCACATACAAATCCCCTCCGTAGGCCTGAAGGCCGCTGTTGAGCGTGATGGTCACGAGGCTCTCCGTCGCCTGCATAATAAAGGGCGAAACGCCCAGGCCCACCACCTGGCCAATGATCCGCCAATCAAAGCGGAGGTATTTTTTACGCACCGGGATCGCCGTGCGTTTGCCCAGCAGAAAGCTGACCACCCACGCCGCGGACGCCGCCTGTGAAATGATGGTGGCCAGCGCCGCGCCGCGCACGCCCATATCGAATACAAAAATAAACAGCGGATCGAGCACAATGTTGAGCACCGCACCGATCAAAACAGAAAGCATCGCCGTTTTCGCCTTGCCCTGCGCGCTGATAAAAGTATTTAACCCCAAAGCAAGCTGCACAAACAGCGTGCCGAAAAGATAAATCGTGAGGTAATCCTGCGCATAGCCGATCACGTTTTCACTCGCGCCGAAGGCAAACAGAAGCGGACGCTGAAAGGCCAAAAAAACAGCCATCAAAATGACGGAGAGGGAGATCAGGGAAATGATGCAGCTTCCCAAAATCCGCTGTGCCCCCTCATGATCCTGCGCGCCCAGCCGGATGGAGGCAAGCGGCGCGCCGCCCATGCCGACAAAAGCGCTGAAGGCGGAAATCACCATGATGACCGGCAGAGTCACGCCCACGCCGGTCAGCGCCATATCGCCCGTGCCCGGAATATTACCGATATAGATGCGGTCTACAATATTATAGAGCACATTGATGACCTGGGCCGCCACGCCGGGCAGGCCGAGCTGAAACAGGAGCTTGCCAAGCGGCGCGCTCCCAAGCCGCGTTTCATTTGTCTGATCCATTTTCAATTCCTCTCTGAACAGGGTAATGTATTGGTTGCCATGTGCCGTGCTCCTCACGAAGAGAATGGCGGCGGGCGCATAAAAGGAGGCCTCCTCCGCGGGTTACCGCGTGCGGAAGCCCTGCCAGCCCGCTACGCGCTTCAGCGCAGGCTCATGTAATCCGTCATATGCTCCGCTTTGCCCGCGCGAAGGAACACCCGCGGCACGCGCTTGCTGATCCCGCAGATGATTTCATAATTGATCGTGTTTGCCCGGGCGGCCAACTCATCCACGGTGATTTCCCCGCCGAATACAGTCACGGTATCCCCTTCCCGCGCATCGGGGACGGCGCTCACATCCAGCATGCACTGATCCATGCAAATACGGCCCACCACTGGCACACGCTGTCCATGCAGCAGCATTTGCGCATTGCCCGACAGGGCACGCGGGTAGCCGTCTGCATAGCCGACCGGCACGGTCGCAAGCCGCATGGCGTGCGGCGTGACAAAGGTGCGGCCATAGCTGACAGGCACGCCTGCCGGCACCTCCTTGATCTGGGAGATCACCGTTTTCATCTCCATCGTAGGGCAAAGGGACAGCGGGTCGTTCAGCTCAGGCGACGGCATCATCCCATAGAGCAGGATGCCAGGCCGCACCAGGTCGAGGTGCATCTCTGGATAATGCACGGTCGCGGCGGAATTGGAGCAGTGGCGTAGCTCAAAACGGACTTTTCTCCTGCTGAGCCGTTCGACCATATCCAGAAACAGATCGTATTGAATCCGCGTGTAAACCTCCGCACCGCCCTCCTCATCCGCGCAGGACAGGTGCGTAAAAATCCCCTCCGGGTAAAGCCCCGGCAGGGCGCATACCGCTTCGATGGCATCCACAGACCCTGCATCCTCCACATTGTCCCGGTAGGGGAAGCCAATCCGGGTCATCCCAGTGTCCACCTTCACATGGATGCGCACCTGCACGCCATCCCGCTGGGCACAAGCGGCCAGCTGGCGGCCATAATTTTCATCAAAAACGGCTTGGGAGATGCCGTTCACCGCGAGCTGCTGCGCATATTCCGGCGGCGTATAGCCAAGAATCAGCAGGGGCTTCTCGAGCCCGGCCCGGCGCACCTGGATCGCCTCCTCCAGGTTGGATACGGCAAACCAATCCACCCCGGCCTCGCTCATCTCCCGCGCCGTGTATTCCACGCCATGGCCGTAGGCGTCCGCCTTAATCACCGCCATAACCTGCGCTTCCGGCGCAACGAAGGCGCGGATTTTATCATAGTTTTCGTGGATGGCGTCGAGGTCAATCTCCAGCCATGTGCGTTTCAAAAAATCATCCATCTTTCAAAAATCCTTTCAGGGCGGCGGGCCGCCCCAGGTTTTCGCTCGATATCCATATCAGTTTATTATAAACGCCTGCGCATTATCCGTCAATGTGCAGAGCGACGAAAAGCATGCGTTCCAAACGCATCCGAAGCCTCGGGCAGGCGTGGCTTGCGAAACACGCCCGCTTTTTCTGCATTCCAACACAATGCCCAATTTTTCAGCCTTAATTTTGTGATGTTCTGCGTCTTTCCCGTTGCGGTGTACTCTGTGAAGTGATAAAATAAATAAGATTGGGGAATCGTGCCCTTCGGTAAGGGATTCCCTTTCTGAACGATAAAACTTGGTTTATCGATAGACGACCATAAAATGTTGAAGGTGAAAGAATTGGATCAGAGAAACGACGTCCGGAATGTAGCAATTATCGCCCACGTTGACCACGGCAAAACGACGCTGGTCGATCAGATGCTCCGCCAGAGCGGTATTTTCCGGCAGAATGAACAGGTGCAGGAGCGCGTGATGGACTCAAACGACCTCGAGCGCGAACGCGGCATCACCATCCTCTCTAAAAACACATCCGTCCATTATAAGGATACGAAAATCAATATTGTAGATACGCCCGGCCACGCCGATTTCGGCGGCGAGGTGGAGCGCATCATGATGATGGTTGACGGCGTGCTGCTGCTCGTCGACGCGTTTGAGGGCTGCATGCCGCAAACACGCTTCGTGCTGCAAAAGGCGCTCAATCTGCACAAAAAGGCCATCGTCGTCGTCAATAAGGTCGACCGCCCCGGCGCGCGCCCGCTCGAAGTGATCGACGAGGTGCTCGATCTATTCATTGAGCTCGGCGCAGACGACGACCAGCTCGAATTCCCGGTTGTCTACGCTTCCGCACGGGATGGCTACGCCTCCCTCTCCCCGGACGTGCGCGAAGGGGATATGCGCCCGCTGCTCGATTCGATCCTTGAAAACATTGCGCCCCCGCAGGGCGATTTGAACGGGCCGCTGCAAATCCGCTTCTCCTCCCTCGATTATGATGATTACGTGGGCCGCATCGGCATCGGGCGCGTGGAGCGCGGCACGGTGCAGCACGGCCAGCAGGTTGCCCTGTGTAAAACGGATGGCACGGTGGAAAACGTGAAAGTTTCCCGCCTATATCAATTTGAGGGGTTGCGCCGCGTGGAGGTGCCGGAGGCGTCGCTCGGCGATCTGGTTGCCGTATCCGGCATCACGGATTTGAATATCGGCGAAACGGCCTGCGATCCGGAATGCATCGAGCCCCTTCCCTTTGTGAAAATTGACGAGCCTACGATCTCCATGAACTTTATGGTAAACAACAGCCCCTTCGCAGGCAAGGAGGGCAAATTCGTTACCTCCCGCAATATTCGTGACCGCCTATTCAAAGAGGTGGAAACAAACGTCAGCATGCGCGTGGAGGAAACGGAAACGACCGACTGCTTCAAAGTTTCCGGCCGCGGCGAGCTGCACCTCTCCATCCTGATTGAAACAATGCGCCGCCAAGGCTATGAATTCCAGGTTTCCCGCCCGAAGGTCATCCTAAAAGAAGAAAACGGCAAAAAGCTTGAACCGATGGAATTGCTCATTGTGGAAGTGCCCGAGCAGTATGTCGGCCCAGTCATGGAGAAGATCGGTTCCCGCAAGGGCGAATTAGAAAATATGGGCACGCGTGACGGCGGCTCTACCCACTTAGAATTCAAGATCCCGGCGCGCGGCTTAATCGGCTACCGTTCGGAATTCATGACGGATACCAACGGCAACGGCATTATGAACCAACTATTCGCCGGCTATGAGCCCTATAAGGGCGAAATTCAAACCCGCGAGCGCGGCTCGATCATCGTGCATGAGGCGGGGGAAGCCACGGGATACGGCCTGTTTAACACACAGGAGCGCGGCCGGCTGTTCGTCGGCCCGGGTGTGCCGGTATATGAGGGCATGATCGTGGGCGAATGCGCTAAAAACGAAGATATCGTCTGTAACGTCTGCAAAAAAAAGCAGATGACCAACACCCGTGCCGCCGGCTCGGATGACGCGCTGCGCCTCGTCCCGCCGACGACAATGAGCCTCGAGCAGTGCATGGAGTTTATCAAGGATGATGAACTGCTGGAGGTAACGCCCAGCACACTCCGGCTGCGCAAAACGATTTTGGCGAAGGATCTGCGCATGAAAAAGCAATTTGGCAAGCACTGAACCCGCACCTCCACTTTCATAGAAAAGAGCGTTATTCATGAGCCGCATCATTGATTTTCACACCCACTGTTTCCCGGAAAAGATCGCCGAAAAGGCGCTCGCAGGCCTCTCCCTCTGCTCGGGCGACGCGATCCCTTTCCACAAGGGCACGGCGGAGAGCCTTCTGGAGCAGATCCTTTCCAGCGGAGCAGACGGCGCTGTGGTGCTCAATATTGCCACCAACCCGCGCCAGCAGGAGAGCGTCAACCATTTCGCCATTGATACAAACAACCGCTTTCCCAATCTTTACGCCTTCGGCAGCATCCATCCGGAGAGCCCGGGCGCGCTTGACGAACTCGAGCGCATCTACGCGGCGGGCCTGAAGGGCGTAAAGCTGCATCCGGATTACCAGCATTTTTTCGTCGATGAGGATAGAATGCTTCCGATCTATGAAAAGATCGCCTCCCTGGGGCTGATTACCGTCTTTCACGCGGGTGTCGATATCGGCTATCCAGACCCGGTGCACTGCACACCGGAGCGCCTTGCCCATATCCTGCCTGCCTTTGGAAGCGCACCGGTCGTGGCCGCCCATATGGGCGGCTATCTGTGCTGGCAGGATGTATTGAAATTTCTCGTGGGGAAACCGCTCTATTTTGACACAGCCTTCTCCTTTTCCCGTATGCCGCCGGACTGGGCGCGGGAGATCATCCGCGCGCACGGCGCAGAAAAAATCCTGCTGGGCAGCGATATGCCCTGGAGCGATACGGGCAATGAAATCCGTTTTGTGAAAAGCCTCGGCCTGCCGCCGGAGGAAACGGAGGCCATCCTCGGCGAGAACGCCTGCCGCCTGTTGCATGTATCATGAACCCGTTCCCGCATGGTAAGGCCGTGCGGGATTTCTCTTTGCGAAAAGAAGCTTGAACAAAGAAAAATGATGCAAAAAGATTGATACTTCTTCCTTTTTCTGCGATAATAAATAGGCATGGCGCGCCTTTTACAGCTTCTGGTAAAGGGAATCCGCCGCTTTTTACATCTGGTTTCTATCATTCTTGATCCGTTTTGGAACGGATGGCTTTCATAAAAGGAGGAACTGCTTTGACTGACAACGAAAAGCTCGCCGAGCTGCTTTTTCCCGGCATTATTCTCACGCCGCAGCAGTATGAGGAGCAATACCCTGCCCGACAGCTTCCGGAAGGGGCGCGCGTGACGCGTTTTTCCCCAAGCCCAACAGGCTACCTTCACATCGGCGGCCTGTTTGCCGCTATGACGGCCCGCCTCACCGCGAAGGTAACAAACGGCGTATTCTTCCTGCGCATTGAAGATACGGATAAAAAGCGCGAGGTAGAGGGTGGCGTTACAGCAATCGTCAACGGCCTCGACGCGTTCGGCATCACGCCGGATGAGGGCATCACCGGGGTCGATACGGAGAGCGGCGCATACGGCCCTTACCAGCAGAGCAAGCGCCGGGAGATTTACCAGTGCTTCGCAAAGGAGCTGGTTCGCCAGGGCCTTGCCTACCCCTGCTTCTGCACGGAGGAGGAGTTGAACGCCCTGCGGGAGCAGCAGGAGGCCAAGGCGGTCAATAAAGGCTATTATGGCGAATGGGCCGCCTGCCGCAAGCTCTCCTTTGAGGAGCAAAAGCGGGCCGTGGAGTCAGGCAAGCCCTACACGCTCCGCCTGCGCTCCCCCGGGGATGAGAGCCGCCGCATCATGATCGACGATCTCATCAAGGGCAAGATCGAGATGCCGGAAAATACGCAGGATATTGTTTTGCTCAAAACGGACGGCATCCCCACCTACCACTTTGCGCATGCGGTGGATGACCACCTCATGCGCACTACGCATGTTGTGCGCGGCGATGAATGGATCGCCTCGCTCCCCGTCCACATCCAGCTTTTCAAATGTTGTGGCTTCAAGCCCCCCAAATACGCGCATTTTGCCCCAATCATGAAAGAGGAAAATGGCGGCAAGCGCAAGCTCAGCAAGCGGAAGGACCCGGAAGCCGCTGTGAGCTATTATATCGAGCAGGGCTATCCGAAGGAGAGTGTGATCGAATACCTGCTCACGCTCGCCAATTCCAATTTTGAGGATTGGCGCAGGGCGAATAAGGCGGCGCCGCAGGCCGATTTCCCCTTCAACCTCAAGAAGATGAGCGCATCCGGCGCGCTGTTTGACCTGCAAAAGTTAAACGACGTGAGCAAAAACGTGATTTCCCTGATGACGGCGGATGAGGTTTATGGCAGCGCTGTAAACTGGGCGCAACAGTATGATGAGGCGCTCTACCGACTGCTTGTAGCGGATAAAGCCTTTGCAAAGGGCATCTTTTGCATCGACCGCGGCATCGCAAAGCCGCGCAAGGATCTCGCAAAGTGGTCTGAGGTGAAGAGCTTCGTCGCATACTTCTATGATGAGCTCTATCAGCCGGATTACACATTGCCCGAAAACCTGACGGCTGCGGCCGCCGCAGAAATCCTGCGTGCTTATCTGGCCGTTTATGACCATGCGGATGATAAGGACACATGGTTTGCCCGGATCAAAGCGCTCTGCGCTCCGCTCGGCTACACGCCGAATGTGAAGGAATATAAAAAAGACCCGCAGGCCTTCAAGGGCCATGTGGGAGATGTATCCGCCGTCATCCGCATCGCGGTGACCTCACGGCGCAACACGCCCGACCTGCATGCCATCATGCAGCTTCTGGGCGGGGAAAAGGTGATTTCCCGTATGCGCGCAGCGCTCAAATTTTACGAGGAGGCTTAACGCAATGGAAGAAAACAAAATGGAATCCGGCTCAAATTTTATTCATGATTTCATTGACGGGGATTTAAAGGACGGCGTCTACGACCATGTGCAGACGCGCTTTCCCCCGGAGCCGAACGGCTACCTGCACATCGGCCACGCCAAGGCGATCTGCATCAATTTTGCCACTGCCTTAAAGTATGGTGGCAAGTGCAACCTCCGCCTGGACGACACCAACCCTACCAAAGAGGATACCGAGTATGTCGATGCGATTCTGGAGGATATCAAATGGCTCGGCTTTCAGTGGGATCACCTCTACTATGCCTCCGACTATTTCGATTTTATCTATGAATGTGCCGTGCGCCTGATCGAACTGGGCAAGGCCTATGTGGACGACCTGACGGCAGATGAAATTCGCGCATACCGCGGCACGCTCACTGAGCCGGGCAAAGAGAGCCCGTACCGCAATCGCTCGGTGGAGGAAAATCTTGACCTGTTTCGCCGCATGACTGCCGGTGAATTCCAAAACGGCACGCGCGTCCTGCGGGCAAAAATCGATATGGGCTCTCCGAATCTCAATATGCGCGATCCGGTCATCTACCGCATTGCGCACGTCTCCCATCACCGCACGGGCGACAAGTGGTGCGTCTACCCGATGTACGATTTTGCGCATCCACTCTCCGATGCAAAGGAGGGCGTCACGCATTCCCTATGCTCTCTTGAATTTGAAAACCACCGCCCGCTTTACAATTGGTTCCTGCAGGAGCTGGGCTTCGAGCATCCGCCGCGCCAGATCGAATTTGCGCGCCTGAATCTCAACTACTGCGTCACCAGCAAGCGCAAGTGCCTTGCGCTCGTAAAGGACGGCCTCGTCAGCGGCTGGAATGACCCCCGTATGGTCACGTTGAGCGGCATGCGTCGCCGCGGCTACCCGGCAGCCGCCATCCGCGATTTTTGTGAGCGCATCGGCGTTTCCAAGGCTTACAGCGTCGTGGATTACGGCCTGCTGGAGTCCTGTGTGCGTGACCGGCTCAATGCGGACGCGCCGCGCGCAATGGCGGTTCTCCGCCCGCTGAAGGTCATCATCGACAATTACCCGGACGGGCAGACGGAAACAATCGAAGTGGAAAATAACCCCGACAGGCCGGAGCTCGGCACCCGGACCGTCACCTTCTCCCGCGAGCTCTATGTGGAGCAGGAGGACTTTATGGTGGAGCCGGTTAAAAAATATTTCCGCCTTTTCCCCGGTAACGAGGTCCGCTTGAAGAGCGCCTATTTCGTCACCTGCACCAGCTACGAAGCGGATGACGACGGCCATATCACCTGCCTGCACTGCACCTATGACCCTGCGAGCAAGGGCGGCAATTCCCCGGATGGCCGCAAGGTTAAGGGCACGCTCCATTGGGTCAGCGCGGTGGATTGTATAGAGGCTGAGGTGCGGCTTTACGACCGGCTGTTCCGCACCGAAAATCCGGCGGATACCGAATCGTTTGAAGAAAACGTCAACCCGGATTCTCTCGTCACGCTGGCCGGATGCCGCCTGGAGGGCAGCCTGCGGAATGCAAAAGTGGGCGATACCTTCCAGTTTATGCGCCAAGGTTATTTCTGCGTAGATCCCGACAGCACACCGGATCATCCTGTTTTCAACCGCACAGTAGCGCTGAACTCCTCTTGGGAAAAGAAAAAATAAGCCGCTGTTCTTCGGCAGCTTTAGATCGGAAAGGATCGTGCCCCGCCATGAAATATGTTGCTCGCGTTCTCACAGCCATGGTCGCCGCCGCAGTGTTCCCTGTGTTTTTCCTGGCTCCCCTGCTGAAACTGAGTTATTCCGTGATTTTAGCAGGAGAAAGTGAGCTTGCGCTCAGCCTGAAAGAGATGCTTTTTTCCGGTGATGGGCAGTTACCGTTCGGCAAACTCTTTGAACTGGACGCCGTGCAGCCATTGAAGCCCGCAGTGATCGCATTGTGCACGTTGCTTGCGCTCGCGCTGGCCGTTATGCTCATCCTCGTGCTTTGCTCCCTGCTGAGCAGCCGCTATGCCGTTACAGCCGGGCTCTCCGGCGCGGGTACAATTTTAATGCTGTGCGCGTTGATCCCCATGCATATGGTATCCACCATACTGACGGACGGCACCATCCCTATCGGCACGCTGCTCGCCCAATTGCAGGAAACCGGCGCCGCCAACATAGGCGCCCTCTCCCTTTTGCAGAGTGCCCCTTCGATTGCCGATGTGGCGGTTCAAATCAAATCCGTAGGTTTCGGCACGGCCTATTATCTTTCTCTCCTCATCATGATTCTATTGCTGGCGTGGGGTGTGGCCAACATGGTGATCGAGATCGGAGCGAAAAAAAGGCCAGCCCGTCGGCCGGTGCATAAAAAGAAGAAATAAAAAATAGCCGGTAGCCGCATACTCTCCTGAGCAGTGTATATCTCTTTGTTTTGTGTGGTCACAGCAAGCTTTGTTTTGACTTTATAAGAAACACACGAAAAGCGAAAGCAGCCGGGCAATGCGGAGCGTTTTTCCGCATTGCCTTTTCCAATTGTCTCTTTGTATGGAAACTGACAAAAGATCCGGTTAACGGCCTGCTTGAATTCATCATCATCAATATGCTGATCAATTTATTCACACCATGACTCTTGACAGAAAAATTTCTCTTTTACACGAAATCTCAGCATTGTATCAAAGGAGGAAATCAAATGCCTGATATCATCACCATCGGAAGGGAATACGGATCCGGCGGAAGCAAAATCGCCAAAGCGCTTGCAGGCGCATTGCAAATCCCCTTTTACGATAAAAAGCTCATTGAAATCGCCGCGAAAGAGACTGGCCTTTCGGAAGAATTCATCCAGGAAGCAGAGCAGCACCGCACCTCAAGCTTCTTATACAACCTCTCCTTCAGCAGCCGGAACTTGCCGGTATCCGACCAGGTTTTTATCGCGGAAGCCGATGTGATCAAGCGCGTTGCGGCAGAAGGACCCTGTGTGATCGTGGGCAGGTGCGCCAACTATGTGCTGCGTGAGCAAAAAAACTGCCTGCGCGTTTTTATCCATGCGCCTATGGCGGACCGAATCCGCCGCGCAAAAGAGGAGTACGGCATCCCTGCGGATGAAGTGCAGGCCTGTGTGCTCAAGCACGATAAAGCCCGCGCCGCCTACTATAACTACTTTTCCACCGGCCATTGGGGAAAATGCCAGGATTATGATCTCACACTCAACAGCAGCTTCATCGGCATAGAGGGCGCCGTAGGCGTCTTGCTGGATCTGATCCATAACAAGGAGGGCGCTCTATGAATGAAACAACGGCACAACGCCCCGCTGAAAATAAAATGGGCGTCATGCCCATCAACCGCCTGCTGATTACGATGTCTCTCCCCATGGTCGTTTCCATGCTGGTGCAGGCGCTTTACAATATTGTAGATAGTATGTTCGTCGCCCAGCTGAGTGAAAACGCGCTGACCGCCGTTTCCCTTGCCTTCCCCGTCCAGAGCCTGATGATCGCGGTCGGCACAGGCACAGGCGTCGGCATCAATGCGCTGCTTTCCAAAAGCTTGGGGGAAAAGAATTTTGATCTTGCCGATAAAACGGCGGAAAATGGCGTTTTTCTCGCTGTGCTCAGCTATTTGCTCTTTGCGGTTGTCGGTGTTTTATTTTCCAAGCCTTTCTTCCTTCTGCAAACGACTGACCCGGAAATTGTGGAAAGCGGCTCCGTCTACCTTATGCTCTGCTGTGTATGCTCCTTCGGTATGTTCCTGCAATTCACATTCGAGCGGCTGCTGCAATCGACCGGGCGCACGTTTTATACGATGATCACCCAGGGGCTGGGCGCCATCATCAACATCATCTTGGACCCCATCATGATTTTCGGCCTTTTGGGCTTTCCCAAGCTCGGCGTCGCGGGCGCTGCGCTGGCCACCGTAATCGGTCAGATTGTGGCATCGGTCCTCGCATTGGTTTTCAATATCAAGAAAAATGAAGAAATTACGCTCCACCTGAAGGGCTTCCGGCCTAGCGCGAAGGTGATCGGTAAAATTTACTCCGTCGGCATTCCGTCGATCATTATGGCATCCATCGGCTCAGTGATGACCTTCGGTATGAACAAAATCCTGATCTCCTTTACCTCCACCGCAACCGCCGTGTTCGGCGTTTATTTTAAACTGCAAAGCTTTGTTTTTATGCCGATCTTTGGCTTGAATAACGGCATGGTACCGATCATCTCTTATAATTACGGAGCAAGGAAGCCCGATCGTATGATGAAAACCATTAAGCTGAGCATTCTCTATGCAACGGTGATCATGCTCATCGGCGTTGCGGTTTTTATGCTGATCCCGGACAAGCTGCTCTCTATCTTCAACGCCTCTGAAACCATGCAGCAAATCGGCGTGCCCGCGCTGCGCACCATCAGCCTCAGCTTTGTTTTTGCAGGCTTCTGCATCTGCATGCTCTCTGTGTGCCAATCCCTGGGGCACGGTATGCTCAGCCTCTCCGTCTCCGTGGTGCGCCAGCTGGTGATTTTGCTGCCCACCGCCTATCTGCTTGCCCGATTCAGCGGGCTGAACGCAGTCTGGTGGGCCTTCCCTTTTGCGGAGCTGTTTTCCCTCGCCCTGTGCTTGATCTATTTCCGATACATTTACCGCAAGGAGATTAAGCCCCTTGGAAATGCATCGTAAACTGCGGAAATGTTATCCGCCGAAAAATCCGAAAAGGAAGGATTGGACTGTTAACGCGGCTGCTCACCGGCCCCTTTTTGCATGGTGGCGTTTCCTTCCTGCACGCCTGTCTTTTTGAATACTCAAATTTAAAATGCCTGCGGAATTAGAGAAGATTCCGCAGGCATATTTTTTTCATTTTAAAATCAGTTATTCTACTGCACGCCGGACGAAATCCACCATCGCATCAATAACCTCTTCCTCATCATCGGAGAGCATGCCCCCGAGGAAAAGCTTTTTCCGCTCCATATAATAATTCGACACAAAGGAAAATTGATACATCATCACAAGATTATCGAGCATAAAAGCGGTGACCGCGATATCAAGATCATCACGCACCCGGCCTTTCTCCTGATCTTCCGTAAGAATTTGGGCATATAGCTCCACCGTAACCGCTTCCGCATCACGCGAAAGCTGTTCGGATAAGCTGACCAGGCTTTGGGAAGAACAGTCCAGATAAATCTGATTCATCTCCGGATACTGCCGCGCCGCATCACGCGCGATCGACAGCATCTCACGGAACGTCTCCACCACGCCCTGCTCGCGGTTGACCTTTGAGAGAAGTTGATACATCCGTTGCAGGCAATACTCCATCACTTGCAAAAACAGATCTTCCTTAGAGGCAAAGTAGCTATACATGGAACCGATGCTCACACCGGCGGCGCGGGCGATGATATTGATGTTGGCGGCGTTAAAGCCTTTTGTGGCAAATTCATGGATCGCGGCCTCAAAAATGCGCTGCCTGCGCGCAGGCGATGTGGTTTCAAAGGGGTTTTGTTTTTCTTTTCGTCTGCTGTTTTCCATTGGAACCTATCTCCGTTCCGCTGGCGGGATAATCGCCTGATACCTGCCCGCTCTCTAGCCTGCGGCAGGCAAAGCAGATCACATTTCCCGCAATTTCATCTTGTAGTACAATGCATCCCGCGCCGCGCGCGGGCCAATGCAGATTCTTTCGGGCAGAAATAACGGCTCTGTTTCTGCCCTGATGGAAAGAATGCCCGCCCGCGTGGGGAATCCACGCGGGCGGGCCGTCTGAGTGAGAAGGATCGGCGAATCTTTCCCGTGTAAAACGGGCTCGCCCGATTTCTACGCTCCCTTAGCCCTTTGCGTAGTCGGCGACTGCAAACATGAAGTTGCCGATCTGGCCTGCAAATTCCGGCGCACCGTCCAGAATGAGCTTGCCAGCCTTCAGGGAATCCAGCATGTCAGCCGTGCCGAGCAGGATCCCTAACGCATCATCATAGGTCGGGAACCGCATGTTGAAGAACGGCAGGGAACGCTTATAGGTTCCGCGGCCAGCCTTCGAATTACCCGCCTTAATGCGGATGTATGCAGACACATCCGGATGGCCGTCCACGCCGATGGCATAAACACGGTCCGGGCTCTGCAGCGCCCACTGATGAATTTCCTCATGCCCGGCTTTATTGAGCTGGCTGATACCGCTCGTAACCAGGTAGAAGAAGCACTTGACCATCAGCTTTTTCGTCTCCTCGTCCTCCGGCGCTTCCGTCGCACCAAGCAGCTTCGACATTTTCAGAAGCACCATTACAAAGGAGATCAAATCCGGCACATATTTCACCTTCAGATGGAATTTTGGAATACAATCCGGCCCCATCTGGCCCTTGAAAAACTTATTCAGTGCGGGAATGCTCTGGAATTCCAGCTCGATATGGGGGTTTCTCGTCAACCGGCCGGCATGAACAAGCCATTCGCCGCTGTTGATGACGAAGTGGGTGCCAACCTTTCCCTCCGGGCTGTCCGGATCCAGGGCACTAACCTGAATGACAGCGTGCGTCTTTTTAAATTTATCGCCCAGCTTCGGGATATCCATGGCGATGACTTTTGCAAGAGGCAGCGCGGCGTTCAGGAAGATTTTGCTGGAATACAAATCATCTTTCGTAATTGCCATTGATACAATCATCCTTTCCGCGGTTTGAAAAAACCTTCAAACCTTATACCTCGTCATCCCAGGAATCATCCTCTTCAAAGTCCTTATGCATAACTTCACGGATCGCATCCATAATGCCGTTGGCGTCAATGCCGACCATGGACATAATATCCTCATGCAGGCCGATCGGCGCAAATTTGTCCTGATGGCCGAGCTTCTTAAAGGCGCAGCCCTTGCCGAAATCGGCGATGACGCTCGCCACCTGGCTGCCCAGGCCGTTGATTACGCTGTGATCCTCCGCTGTGATAATGCGGCGGGTATCAACGATTGCCTTCTGCACCGCTTCTACGTCGAGGGGTTTGAGCGTGTGCATATCAAGCACACGGATCTTCAAGCCATCGGAAGCCTCCAGCGCCTTGGCCGCCTGCAGCGCCTGATACACGCAGGAGCCGCATGCGATGACAGTCAGATCTGTGCCCTCATGGACGGTATGCGCCTTGCCGAGCTCAAAGCCATACTCTGTATCATCATACAGCAGGCGGTCAAAGCCGCGGTTAATGCGGATATAGACCGGGCCGGGCGTTTCATAGGCGGCGCGGATTGCGTTGACGGTTTCCATGCCGTCCGCCGGGCAGAGATAGGTCATGTTCGGGAAGGTCAGCAGGCAGCCCATATCCACGATCGCGTGATGGGTGGAGCCCGCCTGGCCGAAGGAAGTACCGGCATGGCTGCCGATGATCTTCACGTTAACATTTTGATAGCAGATATCCGCATGGATTTGATCGGCAACGCGCATGGTTGCAAACGCGGACATTGTGGAAACGAAGGGAACCAGGCCCGCCTTCGCCATACCGGCGGCGATGCCGAACATATTCTGCTCCGCAATGCCGACGTTGAAGAAACGATCCGGGAACTCCTTACGGAATACGCCGATCTTCGTGGAACCGGCAAGGTCAGCCGTCAGAGCGACGATTTCGGGATGCTCTTTTCCGAGATCGCACATTGCCTTGCCGTAGTATTCTGCAGTCGCCATCGCTTCAGAGCCGACTGCTGTATAAACAAGTCCTCCTGCCATGGTTACTTCGCCTCCTTCTCAACGCGCTCTACGCGCTTCTTATAATAGGCATCCAGGCTCTTGGCAGCCTTATCGTGCAGATCCTGATCAATCGCGCCGTAATGCCATTTGAAATCATTCTCCATGAAATCAATGCCGCAGCCCTTAACGGTGTTGCAGATAATCATCACGGGCTTTTCCGTCGCCGCGAGCGCATAGTCGATCGCATCGCACAGCTCCTTAAAGTTGTGGCCGTCAATTTCCTTCACGTCAAAGCCGAAAGCCGCCCACTTATCCGCAAAGGGCTCGAGCTTCATCTCATCTT
Source organism: uncultured Oscillospiraceae bacterium (assembly GCA_900544715.1). GTDB lineage: Bacteria > Bacillota > Clostridia > Oscillospirales > Acutalibacteraceae > Fimivicinus. The sequence goes on along the minus strand of UQWL01000003.1, from coordinate 82,670 downwards.
CCGTCGGGCCATCCATTTCAAGGCGGTTGCGGTCAACAAAGGCGATCATGTTCGTGGTGTTGAACTGGCCGGCGGACATAGCGGCTTCCCAGTTGGAACCTTCGTCGCACTCGCCGTCGCCCAGCAGGCAATAGGTGATGTAGGATTTCTTCTGGACGCGGGCGGCCAGCGCCGTGCCGACGGCGATGGAAAGGCCATGGCCCAAGGAGCCCGTGGAGGCGTCTACGCCTACAACCTTGTTGGAATCCAGATGGACGCCCATCTTGGAGTTCGTCAGGTTAAAGGTTTTGAGCTGCTCCGGATCATTCCAGCCCAAGTCGCACAGAAGGCCGGCATAGCCGATGCCAATGTGACCCTTGGACAGGATGAAGCGATCGCGGTCCTCCCAGGTGGGATCGTCCTTCTTGATATTCATGTACTTGTAGTAGAGCACCGTCAGGATATCCATCGAGCTCAGGCTGCCTCCGATATGGCCGCTGCCCGCCATGAGGGTGGTATCCAAGGCTGTGTGCCTGAGCTGATTGGCCTTTGCCTCCAGATCAAGCCACTCCTGCTTTGTTAATGGCATGTGGAAATTCCTCCTTTATTTCGTGTTTCTATATATCCGCGCTCTGCACGGTTGTGTGCCATTGACCGGCCGCCTGGAAGAGGCAACCGGCGATTCATTTTGGTTAGCCGATCTCAGGGTGGTTCTTGCGCAGGATCTTGAAGCACTCCTCCGCCACTTCGATCGTATGGTTGATGTCCTCATGCGTCAGAGAGGCGTTGATGAAATGGTTGTGGTGGGAGGTGATAAAGATGCCGCGGCGAACCATGTCGGCAACCCACTCCTGATGCAGCATCAGGGAATCATCGTCCGCAATGCGCAGATAGAACAGGGACGGCATACCGGATGCGATCAGATGGAAGCCGTGCTCCTGGCCGGCCTTGACAAGGCCAGTCGTCAGCTCGCGGCCGAGCTCGTCGAAGAGCTTGGGCGTGTTGAGCTTTTTCATCTTATTGATGCAGGCGATACCGGCCGCAAACGGCACGGCGCTCATCCAATAGCTGCCCGTGAAGGTGATGCCGCTGACGACATCCTTGAGGGACTCGCGCCCGCACAGGGCGGAAACGTTGTAGCCGTTGGCCAGCGCCTTGCAGAAGCAGATGAGATCCGCCTTGAACCCGAAATAATGGTCAGAACCGGCAAGATCCATACGGAAGCCCGCGCGCACGTCATCGATGATGAGCACAACGCCGTTGTCGTCGCAGAGCTTGCGCACCTTCTGCCAATAGCCCTCATCCGGGAAAAAGTTGTCGGCAAAGTTGCCATGCATATAAGGCTGGGCAATCAGGCCGGCGATCTCGCCCTTGTAATCGGAGAACAGTTTCTCCAGCGCGGGATAATCATTGAAGTCGACATAAAGATTGTTGCAGACCTCTTCTTCCAACACGCCGGAATAATCGAGCTTCTGGGTCCATGGAGATACGCCGTGATAATATCCGTTGAAGAACACGATCTTCTTGCGGTGTGTCGCAGCGCGGGCCGTCATAACGGCAAGAGAAGTTACATCGTTACCGTTTTTGGCAAAGAATGCCCAGTCTGCAGATGCGACCGTATCAACCAGCAACTCCGCGAAATCAACCATGATCGAAGAGGGGATCGTCACGCAGTTTTCTTTTTTAAGCTGTGCGAGCGCCGCCTTATCGACATCCTCATCACAGTAGCCCAACACGTTAGGGCCGTAACCGCACATGTAGTCGATATAATCGTTGCCGTCCTCATCCCAAAAATGCGAGCCCTTCGCATGGGAGGAATACAGCGGGAAAGCGTTATTGGGGATATAGCAGCCCTCGGACGGGCCCTGATGGCCATAAATGCCCGACGGGATGACTTTCAGCGCGCGGTCAAAAGCAGCGCGGCTTTTTTCATAAGTATTTACTTTAAAGCTCATTCCTGTCACCTCCTGAGTTACGCCAAATAGATGGACACACGGTCCAAAATCCGGTTGACGTTATCGATCATGTTTACCATACCGCTCATGGCGATAGAACCATCGCAGATGCAGCCCATGGCGCTAACTTCGCCACGCAGGAGCTGGCCCGCAATTTCAAGGCTGCCAAAGGTCATGGCCGCACGCGGCTTGTCGCAGCGGTCTTTGATCGTAACCATGTGGTGGTTGCGCACGCGCAGCGTCACGCCGATATCGCCGTTTACGTTCATGGCGATGTCGCCATCCGGGATCAGGCCCGTGCTGAAAACGCCGCTCTTATCGTGGTTGGCCACCTGAGAAATGGCAACCGCCGCAGTATAGAGCGTCAGGCGTGTGCTGATGGCGCGGAATTCCGGGTCCTTCATGTCCTCCGGCTCCGGGCGCAGGTACTTTGCCAGCAGATCGGTCAGCGGCACAAAGCTCTTGAGTAGGAATTTCAGATGCGCGAAGCCCTTGGATGGGATCGGCGTCGTCGTGCCGTCAAGCAGGCCGTTGAACTTCTCACAGGAGCTGAAGGGAAGCTTTACGTCGCATTTTTCAACGCCTTCCTCCATCCTGCAGCGCCCGTTTTTGAAGGTGATCGTGGCGGCGGGGCCTCCCTTAACCTCAAAGCCGATCGAAAGGGGCTTTTTGTTGGTCAGGAGCGCACCAGCGTTGGGATCCAGCGCACACAAATTCTCCAGCGTGCCGAGAACGCCGAACAGATTGATGTACGCCATGGTTTTGGTGTCGGTCGTTGTTAACAAGGTACCTTCCTCCTTTTTCGAGTGAGTGCTCATTCTATTACTATCGAAACATATGCGGGTTCCCACCCGCATATGAATTGAAGCCGATAAAGAACAGTACAGGCGCTATCGTCTCTGTATACTTGTTTGTTATTTTACCAAAATTCAATGAACATGTCAACGCACTTTCGTCATTCTGACAGTCAAATAAATCCGTTAAATTCTGTGCGGAATGACGAAACAAATCTTTGTTTTTGTCTTTTTGCAATTTTTTAGCGATTCCTTCCTTTCTCAAAATCGGCATAAATGAATTTTTTAGGTTGAAAGGCTTCAAAATCCATACAAATTATCGCTTTTTTAATTTTACGAAAAAGCCATCCAGACTGCAAGCGAATATTTCTCGGAATCTTTTTGCTTTTACCAATTTGTTATCCGATTAGAAAGCGGCCTCATCGGGCCGGTTTTCCGGCCTTGTGCCTGCATGAATTTCCTTTGGTTTTGCAGGAGGGTTCATCACTTAATTCATTTCGAAAGGCAATCAATCAGGGCTTTCGCAGGTGATAAGTCTCATCGGTTCCAGCACGGCTTTTCCTGTCGCCTGAAAAGCGCCCCATTCCCATCAAAAACAGGGATAGCTGTTTTCACAGCTATCCCTGCCATCATGCAAAAAAACATTTTTCATTTGCCTGATACATGATTGCACCGCCGGCATGCCAAAAAGGATTAATATTTAATCAGGTAGTTTTCCAGTTCCCATTGGGAGACCTTGGTGCGGTAATCCTCCCATTCGGCCTTTTTGGCCTCCAGGTATTTGGTGTAAACATGCTCGCCCAAAGCTTCCATAATAAAGGGATCGCCTTCAAACGCCGCGACCGCCTCTTCCAAGCTGCCCGGCAGCATTTCGATTCCAGCGGCCTTGCGTTCTTCCTCCGTCATGCGATAAATATTGGAATCTGTCGACGGCGGCGGGGTCATGCCCTTTTCAATGCCGTCGAGGCCCGCCATCAGGCAGAGTGCCATTTCCAGATACGGATTGCAGGCCGGGTCTGCGCTGCGCAGCTCCACACGCGTGCCCGCGCCGCGCGCCGACGGCACACGAATCAATGGGCTGCGATTTTTGGCAGACCAGGCGATATAAACCGGCGCCTCATATCCGGGCACCAGCCGCTTATAGGAATTGACCAGCGGATTGGTGATGGCGGTCATGCTCTTGATATGCGCCATGATGCCCGCGATAAACTGATAGGCGGTGGCACTGAGGTTGTTGATGTCGCTTTCATCATAAAATGCGTTTTTGCCATCTTTAAACAGTGACATATTGGTATGCATACCAGATCCATTGATCCCAAAAATCGGCTTGGGCATGAATGTGGCATGCAGGCCGTGCTGCTGCGCATAGGTTTTCACCACATATTTAAACGTCATCACGTTATCCGCCGTGGGCAGAACCTCATCATATTTAAAATCAATCTCATGCTGCCCCTCTGCGACCTCATGGTGGGAGGCCTCAATTTCAAAGCCCATCTCTTCGAGCGCCAGGCAGATATCGCGGCGGCAGTTTTCGCCGAGGTCTACCGGGCCAAGGTCAAAATACCCGCCCTCGTCATTGGTTTTGGTGGTGGGCTTGCCGTCCTCATCCACATGGAAGAGGAAGAATTCGCATTCCGGGCCAACATTGAAGGAATAGCCCATATCGGCGGCCTTTTTGACCGCCCGTTTCAGGATATAGCGCGGATCTCCCTCAAACGGCATCCCGTCCGTGCGGTAAACATCACAAATCAGGCGGGCCACTTTGCCAAACTGCGGGCGCCATGGGAAAATCACGAAGGAATCGTAATCCGGGCGAAGATACATATCAGACTCCTCGATGCGGACAAAGCCTTCGATGGAAGAGCCGTCAAACATGCATTCGTTATTGAGCGCCTTCTCCAATTGGCTTACCGTAATCGCCACATTTTTCAGTTGACCGAGAATATCCGTAAACTGAAGGCGGACAAATTTCACATTTTCTTCCTGTGCAATGCGGAGGATGTCTTCTTTCATATACTTTCCCATGACAATGCCCCTTTTCTAAAAAAATAAAAAGAGCAAAAGCATTCCATCCGGAGCGCCTTTGCTCTAATGCTATTTATTATATGCGCCGCACGGCGGCCTGTCAATTAAAAAATAGCAATTTTTAATGTTTGCCGGTTTTTCAGCGGAGGCAACAAATTCCCCTTGCCCTCCAGCAGCGTCATTTGTGCATCTCACCATACCGCAAGCCCTTATTCCTGCCTATTATCCTCTCTCTGGGACAATTCTTGCACAACGCGGATCTCCATCACGCGCCGGCCGTCCGTTTTCGTTACTGTCACATGGAGGCGGCCATCCGTAAAACGGTCGCCTTCCACCGGAATCCGCCCCAGCTCTTCCATCACCCAACCGCTGACGCTGACATAATCACGTTCTTCGTCAATGGAAAACAAATCAAACATATCCTCCAGATTTGCGCTGCAATCGATCGTATAGCTTCCATCCGGATTGAGGCGGAACTCCTCATTCACCTCATCGTGCTCATCCCAGATTTCGCCCACCAGTTCCTCCAGCACATCCTCCAGCGTTACAATGCCTGCTGTGCCGCCGAATTCATCCACCACCACAGCCATATGAGTGGCCGCATGCTGCATCTGATTGAGTAGACGGGAAATCGGCATATTTTCCGGCACCCAGATCACTTCCTGCATCATCTCGGCCACCGGCCGCCCCTCGTCCCAGCAATAGGAATAGAAATCCTTTTCGTGGATTACGCCGCGGATATCGTCCAAATTATCATGATAGACCGGTAGTCTGGAAAAATGATTTCCTTTAAAGATAGCCGCAATCTCCTCCGGGCTATCCGTATCCTCGACCGCCACGATATCCACGCGGGGCGTGAGAATATCCTCCGCGTTAAGATCGTGGAATTCGATCGCGGAGCGGATTAGTCTGCCCTCATGCGCATCAATGCCGCCATCATTCTCCGCCTCGCCGACGAGGGTCATCAGCTCTTCCTCCGTGATACCCGGATCGTCACCGCCATGAAACAGGCGCAGCAGCAGCTTTTTCCATTGGGCAAAGAGGAAATTGACCGGCTTGAGGAGCATAATGAAAAAGCGCAGCAGCGGGGCGAATGCCATTGCTATTCGCTCCGGCCTCTCCTTTGCCAGGCTTTTTGGGGAAATCTCGCCGAAAATGAGAACCACCACCGTCAGCACAATGGTGGATACCGGCACGCCCCTCTCCCCCATCCACCGGGTGAAAAGCACTGTTGCAATCGAAGCAGCGGATAGGTTCACAATATTGTTGCCGATCAAGATGGTCGAAAGAAGCCTATCGTAATCCTCTGCCATGCGCAACACCAGCCCCGCGCGTTTACTGCCCGCCGCCTCTCTGTTCTTCAGGCGGATTTTATTGATGCAGGAAAACGCCGTTTCAGTGGAGGAAAAGAAGCCGGACATTACAATCAAGCATAACAGAACAACCAGCAAGATGATACTGCTACTGTCCATTGAGGACCATCACTCCAATATCCATTTCTAATGGGATTTATTTTATCTGATTCTCTTCTCTATTTCAAGGATTTTATTACAAATCCAGCAAAAGGAATGTTCAACCTGTGTCCGATCGCCCTATTTCGGGCCAAGCCCCCTTTTTTTGCTCCGGCCCTGCCGCCTGAAGCCGCATTGCAGCGGCAATTGCACCGGCACTTGCGGTTGATTCAGAAAAGAAACTATGATACGATACACACAAAGGCTTACCGGTTATTTTAGAAAGGACGTGACGGCAATGCCGAAACGCAGCGACTATATTTCCTGGGATGAATACTTTATGGGGATCGCCCTGCTCTCCGCCATGCGCAGCAAAGACCCTTCCACGCAGGTAGGGGCGTGCATCGTCAACGCGCAGAACAAGATCATGTCCGTCGGTTACAACGGGCTCCCGCTCGGCTGCGACGACGATCTATTCCCCTGGGAGCGCGAGGGAGACGATTTCAACACAAAATACCCCTATGTATGCCATGCGGAATTGAACGCGATTCTCAACAACGCCGGCCGTCCGCTCGACGGCTGCAAAATCTATGTGGCGCTTTTCCCCTGCAACGAGTGCGCAAAGGCCATCATCCAGTGCGGCATCAAAGAAGTGATCTATATCTCCGATAAATATGCGGATTCCGTCGCCGTGCGCGCCTCCAAGCGAATGTTTGAGGCCGCGGGCGTCGCCTATACGAAGCTCACTGGCCTGCATGAGGAGTTGACGCTCAACTTCCGCGAAGAGGATATCTAACCTGGCTGCTTTGAGAGAGAAAAGAGGGCAAAATGCGAAAGAAACAAATATTATGCATTGCGCTGGGGCTTCTCCTCGCGCTTTTCCTGCTGTTTGGCGGCAAAGCTGCAAAAGCTGTTATCCAGCCGCTGATCGCCCCCGCGCCCGCCGTGCGCAATGCAGCGGCGCAGTCTCGGGCCGTCACGCTGCAAGCAAACGACTATGTGTTATTCGGCGCCTATCAGGGCGAACCAATCCTCTGGCAGGTGCTGCGCATCCAGGAGGGCAAGCCTCTTCTTTGGAGCAGCCGGATCTTATGCTTCAAGGCCTTCGACGCAGCCGGGGAGGATGCGGCCTTTCACGGGGGAGCGGACTATACCGCCCAAGGCTCAAACCGCTGGGCGGATAGTTCCCTGCGGCAATGGCTCAACTGTGCGGAGCAGGAGGTGCCCTGGTCGCACTGCCCGCCTGCCGCACAGAATGTCTTGGATGGGCTGAACCCCTATGCGGACGAGCCCGGCTTTCTGGCTGGGTTTACCGCGCAGGAGCGCTCGCTTTTGGCAGAGCGCAAAGGAGATCTGGTTTTTCTGCTCAGTCAAAAGGAAATCAGCGGGTGGGTTCCCGCAGCAAAACGGGCGAAACGGTTGACCCACACCGCGAGCGTAAGCGACCGGTCGCCCTACCTGAATCTCCCCATGAGCCCGGAGTGGTATTGGACCTCTACCCCGGCCAATTCCACCCGCACAGGCGTGGCGGCAGTAACCACCAACGGCAGCTTTTATAAAGACCCGGCTTACGACGGCCACACCGGCGTATGCCCTGCCGCCCTGCTCAAAACGCAAAGTGTGAAGGCGTGCGGCAGCGGCACCCAGGCGAGCCCCTATCAGCTCGGGGAGGCGGCAGAATGAACAGAAAAAAGTGGCGCTTCTCTTCGCCCTGGTTCCCCCTGGCGGTATATGGCGTAATATTACTGGCCTTTTGCCTTTTTTGCACCCGTCTGTTTTTCAAAACAGACGACGGCAATTTCACCGGGATCATGCTCAGCCCGGATTTCTCCCTCTATGGATTTCTGTCGCAGCGATATCTCACATGGTCCGGTCGCACGGTGGGGGAAGCGCTTCTCATGCTCTTCCTGCGCGCGCCGCTGGTTTGCTGGAAGCTTGTCAATTTTGGCCTGCTATTCTATATCGCCTATTTCCTGTGCCGGTTGTTTACATGGGCGGCAGGCCCGCTCCCGGCGCGTGAACGAATTTTGTTTGGCAGCGCATCCCTGTGGATGATTTTCTTTTTATCCCTGAATTCGCCTGCCTTTTGGTTTTCCGCCACGTTTTTCTATGTATGGCCAGCAGCGGCAATGCTTTACACGCTTTCCCCGCTGGTTGCGCTGCTGTTCGGCCAAAAGGTGCGCTGGCGCTGTTTACCGCTCTGGTGCCTCGCGGCGGTGCTCGCCGCCTCCCAAGAGCAATCCTGTGCGCTGACGCTCACCTTTTTCCTCCTCCTGCTTGCCGCATTGTGGTTGCGGGAGAAGCATTTCCGGCCCATCTTTCTTTTACAGCTTTTGATTCTTGCTGCGGAAACGGCATGGGTGCTCCTCTCACCCGGCGGCAGTGCCCGCACGGCAGATGAGGCGGCGGCTGCCTATCCGAATTTTCCACAGCTTTCGCTCTTACAAAAGCTGTGCGGCGGATTGGTGAACCTCTTGGCACACCAATTTTTCTATATCCAGTTGATCGCGATTCTGCTGCTCGCCTTTTTGAGCATCGCCACCCTCCAGCTTGCCCCGAAAAAATGGCTCAAAATTTTGCTTGCTGCGCTGAATGGCATTCAGTTCTTCCTCTGCGTGCCCTTCAACCTCCTGCTAGCCGCAACACGCGGCGGTTTTCAGTGGCTCAACGCGGCCTTCACCGGGCGTGCTTTCGACCGGGCCGCCTGCCTGGCGCTTGCGCTCGGCTTTCTGTGCCTGCTCGCGGATCTTGCGCTCAGCCTGTTTTTGTGGTTCAAGCGGCGGGATGCTACCCATGCGGGCGTGTTATTGTGTATTCTGGCCGCCTATGCCAGCGCGATGACCATCAGTTTTTCGCCAACCATCTATTCCTCCGGGCAACGCGTTTTCTTCTATACAGATATTTTGCTGCTTGCCGCAATAGGCCTCACCTATTGCACGCTCCCGCAGACAAAGGCCGTCCGGCGGCTGCGCATGGGCGCTTATGTGTATGCGGGCGTAAACTTTACATTGGATGTCATCCTCTTCACGCTTCTGGAGCTTCCCTGGCTGGGATGACGGAAAGGATTCTCTTATGGGAAAAACATTGGTGCTCGCCGAAAAGCCCAGCGTCGCGCGGGAGCTCGCCCGTGTGCTCGGCTGCAAGCAGAAGGGCGACGGCTGCCTCCTGGGCGGCCAATATATCGTGACCTGGGCGCTCGGCCATCTGGTCACTCTGGCGGACCCGGAGGCCTACGGCAAGCAATATCAATCCTGGCGGCTGGAGGATCTCCCCATGCTGCCGGAAAAGATGCAACTCGTGGTCATCAAGCAGACCGCAAAGCAATTTCACGCGGTGTCTCACCTCCTGCACCGGCAGGATGTCGATACGCTCATCATCGCGACAGACGCCGGCCGTGAGGGGGAACTCGTCGCCCGCTGGATCATGCAGAAGGCTGGCTGGAAGGGTAAAACGAAGCGGCTCTGGATCTCCTCCCAGACGGATAAGGCGATCCGGGAGGGCTTTGCGCATTTAAAGCCCTCCGCAGAGTATGACAATCTCTACCGCGCCGCCCAAGGCCGCGCGGAGGCGGATTGGCTGGTTGGCCTGAACGTGACCCGCGCGCTCACCTGCAAGCACAACGCACAGCTCTCCGCCGGGCGTGTGCAAACGCCTACGCTCGCGCTGATTGTGCAGCGTGAGGAGGAAATCCGCGCCTTCCGCCCAAGGGAATATTTCTGCGTGCAGGCGCAGTTCGACGGCTTTCGCGCCCTCTACCGGGATGAAAATGGCCAATCCCGCTTTTTCGACCGCGCGCAGGCGGATCGCATCGTTTCCTCCTGCACTGGGCAAGCCGCGGTTGTTTCCCGCCTGCACAGGGAATTAAAAAAGTTGCCGCCGCCCGCCGCCTATGACCTGACGGAGCTCCAGCGGGACGCCAACAAAAAATACGCCTATTCCGCTAAGCAGACGCTCTCCATCATGCAGCGGCTCTATGAAACTCACAAGCTCTTAACCTACCCCCGCACGGATTCGCGTTATCTTTCCGACGACGTCGTGCCCACCCTGCCGGAGCGGCTGCGCGGCATCATGACCGGCCCCTATACGCCCTATGCCCGCGCCATCCTGCGCGCAAAGCCGATCCCCACGCGGTATATCGTCAATAACCAGAAGGTAACCGACCACCACGCCATCATCCCCACAGAGGAACCGGCCGATCTCTCCGCCCTCTCTCCGGAGGAACGCAATATCTACGATCTCGTCGTGCGGCGCTTCCTTGCGGTGCTCTCCTCTCCCTGCGGCTATGAGGAAGTGGATCTGGCACTCACCATCGGAAAGCACACGTTTTATGCTAAGGGGAAGACCGTCACAAATCCTGGCTGGAAAACTGTTTACGGTGCGCAAGCAGCCCTGGAGGAACCGGAAGCGGAAGAGGAGACGGAAAGTCAGTCCTTCCCCGTTCTTACCCAGGGCGCGAAGCTTGCCGTCAGGCAGGTCTGTCTCTCCCCCGGCCAGACCAAGCCCCCCGCGCGCTACACGGAGGCAACGCTTCTAACGGCCATGGAGCACCCGGGCGGTCAAGTGCAAGACCAAAAGCTGCGCCGTGCGCTGGAGGAGACGAGCGGCCTCGGCACGCCCGCCACACGGGCGGACATCATCGAGAAGCTGTTCGACTCCTTCTGCATCGAGCGGCAGGGCAAGGAAATCCGCCCCACCTCCAAGGGGCGGCAGCTCATCGGGCTCGTCCCGCCCGATCTGAAAAGCGCGGCGCTCACCGCCCAGTGGGAGCAGCGGCTTCAGCGCATCAGCAAGGGGCAGGAAAGCCTGCCCGCCTTCCTCGCGGAGATGCGAAAATACGCCTCCAGCCTCGTCAGCCAGGTGATCGCAAGCGACGCGGCCTACGTCCACGATAACATCACCCGTGAAAAATGCCCGGACTGCGGCAAGTTCCTGCTCGACGTCAACGGCAAGCGGGGCCGGATGCTGGTTTGCCCGGATCGGGAATGCGGCTACCGCAGGAGCCTCTCCGTTCAAACGAACGCCCGCTGCCCCAATTGCCACAAAAAGCTGGAGCTGCGCGGCGAGGGGGAGCAAAAAATGTTCACCTGCATCTGCGGCTATCGTGAACGGCTTAGTGATTTTGAAAAACGCAAAAAAGCGGCGGGGGCAAATAAGAGCGACGTGCGCAAATATCTGGAGCAGCAAAAAAAGGAGCAGGCCCCACGTGGCAATTCCGCGCTCGCAAACCAACTCGCCAAATGGAAAGCGCAGCAGGAGGAAAACAAATAAAACCGGAAAGGTGCGGCAGGCATACAGATTCGGGAGGCATCTTTTGCTGAAAAGCGGCAGATCATCCGGCAGCACCCGCACAAAATCCTGTTTTGCGTGACTCGCCGGATCGAAAGCTGGATTCAAATTTATCCAGCTGTTGCGCCGTCTCGAAATGCTGAAATGTAGTTTTTAGCTGGAAAGAAGGATTTCCTATGAAAATCATGATTGTGGAGGACCACCCCAAAATTCGGGAGGAGCTCTCCGCCCTGCTGCGGCGCTATGGGTATGAAACCTGTGCGCCGAGCAGCTTTGACCATATTGTGGAGGATATTTTGCAGGAGGGGGCGGATCTCATCCTGCTCGATATCAACCTGCCGCTTTTTGACGGCTACTATATCTGCCGGGAGGTGCGAAAAACCTCCGCCGTGCCGATCATCATCGTGACCAGCCGCGACAGCGAAACGGATGAGCTGATGAGCATGAACCTGGGCGCGGATGACTTTATCACCAAGCCTTACAATACGCAAATCCTGCTCGCCCGCATCTCCTCCGTGCTCAAACGCGCCTACCGGAGCCCAGAGGAGCCGGCCGAACTCACCTGGAACGGGGTTTCCCTCAGTCTCTCCCGCAGCATCGCCCGCTGCGGCGAAAAAGAGGTGGAGCTGAGCAAAAACGAAACGCGCATCCTGCATCTGCTCATCCGCAACCGGGATACGATCGTCAGCCGCGATGCAATTATGAATGAACTTTGGCAGTCGAATGAATTTGTTGACGACAACACGCTCACCGTCAACATCAACCGCCTGCGCAAAAAACTCGCGGAAATCGGCGCGCCGGATTATATCGTGACGAAGCGCGGGCAGGGCTATACCGTTTAACCCGCCCGCTTTTATGGAAGGTGATTGCCGTTGAAATTTTCTGTTTTTCTCCGTTCCAAGCTCCTGTATTTTTTGATGAGCGCCGCCTGCATGGGCTTTACCTGGGCCCTGCTCAGCGCCCTGCGGCAATCGGGCGCCACGATCGCATCCATTCTGGTATTAGAGGCCCTTGCCATCCTTTTACCGGTCAGTGTGGAATATGCGCGCAAGCGCTCTTATTACAGCCGCCTTCTGCGCAGCCTTGACGCGCTTGACCGCAAAAGCCTATTGTGCGAGGTGCTTGACGAGCCCGATTTTTTCGAAGGGCGGGTACTCTACCAAACGCTGATGGCCTGCAATAAATCCATGAACGACGAGATCGCCTTTTACCGCCGCCAGGAGGAAGAATACCGAGAATATATTGAAGCCTGGATGCACGAGGTAAAAACGCCGCTCGCCGCAGCCAAGCTCACGCTGGAAAACGCCCCCGGAGCCGTTCCGGCGAGCGTATCGGAAGATCTCAGCAGGATTGAGGACGATCTGGAACAAGCTCTTTTCTATGCGCGCAGCAACAGTGTGGAAAAGGATTATCTGATCCGCCCCGCCTCCCTGCGCGAGCTGGTAAATACCGCCGTGCGCCGCAATGCGAAGGATATGATCGCAAGCCGGATCGGGCTTCAGCTGGAGCACCTGGATTTCACCGTGCTCACAGATGCAAAGTGGGTGGATTTCATCCTCAATCAAATCCTTGTGAACGCCATCAAATACCGCAGTGATTCCCCCACCATCCATATTTACGCCCAACAGGAGAAAAACAGCGTTGCCCTCACCATTGCGGATAATGGCATCGGCATCCGGCCGGCCGATCTGCCGCGGGTTTTTGAGCGCGGCTTTACCGGCGAAACCGGGCGCAAGTTTTCAAAGGCCACGGGGCTCGGCCTTTACCTGAGCCGGCGGATGTGCGATAAATTGGGGATCGGCCTCTCCCTTGTTTCCACCGAGGGGGAGGGCACTACAGTTCGCCTGGTTTTTCCGAGCGGCACGCTGCACGACCTTTCAAAAGACCCCTAAAACAGGAAACGGACGGTAAATGCAGGCTGGCGGCCTGCATTTGCTGTTTCAAAACGGATTAATAACGGAGCCGCCTTTTTTAACCTTACAAAATTGTTCGGCGGCGGTAAGGTTCCCCGATGGCAGCAAACGCGTATCGCTGTTAAAATGGAGCCATCATAGATTACAGGAGGTCATTGATATGGAATCCATTTTAAAGGTGGAACATCTCGAAAAATATTATGGCAACCGCGGCAACGTCACCAAAGCGGTTGACGACATCAGCTTTACCGTAACGCAGGGCGAGTATATCGGCATCATGGGCGCTTCCGGCAGCGGCAAAACAACACTCTTAAACTGCATCTCCACGATCGATTCCGCCACTGCGGGCCATATCCTGATCCGCGGGCAGGATGTGACACAGCTCAAGGCAAAGGAGCTCTCCCGCTTCCGCCGCGAGCAGCTCGGCTTTATCTTCCAGGAGTTCAACCTGCTCGACACGCTGACGGCCTTTGAAAACATTGCCCTGGCCCTGACCGTGATCGGCACGCCCGCAAAGGAAATTGATGGCCGCGTGCACAATGTGGCAAAACGGCTCGAGATTGACAGCATCCTTGGGAAATACCCGTATCAGCTCTCCGGCGGGCAGCAGCAGCGTGTTGCGAGCGCGCGGGCAATGATCACCAACCCTTCCCTGATCCTTGCGGATGAGCCGACCGGAGCGCTCGATTCCAAATCCGCCCGCATGCTGCTCGAGAGCTTCGAAACGCTCAACCGCGAGCTCGGCGCGACGATCCTCATGGTAACCCACGACGCGTTTACGGCGAGTTACTGCAAACGCATCCTCTTCATCAAGGATGGTAAAATCTTTAACGAGCTGCTGCGCGGTACGGATACGCGCAAGGCCTTCTTTGAAAAGATCATCGAGGTTGTAACCCTTCTGGGAGGTGACAACGGCGATGTTTTATAAGCTTGCTTTTAAAAACGTCAAGAAGAGCCTGAGCGACTATGTGATCTATTTCCTGACGCTCTCCTTCGGCGTATGCCTCTTCTACGTGTTCAATGCCGTGGAATCTCAGCAGACCATGCTCCTCCTCTCAGAGCAGCAGCACGCCTTGCTCCAAACCGGCACGGCGATGCTCGGCTATCTCTCCGTATTCATCTCTTTCGTGCTGGCGGGCCTCATTCTCTATGCCAACAACTTTCTCATCAAGCGCCGCAAGCGCGAGCTCGGCCTCTACATGACGCTCGGCATGGATCGGGGCAAAATCTCCCGCATCCTCACGGCGGAAACCTTTGTCATCGGCCTGTTTTCCCTTGGCATCGGCCTTCTGATTGGCGTGGCTGCATCCCAGGGCATGAGCGTTTTAACGGCAAAGCTGATGGACGTGCCGATCAAGGATTTTGCATTCACTTTCTCTAAGGATTCCCTGCTCAAAACGATCCTCTATTTCGGTGTGATCTTCCTCGTGGTTATGCTCTTCAATATCCGCACCGTTTCAAAATATAAGCTCATTGATCTTATCCATGGCGGCCGCAAAAACGAAACGCTGCGCATCAAAAAGCTCTGGGTCTGCGTGGTGATCTTCCTGCTCTCCGTCGCCTGCCTTGGCGCGGCCTACTATATGATTATCGACAACGGCCTTTTCATGATGGATAAGCAGTTTTTTGGCTCACTGATCCTCGGCACCATCGGCACGGTGCTGTTTTTCCTCTCCCTTTCCGGCTTTTTGCTGCGGATCGCAAAAGGGAACAAGCGCCTCTACTACAAGGGGTTGAACATGTTCGTCCTGCGCCAGCTCAACAGCAAAATTAACACCAATTTCATTTCCATGTCCATCATCTGCATTATGCTGCTGGTCACCATCGGCACCTTCTCCTGCGGCCTCGGCGCGGTGGATGTGATGGCGAACCAGGTGGACGAAGCGGCGCCGTTTGACGTCACCCTCAAAAGCCAGAGCTCGAAAAAGGGCCCGCAGGATATTGAGGCGGATCTCAAATCGCACGGCTTTGATTTTGCGAAGCAATTCAGCGGATACACACAGATTTGGCTCTACAACACAGGCGATTTGACCTTCCGGCCGCTCTACGATTTTGCGAAAAAAAACATGGGAGCCACCTATATCGAGGAACGGGATGCCTCCTATTCGATCCCCTTGATTCGCCTTTCCGATTATAACAAGCTGCTTGCCCTGCGTGGGGAGGCGCCCATTTCCCTTGCCACGGATGAATACGCCGTGGTCTGCAACGTAAAAGAGATGCATCAAATCTTAAAGGCCTATGTGGAGCAGGGGCGGACCTTCTCGATCAACGGTGCAGAGCTGCGCCCCTCCAGCCTGGAAATTCAGCAATACCCATTGCAGAACGGCATGATATCCATGGAAACTGGCACGTTGGTTGTGCCGGATGCTCTTGCGAAGGATTGCGAACCCATGGCCGCTATTCTCAACGCCAATTACACGAAACCCGGCGAAACAGGTGAAAATGCCTTTACCGCAGAGATTGCAGCGCTCTATGGCAAGGGGGAGGATGCGCCGCGCCCCTATACAAATGTACTCTCCCACTATGAACTCTATATGCAGAGCGGCGGCATGAAGCTCATGATCTCCTATTTCGTCATCTATGTGGGCATCGTCTTCCTCATCACCTGCGCGGCCATCCTCGCGCTGCAGCAGCTGTCGGAAGCTTCCGACAATACGGAGCGTTACCGGCTGCTGCGCAGGCTTGGCACTTCCGGCCGTATGATCAACAAAGCGCTGTTCTCCCAGATCCTCTCCTACTTCATGCTCCCGCTGGGGCTTGCGGTCATCCATTCCGTCGTCGGTGTGTATGTGGTCAACAATGCAATCTCCCAATTCGGCCATTTAAACGCCCTGCCCAACATCATCATGGCGGCGCTGCTGTTTTTGGTGATCTATGGCGGCTACTTCCTCGCCACCTTCCTGGGCAGCAGGAAAATGATTCAGTCAAGAGAGCCCTAAAGCGGGGCTGCTGCGAAAGGAGCTGCAAAAATCATGCATTATTTCCTCATCCGCATCCTGTCGCTGGCAGCCACCCTGCTTGCCATATGCTGCATTCTCTCCGGCGTGACGGCCTGTGATAAGGATACGATCCTCCAGCATTACGACAACGCGCTTCAAATGGGCGGCACGCTCGCCCGCACGCCGGATGCCGCCCTACAGGGTATTCGGGTTCCCGGAGCGGATGGCTATACGGGCGCCTATACGGCTGCTTATCGGAATTTCAGCGGCACGGAGATCCTCTTCGGCGGCACGGCACTGAAGCGACCGGCAGGTAATACCGTCACCGTTTCCTGTACGCTGAGCGGAACAGAAGGGCAAGCAAAGCTTCTTTTCCGCTCCGGCAGCGACGCACCCAAGACTCTGTTGGAGGACAATGGCACGTTTACTGACACGCTCACCCTCCCCGCGGGCAGCAACAGCATTGAGATCATCCTCACCGGGTATTCCGGAGAATTGCAAATCACCGTTTCATAAAAGCGGAGCGTCAGGCGTTCATATTGCAACAGGCCCGCCCGGTTGATCCGGACGGGCCTTTATCTGTATTTCACAGCGGACAGGGTAAGAACAGAACCGTTCCTGCTGTCCCCGCTATTTTTCATTACGAACGAAGGGAGTAACAAAACAAGGCTTTTCATAACCACACGGAGCAAAGAGATACGCGCTGCCCACGAGAGCATGCAACTAGCGGATATTTTTTATGTAATAAGGGTTGCATTCCCCAAAAATTCTCCGTATGATAAAATAGATTCAAATATTCTATTTGAATCATTGAAAAAATACCTGTCGGCGCGAAACGCCTCCTGCCGCAAGGCGGCAACGCCATTTTTGCGAAGGGAAGCTTTGTGCGATGATAAAATAAATGTGTTTACCGGGGAAGGGAGAGGGCCTCTTGTTGCAGATTGCCATTTGTGACGATGAAAAATTCATGCGCGACACCTTATGCTCCATGAGCCGTGATCTGCTTGCCCAGGCCGGGGAGGATGCACAGATCCTGCTTTTTGCAGACGGAGAGTCGCTCTGCCGGGCCTGTGAGGAGGGCACGCCCTTTGACCTGATCCTGCTGGATATCAAAATGGATGGCATGGACGGCATGGCGGCGGCCAAGCGCATCCGCGCGTGCAACAGCAAAGCCCTGATCGTGTTTATCACATCGTCGGCGGAATATGTGTTTCACGGCTATGAGGTGCGCGCCTTCCGTTATATTTTAAAGCCGGAGCTTTCCCACAGTTTCCCGCTGGTGTTCCGCGAGATCCTTGAGGAGCTCCTGCACAAGCAGGAGGAGCGCTTCTGCTTTCAATTTGACGGTGAAACGATCGCCCTCCCGCTGTGTGACATCCGGTATTTTGAAAGCGACCGCCGGATTTTGCTGATTCACACAGCACAGCAGGCTTATAAAACCTACCGCAAGCTTGACGAGGTGGAGCAGGCCTTGAAAAAGAAAGATTTTGTGCGCTGCCATCAGAGCTTCCTCGTCAACGCGCACGGGATTCAAAAGGTGGGAGCCACTGCCCTCACCTTAAAAACCGGAGAAACCATCCCCGTGAGCAAACGGCGCTACCGGGAAACCAACGAGGCCTTTCTCTGGTCTCTCCGGTAGCGCGAAAGGAGGCTGTCATCCATGGAAGCGGTATTGTTCCAAATTGTCCGGGCGCTCGCCACCGTGTTTGAAATCACGCTTGCCTTCGCCCTGCTCAATGCGATGTTTGAGCCCAAATACGCCAGCAAATGGCCGCTTCGCCTCAGCTATCTCCTGTTGCTTGCGGCGGTGTTTTCCAGCAGTGCGCGGCTCACGGTCATCAGCGTGAAAACAGCGGTGGAGATTCTGCTTGTGTTTCTCGTCTCCCTGCTGGTGTTCCGCGGTAGGCTGAGCATCAAGCTTTTTTATAACCTGATTTTTTCCACTGTTTTGTTCCTTTCCGACCTGCTGTCGGCCTTTGCGCTCTCCTTCCTGCCGCAGGAGCTGTTTTTATTCCCGGCCGGGGATATTTTGCACCGGCTTTTAGAGATTGTTTTGCCCAAGATGATCTTGTTCCTGTTTGTAATGCTGCTCATGATTTTTATATCCCGGCAAAAGAAGAATATCGCCCTGCGCTATTGGGTGATGCTCACCTCCGTCCCCCTGACAACAATCGTCACGCTGACCGTATTTCAATATTATTCGGCCAAGCTGCCGGGGGAGCCCTATATGCAGGATTATATTTTCGTTGCAATCATCGGCCTCGTTTTTATCAACATCATGGTTTTCGCCCTGTTTGCAAGGCTGCAGAGTCAGCTTGAAATGCGTGGCCAATATGAGCTTTTGGAACAGCAGATGGCGCTGCAAAAGGAATCCATCCGCAGGATGGAGGAGGCATACACCCACATGCGCGAGCTGCGCCACGATTTGAATAACCACTTGCTGTGCATGAATACACTCATCGAGCAGGGCGAATACGAAGCGCTCCGGCAATACCTCAAGGCGATGACGGCCACCGTAGAGGAGCGCTCCTATGTGGCGATCAGCGGCAATTCCGCAGTGGATGCGATTCTCAATGAAAAGCTGCTCGCCGCCCAAAAGCAGCAGATCAACACCTCCTTTGACGTATGCGATCTGCACAGCACAAAGGTGCAGCCAATGGACTTATGCATCGCCCTGAGCAACGCGCTCGACAACGCCATTGAGGCCTGCGAGAAGATACCGGACCCAACCGGCCGCTACCTTCGCTTGAGAATCCAGCAGGAGGAAAATTTCCTCGTGCTCTCTGTGGCAAACCCCGTGGCAGCTCCCCCGCGCAAATTCGGCAGCTTCTACCGGACGGAGAAGGCAAACCGCGAGCGCCACGGCTTTGGCCTGCGCAGCATCCGCACCACGCTCAAAAAATATAACGGCGAGTTGATTACCCGCTGCGAAGACGGGGTGTTTACCATTGTGATGAAATTCAATTTCTGAAAACTTGAATCCTGTGCCAAAAATGACGCGGGCAAGGTCAAAAATGACATGCCGCGATAGAATTCTCCTGCGCGTGCTATCCTGTAACTGTAAGGATGGCACGCGCTTTTTTATCACCAAAAAGGCCCGCCACCCGCTGAACGGGAACTTGAATGTTCTATTTACCAGCAACTTTTGGGAAAGGGAGTGTACCATATGAAAGCGACAGAGCATTTATCAGCCCTCTTACACACGCAAAAGCAAACCCTGCGGGAGCTGGAAGCGGAGATCTCCGCGCTCAGCGCGCAAGATTTTCTCACGGAAAACGACCGCCTCAAGCGGGAGCTTGAGCAGGCGGCTGCGCGCTGCAAACAGGCAGAGCAAACCTGCATGGAGCAGAAAAAAGAGCTTTCCACTCTGCGGGACGCGCTCCACGCCCGCCTCTATGCGGAAAAGCTAGCCACGCTGAACGCTTCCTCCGGTCGCCTTTCCGCCTATTATCAGGCCAAGGCCGCCGGGGAGGAAAACCGGCTTGCCGCTCTGGAAAGAACCATGCACGGGCAGATCGACCGCATGGAGGAGCAGGCCAGAGCGGAGGATGAAGCCCTTCTCCATGACATATCCGCAGAATGCGGGCGGCTGCGCACGATACTCGATGAACGGCTTACACAAATCCGCCGGGAACGGGAGAAAGCCGCCGCCCATTTATCGGAGCAGGCCAGTACGGCCTATGCTCCGTTGCAAAAGGAGCCGCTCACAGAGCAGGAGGCACAGGCCGCGCTGCGGAAGCGCCGCTTTGAATCCTTAATCGGCCTGAATGTGCTCAATAAGCTCGGCATCCTCCTCGTGGTGATCGGCGCGGTCGCCGCCGCAAGGTTTACCTACACAAAGCTGCCGGATGCCTTCAAGGGCGGCATGCTGTTCCTGCTGGCATTCGCCTTCCTCATCGTGGGGGAATGGATGGGCCGGAAAGGGAAGCGGGCCGATCTGTTTTCCCTTGGGCTTGTGGCAGGCGGAGTCGCGCTGCTATACGTCAGCGTTGTCACCTGTTTTCTATGGCTTAATTTGCTGCCCCTCTATGCGTCGTTCGCCCTAGTGGTGCTGGTCACGGCGCTGGCCTTTTTCCTCTCCCAGCGCCACAATGCACAGGGGATTGCCGCCTTCGCCATGATCGGCGGGTATTTGCCCGTGCTTGTTTTTTTCTTCCAGCCAAAGCTTCCCCTGTCGTTTCTGCTGTGCAGCGCAGGGTATACGGCCTGCCTGTGCCTGTTCTCCCTGCTGACGGCCTGCCGCAAAAAATGGATTGCCGCGCAGTTTATCAGCTTTGTGCTGAACACGGCTGCCTTTTCCATCATCGCTTATTTTTACAACGAATTCCTTATCTTCTCCCCACCCGCCTCGCAAGGCCTCCTCTGGCTTTGCAGGCTGATCCCCGGCCTGCTGATCGCCTGTTCCTTCCTCGCCTTTTTGGCCGGGCCTCTCGTATATGCATCGCGCGCGCAGGAGCGGCTGAAAATTCATGACCTGATCTTGCAAGGGCTCAACCTAGCCGCCAGCTACACGGCGCTCTATTTCGTGGTGGATACCATTCGTGGCGCTTACCACTATGCCTTTGTGCAGCCGTTATGCTTCACACTCGTGCTGGCAGGCGCTGCCTGCTTCCTGTGGAAACGGGTGCCCAAAGCGCGTGCCGGGCTGTATGCGTCTGCCGGCGGAGCGGTGTTCGTCTCCCTCCTGATCGTGCCGGTGCAATTCGGATTTGCCTATGCGGTTTATGCCTGGTCGGCAGAAGCGCTCCTCTTTCTTTTGCCGGGGCTGCTCTGGAAACGCCGCGCGTGGGAAACTACCGGTTGGCTCACCGGGGCCGCGGCGGCCCTGTCTCTGCTGATCGCCTACCCCATGCTGCAACTCACGTTGCAAGGCTTGCCCTATTTAACCTCCTGTGCCGCCGCATATACCTGCTTCACGCTGGCCACCCTGCTTGTGCTGGCCGCCATCCTTTATAACGGGAAAGAATCAAATCTCATCCAAGGCCTTTTCAAATACGGTGTAATCCTGAATCTCTGGATCTATACCATCTTTGCGGCGCAGCTGTTTCTGCCCGCCCTGCTGCCAGCGAGATTGGGAGCGCTGCATACGGATCTTTTCCTGCTGAGCCTTACGATATTAGCGGGCTGCGCCGCCGCCTGCTTTTCCATCCGGATGCCCCGGCTGCGCGACGATGCAACGGCCATCATCGGGCTTTTGATTTACGCCTGCTCTTTTATCATGGTGCACCTCGTAAACTGCCTGTATTTCCGGCAGGCGGGCGCCTTCCCGCAGGCTGTGCGGGTCGGGCTGATCCTGCTCCAGATTGCCGCCAACATCGCCTCTGTTTGGGCGGCGGCGGATTTCACCGGCACGCTGGTGCGGCGCTTCCGCGCGCCTATGGAGGTATTTTCTCTTTCGGTATCCGCAGTCTTCACGGTACTGCTCACTGAGCTTTTGCTCGGCCAATTTCGCCTGGCCTTCACCAACCCGCTCATTGGCATCCTCTACCTGATCACGGCGCTCGGTTGGATTCTCTGCGGCTTCTGGCGCAGATATGCGGCCATGCGCCGGTTCGGGCTCGGCCTAACCTTCCTCGCCTTGGGGAAACTGCTGCTGATTGATCTCGCCGGTCTCTCCGAGGGAAAACGAATCCTCGCATTTTTCGCCTTCGGCGCTCTGATGATTTTAATCTCCTTTGTATACCGCTATTTCAGCAAACGGATGCTGCCCAGCGGGAGTATCGCGCAGATACCGGCGCAGGAGGAAGCCTCCTCAACGCAAGAATAAACCTCCTCAAAAAATCGGGCGGGGCGTGGATGTTCCACGCCCCACCCAGGGGTTTCCAACAAATTGTTTCAACGATTACGCAATGGTGGTAAGGAATGCATTCGTCCGCATCTTGGCCACACAGATATTTCTGACGCACTTGCGCAGCGCCTCGCCGTACCCAATCGGGTCATTTTGATAGGCCCGCTTCATGGAGGCCACCAGCGGCAGCTTCCGGAGAAACCACGCCATGCACAGCAGCTCGTCGTTACCTGCATACACGGCAAGGTTCGGGTTCATATAGCCCGTGCCGGTGAGGTTCATATAGGCGCCCGTGATGACCATGCCGTCAAACCCCCACTCCTCCCGGAGCAGCTTGGTATGCAGTGCGTAGCTTCCGCCGCACCACTGCGCGCCGATGCGGTTGAGGCTGGACATAATGCCATATGCCTCACCCTCCTTGACTGCGATCTCAAAGGGCTTGAGGTAGAGCTCCCGCATTGCCTGCTCATTGCACCAGGTAAAAACGCCAAAGCGATTGGTTTCCTGATCGTTGAGCGCAAAGTGCTTGATGGTAACGACCACATTTTCACTCTGCGCGCCGCGCGTTACCGCCGCGGCCATTTTGCCGGAGAGCAGCGTGTCTTCTAAATAATATTCAAAATTCCGCCCGCCCAGCGGGTTGCGGTACAGGTTGCCCGCCGGCGCATACCAGACGTGCGTGCCGAGCTCCGCAGCGGATTTTCCGATTTTCCCTGCCTTCATAAACTCTCTCGTTTCTTTGGATCAGTCTCAAATACTTGGGCACCTGATCTGGTTTCAAAGCATCACGCAGGAATCAATAGAGAAGATAGTATAGAGAAAGGCACAGATTGGGTCCATTTTTAAATCATCAAACGATAAAAAGCCGGGGGCATTTCGTCCCCGGCTTCGTCCTTTTAGAAAGCACGGCATTTCATTTTTGAATGCTCTCATCTATCTGCAAACGTCTCTTATGCAATCTGCGCCGCGGCATGGCGGGAAATATGGGGCTGCTGCTCGCCGCCCAAACATCCGCTGCAACGCTCATAGAAAAAGCCGAGCCTGCCCTTATAATCCGCCTTCCATGGCTTGCTCTTCCCGCAGTAGTGCACAATCACCACGTTTTCTTTTACCCAATCCATGTCAACATGGCGGCTCGGGCGAGTCAGCAGGTTGTGGTTGAGCAAATAACGGTCGTCTAAATTATAAAGCAGTGCGTCTATAGCAAGCATGCTGCCGCCATACATCCCATTCAGGATATCCTGGTCAAGCAGATAAAGCTTCTTCCGGTTTTCGCGGATGTAATCAAAAACGGCCTGCACATCCTGTACCTCGCGCAGCAACTGGAGGTTCATCAGCATCACGCCCGCGTTGATATACTTGCTGCCTTCCGGCATTTGAAGCCGTGTGCGGTTGAGCCATTGCATCGGGCCGAACTGATGCGACGCTGCCGCAAACAGATTCCCCTTGAAATCCAGCCGGTAGAGCTGATCGATGGAATGGACAACCACCAGATCCGGATCCAGATACAGCACGCGGTTTACCTCCCGCGGCAGAAGCTGTGCAGCAAACAGGCGGTAATAGGTCTCCTTCGGGAGGCGCTCTAGAACGGGTGCGTCTGCAAACATTGTATGCGGCACCTGAATATTCACAAGCTCGCAGTGATCCATCGGCACATGCTCCTCGAGATAGCGGAAATCCTGGCCCGTCAGTGAGGAGTGCGCCACAAACACACGGAAATCACGGTTTGGATTCGAAGAAAGCAGCGAATTGAGCATCACGGTCAGCGGTTTGATATAGCCAGAATTGAGCGTTACCAATATATTTATTTTCATGAGAAAAGCCCCCCGTTTTTGTTTTTGATCTTGTCCTTATCATAAGGGCCACAGCTTACAAAAAAGTTACAAAAATCTTTCGGAAGGCTTTTGTTTGCGTGAAAAAAGATTACCAAAGCATACGAAAAGCCGCCTGGAAAACTTGCCGGCGGGGTGCACCATATAGTTACACATACTGTATTAGAATACAGAGTAAACAGAATGACCGCGCTTCGGGCTGGAGCTTCCCGACACTCTAAATAGGTTTACCAGCTGCAATCCCCTGCCAGCGGATTACAGCTGGTGTTTCTCGTTTTAGAGGACTGTGATAATCGAATTACAGCATTGATAATCTGTGTCGATATTGTGTGCGATAAAGCGAACTCTAAATTTTCTTGAATTGCATATTGCTTCAGGTTTTCCTCCTGACACATCCAAATCCTCTGGAAGCACAAACTTGATACATTTCACCAGCACATTCCTACAGCTTGGATAGTTGTGTGCAGGAATCGTAAAGGCTTTCATTCCCCGTTGATACTCGACGCCGTTATGGCCGACTTCGGTAAGGATGACTGCCAGTGCCACACGTTTGCCCGGGCACACATTTTTAACTGTGACATCCAATTGCAAAATGCGCCCAAGGGATTCCAAATACGTGTCCCCTACATTAATCACCACAGAATCCTGGCATCCATCGATGGTTAAATCCACAGGGATCGGGCAGGGCTCGGGGTTAACGACAATCCCACACTCCACCGTTACAGAGGGCGTCGGGAAAACAACGACATTCCCCTCGTTATCTGAATAGGTGACGGACTGGTTCACCAATTTTTCACCCGGATCCTGCGCGATGTGTTTGATATAAAACTCTAAAGAGGCTCCTTCGTTGGCGGAAACACCAAGCTCTTGAATTTTCCACTGGAGGGTATTCGAATCTATCATCATAGCGGAACCTCTCGTGGGCGGTGTTACGCTTGTGATGATAAAATCGGGGTTTACTACTTCGTCAATGACAATATTCGTAGCGCCTGTTTTTGAAATATTGGCGGCTAGGTCTTTGAATAAGTCTTCCAGTTCTGCGTCATCTGGCGTCACCGCTACATGGGAAGCGTCAGGGTCGGTCGCCCAGTCGTTGAGGTCATTGATGTCGATTCCGTCCGAGCCAATCAAACCAATGCAGTAAATAATCACACCAGAGGCTCTTGCGGCCGCTGCAACGGGAGCCGGCGGCGGCCCTGCCGTCGTCTTTCCATCTGTAAACATGACGATCACCTTGGCATTCGTCGAAAGGGGGTCAAATAATTGTGTTGCCTTTGCAAAAGCGTCCGCATGGTTGGTGGAACCGCCCGCCGTCAAGCTGTCTACCGCACTTTTCAGTGTTGCTACCGAGGTAATCAACTGTGTGTCCGCCACAGCGGTGCCAGCGAAGCTGACAATCCCAATCTGGCTGCCGGAACCGATATTCCCATCCTGGGAGCTGTCGGTAGCCTCATCAATAATATCGATAAAGGTCTTTGCACCGGCTTTCAGGTTGGCAAGCGGGCTGCCCGCCATACTGCCGGACCGATCCAGGACCAAAACAATATCCGTAGGGTTGGATGAAATATCCGGAGAAGCCGAAAGCGCCAGGGTAACTTTCAGCGACCCGTCGCAATCCATGCGATTTGCACTAATTTCTTTATTGAAATTTGTAATTCCCATCGTGTTTCCTCCTGATTATAAGTTTAGAGGGGAGATGTTCCTCTCTATCCTATGCCAGAAAACAAGGATGGACACCCTTTGTATCTCTTGCATTCTATAAAACCCGGCAAGGGGATGCCCCCAAAAAAGAGCACGAAAACGCTTTTCCTTTTTTATCATCTTTTACTGATATGAACAAATACAATGTTTTAAAAATATATCACAGCGGGTGTCATTAGGTATAATGGGGGCGCGTTGATCAATATACCCGATAAAAGCGCGAGCAGCAAACGAAAAAACAAAAAATAGCCTGGAACGCGAATCGCATCCAGGCTCGATGTGGCGTAACGATGGAACAAGGCAGACCATCTACAGCACGGGCCGTCCGTTTCAGCAAAAAGAGAACCCGCGGTGCGCAAGATGCGCACCGCGGGTGTGAGAAGCGTTGACGACAAAGATATCAGATTAAAACGCGGGCACAAAACAAAGCGCGCCTCACAAAGTGAAGCGCGCTTTTTACATGCAGGCTTAGCCTGCTGGCCCGCCCGGAGGGATTCGAACCCCCGGCCTTCAGAATCGGAATCTGCTGCGATATCCAGCTTCGCCACGGGCGGGTATCAAATGATATGCCTTTTTAAGGCGACTGTTATTTTACCACGCCTTCCTGAAAAAAGCAACCGTTCCCACCAAAAAATCGGGAAGATCCGCACGCCGCCCATGAGAAAAACAGCCCGGCGGCAAATTCCTGCCGCCGGGTCGTGCCTTTATTGCTGCACAAACACGGATTTTAGCTGCCCACAACGCGGGCATCGCCAAGTCTCCGGCAGTTTTTCAAAGGGTTCGTCTCCGTCATAAACATAGCCGCAGACAGAGCAAACCCACTGTGGCTTCTGCGCCCGCTCAGGCGCGGCATGCTCCGTTTTTTTCGCATTCAAAAAATCCTGGAAGGCCTTGCGGGTGGCATCCTTCATGTGCTTTTGATAGTCGTTGTAGAGCAAGGGCTCTCCATCCCCGTTCCAAGCATCCGTCACCTCACAGGTATAAACCGTGTGCGTGGAAAGGTCTTTCGTCTCCAATACGCGGCAGCGCAGGTAGGCGGCGGCATCCAGCAATACGGGCAGGCCGTCTTTCACGGCATACTCGACATTCTCCCACTTTTCCACTTTACGCGCGGATTGAAACCCGAAATTTGCGATCAAAAACGGATCTACATCCGCGCACAGAACAGAAATGGTAAATTCCCCGGTCTCCCGGATCAACTGGTTGGTCAGGGTGTTTTTCATGCTGCCGAGCAGGAGAAGCGGCGGCATATCGGAGGTCACCTGCATCATCGCATCCACAATACAGCCGCCAAAGGAATCGCCATTTTTTACTCCTACGACATACAGGCCATAAGAGAGCTTAAACAAAGCGGTTTGATCCATTTCCCTAACGCCTCTCTTTCCCGTGGAGCAGGCTCACGCCTCCTCGAAAAGATCCTTCCCTACGCCGCACAGCGGGCAGACCCAATCCTCCGGAAGATCTTCAAAGGCAGTGCCGGGGGCAATCCCGTTATCCGGATCGCCAACCTCCGGATCGTATTCATAACCGCAAACGGTGCAAACATATTTTTTCATGGTCCATTCTCCTAACGTGTATTTATTTCCAGGGATTCCCTCTGGATACCCCGATTATAGCGCATAGTAAAATGATTGTCTATCTTTTTTAAAATATACATCTGCCGCGCTTTTCCACAGCGCATTTTCGTTTTTCACACACGAGCATTTGCCATTAAAAATGAAGGAAACGGGAGATTTCAAACGTACAATCCCGTTAAATTAAAAAAACGGGCAAAAAGCTTGACAGGCCCGCCCCGCTTATGGTATGCTATGCAGGCACTGAAAAAGGTAAGACGATACAAATGGAGGTTTTACTATGTCAACCTATATGCCGAAGGCGGGCGATATCACCCGCAATTGGTATGTGCTTGATGCAGCAGGCAAGCCGATGGGCCGCGTAGCCGCCCAGGCCGCCATTCTGCTGCGCGGCAAGCACAAGCCGACCTTTACGCCCAATGCCGACTGCGGCGACCATGTCATCATCATTAACACCGACAAGGCCGTTCTCACAGGCAACAAGCTCCAGCAGAAGATGTATTACCATCATTCTGGCTATATCGGTAACCTCAAAGAGGTAAAGTACAGTACGCTGATGAAAACGCGCTCTGATTTTGCGATGCAGCTCGCCGTGAAGGGCATGGTTCCGGATACGGTCATCGGCCGCAATGCGCTGACCCGCCTGCGCATTTATAAGGGCGCAGATCATAAGCATGCTGCTCAGAAGCCTCAGGACTGGGCGTTTTAAGGAAGGAGGAGAAGGAATATGTACGATAGCAATCCCTATTTTTACGGCACCGGCCGCAGGAAAAAATCCGTTGCCCGCGTGCGTGTTTATCCCGGCACGGGCAAGATCACCATTAACGATAGGTCCATCGATGATTATTTCGGCCTTGAAACGCTGAAACTTATCGTTCGCCAGCCTCTCGCGCTGACGGGTACGACCGAGAAATTCGATATTGTCTGCCGCGTTAACGGCGGCGGCGTGACCGGCCAGGCCGGCGCAATCCGTCATGGCCTCTCCCGTGCTCTGCTTCAGTATGACGAGGCGCTCCGCCCCGCGCTGAAGAAGGCCGGCTTCCTCACCCGCGACCCGAGGATGAAGGAAAGGAAGAAATACGGCCTCAAAGGTGCACGCCGTGCACCGCAGTTCTCCAAGAGATAACAGGCTGTTTTTTCCATTCCAAATGTTACAAGCCACAAACCCGCCTTTGGGACAATCGTCCCAAAGGCGGGTTTTCTATATTCCAGTTAAAGCGCCAGCGCGCTCTCAAAGCCATCGCCACCCCTGTTTCCCGATTCGAAAGGCTGATCACTTCGAACTGATTCCCACTTTCCGCGTCATTTTTTTGCACACTGCCAGTCCGCACAGCAACAACACGGGAAAACAGATCGCTGCAAGCAGGCCGGCCTTCAGATTCCCATCCGCCGCATCTGAAATGAAGCCAACCAGCGAGGGCCCCGCAGAGCAGCCCAAATCCCCCGCAAGTGCAAGCAGGGCAAACATCGCCGTTCCTCCTCTGGGGCAGGAAGCGGAAGCAAGGCTGAAAGTTCCCGGCCACAAGACCCCTACAGAAAGGCCGCACAATCCGCATCCCACGAGGGAAAAGAGCGGTTTGGGGCACAGCGACGCGAGCAGATAGCTCACAATGCATAGCGCACCACTCCCCGCCATAAAGGCAGTCAGGTGGATTTTTTCGCTGAATTTTGCGTAAAATACGCGGGACAGCCCCATCAGGATTGCAAACATGCATGGCCCAGCCAGATCCCCAACGCTTTTGGAAATGTGCAGCCCGGATTCCGCAAAAGCGGAGGCCCACTGGCTCATCGCCTGTTCGGAGGCACCCGCGCAAACCATGAGCAGGGCGAATGCCCAGAAGATGCGGCTGGAGAACAGTTTGCGCACCGGCATCGCCTCCCCAGCCTCATGCAGGGGCGCAATGGGCACCTGTGAATAATAGAGCGCATTGCACAGCGGAAGCGCCGCCCAAAGAAAGCTGAGAATCCTCCAATTCGCAATCCCGAACACAGAGAAGAAGAGTGTGGACACAAGGATGACCAACACACAGCCCCAGCAATAAAACGAGTGCAGCAGGCTCATCGCGGCGGATTTTTTCTCCGTGGGGCAGGCCTCCACAATCGGGCTGACCAGCACTTCAATCAGCCCGCCGCCAACGGCATACAGCCCAACCGCGAGCAAAAGCCCCCAGTAAGGGTCTGAGAATAGCTCCGGGAATATCCCCAGCCCCGCCAGCCCTGCGGCCGCGCAGATATGGGCCGCCACAATCGACACCCGATAGCCGATTCTGTCCACCCACTTGGTGCTGAGCAGATCCACAATCAGTTGGATACCGAAATTAATCGTAACAAGCGATGTGATCTTATCCAGTGAAATTTGGTAGGAACTCTGAAACGTAAGAAATAGGAGCGGGATAAATGTATTGACGATCGCCTGCGTGATATAGCCAAAATAGCTGGCATAGAGCGTATGGTTGTAATTCTGTCGTATTTTTTGCATGCTGCCCTTTTCTCCTGTCTGGGTTTTCTTTATTCGACATATAGATCCCGTACACCCTCAACCGCGCGGATGCTTTCCACGATCAAATCGAGCTCATGGAGATTGCGCGTATAGACCAGCACCTTGAGCACCGGCGCCTTTTTCCGCTTTCCTTCATCTCCATCCACGTTGAGCAGCTCCATGGAGGCAAGCTCTCCTCCACAGCGGCGAACCACCTTTCCCACGCGGGAAGCCTGCAGCCCGACGTCTTCCACCTCAACATAGAGATTCCGTCCGGCATTCCCACGGGCAGAAATGCGCTTAAGCAGGTTGAGAGTCAGATAAATCACCACCGTGGCAATCAACGCGCCCACATAGAAGCCCGATCCCACCGCAATGCCCACGCAGGAAACCGCCCAAAGGCTGGCCGCCGTGGTAAGCCCCTTCACACTAAACCCTTCGCGCAGAATGGTGCCCGCGCCCAAAAAGCCGATGCCGCTGATGACCTGTGCGCTCATGCGCGTCGGATCGATCTGCATGACCTCTTGATATTGATCGGTGAGAAAGCTGGAGGTAATCATCACCAGCGCAGCGCCCACTGCCACAAGGATATGCGTGCGAAACCCAGCAGGGCGGTGGGAGTGCTGCCGTTCATAGCCGATAAAGCCGCCGCAGACGGCGGCGAGCACTAGCTTAAACGCAGAATCCAAAGCCAGCCTCAGAATATCATTTTGCCATAGCGAGAGAAAAAAAGCTTTCATCTAAGCCCTCCAATTTTATATCAGTTTGGTCAGGGATCCCTGCTGTTTTTATCAGAAAGTCTTGCATTCGGTCAAATTTTGCGTACAATAAAGGTAATCTATCATCTTTGAAAAGGAGCCGCCTATGAAACGTTTGCGGATCATTTCCCTCGCCTGTGCCCTATGCTTGTTCTTGAGCGCCTGCGCCTCGCAGCAGCCAGAGGACAGCAACTCTACCGAGCCGTCCAACACTGTGCGCATTACCATCCCAGAGGGATCCAGCGCTGCTGATATCGGCGGCCTGATGGAAAAGAACGGCTTGTTTACCCGCTCTGAATTTCTTGCAGAAGTAAACCGCGGCAATGCGGAAAGCCCGCTCGTGCAGGAGATTGGCGATTGGGAAAATCGGGCGTTCCTGCTGGAAGGGTATCTGTTCCCCGACACATATGAATTTTATCGGGACGACAGCCCCGAGCGCGTTATCCAGAAGCTATTGGACAATCTGGAGAAAAAAATAACCAGCACGCAGAAAGCCCGTGCCAAAGAAATGGGTATGACAATGGATGAAGTGCTCACCCTCGCCTCCATCATCCAAGCCGAGGCGGGGGACCCCGCACAGATGAAAGCTGTTTCTTCCGTTTTGCACAACCGCTTGAATAGCAAAAGCCACCCAAAGCTCGAATGCGATGTTACGATTTTTTACCTGGAGCAGGAGGTGCAGCCCTATCTGACGGAGGACAAAGATCGGTTCAACAGCTTTTATAACACCTATAAATGCACCGGCCTGCCGGAAGGCCCG
The DNA here is from genome assembly GCA_900544715.1 of uncultured Oscillospiraceae bacterium. Taxonomy (GTDB): domain Bacteria; phylum Bacillota; class Clostridia; order Oscillospirales; family Acutalibacteraceae; genus Fimivicinus. The sequence continues at coordinate 51,436 of UQWL01000003.1, read as the reverse complement.
ATCTGCAACCCCGGCATGGATGCGATCAACGCCGCCCTCAACCCAGAACAGACGGATTATTTCTACTTTGCAACCGATAAAGCAGGCAAATATTATTATGCCAAAACCCTCGCGGAGCATGAAAAGAACTGGAGCGCGATCAAAAAAGTAAATGCGGCTCTGGAAACAGCCTCACAGACAAAGGCAGACGGCTGAAGGCCCGCATCTGTTTTCTCTACGCGGCTGCAATGTCAGCCAGCGATCAGATTGCTTTGCCGGCCATCGCCTTTGCAAAGCATCCTGTTGAAAAATAGTGTAAGCGATCTTGGAGCAAAACGCAATCCCCTGAAGCCAAAAACAAACAGCCAATCAAAAGGGCGTGTGCCGGAATATTCTGGTACGCGCCCTTTGAGCCCTCGTAATCAGCAGGCGTAAAAACAAGGCGGCATAACCTCCCGGCCATGCCGCCCCTCAAACCAAAATCCTTTTTAGACTATTTTCTTATTTGTGCATGGCCGCGCTTTTCACGGGCGCTTGCTTCGCTCCGTTATCAAACATCTCCAGCGCCTTCACGCTGACCGCGAAGCAACCTGCCAAGCCCTCGAGATTCATATTGTCATAGGTATCGCGCCGCGTATGATAATAATCCTCCAGCTTATGGTTCAGGCCCGTTACGCCCGTTGCACGGAAACCAGCCTGTGCAAACGCAGCGGAGTCCGTCGCGCCGCCGAGCGGTGGCACCCAACCCTTTTTGCAGCGAATTCCGAGCTCTTTGGCCGCTTCCATAAACAAATCGGATACATCCTTATCCGCTTTGACGGTACCGTTGAGGTCGCGGTAATTGGCCATGAGATATTTCGGGTCGTGGATTGTATCGTAGGAGAAGATAAAGGTCGGCACATCGTCAAACTCGCCTTGATGCTGCTCACACCAAGCCTTTGCTCCGCGCAGCCCCGCTTCCTCCGAGCCAGAAAGGATCACGCCGATCTCCGTATTCTCTAATTCAATACCAGCATCCTGGAGCTCCTTGAGGATAGAAATGCCCATATAACAGCCGGAGAGGTTGTCGTTTGCGCCATCCACAATACGGTGCTTATTCCACATCCAATACAGGCCGATCATAAACGGCACAAAAACAAGGCCGCCCAGCGCCGCTTTCCCCAGCGTTGTGGAAGGATCAAACCCGCCGAATTGAAAACCATTCTGCACAATAAAAATAACAGAAAGCACCAAATAATAAATCAAGCCAAGAAAACAAATGACCGCATGGCCTTCAAATCCAACGCCACCCAGCTTATAGTTGACCGGCCACTCCCACGCAGCATCCGGATGCCCGTTGAAAAAAATGCGGCGCTTTACTTCACCCTTGCAGCTTTTCACAGCCGTTACGTTGTGGCCCGTTTTCTCCGGAAAAACGGGATCGACCAGCTTTTTATACAGACCAAATTGCATAAAGCAAATGAAAAAGCCTACCAGCAAAAGAATGATCGAGGCAAGAGGGAAGAAGAAATAGCATGCAATCGCCAAAAGGGCGGCCGTAATCGTAAAATAGATCCAGCCAAAAAAGGAGCCGGGGTTCTCTTTGAAGGGTTCAACCTGCACACGATCGCACCCGCAATCCTCCCGCAACACTTTTGCCATGTACTCGCAGGCCTGTTTCTCTCCTTCCGAGCCGGGCGAACGCTTATCGAGATTTTTACAGATATAGGTGATTTCATCTACCATATACTGTGCCGCAGAATCTTTTCTCTCGATGATTTTGTTTAAATTCATAAATGATCCCCCCAATTGTTAAATTTTATTTATATTTTATCACGAGTATTCTTAAAAACATGAACAATTTATTAACAAATAATTAACTTCATTTTAATAAAAATTTAGAATTATTATTCTATACTGTGCCATTACAAAAAGGCTGTCGCCTTTAGGGATTTGGAATCCGCAAAGGCGACAGCCGGGGTATCGATTTTTAACCGGGGTATCGATTTTTAAAAGGGGTTCAAAAGGAAACGAATCGCAAAGTGGGTATGCCTTTCGGCGCGGAATGCCTGCGGGGAACAAGGCTGCAAAAATGAGGGAAGGGGCCGCCGCAAAATGCTCTCCATCTTGCAGCGGCCCCTTTATCGTCTTTTAAAATTGATACGTCTGATCAAACGCAATCGTTGCTTCTACCGTTGCATCGCCCACGATCGGCGCGCTGGCCTTAATCGTTGCATTGCTGACAATCCGATAGTGCGCGGAACGCATCGCCCCGCTCTTTGCATCGATCGTGCATACAATCGTTGTGCCCGAATAGGTTTGATCTAAATCATGCAGGGTGACAAGCCAGCTCAGGCTCTTCATCTGCTCATCGATCTCATTGGCCTTGAGAATATCGACCACCTGGCCATGCTTTGTCTGAAGCGGTTTCCTCGCCTGCTCATAGGAGATATGCTCATCCTTCATTCGGATGGTGATCGTATAAGCTCCATTCTTCTCTACGCAGGAGGCCGACGATACCGCGTCGGCGGACAGGCGGCTGGACCAGCTTTGATTTTCCACCGGAAAAACTGCATTATGGCTCGCACCCTTTTTCGCGGTGATGGGATCCGGATTCAGCGTGCCGTTTTTCTTCAGCGCATTCTGCACCTTATTGGCAATGCTTGCAATCGCGCCATCCCCCTTCACATGGAAGGAAATTTCCTCTGTTTTTTTCACGCCGGGCTTCTCTGTTTTAACCTTATTCGCCGCCGTATTGAAATAGGCGACGATTTCCGCCTTCGTAGATGGTTTCTGATTCTGAACCGGAGGTTTTTCTGTGGCAACAACCTGTTTGACCGTCTCCTTTGGCTGATCGGTCGCTTCAACTGCGGTGCTGTCAGAAGCGGACGTATTACCAGATTTGGAAGGGCTTGCTTCTGATTGCTGGGAATCAGAGGCCACCAACGTCTCCCCGTTTTGCCCCTGTGTGCTTTGTAAAAGGGTGCTATCGGTTGCCCCAGGCTCCACTTCCGGCCCCTTGCAGGCAGCCAGCGAGGCTAACAGGCAGCCCGCCGCCAGAATCGCCGTTAGTTTTTTTATGGTTGTGTTCATTTGGCTCTCTCCTTACTTCGCCCTTCGGGCGGATAACGTTTCAAAGATAAAATCCTGCAAACTTGAAATTTCAGCTGCGCCAACACTGCACAATTCTGCGGCTTGTCGCAAAAAAATGGCCATCATTATGGTTTTGCTCTTCCTCTCCGAAAGAACATGCCACAAGCTGACGATAACTATTATAATTCTTTACAGATGCAGTATTTATCCCAGGGCGGTTTTACCTTTAATTTTATAATAAGAATTTATATCATTCCTGATAGAAAGATAAACGGTTTGTTTATGGACGTGCTATGTCCGGAAAGTCCGGAATGTTTCCAAATAGAGATTGCACTCTTTTGGGCAAGCGTGTATAATCTTTTTGAGTTTCTTCGCCCAAGTGGGAGCTGGCATCCGAGCCTCTTCTGACAGCGGCGAAATCACAGAGAGAACAAACGATCAAAAACCGCTGATGCGGCAAGGAGGTTATCTATTTTGGCCGATACTTATGATATTTGGGGGAATCTGAACCCCGATGCCCCCTGGGCAGAAATGCTCAGCGAGGATACGCAGCTTCCCCTGTGGGATAGCGAGGTGCCCGGGTTTGAAGAGGCAATCGGGCAGCGCAGGCCTTCGGTCACGTTTTTTCCCGCGTCCGGCGGTGGGAAACACGGCTGTGTGATTGTAATGGCTGGCGGCTCCTATACGAGCAAAGCCGTGCATGAGGGGAAGGTGGTCGCGCAGAAGATTAATGAGGCTGGCATCCATGCCGCCGTGCTTGACTACCGCGTCGTCCCCTATTCCCGCGATATCATTCTGCTTGATGCGAAGCGAGCGGTGCGCTATCTGCGCTATCATGCGGAGGAAATGGGCATCCTGCCGGATAAGATCGGCGTGCTCGGCTTTTCGGCCGGCGGCAATTTAGCCTTCCTCTCCTGCGCCTATGCGGACGACGGCGACCCTGCCGCGGCTGACCCGGTGGAGCGCGTATCCTCCCGCCCGGACGCCATGCTGCTGGGCTATGCAGCCGTGATGTTCAAGGAGGAATACGACGACGATGAGGAATTCGACCTCGTCGCCTATTTCGACGTTGTGCTGGAAGAAAAGATGCAGTTCCCGCCCGCCTTTATCTGGCAGTCGATGCGCGACGGGCTGATCAATTATCATACTGCCCTGACGCTCTGCGACACGCTTGCCAAGCGTGGGGTTCCCGTGGAAATGCACCTGTTCCCCTATGGTGACCATGGGCAGGGGCTTGCCGCCCCTGAAAACGGGGACGGCTACCATCCACTCACGGCCCGTTGGAGCCGTCTGATGAACGAATGGCTGAGCTATTATGAGTTTTCAGCAAAAGAATAAGGAAGAAAATTCGTTTGAAGGAAAGGCGGTTCCCTTTCTTCCAAACAGAGTGCGAAAGGATGAGGCATTGAGATGAAACATCAGGATCTAATCAGCAAGATGACGCTGGAGGAAAAAGCAAGCCTCTGCTCCGGCAAGGATTTTTGGCATCTGAAGGGGCTTGAAAAATTTAATATCCCGGAGATCATGGTTTGCGACGGCCCGCACGGCCTGCGCAAGCAAACCGGCAGCCAGGATAACCTTGGCATCAACGGCAGCGAGCCGGCCACCTGCTTCCCAACGGCCGCTACTACCGCCTGCTCCTGGAACCCGGAGCTATTGCATGAAATGGGCGGTGCAATTGCGCAGGAGGCGCTTGCCGAGGGCGTGAGCGTCGTGCTCGGCCCCGGCGTTAACATCAAGCGTTCGCCTTTGTGCGGCCGCAATTTTGAATATTTTTCAGAGGATCCGCTGCTTGCGGGCGAACTGGGTGCTGCCTTTATCAATGGCGCGCAGGAACAGGGCGCAGGCACCTCGCTTAAGCACTTTGCTTGCAATAATCAGGAGACGCGCCGCATGAAGGTCGATTCCGTTGTAGATGAGCGCGCACTGCGTGAAATTTATCTTGCGCCATTTGAAACGGCGGTCAAAAAGGCGCAGCCCTGGACGGTGATGGGTGCCTACAATAAAATCAACGGCTCCTTTTGCTGTGAAAACAAATGGCTCCTGGCCGATGTGCTGCGCAAGGATTGGGGCTTTCAGGGCCTCGTCGTCACAGACTGGGGCGCCAACAATGAGCGCGTGCCAGGCCTGATCGCCGGGCAGGATCTGGAGATGCCCTCCTCCGGCGGCCTGAACGATCAGAAGATCGTCGATGCCGTGCGGGCGGGTGAAATCGAAGAAGCCCTGCTCGATGAGCGCGTTGATCAAATTCTGGAGCTCATCTGCCGCGCGGAAGCGGTGAAGGCTTATCCGCACACCTGCGACCATCAGGCCAACCACCAGCTTGCGCGCAAAATCGCGGGCGAATCCATGGTGCTGCTGAAAAATGAAGAGGAGCTTCTGCCGCTCAAGGCCGGTCAAACTGTGGCCGTGATTGGTGAAATGGCCCGTTCCCCCCGCTATCAGGGCGCGGGAAGCTCCCTGATCAACCCCACACAGCTTGATTCCGCCTTCGATTGTCTGCTGGATGCGGGCGTCAGCGTTCTATATGCCCCTGGCTACAACAAGGCGACCGACCAGCCGGATGAAGGCCTGATCCGGGATGCCTGCCAAACTGCGAAAAAGGCGGATGTGGTGCTCCTCTTTATCGGCCTGACGGAAAGCTACGAAGCCGAGGGCTACGACCGGCTCCATATGCGCCTGCCGAAGAGCCACAATGCGTTGGCAGAGGCAGTCAGCGAGGCAAATGAAAATGTTGCGGTCATCCTCTCCGGCGGTGCGCCGGTCGAGATGCCCTGGCTCGATCAGGTGAAAGCGGTGCTAAACGGTTATCTCGGCGGCCAGGCAGGCGGCGGCGCCATTGCGGACCTTGTCACCGGCAAGGTCACCCCCAGCGGCAAGCTGGCTGAAACCTATCCGCTGGGCTTACAGGATACTCCGTCCGCCAAATATTTCCCCGGCTCTCCCGTTACAACGGAATACCGCGAGAGCATTTTCGTAGGCTACCGTTATTATGACAAGGTAGGCAAGGCGGTCCGTTTCCCGTTCGGCTACGGTCTTTCCTACACGCAGTTCTCCTATTCCGGCCTGCGCCTGAGCAAAAAGGCGATCAAGCAGGGCGAGGAACTGACCGTCTCGTTTAAAATTAAGAATAGCGGCAAGGTGGATGGTGCGGAAATCGCACAGGTCTATGTTGCCGCGCCGGAAAGCGCCATTTTCAAAGCGCCGAAGGAGCTCAAAGGCTTCGCGAAGGTCTTCCTGAAGGCTGGGGAGCAAAAAACCGTTACTATTCCGCTCACGGAGCGCGCATTTGCCTATTATAATGTTAACATCCACGATTGGCATGTGGAAAGCGGCTCGTATCAAATTCTTGTGGGCACTTCCAGCCGTGATATCCGCTTAGAGGGCACAGTTGAGGTAACGAGCGCTGCGCCGGACGCAGCGGCCCCGGATTATCGCCAGACAGCCCCCGCCTACTACAGCGGCCAAATTCAGGAAATCCCGGATGACCAGTTCGAAGTGCTCATTGGCCGCCCCCTGCCCCCCGCACAGCGCAAAAAGGGTGAACCGCTCGACATCAACTGCAATCTGGAGGACGCAAAGGATACACCGTGGGGCGCACGGCTCAACAAAATTGTCAACGCTGTCACCCTCAAGCTTGCCAACGGCAACGAGGAAACGGCGCTGATGCTTTCCTCCCTTGCGCTCCAGATGCCTATCCGCGGTTTTGTCGGCATGAGCGCCAGCATGTTCACAGAGGATATGGCTCATGGCCTGCTGATGATCCTCAACGGCCAGAACGCCGGAACGGGTTGGAAAAAGATCATCATCGGCTTTATCCACGCGCTGATGAACCTGAAATCCTTCCTGAATTCCATCTAATTCAAGTTGTTAAAACAAAACACGTCAGTTCGAAACCATCCTGACGAGAGCAGTGGCAACGGTAAATCTTCCGTTTTACCGTTGCCACCTCAAAAACCGCTTGCGTGCCGTGACGGCGGCACACATTCCGCGCCCTGCTGGCGCGAAACCGCGCTTTTTCCTTTTTTAAAACATTATTACGTCAGTTCGAAACCATCCTGACGAGAGCATGCATCTGCAAAACAAGTTTCGCAGGTGCCCTCTAAATCAAAACTATGGAGTGAAAACAATGAAAAAAGGAACCCTGCCCTACCTCGCCCAAGCGGGCATGATCGCTGCAATTTATGCCGCGCTGACCTATCTCGCCATGGCCTTTAACCTCGCTTACGGAAGTATCCAGTTCCGTTTTTCCGAGGCGCTGACCATCCTGCCGGTTTTCACACCCGCCGCGGTGCCCGGCCTGGCCATTGGCTGCCTGATCGGCAATCTGGCAAGCCCATACCCGTTGGATTTGATTTTCGGCACAGCCGCCTCCCTGATCGCCGCAATCCTCACGCGCGCCGTGCGCAAGGTGCGGGTCAAAAACATCCCCGTGCTTGCGCCTCTGCCGCCCGTGCTGGTAAACGCCGTGATCGTCGGGCTGCAAATTACGCTCTTCACCCCTGGCGAAGCAGCATCCCTGATGGGTTTCCTGATCGCCGCCGTGCAGGTGGGCCTTGGCCAGCTTGCCGTGTGTTATCTGCTGGGCCTGCCGTTGGGGATTGCGCTGGAAAAAAGCGGCGCGGCCTTTTCCTCTCACTTATGATGGAAATTTTTTATTACGCAGCGAAGCGGAGTAACAAAGCAAGGTTTGCCATGACCGCCCAGAATAAAAGGGTGCACATCGCTTGCGGGATCAGATAGCTTCCGACTATTTTGATTGTGAGGCAACGTGGAGTAATAAAGCAAAATCCGCCATAACCACACAGATCGCAAAAATACACATTGCCTACGAGAGCAGACGGCTCACGGCTATTTTTTATTTAACCGTTTGGTCTGAATCAAGCAGCCCCTCATCAGTTTCTACACTGTGTGAGGGGTTGTTTTTCTGTGATTTTCCACAAATTTGTATGTAAATATTTGTATAATAAGGGTGTTTACATTATATATTTTTTTAACTATAATTAACCCTGAAGGGATGTGTTACCAATGTTTCAGTAAATATGTTTGAATTTTATTTATTAATGTATAAAGGTGGTTGATATTCATGAAAAAAAAGTTTATTAAACATTTCTGTAGCTTCATGATTGTGGCATTATTCTTCACCTCTATGGTTTTCCCTTCAGGCGCTGTGCAGAGTAATCCTTATCTAGAGTCCCATGAACAAATTAATTTTGAGGGAATGAACCTATTTGTTTCAAATAACAAACGGCTACTGATTTCTATTTCTCAAGATTTAAATATTTTCAGCCGCTATCGGGCACGACGGGATAAATTAAAATTAGAACAATATATCAGTCGATATCCTGATGCGGAAGAAGACTTGGCACAATCCATTTTAAACAGTGACGAATTGGTAGTTATGAGTTATACTGAAGCTCCCTTAACAGAAGTTGATGGACACCTGGAAAGAATAAAAACGAACTCTTCTTCTCTTTCGCTTACAGCTTCTGCCGCGTCTGAAAAAACATCTGGCGCAAGTATAAAATACAATTTTACTTTACGGACTAAAATTGTTAGAACAGATACCAAGAACTCCGCTGGAGAGTATCAATATAAAACTACTACCACGGGAAAATGGTCAACGACTTCCTGGATTGGTGGAGAAAAATATCCTGATGGCGGAGCTGATTTTATTTTACAATCAGTACCAACCAGTATGACAATCGGCAGTGATTCCCTAAGAACATGGTATTTTGAAATGGTTGCGCCGGAAAGCTGGTTTGGGAGGCCTGGACAGGAATACTGGAGAGAAAATGGAGGCTCTTCCTATATACGCTATGGTGTAAAGGATGATCCTTTTGGACCAAACCAATTAGAGAGTTATGATTTATTTACTACGTGTTGGGGCAAGCCTTCTTCTGCGACAAGAAAAATAAACAGCTATTATGTTCATACTTGGACAGACATGACGTTAGATGTAAGCGTTTCATTAAATACATCTAAAGAAGTAGGATTGACATTAAGCCCTAAGAAAGCCGAAAAATCTTGGCAATTGTACAACTACGTAACCTTCAACTTTTAGTAAAGCGTGGACTATTTATGAAAAGAAAAATAATTATAACTTTAAGCTGTTTGGTTACATGTTTGCTGTTGTTAATCGTTGGTAAAACGATTTGGTTCTATCAAGCGGGCGGTGTGTCACTCTCTGAAATCGAAAAAGCCAGTGTTTCTAACAGTCAGGCACAGGCTTCCCAGTTTCAAGCTTTTCAATACCCCGATTATCCTCACTACGTTTTTTCCCTCGCGGAAAATGTCGGCATCGGCCAGCCTCAGGAACTCATCGTTTTTGAAGAAAAACCCTTATTCTTTTTTAAAGATACAAATCGTTTTGCACCCACTATGGCTGTTGGAAACGAAGAAGATCTTGATATCATAGGTTCTCTTTATTTTACGCCAAAAGACGCAAACGGTAATGCAAGCCAAACAGACCTTTTGATCTATTATTCATCGAACCCCTGTAATATTTCAAAATGCAAATATACGATAGCGATTGATAAAAACTCAGATACAATTGAAGAATCAATTGACCCAGACGATTGCTTTCTTCTGATGATTCCAGGCCTTGGAACAGCAGATGGCCATTCCAAAAAAGTGACAGAAGCCTTTTTTTATGATGAATCCGGGAAATTAGTCTATTCAGAAAAAAGAGCCGATGGATCAAAAAGTTTCTATCCGAACTCTACAAGCAAATGAATCGTGCCTGGCCTTGATTCAATCAAGACCAGGCACAATTTTATTATTATTATTACGAATTGACCCGCGAAGCAACAGTTTACCGTATCGCGTCCTTCCCGCCCATATACATCCTGAGCGGCTCCGGGATTGCCACCGAGCCATCCGCCTGCAAATTGTTCTCCAAAAAGGCGATCAACATGCGGGGCGGGGCCACCACCGTGTTGTTGAGCGTGTGCGGGAAGTAGTTGCCCTTTTCCTTATTGCGCACACGGATGCCAAGCCTGCGGGCCTGCGCGTCGCCAAGGTTCGAACAACTCCCCACCTCGAAATACTTCTGCTGGCGGGGCGACCACGCCTCCACGTCGATGCTCTTAACTTTTAAATCCGCAAGGTCGCCGGAGCAGCATTCCAGCGAGCGCACCGGGATATCCAGGCTGCGAAAGAACTCGACCGTATAATGGTACAGCTTTTCAAACCAATCCTTGCTCTCCTCGGGCTGGCAGACGACCACCATCTCCTGCTTTTCAAACTGATGGATGCGGTACACGCCGCGCTCCTCGATGCCATGCGCGCCAACCTCCTTGCGGAAGCAGGGGGAATAGCTCGTCAGTGTTTGGGGCAATTCTTTTTCCTCCAGCAGCGTATCGATGAATTTGCCGATCATGGAATGCTCGCTCGTGCCGATCAGGTAGAGATCCTCCCCCTCGATCTTATACATCATGTTTTCCATTTCGGCAAAGCTCATCACGCCGTCCACGACGTTGCCGCGGATCATAAAGGGCGGCACATAATAGGTAAAGCCCTTGTCGATCATGAAATCCCGCGCATAGGAAAGGATCGCGGAATGCAGCCGGGCAATATCCCCCCGCAGGTAATAAAAGCCATTGCCGCTTGTTTTGCGCGCGCTGTCCAAATCAATGCCGTTGAAACGCTCCATGATATCCACATGGTAGGGCACCTCATATTCCGGCACACGCGGCTCGCCAAAGCGCTCAAGCTCCACATTCTCGCTGTCGTCCTTGCCGATTGGAACCGTCGGGTCGATGATATTCGGAATCACCAGCATGCGCTCGCGGATTTGGGCGGAGAGCTCGTTTACCTCTGCATCCAGGTGGGTCATCTCCTCTGCCATGTCGGAAACGCTCTTTTTCGCCTGCTCCGCCTCATCCTTCTGGCCCTTTGCCATAAACGCGCCGATCTGCTTGCTGATCGCGTTGCGCCGGCTGCGCAGGTATTCGCAGCGCGTGCGTGCGGCACGGCATTTTTCATCGAGCGCAATCACCTCATCTACCAGCGCCACCTTCTCCTCCTGAAACTTTTTCCGGATATTCTCTTTGACAACCTCCGGATTGGACCGCAAAAACTTGATGTCCAACATACGAATTCTCCTTTCTAATCTCATGCTCTGGAGCGGCAAAATAAAAAGCTTCCGTCCCATATGGGACGGAAGCAAATCTTTCCGCGGTGCCACCCATTTTGCCGGAAACCCGGCCTCTTTGACTCGTGCTGTAACGGGCACGCCCCTCCGGCTCCTCGCCGGCAGCTCCGAAAGTGGAAAAGCCTGCCTCTTTACCGGTTCCCACCGACCACCGGCTCTCTGAAAAAGGCAAAGCAGGCTGCTGCTTTCATCCTGGCTGATTTATGATTAGTATAGCCGATTTTTTTCGCTTTGACAAGAGCCATTTTCAGTATTATTATTTTAATTTCGTAAATTTCTAATAAAATATAAATAATAAATAAATTTAAATAATATTGTCTTGACATCCTTTTCATTTTCTATTAGTTTTATACTATATAGACATGTGGGTAGGTAAGCTCATACGGAATAGGGGCCCACACGAGAGAGAAGGGAGTTCTATTTTATGAAAAAGAGCAAACGTTTACTTGCGATTTTCTTGGCTCTTTCTATGACAGCCGCGCTGGCTGCCTGCTCGCCAAAAGATACGGATGAGCCCAGCACAGATCCACCCATCAGTGGAAATCAGCCGTCAAACGAAGAAACGCTTCCCGCCGGGGCAACAGGCGAGAATAGCGCCTCCGAGCCGGGGGCTGATGAGAGCACGGACGCCCTCCCGGTATCCGGCGATGTTTCTGCAACACAGCCAAGCGGGAAGCAGCCGCAGGAAGAGAAAACCACCGTGCCGAAGGCCGATGAAAACGATCCGACAAAAATGTCGAAGGCCGCGCTTATCCATTATTACAATACGGCGGCTAACGATGCAAAAAAGAACGCAAAGAGCATTACGAAAACAAAGAGTATCGCAAAAAAAGTATCTGATCCTGAGATGCCCAATAATCCAAGCTTGGAGCAGGCTGCAAACTTTTTAATGAATCAGTTTTTAAAAACGAAAGACGTAAATGAAGTCTACTCCTCCTCTGCTGATAAAAAGGCAAATTTCCCTGTTAAAAATCAAGACTATTCCAGTAAACTTTCGGCAAGCGATGTTTCTTCCGCTTCCTGCAGCAAAAATGGCAATAACTATGTGCTTAATTTAAAGGTGAAGCCTTCGGGTATCACGAAGGCCTTTAATTCCGTTAGTAAACAGGAAGTGATTGACAGCGCATCCTCTTATGCAACGTTCAGCAGCATTGATGTCTCCTATGGCACAAGTTCAATTAAAGCAACGATTTCATCAAACGGCAAACTTTTAAAGGTAGAGTATGATCTGCCAAATGTCATGATGAGTTTTTCCGTTACCAAGGTTTTAAAAGTGATTCCTCTTAATGTTCAGGCGAAAATTGTAATCGGCTTGGGAGACTGGTTCACGATTAACTGGTAGGCTGGATTCCTCCATGCCAAAACAGAGCGTTTGTAAGATCTGCAAACGCTCTGTTTTTTGGTTATATATAATGTACAATTAATGTTTTATATCTAAAATAAATCTAATGCATTCTTTACAAAGATCAAACATGCTGCTATAATGAAACACATCGGCAGGTTCCCGGCGCATCAAACAGCCCCCTGGCTGCTTATGAATACACGAACGAGATGAAGGAGCGTACATCCATGAAGGAAGCCACAGAACACACCGTTACCCCTTCCGCGCCCGGCAAGGCAAAGCTTACCAAAAAGCAAAACCTGCTTCAAGCAGTCAAATTCACCCTGTTTTCTATCAGCGCTGGGGCCATCCAGATCATAAGCTCCACGATCTGTAAGGAGCTGTTTCATTGGCCCCCCATGGCTTGCTACATTACAGGCTTAGTCCTATCTGTTTTATGGAACTTCACGTTCAATCGAAAATTCACCTTTAAATCCGCAAACAATATCCCGATCGCCATGCTGAAAGTAGCTGGATATTACGCTGTGTTTTCCCCTGTGTCTACTTGGTGGGTTGGGGCGCTGACCAGAATCGGCTGGAATTATTATCTCGTTCAAATCGGCACCATGCTAATCAATTTCGTCACGGAATTTTTGTTTGACCGCTTTGTGGTGTTCGGTAAATCAATCAACACCAACGATCTCGGCCAGAAAGAGCAGCGGCAAATGGCAGAAACGGATGTTAAGTAAGATTCGCTGTTCCTCTCGATAGACAAAGGGCAATACGCCTGCCAGCGGCCAAAATGGGCGCTGGCGGTGTTCTCAGGTTTGGTGGGCTGACGCCCCACAACGAGGATAACGCCGCTGGTCATTCTGTTGGCCCCGAAAAAACGTGTTTTCTCTTGTTCACCAAGGGAAAAAGTCCGTTATCCTATTTTCCCATTGCTTTTGCCCTAGTATCTGAATGTTATAAAAAAGGCGCGGGCGCGCATGGTGCCTGCGCCTTTTTTGCATTTCCAACCGCTCGATTTCCCGCAACGTTCTGATTCACCTTGCATGGGTGCCAGCCTTTTCTGTCCGCTCCTGCCGATACGCCTCGCACAGCTCTTTATGAAACCGGCGTTTGTGCCGGTTTTTGCACGCTTCCAGATCGCAGTTTTCACACGTCAGTTTTTGGTTGGACATCCGATAAAACCGCTTGGGGTATTTATGATAGGTGATCTCCCATTCCGCCAGCGAGCACAGCGCTAGGCCTACCAGGATCACACTATAAACGCTGGGCAGGAACAGGAGAAAGCTGTAGGAAAAAAAGCTGTCCCAATTAAAAATGCGGCACTCCATGCAGCAGGAAGGTTTCACAATGAGTCTGTGAAACGGGCACCAGAAAAACACAGCGAAATATACACAAAAATCCGAAAAAGCAAAAAAGAAAAAAATCCATGCCCGGTCGAAAATCCCGGCGGCATACAGGCCGCCCACCGCCGCCAGAAAGGCGAGCCAAAAAAGCATGGCGTAGCGGGCCCGCCGGTCATACTGCTTTTTCATCCGCCGGAATTCCACCTCATCCAGCATGGGCGCCTCCTCATAATTTTTGGCGAACTGGCGGCCCTTATAAAGCGTGCGGTTGAGCCGGGAGAGCATATCCTTCACCGGAAAAAACGCCAGATACGCTGTGGCGATGACCAAAGTGGGCTTAGGCAATGAAAAGGGAAGTGTGCGGTCAAAAATCAGGCAGTAGAGCGAAAATAACAATAATGCGCCGCTGCTGAAAAAACGAAACCGATTCAATGAACGCCCTCCTATTCCAATGAAAAAAGAGGCTGTTTCAAAATACAGAGATTTTTGCAACAGCCTCTTGCTTTTTATTTTTCGCTCAGGTGGCAGGCGCCGTCTGCTGCGCCTGGGATGCCGTGCTTTCTCCGCCAGTGCTCTTCGGGGCTGCCGTGCCACCATTCATTGGATGCCTGGCCTCCACAGCCTTTTCACAGCGCTTGAGTACCCCGCCTTTTTCTTCCACTTCAAAAGAGCTTTCCCGCTCCTGCAAAAGCTTTTCGAAATCCTCCCCCTTCATGCTTTGGAGCACATCTGTACGGTATTGGGTGAAATAGCTGCCCTTTTCACCCAACGCATCCAGCTTCTGCACCACATAAATAAAGGTAGAAAGCGTGATCACCTTCACGTCGCCATTCTTCATCGCTGCAACCTGATCGTAAAATCCCTCCGGATAATCCGTGTTCTCGCCGTCGATCACCGATGCGGTGAACTCACCGACACTGGAGCTATTCTGAGATTCTAAATATTGGGTGTTGACCTCCTCAATCGAGGCGCCCTTGCTGATGGAATCCGCCATGGTATTGAATTGCTTTTTGATCTGTGCAATGCGATCGTCACTGAGTGCTAGGGATTCGCCCGCATCGTTCGTATCGGTCAAATACCCATTGATCGATTTGAATACCACAAAATGCTTGGAGAAGTAATCCTTCAGCGCATCATCCGCCACAGGCTGCAAGCCGCCTGCCCCATAATAGGCCTCCAGTAAAAGCGCCCGGCGCGCCTCGTTTTCCCGCACCTTCATCAGCGTCTGCTTGCTGAGCCCTAGCCCCGTGTAGTAGGTGCTGAAAAACTTCCACTGCTGATTAACCCATGCGGAAGCGGCGGCCTCCTGCTCCGTTTTCAGGGTGATGGAGCGCTCTGCCGCGAGCGTATTAACCGCCACATACTCCTTGCACAGGCTGATCGCATTCTTCCGCGCATCCCCGGGATACTCCTCCGGAGAGCGTTTTACCAGATCATAATAATACGTATATATCTCACTGCTGACCTGTGCGCCACCGATCTGGAGCGCTGTTTTCGGCCCTCCGCAGGCTGTCAGAAGCGTCATGCATACCGTCAGCGCCGTCACAGCGCACAGAATTCGTTTCATAGCAACCTCCAATAATCCGCCGGTCAGGCCGGCGCTGTGCTGGATCCTTCTTTCACAGGGCTTGTCCACTGGGTTTGATTATACATCATCAGCAGGAAAAAGTCCACAAACGCGGCCTCTGCCTCTTTAAAAACCGTGCGGACTATGTTAGAATAATCTCATTCTAACAGAACAAATGGGGTATTCATATGCAATTTGAATTTTCTGACCGTATCTCCACCCTCCAGCCCTCCGCAATCCGTGAAATCCTGAAAGCAACCTCTCAGCCAGGCGTCATCCCTTTTGCCGCCGGCAATCCCGCACCGGAAGCCTTCCCCACAGAAGAGGTGCGTGAAATTACGGAAAAGCTGCTCGCCGAGCGTCCGATTGACTGCCTGCAATATGGTGTGACAGAGGGTTATACGCCCCTTCGGGAGCGCATCGCAGCCTATATGAAGCAAAAGCACAATATCGGCCGCGATTTCGACAGCTTGCTAATCACATCCGGCGCGCAGCAGGTGATGGATCTCGCCACAAAGGCACTGTGCAACGAAGGCGATACCGTGATCTGCGAAGCGCCCTCCTTCATCGGCTCCCTCAACTGCTTCCGCTCCTATAACGCGAAGCTGCGCGGTATCTCTGTGCAGGCGGACGGCATGGATGTAGACGAGCTGGAGCGGGCGCTTCAGGAGGAAAAGAACGTCCGTTTTATCTACACGATCCCGAATTTTCAAAATCCGGCGGGCGTTACCATGTCGCTTGCCAAACGCCGCCGGGTCTATGAGCTTGCCAAGCAATACGGCGTGCTGATCCTTGAAGATAACCCGTATGGCGACCTGCGCGTTGCGGGCGAGCATGTGCCTGCGATTAAGAGCTTTGATGAGGATGGAATCGTCATCTATGCGGGCTCCTTCTCCAAAATTCTCTCCCCCGGCATGCGCGTGGGTTACGCGATTGCACCCGCTCCGTTAATCGCCAAGATGACGGTCGGCAAACAGGCGGCGGATGTGCACACCCCGATGCTCTGCCAGCTGATCGTAGACGAGTGGATGGCGTATTACGATATAGAAGCCCACATTCAAAAGATCTGCGGCATTTACCGTAAAAAGCTCAACCTGATGTGCGATTTGATCGACAGAGAGCTCGGCGACTTTGTCACCTATAACCGCCCGGAGGGCGGCCTGTTCATCTGGTGTGCTTTGCCGGATGGTGTCAATATGGCAAATTTCTGCCAGGTGGCAGTAGAGAACAAGGTTGCCGTCGTCCCCGGATCCGCCTTCATGACGCATGAGAGCGATAAAACCCAATGCTTCCGTTTGAATTTCTCCACGCCCACGGACGAGGCGATCGTCAAGGGCATGCAGATTTTGGGGCAGATCAAAAAACAATTTTAAGTTTAGAAAGTGGTGACGAAACGTATGGAACAACAGCCTGAACGCAGAAAACGAATCCTGAGTGCGATCCAGCCCAGCGGCATCCCAACGCTCGGCAATTATCTGGGGGCCCTGAAAAACTGGGTTTCCATGTCAGAGGAATACGACTGCGCCTACGCGGTCGCGGATCTGCATGCGATCACGGTCCGGCAGAATCCGGCGGACCTGCGCCACCGCACGCTCGAATTATACGCCCTGCTGCTCGCCATCGGCCTGGATCCGGAGAAAAATCTCGTCTTTATCCAGAGCCAGGTGCCAACTCATGCGCAGCTTGCCTGGGTGCTCAACTGCTATACCCAGTTCGGCGAGATGTCGCGCATGACGCAGTTTAAGGATAAATCCGCACAGCATGCGGACAATGTCAACGTTGGCCTTTTCGCCTATCCGGTCCTCATGGCGGCGGATATTCTGCTCTATCAGGCGGATTTTGTCCCTGTCGGCGCAGACCAAAAGCAGCATCTGGAGATCACCCGCGATATCGCGGGCCGCTTCAACGGCATTTACGGCAATGTGTTTACGATTCCCGAGCCCTATATCGGCAAGGAGGGCGCGCGTGTGATGTCCCTGCAGGAGCCGGAGAAGAAGATGAGCAAATCCGATTCGAATGTCAACGGCTTTATCTCCATGCTCGACTCGCCGGACGTTATCCTGCGGAAATGCAAGCGCGCCGTTACGGATTCCGAGGCCCGCGTGGCTTATGAAGAGGGGCGCGGCGGGATCAACAACCTCATGGGGATTTACAGCTGCTGCACCGGCAAGCCAATGGCGCAGATTGAGGCGGAATTTGAGGGCAAGGGCTATGGCGATTTTAAAATCGCGGTCGCTGAAGCGGTCATTGAAGAGCTGCGGCCCGTTCAGGAGCGTTTCCATAAATATATGGGCAATCTCGACTATATCCGCAGCTGTGCGGCAAAGGGTGCAGAAGCCGCGCAGCGCATCTCCCAGCGCACGCTGGATAAGGTGATGAAAAAGGTCGGCTTTGTGCTGTAAGCTCCTGGCAGATGCTGTTTTAGGACTGTTCAGCGACGCTCTGTAAAACGCTGATCGGGGATAGACTCTTCGGCAAGGGCCCATTGGAATCGCGGAATCCTTGCTTCTGGCATAACGCGCAGGCTTTTTTCCATCATTTTTTGTGCCTGTTCTGCAGATGCAAACTAGGAGGTAGTGACAATAGCTGATTTGAATTCATGGCTTCTGTACTTGGCATGCGCTGCGCTGGGATACCTGCTGGGCAACGTCCAGTTTGCGGTAATTATCAGCCGCCTGAAATACAAAGACGACGTGCGAAATCACGGCAGCGGCAATGCGGGCAGCACCAATATGCTGCGCGTATTCGGCCTGAGCTCCGGTCTGATCACATTCTTGGGGGATCTGCTGAAAGGAATTCTTGGGGTGCTGATTGGCCGCTGGATTGCGGGCGAGGTTGGGGGTTACATTTGTGCGCTGTTTGTGGTGTTGGGTCACGATTTTCCCGTATTCTTAAGGTTTAAGGGGGGCAAGGGCGTTGCGGCGTCGCTTGGCGTGATTTGGATGATCCGCCCGCTTTATGGGTTGGCCGTCACGCTTGCCGCCGTTGTGCTGATCTTGCTGTTTCAGATAATATCCGTGGCTTCGATGGCCGGTTCTGCGCTTTTTATGCTTTTGGCGCTGATCTTTGACTGGGGCAACTGGCCGCTTGTTGCGCTTGCTTTTCTGCTCTGGGCGCTCATCATGCTTCGCCATTGGGAAAATATCCTGCGGCTGGCACGGGGAGAGGAAAATAAATTTTCCCTGAGGTCAAAAAATGGTGCCCCTCCAAACGGCAAAAAATAGCCGCGTGCTTTCTGAATCGGGCAGGCACGAGCCCCCCCTTTGCAGAGGATGTCAGGCTGGACACCTTTGCTCTGTAGTCGCTGCATTATCATAAAAACAAACCGCCGCAAATGCATATTGTTGCATTTGCGGCGGTTTTCTTCCCGATCCAAAATAAATTACGGTCAAGCCTGATCATCCGTCTGCGCCCCACTTCCATTAATCGGGATCGCTTCTCCTAGATACGTCGGCTCCGGCTTCACGATTGCCGTGAAAAAATCCTTCACACGCGCGAGAAATTCCCGCGCGTTGTTATAAACCATGCTGCTGTATGGCCTTGGGTCAGAGGCAACGCCGTACGCCTCCAGCCCCAATGCCCGTGCGATATAAACCGCGCGGTACAGGTGGTATTTCTGCGTGACGATGATTACCTTTTTCGCCTGAAACACATCCCGTGCGCGATACATCGTTTCATAAGTAGAAAAGCCTGCATGATCCATAAACACGTCGTCCGTTGCCACGCCCTTTTCCAGCGCGTATTTTTTCATGGCGTTCACTTCATCGTAATCCTTTTGCCCATGATCCCCGCTCATCAGGATTTTTTTCGCGCCGCTGCGCTCGTAAACGTCGATCGCGCCAAGCACCCGGTCCTCCAGCATATGGCTGAGCGTATCCTTGCCCCATACCATTGCGCCCAACGCGATCACACAATCTGCATCCACCTGCTTCGTTTCCTGTGGCTCCAGGATATACCGGTGGGCATTGCCCACCACAATTCCATTGATGACGAAGGGGGACAGCACACCCAAAACCAGCAAACTACATACCGCTGCAAGCACACGCTTTTTCCCCTTTGATGCTGTTTGCAGCCAGGAAGGCCGCTTTCCGTTTCTCATTTAAATCCTCCGCCTCATTCCGGCGTTTATCATTTTTTCTTTTCGAGCCTTTCCAGCGACTCCATTTTCAGATATGCATGGATAAAGCCGTCCAGATCCCCATCCATTACAGCGTTGATATTGCCGGCTTCATAGCCCGTGCGGTGATCCTTGACCAACGTATAGGGCATAAACACATACGAGCGGATCTGGCTGCCCCAGCCGATTTCTTTTTGATCGCCCTTGATATCCTCAATCTTATCCAGATGCTCGCGCTCCTTGATCTCCACAAGCTTCGATTTGAGCATGCGCATTGCAACCTCACGGTTTTGGTGCTGGCTGCGCTCCACCTGGCAGGAAACGACGATCCCCGTGGGGATATGCGTCAGGCGCACGGCAGAGGAAGTTTTGTTGACCTTCTGCCCGCCCGCGCCGCTCGCGCGGTAAACATCCATCTTGATATCCTCCGGGCTGATCTCCACATCGAAGGTGTCGTCGATTTCCGGCATGACCTCCAGGGAGGCAAAGGAGGTGTGCCTGCGGCCTGAAGAGTCGAAGGGGGATACCCGCACCAGCCGGTGCACGCCCATCTCGCTGCGCAAAAAGCCATAGGCATTGAGCCCCTCTACCAGCAACACAGCGGATTTGAGGCCCGCCTCGTCGCCGTCGAGGAAATCGAGCGTGCTCACCTTAAAGCCATGGCGCTCGCCCCAATGGTTATACATACGAAACAGCATCTCCGCCCAATCCTGCGCCTCCGTACCGCCCGCTCCCGCATGGAAGGTAAGAATGGCGTTTTTGGAATCGAATTCGCCGCTAAGCAGGGTTGCCAGGGTTTGGGCCTCGATCTCCTTTTTCACTGTTTTTACGCTCTCCTGGCACTCCGGCAGGAGCTCCAGGTCGCCCTCTTCATCGGCCAATTCAATCATGACAAGCGCGTCGTCAAAATCCGATTTCAGCGTTTCATAAGCTGAAATCCGGTTTTTCAGCATGCTCACGCGCTGCAACACCTTTTGGGAGTTGCCGAGATCCTCCCAAAATCCATCCGCCGCCGTCTGCTCCTCCAGCGTAGCCACCTCTTTGCGCATTTCTTCCAGGCCAAGCGCAGAGGAAAGCTCCTTGAGGGCGTCCTCATCCTCAAGCAGCTGCAGGCGAAGTTCTTCAAACTGTATCATCGTATCCATCCTTAATCCATATAGATTTATCTTTGCCAATACGTAGTTTATTATAAGTTTACAGCAGCGGAATGTCAATGCTGCCGGGAAAGACAGCGCGGGCCGCTCCGGGAGCGGTCCGCGCATCTCTATGCTTTTTCATTGATTCCAAGCGTCTCAATTTGATACATATGATTCAGCGGCCCATTGCCATTGCCTAGCCGCAGGCCGGCTTCCAGCGCGCCGGTCAAGTAAGCCTTTGCCTGCTGGATGCTCTCCGGCAGGCGCTTCCCCTGCGCCAAACCGCATGCAATCGCGGAGGAGAGCGTGCATCCAGTGCCGTGCGTATTGGGGTTTTCCACCCTTCGGCCCGGGAACCAATAGGGTTCCCCGTTTTCGATCAGCAAATCGTCCGCCGCCCCGGCAAGATGGCCCCCCTTAAGGAGCACCGCCGCCCCCGTCTGCTCCGAGAGCAGCCGTGCGGCGCGCTCCATCTCTGCTTCATTGCGTACGCACATCCCGCAAAGAGCTTCCGCCTCCGGCAGGTTCGGCGTGATGAGCTGCGCCAGCGGAAACAGCTCCCGCTTCATCCGCTGCACCGCCTCCGGGTCAAGCAGCCTGTGCCCGCTCGTAGAGATCAGCACCGGGTCAATGACAACGCACTCCGCTTGATGATGGGAAAGCTCCTGTGCCACCGCCCCGACGATACCGGCATTGCAGAGCATGCCAATTTTGACCGCATCCGGCCGGATATCCTCAAACACGCAGCCGATTTGCCGCGCGACGAGATCAGCAGGGATCGCCTCCACCGTGGAAACGCCCAGCGTATTCTGCACGGTCAGCGCAGTGATTGCGCTCATCGCATAGAGGCCGTGGGCAGTGATCGTTTTGATATCCGCCTGAATGCCCGCTCCGCCGCTCGGGTCTGATCCGGCGATTGTCAGCACCGTTTTCACAGCAAGGCCTCCTCTGCGCCGGAAAGAGACGGCAAATAATAATCCGCAATTGCCCTGATCTGCTCTTGGTCTGCGCGAGAGGACTCGTCATAAACGGCTGCAACCGGGAACCCCGCCTTTTTTGCTGTCTGGATGGCGTAGAGCGCATCCTCGAATACGAGCGTCCGCTCCCGCGGCGTGCCCAACTTCTCCTGTGCCAGCATAAAAATCTCCGGGCAATCCTTGCCGGTGCCCGCCTCCGTGCAGGTAAGGAGGAAGGAGAAAAATCCAAGCAGGCCCGTGCGCCGCAGCGCCGCCTCCGCCAGAGGGCGGTCCGTCGCCGTGGCCACGCACATTTTGATCCCTCTCTGCTGAAGCGCCCGCAAAAAGTCCACGACGCCATCCTTCGCGGGCGCTGTTTCCTGATAGAAAGCCTCAATCCGCGCGTTGATTCCATCTATAATCTCCGCTTCCGGCAGGATCACTCCGTAGTCGGAGCGAAAATAGGCCGCCGCCTGCCGCATCGACATCGTCAGGAGCCGCTCCGGCAGATCCGGGCGCGCGCGGATGCCGAGCCCGGCGAGATAATCAATGCCCACCCGATCCCAAATCGGCATGGAATCTAGCAAGGTACCATCCATATCAAATATTGCTCCGGCTATGTTCATAAGTCTTCTCCTTATGGCTTTTCTTTTAGCCCTGTGTCGCTTTCTGCGCAAGCACATGCAGCCGGTGCGCTGCGGCCTGCGGGGAAGGCGCCGCAAAAATAGCCGACACGACGGCAACGCCGGCAATCCCGCTGCCGGACAGCTCCAAAAGATTCTCCGTGTTGATTCCGCCGATTGCCACGACCGGAATATCTACCGCTGCGCAGATCTCCCGTAGCGTATCAAAAGACACGGTATCCGCATCCAGCTTTGTCGATGTGGAGAATACTGCGCCGACGCCGAGATAGTCCGCGCCCGCTTCCTGCGCCAAAAGCGCTTGGGAAACCGTCTGTGCGGATACGCCCAGGATTTTATCCGGGCCGATTCTGGCTCGCACTTCGCCCGCCTCCATATCGCTCTGCCCTACATGGACGCCGTCCGCGCCGCAGCGGAGGGCAAGGGATACGTCATCGTCGATCAGAAATGGGACGCCGAAGCGTCTGCACAGGGCCTTCACCGCGAACGCCTCCTCAAGAAAGGCATCTTGCTTCAAATCCTTTTCCCGCAGCTGCAGCATCGTCACACCGCCCTGAAGCGCTTCCTCCACCTGCTGGGAAAGTGTTTTTTCTCCCAGCCAGGAGCGGTCTGTCACCGCGTAAAGCAATAAATCCCGCTTATCGAATTTCATAGCGCGCCCTTCCTTCCAGCGTATGTGCGTCCAGATGATAAATTGCGTCGATCAGGCGGTTGCGGTAGGTGGCGTTTCCTTCCCCCTCCTGCAGCCGTTCCAAAGCGATCTCCCCGCATACGCCCATGGCGCACACAGCAGCCGCGGCAGCCTCCAGCGCAGCACCCGGGTTTGCGGCCAGATAGGCGGCGGTCATGGCGGAGAGCATGCAGCCCGTGCCGGTAACGCGGCCCATCATGGGCCGGCCGTTGCGAATGACAAATGTACGCTCTGCATCCGATACCAGATCGATCGCGCCGGTTACAGCGATCACTGCACCCGTTTTGGCTGCAAAGGTCTTGACGAAGGCCACGGTTGAATCGAGCGTATCCTCCGTTACGATATCCGCCGCGTCTGCGTCCACGCCCTTTGTCGTGCCGGAGCCGGAGGCAAGGGTCTTGATCTCAGAGATATTGCCCCGGATGACAGTAAAACGGATTTCATCAATCAGCCTACATGCTGTATCCGTCCGCAGCCGGGATGCGCCCGCGCCGACCGGATCCAACACGACGGGGCGGCCGAGCTCGTTTGCCTTTTTCCCAGCGAGGAACATGCCCGTCACCATAGCGTTCAACGTCCCGATGTTGATATTGAGCGCATTGCTGATCGTGGTGATCTCCTCCACCTCGGATGCATCGTCCGCCATCGTGGGGGACGCTCCGCAGGCGAGCAGGATATTCGCACAGTCGTTGGCGGTCACATAGTTGGTGATATTGTGGATCAGGGGCGACGTTTCCCGTACTTTTTCAAGCTTTTCTCCAAACATATTGCATTCTCCCTTTCTCAGTCCATGATGTCGACATCTTCGCCGCGCAGGATTTTGTTGATATTGCGCACCGCGCACATCTTTCCGCACATCGTGCAGGTATCCTTCCGCTCCGGCGTGCTCTGCGCGCGGTAGGCGCGCGCTTTTTCCGGATCAATTGCCAGAGAAAACTGCCGCTCCCAGTCAAGATTCCTCCTGGCCTCGCTCATCTGGTAATCCCATTCGTCCGCGCCGGGCAGGCCCTTGGCGAGATCCGCCGCGTGGGCGGCAATTTTGGAGGCGATGATCCCCTCCTTTACATCCTCCACTGTCGGCAGCCGCAGGTGCTCGGCAGGCGTTACATAACACAGGAAGGAGGCGCCATAGGTAGCCGCGATTGCGCCGCCGATGGCACTGGTAATATGGTCGTAACCGGGCGCCACATCCGTCACCAACGGGCCGAGCACATAAAAGGGCGCGCCCTTGCAGACCGTCTGCTCAATCTCCATATTCGCTCGAATCTGATTCAGCGGCATATGGCCGGGGCCCTCGATCATCACCTGCACATCCCGTTTCCACGCCCGCTGCGTCAGTTCACCCAGGGTAACCAGCTCCTCAATCTGTGGAATATCGCCCGCATCCGCAATACTGCCTGGACGGCAGGCATCGCCAAGGCTCAGGGTCACATCGTATTCCCGGCAGATCTCCAAGATTTCATCAAAGCGCGCGTAGAACGGGTTTTCCTCCCCTGTCAGCTCCATCCAGGCAAAGATGATGGATCCACCGCGCGAAACAATATTGGTATGACGCTTGTTTTCCTTAAATTTGCGGGCTGTCTCCCGGTTGATGCCGCAGTGGATCGTCATAAAATCCACGCCCTCCTGCGCATGCATGCGCACCACATCGATCCACTCATCCGAAGTGATGGTTTTTAAAGGCTTGTTGTAATAAACCACCGCATCGTAAATCGGCACTGTGCCCAGCACAGCCGTACAATCGTGGACGAGCTTTTGGCGGAAGGCTTTCGTATCGCCGAAGGAGCTCAAATCCATGATTGCCTCCGCCCCCATTGCAACGGCGGCTTCTACCTTTTTGAACTCTTCATCCAGGTCAAGGCAGTCCCTGGAGACGCCGAGATTCACATTGATCTTTGTGCGCAATGCGCGCCCAATGCCGCAGGGCTTGAGGCAGGCGTGATTTTTATTCGCCGGAATGACCGCCTGCCCCTTCGCGACCAGCTCGCGCAGCCGTTCCACCTCCATTTTCTCCTCTGCTGCAACGGCGCGCAGCTGCTCTGTCAGGATTTCTCTTCGCGCCGCGTCCATCTGTGTTGTATAATCCATCTGTTCCTCCTGAAACACTATGGACAGAAAAACAAAAAGCGGGAAACACCGTTTGGCATTCCCCGCTGATCGAAAACAATCGCGCTTTCGCTCCCTACGTTGGCATTATCCAAATCAGGTGTAAGGGTCGAAGTTGATGACTTCCTCTCAGCCTGCTCACAAGCTCCCCTGTCCATATGATATTGTTGTAGCTTTACTATAGCACAAGCATGGCCATCCTGTCAAACAGCATTTCAAACGCCGTTATGTGGGCTACTTCCGTAAAGGTAGGCTGGTAAAAATATTTTCCTGAATAGAAATGGAGCCATACGCCGGCTTTATTGCTGCGGGCCAACCCTGTCCCGCATGGGGGGATCGCAGCTTGCTCACCCTTCCGCCTGCAGCCGTTTCAACAGAACCGTGAGGATAACGCCTGAAGCCGCAAATAGTGCAGCCAGAGGCCACAGGGTTCCAAAAGAAAAGCCGTCGCCTTTCATCAATATATAACCCCATGCCGCAGGGAACAGTTTTCCCAGCATCCCGAAAAAATGTGGAACCAGATCAATAGGGAACAAAATGCCGGACAACATGATAGAAGGCAGAAAAACCAGCTGTGAAATCATGGTAAGTTTTGCCTGTTTTTTCACCGCCAGCCCCAAGACGCTTCCAACACTTAATGATACTGCAATAAAAACGGCAAGTGAGCCAAAATACAATGGAAGGTTTGCCGGAGGTGTGGCATCAAAAGCAATGGGGGCGACAGAATATATGATCGCAGACATCAGCAACAGATGAATAAAAGTGGACAAAAACATCGAAACCAGACCAAGATACAGCGGTACCCCATTGGCCTTATAAACTTTTTTGATATCACTTGCGTATGTCTCCACAAGGGAAGGCGGCAAGCCGATCAGCGCACCCATGGATACGCCCATCACGGTCATGGATTGGATCAGAGTGGCCTTTGCTTCCGGGTTTATGGAGGTAAAAATCCCGCCCATCATGGCAAAAAACAAAAGGGGAACCACATAACAGGTAATCAGCAGCGACTTGCTGCGAATATCCAACCTCCACTGCAACGCCACGCCATATAAAAACGCATTCATCCGCCATGCCCCCTTGCAACTTCCAAAAAATCCTGTTCCAGCGTTCCCCTGTCTATTTGAATGTCCAGCACGGCAATGCCTCGCTGCTTAAAACCTTCCAGCAAAGTCAGCATGGTATCCCCGATGTTGTCCGATTCAAAGCTTTCATCGCCTTGCTCGGTTTTAATGTGAATAGTATAGCGTTTGCCGATTTTTGCGGTCAATTCTGCGACAGTACCCAAAAAGACAATGTTGCCGTCATTCAGAATCGCAATACGATCACACAGGCTTCCCACCTCCGCCATATCGTGACTGGCCAAAATGATTGTCTTGCCCTGCGCTTTCAGTTTGCGGATTTGGTCGTGGAGTGCTATTCTGCCTTCCACATCAAGCCCGGCAGTCGGCTCATCAAGAAACACAATATCAGGGTCGCTGATTAAGGCAAGGGCCAGGTGTAGCCGCCGTTTTTGCCCCGTTGATAGTTCTGCATACTGCTTTTTCGTCAGCTCGTTCATTCCGAGAGCGGCAAGCATAGCATGGTCTATTTTTGCTTTATTCCATCTTGCAAATAACCGTACAGCTTCCATCGGCTTAATATGGGCTGGGAGAGACGCTGATTGTAACTGAATCCCCATCCTCCCATTCACTACGATGCTGCCGCCGTCATATTTGCGTAACCCCTCCATACATTCAAGAGCTGTAGTTTTGCCTGCGCCGTTTACGCCAAGCAATGCAAAAATTTCACCTTTTATAACATTAAAAGTCACACCCTTCAGCACGGTATGATCCCCATAGCTTTTCTTTAGCCTGTCAATCTGTATGGCCAAGTTCATTTAAGCGCCTCCTCAAATGGATGGATTCCCAACTTTGTAAAATAAGCATCTAAAGCCGGTTCAATATACGCATTGACAATCGCCTGTTTTTGTTTCCATTCATTTTCCAGTCCGTCAAAGTTACCCATCTCTATCAGTTTGGGCAGCATACTCATGTCCCCACCCGTAAATTCCAGAATCATTTCCCAGAATGATTTCGCAAGGTTCTGCCCCCTTTCGCTTTCGGGTGGTACGCCGTCTTTTTGAAGCTGTATCGCCTCATCTTGCAGGCGGTTGAAAGTTTCTATCATTGCTAAGCCGCTCTCCTGATCGAAGCGGCTCCGAATATGGTCAAGGGTCGTATCATCGAAATGCTTGATCAGCCAGTAGAATTCATTTTTCATTTGCAGGTTTACGATAATATCGGCGTATTTTTTGAAATCCACCGATTGCATTTGCAACACTTCCGCTCGCAACGCTTCTATCTCATTTAGGGATTCTGACAGAGATTCTATCTTTTCCCGAATAACAACAGCTTGCTCTGCAAGAGCGCCTGCAACATCGGCAGGGGTATCAAGAGAAATCAGGCGATTTTTGATCGCATCTAATGAAAACCCTAAATGTTTCAGGGATAGAATTTGATGAAGCTGAACCAAATCTTTGTCGGTATAGAGCCTGCGGCCCCCTTCACTCTCTGCCGATGGTGAAAGCAGGCCTTCTCTGTCGTAGTACTGCAGGGTACGAACGGTGACACCCATTTTCTTTGCCACCACACCCACGGTCATATACCCTTGCGGTATCGCTTTGTTGTTTGACATTTTAATCACCTTTGTCTGTATTATAACTCATTACCTTACGTCACAAGCAAGACTTCTTTTCATTTTTCCGTGTATTTTACAAACCGGCAACCGATACCAACATGTACATTTTTCCATTTTATAAATTGAGCCTTTCAGGCAAATCCGCAAAAACGCTTGTAGGCGGAAGGAGCCATTTCCCCGGAAACGCCCCCTGCGGGGGCGGCTACGCATTCTACGAACGCTGAAAAACCGTAAGAAGTGTAAAAGAAAAACTCTATGTAGATATCTAACCATCCACATAGAGTTTTTCATTTCCCGTTCACTTGGCGTAAGTCCATATTTTCTCAATACTTTTTTATGGCTCACTGCCATTCAAACGGCCTCTTTGGCCAGTGTATTCTGCCGGATCAAAGCATATCTCTTACCGGTTCCGGTTCGCCGCGGCAGCCTTTGCCGCTTCCGCCTGATCCGCCTGCATGTGGCACTTCTTATATTTTTTGCCGCTGCCGCAATAGCACGGATCGTTCGGGCCCGGTTTTTTCTCCTTGCGTACCGGGCGCGCTTTATCGGAGCCGTCGCTCGCGCCGCTGGTGGAGGTGATCTTCGCCTGCTGCTCACGGTGGACATCCTCCTCGCTGCGCACCGGCACCGTCAGCATAATGCGCACCGTGCCCTCGCGGATCGCGGCGGTCATCTCATCGAACATATCGAAGCTCTCCAGGCGGAAGGCGACGACCGGATCCTGCTGGCCGTAGGCGCGCAGGCCAATGCCCTTTTTCAGCTCGTCGAGCGCATCAATATGCTCCATCCAGCGCGCGTCGACATTGTCGAGCAGCACCTTGCGCTCAAGCTGGCGCATGATTTCCGGTGTAAATTTCTCTTCACGCTCATTATAGAGCGCATGCGCGCGCTCGATCAGTGTATCCTGCAGCGCATCGCGGTCGATATCGCCCTCGATGTCCTCGGGCTTTACCAGCCATTTGTAATTTTCATACAGCGCCTTCGCGTTCCAGTCCGCCTTCTCGTTGCTCGCCGGGCAGTACAGATCGACCGCCTGCGTGATCGTTTCATCGATCATCTTCAGAATGGTAGGCTTCAAATCCTCGCCGTCGAGCACCATGTCGCGCTGCTTATAGATCAGCTCGCGCTGGCGGTTGATGACATCGTCGAATTGCAATACATTTTTACGAATGGCAAAGTTGCGGGACTCCACCTTGCGCTGCGCGCTCTCGATGGAATTGGAGACGAGCTTTAATTCAATCGGTGCGTCCTCCAGCCCGCGGGCCGCGAAGGAATCGGCAAGGTTCGCCATCCGGTCGCCGCCGAACAGGCGGAACAGGTCGTCCTGCAGAGAGAGATAGAACCGGCTCTCACCGGGATCGCCCTGACGGCCAGAACGGCCGCGCAGCTGGTTATCGATCCGGCGGGATTCGTGCCGCTCCGTGCCGATGATGAACAGGCCACCCGCCGCGCGTACTTTATCCGCCTCTTCGGCGATCTCGTCCTTATATTTCTGGTTGAGCTCCGTAAAGGTGCGGCGTGCATCCAGGATCTCCTGATCGCCCGTCTCCGCAAAGCCGGTGGCCTCGCTGATGAGCTCCTCGCGGATCTGCATGCGGCGCATCTCCGCCTTGGCAAGATATTCAGAATTACCGCCGAGCATGATATCGGTGCCGCGGCCCGCCATATTCGTCGCGATCGTCACCGCGCCGAACTTACCGGCCTGTGCGATGATCTCCGCTTCCTTGTCATGGTATTTCGCATTGAGGACTTCGTGCTTGATCTTGCGCTTTTTGAGCATCGCGCTCAATAACTCCGATTTTTCAATGGAGATTGTGCCGACCAGCACGGGCTGGCCTTTCTTGTGACATTCCTCGATCTGATCGATGACGGCGTTGTATTTTACTTCCGTCGTGGCATACACTGCGTCCGGATGATCATCGCGGATCATCGGCTTGTTGGTGGGGATTTCGACCGCGTCGAGCTTGTAGATCTCCTGGAATTCCTCGCTCTCGGTCATCGCCGTACCCGTCATACCGGAGAGCTTTTCATACAGGCGGAAATAATTCTGAAAGGTGATGGTGGCAAGCGTCTTATTCTCCGACTCGACCTTCACGCCCTCCTTGGCCTCGATCGCCTGATGGAGGCCCTCGCTGTAGCGGCGGCCGAGCATGATACGGCCGGTGAATTCATCGACGATGAGCACCTGCCCATCCTTTACCACATAGTCGACATCGCGCTTCATCACGCCCTGCGCGCGGATGGCCATGTTGATATGGTGCTGGAGGGTAACGTTATCGAGATCCATCAGGTTGTCCACATGGAAATAGGATTCCGCCTTCTTCACACCCTCCTTGGTAAGTACAGCCGTCTTCGCCTTTTCATCGACGATATAGTCGGCGTCCGCCTCTTCCTCGGCATTCTTCTTGGTATCCTGCTCCTTGATTCGCACAACCTTCAGGCGCTTGGCGAATTCGTTCGCCTGGCGGTAAAGGTCGGTAGAGGCGTCGCCCTTGCCAGAGATAATCAGCGGCGTGCGCGCCTCGTCGATCAAAATGGAATCGACCTCGTCGACGATGCCGAAATTGTGGCCGCGCTGGACCTTGAGCTCCTTATACGGCACCATGTTGTCTCGCAGGTAGTCGAAGCCCATCTCGTTGTTTGTGCCGTAGGTGATATCCGCTGCATAGGCCTCGCGGCGCTCCGCATCATTTTTCTCATGGACGATCAGGCCGACTTTCAGCCCCAGGAACCGGTAAACCTTACCCATCCACTCCGAGTCGCGCCGGGCGAGGTAATCGTTGACCGTGACCACATGGACGCCCTTGCCGGACAGCGCATTCAGATACGCCGGCAGGGTGGCGACGAGCGTTTTGCCTTCACCGGTTTTCATCTCGGCGATGCGGCCCTGATGTAGAATGATGCCGCCGACAACCTGCACGGGGAAATGCTTCATCCCCAACACACGCCAGGAGGCCTCACGGCATGCGGCGAAGGCATCCGGCAGGATATCGTCAAGCGTTTCCCCGTTTGCGAGCCGCTCTTTGAGCGCCGGGGTCACGGCCTGCAGCTCCTCATCCGTTTTGGCGGCATAGGTTTCCTCCAGAGCCAGCACTTTATCCCGCAGGGGAAGAATGCGCTTGACCTCCTTTGCGGAATAGTCGCCAAACAGTTTCTTTAAAAATCCCATTGTACCAGTCTCCTCAGTATGGTTTTGGAAAAGCCCCTTCTGAATTTGGCAATCCCATCATGCCGCTCCTTTCCTATTTTAAGGACGGCAGGCATAAAAATCCACAATGTTTTTTCATTATAGCACACTGCCTTCAAAAAATATATAACTTTTTGATGAATTTCCGTTTTACCGTGAAGTGCTCTGGACTGGCGGTGATTTTCCATAAATTTTCAGATGCAAAATGTACCGTTCCAGCCCAAAAATGCAGATACTGAACCCTGTAATGAATTCCTGGCGATGCGTTTTGGCGCAAAAAGGAGGACGCTTTATGAAGGCCAGCGATCCCGTCAAACGGGTTGTTCCGTTTTGCCTGTGCCTATGTATGGCTCTCTGCTGCCTCCTGCCCGCCATTGCCGCCACCTCGGGGCGCGGCGCTTCCTCCACTCCAATCAAGCTCTGCATTCTATCTGATCTGCATTATCTCGCCGCCTCCGATCAAGCGGCGGCAGACGGAAACGAATGGAGGCTATACGGCGAGAGTGCGCCGGCGGCGGAAGAAGCGATTGAGGCTGTGATCCGCCAGCGGCCGGATGTGCTGCTCCTCACCGGCGACCTGACCAGCGGCGGGGGCCGGGCAAGTGCCGAGGAATTGGCGCAAAAATTAAAAAAGGTAGAGCAGGCGGGGATCCGCGTATACGCCATCAATGGCGAAAGCGACATTGGGAGCGGCGGCCTCTCCCCCGCCGAATTTCGGGATATCTTCCATGCATATGGCTACGACGGCGCGGATAGCGCTGCCTACTATCAGCCTGAGTATTCAGAAGATACTATACAAGGCGGCCTCTCCTACGCGGTCACGCCCAAGCCCGGCATCCGCCTGCTCATGATTGACAGCGAGGCCTATGCGCAGGGTGCTGGCGGCGGCATAATCTCCAACAGATTGATGAAATGGATTGTGCAGCAGGCAGACAAGGCCCGGCAAAACGGAGAAACACTAATTGCGGGCATGCACCGCCCCTTATTGGCGCATCAATCCAGCGCCGTATCGGCCTCTTTCAGCGGCACGATCCAGAATAGCGCTGAAACCGCGCGGCAGTTTGCTAACGCGGGGCTCTCCTATTTCTTCACCGGGCATATGCACGAAACAGATGTTGCAAAATACACCTCCCCGGAGGGGAACTGGCTTTTGGATATGGAAACGGGTTCTCTCGTAACCTATGGCGCTCCGATCCGCACCGCAACGGTAGAGGGCGGGCAAATCACCCTGCAATCAGAGAGCATCAAGGAAATTACCTGGCAGGGGCAGCGGATCAATTACCAGGAGCATTTGCGGCAGTCCCTCTTTTCGGAAACTGCCTTCGCCAGCTATGCGATGCGTTTTTTAGACGGCCCGCTCAACACGCTTGAAACGGATGGGCTCAAAAAAGGGGTTGAAGCACTCGCCAAAACCGGGGAGCTCGATTCAGCCCTACAAAAAGCAATCCAATCCGCACTGAAAAAGCCGCTTACGCTCAATCTCAGCGGCAATCTAAGCCTGACGCTCCGGCTTGACGGCGCAGACACCGTGCTGGTTGAGAGCTCCGCCTCTTTCCTTCTTCCCGCCCTACGCATCTCTATCTCCGGCGACCTGATCCCGATGGTGCATGATTTATTTGCCCAATTTGACGAGCAGTGGCTCGCGGCGGATGCCAGTGGAAAAAGCCCGCTCCGGAAGGAGATCGAGCAAATGGTGGTAAAGCTTTGCAGAAGCGCCCTATCGCAAACCTCCGGCAGCCAGCCTTACACGGTCAGCGATTTTCTAACGGAGTTGATGCTCTCCCATAGCGTTGGGCAAGAAGTGCCAAATGCCAGCCTCTCCGCTCTGATCGAGCAGCTAAACCCCGCACTGACACGGGTGCTGATTACCGAGCAGCTGCTCCCCGCCGCTTCCTCCCTCTGCGACAAAATGCTCAGCAGCCTGAAGCTGGACGCCTCCTATTTATCAAGCACGGCGGGCGCGTTGTGGAAGCCCGCGCTTGGGATCGTCTCCTCCATGCGGGCCGGGACTCTGGCAAAGCTTGCCGGTTTCTCCGCCGCGGACGCTCTGAAAAAAGCCTTCACAGAAGAGAGGGTTCGCCAAATTGGAGCGTTTGTTTCCGGCCTTGCATCCGGTTTTTATGTGGACACGGAAGGGTTGGACGACCAAGTGGACGGCCTCGGCGTGCGGTATCAAGATGGCAAGGGCGTATTACTGACGGATGGTTTATCCAAAACAACTGTTCCGGAAGGTTCCGTTTTGTCACAAACCATTGAGTCTGCTTTGACACAGCCCGCCTCTCAGGCCGGGCATCTGCGCACCACGGCCGCATCTGAAACAGCAGCCCCATCGAGGCCGGTTGAAACCGCTTCCCAGCCTTCCGCCCAACTGAATGCGCCTGCGTCTCCCCCGGCCTCTCAGCCTGTGGTTGGAGCGCCCTTTGTGACCACCACGCTCCCGGCAATCCTCTTCATGGCTGCAGCAGCCTTTGCGGCATCCGATTACCGCCGGTTTTGAGCGGCATCTGCCCGCTGGGGCGAGCGCCTCATCAGTGTGACAGTTTTTTAACAATCTTTCCCCTCAGGTTTAGAGTCTTTGCTACTTGCAAATTATTCCGCCGTGTTATACAATATTTACCGCGTGAAATAGATAAAAAACACCCAAAGCAGAAGTAAAACACGGGTTGGGGTTTTGGCGCCGTGCAAACGCGCGCGGCCTGCTGCCCGCCCAGATGAAAGGAATGGTCATTCATGGACGCACTGAACAAAAAAACGATCGAGGATATCGACGTAGCAGGCAAGAAGGTGCTCGTTCGCTGCGACTTCAACGTGCCGCTGAAAGACGGCGTTATCACCAGCGATAAGCGCATCGTCTCCTCCCTCCCCACGATAAAATATCTGCTTGACCACAATGCCAAGGTGATCCTCTGCTCCCACCTCGGTCGCCCGAAGGGCGAGGTAAACCCTGAATTCTCCCTTGCCCCCGTCGCAAAGCGCCTCTCCGAGCTGCTGGGCAAAGAGGTCAAAATGGCTTCCGACGTAGTGGGAGAAAACGCGCAGGCGCTTGCCGCCTCCCTGCAGAATGGCGAAGCGATGCTGCTGGAAAACGTGCGTTTTGAAAAGGGCGAAACCAAAAACGACCCTGAGCTGAGTAAGAAGTTTGCAGCCTTAGCCGATCTCTTTGTGAATGACGCATTCGGCTCTGCACACCGCGCGCACTGCTCCACCACGGGCGTTGCCGATTATCTTCCCGCTGTGTGCGGCTACCTGATCCAGAAGGAAATTTCCGTGATGGGCACCGCGCTTGCCGACCCGAAGCGCCCCTTCGTCGCTATTCTCGGCGGTGCAAAGGTATCCGATAAAATCGGCGTGATCACCAACCTGATCGACAAGGTAGATACCCTCATCATCGGCGGCGGCATGGCCTACACCTTCTTCAAAGCGCTCGGTCATCCGATTGGCACCTCCATCTGCGAGGAAGATAAGGTCGAACTCGCAGGCGAAATGATGCAGAAGGCGAAAGAAAAAGGCATTAAGTTCCTCATCCCGATCGATAATAAGGTTGGTAAGGAGTATAAGCCGGATACAGAATTCATGGCCGTTGATTCCGACGATCTGCCCGATGGCTGGATGGGCCTTGATATCGGCCCGCGCACCGAAACGCTTTTTGCAGACGCGATCAAGGGCGCAGGCACCGTTGTTTGGAACGGCCCGATGGGCGTTTCGGAATGGGATAACTTCGCAAGCGGCACCATCGCGGTTGCCAAAGCGGTTGCAGACAGCGGCGCGATCTCCATCATTGGCGGCGGCGATTCCGCGGCAGCCGTGCAGAAGCTCGGCTTTGCCGATAAGATGACCCACATCTCCACCGGCGGCGGCGCCTCCCTCGAGTTCCTAGAGGGCAAGGAGCTCCCCGGCATCGCGTGCCTCAACGATAAATAAAAACCTTGCAGGGCGGGAGCGTTCCCGCGCCCCCCGGCGCGGCGCATACCGCCCTTTGGATGTATCAAGATCAATTTTAAAGGAGCGTATCGCGTTATGAACAAACAACTGCGCAAAGCCGTTATTGCTGGCAACTGGAAAATGAACAAAACCCCCTCCCAGACAACCGCTCTGGTTGAGGAAATGAAGCCCCTTGTAAAGGGCGCGGATTGCGACGTGGTCATCTGCGTGCCGTATGTTGACCTGCAGGCGGCGCTGGAGGCCACAAAGGGCTCCAACATCAAGGTTGGCGCGGAAAACTGCCATTGGGAAAAGAGCGGCGCCTACACCGGCGAAATCTCCACAGAGATGCTCACGGAGATGGGCGTGGAATATGTTGTGATCGGCCACAGTGAGCGCCGCACCTATTTCGGCGAGACAGATGCAACCGTCCAAAAGCGCGTGCGCGCCGCGCTGGATGCAGGCCTTACAGTGATCCTCTGCGTGGGTGAAACGCTTGAGCAGCGCGAGCAGGGCATCACGTTTGAGGTGGTCGGCATGCAGACAAAGGTCGCCCTCGGCGGCGTATCCAAGGAGGAGCTTGCCCGCGTGATTATCGCCTATGAGCCTGTTTGGGCCATCGGCACCGGCCGCACCGCTACTTCGGAGCAGGCCAACGAGGTGAACCACTATATCCGCACAGTTGTCGCCGGCCTCTATGACGATGCCGCGGCGGATGCTTTCGTCGTCCAGTATGGCGGCTCGATGAACGCCAAAAATGCGGCGGAGCTGCTTGCTCAGCCGGATGTAGATGGCGGTCTGATCGGCGGCGCTTCCCTGAAGGCTGCGGATTTTGCACAGATCGTGGAAGCTGCCAGCAAATAAAGAGAACGGCTGTCAGGCGTCAGATTGCAGATTTTACAGCAGAAAAGCAGGGGCTGTGATGGCTCTTTTCTGTGATCTGTCATCTGGCGTCTATTGTCTGATATGGAGGAACCATTGATTATGAAAAAGCCCCTTGTTTTATGCATTATGGATGGCTTCGGCCACAATCCTTCCGACTACGGCAACGCCATCACGGCGGCAAAAACGCCCCGGCTTGATAAGCTGATGGCGGAATGCCCGATGACCTATATCGGCGCTTCCGGCATGGATGTCGGCCTGCCGGATGGGCAGATGGGCAACAGCGAAGTGGGCCACACCAATATCGGTGCAGGCCGCGTGGTTTACCAGGAGCTAACGCGCATCACTAAATCCATCGCGGACGGCGATTTCTTTGAAAACCCCGCCCTCACCGGCGCGGTGCAGGCGGCAATTGACCAGGATGCCACCCTGCATCTGATCGGCCTGATGTCAGACGGCGGTGTTCACAGCCACAACACGCACCTTTGGGCGCTCGTGGAGCTTGCAAAGCGCATGGGGCTGAAAAAGGTTTTTGTCCACTGCCTGCTCGACGGGCGCGACGTGCCCCCCACCTCCGGCGCGGATTTTGTTGCGGAGTGTGAAGCGAAGCTCCAAGAGATCGGCGTGGGCAAAATTGCCACAGTGATGGGCCGCTACTACGCGATGGACCGCGACAACCGCTGGGAGCGTGTGGAGAAGGCCTATGCTGCCATGGTATACGGCGAAGGCAATCCGGCGGAGAATCCGGTTGCGGCCATCCGCGCATCCTATCTGGAGATCGATGCAGAGGGCAAAAACATCACAGATGAATTCGTCGTGCCCACCGTTTGCTCACAGGAGGCGGACGCCCGCATCAAGGCGAATGACAGTGTGATCTTCTTCAACTTCCGCCCTGACCGCGCGCGGGAGATCACCCGCACGCTCGTCGATCCAGATTTCAGTGGATTTACGCGCAAAAACGGCTTTTTCCCGCTGCACTATGTTTGCATGACGCAGTACGATGCGACAATGCCGAACGTAGATGTTGCCTTCCGCCCGGAATCCCTGGAAAACACGTTTGGCGAATACCTGTCAAGCCTCGGCAAAACACAGCTTCGCATCGCGGAAACGGAGAAGTATGCGCACGTTACCTTTTTCTTCAACGGCGGTGTGGAAAAAATCTTCCCCGGCGAGGATCGTGTGCTGGTGCCCTCCCCGAAGGTGGCAACCTATGATCTCCAGCCGGAGATGAGCGCGCCTGAGGTGACCGACAAGGTCGTCGAGCGTATCCTCAGCGGTAACTACGATGCCGTGATCTTAAACTTTGCCAACTGCGATATGGTTGGCCATACCGGCGTATTTGAAGCTGCCGTCAAGGCGGTGGAAACCGTGGATACCTGCGTGGGCCGCGTAGTTGATGCAGTGGCACAGATGGGTGGCGCGATGCTCATCACGGCGGATCATGGCAACGCGGATAAAATGTATGAGCCGGATGGTTCCCCCTTCACGGCGCATACAACGAACCCGGTGCCTTTCATCGTAACGGGCTATCCCTGCGAGCTGCGCGAGGGCGGCCGCCTGTGCGATATCGCCCCGACGATGCTCAAGATCATGGGTATCCCGCAGCCGGAGGAAATGACTGGGGAAAGCATCATCAAATAAAAAAGAGAGCATTCTATCAAAAAGCGACCGCCACAGCCCTTTTTAGCAGGGCTGCGGCGGTTTTTTTCGTTATTTGCTTTTTGCGCATAAAGGCGAACTTGCCTTTATCATTTATGCATTTTCCGCTTCCTGTTCCACCGTTTCTTTGCGCGCCTCTTCCTCCTGCCGCTTTGCAACCGTGCGGTTAAGCTTTTCCGACATGCACAGCATGAGAACTGCCAATGTCAGCAGGAAGGCCGGATACAGCCCAATGTGGATGTGTGCCGCAATCAGGCCAAACAGCGGCGGCATGAAGGTGGTGCCAACATAGGCGCTCGCCATCTGGATTCCAATGATTGCCTGCGAATTCTCCTTGCCAAAGTTTGCTGGGGTCGAATGGATCACAGACGGATATACTGGCGCACACCCCAGGCCGACGATGAGCAGCCCCGCCAGTGTGAAAACATCGTATGAAACCGGCAGCGCGATCAGCAACACCCCGGCGATCATCGTCAGGATTCCAATCCGGATCAGCCGCCGGTCGCCCAAACGCTCCGCAATAAAGCCGCAGAGGAACCGCCCCGCCGCAATGCCGAGATAAAACAGGGAAGCAGACCATGCGGCAGTATCGGGATCCACCCCGCGAAACTGCACCAGATAGCTGCTGGCCCAAAGGCCTGCCGCCTGCTCCAACGCGCAGTAGCCAAAAAACATGATTAAAACGAAGGGCACGCCCTTGATCTTTACGGCCCGCGGCAAGCTCAGCGCCTTTGCCGCGCTCTCCCCTTCCGCCCCTTCTAATCGGCGCCGCTTCCAGAGCGGCAGGCTGAGGAATAACGCCGCCGTCAAAATCGTCTGAACAACGGCGACAGAGCGGTAGCCGTTGTTCCAGCCGAACCCGCCCGTCAGGCAATAGCTCATGATATAGGGGCTGGCCGCCGCGCCAACACTCCAAAAGCAGTGCAGCCAGTTCATATGGCGGGAGGAAAAATGCAGCGCCACATAATTGTTGAGCGCCGCATCCACCGCGCCCGCGCCCAGCCCATAGGGAACCGCCCACAGGCACAGCAGCCAAAACGAATGGGAAGCAGAAAACCCAAACAGCGCCACGGCGGTCATCAACACGCTGACGGCTGTGATAACTCCCGCCCCAACCTTCCTCGTCAGCCGGTCGGATAAGAGGCTGGAAACAATCGTCCCCGCGGCAATAATCATCGTGACAATCCCGGCGTAAGAAATGGGGACGCCGAGTTCCCCATACATCACCGGCCACCCGGCGCCGAGCAGGGAATCCGGCAGCCCCAGGCTGATAAAGGCAATATAAATGATCGCAAGCAGCAAAAGCAGACATTCCTTTCCTGTATGCCGCGCCCGACGGTCGGGCACAATTGGGCTTTGTCTATCATACCATTGGATTTTGTACAGCGGAAAACCGGCCGCGTTACCCGGCCGTGCCGCTGGCAGGATAGAGAAGCTCCGCAATCACCGTGTTGGAGAGCAAAAAGCCCTTCCGCGTCAGGCGGATGCCGTCCCCATCCTGGCTCACCAAGCCATATTTCTCCATCCGCCGGGCGCTTTCCCGCATTTTGGGCGGAATTCCACAGCCGTACCGCTGCCGGACCGCCCCCTCCTGCAAGCCTCCCGCCAGCCGCATGCGCAACATGGCATATTCTTCAAAGGAGCCGCCTTCCCCATCCTGTATGGGTTCCTCCCCGCGGAGAAAGGCAGGGAGATCGCGCAGGTAAAAAAAGCGTTTTCCCTCCAAAAAGGAGTGCGCCGATGCGCCAAGGCCCAAATATTCTTCCGCATTCCAATATTTCAAGTTGTGCCTGCTTTCAAAGCCCGGCCGGGCAAAATTGGAGATTTCATACTGTCGGAAGCCCGCCGCTTCGAGCGACTCGCACGCCTGTTCATAGAGATCGCACACCGCGTCTTCCTCCGGCAGGGCAAGGGAGGCCCGCCGCCGGGCAAACAGGGTGCCCTCCTCGATTTTTAACAGATACGCGCTGATATGGCGAACCCCTGCCTGTACGCAAAAATCAATGGAGCGGCGCAGGCTCTCCGCCGTTTGGCCCGGGATGCCGAGCATCAAATCGAGCGAAAGGTTTGGAATACCCACCGCCCGTGCAAGCCGGATGGATTCCGCCGCCTCCTTTACGCCGGCCCGGCGGCCCAGAGCTTTGCGCTCCTCATCCACGGCGGATTGCAGGCCCAGGGAAATCCGGTTGACGCCCGCCTGTGCCAACATCTCAAACAATCTCCCATCCGCATCGGAGGGGTTGCATTCTACGGTTACCTCCGCACCGCGCAGGCCATAACAATCCCGCGCGGTTTGCACCAGCGCCTCAATGCGCGCCCCGCCCAGCAGGGATGGCGTTCCACCGCCAAGGTAGAGCGTGTCCGCCGCCCGCCCGACGCGCTCTGCCCATTGTACCATGGATTTTTGCAAGGCCTGCGTATATGTATCCATGCACGCCGTATCCGCACGCATCGAATAAAAATCACAATAGGGGCACTTCCCACGGCAAAACGGGATATGCAGATAAAGCCCGATCGATTTCACCATGACTGCCCTCCTTTCTCCGCAAGCAACGTCTGTTTTAAAATGCGCCGCAATCATTCAACGCAAAACGCATCCAACTGCCGCAAAATGCGGGCCAAAATGAATGGCCCGCAAGCAGCTTCCCCCAAAGGAACCGTTTCAAATTTACAATTTTGCAGCAGTCTGTTCCCCTTCGCGCTCTGTATTCCTTTGCCACAAGCATATCACATTGACTGCGAAAAGGGAATCCCTCCATTTAGACAGAAAACTGCATCGGCCAGGTGAGATATTCGTTATATGGCATCTTTTCCGCCGTGTAAAAGCCCGGGGGCGCTTTTAACAGCCATGGGATGCGGTTGACCACCGTCGCGCAGGTGTGCTCCACCGTTGCGGGGTGCCGAATTGAACAGTCCACATCCGGCTCGCCAAAAATCTTCCAATCGTTGAGGTCGCTCTCCTCCGGCGCATACACCTTGCCGACGCATTGGGTCACAATCGTCACGCCCTGCATCGTCTCCGTCGTCACCACGGCGGACATACCCGTACAGTCGCCCTTGGGGATGGTCCGCCCGAGCGTTTTGGAATAGATATCGTCCCTGTGGAAGGTGGGAATGCATTTCTGCGAAATGCTGCGGATCGTCCAGCCCATTTTAGAGCAGAGCGCCTCGTTGGAATTCCAAACATAAGCTGGCAGGCTGTCCGCGCTCGCAATCGTCTCCTCAAAATCCTCTTTGGTGAAGCCCGCGCCATGCGCCTCGGCGAGCGCAAGCCCATAATCCTCCACGTTATAGCTCGTGATGCCCTCAATGCGCTCGATGTGATGGCAGCCGCCGGCAAGCACGCTGATGAGGTTACACCAGAAGATATCCTGCATTCCGGTGCCCGCAAGCGTACAGCCGTGGTGCTTTGCCAGCCGGTCCAGCCGGTTTGTGATCTCCGGCGCGGTCGTCCAGGGATAAAACGCCTCCTCGCAGGTGGTGATCGCATTGATACCCCGCCGCGCGCATTTTTCAAAAAACGGCTCCATATCCGTCATAAAGCTGAACAGCGTGAGGATCGCCACTTCCGCGTCGCAGCTGTCGAGCACCTTGTCGGCATCGTCGCTGATGACAACGCCCGTCCGGTGCCCAAGGCCCGCAAAATCGCCGATATCCATGCCGACAACCTCTGGATTCGTATCAATTGCGCCAACGATCTCCGCGCCCTTCTCCGTCAAATAGCGAATCAGCACCTTCGCCATTTTTCCGCAGCCATATTGGATCACGCGGATTTTTTCCGGGAACGCGCCCATTGCGCAGGAACTCATAGGAAACACTCCTTTTTACCCGGCGAGCCGGGTTTTCTTTGCGCACTCCTTCCGCCAGAAAAAGTGCCGCCGAGACTATTGTATCCGGCGGCTTTTTCAATATACCAATGAATGGCAAACGGCTCAGATTCCGCAAAGCGCCCGTATAACCTCCCCGGCGAGCAAAAGGCCCGCGGCAGACGGCACAAAAGAGACGCTGCCGGGCACCGCACGCTTTTCCATCTCCTCATCGCAGGGCGCGGGCTTCACCGGCTCCTCCCGGGAATAAACCACCCGCAGCGATTTTACGCCCCTCTTTTTGAGCTCTCTGCGCATCACGCGGCACAGGGGGCACACCTGTGTTTCATAGAGATCGGCCACCTCAAACCGGGAAGGGTCGAGCTTGTTGCCCGTGCCCATGCTCGCAATGATCGGGGTTCCCATCTCCTGCGCGCGGCAGGCAAGGTCGATTTTCGCGCTGACGGTGTCAATCGCATCCACGATGTAGCTATAGCGCACGCCCCAAAACCGCTGCGCATGCTCCGGCAGGTAAAATTCCGGGATTGCATGTACAATGCAATCCGGGTTGATATCCCGCACCCGCTCGCGGGCAACGTCAACCTTCCTCCTGCCCAACGTGGAGTGCAGGGCGTAGAGCTGTCGGTTGAGGTTCGTCAGGGATATCGTATCATGGTCAACCAGCGTCAGCTCCCCAACTCCGGCGCGGGCAAGCGCCTCCACCACAAAAGAGCCCACACCGCCCAGGCCAAACACGATCACATGGCTCTCTTGCAGCCGTTTGACGGCCGCCTCCCCCAGGAGCATCCGTTCGCGCGAAAAAGCATCCAGCATAGCCATCCTCCTCCGGGTTTCAATCGTCATCTTATTTTAGCATAGGGGCCCGATCTTTCCAAATCTTTTTGCAGTCCGTTGCAAATTTGTAAGAGAAATGAGCGCCCATGTGTAAAAAACGGCTTTTATAATCAGGGGCAGAACAAAGCATCAGTGCACAAGGGTGAACATTGCCGTCAGGGCGTGTCCAGACGCACGCTGTCTGCGTTCTCGGGCTCGACTGGCGTCAGCCAGCCGTCGCCCTGCGGCCTTGTCATCCCGCGTCTGGGACGCCTTGGCGGTGCTTCGCAGTTTTCAGCCCGTGGCCGTGATCTCTGGCAAGGAGGATAACGCAACCAAGGGTGCGGCCACGGCTCTGAAAACCAATGTGTACCCCTGTACACTGATGCAACCCACATGCGCTGCAATGCCGCGCAAATTTTTGAAACACATGGAGGAATTCTGATGGCAATTGTAACTGCCGAAAACCTAACAAAACACTATGGCACCGGGGCGAACCTGACCAAGGCGCTCGACGGCGTTTCTCTCAAAATTATAGAAGGAGAATTCGCCGCCATCGTGGGCGCATCCGGCAGTGGGAAATCCACCCTGCTGCACCTGCTCGGCGGCCTTGACCGGCCAACGGCCGGCAGCGTCCAAATCCGCGGCAAGGATCTGTATGCGATGAAGGATGAGGAATTGACAGTATTCCGCCGCAGGGAAATCGGCTTTGTTTTTCAAAACTACAATCTGGTGCCCGTGCTCAATGTGCTGGAAAACATCGTGCTCCCGGCGGAGCTGGATGGAAAGGAGCCGGATAAATCTTATATCGCGCAAATCGTCGATGCGCTCGGCCTGACGGAAAAGCTCTCCAACATGCCGAACACTCTCTCCGGCGGCCAGCAGCAGCGTGTGGCGGTTGCTCGCGCCCTTGCCTCCAAGCCCGCGCTGATTCTGGCCGACGAGCCCACCGGCAACCTTGACAGCCGCACGGGGCACGAAGTGATTTCCCTCATGCTGGAAACCAGCCGCACATTCCATCAGACGATTGTCATGATTACGCACAATGAAGAAATCGCCCGCATGGCGGATCGGGTGATTCGCATGGAAGACGGGCGGATTGCAGAGGGGGGTGCCAAATGAAAACCAGGCGAAAAGACGCGGCTATCCACCGGATCGCCGCACGCTCGATGCACACAAACCGCACCCGCAACCTCTTTGCAGTACTCGCCATCCTGCTCACTACCTTCATGATCTCTACCGTTTTCAGCATCGGCCTGAGCTTCGCGAAAAATTACCAAACCACACAGGTGCGGCTCAACGGCACCACAGCCAGCATTTTCTTAAACAATCCAAGCGCCAGCCAGGTGCAAAAAATCGCATCCTCCGATCAGCTCGAAGCCGTTGGCACCCAAATTTCCGTGGGGAGCACAACGCAGAAAACCAAAGAGGGAAAATCCACTAACATCGCCCTTTTATCCTACGACTCAGTCGAATGGGAGCGGCATATCAAGCCCGCCGTTGGGGAGATCCACGGCAGCTACCCAGATACAGCGGATGAAATTATGCTCTCCACCCGGGCGCTTGAGCAACTGGGGATCGAATCGCCCCGAGAAGGCATGGCCGTTCCCCTCACTTATCTGCTCAATGGCCAAACCCGCTCCGACACCTTCCGCCTGAGCGGGTGGTATACGGAATATAAAATCACCCAATCCGGCGGAGAGGCGCTGTTGAGCACCGCCTTTTGCAGCCAGCATGGGCTTACGGCAGAGGGAAACGGTGTGCTGGCCATCTCCTGCAATACCTCCCGGCAGAAGGAAGTTTTAAAAACACTCGAGCAGACTATCCCGTTGCGGGATGGGCAATCCTTTCAAGCCTCTTTTAGTGCCGCGCAAGAAAGCGCCTCCGGCACCACAATCACGGCAGCCGTGATCGTCATGCTCGCCCTTTTCATCGTCCTGAGCGGTTATTTGCTGATCTCCAACGTGATGTATATCTCCGTAGCCCGTGATATCCGCTTCTATGGGATGCTGAAAACAATCGGCGCATCTTCCCGGCAGATCAAACGGCTCGTGCGGCTCCAGGCGCTGCGGCTCTCCCTCATTGGAGTTCCGGCAGGGCTGCTTTTGGGCGCTGCGGCCTCCTTCGGCATCGTCCCCTTTGCACTGAAACTATTCGCAAGCGCTATGACCGGCATGGAAGCGTCCTCCGGCGCAAACTCCTTTCATCCGCTCATCTTTATCGGCACCGCCTGCTTTTCCCTGCTGACCGTTTTTTTAAGCTGCCGCAAACCC
Organism: uncultured Oscillospiraceae bacterium; assembly: GCA_900544715.1. Taxonomy (GTDB): domain Bacteria; phylum Bacillota; class Clostridia; order Oscillospirales; family Acutalibacteraceae; genus Fimivicinus. The sequence goes on along the minus strand of UQWL01000003.1, from coordinate 7,099 downwards.
GCAAAGCTGGCCGCAAGTGTTTCCCCCATCGAGGCGCTGCGCCGCGCGGATATTTCCCCGGCGAAAAAACAGCAGGTGCGCAAAACCACGCACGGTGGCAAAGCGCGCCGCATGGCATTCTATAATGTATTCCGCGATAAAAAACGTGCTGCGCTCGTGCTTGCCTCCCTATTCATGGGCACCGTCACGCTCTTGGGTGTAAACAGCTTCATCGGCAGCATGAAGGCGGAAAATTTCGTCAACCGCTATTATCCCCATGATTTCACCTATCAAAGCACCCCCCCATTGGCCAATGAAAAATTCGACCAGGATTTCCTTGCCGCCCTCTCAGAATTAGACGGCGTCACCCACAGGGAGGTTGTGACGGCGGAGCCCTGCGCCATGCCGTTTAATGCCGGTATTTTCGGTGGCCTCGCCCGCAAGGATTACGACAACTGGCTGGCCGGGGAAGGCGAAAGCTATGAAGCCTTTTTGGCCAGCCTGCAAAAGAACGCAAGAGAGGGAAAGTATGGCACCTGGGTATTCGCCATTGAAGACTCCTACGTAGAAGCTTATAACAAAACGCACGACCATCCAATCGACCTGGATGCTTTCCGGCGCGGGGAAATTGCAATTCTCGGCTACGGGGAAGAGACTGCCTTTCGGGAAATGATCGGGAAAAAGATCACGCTGACGGGCGACCGCTCTCAGCAGCAAAAGGAAGCGGTTATCGGCGGCGTATTCTCCTATCAGGATTGCCCTTTTGCCGCCACCTCCAAAACGCTCGGCGCTCCGGACGGTCTGTTTGTCAGCAAAGCCTTCATGGAGCAGTTCAGCCCCAGCCCCATCGTCACCAACATCCAGCTGGATGTTGACCCGAAAATGGAACCCCAGATCGCCAACAGGCTTTCAGCTCTCAACCAGACCCTGACGGATGATTCCTACCAATTCAGCCGCCGGGCGGAGCGGGCGGAATCCTTCTCCTCCGACATGTCCTCTCTGAATGTGCTCGGCAGCGGGATTTCCCTCCTGCTTCTGCTCATCGGCGTGCTCAATTTTATCAATGTCATGGTTACCGGGGTTTATTCCCGCCGTCAGGAGCTCGCCGTGTTGGAAAGCATCGGCATGACCAAGCGGCAGATCTCCGGCATGCTTACGTGGGAAGGCTTTTACTATGCCCTATTTACCGCCGGCTGTATGTTAACGCTGGGCAACGGCGTGCTCTACCTCATCTCAAAGGCGGTGGTGCAAATTGCGGATTACACCGTATTTTCCTACCCCTTCGGCCTGGTGGCCGGGCTGATTCTGACCCTTTTTGCCGTGTGCCTCATCGTGCCGGCAATCGTGTTCCGTATGACGGCCAAAGAGAGCGTGACCGAACGGCTGCATCGCACCGATTGACTGATATTCAAAAAATAAAAACGCTGTGGGAGGCTTCCTGCCACAGCGTTTTGTTTGTGGCCAAAAGGCGGAGCACCCCGATTCGATCCGCTAAAAACAGAGGAACAAGCCTTGCACCTTTCCGCCGAAAGCGGTTGCGTTTTACCAGCAATCATGCTATAGTGACCGGGATAAAACAAATGGGGGTTAAACGATGTTCCGAAAGAAATCATCTGCGGCCGAGAAGAAGGCGGCGCTCTCTGTTGCCTACGATACGGCCAATCAAAAAATTAATGTTACGGTTCAAAACGGTTTTTGCGCCGCGCTCAACGGGGCGGATTTCCCGCAGATCGTCGGGAATGATGGGAAGGTTCATCCGCCGCTGACAGCGCAGACCGTGCTGCTCTCCTTCCGGCTGACCGGTCCGGGCGGGGCGGAGTGCGTCACGGGCGACTATCCTGTTCGAATTCCCGGGCTGCACAGTGGAAAGCCCGCGCATTCAAAACCCTCCGTCATCCCGGAGATCGCCCAGTGGCACAGTGCGAGCAGCGGCTGGTTTACGCCCTCTGCACAATCTGCCATCGTCTTACCCCCCGATGCGGGAGAGGCTCTCCGCGCCGTTGCGGCAGAATTTCAGCAGGATTATCGGGCGATCACCGGCACAGAGCTTTCACTGCGGTATGATGATGCGCCGAAGGCAGGCGACTTTTGCTTTGCGCTGAGCGAGGAAGAGGCTTACCTGGGCCGGGAGGGCTACCATATGGAAACCGGCGCATGGGTACAGGCTTCCTCCTCCCATCCGGACGGCCTCTATTGGGCGACCAGAACGCTCCTGCAAATTCTGCGGCAGAGCGGAACCTCCCTGCGCATTCCGCATGGAGAAATGCGGGACTACCCCAAATACTCAGTGCGCGGGTTCATGCTCGATATCGGCCGCAGGCCCTTTTCCCTCGAAACCCTGCGCAATGTGGCAAAAAATATGGCCTGGTATAAATTAAACGACCTTCAGCTGCACCTCAACGATAATTACATCTGGCTGGAGGAATACAACTCTCGCGGCGAAGAAACGGACAGCTTCGAAGCGTATGAAGCCATGCGGCTCGAATCCAGCCTGCAAAACGGGCAGGGGGAAACGGCAACCGCCAAAGATTATGCTTACACCAAAGCGGAATTCAAAGCATTCCTGGAGGAGGCCGCGCAACGCTACCATGTGCAGATCGTGCCGGAAATCGACGTGCCCGCGCACGCCCTCTCCTTTGCAAAGGTATTTCCAGAGCACATGGTAGTCGGAAAGACCTCCCCCCTGCAAAAGGGCCGCCCGCTGACCGATCATTTGGATGTCAGCCGCCCGGAAACCATCGAGTTTGTCAAGCGTATTTTTGATGATTATACGGGAGGGGAGCATCCTGTTTTCGGGCCGGGGACAACGGTACATATCGGCGCAGATGAATTTCTCTCGGATTACAGCGCCTATCGCCGGTTTGTCAACGAGCTCGTGCCACACCTCAAACAGACCAATCCCGTCCGGCTCTGGGGAGGGTTAACCTGGATTAAAGACGATCCGGAAACGCAAATTCTCCCCGAAGCGATCGAAAACGTGCAGATGAACCTCTGGGCCTGCAACTGGGCGGACGGTATGGAGATGTACCGGCTGGGCTATCAGCTCATCAACACAATCGACCATCTACTCTATATGGTGCCAAACGGGAAGGGAAACAAGGGCAGCTATGCCGACTTTCTCAATAAAAAAACGGTTTACAAAAAATTTGATCCGCGCAAAGTCCGCCTAAAAAACGGCAAATACCAGGCGCTGCCCGCGGGGGACCCACAGATGCTCGGCGCGGCCTATGCCCTCTGGAACGACAACATCGATAAAAAAGCCTCCGGCTTGACGGAGACGGATCTTTTCCTCCGCTTTTTTGACGCATTGCCGCTGTTTGCTGAAAAGGCCTGGGCCAACGGCTGCGAAAAGGGCAGCGCGGCGGCAATCGACCGGATGGCGCGCAAAACCGCCTTCGCGCCCGGCACCAATCCCCTGCGATGCGTAAGCCCTGCAAACGGCCTCATTGCCGACTACTGTTTTGACGCCGCGCGCCCGCTGGAGGATGCTTCCGGCAACGGCCGCGGACTCTCCGCCCCCATCCACGCGGAATGCGAAGGCGGCCTTACGCTCCACGGTGGTGAAAGCTTTGTGGAAACGCCGCTGCAATCGCTTGAAATGGGCGCGTTCCTCGAATGCCGGGTCACCTTTGTGGAAAAAAAGCCGGGGCAAATCCTGCTGGAGTGCGATCCGCCCTACGGCACTCATGATATCCGCTTCACCGCTTCCGGCAAGCTCGGCTTCACGCGGGAGGGCTACGAATACGAATTCCCCTGCGAGGTGCCGGTGGGCCAGCCGCTCACCCTGCGCATTGAAACAGGGATTCAGGAGACAGCGCTCTCCGTCAACGGCCAATCCGCCCGCCCGGCTACCGGTAAATTTATTCACAACGGTACTGTCCGGTGCGAAGGCATCAAAAACGCCTCCTTTCATCTGCCGGCCGCACGCATCGGCTCTCGCTCCAATTCTGTGCGCGCAAAAATGGAGTGGCTCCGCATCGGGAAAGCCCCGGGCAGCCGGGGCAAAAAGAGATTAGGGTAACGTATTTTTAGAATCTGCCGTATCAACAGAGGCCTATGGGTTTCCATAGGCCTCTAACAGCAGTTGATAGGCTTCCTTGCTGACCGGTAGCACCGAACCGTGGCGCGGCTGGAAATCCAAGCTGTAATCACGGCGGCGCAAGGTTGCAAACACAAATGCACCATTTGTGTTTTAAGTTCGATCCATCACCAGGGTGACAACACTCTTCGCAGGGAGCTTTACCTGCCCGCCCGTAACATAGGTTTCAACCGGAACCTGCACCAGGTTATGTGCGCTGTCTGTTAGATGCATTTCCACCGTTTCGTAACCTTGTGCATTCAGCGTAAGCGTTTGCTCCGCGCCGGAGCTGTTGACAAGCACTGTCACCAACCCCCCGTCCACATCGAAGGAAACGGCGTTGAGCTCCTTCCCCTTGAGCTCTGTTTCCACACGTACCGCTCCCGGCTTGATGAACTTTGTAAAATTGCCGTATTCATACAGCCGTTTGGTGATGGTATAGGTATGTTCCTCCAAATCCACATACATTAAACCGTCCCGCCAATCATAACAGGATACCGCCAGCCAATAGCTCCAATGCACCGCGTCGAGCACGGTCAGATCCGTGCAGATCATATCTGCCATCACCACGGCGGAATCCATGCCCTCGTCGCGGCCGAGATCCTCCATCTCTGTCCACTCGGTGCAGCTACGCTTGAGGTTCGGGTAATTTTTGGCAAGCCAGCGGGCCATGCTTGCCTTTTCGCTAGCAGAGCTGTTGTAGGAATGGGCGTCGATCGTGGTGATCACCTTGCTGAGCGTTTCATCCTCCATGATTGCTTCAAACCATTTTTTGAATTTGCTCCCGCCCCACTGACCGGATTCAAAGAAGCTGAGTGCGACCTCATCCGTCAAGCCGCGTTTCTCCATCTCCGCATAAAACACCTTATAGAGCGCAACCATCTCGTCCGGCTCAAAATGACAGCCCTCCTGACCGCCCTGCCACGTCCATTGCGGCTCATTAATAGGGGAAACCGTTGTAACCGGCACGCCCTGCTTGCGAAAGTGCTCCACTGCGTCCAGCACATAGTCTGCAAAGGCCTGGTAGTTCTCCGGCGCAAGGTTCGTCACCTTTTTCTTCTGCTTATCGCTATGCGGCTTGCCGTTGATGGTCATGGAGTCCGGTGCGCTGTTGCAAAAGAAAACAACCTCCTTCGCGCCCAGCTCCAGCGCCCGGTTCATGCACCAAAGCGCATTTTCGTCAAGGGTGTAGTCGATCTCGCCATTGTCTCCGATGAAGCTTTGCCCGGAGCGCCACGGGTCATAGAATTCGCCCGCCTTTTCCCCTGTGCCGGTGCCCGCGCCCAGGTTATACCGGTAAACCTGAAGGCCGAGCCCGGATTTGCCATACAGCAGCTCCATCACCGCCTCGCGCACTGGCACGCCGTTTGCATCCTTGTCCGTCCAGCCGCCCACATCCTGGCTCCACCATGCGCTGCTTATGCCGAAGCTCTCCAGCGTTTGATGGCGCGCTGCCGGGTCAATCGTCAGCTCAGCCGTGCCTGTAGGGGCGCAGGATGGAAGCGCGGCGGCCAAAAGCACCGCGGTCAGGCCGACGGCAAAAATTTGTCTCCCCAATTTCATACCAAAACCTCCCGATCCATATTCACGCCTATTTTAGCATAAAAATTCATCTTAGGAAACAAAAATCCTGAAAATTTATGCAAATCTTCAGGATTTTTATTCTGAATGACGGCCTAAAGATCCAATTCCGCACAAATGCAGGCCTCTCACCCCCGGCCGGTAATTTATTCAATCACCTTCGCTTCCCGCCCGACTACTCTGAGCGCCTGGCTGTTTGTCAGCCGAATCTGTGGGCACAAGGCCAAAGGAACCTCTCCGGGCTGCTCCCCCGCACTGCAGTGGACGTGCAGCACACAATTCGCAAGCTGTATCCCGGAGCGCATGTTCGCCGCCGCTACGATGCTCCCCGCGCTGACGCCGACATATACGCCGCCCTCCTCTGCAAACTGCCGGAGCGGGGCGGCAAAACGCACCCACCGGATGTGTTTCATCAGGTATTCCGGGCTTCCCCCGCAAAAATAGATTGCATCGTAACCGCGCAGTTTGGCAAGCGGCATCGGCTCCTCCAGGTGATACACCATGATGTTTTCGGCCTGGAGTCCCGCATCAAACAAATCCTTCATGCATTCCGCCAAAACGGCCCGCGCCTCCTCATCGGCCGCCGCTGTCGGCACCCAAAGCGCCCTGATCTGGGCAGGGTCTTTCCCAACGAGCGCCAAAAAGGCCTCTTTTATGGTCGGATTTTCAAAGCCCGCTGAGGTTAGTAGACATTTTTTCATCCTGCGTTTCCCCCTCCTCTATTCTGGCCAGTTCATCTGCTCCTGTGGGATTCCTTTTTCCCGGCACGTATCGCAAACCGCCTGTTTCTGCGCCGAATTCCCGATTTCATACTGCAAAATTTCATCGGAAAAACGATAAATTTGGTGTTCTTCCGTTTCATATCCGCAAACCAGCCTCCTACAAGGCTCTTTTGCACCTGCGCTGGCAAATCGCAGCAGTGTGATGCAAACGTGATTGCCGTCCAGTAGCGCGGGGTATCTTGCGTCTGCCATAGCTCCACGCCGCGAATTTCCACAAAATCGAGCACTGTGTTGTTTTTTAGGCTTTCCTTGATGAGCACGCCCTGAAACGCTTGCGCATCCGTCTCCGGCACCCTTAATTTTCCGCACGAGGAGGGCCTCGGCCCGCCTACACGCCCCCCGAGCAACAGCTCATCCAGGGATAAATCCAACGCCCGGATCAAAAGAATCAGCTTCTCTGTTTCTGGATAAGCCGCCCCCTGCTCCCAGCGGGAAACCGCCTGCCTGCTCACGCCGCATTGCTCTGCAAGCGCCTCCTGTGAATAGCCCCGCGCCCTGCGCGCAAGGCTGATCTTTTGACCATACGTCATGTTGATCCCTCCTAAGCAACAGCATATTACAGATGCCGCGCCCCCTCCACCACCCGCAGATTGCCCTTTCGCAACCCCAGATTGCCCTGCGGCCAATCAAAACCACTAGTAAACTAGTGGTTTGCTCAGACCCCAGAGGGGCCAGTACT
>UQWL01000002.1 GCA_900544715.1 uncultured Oscillospiraceae bacterium | reverse complement strand
GTATAATAGCTTCAAACAGAGTTTGAAGCATTGGAAAAATGCCTGTCGGCGCGAAACGCCTCCTGCCGCAGAGCGGCAACGCCATTTTGGGGATAGGGGTGCTTTGCGCGTATGGTAGATAGCTTCAAACGGATCGTAAAGTTTACTCCCCATGTAGGTTTTCTTTTTCGCCTGTGTACGGGAGGCTGGTTCTTTTCCCTAGCAGAGGCGAATGGCGCATTATGTTTTCTGATTTTTGCCGGCGGGCGGGAGAATGGAAGGATCTTATATGGACGATATGAAGAAACAGGACGTTGTCAGCGGCCTTGTGATTTCTGAAGAGGTGATCGCAGCGATCGCTTTAAACGCTGCGAAGGATGTTGAGGGTGTGAGCGGCTTTGCGGCCCGGCCCAGAGATCTGCAAGCGTTTTTTCATATAGGAGATGATACGCTGAAATCTGTGCGCGTGTGGGTCAATGAAAATGAAATTAAGCTTCATCTATATTTATTGCTCAAAGGCGGTACAAAAATCCCGGCTGTTTCCGCTCAGGTGCAGCGCGCCGTCAAAAATGCGGTGCAGAATATGACGGGGCGGGTTGTTACCAAGGTGAATATTAGCATTGTCGGGGTTGACTTTTCTGAGATCGCGCAAGCGCAAAAGTGATCTTTAAGCCCTCTGCAACGTGGGGAGGAGCAAAAGGCATTTTATGCGGCAAGCCTTCTGGAGCCAGCACAGTTTCGGAGGTTTTCCGGGAAAAGGCCGGTTTGTTTTCTCAGCTGTGGAGGGCTGATTTTATTGAAAAAGTGGAGGACAAGCATGACCAGACGGCAGGCAAGAGAACAGGCGTTTATCTTAATTTTTGAAAAATCTTTTCATCCGGAGATCACGGTGGAAGAGTTGATTTCCATGGCTGTAGAGGCGCGCTATTTGCAAACGGATGAATTCGCGGTTTTGCTTGCCAACACGGCAGATGAACGGCAGCCGGAAATCGATTCCATCATTGAAAAAAATGCGATCGGATGGAAGAAAGATCGTATTTCCCGCGTTTCTCTCTCCCTGTTGCGGCTTGCTCTGTGCGAGATGCTGTTTATTGAGGAAGTGCCGACGAACGTTTCCATCAATGAGGCGGTTGAGCTTGCAAAGCTCTATGCTTCCCAGGAGGATGCCGCTTTTATCAACGGCGTGCTCGGCACGACCGCACGGCAGCTTGAGGCGTAGGGATGAAAGGGTATCTTGGAATCGACACGAGCAACTACACCACCTCCACAGCGGTCTATTGCCCGGAGCACGATCTGGTATTGCAGAAAAAGAGGCTTTTGCCGGTCCCGCCTGGTGCGCTTGGGCTGCGGCAGAGCGATGCAGTGTTTCACCATACGGTTCAACTCCCTCAACTCCTGGAGGAGCTTTCAGCGGAATTTGGCGGAGAAATCTGCGCAGTTGCCGTATCCAGCGCGCCGCGGGATGCGGAGGGCTCCTATATGCCCTGCTTTTTGGCCGGGATGTCTGCGGCGCGTGCGGTTGCGTCTTTTTTAAAGGTGCCGCTGTATTTTTTTTCTCACCAGAGCGGCCATATTGCCGCGGCGCTTTACAGTGCGGATCGGCTCTCCTATTTTAAGCGGCCCTTCTATGCGTTTCACGTTTCCGGTGGAACGACGGAGGCGCTTTTGGTGCGCCCCAATGCGGCGCAGCTTTTTGAAAAGGAGCTGCTGGCGCAGTCCCTTGATTTAAAGGCGGGGCAGGCAATCGATCGTGTCGGCGGGATGCTTGGCCTTCCCTTCCCGGCCGGTGCGGAGCTTGACCGGCTTGCACAGCGATCAAAGCAGCGTTTTTCCGTCAGGCCGTCGATGAAGGGCGCAGACTGCTGCCTTTCCGGCATTCAAAATCAGTGTGAAAAAATGCTTCGTGCAGGCGAGTGCTGCGAGGATATCGCCCGTTTCTGCATCGAAAGCGTTTTGGCAGCAATTGATGCAATGGCGAGGGAATTGCTCCGGCAGCATGGAACGTATCCGTTCCTTTTTGCGGGTGGCGTGATGTCAAACCGCGTGATTCGTGATGCAATCAGCCAAAAATATGATGCGAGTTTTGCAGAGCCGGCCTTTTCCTGCGATAATGCTGCGGGAATCGCTGTGCTGGCTGCTGCGCAGGAAAAAAATCTGCCCGGGGAAAAATAAGTGGAACGGAAAAGCCTTTTTCGCTTGCCCGACGCAAGAAAGGAATGGTCATAAGCATGAAAGCGCCCTTGGTGCTGACGGTCGGTCAGCTGAATGCCTATGTGAAATCGCTGCTCGACGGCGACGGCAATTTAAATCATGTATATGTCAGCGCGGAGATTTCGAATTTTACCAATCACTATCGCACCGGGCATTTCTATTTTTCCTTGAAGGACGAAAATGCCGTGATCCGCGCGGTGATGTTCCGTTCAAGCGCGCAGCGTCTCAAATTTCTCCCGCAGGATGGCATGCGTGTGATCGTGCGCGGCCGGGTTTCCCTCTATGAGCGGGATGGGCAGTATCAGCTCTATGTGGATGATTTGCAGCCCGATGGGATGGGCGCTTTAAATCTTGCCTATGAACAGCTGAAAGAAAAGCTCTCCAAGGAGGGCCTTTTTGCGCCAGAGCGCAAAAAGCCGCTGCCGCGCTATCCGATGCGGGTAGGGGTTGTCACCTCGCCTACGGGGGCGGCTGTCCGCGATATTATCAATGTGCTCTCCCGGCGGTTTCCGCTTGCGCAGATTATTTTGCAGCCCGTACAGGTGCAGGGGGCGGATGCGCCGGGGCAAATCGCTGAAGCCGTCCGGCTGTTCAATGAAAAGAAGGCGGCGGATGTTTTGATCGTTGGCCGCGGAGGCGGCTCGCTGGAGGAGCTGTGGGCGTTTAATGAGGAAGAGGTCGCGCGCGCGGTTGCCGCCAGCGAAATCCCCGTGATTTCGGCGGTTGGGCATGAAACGGATTTTACCATTTGCGATTTTGCAGCCGATTTGCGTGCGCCTACGCCCTCCGCGGCAGCCGAGCTCTGCGTGCCGGATGCGCAGGCGGAGCTGGCAAGGGTTCAAATGTTGCGGCGTAGCGCCCTTCAGTTCGTGCGACGCCGCCTGGAAGCGGAGCAGCAGCGCCTCGATACTTTATCGGCACGGGCGCAGTTGCAGGATCCCGCCCATCTTCTAGATCACCGGCGCCAGTCGCTGGAGGCGTTGGAGGGAAGACTTGTGCAAACAGTTTCCGCCCTCCTCCTGCGGCAGAATAGCCGCCTTGCTCCGCTTGCGGGGAAGCTGGACGCGCTGAGCCCTTTGAAGGTGCTTTCCCGTGGGTATGCGATTGCGTATCACGGCGGCCGGCCCATCCACTCTGTGGCAGAGCTTGCGGCGGGAGATCAGCTTCACCTGAAATGGTCGGATGGCGGCGCGCAATGCGCCGTATTGGAGATCGATCCTTGAGATAAACCGATCGGGGAAAGCCCAAAAGAATACCCCTAGCTACATTTACGCCTGTGAAAGGACGGGGATTTATTTTGAAGGAAGTTCAAAAAGAGCAAACCTATGAATCAGCCATCGAACGCTTAGAGGAAATCGTATCCCTTTTGGAAGGCGGCTCCCTTCCGCTGGAGGATGCCCTGCGCCTGTTTGAAGAGGGCACGCGCCTCGCAGGCTATTGCAATACGTGCCTGACGCAGGCGGAAGCCCGGGTAATGGAATTGTCAAAACAAGAGCATATGGAGGAACCCACATGCTGAATTTTGAACGACAGCAGCAGGAATATCTTTCCATGATCGAAAACAGCCTGCATCTCTACCTACCGGAAGAAGGGCAGGGGCAGGATATCCTGTTTCAGGCGATGGCCTATAGCTTGGAAAACGGCGGCAAACGAATTCGCCCTATTCTCACGCTCGCATTCTGCGAAGCGTGCGGGGAAGATCCGCATGCCGCACTGCCCTTTGCCTGTGCAGTGGAAATGATCCACACCTATTCGCTGATCCACGATGATCTGCCCTGCATGGATGATGACGATATGCGGCGCGGCAAGCCCTCCTGCCATGTGAAATTTGGGGAGGCGAACGCGCTTCTGGCCGGGGATGCGCTTTTGACGCTTGCCTTTGAAACGATGCTAGACCAGCGTTCCGGCTATCCGGTGGATCCCAAACGGACGATCCATGCGGCTGCTGTGCTGGCGCATGCTGCGGGCGGCCAGGGGATGATCGGCGGTCAGGTAATTGATCTGGCTAGCGAAGGCAGGCAGATCCCGCTGGATCGGCTAAAAGTGATGGACTCTCTCAAAACGGGTGCCTTGATTGACGCCGCCGCACAGATGGGCTGTGTGGTTGCAGGGGCAGGGGAGACAATTTGTAAAGCAGCATCCCTTTACAGCTCCTGTATTGGACTTGCCTTCCAGATTGTTGACGATATTCTGGATATGACGAGCAGCAGTGATGTGCTTGGCAAGCCGGTGGGAAGCGACCGGGAAAAGGAAAAATCAACCTATGTTTCCCTCTTGGGCTTGGATGCTTCCCGCCGCCTCGTCACGGAATTGACTGCGACAGCACGGGAGACGCTCTCGATCTTTGAAGATCGGGCCTCCTTTTTGCTGGAGCTTACAGAACGGCTTGCAACGCGTGAGAAATAGGCCGCCTTCTATTCTGTCTGTTAGGAGCATTGCTGATATGAATGAGAATCCAATTCTTTCACAGATACATTCTCCAGACGATGTAAAGCAGCTGGAGGAAAATCGCTTGGGTGAGCTGGCCACTGAAATTCGCAGGGTGTTGGTGGAAACCGTTTCCCAGACGGGCGGCCATTTGGCCTCTAACCTGGGTGTGGTGGAGCTGACGATTGCGCTGCACCGCGTATTCGATTCCCCAAGGGATCAAATCGTATTCGATGTGGGCCACCAGGCCTATACCCATAAGCTGCTGACCGGGCGCTACAGCCAATTTTCCACCCTGCGCACGGAAAACGGCCTTTCCGGCTTTGAGCGGCCCAATGAGAGCGAGCACGATATTTTTTACAGCGGGCACAGCAGCACCTCCATCTCCTCCGCTTATGGGCTCTCCGCTGCAAAAAAGTTGGCGAAGGATGATCATTATGTGATCGCCGTCATCGGCGACGGCGCTTTAACCGGTGGGCTTGCCTACGAAGGGCTCAACAACGCCGGGCGCACACACAGCCGGCTGATCGTGATCCTCAACGATAATGAGATGTCGATTTCGCATAATGTCGGCTCCATGGCGCGCTATCTTGCCGTGATTCGCTCGAAGCCCGGCTATTTCCGGCTGAAGGCGCGTATAGAGGGCTTTTTGAACCATATCCCGCTAGTGGGCAGAAAAATATCCAATCTGGTTTTTCGCTCAAAGTCGGTTTTAAAAAATTTGATTTACCAGAGCACCATTTTTGAGGATATGGGCTTTCAGTATATGGGCCCGATCGACGGACACAATCTGGAGCAGCTCCAGGAGGCGCTGGAAGGCGCCAAGATGCTGCACCGGCCGGTTCTCCTGCACATCAACACGGTGAAGGGAAAAGGCTACGATTTTGCGGAGCGTGAGCCGAATAAATTCCATGGCATTTCAAAATTTGATATCAACACCGGGGAGCCAGTTTTTTCAAGCACCAGTTTTTCCGAGATGTTTGGCAGGGCGCTGTGTGATTTTGCGCAGAAGGATGAGCGGATTTGCGCCATCACGGCTGCCATGGCGCTGGGCACAGGCCTCGACGCTTTCAGCAAGGCGTTCCCTGATCGCTTTTTTGATGTGGGGATCGCGGAGGAGCACGCGGTCACCTTTGCCTCCGGTCTGGCCAAAAATCATATGCTGCCGGTGTTTGCGGTATATTCAACCTTTTTGCAGCGTTGTTACGATCAGCTGATCCATGACGCCTCGCTGCAGGGCAATAAAATGGTGCTTGCAATTGACCGCGCCGGTTTCGTCGGGGAGGATGGGGAAACCCATCAGGGCCTGTTTGATATGGCCTTGCTCAATAGCGTACCGGATTTGACGATTTATTCCCCCTCCACCTTTTCCGAGCTGAAAAATGATCTGGGCAACGCTTTTTATATTGATAAAGGGATCGTCGCCGTGCGGTATCCGCGTGGAACGGAGCGCGAATTCCCCGCAGATTATACGCCCTCCTTTGACTCCTTTACCCATTATGGCGAGGCGTGGGCAAAGATTGTGATCGTTACCTTTGGCCGGCTGTTTTCCAATGCATGCACGGCGCTTGCCACCCTGCGGGGAAAGGGCGTGAGCGCACGGATCATCAAGCTCAACCGGATTAAGCCCATTGATATCCGCGCCGTCCAGTCAGCCCGGTTGGGCGAGCAAATTTTTTTCTTTGAAGAAGGCGTGCGCACCGGTGGCATTGGGGAGCATTTTGCCGCCTTGCTGCTGGAGAAGGGTTTTCAGGGCAGCTTCCATTTAACGGCGGTGGACGATTGCTTTGTCCGTCAGGCGTCGGTGCCCTCCCTGATGGCGCAATACCACATGGATGCGGACGGTATGGTTCAAGTGATTTTGAGGGAGGCGGCGGAGCATGGCAAAACAACGGCTTGACGTTGCCGTTTTTGAGCGAGGTCTCGCGCCCAGCCGGGAAAAAGCGCAGGCGCTCATCATGGCCGGGCAGATTTATCTCAACGGTCAAAAGGCCTCCAAAGCGGGTTTCAGCGTAAAGCCGGAGGATCAAATTGAGCTTCACGGCACGCAGCTCCCCTTCGTCAGCAGGGGCGGCCTCAAGCTCAATAAGGCGATGCAGTGCTTTCCCATCACGCTGGAGCAGAAAATTTGCATGGATGTCGGTGCCTCTACCGGCGGCTTTACGGACTGCATGCTGCAAAATGGAGCCCGCAAGGTCTATGCGATCGATGTCGGCTACGGCCAGCTCGCCTGGAAGCTGCGTACGGATGAGCGCGTTGTGAATTTGGAGCGTACCAATTTCCGCTATGTGACGCAAGAGCAGGTGCGGGATCCAATCGACTTTGCGAGCGTGGATGTTTCCTTCATCTCCCTGCGCCTGATTTTGCCGGTGCTGTTTTGCCTTTTACAGGAGGGCGGCGAAGCGGTTTGCCTAATCAAGCCCCAGTTTGAGGCCGGGCGCGAGAAGGTTGGCAAAAAGGGCGTTGTGCGCGACCCTGCCACACATCGGCAGGTGATAGAAACCGTCTGCTCCTTTGCGCTGGAAACAGGTTTTTCTATTTTAGGGCTCACCTTTTCCCCGGTAAAAGGCCCGGAGGGAAATATTGAATATTTGCTTTATTTAAAAAAATCCGCACCGCCCCAAGGGCTGGATGCCATTGAAATGGAAGAGGTTGTTACACTGGCGCACAGCTCATTGAATGACAGCGGTCGGGCGATCCGGCCGGAAGGGGGAGAGGGGAACATATGAAGCTTGCGGTATTGCCCAACCTGACGAAAAAGAACGCGCGGGAAATCGCGTTCTCCGTCGGCCGGGAGGGGAAGGCGCTCGGCATCCAATGCGTGATGTACGATTCCTTAAAAGCTGATTTTATCCAGGGGGATTTTTCGTTTCTCTCGGAGCAGGAGGCGTTGCAGTCCGCTGATTTTGTGATTTCCATCGGCGGCGACGGCACCATGATCCACGACGCCAAGCTCGCGGCTCCCTTGCATAAGCCGGTGCTCGGCATCAATGCGGGCCGCCTCGGCTTTATGGCGGGGTTGGAACCGCATGAAATCTCCCTGCTAAAAAATTTGGTCTGCAACGATTTTGCAATTGACCGGAGAATGCTGCTTGATGTAAAATTAATAAAAGACGGCCAAGTTTGTGATCAATCCCAATGCATCAATGATGCTGCCCTTGTGCGTGGTGAAGAACTCCGGCTGCTGGAATGCAGCGCGTTTTGCGATGGCAAGCCTATCGCGCGGTATATGGCGGATGGTATGGTGGTTGCAACACCCACCGGTTCCACGGCCTATTCCCTATCCGCAGGCGGGCCTGTGGTGGATCCGTCGCTGGAATGCCTTCTGCTGACGCCGGTATGCGCGCACACCTTATTCAGCCGGCCGATGCTGTTTCGCCCGGATGCTAAGCTTTCTCTGTGCGCCGAAATGCGCGATGGGGGCAGTGTTTATCTCTCCTGCGATGGAGAGACGGTAAAAATCCCGGAGGGCTGCACGCTTGAGGTGACAAAGTCGGCGCTATATGCGGATTTTATCCGGATGAAAAACGATACCTTTATGGACCGTTTGCAGGCGAAATTTTTTAAGAGGGGGCCCCTGGTTTGAAACGGAAACGTCATGCATTGATTCTGGAGCTGATCCAGCAATACGAGATTACCACGCAGGACGAACTGCTTGCGAAGCTGCGGGAAAATGGGTTTGAGGTCACACAGGCGACCGTATCCCGTGATATCAAAGAGCTGCGGCTCGTCAAGGCGATGTCCCCCAGCGGGCAATACCGGTATATGGCCAGCGCGGCGCAGGGCGACGAATATCTCGCAAAGTTTTATACGATCTTCTCCGGCTCTGTCATTTCTGTTGATTATGCGGGAAATACCTGTGTGCTGAAGTGCTATGCGGGTATGGCGCAGGCGGCCTGTGCGGCCATTGATGCGATGCATTTTGAGGGGATCGTCGGCACGCTGGCGGGAGATGATACGATTTTTGTGCTCTGCCGCACGTCGGAATTGACGCAGCAGCTAAAAAGCTCCCTCGACAAAATGCTGCAAAACGGATAACGCATTTTCAGAAAGGCATGATTCGTTATGCTGACAAGCCTTCAAATTGAAAATATTGCTGTGATCGAAAAAGCGGAAATCAGCTTTAATAAGGGCCTGAACGTGTTAACGGGTGAAACGGGCGCGGGCAAATCAATCATTATTGATTCCATTAACGCGGTGCTCGGCGAGCGCACCACGCGGGAGCTTGTGCGCTCCGGCGCACCTTCCGCCAAGGTGTCGGCGCTCTTTTTTGAGGTTTCACGGCCTGCTATGCAGGTTTTGGAATCCTTCGGCATAGAGCCGGAGGAGGATGGAAATCTCCTGATCCAGCGCTCTATTAGCGCGGATGGGCGCAGCGTATGCCGGATCAACGGTAAGACAGCGACCGTATCCATGCTGCGTCAGCTTGGCGGCGAACTGATCAATATCCATGGGCAGCACGATAGCCAGTCGCTCCTTTCACCGGACAGGCACATTGGCTTCATCGATGCGCTCGCACAGAACGACAAGCTTTTGGAGGAGTATCACGGCCTTTATGCCGCCTATGTCAAGGTTCGGCGCGCTTTGAATGAATTGCAGATGGATGAAGAGGAAAAGCTGCGCAAAATTGACCTGCTACGGTTTCAGATTGACGAATTGGAATCAGCCAACCTGCAAATCGGGGAGCAGGAGCGCCTGGCGCAGGAACGCACCCGCTGCCTCAATGCCGAAAAAATCCTCCAGAGCCTGCGCCGCGCCTACGACGCGGTCCATGGCACGGAGGAAACGCTCGGTGCGTCGCAGCTCTTGACAGATGCTGCGGCGAGCTTGCAGGAGGCGGCGCGGTATGATGATGCAGTGGAGAAAACCGCGCAGGAGATGTTGGATCTCTCCTATAATTTAGAGGCCTATACCGATGAGATCCGCAGCGCGTTCGACGCGCTCTCCTATGATCCCGGCGATTTGGAGCGGATTGAAGAGCGGTTGGATCAGCTTTATAAGCTCTCTCGGAAATATGGAGAAACGGAAGAGGAAATGATCGCTTATCTAGAGAACGCACAGAAAGAGCTGGATGAGATCGCCTTTTCAGAGGAGCGGACAGAAGCGCTCCATGCGGAGCGGCGGGAGCTGGTGCGTAAAATTAAGGCGTTGGCGGTAACGCTTTCCGACGTTCGCAGGCAGGCGGGGGAGCGCTTTGCAAAGCAGGTGGAGGAGGAGCTGGCCTATCTCGATATGCCGCATGTGCATTTTGTTGTTCGCCATGAGCAGGTAAAGCCCGGGCCGAACGGCGCGGATGAGATCGAATTTTTGATCTCAGCGAACCCCGGCGAGCCGCCGCGCCCGCTTGCGAAAATCGCCTCAGGCGGCGAGCTGTCCCGCATCATGCTGGCAATCAAAAATGTATTATCCGGCAGCGACGAAATCGGTACGCTGATTTTTGATGAGATTGATACGGGTGTGAGCGGCCGGGCGGCGCAGAAGATCGCGCTGAAATTAAAGCAGGTGTCCGCCGGGCGGCAGGTGATCTGCGTGACGCACCTGGCACAGATTGCGGCGCAGGCGGATTGCCACCTCCTGATTCAAAAAACAGTGCGGGAGGAAAAAACCTACACGCAGGTAGACGCGCTCGACTTTCAGGGACGCAAGCGCGAGCTTGCCCGGATCATGGGCGGTATGGAGGAGATCACGCCATTGCAGCTGCAAAGTGCGGAGGAGTTATTGCGGGCTGCAGAAATCGATTCTTGAATTTGTCATTTTTTAAAGATGATTTTTAATTTTCTGTTGATACCAGTGAAATAGCAGAGCGGAGATGCCGTAACAGGGTATCTCCGCCCATTTATTTTTTCAATATTGTTACCTTTTTTAAAATATTGCAACTACTATTATATAAGCCTTTTAGAAAGGAGGCGTGCTGTGGACTCGTTTGATGAATTATATCAGAATTACAGCCAAGCTATTTTTCGCTTTTTGTATAAGCTCTGCGGTTATGATCGCGTGCTTGCAGAAGATTTGATGCAGGAAACTTTTCTGCATGGCTTTCCATCTCCGAGAGTTCCGCAAAGATGCTTTTCCACAGAGCAAAATTGTTGTTACAAAAAGAATTAAAGGAGTATTACGGCTATGAGATATGATTGTGCGTTGATCCAGGATGTTGTTTCCTTATATCATGAGGAAGTGTTGCGTGCGCGCAGTAGAGAAATCGTAACGGAGCATCTGGCTGCGTGCCCGGCATGTAAAGCATATTACAGCACCTTTTCTGCCGCTGCTCCCAAAACGGATCCCGATCGTTTGGAGGCAGGTTCATTATCCGGGTTTGCAAGCAAAATCAAAGAATATCACTTTTATCAAATTGGGGTATTTGTGTTCGCTGTAATTTCTATGCTGACAGCTGTGCTGCCCTGGTTTGGGCATCAAGGGCGTCACGGAGGTGAGAGGAACGCTATTATTCAGCCATCCTGCCGCTATCCTTGGCTTTGCGCTGTTTCAGTTTGCGATTTGGTTTCATTTTAAAGATTATAAAAAGCGTATGCTTTGGGGGTATGTAGGGATTGGTCTGGTTTTGATGACCGAAATCTATGTTTTTTTAACGATCATTACGGGCAGCACCACAGGAATCGACTTTTTTCTATTTCATTTCGATGTGCCATACCTCGATGAAATCAATCCATTCCACAGCTTTTCCAATGCGCGGTTTGGATTTTATGTAGGCTTTTTGGCTACGATATGGGATGCAATCGCCTTTTCCTTTTTTGTTCATCGGCTCAAATAAGGCCGGCCCTTCCAATTTGATAAACTGGTTCTAATTTTCCAGGAAATAAAGCTAGCCCTGCGAGATCATGCACCGCAGGGCTGGCTCTTTTTATTGTGTAAGAAAAATCGCTAAAATTTTGTGCTCATCTGGTAGCTCAGCGTCATCAGGCTGTCGCTCAAATGCACGTTTTCTACCGCAACATCCGGGTAATGCGCCGCAATATCGAAATGCGTATAGTTCCAAAAGCCTTTAATGCCGAGCTTGACAAGCTGCGCGATGATCTCCGGCGCGTTGTCGCTCGAAATACACAGCACCGCCACCATAGGTTTTTGATCCCGGCAAAAGTCGTCTAAGCCATCGACATGGCGCACAGGCAGCCCGCGCACGAGTTGGCCCGCCATGGCCTCATTCTTATCGAAGATACCGATGAGATTAAACCCGCGCGCTTCAAACGACATGTGTGTTGCAATTGCACGGCCTAGATTACCCGCGCCGATCAGGATGGTTTTCAGCCCTCGATCTACCCCCAGAATGCGCCCGATTTCCGCATAGAGCTGCTCCACATTGTAGCCGTAGCCCTGCTGGCCGAAACCACCAAAGCAGTTGAGATCCTGCCGGATCTGCGAGGCGGTCAGCCCCATGCGTTGGGAGAGTTCACGTGAGGAGATCCGGGTGATATTGTGCTTTTCCAGCTCGCCGAGGAAGCGGTAATAACGAGGCAGCCGCTTGATGACGGACATAGAGATATTTTCGCTTTTCGCCATAATTGATCCGCCCTTATTTGCTCAGGTTTTGAACGGTCTCCATCACATAATCGCCAAATTCGCTGCATGTGCAGCCCGTATCACGGCCTGTGATGGTCAGCTTCTTCTCCTCCAGCATGCAGATGTCAAGCGCGCGCTCGAGCAGGTCCGCCTTTTCCTGGCGGCCGATGTGGGAGAGGAGCATCACGGTTGCGCGCAGCATGGAGCAAGGGTCCGCATACTGGCCGCGGCCCTCGCGGATCATACGGGGCGCGGAGCCATGAATCGCCTCAAACATGGCGTAGCGCTTGCCGATATTTGCGCTGCCGGCCGTGCCAACGCCGCCCTGGAACTCTGCGGCTTCGTCCGTGATGATATCGCCATACAAATTCGGCAGGATGAATACGCGGAAGTCGCGGCGGCGCTTCTCATCGATGAGCTTTGCCGTGAGGATGTCGATATACCATTCGTCCGTGGTGATCTCCGGGTATTCTTCGCCAATCTTTTTGGCGATGTTGAGGAACTTGCCGTCCGTCGTTTTGATCACGTTGGCTTTTGAAACAACAGAAACGCGGTTCTTGCCGTTGCGCTTCGCATAATCGTAGGCGAGGCGGGAAATGCGCTCGCAGCCCTCCGTGGTGGCAACGACAAAATCCATGGCGAGGTCATCCGTCACATGCACGCCCTTGGAGCCGACGGCGTAAGCTCCCTCCGTGTTTTCCCGGAAAAAGGTCCAGTCGATGCCCTGATCCGGCACCTTGACCGGGCGCATATTGGCAAACAGGTCGAGCGCCTTGCGCATCGCAACGTTTGCGCTCTCGATATTCGGCCACGGGTCGCCCGCCTGGGGGGTCGTGGTCGGGCCCTTGAGGATCACGTGGCATTTTTTGAGCTCCTCAAGCACGTCGTCCGGGATGGCCTTGTTGGCGGCCACGCGGTTTTCGATCGTCAGGCCGTCGATCACCTTGAATTCTACTTTACCGGCCTTTACGTCATCCGCGAGCATGTATTCCAGCACGCGGGCCGATTCCTTGGTGATGATCGGGCCGATGCCGTCGCCGCCGCACACGCCGATGATGATTTTATCAAGTTTGCTGTAATCAATAAAGTCTTTTTCCGCCTTGATGCGGTCAGAGCGCTCGTACTGCTCGCGCACAAGCGCTTCAAAGTGCGCCACAGCGGATTGAATTTTTGCTTCGTCCATTTGTCCAGCCTCCATAGATTGATTTGATCGGTATGTTAGTTTGCGTGTTCGCGCGTATAATTGAGCAGCCCGCCCGCGAGGAGCATATCCGTCTGCCGTTGGGAGAAGGAGTAGGCGAGGGGATAGCACTCGTTCTTCGTCGCGTTTTCCAGCATAACAGGTTTTCCCTCCGCGATTTGTGCGCGCACATCCGGCAGGCGCAGCTCGTCGCCAAGGTCGATTTTGTCATAATCCGCCTCATTGGCAAAGGTGAAGGGGAGAATGCCCGCGTTGATGAGGTTTGCCTGATGGATACGGGCGAAGCTTTTCGTAATCACGGCCTTCACGCCGAGATAGAGCGGAACAAGCGCCGCGTGCTCGCGGGAAGAGCCCTGGCCATAGTTCGCGCCGCCGATGATGATGCCTTTGCCCTCCGCCTTGCAGCGCTCGGAGAAATCCGGGTCTACCTGACCGAAGCAGAACTTGGAGAGGTAGGGGATGTTGGAGCGGTAGGGGAGGATTTTTGCACCGGCGGGCATGATGTGGTCGGTGGTGATGTTATCGCCCACCTTTAACACAGCCTTTGCTTCAACGGAATCCGGCAGCGCCTTTGTCACCGGGAACTCCTTGATATTCGGGCCGCGCAGGACTTCGACCTCCTTTGCCTCTTCCGGAGAGGCAGGCAGCTCGACCATATTGTCGTTGATGAGGAATTCCTCAGGCAGTGTTACCTGTGGTGCATCGCCAAGCGTGCGCGGGTCGGTGAGAACGCCTGCCAGCGCGCTCGCGGCGGCAACTTCGGGGCTGACCAGGTAGATGCCCGCATCCGCCGTGCCGGAACGGCCCTCAAAATTGCGGTTGAAGGTGCGCAGGGAGATGCCTTTGGAATTGGGGGATTGCCCCATGCCGATGCAGGGGCCGCAGGCAGATTCCAGAATGCGTGCACCCGCTGCGATCATATCGGCCAGCGCGCCATCCTGTGCGAGCATATTAAGAACCTGCTTGGAGCCGGGCGCGATGGAAAGGCTTACGTCCGGATGGACGGTTTTGCCCTTGAGGATTGCGGCAACTTTGCGCATATCGAGCAGGGAGGAGTTCGTGCAGGAGCCGATGCAGACCTGGTCGACCTTGATCGGGCCGATTTCCGTCACGCTCTTCACGTTGTCCGGGCTGTGGGGCATGGCCGCCATTGGCGCAAGGGTGGAGAGGTCGATTTCGATCACTTCATCATAAACTGCGTCCGCGTCGGGCAGCAGCTCCACCCAATCCGCTTCCCGGCCCTGCGCCTTGAGGAAGGCACGGGTCACTTCGTCGGAAGGGAAAACGGAAGTAGTCGCACCGAGCTCCGCGCCCATATTGGTGATCGTGGCGCGCTCCGGCACTGTGAGCGTTTTGACGCCCTCGCCGCCGTATTCAATGATTTTGCCCACGCCGCCCTTAACGCTCAGGATGCGCAGCACTTCAAGGATGATATCCTTCGCCGCCACCCAAGGGCTGAGCTTGCCCGTGAGATTGACGCGCACCATTTTCGGCATGGTGATATAGTATGTACCGCCGCCCATGGCGACCGCCACGTCTAGGCCGCCCGCGCCGATGGCGAGCATGCCGATACCGCCGCCCGTGGGGGTGTGGCTGTCAGAGCCGATGAGCGTTTTACCGGGGATGCCGAAGCGCTCCAAATGTACCTGATGGCAAATGCCGTTGCCCGGGCGGGAAAAACGGATGCCGTGCTTTTTGCAGACCGTTTGAATAAAGCGGTGATCATCCGCGTTTTCAAACCCGGTTTGCAACGTGTTATGGTCAATGTAAGCGACAGAGAGCTCTGTGCGCACGCGCTCCACGCCCATCGCTTCAAATTCCAAATAGGCCATCGTGCCGGTGGCATCCTGTGTGAGCGTTTGGTCGATGCGAATGCCTACCTCACTGCCGGGCGTCATATCGCCGCTGACGAGATGCGATTTGATGAGTTTTTGACCGAGGGTGAATCCCATTGTATGTCCTCCTACTTGTTTGAGTTTTTAACAATCTTTTTTTATTGTAGTCGTTTGACGCAAATTTGTCAATGTATCGGGCATGGAAAGTGACGGAAGCAAGGGAGAAGAAAATGCCTGCCAACGCGTTACAAATGTACACTTTTACAGCACATGGCGCTCAATCGCCTGCGCCACGCCATCTTCTTCGTTGGAGGCAGTTTTGTACCGCGCCGCGCTTTTGGCCTGTTCATGCGCATTTTCCATGGCAAACGACCATTTCGCCCAGCGCAGCATACCGAGATCGTTGGTTGCGTCGCCAAAGGCCATCACATTTTCCGGCTCAATGTGCAGTTCTGTGCACAGCCGCTTTAGGCCCGCGCCCTTTTCAACGCCCCGCGCGTTTACCTCCATGTTGCCAATGATCGCGGAGGAAACTTCAAAAAGCCCCGTTTGGTGCAGAGCGGCGAGCAGGGGTTCATAATTTTCTTCTGGCATGGAGAAAACATTTACTTTTTCAATCGTCTGGCCTACAAGGGATTTTTCTAAATCGTCCACAATGGTCAGGCGGGCAATCAGCCGCTCGATAAAGGCGGAAGGCAGGCTATCGTTATGGAAGCCGCCGGCCAGCCGGCGCTCCAGATAGGAATGCCCGCCGCAGTAGGTTTCAAAAACCGCTTCGTAACGGTGAAGCAGGGAGAGGAGTGTTTGAAAGTCCCCCCAAGGAAAATCAAAGGTGAAAAGCCGTTTGCCCTGATGCAGATCCCGCGCCGCAGCGCCGTTAGAGAGCAAGGCATATTGCGCGGAGGGAACCTGCTGCGCTACGCTTTCCAGCTGCACCCACGTTCTACCACTGGCAAGGACGAGATGCACGCCCTTTTCAGAGGCGTGTTGCAGCGCGTTACGGTTCCGCTCGGAAACGGTCATATGATCTGAGCGGAGCAACGTCCCGTCCAAATCCATTGCAATGAGCTGAATTGGCATCCTGTTATCTTCCTTCCTATATAGAAAAATATATTGACTGAAAAAATGGCGCCCAGCCGGCTTCGGCGGACGCCGCAGAGGATTCAATCAAGTGGAAAATCGGGTGACGACGCGTTGCAACCGGAAATTTGCAACAGGCGTTTTTTGATTGAAGCGGTAAATACTCATCATCAACCCAATCCCGATATAGACACAGAGGTTGGAAGAACCGCCCGCGCTGAAAAACGGCAGCGTGATGCCGATAACCGGCAGCCACTGGAGCACCATGCCAATATTGATAATGACCTGCGCGGTGAGCATGGAGGCCATGCCCATGCACATCAGGTAGCTGGCATTGTCGTTGGCGCGCTTGCCGTTGATCACAATGCGCAGAATGATCGCCGCGAGCAGCACAAGCACTGCAATCGCACCGATAAAGCCTAATTCTTCCGCCGCTACGGTAAATACAAAGTCGTTTTCGCTCTCCGGCACGGCAGCACTCTGCGTATAATTTCCATTGAAAAGCCCCTGCCCGAAAAACTGGCCGGAGCCGATTGCACCGATCCCACGGTTTTGCTGAAAGGCTTCGTGCTTCGCATACAGATCAGGGTACAGAATGGCGAGAAACCGGTTTTTCTGATCCTGATTCAGAATAAATTTATCCCCCAGCGCCCAAATGGCGGGGAAAGCCACCGCAACCGCAGCAAATCCGGCGGCAAAATAGCCCCAATGCACCCCCGCTGCGAACATCATGCCAAGAAACATCAGCATGAAAATGAGCGCTGAGCCGTCGTCGCCTGTGCCCATGACGAGCCCGATCGGGATCAGGGCATGGATGCCGAGTAGCAGGACGGTCGTGAATTTGCTCACATGATCCTTGACCGCGTCGAGATGCACGGCAAAGGTGATAATAAAGCCGATCTTCACCAGCTCCGAGGGCTGAAAGAAAAATATTTTGAGGTCAAACCAGGATCTTGCATCCTGCCGTGCATTCGGCGCCACACCCCATTTAAAGAGCGCACACATGATGAGAATACAGAAAATGGCAATCAGCGGCCATAGCCGGATGATCACCTCATAATCGAGGAATGAGATTAACAGGCAGAGAATCAGACCAACACCCACTGCGATGAGCATCGTCCGCAATTCTGAGGGGATCAGCTTGGTCGCGCCATTTTTTGTTGCACTGTATACGAGCAGCATTCCAAAAACAGATGCGCACAGGCACAAAAAAAACAGGAGCTTATCCGTTTCTCTAAAATAGAGCTTAAACCAGCTGCGAAATTTTTGCATTGCTTCACCTCCGAGGGGTGGTTTTAACGAAATAGGATTCAAAAGGAAGGTGTGTTACAGCTCTTCCTGTTCAATCGCCGTAATCTGATCAATGCGGCGCTGATGGCGGCCGCCTTCAAACGGGGTATCGAGGAATACGTCAACGAGCTCCAGTGCAAGGCCGGGGCCGATGACGCGCTCGCCGAGGCAGAGCATATTCGCATCGTTATGCAGGCGTGTGTATTTCGCGCCAAAATAATTGGAGCAGCACGCCGCACGGATTCCCTTCACTTTATTCGCCGCGATGGAGATGCCGATGCCCGTGCCGCAGCACAGGATGCCTTGCTCACAGGCGCCGCTGGCCACAGCACGCGCGGCCTCTGCGGCGATTGGGGCGTAATCGACCGATTCTGTGGAGTTCGTGCCAAAATCGCGGTAGGCAATGCCGCGCTTCTCCAAATGCTTTTTAATGGTTTCCTTGAGTTGGTATCCACCGTGGTCAGCTCCAAGTGCGATCATGTAAATTTCCTCCCTGATCATTCATGATTTTGTTTTTTTCTTAGTTCACGCTCCGCCTGCGGCAAGCGCAGGTAGAAGGGGGCAAGTGCGTCCGAGGAGATTCCTTCGCCACGGCACAATTTTTCCTCCGCCAACAGCGCAGCGCAGGCCGCCCGTTGATAGCGTTGATAAGCGGGTGCCAGGCGGCTGCTGGGGATTTGATCCCCGATTGCATCCAGGCAGAGCTTTGCGCCATCTCCCGCAAAAACAATAGGTAAATCTTTGCCTGCCAGCAGGGGCGGAAGCTCCGCAATTTTCATAGCGGAATCCTCCGTTAAGCGTTCCAGCGTTCCAGCATGGCAGGAAAAAAGTGCGGTATATACCTGCATGCAGCGTGCGTCCATTGCGGCACACACCGTGCAATCCCCGCCGGTTTGCCCAAAGGCAATCACTTCCAGCGTGGAGAGGGGAATACAGGGTTTCTCATACGGAAACGCAAGGCCCTTCAGCGCCGCCACGCCGATGCGCACGCCGGTAAAAGAACCCGGACCGTTGGTGACGGCAAACGCGTCGATCTCCTCCAGTGCAAGGTTCGCATTTTTGAAAAGGCCCTGCACCAACGGGAGCAGCGTTTGGCTATGCGTCAGGCCGGTGTTTAAAAAGGCCTCGCCCAGCAGCTTACCATCTTCGGTGATTGCCGCGCTGGCCGCACAGGCGGAAGACTCCAGTGCAAGAATTTTCATGCAGATTCACCGCCTTTTTCAATCGTAATCGTCCGTTCGCTTTCGGATGCTCCGCGCTGAAAGAATACGCGGATTGCGTCCTCCGGCAGCGCGCCTTCAATATTTTCGCTCCATTCGACGGCCAAAATCCCGCCCACATCCAAATAATCAAAAAATCCGGTGGAATACAAACCGTCCCAGGAGTTGACACGGTACATGTCAAAATGGCAGAGCGGAGGGTTGCCGCCATACTCATGCACCAGCGCAAAGGTTGGGCTGGTCACCTCCGCATCAATGCCAAGACCCTGCGCAAGGCCACGCACAAACGCGGTTTTCCCCATGCCCATCCCACCGAAAAAGGCGATTACACAGCCGCCGTGCAGCGTTGCCGCAAAAGCTTTGCCTGCCGCTTCTGTTTCCTGCACACTGTGGGTGTGAATGGTCTGCATGGAGTTATCCGTCCTTTCCGATTGCCTGTTTTTAAACAAGGTTTTAGATTCAGCCCGTTATTATAGACTTCATTGCATAAAGCGCCCCCCTGCAAAAAATGACGCTGCCGCCTTGCGGCAGGAGGCGTTTCGCGCCGACAGGCATTTTTCCAATGCTTCAAACTTTGTTTGAAGCTATTATACCACATTCCATCGGGAAGGGAAAGCCGGGCGTTCAGCTTTCTTTCCTGTTTTGGTTTTTCATTCTGCGGATTACTGCCTTGGTTTCACGATTGACGCAATTCGATTCTGTAATCTTTTGCAGCGCTTTATGATAAGTAAAATCGTCCAGCGAGTTTTCTGTTTTCAAGTATTCCATCGTCAGCGCAGGGAATCGAACAAAACAGATTGAGATTGCCCAAGCCACCGCCATACGGGCATAATACTCCTTTGACGGAATTTGATCCAGCAGGGCGAGCACACGGCGAATATGCAGATCCTCTATAAAATAGAAAAGCAGCATCACCACCCCAAAGCGCGCTTCAAATTCCCGCTCTGTGTGAAGGTAGGGCTGGAGGAAGTCCCAAATCGCTTCCGGCTCTTTCCGGGCAATTTTTAAGCCGCTGCAAAAGCTGTCGCATACAGACCAGTTATCAATTTTGGGAACAAAGGCCGCGATCCTCTCCAAAAGCTCCGGCAAATCTGCCCTAACGTAGCCGATTACCATCCCCTGAAGCATGATTTCTTCAAAGGATCGATCCTCCTCGCTGGCGAGATAGGCGCGCCAATCTCCTTTGGCTATTTTTTTTGCAAGCTTGCGTAAAGCGGGCAGCCGGACTCCTAAAATGTTGTTCGTACCGGGAAGAAGGCTGCTGGAGAATTTTTGAAATTCTGGCTCTGACAAGGCAAGCAATTGTTCATGAATGGATGCCTCCACGCGTGTGCCTCCTCAAAAGATGATGAAATGTATTATACTATGAAAAAACCGAATCATCAATCGCAATAGAGAAGGTATAAAAATTTCCAATACGGGCATGATAAGGATGCAACTATTTCAAGGAGTGATGATAAATGCCGAACCTTACTTCAAAAGAGCTCGACGCAATCAGCGATGAACTGACGTATGAGCAGGTACTGATCAAAAAGTATAAAAACTACGCGACGATGACCAATGATCCAAAGATAAAATCCACCTGCGAGCAGATCGCCGCCCAGCATCAGAATCATTTCAATATTCTGATGGGACATTTAAACTGATAAGGAGGAAGCAAACATGGATACGATGGGCCAGCAAAACAACCAGCAGAGCTGCCTGAGCGATGAGGAAATCATGAACGATATCCTTAGCTCCCAAAAGCATATTACCGGCGTTTACAACACGTTCAGTAATGAATGCACGCACCAGGCGCTGCGCAATGATTTTTTGAATATTCTGCGCGAGGAGCACAATATCCAAGTAGATGTATTTACGGAAATGCAGAAACGCGGATGGTATGCGCCGCCGGAAGCACAGCAGCAGATGATCGATCAGACAAAGACGAAATTTCAAAATGTGGCGCAATCTCTGTAACAATCAAGAATGACAGTGCAAACGGGAGGGCCGTCGGCCTTCCCGTTTGTTTTAAGCCCGAGTGGCAATCATAGCAAAAAGGAAAAATTTTTCTAAAAAGCCTCTTGTCAAAAACAGATGGATATGATAAAATATCTAACGTTGCGGCGATGACGCAGCAAACCTATCCGGGTGTGGCGCAGCTGGTAGCGCGCTTGACTGGGGGTCAAGAGGCCGTGAGTTCAAGTCTCGCCACTCGGACCATTTAAGAATCCCTGTAATTACGTTGAATCACGTAGTTACAGGGATTTTTCTTTTTCTCCTTGTGGCAGGTTCAGGCATGAAAAGGCCGAAAAAGGTTATAAAATTACGGACCAATTACGGACTAAATGCGGATTAAAACTAGAATTAAGGCCGGGCGTTGTCGCAACACCCGACCTTTCATTATCTTTTCTTTGAATTTAAGTGTTCGTTGAGCAGCTGCGTAGCATTTTCCAGCATGCTGGCCTTCAAATGCAAATATACCTCATGGATCATTTTTTGATTCGCGTGCCCCACGAGTTGCATCGAGATATCCTCCGGCACGCCTGCTTCCACCAACATGCAGACATATTCGTGTCGAAACTGATGGGCGCATACCTCCGCCACCCAATCCGTTTGATGGTAGGTATACTGCTTGCCGTTGCGGGTTCGGGTATAGGTGCGCGTGATCGGGCGGGCCTGACCGTGCTTGCGCCAAAAACTTGCCCAGTGGCGGTGATACCAGGATGCTGTCACCGGCTTCTGCCCCAAGCCGACGATGTAGGTTTCCGGGGGCATTTCGCGGTATGGTTCCAGCGCATCCTTGAGCAGCCGCAGCAGCGGAACTTGACGGACGCCCGCCGACGTCTTGGTTCCAGTAATATGCGGCTGATTGGAGATCCACTCCACCGCCTTGGTGATATGGATGATATTATGTTCAAAATCGATATCCTTCAGCTGGATTCCGCAGCCCTCTCCGCGCCGTTCCCCG
This sequence comes from uncultured Oscillospiraceae bacterium, assembly GCA_900544715.1. Lineage (GTDB taxonomy): Bacteria > Bacillota > Clostridia > Oscillospirales > Acutalibacteraceae > Fimivicinus. The sequence continues at coordinate 253,526 of UQWL01000002.1, read as the reverse complement.
GTGCAGAGGTAGATGATGGCGGGCAGCGCATCGGGATCGTCGATAGCATTTTTGACGATTTGCACCTGATCGTCCTTCGGCGGTTCGCGTCGGCTGCGGGAAAGTCCGCGCGGCATAGTCGTCATTTTGGATGGATTATAATCTCCATGCCATTTCGGATCCTCAATGTAGAGCTGAAAGATTGCGTTGATAACAGTCTTTTGATTACTCACGGTAGTATGCGCCATACCATCTAAATCGTTCAGGAAGGCTTTTATCTCCCATGGCTCGATCTCTTTCATGCGTCGGCCTTGGAACCGCTTACGGGCCCTTTTTAGCGCTGGGAGATAAGCCCGCTGCGTGCCATACTTCCGTTCCAAAAGCTGCTCTTCATAACGATCCGCCACCTCTTCAAACAAAGGGCCGCTGTTTTGCTCGTTTTCCGTCCGTTCTCTTTCTTCTTGCGCTACTGCCATATACTGCGCGCGCTTTTTCCAAACCTCCACCGGGTCCTTGCTGGAGAAGCTTTTCCTCTTCCCCTGAATCATCTCGCCTTTTTCCCACACGCCGTTTGATTTGAGACGCAGGCCCTCAGTCGGATTTTTGGGATTGGGGCAATACTTGCGTGCATCTTCGCTGATGGCCACATTATTCCTCATTTCTATCCATGCCCCCGCGCGGGGGCGACTGCAAAAACAGATAACATGTTACCTGCAATCACAGGACCATTACAGCATACTTTACAATTTTTTGCAACCGATTGACCTGCAAAAAAGAGAGAAGCAAGGTAAAAACTGAAAATCAGGCGCGAATTTCCCTGCATTTTTATGTTTGCGTGGGGTTCACACTTTGCTTAATTAAAAGGCTTACATATATCTCTTGGCGACTCCAATTAACTGATCCCTATAATTTTCGATATCATAAATGGAATCAAGCGAATAACGAACCTCTTTTTTATTCTCATCTGGAAGGATTAAAATTTTACGCGATGCGTTCAAAATAAGGCGGCAAATCCACTTTGTTACCTTGTTTTGATACAGGATGCCAATATAATTCACAGTGTCCTTGTATGTAATATCCTGTGTTGGCACAGTATCTTTCAAAACCATTTTGACAATGAAGTATGCTCCAAGTTCTTCTGCCGTCGTAACGATCTTATCTTCATGCCGAGGGGCTGTATCTTTTTTTTCCGTCTCGTCAGGTATTTCAGAGGGATTTACTGCTTCGGGCTGCGGCGCTTCAACATTCAAGGCGTTTTTGATCTTATCATTCATCAGTTCACTGATATAATCATTTAATGCCTTCTTTAGAATTGGACGGAACCGCTCCATAACGGACTGTGTTTTTACGCCGGAATAAACGGAATTGAGAAAGAATCGAAGAAACTCGTCAGAGGGATCCTGCAACTCCTGCGCAAAAAGCGCTTGAATCTCATTAGTATACTTCAATTCGGATGCAGTATCCACAATTGCTTCAATATTAAAATTGGATTTTTGGAATTTAGCGAGTTCACTGACCTGACTTCCCTTTATATTCAACATATTGATTTCCAGGAAGGGCTTTTCATCCATTTTGTTTTGCTCATCGAGGTCTGTATAAAAACGATAGATGACGCCGTTTGTCAATATCGCAAATTTGGCGCAAGTAGTTCCGAAGTAACGGAAGAGCTGCGAATCATGACGGTCCAGTTTTTCACCAGCCCACTTTGCTTCAATCAGAATAACGGGCTGCCCTTCATTGACGATCGCGTAATCGACCTTTTCACCTTTCTTAATCCCGACGTCAGCAGTAAATTCGGGCACGAATTCATTTGGATCGAACACGTCATAGCCCAATAAGGAGAAGAAGGGCATGATGAGCGACGTTTTGGTTGCCTCTTCGGTTTGAATCGAATCCCTCATAGAGGCAACGCGCTTTGAAAATTGTTTTAATTGATCTGAAAATTCCAATGAGATCATCCTTCCTATTTAGTTCCTATAAAGTATATTAAAAATAATCGTACCTCTATTTTATATAACGAAAAAAATGTCGAAATGTTGCACTTAAACATTTGTTTTGTTTATTATGACCTATAATTTTACGTTCTGCACAATTTTATTCCGGTTCCTTGTGCAAAAAACATATGAAATTTGTTCTTTTGTTCCACTATAGTGGAACAAAAGAAGGAAAGAAAAAGTATGGATCATCACGCGGGGGCTTCTCCCGACGATACGCGGCAGGGTGCGGATTCATAACAAGTTTATCCGTACAACAATGAACAATATTCTCATCAGTGACGATGCAAAGAATTGATATGAGAGTGGGTGCGTCCGGGATGTTGTGATTGAAGAGGCGGATGGGGAATTTCCAAAAATGCATCTGCTATAACGGCTGCCGGTTCCTCACAAAATGGTTCGGTACGTTATCCCTCAAAATACCGTGCAATGTATAATTACTGTACGTTCGGCTATTCCATAGCCTTTTGGGATTGGGAGCGTTGGGAAAAGGAAATTGACTTTTTTGCACTAAATGAAATTAATATGCCTTTAGCTATTGTAGGAATAGAAACAGTGTGGTATGATACACTGAAAACGGTCGGATTTTCTAGTGAGGATGCACTGTATTTCCTTTCGCCCCTGCGTATTACTCATGGCAGGCTATGACCGATTTTGAAGGGGCCCTGCCCATACAGAGCGAAGATTTTGTGCGCAGGCGTTTGGAGCTTGGCAAAAAGATCATAGACTGCCAGGCATCTCTCAGCATGCCTCCCGTTCAGCAGGGTTTCTCCGGATTCGTACCAACTGGTTTGGCATGTTTCTCCACTTTGGGATCAACACGGATTGATCCGACAGCTCCCTGCCAACAAGTTACCTGCCGGAAACAATCGATACAGATGTTTGATTTGCACAGTGCCGGACGCCGTACTTGGATGTATCTGTGTCCCACAGGCAAAAACCATCGTGGTGCTTCGCTGTCAGGATCGCATACTGCATACCGGCATGGAAAGCGGTTTTCACCCAATGATCTGTCGTGGCCGCATTGGCTGCCTCATGCCGGAAATATGGCGTGAAAATAGGGCTCTATTATTCTTCGGATCGGCGTGAGACACGCTACAGCGACGATGAAGCCTACGTTTGTTATATGGAGCGACAGCTAAAGGAATTGCTGGATAGAAAAATATGGAGAAGTCATGGAACTGTGGTTAGATGGCGGCTGGGATAAGCGCTGTGAGGCTTGGCGGTTGGATCGCCTGTATAGCCTGGTGAAAACGATGCAGCCCAGCTGTCAGTTTGGTGTAAATTTGACCATTGGCAGATAGAATCATAAAAAGGGCAATCCCTCCAATCGTTATCTGCCGGAGCGGCAACGAAAGAGTGACCCAATTCGAATGTTTTCCTCCGACTTCAGGCTGTGGGATCCTTACTGTGCGCAAAAAACGGCTCTAAGATATTTACCTCTCGGGGCCGCCAATATTACCTGCCATTGGAGTATACCATTTGCTCGCGGCAAAACGGGAAATGGTTTTATTCCCGACACATACGAACTCGATCCCCCCCATTGATGTTGCAGAAACAGTGCATAAAATGGAAATCTTCAGAAAAAATCAAAACCGGATGGTGATCAACCTGCCGCCGGACAAATCGGGTAGACTCATTTTATCAGATCAAGAAAATCTTTTCTAAATTGCAAAGCTGAAAAATTTATATCAAGGGGGAAATATCGTATGAAAACGGATGCAATTTTCCAAAAGGCAAGGGAAGGGCTTAACCGGCTCAAACTGCACTGGAAAACACCGCCGGATGGCTATTTTGTCAATTACCGTGAGTTCCTGAATCTTGCGCTCGGCAGCGGCTCCCTGTCCTTCCTCAGCGTTATTATCAGCTGGACGACGATCGCAATTAATATCCCGATGATGATCAGTTATTTCAAGGTTTCTACCGGCTTTATTTTTGTGGCTGGAATCATCGCTTCCGTGCTGGGGTTGATTCGGGCTCCCATCCTATCGATGCTGATTGATAATTCCAATTACAAAAAAGGAAAGTTCAAGCCCTTTTTGCCGTGGAGTTCGATTCTCACCGTGCTGTGCTTCACGTTTATTCCCTTTATACCGGAAAGCTGGATTGCGCAGGCCTTCTTTAGCTTCGATATCCCTGCGATGCCGGTATTCGGCGTTGCAGCGTCACACATTGACGTAACAGTTGGCACCGCTGTGATGTTCCTCCTGATTCAGCTCGGTACATTTTTCTATACCCTGCTGACCCAGTGCTTACAGGGGATTGAGCAAACGATCTCGCCGGTTTCGCAGGAGCGTGCGAACATCGGCGCTTTTAAGGGGCTGATTTCCAACCTGCCCAGCTCCATTGTCAATATCATTATCCCTCTGGTCGCGGGCATTTTCTTTGCTGGTGAGAAAGACCCAATGAATAACATCATGCTCTACCGGTGGGCATTCCCAATTTGCGGTATCGGAGGCATTTTGTTCGTTTTCTTTGCCTACTTCGGCACGGAGGAACGCACCGTCGTACATAAACAATACGTCGCAAAGGTAAAATTTACAGAGGGCGCAAAGCAGCTTCTGACCAACAAATATTTCTGGATCATTACAATTTTCTCCATTGCCGTCGGTGTGCGTGGTAATATCAACATGTATTTGTGGATTTGTAATTATGCCATCGGCGGGCAGGACGGCGCCTTTGTATTGACCATTTGCAACATGCTGCTCAACAACGCCCTGATTCCCGGCATGCTTTTAGGGCCTTTTTTGATCAAAAAGCTGGGCAAACGCAATGTGATGATTCTTTCCACCATTGGCTTTACGGTTATGGCCTTTATGCAGCTATTTACCCTCCACAGCCCTTATCTGATGCTGGTTGCGATCTTTTTCCAAAATCTGTTTAACGGGCTGAGCTATATTTCTGCCATCATGGTGCCGGATGTATTGGATTACCAGCAGTGGAAAACCGGAAAGCGCCTAGAGGGCTTTTGGCAGAATTTAAATAACTTTATCATGACGCTCTTCGGCTTTTTCACCAGCGCGCTGATGCCGATTTTCATGTCCTTTGGCGGTGTGGGCTTCGGCGATAATATCGATATTGCTCTGAAAAATCCCCAGATCATGCAGGCCACGTTCCGAAGCGTTACCTGGCTCGGTATTATCGCCTCTGTAATCTGTGTGATTCCGGTCTTGTTTTATGATCTTTCTGAAAAGAAACATGCGGATTATATCCGGGCGCTGAAAATCCGGGCTGCCGTGCGGAACTATAAGGATCATGCGATGGGGGAGGACGACATCGAAAACATCAAAACAATCTCCGCATACGCAAAGGCAGAAAACAACGCCCTGCTTTTGCAAGAGCTGGCGGAGCATAGCTGCATCGAAGCCATTTTGCAAAGCGAAAGCTGCAAATAACACGGCCACTGGAACAGCTTTTGTCAGCATTTAGTATGTTTCTATTTTACAAAATGTAACAAATGGCGGCAAACAAAATTGCCGCCATTTTGTTTCAAAATTATAAAAGGTGTGGAGACAAAGCACCGTACGATTGCTTTCAATGTAGTATGCATCGCGTTGTGCTCTTGTTTTCTCCACCATGATTGAGGTATAATAGCGTCAAACAAATCGTTTGACGCATTATAAAAATGCCTGTCGGCGCGAAACGCCTCCTGCCGCACGGCGGCAACGCCATTTTTTAGATAGGAATGCTTCGCATTATGGGATAATAGCGTCAAACAAATCGTTTGACGCATTGGAAAAATGCCTGTCGGTGCGAAACGCCTCCTACTGCGAGGCGGCAACGTCATTTTTCAGCGGGGTATTTTGTGCGTATACGGGAAAAACGGTTTCCGTATCGAGTTTTCGCTCATTTACAATTTCTTTGATACATCGTTGATACATCGCAAGATCACCATTTGGAAAGGACGATCCTATGTTAAAAATCCTCTCGCAGGAGAAAGCCGCCAGGCGCTGTGAATTCCCCACGGTGCATGGCGTAATCCAAACGCCCGCGTTTATGAACGTGGCCACCTGCGGCGCGATCAAAGGCGCCGTTTCCGCTTATGATCTGAAAGAGCTTCACTGTCAAGTGCAGTTGTGCAACACCTATCACCTCCACGTGCGCCCGGGCGACGATCTGGTGAGGGATTTAGGAGGACTCCATGCTTTCACCGGCTGGCAGGGCCCGATTCTGACCGACAGCGGCGGCTTTCAGGTGTTTTCCCTTGCGAAGCTGCGCCAGATTAAGGAAGAGGGAGTCACCTTCGCCTGCCATATCGACGGCCGCAGAATCTTTATGGGGCCGGAGGAGAGCATGCGCATCCAGTCAAATCTTGGCTCCACCATTGCGATGGCGTTCGATGAGTGCGTGGAAAACCCAGCGGAATACCGATATGCGGAGCAATCCTGCGCCAGAACGGTACGTTGGCTTGCCCGATGTAAAGCGGAGATGCAGCGGCTGAATGCACTGCCGGACACGCTCAATCGCCAGCAATTACTGTTTGGGATCAACCAGGGCTGTACCTTTGACGACCTGCGGATTGAAAATATGAAGCAGATCGCCGCACTGGATTTGGATGGATACGCAATCGGCGGCCTAGCGGTCGGGGAGCCGAAGGAAGAGATGTATCGCGTGATTTCCACGGTGGAACCCTATATGCCGAAGGACAAGCCCCGTTACTTAATGGGCGTCGGAACGCCGGGGAACATCCTGGAAGGCGTCAGCCGAGGCGTTGATCTGTTTGACTGCGTAATGCCAAGCCGTAACGCACGCCATGGGCACCTGTTCACCTGGGATGGGATCATCAACCTGAATAATGCAAAATATGAGTGTGATTTGGGCCCGATCGATCCGGAATGCCACTGTCCCACGTGCCAGCGACATTCGCGTGCTTATTTGCGCCATCTTTTTAAGGCGAAGGAAATGCTCGCCATGCGGCTGTGTGTGATGCATAACCTCTATTTTTACAACACGCTCATGGAACGAATCCGTTATGAGCTGGAAAATCATCATTTTAAATCCTTTAAAGAAGACTATACAGACCGCTTGGACCGGCGCATCTGAGAAAAAGGAAAACGGTTTATGCAACGATGCACGTTAAGCAATGCGCAGGCGGCGTCGGCGCGGGAACTGGCATGGAAGGTTTCTTTTGGAGTTTGAATCTCTGGGATTATAACGGATGCGGGGCAAATTATCAATGAAATCTAGAACACCGGCGTATCAAATCGATACGCCGGTGTTCTTTTTGGCTATAGACATAGCAGCTTTTCGTTCCGGCCGAAATATTCCGGCAAACCAGCGGAGATCCTGCTGTGTGATGCCGCCGGAGCAGCGAAGCGCCAGCAAATATGCGCAGCTTGTCGCCAGAATGGCCCCGACCAGCCACGGGATGGAGCCGGGTAAGGGTGCAGGAAGCAGCGTTGCAAAAAGCCTCACACCGGTCACGGCACAAGCCATGCATAAAAGTGGATTCAAAATCTGTTTCCAGTGCAGGCGCAGCGCACTGACGCGGATCAGCCTGCGCAGGCTGAGGTAAAAATTGAGAATCTCGCTGACAAACAGGGTGATGATATATCCCTTGACCGAATAGCGAGGGATGAGAAAATAGACCAAAATGACGCACAAACCGGAGTCGATAATGTTATACCGCATGGAGCTCAACTGTTGATCGAGCCCCTTGAGCATCCCATCAACCGCCATGTCCGAATACATCACAGGCACCAGCACAGCGAGAAGCTGCAGAAACGGCTTAGTATCGCTACTGTGATAAACTGCGTTCGATAATTCCCCTGCATAGGCATAGAAGATGCCCGCTACCAGCAGGGAAAACAGCAGCGCGGCATAAAGGACGCGGTTGATGATGCCGTCGATCCGCTTTGTCTGGTGCAAAGCATGGTATTCCGCTATCTCAGGCACCAAAAGGCTTGCCAGTGAATTGAGAATACAGGAGGGGAAGAGCAACACAGGGAGGGTCATTGCATGAATCGTCCCATAAGTTGCCAGAGCGTTTTCGCTGGAAATCCCCGATTTTTTAAACCCGATAGGAATCAGCAAATGTTCAATGGTCAGTAAAATAGAGCGTACCCACGCACCGACCGCGTCCGGAACTGCAATGCGCAACAACCTGCGGTTGAGATGCGGCATGGCCCGGTGCTGATTCCTTTGCCTGCGCACCGTCCATCTGCTGAGTAAAAACGAGATCAGAAACGAAATGAGATCGGAAACGCAGCTTCCTAATACGACTGCGATACAGGAGGCCTCCAAGCCGCGGCCGGAAAGCATATGCAGAAAACCTGCCGTGGACGCTACCCGCACAAGCTGCTCCAGCACCTGTACGCCTGCATAGGCACCTGCTCTGCGGATTGCGGTAAAATACCCGCTCAACGCGGAGGACATTGCAATAAACGGGAGACTGAGTGAAAGCAGGCGCAGAGGCCGTGTCGTGCGGCTGTCATACAGCCAATGCTGGCTGATGAGATCCGCACTGGCATAAAGAATCAACGCGACGGCAAAAGCAACCAGAAGAATGCTGAGCAGGCATCGGCGAAGCACCTTCTTGACATCTGCTTGATCTTTGCTTATGGCATCTACCACGAGCCGGGTTGCCGCCAGCCGGATTCCGGAAGATGCAAATGTAATCGCCATGGAGAAAACCGTCATGACCAGCTGGAAGAGCCCGATTCCCGCAGCACCAAGCTGGTTGGTCAGGTATACATTGAAAGATACGCCGACTGTCCGCATAAAAAGAGCGGCTATGGTCAACATGGCGGTATCCCAAAGGAATCGCTTTGTTTTTTTCATGAGCAGCACCTGTTTTCTAAGATAATTCATTCTATGCGGTACAATGGACAGATTATTTATTATTTATACAAAGCCGCTGTGTAAAAACTTGAATTACTTCTGCAATTCATATCGGTGCCGGATTAAAGGGGATAACTCAGCTACATGATGGCTATATTCCCAATGCATGAATCTGTTTTTAGTTATTTTTATGTGAAATTATTTCACAAAACTATACAAAACTAAATTAAATAATATATGATTGTACCAGAGGTGATGGTACAATGCGTAAATGCAGCGCATGGGAACTCTGGCGAATCCAAAATCAGGTCGCCGATGTCCTCGTGATTGTTAACTTGAAACCGATGGAGGGGTTGCCCGTCGTTGAACATCAGGTGAATTCTAACATATCCATATATTTTCAAGAGGAAGATTTGAAAGAATGTATCGGTCAAGTAAACGATCTGCAAATGGCACAGATCACAAAAGAGTATATGCGCATTCGAAATTGGGATACGGCAGATACAGCAGGCTTTCCTTTTAATATGATCTAATAAAATGAATTGGAGCATAAAAGCTGGGCCTGCTATTGTAATAAACATCTGAATACGTTATGATATTGTCAAGTATTTTGTCTAACTTTGAAAAATCAAAAGGCAGGCAAATACGGATGGAGATAAGATATGTTTTATAGGCGGATGAGAGACATGCTAGGTTTCTCATTTATCAAAGGCCAACGGATAGGAGGCTATTGTCAATGCAGGAATGGATGGTTACAAAGGAAACAAGGTTAAAGGATGTGTTAAAAACGCCTGCCGGGCACGATATTTTAGCAAAGGCATTTTATTCGCTCGGGTTGAGCGACAAAATACTGACGGCTACGCCTTTGGGTTCTTTGAAAATCAACAGCCTAAAAAAGCTGTCGTTTGGCAAACTGGACGATGGCTTTATCGATGCGCTGCTCGGCCTGCTCAACAGTGAAACAGAGCGCCCGCTGGACGATCACGCGCCAATTGTACATAAGTGGTGGAAAGAAGCCGTGTTTTACCAAATCTACCCCCGCAGTTTTAAGGATTCTGACGGAGATGGAATTGGGGATCTCAACGGGATTATCGAAAAGCTCGACTATCTCAAAGCTTTGGGCGTGGATGCGATCTGGTGCTCGCCTGTTTATGATTCCCCCAACGATGACAATGGCTATGATATCCGCGATTATCGCAAAATCATGCGGGAATTCGGCACGATGGAGGATTTTGACCATTTGCTCAGCGAAGTTCATGCGCGTGGCATGCGGCTGATTATGGATTTGGTCATCAATCATTCCTCCGATGAGCACGAATGGTTCCGCAGCGCTGTCACAGACCCGGATTCGCCATATCGTGATTTTTATATCTGGCGAAAGGGCAAAGGGGAAGGGATCCCGCCGAATAACTGGGATTCGATCTTCAGCGGCCCGGCATGGAACTATTACCCGGAACGCGGCGAGTGGGCGATGCATCTCTTCAGCTCAAAACAGATGGATTTTAATTGGGATCATGAAGCAGTCCGCAAAGAGCTGTTTCAAATTGCAAACTGGTGGCTGGAAAAGGGGATCGACGGTTTCCGGCTCGATGTGATCAGCTTTATTTCCAAAAAGGAAGGATTACCGGACGGGAATGAAGTGATCGGCTCCCTCATGGGCTTCAAAGGCTGCGAGCATTATTTCTACGGCCCGCACCTGCATCAATACCTGCGGGAATTGCGGGAACATTCTTTTGGCAAGTTTGATGCCTTTACAGTGGGCGAATGCCAGGGCACCGGCCTCCAGATGAGCCGCTTGATGACTGGGGACGATCGAGGCGAGCTGGATGTGGTATTTTCCTTTGACCATATGGACAATCCCGGTAAACAGCGCTTTCAGGATTATCGATTCGATCTGCGGCCCATGGCCAAAAATCTGATGGAATGGCAGCTGGAATATGGGAATCATTGCTGGCCGACGGTTTTTTTTGAAAATCATGACCATCCACGCATGGTCTCTAAAATCGATCCGAATGGCGCTTACCGCTGTGAGATCGCCAAACTGCTCGCCATGCTTCAGATGACGCTGAAGGGCACGCCATTTATTTATCAGGGCCAGGAGCTTGGGATGACCAATACGCCGTTTGCCTCCATTGACGAATTGCGTGATGTGGAGAGCGTCAACCTGTATCATAAGCTGATTGAAGAAGGCAAATCGTCTGCCGAAGCGTTTCAAACCGTGCTCAGCGGCAGCCGCGACCATGCGCGCACGCCGATGCAGTGGAGCGGAGAGAAAAATGCTGGATTTTCAGAAGGTACGCCTTGGATTCAGGTAAACCCGGATTATTACAAAATCAATGCTGCCGATGAGGAGAGCGCCATTGATTCTGTGCTTCATTTTTACCGCTCTTTGATTGCACTGCGCAAGGAGAATCCCGCGTTGATTTATGGAGACGTTATCCCCGTAAAAGCCGCCCCTAAAGGTTTGCTTTGTTATTTCCGGCGGATGGATGGGCAGCGCTTTTATATTGAACTGAACCTGACCGGGAAAGCAGTGAAAAATGTGAACACAGGCCTGCGCGGAACGCTTCTCTATTCCAATTACACAACGCGGCGAGAAGGTGCGGTGATGCGCCCATATGAGGCAAACTTGTATCAAGATTAAGGGGGCGGCGTTTCATTTATGAAGTGGAAGAAATTAGCGGCCGTTTTACTGCTTGCGATGTTGTTCCTCTCCTTTCTGGGCTGCGGCGAGAGAAAGCCACCAGAAAGCACCGCGCCGGATAACAGCGCGCTTCGCCTTTCAATGCAGCAGTATCAAAACAGCATGAAAGCCTTTGAAAACGATTGTACGCAGCAAATACGCGCGTTTACTGCCAGCCTGCAAAGCGGCGATATCGAAGCGGGGAATGCTGCGGCCAGTGCGCTTGCGAAAAGGATGGCTGGCTTTGAAGAAATCACTGTGCCAAGCGGCTGCCAAGAGATTCAGCCTTTTTTTGCACGAGCAAAGAAGAAAACGGACACGATATATGCTCTGATGATCCAGATTTTGGGGGATGAGCAATATACTAACGATGATATGGCAAACCTAACCGCGCTGAAAACTGCGGCAGAAGTCCTTGCGGAATCCTATCAATCCGGATTTGGGCTTCTTGAAAAGGCGTTGGATGGGTGAAAAGAAAGGCCCAAGACCAGGGGATGCTTGAAACAATGTGGTACGCACCGTATTGTGAAACATGGCCGAATACCTGTAGGCAACGTTTTAGCCGCCTTTTCTTCCAAGGAAAAACGAAATAATGCGCACAGAAAGGATTTTTTATCATGCTGCAAGCCCTCACAATGCTTTTTTTCAGCCCTACGGGCAACACACTGCGCGCCGCGCGCCTGTTGGCGCAGGGGCTGGCGGAGAAAATAACAGAAATTGATCTATCGCTTCCGCAGGGGGAAGCGATGCACTTTGGGGAGAACGATACCGTTTTGATTGCCGGCCCCGTTTTCGGCGGCAGGATGCCAGCCTATTTTTTGGAGAGGCTGGCCCGCTTTACAGGCAATCACACCAAGGCGATTACAGCCGCCGTTTATGGCAACCGCGCTTATGAGGACGCGTTGCTGGAGCTCAACGATGCGGCGCAGCGGCAGGGCTTTCAGGTGGTCGCATCCGCTGCGCTGCTGGCGGAGCATTCCATGGTTCGTACGGTTGCGGCCGGGAGGCCAGACCAGGAGGATCAGAAGCAGATCAGCAAATTTGCTCAGGCAATCATAAAAAAATACGATTCCGGCCGATTTTCTTCCCCCGAAGTGCCGGGGAACAGGCCCTATAAAGTATGGAAACAGATGCCAGTCGTGCCTGAGGTATCGTCCGCCTGTATCCATTGCGGCATCTGTGTAGAGAAGTGCCCGGTTGGGGCGATCCCAGCGGCACAGCCGGAACGGACAGAGGCGCAAATCTGTATCCTCTGCATGCGGTGCATCGCGGTTTGCCCAAAGGCTGCCCGATCGCTGCCAGCGCAGGCTAAGGAGGCAATTCGCGCAAAGCTTGCACCCGTGGAGGCCCTGCGCCGCGATAACGAGCTGTTTTTATAGCGGTTTTCCAGGGAAAAGTCGGGTCGTCGGCTCTTGTCTTTTTCCATGGATAGGTGTATAATCGCAACGAGAAAGAAATCATTGGAGGTCGTTGAATTTGGGAAACGTTACAATTACCAACCATCCGCTCATCCAGCATAAACTCACCCTGCTGCGTGATAAAAACACAGGCTCCAAAGAATTCCGCGCGCTGGTCAGTGAAATTGCAATGCTGATGTGCTACGAGGCCACCCGCGATCTTCCCCTGAAAGAGGTGGAGATTGAAACCCCTGTGAGCGTGGCCAAAACCCGCGTTATTTCCGGTAAAAAACTCGCCTTCGTCCCAATTCTGCGCGCAGGGCTTGGCATGGTGGATGGCGTGCTGGCGCTGGTTCCCTCCGCACGCGTGGGCCACATCGGCCTCTACCGTGACCCGGATACGCTTCAGCCTGTGGAATATTATTGCAAGCTGCCTGCTGATATTGAGGAGCGCGAGGTGATCGTTCTCGATCCGATGCTTGCAACCGGCGGCTCTGCCATTGATGCAATCAGCCAGATTAAGAAACGCGGCCCCAAAACGATCAAATTCATGGGCATTATCGCTGCGCCCGAAGGGCTTGACGCGCTGTGCAAAGCCCATCCGGATATTGATATTTTCTGCGCAGCGCTCGATGAAAAGCTCAACGACCACGGGTATATCCTCCCCGGCCTCGGCGATGCGGGCGACCGTATTTTTGGCACAAAATAATCCCCCGATGGGTTAAACGATAGCGCTGGATGGTTGCCGTCCCGCGCTATTTTTTCGACTATTTTTTTTGAAAGGATGTTTTTTATGCTGCAAATCCGTGGCCCGATCCTGCCGGAACGGCTGATTCCCCAAAAGGATATGGAAAAAGTCCTGCGTCAAGCGGTGGAGGAGGAATCCGATTTGGCTGGAATTCACTTCGAGGGGGGCATAGCTCCGGCGGAAGCGCTCCGGATCATTTCCCTGAAGGAATGCCGATTTACCAGCTGCCGCTTTGGAAAATGTAAAGGAGAGCAACTTTACTTTCTCAATGTGGAGTTTGAAAGCTGTGATTTTTCAAGTTCCTTTTTTGACCGTTGTCTGTTTCGCCGCGTTCGCTTTATCAACTGCAAGCTGTCGGGTGCTCTTTTTTCTGATTCCTCCTTTGAGCAATGTATTTTTGAAAACAGTCCTGCACGGATGACTGCCTTTTCCCGGGCAAGATGTAAGGAAGTCCTGTTTTCTAAATGTGACCTCTCTCAAGCCAATTTGCAAGAATCCAAACTGGTGAAAACCCTGTTTGAAGATTGCAGGCTGAGGGGAGCTGAGTTGCTGCATACGCCTTTAAAAGGAGTCGATCTTACCTCAGATGATCTTGAGGGCATCCGCGTCACCATCCCCGAATTGCGCGGTGCAATTGTAACCATGGAGCAGGCCTGCGAACTGGCAAAGCTGCTCGGCATTGAAATTCGATAGGAGGCTATATCCCATGGAGATACAAAGCGGAATATACAGGCATTTTAAAGGCGGAGAATACCGCGTGATTGGCATAGCGACTCACTCGGAAACGGGGGAGCAAGTGGTGGTTTATCAGGCGTTGTATGGGGAGCACACGCTCTGGGCCCGACCGGCCGCCATGTGGTTTCAGACGGTAGAGTATCAAGGGCGGCAGGTGCCGCGCTTTACTTGTCTTGAGGAGGGGTAAAAAAGATGAATCTTCAAATTTTTGGCAAACCAAAATGCTTCGATACTAAAAAGGCAGAGCGCTTTTTCAAAGAGAGGGGCGTCAAATATCAGTTTGTGGACCTGGTGAAATACGGGATGAGCAAAGGAGAATTTGAGCGCGTCAAGGCGGCTGTCGGCGGCCTGGAAAAGCTGATCGACACAAAGTCAAAAGATCCTGACGCTCTGCTGCTGCGCTATTTGGCAGGAGACGGTGCACGGCAGGAAAAGCTGCTCGAAAATCAAAAACTTATTCAAACGCCCATTGTACGCAATGGGAAACATGTAACCGTTGGCTACTGCCCGGAAATATGGCAGCAGTGGATTGATACAGCGAAGTGACAACATGAGGCACAAAAAGTTGAGAAGAAATTCCGATATTCCGCTAAGATAAAAGCAAGACAGGAGGCTTTGGAAGATGGATTGGATCATGGGCTTGCAGCGGGCGGTCGATTATATTGAAGCGCATTTGACAGAACAGATTTCTTATGAGGACGTGGCGCGCGAAGCATATGTATCTCCGTTTTATTTTCAGCGTGTTTTCTCGATCCTATGCGGCTATACGGTAGGTGAATATATCCGTAATCGCCGCCTGACACTGGCGGGCTCGGAGCTTCTGGCGACGGATCAGAAGGTGATCGACCTTGCGCTGAAATACGGCTATGAAACGCCGGAGAGCTTTACGCGCGCCTTCACACGGTTCCATGGGATCACGCCATCTGCCGCCCGTTTAACTCTGGCTCCGCTCACTTCCTTTGCACGCCTGTCCATTTAAATATCGATGAAAGGCGGAGAACGTATGCAGTACAGAATTGCAAACAAGGATTCCTTCCGGATTGTCGCCAAGGGCACGCGGTGCAGTGAGGAGGATGAAAAAAATCGGGAGGAGATCCCGGCTTTTTGGGAGCGCTGCCACCGGGATGGCACGATCCAATGGCTGTGTGAGCACAGGGAAGAGCATGGAACGATCGGCAGCAATATCGTGGGCCTTTGTATGGAGGATAGCCGCCAAAAGGAGAACTTCCCCTCTTTGATCGGCGCGGAGTCTTTGACGCCACAGGCACCATGCCGAATGCAATCCAGCAGCTTTGGCACCGTATCTTCGCTGAATTCTTTTCGACCTCAGAATATGAGCCACTGGGGAACTATGACCTGGAACTTTATTCAGACGGCAATATGGGCGATCCAGATTATCACAGTGAAATCTGGGTAGCTGTCACGCCGCGTGAAAAGTAAAGGATTCTAGCGAAAAAATCCCTTTGCCCAGCTGGTCAATCCAGGAGGGCAAAGGGATCGTTTTATATTGATTGCAGGTTTTAGTGTTTCCCGGAGCGTTTCTTTCCGCTGAGGATTAGAATAACGCCTGCGCCCGCGGCAATTGCCAAAAGGGCCGCCGGGAAGGCAGTGCCTCCCGTACCGGGGTTTTCCGTTTCATCCATATCGTCTATGGAGGTGTTACCGTTGTTGGTTTCATTCTCCTCTGGGAAGAAATCGTCATCCTCATCGGGCTCCTCTCCGTGATCCGGATCAGAGGGATCCGTCTCCTGAGGCGCAAGCAGCTCGATGACGAGCGTGGTCAGCGCATCCTTTTCACTCAGGGCGCCGAGAACCTCTTGGATGATCGGGAGCAACTCCTCGCCGCCTTCCATCGTGCCGATCAACCGCTCGATCTCAGCCCGATTTTGGGAGAGCACCTGCTCCACATAGCGAAGCAGTGTGACAAACACGGCAGGCTGATCGGCCTTTACGGCATATTTTTGCGCATAGCCGGCGCCTGCTGTGGGAACGGCCACCAGGCTCCCGAGGGAAGCGATGGTATCCCAATCAGGCTCTGGCAGTGTAAGTGAAACAGCCTGGCCATTGATATTCAGGTTTTTTACGGCATCCGCCGCAAGCCCGAAGATGCTATCCAAGCTCAGGTAGGGGGCCACCAGATCTTCCAGCCCAAAGCCGATGGATTTAGCAGCCTCGCGGACGGCTTCAAATACCTCTCCGGATTCATACACCAGATGTGGAAGCCTTTCGGTAAGGGTATCAATCGGGTTTTCCAGCAGACGGTCGATCAGCGGCAGCAGGGGGGAAAAGGCGAGCTTCAGGTAAGCGTCATAATGCCCCGACGCGTCTGTTTCCTGCTTCGTTTGCGCCGTGTATGCCGAACTGGTCGGCGCATTGGTGATACCAAGCGCATCATAGATGGGGATGAATAATTTTTCATACAATCCGTATTGGAAGTTTCCGTCTTTATCCGTTTTGTTTTCAAACGCGATGTCTACGCCGACAAGGCTCAGCAGCTGCGTGCCGAAAATCAGCTCTGTTACAGGCCGTAGCCCGGCGATCAGCGCATCGAGGAAGCCTTCCATGTCCCCATTAGAGAAGCCCCAGTCGACTTTGGAAAGGTCCGCATTCTGCCAGGTAAGGCCGTCTGCGGAAAGTGCTGCCTTCGCCTGTGCGTATTTTTCCTCTGTCAGCTGCTCTGCGGCTCCCACGGGAAGTAGCGCGTTCCCAATTAGCTGCTTTACAAGCGTTTGTACAAATCCCGGCAGGCCAGAAATCGCGCTGTTAATGAGGGAATCTAATTGCGTATAAACCGCAGCGAGCGCTTGGCCTGTCATCAAGTTGGTTGCAAGTTGGTTTTTCGCAAACGGCTGCAGGCCGCCCGCTTCCTGAATTGCAGGCACCAGCATTTTCAACGCATCGTTTAAAAATGCATCGCTCGCGCCGAGCGCCTGCTGCGCCTGTTGCTTGGTGATCCCTGCCGGATAGGCAATTGATCCGGTTACATGGGGCTTTTCGACAGGCCGAATACCGGGGGACTGCGTTTGCATCGCCTCGCCGCGGATCAGCTGCAAGGCCTTAGAGAAGGGATGCGCTTCCCCCTTCAGCACTGCCACCGGATAGCTCAAATCAGCAAGCAGCTTCTGCTGGAGCGCATTCAGGCCGTCATAAGCGGAAAGGGATGCTTTCACGGCATCAATGCCGCCCTCGCCCTGTAAAAAGCGCTGATAGGCGGTGAGTATGTCCTGCGCAGTGGAAAGCGCCTGCTTCTGCTCCTTACTGAATAACATCGCAGAAAGCGTGCTCCAGTAGCGACCGGCTGCGTCTGCTGCTTTCACCGCTTCATATTGCTCCTGGGTTTCTCCTGTATTTTGGGCACGGAAGGGATTTTGTTGCAGATCCGCCGTCAGGTTCAGCACTGCCAGCTGATTCAACGCGACAAAATTTTGATTGGCATCCCAATATTCTCCCTTTTGATCCAAAATGCTGAGATAGTCGCGTACAATTTCTTCCGCTGTCTCATAAGAAACGTTAAGCGCTTCCAGCGCGGCTTTAGCCGCCGCCTGCGTAAAGTCGGTAGAGGGAGTCAGCTTGATGCCCTCCACTGCACTGGCGCCCATGATCTGTTGATAAAGCGCTGCGGCATGCTGCTGCAGCTCCGTGGGGCTGCCAATCAATTTCGGAATATTGACTGGGTAATTGGGAAACCATCCACCCGTCGCCTGCACGCGCGCCCGCGCCAGCTGGTGCATCTTTAATACGTTTTCTGCGCCCACGGCATCCTTTTCCGCATCGCTTGCCGATTTGTAGTCCTTGGCAAGCGCCGCGCCCGCCTCGTCGGACAGGTCGCCGCTGTATGCTGCGATACGCTCTGCAAGGGAATCCCCCTGTGCAAACGCCGTCAGCGAAAGGGACATGGTAGAGAACACAAGGAGTATTGCAAGTGCGGCCGCAAGCAGTTTGTTTGTTTTTCGCAAGGTTCTTCCTCCTGTATCTTTCTATTCACAAGAATTTGAATGTTGTGTCAAAAACAAAGCTGCCTTGCTGCTGCACCTCCTCCCATTTCATCGGTGACCTCATCCTAGCATATCAAAGGAAACAGGTCAAATAAAATAAGAAAGATTTATGATAAATTCATAAAATTGGAGCGCATTTCCATTCCCTACAAGTATCCGTTCAAATCCATACCCTGCAATCCAGGCAGCATTCCACGCCTGCCAGTACCCGAAAAAAGCAATAAAATCAGGGAACGGCTTGCCGGAGCACTTGCAATGTGCATTTTGCATGTGTATAATTATATTGTTTATACTTTGTTGCATTTGCAATCGTATTTTCACTATACTGGAGGGCTTACATTGGCAGAGTCAGAAAAAAACAGCTTCGTCGATCTGGAGCACAGCGTCATGCGGTTTTGGGAGGAGAATGATTGCTTCAACAAGCTGCGTGAAAAAAACCATGGGCATGAAATGTTCCGTTTTCTTGACGGGCCGATTACTGCGAATAATCCTATGGGGATCCATCATGCCTGGGGCCGGACGCTGAAGGATACGTTCATCCGCTATAAAGGCATGCAAGGCTATGATTGCCGCTATCAAAACGGTTTCGACGCACAAGGGCTGTGGGTTGAGGTGGAAGTGGAAAAAGAGCTCGGCTTCCAGACGAAAAAAGACATTGAAGCTTACGGGATGGACAAGTTCACGCGCAAGTGCGTGGAGCGTGTTCAGCGGTTTTCCGGCATTATCACGGAGCAATCCAAACGATTGGGCCAATGGATGGATTGGGAAAACTCCTACTTCACGCATACGGATAAAAACATTGGCGGTATCTGGCATTTTTTAAGAACCTGCCACGAGCACGGCTGGATTGAGCGCGAATATAAGCCCATGCCGTGGTGCCCGCGGTGCGGCACTTCACTCTCTGAGCATGAAATGACCGGCTCTTATAAGATGATGAAGCATAAGTCCGTTTTCTTCAAGCTGCCGGTCGTCGATCGCGATTTCAAGATGCTTGCCTGGACGACAACACCGTGGACCCTTTCCGCCAATGTTTCCCTCGCCGTCAATCCGGAGATCGATTATGTGGAAGTGAAAGTGAAAAGCGACGATCAGCCGATCGTGCTGGCAAAAAATGCGATCAAATATCTGGGCGACGACAAAGTGGAAGTTTTGCGCGCATTCAAGGGCGATGAACTGGTCGGCCTGAGGTTTGAAACCTGCTTCCCGGAGTTCGAGGCGCAGCAGGGGGTCGATCATTCCATCGTCGCATGGGAGGATGTTGCGGCAGACGAAGGCACTGGTATCGTCCACATTGCGCCCGGGTGCGGCGTAGAAGACTATGAGCTTGGCCTCCGGCTCGGCCTTGCACAGATCATGCCGGTAGACGACACGGGGCTATTCCTCGACAAATTCGGCTGGATGACAGGCAAAAACAGCCATGATATTGCAGATGAGGTGTTCCAAAAGCTGGAGGAAGCCGGTAAGCTTTATAAAGTGATGGAATATGAGCACAGCTACCCGGTTTGCTGGCGGTGCAAATCTGAGGTGATTTTCCGCCTGGTGCCCGCCTGGTACATCCGCACGGAAGAGCTCAAGCCCCGCCTGATCGCCGCTGCCGAAAAGGTCAAATGGGAGCCCGCATCCAATGGAAAGAGAATGCAGGACTGGCTCAATAATATGGGCGACTGGAATATTTCCCGTAAGCGGTATTATGGAATGCCGCTGCCATTCTACCCCTGTGAGCATTGCGGCCATCTGACCGTGGTCGGCTCCAAGGAGGAATTGAAGAAGCTGAGCACCGACCCGGCAAAAGTGGACGCGCTGCCGGAGATGCATCGGCCGTGGATTGACGAGATCAAAATCAAATGCCCGGAATGCGGCCATGAGGTTTCCCGCATCAGTGAAATCGGCGACGTGTGGCTGGATGCAGGCATTGTCCCGTTCTCCACGCTCGGCTATTTTGACGACAAAGAGGCATGGCGCAAAAACTACCCGGCAGAATGGATTACGGAGATGCGCGAGCAGGTGCGCCTGTGGTTCTATTCCATGCTCTTTATGAGCGTTGTTTTAGAGGATCGCGCGCCGTATGACCGCGTGCTTTCTTACAATACCGTGGTTTCAGAGGATGGCTCCAAGTTCTCCAAAACCGGATTCATGATTAAATTTGACGAGGCCGCGGAGAAGATCGGCGCGGATACGATCCGCTATATGTATGCGGGTGCGCCGGTAGCGAACGATGTTCGCTTTGGCTACAATCTGGGCGACGAGGCGCGCCGCAAGCTGTTATCCTTCTGGAATATTTTCACCTTCTTCAACACCTATGCACAGATTGACAAGCCTGTTTTAGAGGGCTATCAACCTGATTTCAGCAAACTTACGCCGACGGACCGCTGGCTGGTGCTGCGCACCAACGCCTTTATCAAGCGGGCGACAGAGGTCATGGATGATTATAAGACCTACCTGCTCGTGAAGGATTTTGAAGTGTTTGTAGACGATATCTCCAACTGGTATATCCGCACCAACCGCCGCCGTTTCTGGAAAACAGAGGACGCGGATGATAAAATGGTGGCCTATTGGACGCTCTTTTACGCACTGAATACCTGCGTACAGGTGATGTCCCCAATCATCCCGTTTATGACAGAGCATATCTGGCAGGAGCTGACCCGTAAAGTGATGCCGAACACTCCCATCAGCGTGCATTTGAGCGATTGGCCGCAGCCACTGGAAGGGATTGCAGATGACGGCGTAATCGAGCAGACAGAGCGCGCCCGCGCAGTGATTGCCACAGCCATGCGCCTGCGCAATGAACAGCAGCTCAAGGTGCGCCAACCGCTTCAAAAGCTCTATATTTGCTGCGAGGAGGCTGTTGCCAATCAAATCCGCGTATTCGAAAAGAATGTGCTGGATGAACTCAACGTGAAAGAAATCGTGTATATCCAGGATTTCAACCTGTTGGAGGACGCTTATCTAGGCGTCAATTTCAAGGCTGCCGGCGCGGTGCTCAAGCAAAATGTCAATAAAATGAAACAATCCCTTGAGGCGCTCTCTGCTGAGGAGATGCAGATCATGGTGAAGGCCTTCGATGCGGATGAGCAAATCGCTGTGCCGGGCTGGAAAGGCACATTTGATGCAGCGCTCTTTGTCCGCCAGTCGAAAACCAAGGCAGGGATCGTTTCCGCCGAATGCGGGGAGGGCGTGGTGATTGCCCTCGACACCGTTTTGACCGATGCTTTGCGTGCAGAAGGCGCCGTGCGCGATATCATCCGCCAGTGCCAGCTTCTGCGCAAGGAGGCAGGTTATCAGGTGGAGCAGCACATCAAGGCGGCGATTGTAACAGGCAGCGCCTTCCTTTCGGAGGCTTTGGCTGCACAGCAATCTCATATTGCGGCGGAGCTACTTGCTGATGAACTGATGTTCGTCCCTATGGCACAGGCTGACCTGACAAAAGAGATCGAGATTGGCTCTGATTCCGTGACGATTGCAGTATTAAAAGCTGAATAGCCCAAAAAGAACGCACCGAAGCGGATGAATCGTCTCTTCGGTGCGTTTCGTCTTATTTTAAAAGTGGGTATTGCATTTTGCAATACCCACAGCGTAAGTTGCATAAAGTTTTTCTTTTAAAGCCAGGCCTGACCATTCTCCAAAGCAACGGTAAAGATGCGGCTGTTGTTTTTGGGATCCTTTGCCTGATGGTATTTAAAGAGCATCTCTTTGTCATTCAGCATGCCGAGGATTTCAATCTTGCCGGTTTCGTGGGACATCGCATAGCGGATGCGCTTGCTAAAGCCATTACACTTTGCTTTTGCCTGGTCCACGATTTGAACGCCCTCTGCAAGCGGCACCTGAAACTGCGTTTTCACATGGGTTACCGGCCTGCATTGGAAGATGTAATAGGGAATCACGCGATTGCGGATCAGGGAATTAAAGAGATCTGCAAGCGTATCCGGATCGTCGTTGATACCGCGCAAAAGGACTGTTTGGTTATTGACAATGACGCCAGCTTTCAAAAGCGCATCAATCGAAGCGATCGCCTTCGGCGTCAACTCCTTTGCATGGTTAAACTGTGTTGTAACATAGATCGTCTTTTTCTGCCCATACTCCTGTAGGATTTCCAACAGCTCCGGGTCTTCCGTGATGCGGGAGGGGAGTGTTACCGGAATTCGCGTGCCAAAGCGGATAAAATCAAGGTGATCCACCACAGAGAGTTCTTTCAGATAGTAAGCAATGACCTGATTATTATTCAAGAAGGAATCCCCGCCGGAAATCAATACATTGTTGATCTCCGGATGCACCTTGATATAAGCGAGGATCGGGGCAAACGTCTTTGCCACTTCCTCATCGGAGGTACCGACCAAACGTTTGCGGAAGCAGTGGCGGCAGTACATCGCGCATTTGCTGGTGGAAAGGATCAGGGAAGTTTGCCTATATTTATGTTGTAGGCCCTCTGTTTTGGTGTTGCTCGCTTCACCGCTGGTATCCCACATGCCCGCATCATCGAGCTCTTCCAACGCCGGAAGGCTCATTTTGCGAATGGGGTCATTCGGATCGTTTGGATCGATCAGGGAAAGATAATAACGGGGGATGGACATCGGGAAGTCTTTGACAATGGACTCTAATTTTTCAATCTCAGAGCTTTCGAAAGGAATATATTTTGCAAGCTCCTCAATTGTTGTTACGTTATTTTTCAGTTCTTCTTGCCAGCTCATAATTGCCTCCTTGGTGGTATCCATAAAATTCTGTTTATAATCATAACATAATTCTGTGACTTGTTTATGAATAAATAAAATTATATTCAGTTTATCAGTTGATTTTTCGTTAGATTATTCTATAATAATTTACATATTCTGTTTCAAAACAAGCAAAACCAATAAAAAGCATTCCAAAGTTAAGGAAAGGGAAAGTAGGAATGAAATTTCGATTTTTAGAGGAAGATATGTTTTATAGCACCTTTTTATTTGAGATTTCTGAAGTACAGTGCGGTGATCACTATGATGAAAAGAATCCGCAGCATGTGAAGTGGCTGAAAAATTATATAAAATCGCTTTATCTCTGCGGCGGGCAGGCACTTTGCCTTTATTCTGACGAGGATGAACCGATTGGCTTCATCTACCTGCTGCATGATCTAGGCCTTGAAAATGTGGATTGTTTTGGAAAAAAGGCGACGATTGCCATGTTCGAGGTAAAGGAGAAATACAGAAGCAAAGGCTATGGAACTATGCTTTGCAAAGAAGCGGAGGAGTATCTACGCAACCGCGGGGCAGAGTGTCTGTATACCGATACGCCCGACGATCCGGATGACAGACGGGCTTTGTTGTTTTATATTCGTTATGGCTTTACGCCCGTTGGCTGCCACCCTTGTGTAAACGGGAAAAACGACATGCCGCAAATCTATTTGTTTAAGTATCTTTAAGCTTCGCCGCAGCGTTTCCATCACAAAAAAACACCGTTTATGCTGGGCTTCCCCGCATAAACGGCTTGCGGAGAAGGACAGCAAACGCATTCCTTTATATCCTGTTCCGCTGCCAATAGGATAACCGGTTTACGGCACCCAATACAGGCTAAATTTTCCCAATATTATAGATTGAAAAGCAGAGATAAGTGTGCTATAATTTTAGCATCATCAGATCAGTAGGAGGATATTGTGATGAAACATATCGTAACGTTAAATCAGGCGAATTTGAAGAAGAGCGCTGCCAAAGGCGGTTGCGGCGAATGTCAGGCGTCCTGCCAGTCCGCCTGCAAAACATCCTGCACGGTTGCCAACCAGAAGTGCGAGAAATAAGTACTCCAATCAAATCGGCTTCAAATTAAGGGGCAGGGGACTGTCCCTTAATTTTTCATGCCGTAAAATGCTGATACAGAGCGGTGCGGAAAGGATAATCCAGGAATGATTCATAAATTTTATCTCAACGGTTTTTATATTGTGCTCGATGTCAACAGCGGGGCAGTCCATGTAGTAGACCGGCTTTCCTATGAGCTGCTCGATGGGCTGGAAGCGCCTTTGTCGGCCGATTGCCCACAGGAAATTGCCGGGCGGTTACGCGGTACATACAGCGATGCGGAAATTCAAGAGGCCTATGCAGAGCTTTACACCCTCTACCAAAATGGATTTTTGTTTTCCGCTGATGATTATGCGCCCTTTGCGGCGCAGATGGGCCCCGCGCCCGTAAAATCCATGTGCCTGAACATTGCTCATGACTGTAACCTGCGGTGCAGCTATTGCTTTGCCGCACAGGGCGATTTTGGCCATGGCCGCAAGCTGATGCCCTTTGAAGTGGGCAAGGCGGCGATTGACTTTTTGATCGAGCACTCGGCAAATCGCCATAATTTGGAGCTGGATTTCTTCGGCGGCGAGCCGTTGATGAATTTTGAGGTTGTTAAACAAGTGGTAGCGTATGCACGCTCGATCGAAAAGGAGCACCACAAGAATTTCCGATTCACGATCACCACCAACGGCCTGCTCCTGACAGATGACAAAATCGACTACATCAACCGTGAAATGTCTAATGTGGTTCTCTCGATTGATGGGCGCAAGGAGATTAATGACTCGCTGCGTTTCCGCGTAGACGGCAGCGGCAGCTATGATGCAATTGTGCCAAAATACCAGCGGCTCGTGGAAAAACGCCGCAACGGGAAATTTGACCAATACTATGTCCGTGGTACGTTCACGAAAGAAAATTTGGACTTTACAAAAGACGTTATCCATATGCGGGAGTTAGGATTCGATCAGATTTCAATCGAGCCTGTGGTAGCAGATCCGGCGCTTTTGCCTGTTGCCCTGACGGAAGAGGATCTTCCTCGCATTTGTGAGGAATATGAAAATCTCGCAAAAGAAATTATCCACAGAAAAAGGGGAGGGGACGCGTTCAACTTTTTCCACTTTATGCTGGATCTTGATCAGGGCCCCTGCGCGATCAAACGGCTGCGTGGATGCAGCTGCGGCAATGAATATGTTGCCGTCACGCCGGAGGGTGATATTTATCCTTGCCATCAGTTTGTTGGGATGGATGAGTGGAAGATGGGAAGCGTCTTGGACGGCTCACTGGATCAGGAAAAAAAGCAGCTTTTTTCCAAAACCAACGTGTATGAAAAGCCGGAATGCCGCACCTGCTGGGCAAAATTCTATTGCAGTGGCGGTTGCAATGCCAATAATCTTCAATATGCCGGAGCAATTCTCAAACCCCATAAGCTCTCCTGCGCGCTTGAGCAAAAACGGTTGGAATGCGCGATTATGATGAAAGCCGCGCTTGCACAGCAGGAAGAATGAGATCAATAAAAGAATCCCCCAAAATCCTCTGCTTCTCTTATCTCAAGAAGCAGAGGATTTTTACTTTGAACAGATCCGTATCAGTTCTAATTTCCTTCTGAACGCCATACCTTATAGGGATACGTGTAAAAAGGAGGAAGCAAAATGAGGACAAGGCGGATCAGGCCGCATGAAAGGCGGCCCCTTCCAAACGGGATACTGGTAGAGCGCATCGCTTCCAGTTGGAAATTGATTCTTTTAACAGCGCTTTTTGCGGCTGGAATGGCGTTTGGGGCGGCATCCGTAAAATACAGCGCCAACCACGAATGGCTGGAGCAACTCTTACAGCTTTTACAGGAATACAGCACGATTCGTAATTCGCAATCCTTATTTTCAACCATGTGCAACTCCCTGTTTTCAAATTTGATTTATCTCGCAGTCGCTTTTATTGCAGGGCTTTGCGCGATGGGCTTTCCGTTTCTTGCACTGGCACCCTTCCTTCGTGGGCTCGGCTTAGGCGCCGTATTCGGCTACCTATACAGCACCAAAGCGCTCGCGGGAGTTGGTTATTGCATGCTGATCCTGTTGCCTGGAGCAATTTTGTCTACTGCTACGCTATTGATTGGCTGTCGGGAGGGGATCACCATGTCGCTGGATGTTTTTGCAGTGATGAACGGCAATAAAACGCTGGATAGCTACCATAACTTTCGCCTTTATTGCGCACGTTTCGGAATTTTACTCATATTGCTGGCTTGTGCCGCTTTGGCAGATGCGTTGTTTGCAAAAGCGTTCTCCGGCTTTTTTCATTTTTGAACTGTTTTTTTCGCTTTTTGTCGATGCAAAGGATTCGCTTCAGCGGCTGATTTGATTTGATCATCCATAATATGCGTATAAATTTCTGTTGTACCCAGATTTTCATGACCTAAAATTTCTTTGAGCACCAAAACATCAACTTTCCCGTGTTGATACATCAGCGTTGCGGCCGTGTGGCGCAGCTTATGCACCGATAGGCCCTGGCCGGAAAGCCCTGCTTTTTCTAAAAATGTATAAACAACATGCTGGACCGTTTTGGGGCTGATCCGCTGCATCCGGTTGCTGAGAAAGAGCGCGTTCTTATCCTTCACGCCGTCTACAGGTCGCACCTTTAAATATTCTGCCAATGCATCCTGACAGGCTTGGTTGAGATAGAGAATGCGCTCTTTATCGCCCTTGCCGGTTACATGGATAATCTCATTATCATGGATATCAGAAAGATTCAGACCAACCAGTTCAGAAAGACGCATCCCACAATTGAGAAAAAAGGTGACCATACAATAATCACGTTCTTTGTTTTTACCATCAATATGCTCCAAAAGACTGATGCTCTGGTCAAGCGTTAAATATTTGGGAAGCGCTTTTTTCTGTTTTGGCGTATCCAGTTCCTGCATGGGATTTTCATCCAGTATTTTCCTTTGAACCGTTAAGTATTTAAAAAAGCCACGGATGCTAGAAACCTTACGCGAACGGGTGGTCGCATTGTTATGACGTTCCTGTTTGCAATAGGACAAAAACGCATATGCATCGCTGAGGGACACTGTGCGCAGGAATGCAATGTCAATATCTGAAATATTGATTTCATCAAAATCAACAGAAGCAGATACAAGGCCGCGTGATTGCTTGAGAAAACGCAGGAAGGTACGAAGATCTGTCGCATATTCCTGTACGGTTAATGGAGATTTGTTTTTAATCACGTCAAGATAGCGAAGAAAGTCCGTTAAAACAGACGGCAGCTCAGAATAGTCAATGGAAGGCATCATGTTTGATTTAAGCGGGATTCTGTTATTTTTTGCTCCCCTAAATTATACAAAATATTTATTTTGTATAATTGTTTCACTTCCGTTTGGGGTGGCTCCCGCTCAAATCTTCCTCCTTTCCCTAGATGGTTCTTTCGCTTTATTGTATCACATCAGCCTTAAACCGTCTGATACTTTTTTGTATCAGACGGTTTTCAATTGTTATTTACTTTTTATCACTTGCATTCATCTTTGCTGCATTCATGAGCCGGTTCACTTCTTCCGGCGTTAGTTCGCGCCATTTGCCCTGCGGCAGCATACCGAGCTTTACAGGTCCCACAGCCGTCCGCTTCAGCCTTGCAACCTCCAGGCCGAGCTGCTCGCACATCTTTCGAATCTGCCGGTTTCGCCCCTCGTAGAGGACGATTTCGAGCACCACCCGGCCCTCTTCCTTTGTGATAATATGCACATCGGCCGGTGCAGTCATGCGGCCGTCCAGCATGAGCCCTGTGGTCATTTGGGTCATTTGTTCCTCCGTGATGCTTGGCCGTATGGTTACACGGTACGTTTTGGGAACATGACGCTTGGGGTGCATCATGGCGTTTGCAAAGGCGCCGTCATTCGTCATGAGCAGAAGGCCTTCCGATTCCCGATCCAACCGCCCCACAGGATACACCCGCATCCCGCAATCCTGTACAAGCTCCGCGACGCATTTGCGGTTCATCTCATCGCTCATGGTCGTGATAAATCCGCGCGGCTTATGCAGCATGATATAGCAAAGCGACTGTTCCTTCGCAACCTTTCGCCCATTGACGGAAACAGTATCCCGTTTGGGGTCAATTTTATCCCCGATCTGGGCTCTGGCACCGTTGATTTTTACACGCCCTTCTGCAATCAGTGCTTCGCTTTTACGGCGCGAGGCAATCCCGCATTCTGATAAATATTTTTGCAGCCTGATTTTTTCATCAGTCATTTTTTTGTTCTCTCCTTAAATGGGCCGAAAACCATTTCTTGATTTGGTTCCATAATCCTTTTTTCTCTTTGGCCGGTTCCTCCATTTGCTTGGGCGGATCGATATTTTTTACCGCCTGCGCCGTTTCCAGAGGGACACACGTCAGCAGCTGATCGCCACGATAGTATCGCGCCTCCCCTACGATTCTGCCCCGTTCCACCGGCGCGTAAACAAAAGGCTCCAGCCGGATCTCCCGGCGGATATCGGAAGGCAGATCGGAAGCGGCAATGCTGGGCGTAATCGCGCATTCAACCGGCACAGATTTGCTCGTTCCTCCGACCACCTTGAGCTGGATACCGGAAAGGCCATCGTCCAGCTTAAGGTTTTCCACCACAGAAAATCCGTAGTCAAACAATTTCTTGTGGTCATCCCAATCATTTGGGGCATTGAGCGTAACGGCAACCAAAGTCACGCCATCCCGCCGCGCTGCGGAAACCAGGCATCGTCCGCTCTTTTTCGTGAAGCCTGTTTTGACTCCAATACACCCGGGATAGGCGGATAATAAACGGTTGTGGTTGCTGAGTGTGCGCAGATACTCGGGATTACCATACGCGACACGGATGCTCCTGGTCGAGCAAACCGCGGCAAATTCCGGGTTTTGAATCGCTTCCGCTCCCAAAAGCGCCATATCGTGCGCACAGGAATAATGATCCTCGTGATCCAATCCAGACGGCGTAACAAAGTGTGTGTTGGACATGCCAATCTCTTTTGCGCGCGCATTCATCCGCTCTGCAAATTGATCGGCGGAGCCTGCCAGTGCAATTGCCGTTGCATTGGCGGCATCATTACCGGATTCCAGCAGCATGCCATAAATCAGGTTGCGGAGCGTTATCTTATCCCCCGCTTGCAGGCCAATGGAGGTGCCCTCGACTCGAACCATGGCCTCCGTTGCCGTAATTACACGATTTGGCGCACCCTCCTCAACGGCCAGAAGCGAGGTCATAATTTTTGTTGTGCTCGCCATTCCGCGCTGCTGTTGGGCATTTTTTTCAAATAAAAATTCTCCCGTATCAGCGACGAGCAATGCCGCCGACTGCGCTGATACAGAAGGCGGTTCCTGCGCCTGAGCCCGAGCTCCGCAGAAAAATAAAAAAGCACCGCACAGCAAAAGCGGAATCAGGTATTTATGGAATCCGATTTCTTTTTTTCGTTTATTTAACAAAGCCACCACCTGCCATTGTTTATACGTATGCAGGCGGTGGCAAAAAAATCAATTCAATTGCTAAAAAAGGCGTTCAGAGGGTTTATTTTACGTCTTCTATGGTTGTTACGTCAGCTGCATCGGTGGCTTGCCCCGCCTCTGCCTGCTGTGCTTCCTTCTTTTTGATGGTCTTATTGACGACGCTCGTAACTTTATCAAACATCTCAGGCACTAGATTTACCACGCGCTCAGCCGCGTTGTCATAAGCCGTAATATGTTTCAGGGTCACTTCGCCGTCACTGACGATCAGGAAAGCGACCGGTGTGATCGTTACACCAGCGCCGCCGCCGCCGCCAAAAAGCTGTGCGTTGGTTTTGGAGGGAAAATCGGAACCGCCCGAAGCAAAGCCATAGGTTACCTTGGATACCGGAATGATCGTCATTCCGCCTTCCAGATACATCGGGTCGCCAATGATTGTGCTAACATCCACCAGGTCGCGGATTTTTTCAATTGTCGTGCCCAGGATCCCGGATGCAGACTGTTCTTTCATAAAGAAGCACCACCTTGTTTAGTTTCAATTCTATTTTCATTGCTTTTATCTGGTTTGGAAAAAAGCACTTTGAAAACAACCTTAAATAGAAGCCGAACGGCCATCACAACCGCCGCATTCGTGACGAAAATCGGGCGAAGGGTGATGACTGTGTGCAGCTCCGTTTCATTTTGATTTGCCAAGAAATCAGGGGAAATATCCACATCGTACTTCCGGACCTTCATAACGGAACAAATTGCCCCCAGCGCAGGAAAAACCTCAGCACAGACTTTTCCATAATCATTCGCGGTCTGTGCTGCATCCCCAGAACCAATATACATTTGAAGGAACAGCTTGTCAATAAACACATGCTTAAAAACACTCCGAAACATGCCGGATACGATCCTGGCCATTTCCTTGAGCAACGCAATCACGCCGTCTATACCCTCATTTTGCCAAAAGGCTTTGAGTGGATTGGGCTTTGCTGGCTTTTCCTTCGCTTTTTTTTCTTCCGGTGGTTTCTGTTCTACCGGTTTCTCCTCCTTGGGCGCCTTCTCTTTCTTTTCCCATGGGAGGAGCTTGAATCGAAAGAATAAGTAACGCACTTCCAACTCGACCATCTCATGATAATCAAGCTGTAACGTCAGCCGAAAGCTGAAGGCCAGCACGATCAGCGCAATGATTGCCAGCAATATGTAGAGAACGATCAAATGCTCATCTCCCCTTCTTGCGCTGATAAAAGCGCATATTCCTCTGAATCCGCCGCTCCGCTTTCCTCTCTGGGGATTTTCTCTGAAGATGGTTCACCGGGCAAGGGCGGTAAATCTTCCAGCGAGGAAAAGCTGAAGCAGCGCAAGAACTCTGCCGTTGTGCCATAGAGAAGCGGTCTTCCTGGAAGCTCCAATCGTCCTTTTTCTTCTAAAAGACCCTTTTGGCACAGCGTATTGACAACGCCGGAGCAATCTACCCCCCGCACCTGTTCCACAAAGGATTTGGTGACCGGCTGATTATAGGCGACCACCGCCAGCACCTCAAACGCGGCCTGGGATAAGGGAGCGTTGCGCTTGATTTCCAATGCCTGGCGGACACTCTGAGCGAATTCCGTGCGGGTGCAAAGCTGATACCGGTTGCCCAAACGGAGCAAACACAAGCCGCTCCCACGCTCATCCAGCTGAGCCTCCAGGTTTTTTAAAATCTGCTCCATCAGGCCCTCGTTGACCTCCAGCGCCTGTGCCAAACGGGATAATTCCAACGGTTCACCCGCCGCAAAAAGAACGGCTTCCACAGCAGCTTGAATTTGTTTGGCATTCAAAAATGATCCGCCTCCCCTTCGCTGAAAGAATGGGACAATTTGTCCGAACGGCGCAGCAAAAGCACCTGAGCAGCTTCGCCGTCTCCATCCACGCGGATCCGCCTCGCTTTCATCAGCTCCAGCATGGCAAGAAAGGTGGCCACCATATCGGAACGGGAGGGCGCAATTTCAAAAAAAGACTCCAGCCGTTGTTTCTGCCCGCGAATTAACCGGCGCAGGATGAAAGCGACTTTGGAACCAACAGACACAATTTTATGGGAAACAATCCCGGTAAAAGATTCCACTGGTGGCGGAAGCCTGCGTTTGCCCTTGCCAACAGCAGAAAGATAAGCGCTCAACAGTTCATCCGGCTCATGCAGGCGAGTGTAGGTAGGGTCCACTTCAAAAACCTGCGGCTCGCGCGTATAGTGGTCAAATCCATCAGTATGCTCCGCCAGCTTCTGCGCCATGAGCTGGCAGTCCCGATATTCCAGCAGTTCCCCGGTCAGCTCTTTTTTCAGCTGATCCGCCTCTTCGTGAACCGGCAGCAAGGAAACCGTTTTCAGATAAACCAAGCGTGCCGCCATTTCCAAAAACTCACTGGCAACCTCTAAATTTTCATCCGCCTGCATCTGGCAAACGGCAACTACATACTGCTCGACCAATTCCAGAATCGGGATATCATAGATATTCAGCTTATGCTTGTTGATCAAATGAAGCAATAAATCCATCGGGCCTTCAAAAATGGGGAGTTTATACGATATTTTATCCATTCAGCCGCTCCCCCTCAATGGAACGGTAAAAAGGGCAGGCCAGCCACAAACGCAAGCCCTTTCATGACAAGATTGCTCAAAAAACTCAACGGCCAGCTCAACACACCGAAAAAGAGAAGCGCCAGCACAACGAGCATGATGATGCGCTCATATTGCATGATTTTATAATAGAGCCGATCCGGCAAAATAAGCCCCAAAATCCGGGAACCATCCAGCGGAGGAATCGGCAGCAGATTAAACACCGCAAGGTTCACATTAATCATCGCCGCCATTTTGAAAAATAAAAGGGCAACAGAAATAATGGTGCTCCTCGTCGATAAAAAGAGACCAAAAATATTATAGATAATCATGAAAAGCAGAGCCATCAATAAATTGGAAACAGGGCCCGCCAATGCGGTAAGCGCCATATCGCGCTTTGGGTTTTTAAAATTCCTCATATTGACCGGCACCGGTTTTGCATATCCAAACCCGATCAGCAGGATCATCACCGCACCGATGGGATCGATGTGTGCAAGTGGATTGAGCGTTAGCCTTCCGCTTAGCCGCGCCGTGTCATCTCCTAACCTGGTAGACATCCAAGCGTGCGCATATTCATGAATCGGAAGCGTGCAAAATACGACAAAGATAGAAACGCATACTCCGATCATTGCGCTCGTCCAGTCGCCGCTTCGGAAAAAATTCAATATCATGTATTCAAACTCCTCAGAATGAAATGATTCTTACTTAGAGTATCCTAAAACAGCATGCGCGTCAACAGATAAAATGTAAATTTTCATCCAATTGCACCGGTGGGCCTTCCGCCCGTTACAATTCGATCAATTTCTCCATAATCCAAATAGGAACAGGTGTGCAGACCCTCCTTTTGGAAAATGGCACTGATCTCATCCGCCTGCCCTTCGCCGCATTCCACGGCGATCATGCCGCCCTCGCTTAAGGAGGGAACCCAGCGTTCTGCCAGCACCCGGTAAAACAGCAAACCATCCTCTCCGCCATCAAGGGCCATACGCGGTTCGTGCCGCA
This sequence comes from uncultured Oscillospiraceae bacterium, assembly GCA_900544715.1. Lineage (GTDB taxonomy): Bacteria > Bacillota > Clostridia > Oscillospirales > Acutalibacteraceae > Fimivicinus. Next base: position 220,452 of record UQWL01000002.1, on the reverse strand, counting down.
CTTCCCGCTGTAAGCCGCTTATTTCTGCGGATCGAATATAGGGCGGGTTTGAAACGATCACCTGCGGCGTGGGAAAGTCAAAGCTCTGAAAGCCACCCATCAAATCGCCCAATTGCAGATGGGTATTAGCCGGTGCAATATGATCTGCATTGCGCTGTAAATAGGCAAATGCGGCCTCTGATTTTTCCAGCAAAAACACCTCGGCGTCGGGCCGCCTCTTTGCAATGCTCAGCCCCAGGCACCCGCTTCCCGCGCAAAGGTCAAACACCACCGGATGCTCCAGGGATTCCATCCGCTGGAGGGCAGTCAGGGCAAGGAGCTCTGTTTCCGGCCGAGGAATCAATACACCAGGGCCAATCTGAAACGATTCATCCAAAAAGCTCCATAGCCCGATCAGATATTGAAGCGGTTCCCCCTCTGCCCTTTGGCACAATAAGCGCCTGAAGTAATGCTCTTTGTTTTCATCCGGCACACAATCTCTGTGCAGGGAAAGCGCCGTGCGGTCGAATCCAAAGGCCTTCTCCATCAAGCAGCGCGCATCAAAAGCGGCATCCGGATTGCCAGAATCCCGGAGAGTTTCCATTGCCTCCTGGTAAAGCGACTGGTAGGTCATCAAATTGCGTCATCCTCCGGGTTATCGGTAATCACAGCTTTGAAGGCGGCAATTCCAACCTCAATCATGCCGTCGTCCGGTTCCTTCGTCGTTAAACGCTGCATCCACAGGCCAGGTGCCGAAAGAATTTTTGTCAGCCAATTTTCGTGCCGTCCCGCATAGCGGATAAATTCATAGCCCAATCCCATGGTCACGGGCAGCGTGAGGATTTTAATGCACATCCAAAGAATCCGGTTCTCCGGATTGCCAAGCTCAGGGAAAATCAGAATCAACAGGGAAGCCACCAGAATACTGATAATCAATATCACAAAAATAAAGCTTGTACCACAGCGCGGATGGAAGCGGATTTGTTTGCGCACATTCTCAACCGTCAATTCTTCCCCGTGCTCATAGCAGAAAATCGTTTTATGCTCTGCGCCATGGTAGCTGAAAACACGCTTAATATCTTTCATCTGCGAAACCAGCGCAATATAGGCAATGAAGATCAAAATACGCATAGCACCTTCTATGAGGCCCTTGAACGATAACAGCCCACCTTTTGCCAGCGTGTTGAGCCCGTCAAAAATAAGAGAAGGGAGATAAAAAAACAATGCAAATGCCAGCACAAGCCCCAGCACCATGGCGACTGCCGAAATAACAGCCATCATTTTCGGGCCGAAATGATCCGAAATCCAGCGATCCAGCTTGGACATTTCCTCTTCCTTGACATCTTCTGTCTCTAACCCGGATTTTTCGGCCGACTCCATCAGGCATTTATAGCCGAAAACCATGGATTCAATAAAATTGACCACCCCGCGGAGAATCGGCCAGCCTAAAAATTTCACTTTATCCTTGATTTGTTTATAATCCTTATACTCTGTATCGATCGTACCATCCGGCAGGCGGACGGACATCGCCGCTCCTCGCGGCCCTCGCATCATAATTCCCTCGATCAGGGCCTGTCCTCCGACGGAGGTTTTATGCTGCACGCTCTTGTTTTTTCCATCACTCATTCTGTGAACTCCTTTCATCAGGGAGGACGACCGGGTCTATCGCAAACAATACGGAGACCGTCGTTCCCTCGCCTACTACGCTGTTAATTTTTAAAGTGCCATGGTGCAGCTTCACAATCTCATCGACCACGGCAAGCCCGATCCCGGAGCCGCGGGCAGAAACGTTGGAGCGATAAAATTTTTCCGTTACGTGCGGCAAATCTCCTTCCGGAATGCCGCAGCCAGTGTCGCCTACCATGATTTCAAGCGTTGTGTTCATAATATTGGCAACAACGATCACTTTGCCGCCCTGCTCTGTATATTTAAAAGCGTTGTCCAGTATGTTGACAAACACTTGTTTGATCCGATTCGCATCCCCATTCATCGGGGCAGGCACATGGGGCACATTGTAGATCAGTTCAATCCCCTCGCGCAGTGCGCGCTCCCGAAACACAAAAACAGCGTCATCCAACTCCGCCAACACGTCGATTTTCTCCATACGCATGCTGAGCTTACCGTTTTGCATGCGGGAAAAATCCAAAAGCTCTTCCACAATCCCGGTCAGGCGGCCGGATTCATCAATAATTACCTGCATCCCTTTGGATAACAGCGTCGGATCAGTATCCCCCACCTGCAACAGCGTTTCCCCCCAGCCTTTGATCGCTGTCAGCGGAGTACGCAATTCGTGAGAAATGGTTGATATAAAATCATTTTTCACTCGGTCGGCCTCGCTAAGCTCCGAGGCCATATAGTTGATGGTTTCTCCCAATTCACTAATTTCATCGTTGTAATGGTGGCTGTCAATCCGGCTGCTGAAATCTCCATGCGCAAATTTCTGCGCCGCTGCATTGATCTGCATGACAGGCTTGACAATGGATTGAATGAAGAAAGAACCGGACATCGCCACCAAAGCAATCGCCAAAAGACAGATAAAGAAAATAATCAGAATAAACGTTGCAACCTGGTTATCAATCCCTTCCAGCGAAATTAGATAACGGACAGCCCCGCTGTTTTCACCCAGCAGCTGTGTTAAGGTCATCACCTTTTCCCCAGATGGAAGGCGGCCTATCCAACGGGCAGTGCCGCTGGCAGTCTTAGCCGCTATAGCCTCCTGATAATCCGGCATTTCCGGTGAGCCGTCTACTGGGAATCCACTGGAAGAAGTAATCACATTTCCGTTTTTATCAATCACCCAGACCTCCATGCTATCCTTTGCCTTAAAATTTTCTACAAACTCGCGCGCCCTATTTTCAAACTGCTCGTCCGTATTGTTATACAAATTAAAAAAGGTAGGGACTGTATCATTCACATGGGAGTTGAGCGCTATTTTAACATATTCATAGTAATAAAAATGGATTGCAATAGAGGCAATGATCGAAACCAAAAGAAGCAGGGAAGAAATAACGCCTAGCGTATTGATTACCCAGCGCCTTGTAATGCCGCTGAAATGCATTCATCCCATCTCCTTTTTCTATGATATCAAATTTGACCGGCGACTTAAACAACCCACTTATACCCAAGGCCCCAGATTGTTACTAAATGCTTGGGATTCGATGGCTCATCCTCAATCTTCATACGCAGGCGGCGGATATTGACGTCTACGATTTTTTCTTCTCCAAAATACGAACTGCCCCAAACACGATTCAGGATATCCGTCCGGTCCAGCGCTGCGCCCGGATTCTGAAAAAAACATTCCATGATCTGAAATTCCACCTGCGTTAAATCAATAAAATGGCCGCTTTTGGTCAGCGTCCGGTTACGCGGATTGAGAACGAATTCCCCAAGGATCACCGTATCATCCTGTTCCTTAGCGCCAGAGGTTTCCTTGCTCATTTCAACGCGGCGGTAAATCGCATCAACCCGCGCCATTAGTTCGGATGGTGAAAAAGGCTTTGTTACATAATCATCTGCACCCACCAACAGGCCGGTTACCTTATCCATTTCCTGCGTGCGTGCCGTCAACATGATGATCCCCAAGCGCGGGCTGCGGGCACGCAGCTGTTTGCAGAGCTCCAACCCATCCATCTGCGGCATCATGATATCCAACAAGGCCACATCAACTTCGCCATTGCGTCCATCATAGATGTGCAGAGCCTCCAGCCCATCGCCTGCTTCTAATACTTCATATCCGCTGCGCTGCAAATTGATGACGATAAAATCGCGAATAGACGCTTCATCTTCCGCTACAAGAACTGTTTTCATCCTGCTTATGCCCATTCCTTTCTTGCGTCTAACCGTAGATTTATGCGGCTTTGGCGCAGCCAAAATTTCGATGTGCGAAGCCTGTTTTCACACTGCATTTCATGCCCGAAAAGCACAAAACATATGGCCCTAAAACACTTTACTCGATAATCGAAATGCTTGTTTTTAACTGATCAAAATCAATATCATATTGCGAAGCGGCACCCGATAAACGGGCCACATAAACGACGCTGCCATTTTCCTTTAACAACGTATAATCTGCGTTTTGGCTTTTTTCCCATTGTTCAGCCGGGAGTGTCCAAATGTTGAAGAGTTCCTCCCCTATTTTACCGTTTTTCATCGCAAAAAAAGTCCAACGCCGTTCCTGTAGATTGCTAATAATTGTAATTTTAGGGCTTTTCTCATCTTCCACCCATTGATCCGGATAAAAGAACATATAGCCATCTGAATAATTAATGGAGCTATAAGCGACCACCTTGCCCGTCTGCGGCTCGAACTCTTGAAACTGCACCCATTTTGTCAGATAAAGCTTTTGTTCCTCTGCTGCCGGGTCTGTCTGCACAGCGCCCATTGCATCACTGGAAAGAAGGTTTGGGCTTGCATAGCCGCTATCTGGCAGTATGATCTGAACCGGCACTTCAAAAATCGCATCATTATTGATGTCTCGCGAAGCGATCGGCTCATAGCGCCGGGTGACCGGATTAATCCCTTTCTTTTCATCGTAAAGGGGAGCAACCAGCTTTTGGCTCTGGCTATTCCAATAAACAATTTCGGTAATCATTCCAGAAGCGCCCGCATTTGCATCAATATAAATTTTGAGAGGAACCTGAATGCCCAAATCCTCTTCCTTGATGGACACATAATTCAATGTTTTGGGGTCCAGCATCACTTTGCTCACCATGGCAAGAGAGCCGTTCTCCATTTTTAACAATTTCCCCACGGCGGCGTGAGCAGTGCCCGTTGTTTCCGGAGTCAACAGAAAAATTTCCACACTGCCATCGCGGTCAATATCAACTGGAAGCATGGCGGAAAAAGTCTCCCGGGCCAACGTATTGATCACCGGCCCGTTTTCTGTGCTGCTATATTGGTAGACAGAAAGCATTTTGCTTTCTTTGCTGTCGAATAAATTCCATCCGACAAGCATCTCAGACACACCGTCCCCATTTAAATCTGCAAATGCTACGGAATATACATCGCTGCCTATACCAGGAAAATCGTTATGGAGAGTCCATTGTCCATTCTGACTGTCCATAAAATGCACACGTACAGTAGACTGTTCCTTATTTGGCGTATAAAACACAAACGCTTCTTCTTCTCCGTCGTTATCCACATCATACATGATGAAGGAAGAACGGTAATCCCCGGTAATCGGAGTTTTTAATAAAAAGTTTTTCCCCGTGGATGTGGCAACATACGACTCAAAGGCTTCCTGAAGGCCACTATATTCTCCTATTGGCTTTGGGGGACGCAGTAGGTTTGGCAGAGCAGTGAAACGGAGCGAGCAGCCGCTGAATAGAAATACCAAGCTAAATGCTAAAGCAAAACAGGCCAAGATATGCTTTTTCAAAATTGCTGCTCAACTCCTTTCAAAATAGCAGCTCGGAAATCCATCACTCGGTTTTTGCTTTGATCTGAATCGGCACCTTATAGGTACTGTATGCCCAGCAGTCATTAAAGCTTCTGACATATACCCTGGCAGTTACTTCCCGACGGCCCTCTGAGAGCTCAATCGTGCTCAAATCAACCTCTGCATAAATTCCATCTGCATTCAAGGCGTCAATGGATGCTTTTGGGCCGACAATCGTAACATCTTTGATATCCTCCAAGGCGGTTACCTGAAATTCATCCGGCTCATTGAGCATGGTAATATTGTTTTTAGAAACCGTATAGGGCTTTGAAGTTTTATCTCGCGCATCGATCACCACAGTGAAATTTTTAATGCTTTTATCAACTACGGTTACCTCCTTAATCGCAGAAGCGGAGAAGGTAAAGGTATGGCGGATCATGCCGAGCTCGCTGAAGTCGATCGTGCCGACAGAAAAAGATTCCATCGCATCAATGTCAGATTCCTCGGCCGCCACCATAACGCGGGAGGGCGTAATGGTCGTGGGCAAGGGGTTGGCGACATAGGCCAACGGTTCGTTGGTATAAGATACCGTTACCGGCAGCTCCTTTAGCTTTAATACCCGGATCGTCAGAGTCACTTTTGATTGACCGTGATTGATATCCAGATACTGCGGCACGCCGCCATATTCACCAATCGGCGTGATCTTTGCCTCCAGCGTGGTCGTACTGGTAAGCGGCTCGGAGAGAGAGACGCGCGCCACCACCTTGCTGACCTTGTTCACCTCTGTTGTCGGGCCGGAAATCGTCACGTTGCTGACAGAAGAATAGGTCGATTCCTGAATATACCCCTCATCCGGTATCACCTTATCCGCAATGATATCCGGCTCCAAGGGATAGGACACTTCCTTATATGTGTCAAAATAAACCTGCACCTTTGTTTGAGAAAGAGAGTTAATCGTAAACTCAGCGTTATTATCTGCGGGCTTAGCCACCAGCGACACATCATTTTTGCCGGAAGAGCTGACGTTGGACAGAACCGGCGTCACCTTGATATCTTCTGGTTTCAGGTTGGAAACGATATAGCGTTTTCCATACACCTCTACATCCACCTTAAAATCGGTGTTTCCAAACGCCTGCAAGCCCAGCTGCTCCGGCATACTCCCCTTGAGGTTAAAATCCACCGGTACATCCTTAATGAGGAAAGTTTCTTCCGGGCTCGCCGTCATGGAAATCGCAGTCCAGATGACAAAGGCAAGCACAATCGAAAACAGCAGCACAAAGCGGTTGTTACTGAAGAGTTCTCTGAAATCCACTTTTTTTCTATTTTTCATCGTTTTGTTTTTTTTCATGCTTGATCCTCCCAGCAATGCGCTTAAAGGTGCGGCCGATTTCGCCAGGCTGCTCCGGCTCCGTAATCAGATATTTTTGCAGCTTTTCACGCAGGTCGCCATCGGAAATATCCTGCATCAGGATCCCATCGTGGGCAATGGAAATCGAACCCCTCTCCTCAGAAACGACTACAACAATCGCATCGCTCTGTTCACTCATGCCAAGCGCCGCACGGTGGCGGGTGCCAAGCTCACTGCTCACTGCATTATTCTGCGTAAGCGGAAGAATGCAGCCTGCCGCGCAAACGCGCCCATCACGGATCAATGCCGCGCCGTCATGCAGCGGTGCTTTGGGGTAAAAAATATTCCCAATCAGCTCTGGTGAAACAAGTGCATCCACCGTTGTACCCGTCTTAGCAATTTCGCCGAGCATGGTAACGCGTTCGAAAATAATCAGCGCCCCAATTTTTTTATCGCTCATATCGGAGCAGGCACGGCAAACGCCGTCGATCCCCTCTTGGATTTGCTCACGGCGCCGAAGCTCCTGCCCGCCCTTGCCGGAAAACGGATTGAAAACGCTGAATTTACTGCGCCCCATACTTTCCAGTGCATGGCGCAATTCCGGCTGAAACAGCACCAGCAGCCCGATCACTGCAAATTCAAACACCTTGCGCAGGACAAACATCATCGCTTCCATTTTGAAAAGATTGACAACAACGTATAGCAGCCCCAAAAGCAAAATTCCTTTGAGCAATTGGATGGCCCGTGTTTCACGAATCAGCTTGATGGCATGGTAGACAATGAAGGCCACAAACACAATATCCAGCACATTGGAACACAGCTTTAGAAATCCAGAGTTCCAAAAGGTGGAAATTACATTCCATAATTGTATAAAAAAGGTTTTAATCTGTTCTAACTCCATGGCATAAACCGCGCCCTTCCCGTGCTTCATGCACCTAAATCAACGTCTGAAGCATCCGCCCCGATGATCGGAGCGCTCCTTTTGGCAGAAATAAAATACAGCGGCGGCATGGAAAACCCCGCCGCTGCCGATTCATCATAGCCGCATGAATCTATTCTTTTTTATCATATCACGTTTTCTGTCCTTTTGCAATTTTTCGGACAGATTTTATCAGCTCATATGCCTCTTTTTTATTGGTAAAATAAGAAGGGGCAAGGCGGACCACTCCGGTTTCCGAGGTTCCGTAGGCATTGTGGGCGCAAGGGGCGCAATGAAGCCCGGCGCGCACGGCAATTCCGGCCTCATTTAGCAAGGCCGCCGTTTCTTCACTGTGCAGCCCTGCTATATTAAAGGGGAGCAGCGGAACATGAGTGCCCTGTGCCGGCCGCTTCGTATAAAGGAGCACATTTTCCGTCATCGCCAACGCATCGTACAGCTCCTGAATCAGAGAAAGCTCATGCTGTGCAATTTCGTCAATACCAACCGTTTTCACAAAATCAATACCGGCGGAAAGCGCCAAGACCCCAGGTGTATTGCCCGTGCCGCTTTCCAATTTATCCGGCAGGATGGGCGGCTGATACAGATGGGCAGAAAGACTCCCCGTACCGCCTTCCAGCAGAGGGCGGATTTTTTCACCCTCCGCACAGAGCAAAAGGCCAGTCCCCATTGGGCCATACAGGCCCTTGTGGCCAGGCAAACAGAGATAATCAATCCCTGTTTGCGCCATATCAATCGGCAATACTCCGGCGCTCTGTGCCGCATCCACCACAAAAAGCAGCCCATGTTCGCGGCACAGCCCGGCAATCTCCGCAATTGGCAAAACGGCGCCAAACACATTGGAAGCGTGCATACACACGATCATGCGGGTATTTGCCCTGATCGCTTTTTTAAAATTCTCTACCGTTGTTGCAACATCGCCTTCGCAAACATGCGCAGTGGTATAAGAAATCACGCCATCCGCTGCGAGCTTAAATAAAGGGCGCATGACCGCATTGTGCTCCAAATCGGAGGTCACCACATGATCGCCCCGGTTGAGCACGCCGTGCAGCACCGTGTTAATCGCGTGCGTACAGTTAAGCGTGAATACGACATTTTCCGGCTCCCGCAGGCCAAACATCGCTGCAGCCCGCTCCCGGCAGCGATAAATCCGGTCAGCGGTGCGCATGGACATGGCATGCCCGGAGCGGCCGGGATTGGCGCCAAATTCCAAAAGCGCTCTCGCCATAGCCTCCCTTACCACGCGGGGCTTGGGATAGGTGGTTGCGGCGTTGTCAAAATAAATCATGATTGCGAGCCGCCCCCCAGCTCCCCAGTCAGCCGGACATGACCCTCCTGGAGGATCGAAAGAGCCTCGTCCGCATCCCCTTTGGTCAGATAAATTGTATAGCAGCACCCGTCCTCAGCGTTTGGATCAGGTGATCTTTTATAATGAGCCCGAAAACCATTTTCATTTAATAAGCGGATTCCCTTTTCCGCGTGTGTGATTGAACAGACCTGAAAATTTGGCTGTCCCATAAAGCGTCACCTCGTTTCGTATCATTCTATGCGAAACAAGGGGTTCGTGTCCTTTGAAAATCCTGCTACTCACAGCCTGCTCAGCGCGCTTCGATCAGGCAAACAGCATGTGCTGCGATGCCCTCCCGGTTACCTGTAAAGCCAAGCCCTTCTTCCGTAGTGGCTTTTACGCTGACGGTCTCGGGCGTGACGCCGCATGCTCTGGCAATGTTTTGCCGCATATCAAGAATATAGGGCTTTAGCTTCGGCACCTGTGCAAGCACTGTTGCATCTATATTGATGATTTGATAGCCTGCACTCTGAAGTGCCTGTGCGACAAGCGACAGAAGCTCTAAGCTGTCGGCCCCCTCATATTGCGGATCCGTATCGGGAAAAAGCGCCCCGATATCGCCCAAAGCGGCTGCCCCAAGCAGCGCGTCTGAAACGGCGTGCAGCAGTACGTCGGCATCCGAATGCCCTAAAAGCCCCGCTTCGTGCGGAATATGGACTCCGCCGAGGATTAGCTCCCGGCCAGCTACCAAACGGTGCACATCATATCCATGCCCAATTCTCATTCTCTAAAACTCCTTTTCAAGCGATCTCAGGGAGCACTTACTCATAAAAATCCTCTGCGGCTCTTAAAATGCCCTCTGCCGAAAACACATCCTCTGGCGTTGTAATTTTCAGGTTGGAATAGGTTCCGCGCACCAGGTAGACGGGGGTTCCCGTCTGCTCGATCAGCTGGCAGTCATCCGTCAGCTGCGCCGCATCCTCCCCCGCCTGCTCCGCCGCCCGCAGATAAAGCGCGCGGGAGAAAACCTGCGGCGTCTGCACGGCCCATAGCATGCTGCGATCCGGGGTATCCACAATTTTGCCGTCCGCGTCAACCCGCTTAACCGTATCCTTCACTGGAACGCCCAGCGCCGCCGCCCCGTGCTCCATCGCGGCAGAAACCGCAAGATCGATCTCCTGCGGGCGGATCAACGGCCTTGCCCCATCGTGAATGGCAAGGAAATCCGCCTGTTCATCCACCTGAGCGATCGCGTGGAAAACGCTCTCCTGGCGCGTTTCTCCGCCGGTTATGATCTGCTTGACCTTTGTAATCTCATAATCCTGAATGAGTGCATACATTTGCGGGATATCCTCCTGCCGCGCGGCTATCACCACTTCGCGGATGCGCTCCGCTATTTCAAACGCTTTTAAGGTGCGCACAATGACGGGCACGCCATCGATCAGAATAAACTGCTTGCTCGTGTCTCCGCCCATACGCCTCGATTGCCCGGCAGCCACAATAATCGCACTAACGAAAGCTTCCGGGCGTTCTTCCTGCTCCTTTGCCCTTCTGCGTGAAAAAAAACGCAACCTTTTTGCCTCCCCTCAAATTTAATTGGGTTTATCTCAATATACCATGTTTCAAAGACTGCTTCAAGCATCCCCAAGCTGTGCACATACTGTTTCCTTTTCAAGAGAGAGGTTTTTGTTGTGAAATTCAACAGAATAAAATGTGAACTAATTTTTTTATTGACTTATTCTAAAAAATGTTGTATCTTTAATTTCCACATTTCACCGCCTTTCCGTTTCTCAACCCGGATTCCGGAAAGCTACGCAACGTGTATCCCAAGCGGATACGCGCTTTTTGTGTTGCATTTTAAACTGGAAGGGAGTATTCGGCCAAGATGATTGAACTAACAAATATCTGCAAAACCTTTCGCGTTGCCCGGCGGGGCAGCGGCATGAAATCGGCTTCCAAAGCACTATTTCATCGAGAATATGAAAAAATCGAAGCGCTGCGCAACGTAAGCTTCACGATTCAAGATGGGGAGATGGTCGGATACATCGGGCCCAACGGGGCGGGGAAAAGCAGCAGCATTAAAATCATGAGCGGCATTCTGACGCCAGACAGCGGCACCTGCCGCATCAATGGGAAAACGCCCTGGAAGCAGCGAAAGGAACATGTGCGCAACATCGGTGTGGTGTTCGGGCAGCGCTCTCAGCTCTGGTGGGACGTGCCCGTGATCGATTCCTTTGAGCTGATCCGGGATATCTATTCCGTAGAGCCGACGCGCTACCGTAAAAATCTCGATACGCTGACCACCATGCTCTCGCTCGAAACGATCCTGAAAACGCCAACACGCCAGCTCTCTTTGGGCCAGCGGATGCGCTGCGAGATCGCCGCGTCGCTTTTGCACGATCCACAGGTTTTATTTCTGGATGAGCCGACCATTGGGCTGGACGCTGTCTCCAAAATTGCCGTGCGGGAGTTTATCAAAACGCTCAACCAGGAAAAAGGCACCACGGTCATCCTCACGACGCACGATATGCAGGATATTGAGGCGCTCACCGAGCGGATTCTGCTCATCGGAAAAGGAGAAATTTTGATGGACGGCTCCCTCAGCGAGCTGCGAAGCAGGCATTGCGGGGCCCGAGCCATCACTGTCAGCTTCGGCGGAGATCAATCTATCACGGATTCGGAATCTCGCCTGCCCCAGGGGCTCACGCTTCGAGAATCGCTCAACGGGCGGGCTGTCTTAGAGGCGGATATCAAACTCTGCCCTGTTTCAAATGCGATTGCATGGCTCTCCTCCCATTTGGACGTTACCGATTTTTCTGTTTCCCAACCGAGCGCGGAAGAATTGGTGGTCGGCCTTTATCGGGAATTCGGCGTTTAAGGAGGTGCCTTTCTTGCAGACGATTCGAAAATACCGCTCTATTCTTCGCATCCGCTTTGCAAACGGGATGCAATACCGCGCCGCGGCACTGGCGGGCATTGTCACGCAGTTTGCCTGGGGTGGGATGTATCTCATCCTCTACCACACGTTCTATCAATCGGGAACCGGCGCATTCCCCATGGATATGCAGGCGCTCTCTGCTTATATCTGGCTGCAACAGGCTTTTTTGGCCCTTTTTATGGTCTGGGGTATGGATAACGATATTTTTGAACTGATATCCTCCGGCAATATCGCCTATGAGCTCTGCCGACCCTGTGATTTATACAGCATGATCTTTTTTCGAACGCTGGGAAGCCGGCTCGCCAGGGCGGTACTGCGCTGTTTTCCAATCCTGCTCGTTGCGGCGCTTTTACCCAGCCCTTATGGAATACGATTGCCACCCTCTTGGGGGGCGGCGGGATTATTCCTTGTATCTTTCCTGTTAGGCGCGCTTGTTGTTGGGGCCTTTTGCATGCTGATTTATATCTCCGCCTTTTTTACTATTTCGCCAATGGGCGTCCGTGTGGTTGCCGTTGCTGTTGTCGATTTCTTTTCCGGAGCCATTATTCCCCTGCCCTTTTTCCCGGAAAAATTGCAGGTCATTTTTTCGCTGCTCCCATTCGGTTCCATGCAAAACGTGCCCTATCGAATCTATGGCGGCGACTTGGCAGGATTGCCTGCGCTCGTCAGCATCCTGATCCAGGCTTTTTGGCTTCTGGCGCTGCTGTTGTTGGGGCGGCTGATGATGAGAAAGGCGCTTCAGCGCGTTGTCATCCAGGGCGGTTAACGTTTCAAAAAGCAATTTTGTAAATACGTCGGGTAAGAAAGGAGAATTCATTTGAATCTTTATGGAAAATATCTCTCCATCCATCTCAAAAGCTTGATGCAATATAAAGTATCCTTCTTTTTGACCGCATGGGGGCAATTTCTGATTTCCTTCTCCGCAATTTTAGGCGTTTATTTTTTGCTTGACCGCTTTCATGCGATCAAGGGATATACCTTTACAGACATCCTGCTATGCTCCTCTGTGATAATCATGGCCTTTTCGCTGGCAGAATGCTTCGCGCGTGGTTTTGACCAGTTCCCCAAAGCGATCTCCAATGGTGAATTCGATCGTATGCTCGTGCGCCCGCGAAGCGCCATCTTTCAAATTCTTGCCTCAAAGCTGGAGCTATCGCGCATTGGCCGCATGCTGCAAGCCATTTTCATGATGCTTGTTGCCTTTGCAAAAAGCGATATTCATTGGAGCCCTTCCAAGGTGCTGACGATATTGCTCATGATTGTAGGGGGCACGGTTGTTTTCTCCTGCCTGTTTCTTTTATATGCTGCCTTCAGCTTTTTTACGCTGGAGGGGCTGGAATTTATGAACGTCCTGACGGATGGCGGCAAGGAATTCGGGCAGTATCCGCTGGCTGTCTATGGGAAAGCCGTTTTGACCTTTTGTACCGTCGCCGTCCCCTACGCTTGGTTTCAGCAGATTCCACTGGATTATCTGACCGGGCATTCGGAGAATATCCTGCGGATGTTCGCACCTCTGGTTTGCTTTGTCTTCATCCTCCCCTGTTATGCAATCTGGAGATTTGGCCTGCGGCATTACCGGTCAACCGGTTCCTGAAAGGCCCATCCAAACACAGAAGCCTTCTACGCCGAGCGAGAAATTCGCCCGGCGTTTTGCTTTGCTGTTGACAGATTTCATCGGATGGAGTATCATAAGTTATACAAGTTATACTTTTAGAACAAAGGAGAATCTTTCTATGGGCAGCAAAGCAAAGGGCAGCGATAAATTTATGAGTTCTGTCAAGGTCGGCCCCAAAGGGCAGATCGTTATCCCGAAGGAAGTGCGGGATATGTTCGACATCCAGCCTGGCGACACGCTCCTCCTGCTGGCAGACGCTGAAAAAGGCATCGCAATTGAGCGTTACGGCGTGTTTGCCAAAATTGCAGATGCGATCTTCGCCGGAAAGGCAAAGGAGATCTACCCGGAGCATACGGAAGAGGATTCTATCACCTTTGCCCGCGCTATCCGGGAAATGAAAGAGGGCGGTGGAGACGATGAAAGCGATTGAAACGACGAAGCTTACGAAACGCTACAAAGATAAAACAGCTGTTGATGCGCTGAATCTCACCATCGGGCAGGGCGAGCTGTTTGCCCTGCTCGGCGTAAACGGTGCAGGAAAAACGACTACCATCAAAATGCTCTCCTGCCTGCTACGGCCCAGTAGCGGCGACGCGCTCTTGATGGGAAAAAGCATTATTTCACAGCCATATGAAGTCAAACAGATTATCAATGTTTCCCCGCAGGAAACGGCAGTCGCGCCAAATCTGAGCGTGCGTGAAAATTTAGAGTTGATTTGCGGCGTCTACGGGGCTCCACGGGCGCAGGCCAAGCAGAAAGCGCAGGAAACCATCGCAGCCTTCGGCATGGAGGAAATTGCAAAAAGCCGGGCCAAAACGCTCTCCGGCGGCTGGCAGCGGCGGCTCTCGATTGCAATGGCATTGATCTCCGAGCCGCAGGTTCTCTTCCTTGACGAGCCGACGCTTGGGCTAGATGTACTGGCCCGCCGGGAGCTATGGTGCCTCATTCAAAAGCTGAAAGGAAAAATTACGATTATTTTAACCACGCATTATCTGGAGGAAGCAGAGGCTTTGTCCGATCACATCGGCATTCTGTCGAAGGGGAAACTGAAAGCGGTTGGAACCGCACAGGAGCTAATGGCGGCGGCAAATACATCCTCTTTTGAAGACGCATTTGTCGCGCTTTGCAACGAAGGAGGAGCAACAATATGAAAACGCTTTCCTTTTCTGTTCGCAACACCAAGGAAATCCTGCGGGATAAGCTAAATTTGGCATTTGGGCTTGGCTTTCCTGTCGTGGTATTGCTGCTGCTATCCCTAATCCAGTCCAATATCCCGGTTGAGCCTTTTGCAATTGATAAATTAGCCCCGGGCATTGCGGTGTTCGGCTTATCCTTTATCTCTCTTTTCTCGGGTATGCTGATCGCAAAAGATCGCACCAGCGCTTTCATGCTGCGGCTTTTCGCTTCGCCCATGACGGCGGGGCACTTTATTCTAGGCTATACGGCCCCGCTTGTGCCGATAGCAATTGCGCAGATGGCGGTGTGCTTCGCAGTGGCGATCCCACTGGGCTTGGAATGCAGTGCACGCATCCTTTTGGCGATCGTTGTATCCCTCCCCGCCGCGCTGCTGTTCATCGGGATTGGCCTGTTCTGCGGGAGCGTGTTTACGGATAAGCAGGTTGGCGGCGTATGCGGCGCGCTGCTCACGAATCTGAACGCGTGGCTGTCGGGAACATGGTTCGACTTGAATCTGGTCGGCGGGGCGTTCCAAACGATTGCAAACCTTCTCCCCTTCGTGCATGCGGTCAACGCGGGGCGGTATGCCCTCGCAGGCGACTACGGCAGCATCTGGCCGGAGCTTTCCTGGGTGGCGGGCTACGCCGTGGTGATCTTTGCCGCCGCCATTCTTGTATTCACAAAGAAAATGCATAGTGACAAGGTATAAATCTATTAAGAAATAAAGGCAGAGTGTGGCATGATTCCACTCTCTGTCTTTATTTTCGAACCAATTTCGCCTTTTAGTTGTTTACTCCGTTGGTGACATGGGTCTCCATTCCCAGGTGATCAAACATCATGCAGTCCGCGCCGAATTGTTTTCAGTATGCTACATCTGCATAAGCGAAGGGCAGTCCGTCTCTCTGCGGACTGCCGTCGCTTTACTCGATCACAATTTTATGGAAAACCTTCTTGCCCTTCTTCACAAGCACGTGGCCCTTTTCAAAATCTGCTTTTGATACGGCCTTTGCAATGTCCATTACGCGCTCGTCGTCCACTGTGATGCCGCCCTGCTCGATGAGCCGGCGCGCTTCGCCCTTGGATTTGGCAAGGGATGCGGCCACCAGGAGATCAATCACAGGAATGGCGTCGTCCGTGAACTGCTCCGGCTTCAGCACAGTGGTCGGCATATGCTCGGTATCCGCGCTGCTGCTAAAGAGGGCCTTCGCGGCAGACTGCGCCTTCTGAGCCTCTTCTTCGCCATGGATGAGCTTCGTCACCTCAAAGGCCAGCTTTTCCTTAGCCTGGTTGAGCGCGCTGCCCTCAAGCTTTTCATACTCTGCAATTTCATCGAGCGGGATAAAGGTGAGCATCTTCATGCAGTTGATCACATCCGCATCGTCAACATTGCGCCAGTACTGGTAAAACTCATAGGGGCTGGTTTTTTCCGGATCAAGCCACACTGCGCCCTTCTCCGTTTTGCCCATTTTGCGGCCGTCGCTCGTTTGCAAAAGGTTGAAGGTCATGCCGCAAACCTCGCGGCCATCCATGCGACGGTTTAATTCCACACCGCCGATGATATTGCTCCACTGATCGTCTCCGCCGAATTCGAGCTGGCAGTCATATTCCCGGCTGAGCACAAGAAAATCATAGCTCTGCATAATCATATAGTTCAGCTCAAAGAAGGAGAGCCCGCGCTCCAGCCGCTGTTTATAGCACTCCGCCGCCAGCATCCGATTGACGGAAAAATGAACGCCTACCTCGCGCAGAAATTCAATATAGTTCAAATTCAGCAGCCAATCAGCATTGTTGACCATTAGGGCCTTCCCATCCGAAAAATCAACCAGCTTCGACATCTGCTTCTGGAAGCAGTCAATATTGTGCTGGATGGTTTCCTTCGTCATCATCTTGCGCATATCGGTTTTACCGGACGGATCGCCGATCATGCCGGTGCCTCCGCCGAACAGTGCGATTGGCACATGCCCCGCGCGCTGCATATGCGCCATGACCATGATCTGCACGAAATGGCCCACATGCAGGCTATCCGCCGTCGGGTCGAAGCCGATATAGAACTTGATCTTCTGATGCTCCATCAGATCCCGGATCTTGTCCTCGTTGGTCATCTGCGCGATCATGCCGCGCGCCTTGAGTTCGTCAAACACGCTCATTCCAAATACCTCCCAAAATTTTTCCGTGCAGAAGGTTATAAAAAAACGCCCTCTGCAATCTAAAATTACAGAGGGCGGAAAATCCGCGGTACCACCTCTATTTACCGCTTTCTCACAAAAGCGGCCTCACCGGGTACACTCGCCTTAAACGATTCATACCCTCGCGCTGTAACGGGCGCTGCCGGCGCGGCCTACTGGGGGTTCTGTTCAGCCTTGCAGCTCAAAGATGTATTTCATGGAATGCCCGCGTTCCCTTTCACCAGCCGGGAACTCTCTGCGCCGAACATGGGCCACTACTTCTTCTTTTCATTGCCATTGAGTGGATTATAACCAATGCAGGGTAAAAAGTCAAGTGCGTTTTCCAAAGGAAAAAGAGGAGATCGTGGGTTTGTCAATATTTCCCGATCCCAAAATAGCGGTAGATTCCCTGCTCTTTCAGCCGGATCGTTTCACCAATCCGGCAATTTTTAGCAAGATTTTTGCTGCTCAGAATGATTTCGTGGTCGCTACTCACCTGAGTTACCCGCCCCTCTTTCCAGATAAAGCTGATCCTGGCTCCACGAATCTGAACCCCGTTCATCTCCCCTTCGCGCCAATCAGGCGGAAGCGCCGGCAATAGCTCAATCACGCCATCTTGATAGCCGATCAGGCACTCATTCACCCCGGCAACATAGCCAAAATTGCCATCAATTTGAAAAATGGCAGGCCAATGAACATTAAATAGATTACGAAACAATGCTTTGTCAATCAACAGCTGGATATTTTTCTGCGCAGTGGCCCCATCATGGAAACGCCCCGCTAAACAGATCGCCCAAGCGGTACTCCATCCGATCTGCCCTCTGCTATTTGCCTGGCGGCAGTCAAACAGCTTCCGCATTTGAAAAAGCAGCTCCGGATCCTTTGAATCGGCCACCCGGCCGGGATAAAGCGCATAAAGCGGCGAAAAATGGCGGTGCCCTTTTTCCGAGCAGGAAATTCCCCCGCTCCATTCACTCAGGCCCTCCGGCGCATATTCAAACGGCCGGAGATGATCGAGCGTATTTTGGATTTTTGTCCGCTCTGAAGGCTCTTCCACAATTGAGGCGGCGTTCATAAGCGCCTGACGCGCCAGACCGTTTTCAAACGCGCTGTGCAGGCCAAGCGCGCAGCGCCCGTTTCGATCAAAAACAGCTTCCGGGGAAGCCGACGGGCAAGCGACATAGTAGCCCTCATGCTCCACCAGATAATCCATGACAAAGAGCGCCGCCTGCCGCACAATTTCCAGCACGGTATCACGCTCTGCTTCCAGCCCTCCGTTTAGATAATGCTCATAGATTTCGTTGGCCAGCCAAACGCCGCATAAGGGCGCATACATATAGTTGCTATCCCCTTTGACGGGAGCCGTTTTGCGCCAGAGATCCACATTGTGGTTGCAGGCAAATCCACGGCATCCATAGTTGACCCTGGCCGTTTTCTCGCCGCGTTTACAAACCTCGTGCACCATTCGCAGATAGGGCTCCAGGCACTCCTGTAGTCCACACAGGCTTGCGCCCCAATAATTCATCTGGGTGTTGATATTGACCGTATAATTACTGCTCCAGGCCGGGCGGATATCTGCATTCCACTGCCCCTGCAAATTCAGCGGCTGCCCACCCCGGCGGCTGCCGGAAATCATCAGGTATTTGCCATAATAGTAAAGCAGCTCGCACACCGCCTGAAATGCGGCGGGGTCTTTCAACAGCTTATCTGTTTTGCCAGAGCGGCTGGTATGAAGAGAAAAATCCTGCCTGTTGAAAAGAGCCTGATAATCCTCAATATGCTCCTTTTGCAGCTCGGAAACATCGGTGCCGGCATCCATCACCTGCTGCATAGCCTTTTTGGCGACCTGCTTTCGATCCGTCAAGGGCATCTGATCGTACCCTAAAAAACCAGTCGCAGTGGAGGCGATCAGGGTTACATAAGAAGCGCCTTTGATTACGATCTGATCGCCTTTTTCAATCATTTGGCCATCCGTCACAGGGCGCACAAAAAGCGCGAACGCCATGCCCTTGCCGTTCGGCTGATACACCACCGGATGACGTTCCCCGTGCAGATAGTTGGGCGCTACATAATCCGGCGCGTTGCCGCAGAGAGCCAGCCCATTCTGCATATACACTTCACTTTGCAGCGGCGAACTCGCACGAATCACCGCCTGAAAGCGCTTGCCGGTGATTTGATAGACCAGCACGCGCGCGGGGTTCGAGGCAAAACATGTGCGCTTGAACGCGCCGCTCTGGATCTCTAAGATGGCCCGTTCCAAATCCAAAGCCCGGCGATATGGCCCACATCCGCCTGTCAGCTTGATTTCCAGGTTCCCGAGCGGCAGGAAGGATTCACTGTAGCCGCCCGTCAGTTTTTCCTCAGCCAGCACGGTAGCCTCCCGGTATTTGCCGGAAAAGACAAGCGCACGGACGGCATCCAGGTTTTGCAGGCTCTCCGCGCTGTCATAATCTTTGGGGTAACCGGACCAGAGCGTTGCATCGTTGAACGCAATCTTCTCTTTTCTCCTCCCGCCATAGACCATAGCGGCGGTAAAGCCGTTCCCAACGGGCAAAGCCGATTTCCATCGCAAAGCGGGTTTGTCATAGAAAAGCTGTTTCATTCGATCAATCCACCTCTATATCAAATACCAAGGGCATTTTCGTATGGGGTGCATCCTGCACATGGATGCACAGCCGCCGGTCATTTAAATCCCATTTCGCCGGGCCGCCGCCCAGGACGGTTATTTTTTTGATGATAAAATCAAAACCGTCCATGCTATGCCGCAGTGCTTTTAAATGATAAATCCCTTTCTGATTCGGCTTCAGGGCAAAGGCATAGATATGGCAAGGTTTATAAGTATACCGGAAATCATGGCTGCTGTAGTGGTTTCTCTCCTGAAAACTGCCTGATTTGAGCCGGCGGCCTTCTCCATAAACCTTATAAGGCGAGGTGCCCCAGATGGCTTCCCGGTTCAGGGAGGTCCATTCCCCAAGCGCATGCAGAATCTTTTTTTCCTCATCGCAAATCGTTCCATCTGCTTTAGGGCCAATGTTCAACACAAAATTCCCATTTTTTGAAATCACATCTGCAAAAACACGGGCGATCTCCTCGGGCGTTTTCCATCGGTTTGTCGTGCAATAGCTCCATGCGTTATAGGCGGTGGAGGTTTCTGATTGCCAAACAGTTGGGCTGATGGCATCCAACTGCCCGCGCTCCCGGTCGAAGATGGAGGCGTGATACATAATGGCGTCGCTCTTATACTGCACACAAACCTCTTTGCCCCATTCCAGAGAGCGATTAAAATAATACGCCAGGAATTTTTTCAGATACGGCCGAAAGGTATGATTCGATACCCACCAATCGAAAAACAGCGTTTCCGGCTGATAGCGGTCAACCATTTCCACCGTATGAACCAGCCAGTTTTCACACCATTCCGGAGTGGGATCAATTCCGCGTTCCTGCCGGAGCAGCGTGCACAGGTTATTGCGGCGGTTCACGTTTACGCACGCACCATACAGCTCTTCATAGTTTGGATTGAGCGCCTCGGTTTCATAGCCGACCGTCCGCGCGCCGTTTACAAACCAATAATGCTCCGCCCGATGGCTGGAGGCGGCGAAAACTACGCCCTGGTTTTCGCAGGCGCGGCGGTATTCGCCGAGCACATCCCGATGCATCGCCTGCCGGACTGTTGTCCACTCCGATAAATCAGAATCGTACAGTTTCAGCCCATCATGGTGCTCCCCTACCGGCATAATATATTTGGCCCCGGCGGCCTTCAATGCGGCTACAATTTGCTCCGCATCAAACTTTGGCGCTGTAAACTGCTCGATAAATTTGTGATAGGGATAATTTTTTCCATATTTTCGGATGTGGTGCCAATAAACAGGGTTTTGATGATAATACATCAGCCGCACATACCACTCGCTGAAATAGGCAGGCACCGCATAAGCGCCCCAATGGATGAAGGCTCCGAACTTTGCTTCCCGGTACCATTGCGGCACCGGATATGTGGCAAGGCTCTCCCACTGCGCTTGATACTTACCGGTGGCAATCACCTGGTTAATGGCCGCGAGCTCTTTTTCATACATTGCATTCTCTCCCCTTCTAAACGGCTATTTCCTTTGCGGCGCTTCCGGGTTTTCTTTCAGGCAGATTGAAAAATGGAGTTTTTTATTTGGGAGCATAGGCTTTCCGAGGTGATTTCTCCATTTCAGATCCGAATAATATGGTCCGTGCGTTACCGCCCATTTGATACAAATCTCCTGCGGCGAACCGTGGCATTGGAGGGCCAGCTTTTGAATGATCTCCATTTGGATATCGCAGATATCCTCCTCAATGCGGAAAACAGATTCCACAAAATTATAGCTCTTTTCTGAAAAACATGCTATACTAGGATATCTAAATCAAGATAAAATTGGAGGGCACAAAATGAACGTACAGATTTTAGACAATGCACAGGAAATCGGCGCGGTGGTGGGCCAGCTGTTCATTGAGCAGGTCAAAACAAAACCGGATAGCGTTCTGGGCCTCGCGACGGGCTCCTCCCCGATTCCGACCTATCAGTATATGGCGCAGGAATATGCGGCGGGGCATGTTTCTTTCCGCAATATTACCACTTTTAACCTCGATGAATACTGCGACCTGCCGCAGGAGGATCCAAACAGCTACTATTCCTTTATGTTTGACAACCTTTTCCGCCATACGGATATTGACCCGGCGCGCGTGAATTTCCTCGATGGCAACGCCGCGGATGACAAGGCGGAGTGCGCACAGTATGAAAAGCGCATCGAGGCCGCAGGCGGTATTGACTTACAGCTGCTCGGCATCGGCAACAACGGCCACATCGGCTTTAACGAGCCAGCAAAGGAATTCACGCACACAACCTACAAGGTGGCGCTCACCCAGAGCACGCTGGATGCGAACAAGCGTTTCTTCCCCGATTCCGACATGCCGCGCTATGCATTGACGATGGGCGTAGACAGCATCATGCAGGCGAAGCGGATCGTTCTGATCGCCACGGGCGAAGCGAAAGCGCAGGCAGTGCACGATATGATTCAGGGAGCGGTGTCCCCGGAATGCCCGGCAAGCATTCTGCAAAATCATGCGGACGTACATATCTTCCTTGACCGCGAGGCGGCGAAGCTGCTGTAAGCAAAATTTTTGAAAAAAAAGCATTCGGGCCTGCCGCAGACTGATATACTGCGGCAGGCCTTCTTAATTCATCCCATTATACGCTATCCGTAACCGGCGTGGATAGCCGCAGAAAAGCTTTGCTTCCATTCTGCGTAAATAGGAACTGCACAGGCAGATCCATGGCTCTATCCGGCACCTCGGAATTTCCCTCCCGCGCCTCACCGGAAGCGGATGCGCTCCCCTTCCCACGCATGATCTGAAAGCCATCCCGCGTTTCAGTGACGGTATACTGGCCCAGACGGCGGTAAAAATTCAGAAATTCCTGTTTGGAATACGCCGTCTCATACGGCACGCCCGGATCGAAGTGGAAATAGAGCGTCCCCTGCGATTCCATCAGGGTAATTAGATGATAGGGAAACACAAAGGATTGCTCTGCCGCCCCCACGCCTAATCTGGCTTCCATATCAAACAGCAGAAAATTACAGCGGGAGCCTGCTTTTGCTCCGGTTTGCCGCTGGATGAGATAGCAGGCCATGGGTGATTTCCGCCAGATCAGCAGGGAATCGCCGCCGAACCGCTCCGTCTCATAGCCCGCTCCCAGCCGGTCGGGCAGTTGATGTGAGAGCACCTCCAGATCCTCACATTGAAAGGAGGTAGCCACGCCGTGAGATAGGCCTTTTGTCCGATAGGGAATTTCGATTGGCTCCCCATAGAAAAAATCGTTCGCATGCAGCGTGCGGATCGTGCGCACCCTGCCGGATGGAGTCAGAGCAAGGGCCAGAATACCGACCGCAGCCAGCAGGAGAGCGATTCCAGCCACGGCAAAGAGGCATTTCCGGTTGCGTGAATGCTGCGCTTTTTCATCCATGATTCACACCCCCCTACTAGCAGGTTAAAGTATATATACTTCCCCAGATACCACTGATATAAACCTTACTGTGGCCGATTCAGCCATAATGAACAATCAGCTCATTCGGCCTGTTGGGAAGGCTGACATAACGATAGCCGTATGCTACAACCGCATGAATCATTGTAGTTCCACTTCCACCATCTGGCTTGCTAAGCGATCCTGCAAAAACAATTACCGGTTTATTAGAGCTTATTTCATTATAAAATACTACTATCAATTACTAATATATGGATAAATGAAAAAATGTCAACTATTTTTCTAATCTTTTTATAAATATCATATAATCTTTTGATTGGGATATTGCCAGAAAACCCGTAATCGAACTGACCTTTGTCAAACTCGATACGGGTTTATACCATCCCTTTTATAATATCAACCATTTGCATCAAACTCTAACGTTTCTCTTCCGCCAGTTCCCGCAGCAACTTGATCTCCCGCGCGTGGCCCTCGTCCTCGTGCGGCGTTTCCAGGCACATCGGCAGCTTTGACAGCACCGGATGCCGCACAATGCGGGCAAACGCCTCCAACCCGATTTGCCCCTCCCCGATAGGTGCGTGGCGGTCTTTCGCGCTGCCCCTGGTGTTTTGGCTATCCGCAAGGTGCACGGCGCGGAGCCGGTCCAGGCCGATCACACGGTCAAATTCCGTTAAAACCCCGTCGAGATCATTGACAATATCGTAGCCTGCGTCAAAAACATGGCATAGATCCATGCAAACGCCCATCTTCTCCTGAAGCGTCACACGGTCGAGAATCTCACGCAGCTCTTCAAACCGGCGGCCGACTTCGCTGCCCTTGCCGGCCATCGTTTCCAACAGGACAATTGTATTCTGCTCCGGCCTCAGGATTTGGTTGAGCGTATCCGCAATCAGGGCAATCCCCTGCTCCGCGCCCTGCCCAACATGGCACCCGGGATGAAAATTGTAGAAATGCCCGGGCAGCGCCTCCATCCGGTTAAGATCATCCGCCATCGTTTCCAAAGCAAATTCCCGCACGCGCGCCTCTGCTGAGCAGGCGTTGAGCGTATAGGGTGCGTGTGCGATCACACGCCCAAAGTTGTGCTCCTCCATCAGGTTGCACAGCGCCTGCGCGTCGGCCAGATCTATGGCCTTCGCTTTGCTGCCGCGCGGGTTGCGGGTGAAAAATTGGAAGGTATTCGCCCCAATGCGCAGGGCAGTTTTGCCAAGGGCGAAAAAGCCTTTGGAGGAAGAGAGATGACAGCCTAAAATCAATTGCGGCATCGCAAAACGACATCCTTTCTCATACAGAACCGGCGGATGAAAAAGCGCTTTTTCATCCGCCTAATCAAACAGCGAGGTTTGCGCAACACGCAGGCTTTCCGCATGGATTTCCAAGATTTTCTCCGTCCCATCCGGGCGGCCGAGCAGCATCGGAGATCGCGGCTCATGCCGTTGCATTCTGCGGCGGGCGCGTTCCATCCCCTGATTGGCATAGCAGTAAACACAGCCGTTGATGCAGCTATTGTACGAGCCGATATCCACACTCTCCATACAGCCACAGAAGGGGCGCTGGTTAGGGTCCTTTTTTGCGCGGACCGGGCAGCCAAGAATCCGGCTGATTTGCACCGGATCGATACAGGCCGCATGGGGAATCCCATACCCGCTCAGGTCTATCGCCTCCGAGCAGGTGGAAAGCGGCAGGCCGTACTGCGCCGCAGTGCTGGAAAATCCGCGCGCAACGGCTCGCATGGCGGCTTCATCCGCCTCACGAAAGCCGCTCTGATCCTTTGCGTAGCGGTCAAAAAAGCTAAAAATACAGCGGCAGGCATCCGCATGCAGCAGCGCGCACAGTCGCTCAAATTGCGCTCCATGCCAATCGGAGGGGTGCGCTTTATCGATGATCACAGGATCATACCGCCAAACGATGCGCTCCGGCCCAATCATCGCGCTCAGGTGGTGAAACGTATCAATCCGCTCCTCCAAAGAGGGAAGATTCTGTTCGATCGCCTGTTCATAGGGGTTGAGTGTGAACTGAAAATAGAACGGATAGCCCATTCGCCGGATTTCCGGCAGAAATTTGAGAAACGGCCGGGGGTTTTTGCTCCAGAAAACGATGCAATCCACCACATCCGGCGAAAGCGGAATTTTGCGCAGCGTATGCAGGTTTTCAGCATACGGATTCGGCACGAGGGCAAAGCCCTCCCGCAGCCGGTTTACAAACCATTCGCCATACCATGCCGGGATATCCGTGCGGCGGCTGGCGCTGAGGATCACAGCGCACCTCTTTCTTCAATTTGGCGCAGGAGCTCTTTTTCCTCCTCCCGGCGCTGCTTGCGCAGCAGGCTGCGGCGGCAGCCCGCCTCCCACTCCGCCTCATCCTCAGGTGTTTCCAGAATCAGCCTTGGCACCTCAATTGGCTTTTCATCATCATCGAGCGCAACGGTGACAAGGTAGGCGCGGTTGACGAGCTTGCGCTCGCCGCCGAGGCTTTCCACAAAGGTATCTACCCGCACCTCCATCGAAGTACGGCCCACATAGGTAATTCTGCCTTTGATGACAACCGTATCATTTGCATAGGCCGGCGCCTTGAAATGCAGGTGGTCGATAAAGGCTGTGGTCACATTCCGGTTGCTGTGGCGGCGCGCCACCACGCCCGCGACTACATCGATCCATTCAACGAGCTGCCCGCCAAAAAGCCGGTGATAGCCGTTGATATGCTCCGGCATGATAATCTGCACCTGGCTGGTCATGGAATCAGATACACGCTTCGGCGCGAGTTCAGTCATCGTAAAATCCCCCATTCCATACTTTTGATTACAGCTTTATTCTACCCGAAACAGCGGGCCTTTTCAATGATGAACCCTAACCGGATTCTTGCATTCGCTGTTGTAAATCTGTATAATAAAACAAAAGAACAGCCCAAAATATGAAATCACCACTTGGAGGCGGCGTAACATTGAACAATATTTTAGTAACCGGCGGCGCGGGCTTTATCGGCGGTAACTTCATCCATTATCTATTAAACAAACGCCCGGATTGCCATATCACCTGCCTGGACGCCCTGACCTACGCTGGGAACCTGGAAACACTGGAAAGCGTGCTGAAAAATCCGCGCCTGCGGTTTGTGCATGGCGACATCACCGACAGGGAAGCCGTTTATCGCTTATTTGAAGAAGAATACTTTGACGCCGTTGTAAACTTCGCGGCGGAAAGCCATGTGGATCGTTCGATCAATATGCCGGAAATTTTTTTGAAAACCAACATCTTGGGCACACAGGTGCTTCTCGATGCATGCAATCAGTTTAGAACCGGCCGCTACCACCAGGTATCTACGGATGAGGTTTACGGCGACCTGCCGCTCGACCGGCCTGACCTGTTTTTCACAGAGGAAACGCCGATTTGCACCTCCTCCCCCTACTCTGCGAGCAAGGCGTCGGCTGATCTGCTTGTGATGGCCTATTACCGCACTTATGGCACGCCCGTTACAATTTCCCGCTGCTCCAACAACTACGGCCCGTATCATTTCCCGGAAAAGCTGATTCCCCTGATGATCTTAAACGCTTTGGAGGACAAGCCCTTGCCCGTTTACGGCGACGGTAAAAATGTGCGCGATTGGCTGTATGTAGAGGATCATTGCCGGGCGATTGAGCTGATTTTGGAGCACGGCCGGGTTGGAGAAATTTACAATGTGGGCGGCCACAATGAAAAGCAGAATATTGAGGTGGTCAAAACCATCCTCCACGCGCTTGGGAAAAGCGAAGCGCTCATCACCTATGTAAAAGACCGCCCGGGCCACGACAGGCGCTATGCCATTGATCCCTCCAAAATCCACCGGGAGCTCGGCTGGCTGCCGCAGACAAGCTTTTGCGACGGCATCCAGAAAACGGTGGAATGGTATCTACAAAACCGCTCCTGGTGGGAGCATATCCGCAGCGGCGATTACACAAGCTACTATGAACAGCAGTATGGAATGAAATTATAATTTGACTGTTTTACACCGGCCTCTCATTGAGTGGCCGGTGTTTTTGCTGTTAATGGCAAAAAAAGTGGGTATAGTATGACTAAAGCTTTCAGGAAAGGATGCGACAACACAATGTCTTATGTGGACCCCAAACTACGCCCTTATTTTGAATCGCTCTCTATTGATTTAAAAAACGAAATCTTAAAACAGGATGTGGAGCTTAAAACGCTCAACGACCTCATTCAGTGCCTTGACCGGATCGTGAAAGCGGGATAATATTCATAAAACAATCCCGCTGAACGTATACTACTCCTGTAAAGGAGCTGGTGCGATATGATTATCAAATGGAAGCCGCTGGTTGTGAATCTGCTCATCAGCCTGGGAGTGGGCGCCGCTTCCGCGCTTTTCACTATGAACAATATGAAGGCCGTCTACGCTGGCCTAAACCTTCCGCCGCTTTCACCACCCGCCTGGGTATTTGGTATCGTCTGGACGATTTTGTTTCTTCTGATGGGCATTTCCGCCTATCTAGTCTACACCTCGGACGCAAACAGCGACCGCAAACGCAATGCGCTTATCATTTATGGCGTTCAGCTGATATTCAATCTGCTCTGGTCCATCTTCTTTTTCAACAAGCAATGGTATTGGTTTTCTTTTGCGTGGCTGATCGTGCTCTGGTTCCTGATCCTGACGATGATCGTCATGTTCTCCAACATCAGCAGGAAAGCGGCGCTATTACAAATCCCATATCTCCTCTGGGTCACCTTCGCCGGATATTTAACAGCAGGCGTGGCAATTTTAAATTAAAACCCAAAGGGGTGCGCCGCTTTTAAGGTGCACCCCTTTTTCTCTATTCATTCGGCTTAATCGTTAGGTTCACATGATGAAACACCCTCTATGAAGATTCGGCTTTTTATGCTGCCAATCCAAGGTGTGTCATGCCCAAACGGGATAAATTACATCGTTACTCCACTAATCTCTTTCACATGATGGCTGTTTAGAAAAAAACGGCAACAACATCCAATGTGATACTGCTGTCGTTTTCAATATATTACTGCTAATTTTTGAAAGAATATTCCGTTGATAACACGAAACACTCTCTTTTTAGGGATGATTTCATAAACAGACTTTGGATAATAAGCGGGGATAAAAATAAAACTTTAGATGGTTCATTCTTTAATATAATATTGTGCTTGGGCATTCTAAAGTCGGTAATATTCCCCTTCCTTATCTGTTAACAATTGATTGTGTAAACCTGTTTGAACAATCTGCCCCTTATTAAACACAACAATTGTATCGCAAAACTTGCAGGAGGATAGTCTATGGGAAATAAAAATAGATGTTCTTTTTAAAAACACATGATCCAATTGCTTATATATGTGATATTCCGCGATAGGATCTAGCGCTGCTGTTGGTTCATCTAAGATTGTAATTGGTGCATTTTTATAGATTGCCCTAGCCAAGGCAACCTTTTGGGCTTCCCCTCCGGAAATATCGATACCGCCTTGATCCAAATCTTTATACAGATATGTATTTTCCTGCAATGGAAGTGTGGAAACCCAATCTTTAATTCCGGATTTTTCCAAAGCCATATCTAAAGCTTTTTTGTCCTTATTGATACTTAATGTCACATTGTCCGCCAGAGAAAGGGCAAAAAGCTTAAAATCCTGAAAAACAATAGAATATAGCCCGAAACAGCACTCCTTGGTTAATTCTTTTATGTTAACTCCATTAACCAAAATTTCACCAGAAGTTGGGTCATAAAGCCTGCAAAGAAGTTTAATAAACGTTGTTTTTCCGCTGCCGTTACGGCCTACGATTGCCAACCGTTCTTGATCTGATATCTTTAAGGATACATCCTTTATAACATACGCATCACCCGCCGGATACTTAAAGGATACATGCCGAAACTCAATTTCAATATGGCTGCTATCAATAGTCCGCTGTCCATATTGCTTTTCTCTTTTGGTCTGTACTATGTCAAAGAAATATTTTAAATTAGGAACTAACTCGTTCCCTTGGCCCAATGTGATGGAAATAGAGGTAAGCCCTTGTATTGCCTGCATAAACGCACCAATATATAGAACTAAATCTTCAACGCCAATCAGGCCATATAAGCCTTTAATACCTATGTAAAGATAAACACCAAACCCAATAATCGTTCCAATTATTGCAATATAAGAGTTTGATTTTGCTGTTTTACTCGAAACTTCACGAAGTATTTTTTCACCATCATCTAATAATTTTTCGGAAGCTTCTTTTTGAATCAGTTTTTTCTCCTTATAAATACGCACCTCTTTGCCGGATTTATAATCAACTAAAAAATCACGGTAAAAGTGAAAAAGCTTATCCATCTTTGTATATTTTTCTTGTGCTTTAAAAAGCATTTTGCTGTTTTTTAAACTTAAAACCACTGTATTTCAACCTGCCGGAACATGGATTGAAGCATATGATTTCTTTTCATTATTGACACTATGCTACGAAAGATACTCTCGACCAATAGTTTGAAATTTAAAAATACGCTCTTTAACTAACTTTTTAACTGGGACTTTCATCAACTGAAACATACTTGCAGAGATCACCTTATCGACCTCTTTGGCGGTTAATTGCGGGTTCACCTGCGCCCCTCCTGGAGGTTCTGGTATAATTCCGTCAATAATACCATACCTTTCTAAATGATCCGCAGTCATCTTCAACAATTCCGCAGCTTCAGCTTCTCTTGAAAAATCCTTCCACAATATATTGGAACAAGCTTTAGGTGAAATAACTCCAAGCATCGCGTTTTCCAATGCAAAAATCTTATCCGCAACGCAAAACGCCAGTGCTCCTCCGCTACCGCCATTGCCTATGAGTACGCTGATAATAACTGTTTGTAAATTTAGTGATTCCATTAAGCAATTTGCTATGGCTGAACCTTGCCCGCGTTCTTCCGCCTCTTCTCCCGGATAAGCGCCAAGCGTATCAACAAAGCATATAACGGGGCGATGAAATTTTTCTGCCTGCTTCATCAGCCGTAACGCTTTACGGTAGCCTTCCGGTTTACTCATAGAAAAATTGAACTTTATATTTTCTTCTAATGTATTCCCTCTGATTTGACCAATCACAGTAACAGGAACACCATCATATTCAGCAAATCCCCCGATAATGGAAGTATCGTTGCCATATAATCTGTCACCACACAACTCAACAAAGTCTCGAAACAAAAAATCTATGTAATATTTTGCATTTGGCCGCTCCTTTTGTTTTAATAACCGAATACAATTTAATGCTTCGATAGCGCACCCCCACCTTTATGCAATCTTATTAATTTAACTATCATATCCCTTAAATCTTCTTTTTTCACCACAAGGTCCACCATTCCATGCTTAAGAGCATATTCAGCCGTTTGAAAATCATCCGGCAGCAATTCGTGCGTGGTTTGCTCAATAATTTTTTTGCCTGTAAAACCATACCTTGCCCCCGATTCGGCTATAATAATATCACCTAAAGATGCATAGCTTGCCGTAACGCCCCCAAGCGTCGGATCGCAGATAATAGAGCTGTATAGTAACCCCTTTTGACTATGTTGAGAAACAGCCCCAGCCGTTTTAACCATCTGCATTAATGAAAATATGCCCTCTTGCATACGCGCCCCGCCGGAAGCACTGAATGAGATAACCGGTAGCTTCTTCTGCGTCGCGTACTCAAAAGCTTTTGCAACTTTTTCTCCTGTAATTAGCCCCATGCTTCCCATCATAAATAAAGGTTCTAATGCAATAATTACGCTTTTAAAACCACTTATTTTCCCAATTCCTGTTATAACAGACTCCACTTCTCCACATGCTTCTTTTGCTTTTTTTATTTTCTCATCGTATCCTGTAAACGATAAAATATTTCTTGTATTATAATTCACTGAAAACTCTCTAAAGCTTTTTTGATCTAGTATTGATTGCACTTTAAAACGGACTGTTAGTTCCCGACCGATATTATCCTCCATCGAATCATCCCTAACGATTATTCATTCTTAAATAATTATACTTTTATTTGGTATCTATTTATTCGATAATATTTGCCTTTATAATACATCTTAGACATAATATGTCAATACTATTCATATAATTAAATGTATATACTAATATTTATAGTAAATCTACCATCCATGTTTTACTTAGTATTATATTGGTTATTTATTTCTTCCACTTTCTTCTGTAAAATTATTCATGCGTCAGAGCGCGAGTTCACGGAGAAACAGGCCTTCCATTGTGCACATGCCATCCCCTATCCTATTTTTAATATAAGGAATACTGCTGCCAAAGCTAAAATGGATCCCCGCATCTGTCAAAATCTACTTTGCAGAATCGCTTACAATTTCCGCATCAATTTCTTCTGCTTGACCTAAGCCGAAAAGCATTGCCGCTG
Organism: uncultured Oscillospiraceae bacterium; assembly: GCA_900544715.1. Taxonomy (GTDB): domain Bacteria; phylum Bacillota; class Clostridia; order Oscillospirales; family Acutalibacteraceae; genus Fimivicinus. Next base: position 189,291 of record UQWL01000002.1, on the reverse strand, counting down.
CTTTTCCACCCCCCTATCAGAAATTTTGGAATTTTTTAATAAGCGTGGATTATATCCAGCAAATACAGCAATGTCCTGATTCCTACAGGATGAAAGCATTCTATGGAATCTCCTGAAAGAATCACCATTGTATGGCCTTCCTTCATCGGCAATTTCCATGCATACAGTAGTTCACTTGTCAAAGTTCATTCTCCTTTTCACAGTTTTAGCTAATAAATATGCTTAAATACACAGAGGAGACTACCGTAACGGTAGTCTCCTCTGTGTTTCTTGAATATTATGGATATAATATTCAAAAACTATACTGCTGAGAATTTATGTATAATCCCAGTTTTTTTCTACAGGACTTTACGAATATAATATCTAGAAACGCCGTACAGAAAATATTATGTGTAATTCGCTCCTCGGTTTCATTTGTTATGATGATCTTAACAGAATCATACTCTAGGCCCTGTGCCTTATGAATAGAAACAGCATAGGCGACCTGAAAAGGCACTACTGTCGAGTCATTGTCGTCATCATCTTCATCAATCTCATCGTCCCCGCTGTGATTAAATATAGATTCATCGAGTCTGGCTACATAGCTATTCATCACCAGTGATCCTAAGATAGTGTCGTTTAGTTGGCGTACGCGATCCCACACCATGAGTGGATCATTATTCGTTGTTCTATATGGATGAGTGAATTCAAATATAGATGTCTTCGGTACAAACTTCTGCACAATATTGAACCAATTACCAAAGTAAAATACATTTTTTATTCTTCCATTTTCCCTCCCAAACTCTTGCAAGAATTGGGGATACAAACAGCCTTTTATCCCGATTAGGGCCCCAATCGAACGTTAAAAGCCCGCGAAACCCAAGTAATACTGCGCCTTTGCGGGCTCGTTTCCGCTCAAAATTTTTACTCACCCAATGTACATTGCATCTGGAAAAAACGAGCAGTGCGGGGAGAGTTTCCCTGCACCGCTTTACTGTATAATTATAATAGCAGATTTGGGTTAGGAAGTCAATGGGGTTATAGAGATTTGATGGTGTTTTTCGAGAGTTATCAGATAATTTGTTCATTACCTAACAATCAGTTCTTGACTCTTTTTCTTACCCTCCTGCTCTCTGTTCGGAAACACAGTGCATTGCACCGAAGTTCTGATTGGGAGGGTCGTCTTCGTAAAAGATTTAATCAGATTCCCATAATCATCGGAGTATTATTTCCTACACAGGATAACCAATAGCATATTTACAGAGTGCTTGATCTGTTTGCAAGCACTTTCTGGCACGAGGAAATGAAAAGTACGTCATTTCCCCGTTTCTGTTCTCGGCAACATATCGACTGTCATTTTTGTGTTTTATCTGTTAGTGGAAACTTATCTACTTAACCATACTATAAAAGCCGCGTATTTTGCTTTGAATACACAAATTAACGGCTTTTATTTATCAGCTCTAAATCAGGATGAATCACAAATTCATTAGCATTAGTTCTGATTATCCCATTATATTTTTTTACAGCCTCGTCTGTAATATGTGTAATATAGTATTTATTTTCGTCATCAGTACACTTCCCCTGTGCCATGAGAATATAAGGCGTTATAGGCATAAGACCTGCTTTTAACCCATCATCTCTAACAAAAATAAAAGATGGATTATTAGACGTATCAAAGTACGTTGGACCATCTGAAATCAGAAAATGAAAATTTGTATGTTTTAAACTTTCCATTGCATGAGTATAAATAATACCTTCATCATTGAGATATTTTCTGTAAAATTTCAGAAGTAAACTATGTTTCATTTCATCTGCCGCAGTTTTTAAACTTGGCAAAAACCTCTCATTTTCTGGTATTTCAATTTCGTCAAGTAAGGCTTCTGCAAATGGTCGAAATGCCCTTTGAAATTCATCGTTGGACTGAATACTTCTCCAATCTAAAGCGACAAAAAACTTCATTAAATAGTCCTTGTGTATGGCTTTTACACTGTCTGATTTTGATGTGAATATAACAGATTCCAAATCGCTTACAACTTTATTCCATTTATTTTCATATTTAATCGACCAGTTTGATTCGATATCTTTAATCTTTATTTTTTCGATTTCACGTTTGACTGCCTTTTTGCTTACAAGAGAACCATCGCTACGCCTAATTACCCAAGCATCAAAATCATAAAATTTCTGATTCATCTCCAATGTATCCGTAACAATCTGTCCATCTATTTCTACAGCATAGTTTGCCAAAGGAACGAATAGTTTATCAGCATCCTCTTTCGTGCAAATTACCATTCCTGCCTTTATGGAATGGTAATCTGTTATGCCTGCAATATTCTCTTTGTTTTTTGGATCAATAACACCTGGATTATTTAAAAACTCTATTTGCAGTGTGCCTGCATTATTTGCCCATGCGGACATATATGTCTGCGGCACCAAATGATGGTATTTCGCTTGAGTGTCCATAATTATCACCTAATTCTTTCTCCATTCGACAAAACAAATGTCCGTTCATATCCTACGCCCAACAACTCTGTGATTACCATCATTTCCTCAAAAAAACAGTGCCGCTTTCACATCATCAATCTAAAACGATCTATTGTCATTTTTTCTTTATCTTCTCATGGTAAAAATAAAATCTATATTCCACACCAAGCTCTTTACAGTATTTTTCTAGTTCGATTTTTAAATTTTCCCAATATGTAATACTTTTATTCCAATATATCGACTTATACATATCTTGATATTCTGAATATGACTCTTTAATATAATCCATTACTCTGGGCAAGTATGCTCCCCGCAAATTCAAATTTTCAAAACAAACATAATTAATAAACCTATGGGTTTTATCAATAACTTCCTTACAATCACTTAATCCCGGAAATATTGGTGACATAAATAAATATGTTGGTATTCCTTCCTTATGTAATGTATCCAAAGTATTGATACGCTTTTCTATACTAGAAGCAAAAGGTTCAATTTCTTTACGAAAAGCATCGTCTGTTGTATTCATAGAAATACCCACATAAACATTGGGTATTTTTTTCAAAATATCTATGTCCCGTAAAATAAGATCCGACTTTGTTAATATTTCAATTCGTGCCTTACATGATACAAGTTGTTCTAAAATTCTTCTTGTTTTTTCATATTTTTTTTCAAATGGATTATATGCATCTGTTACTGATCCAAAAAGAATTGTTTCATTTTCGGAATATAAACTTGCATTTACATCTTTGTCACATATTTTTACATCTACAAAATCTCCCCATTCATCTCTTGAATGCCCAGAAAAACGCTTCATATATTCCGCATAACAATAGATACATTTGTGTGGGCATCCCACATATGGATTAATCACGTAATCTGCATCGGGTAATTTTGATTTTGAAACATAAGATGACGCGCTAATTTCTTTTATTTCCATAGCATCAGATTCCTCCTTAAAATTCTTAAAATTAGTTAGTCAGATAAGATAATTGGAAAATATTTATCTCGTAAAAATCCTCCTTGATAACCATGCCAGTAAATCACAATTCCATTACATCGAATACACTCTTCTCCTTGAAATGCGGAAAATGGATCATCGCTCTGATAAATTGGGATGGATTTCCAATTATTTTCATATTCCCAATCCCCATAATATGACACTCCTTCAAAATCGACTTGTTTTGCTTGAAAATAATGCGGGCCTCTTACAGGAAAGTCGAGGGGCAATTGTAATAATGCCATTTTTAGAAACTCAACCGTAATAAATGGAAGATACTCGATTTGTATAGAAGAAGAAATCTTTAACTCACTTACCTTTTTTCCATCCCAATACTGTACAAAAGATCCTCCGTAGTATTGATTCCTCCAAACATTACACAAATCCATTGATACAGTTTCACAACCAGCTTCTATAGTATTTCCACTATATTCATCGTTATAAATCATTCCTGCATATTGATCAGAATCAAATGCTCGGTATGATAATATCGAACTTTGATTTGTTTTAGATACCTTACTGTCAGTTGCTGCAAAAGTCTCTTTTTTTGCTTTATAAACGAACTCTTTTACCTTAGATATAGACACTTCTGTTTCCGACTTAAAATTCCTCATCTTCATCAACCTCCTCATAGAGTGGACAAGCGGGATCTACTGTTACCATTGCCGATAATAAATCTGTCAATTGTGCATCATTTTCAGAAAGATCTAACAAACTGCTAGAAGCAGATACAATTCTACTCCCTCCCGAACAAGGCATTTGACAACCATTACACCTTAAGTGGGGTGCTGTATAAGTTTTTGAGATGTCAAAAACACTTCCTTTATCTGTTAAAAGCTCTTCAAATTTGAGATTACTATCATAAATGCAACCACTGGATAATAATGTCCACATACCACTTGTACACCAAGGATCAAATACCAGTCTTCCTTCTGGCTCAATTCCTATTGAAGAACCTAAATCTGGATTCCCCACTTTATCCTCTTCATATGTTGGTAACCCAAGCATAAGCGTTTCGTGTATGGACTCAATCGAATGGTGGATGTGTACATCCATTCCAGTCTTATTTGCTGCTTCAATAATACTAATAAGAAGTTCAAAATACTCTTTGGCTGTTGGTAATAATTCCCTATGTTTGCTCATACGTCCAACGGGCATAGCTCTATGTATGCTGTAATTTTTCACTCCCATATCTGCCAATATTTCAATTAATTTCGGTATATCCGCCAAATTTTTGTTTGTTGCCACAGAGGTAACTTCCAACTTCATGCATTGATAACTACCAGCATCACATAATCTTTTTATTGTATCCATAGAGCGTTGAAATGGATTAATGCGTTTATTACCAGCCCACCAATTATGATAATTTTCTAGCCCATTAACACTAATTCCAATGTATGATGAAAATTGCATTGCTTGACTTATTAATTCGTATGCATCATCTAACGTTCCGTTTGTATCAACGCCTACTCCGCTTACTCCAAAATATTCTGATGCACTCTTAAGAATAGTCAGAATATCTTTTCTTAAAAACGGCTCTCCTCCGCCAATATTAATAAATACCGGGGTATTCGCACTATCAGCATAGGTTTTTATTTTAGAAAAAACATGCTCTATTTGTTGAAACGATGGCTGAACATCATCTAATCGTGTTTGACCAGCATATACTGCATTCGTCCCACAGCCCACACAATTAAGATCACATTGATGAAGAATATCATACACTATACCAAATTTTTTTGTGCTTTTTTTCTTCGAATATCTTTTTTTCAAGTATTCTTTCACCATTTCAATATCTTTAGCACTAAATTGTTTATAAAATTCATTAGCATTCATCTCAAAAAGCTCCCTTCATATAAATTTTTTACGGTCTTGAATATTTTCTTTACTTTGATAAAATATCTTCTATACAATAATTGACGACAGGTGCTCCATCATCCAGAATACGAATCAAATTTTTTTCTTTGCATTTATTAATTGTTGACTCAATAAAACTAGCTTCATATTTCTTTTTAGCGTAAAAAACTCCATTATCAAATACATCTATCAACCACTCACATTCCGCTCTATCGAGCTTTCCATTAAGAGTCTGTGTCATTTTTTTTCGATATTTTTCAATCAATGGAATGAGCGTTCTCAAATCTATACTGTTTTCTATGAACTTATTGTACCTATCCAAAAATTGAGTTGCAACTCCTTCATTTTTTATGACTTGAATTCTTTTAAGATATTTCTTTTTATTTTTACTTTTCTCAAAAAAAATAACTTTTTGTCGATCTAATATGTAAAATTTCTCCGGAAGCAATACCCCTCTAAAAATATATATTTTTTCACTATAAGTTTCTATCTCATGCCTAGCAATTTTAAAACCATGCCTAACTATTTCGTTAAAATCTGTTATTCTATAGTATGAAACACCTGCATTCATTTTCTCTTGAATAGCCTGCCAAACAATTTCACCCATAAGTTGCGGAGGCGATACCATTGCGCATATATCATTTTGCACATCTGCAATCTGTTCCGCTATACTACTTGCTATTCTCTCCTGTCCCTTAACAACTATAACTATTTCTCGAATATATGGCAATTGCCGTTTATATAAGTTTTGAACCTCTGTAGAAATTTCATTGAGTAGCATATATCTATATTGAAGATCCGAAACATCGGGTCTATTCTCTAATAAATCTAATGAGTGCAACTCTGAATCTCTCTCCCATATTTCATTAAGTAATATTGCAGATAAAGAATATTTCGGGTCTATGGAAAAATATATTTTTCTTCCCCCAGTTCTTTCATCTATATATTCGCTTATTAAACATTTTGATATTAAAAACTCTAAGGCTTGCTCATATTCCTTATTTAACTCTATAATCAATTCAAATGCGTAAGGCTTTTCCAATAGCAACATATAAAGTTCTGCTGTTTTTATATCACAACTAAGATATTCTGCAATCTTATCAATTATTGAAATATTTTTCATAAGTCACTCCTTAACAAGACGATAGTGATTATTTTTGCAATTTTTGTGAAATATCTTTTCTATCTTGTACTTATACCGATTTTTTTGCCATCAGGCAATATAAATGTCTGTTCATAATCAATCTCTAAAACTCTTGCTATACTAATCATTTCTTTAAATGATACAGTTTCTCGCTGTAATTTTTTGTTGAAATTCTGTGGTGTCTGCCCGATACGTCTGCAAAGCTCTGCCTGACTGATATTCATTTCCTCACATAACTGCCTTATTATATCTGATGTTGTCACCACGCACCTCCATCACTATATCTCTATTATAAACCTTCTGGTTGATAAATGCGAGAATTTTTACAAAATTTTCACAAATAAAGCACCCTGCCACCTGTTTCCAAGTCGCAAGGCGCTAACTATTCAGCATCCTATAGTTCTACATTCGTTTCCAGTCCCGATTTGAATTCCACCACAGCCTTGTTTTCATACATCGTCACTTTTTCAATCAGCCGCCTCACCAACTGCTCATCATACTCCAACGGTGTGTCTGCCTGCTCTTGCAGGAAGTCTTTCATTTCCTCGATCCGTTGCCGTCTGCCCTCCCGGTCAGCCTCTCTCGTCAAAATATTCTGCCGTTCCTCCCGGAGCCTGTCTATCTCATCAGCCACCTTCGAGTAATCCTTTTTCACGTTTGCCAGTTTCAGCAACTCTTTCTGCTGCTCTGCCAGCCTACAGTCAATCTCTGCAATCTCATCATCCACGCCGTATCCAATGACTGCCTCTATATTCTCCTCTAAGAGCGGAAGGAAAACCTCCCTGCCGCCAAGAACCCCGTTGATGGCTCTCATCACCGCATCTTGCAGGTCTGATTCCTGGATGGTCGGTGCGTCGCAAGCCTTCGGGCCATGTTCCACCCTAGTGCAGCAACGCCACACCGTGGAGTGCTTGCCCCGGTTGTTCCATGCGATACGGCGGTAAATATCCCCGCACTTGGGGCAGTAGACGATGCTCGACAACGCATATTTGCTGCTGTATACCCGCTTCTTCCTATCAGATCCACTGTGCAGGTTTGCCCGACGTGCCATTTCCTCCTGCACCTGCATATAAAGGTCGCGGGGGATAATTGCCTCATGGCTGCCCTCCACATAATATTGTGGGACAATACCGTTATTTTTGACCCTTTTCTTTGAGAGAAAATCCACTGTATAAGTTTTCTGGAGCAGAGCGTCCCCGATGTACTTTTCATTCCGCAGGATTTTCTGGAGGGTGATCGGACGCCACTGCGCTTTTCCCGCCGCCGTGAGTATCCCGTCTGCCTCCAGCCCCTTCCCGATCTGCAGGAGGCTTGCGCCCTCCAGGTATTCCCGATAGATGCGCTTCACGATTTCGGCCTCTTCCGGCTCAATGACCAACATCCCTTCCTCATCCTTCGTATAGCCGAGGAAGCGGTTGTGGTTGACCTGCACAAGCCCCTGTTGGTATCGGAACTGCAAGCCGAGCTTCACGTTCTGGCTTAAAGACTGGCTTTCCTGTTGCGCCAGCGACGCCATGATGGTCAGCAGGATTTCACCCTTTGAATCCATCATATTTATGTTTTCCTTCTCAAAAAACACGGGGATATTTTTGTCCTTTAGCTGCCGGATATATTTCAGGCAGTCCAAGGTGTTTCTGGCAAATCGGCTGATGGATTTCGTAATTACCATGTCGATTTTGCCCGCCATGCATTCTTCGATCAGCATTCTTCGATCAGGAGATTAAATTGCCCGCGTTTTCGGGTGTCAGTTCCGGATAGTCCATCATCTGCGAATATGCCAGCCAACTCCCATTTGGGGGTTTTCTGGATATAAGCCATGTAATATTCAATCTGTGCCTCGTAGCTGGTGGCCTGCTCATCACTGTCCGTAGAAACGCGGCAGTAGGCGGCAACGCGTAGCTTCGGCCGCTCTTCGTCTTTTTTGCGATTCCCCACACGCTGCCGTGCCGGGATAATCGTCACATATTGTGCGTACTCTTTCAGCCAACCCTTTTGCGGCTTCAAATACAGCATCATAATAATCTCTTTGAAGATAATCCTTAATGCAATATTTTTGGACTTCGCTGTGTATTGCTCGAATGTATAATTGCCGCTGCAAACTATTTACCCTTCTATCAACTTCATCGAGAGTTTTAGCCCGAACAACTTCAATCAGTTTTCCTTCCTTTGTTATCTCAAGACCAGCTAACAAAAGTGCTTTATTTGTTCCCTCCAGCAGGTAGTCATATTTGCCTCTGTTTTTTTCATCTGTAAAAGCGACGGGATTCAACGCTTTTTCTAAGAATAAATAAACTTTGCTCAAAGAGTGGTTTTTGTTAATCTCTGTAGCCAGACAATTATATAGCCAATCCCGTTTATTTAACCCAAACGTATATCCATATGCAGTGCTACTACCACCGTCAGAAACGGCTTCAGTTCCACTTTGTTGAAGTAGCCTTGTTAGTTGGGTTTTTGTGTATCCAGAATCGGTTTCTGCCAACACATCATAGTAATTAACTCACTCCAATGCTATCATATTTTCCGGGAGGAATTGGTTGTCTATTTCCTCACAACACGGATTTTCTCTCCATCTGGTAGCACAAATGCATGTTCATATCCAACATCTAACGCTTCTGCAATCTTCACCATTTCCTCAAAGGAAACCGTCCCTCGATGCAGTTTTTTATTAAAATTCTGCGGAGTCTGCCCAATCCGTCTACAAAGCTCTGCAAGGCTTACATTCATTTTCTCACATAGTTCTCTTATCATGTCTGACGTTGTCATTTTCCACCTCCATCAGCCATTACTATTATAAATCATTTGGTTGATAAACACAATCCATCATTCCAAAATTTACACCCCATAAAAAAAGCACCTTGCAACCATTCCAAAGCCACAAGGCATCTTATCTTTCATATTTCGCTTACTTCGCCACATCCACCTTCGTGCCAGATTTGAATTCCACTTCAAACCGCTCCTCGTAGACCGTGACCCTTTCAATCAGCCGCCTCACCAGCAGCTAAGCATAGCTGATGATCTCTGTAGGCTGGCCGTCCAGAAATTCCCGCATTTCCTGAATCCGCTGTTTCAGTCCCTCACGCTTGATGCTCTCCACCAAGGCGTTCTACTTCAGCCCCCGCAGTCTGTAAATTTCATTGGCGATATTGTTGTAGTCCTCTTGGGAATTAGCCAGCTTCAGAAATTCCTTTTACAGATCCTCTATCTTGGCGCCAATACCTTCCGAGGATGCTTCATCTTCCTACCTGACTATTTCCGCACTCTCCTGCAGCGCGGCAATCACATTATTCCAATTACTCAGGTATGCTTTATACTTTGCCGCTTATCTTGCAAACCTATAAGAAGCAAGCCTGACACAGTAAATAAATATCGTAATTTTTAAGACAATATTTTAAAAATGTCAATTTCACCTTATTGACAAAAATCATAATTTCGAGTATCACATTTTTATAAAAGTGCAATCGAGGTGTGCAAATGGACTATCTTAGTCGATTGAAAATGATAGCCGAAAGCAATGGCGGCATTATAAACAACAAAATAGCTGCAGAGCACGGCATCTCAAGAGCAATACTCTCAAAATTATGCCTGGACAATAAAATTCAACGTATTGCCCGTGGCCAATACGTTTTTAGCGATGATATGCAGGACGAATTGCTATCCATCAGCATGCGTTCCAATCTGTTCGTCTTCTCTCACGAAACGGCCTTATTTTTACACGGGATATCGGACCGCACTCCGTTTGAGCATACAATTACCGCACCTTCCGGAAAAGTCCCATCAAAAGCGATACAGGAAGAATGCAAAATATATTATATCAAACCCGAACTGTTTGGTCTCGGTAAAACAATGCTTACCACTCCTTCCGGAAACAAAGTTGCCGGATATGACTTGGAGCGGACGGTCTGCGACATTGTAAGGAGCAGAAATAAAGTAGGCAGTGAAACATTTCTTGCCGCACTGAAAATGTACGCCGCAAGTCCTCAAAAGGATTTAAACAAGCTGAACACTTATGCTACGAAAATGAAAATAGCTGGGATTGTGCGAAAATATCTGGAGGTACTTTTATGAGCAACGCTATGAGCTTAAAAGCTAAAATAAGAAATATCGCAAAGCAGAAGAACCTTCCTGCACAGGTAATTCTGCAAAACTATATGTTTGAACGTCTGTTGGTCCGTCTCGCCAAATCGGAATATAAAGATAAGTTTGTCCTGAAAGGTGGTATGCTGGTTGCCGCTATTGTAGGTCTGGATAACAGGGCTACCATGGATCTTGATACCACTCTTAATAATCTTCCACTGACCCCTGAAAAAATAAAAACTGCATTGTCTGAAATATGTGATATTCCTTGCGAAGACGAGGTGGCCTTTGAGATCAGCAATATTGTTCCTATCAGAGAGGACGATATCTATGGCGGCTATCGGGTTATGATAAAAGCAAAATATGATACTCTTTTGACTCCTATCTCCATCGATGTTTCCACAGGGGACGCCATAACCCCACACGCAGTAGAATTTACTTTTCATGAAATATTCGACGAAAGCAAATCCTTTCGACTTTGGGCATACAACACTGAAACTGTTTTGGCAGAGAAGGCAGAAATCATTCTTCGCAGAACCGTATTTAACACCCGACCCAGAGATTTCTATGATACTTAGCTACTACACAGAAATTTGATAAAAGTACTTTCAAAGAAGCGTTGCAGGCTACTGCAGAGCATCGCAGTACAGCGGAGCAAATTTCAAATGTGGATCTAATCCTAAAGAATATATCCGAAAGTAAAGAACTTCGGGTAATGTGGGACAAGTACCGTAAGCAGTTTGCCTATGCGGAGAATATATCTTATGAAAGCATTTTAGCTGAACTTCAAAAGCTGATTCAGTAATTTGTAAGTTTTATCCAATATGCATGATTGGAGGATGTACATGATTCAATTTAAAAATCGAAAAACTGGTGAGATTAAAACAGCATTTTCTCTTCGTGAAGAAGGAGAAAAGACATATGTTAAGTTCTCTAAAGCTGGAAAGGAATACGGTTATTTCAAAGGCAATATAGAAATTATTCCTCCAGCCAGTGGCGAACTGCCGTTTCGTGTGTATGTATACACCAAGGAATGTTACAAATGCCATAAGCCCACAGAGATTTTAACCTATATTACATATGCAGACAAGCCCGCCGAGGATGTGACATTTCCTTATGATTATGACAGATTGCTGAAACATCAGGACATTGTTGCGCATCTGCAAGACCCAAGTATTGAATACTACGGATTGAATGTCATTGGCGATATCATGGAATATGACCATATGCTTATGGAAAAATATCCGGAGAGAATCAAAAGCGTCTATAGCAAAACAAAAAACAAAACTTATCCTATGAATGTCTGCAGTCATTGCGGAAGTGGACAAGGTTGGTATTTTATTTATCGGGATATCAATAATGTGATCAAAAACAAGGAAGAAATCCAGACATTCGATAAATAATCGTTCGTTTCCACTCTCAATATCTTTCATATTTCAAGTGAACTTCTTTAAAGCATTTTTATTGGGGAGGTGTTCACTTGAATACGAGAAAGGAATATGAAAGCATGTTATCCCAGGAGTATAGGATTTCCGATATTGACCAATTGATTACTCATTACCGCTGCAAAATAGAAATCGGAATTTTCTGCGTTTCCTGGGACGCTGTGCAAGTAAATAAAAAGCTTGCTCCTTCTATCCACGAAAATCAAAACAAATCACCTTAGATAAACAGAGCAACACGGTTCTTTAGGTGACCTTTATGAGATTTACGGGATAGGAGCAACAAGTTTCGTGTAAGCTTAACCTGTATAGATTGTAGGGCCAATAGTAATCATAGTAGGAGACAAAATATACATCCGTATACTTTGTCCCAGACTCAACAGCCAAATCGTAACATCTCACTCGCCCAAAATACACATTAGTATTTAGCTTACCGCTTCAGATAGCAGTTTACCCAGATATTCCTCCGGAAAAAGAATGTAAGAATAGTCCGTATCTTTATCCACGGGTAAGTATCTTTCTACATCGGGAATGATTCCCCGGATAATCACCGCCATGTCTACATAAACATCTGCCGTAAATGAGGCTTTTGCATGCCCCAGAGATTGCGACACCTCCTTTAAGCTACAGTTCTCCTTCAACAACAGTGTGGTATAGCTATGGCGCAGTCCATGCCATTTTATATCCGGGAGACCCTGTTCTTTCAGCAAATCTTTAAAAGGCTTCCAGAAATAGCTTCTGCTGCGTGGACGGCCATAAGAGGAACAGCAAATAAAATCAAAATCATGAAAGGAGTTCGAGCGCCTGCCTCGCAGCATTTCGTATCTTCTTCTCTCCTCCATGATTGCTTCCAAAACAATCTGCGGCAATTTCAACACCCGATCCCCTGCCGGAGTTTTTGTAGAGACCTCTGGCAGGGGATTGTTCGAATGGCAAGCTGAAACCCGTTTAATCTGCCGCTGCACATGAATGGTTTTCCGTATGTAATCCACATCCGAATATTTAAGCCCCACAATCTCCCCCATTCGCAATCCCAAAAGTGATGCAAACAAAATCGGCAGATACAGCGATGTTCCTTTACTGCAAATGAGGAGCTGTTTCATCTGCCATTCTGTAAAAACCGTCTGCTTTTGCGTATATAACTGCCGAGTCTTCTTTTTTAAGATGATTCTCGTTGAAGGATTCGAAGAAATGAGATGATTCTCCAGCGCATATTTCATAGATGTTGTTATCACCGTTTTCAAAAGTCTGGCAACATCGTATGAATACTCCGCTATCATAACAAGCAACGTCTCTATATCCGCGCGGCTTATATGGCAAAAAATCTTATCTCCCCAATAAGGAATGATATAGTTGTAAACACAGTTTCGATAAGAGCGATAGGAGTTGTCCTTTAGTTGCAGACGCTTAATCTCTTCCAGCCAATACGGATAAAATTCGGAAACACGAATCGTTTCATCTATAATAAAAGTACCATTATAGAAAGCGGCAATCGCCTTCTCCCTCTCCGTCTCCGCATCTTTTAGACTGTCAAATCCACCCCTATGCCTGCTTTGTATCTCCTGTTGAAAAATAAGTGTTATTACAAATCTATATCCGCTTTTATCCTTTGAAATCTTGCTTACTTCCCAGTCCAATAAACTGCCATTATTTTGCACTACTGCTATTTCTCTTTTATTCCGCAAATATCTGATCCATCCTTACTGCCAGATTTGTATTTTCTTCGGTCAAACAACTATAGCGGTCATACACATCTTCGATGGTGGAATACCCCAGCAATCCTTTTAATTGAAAAAAGCTTACCTGACCATGTTCCAGCAAAATAGCAGCATATTGATCCCGCAAATCCTGTACAGACAAAGACGGAAGACCTGCCTTTTTACATAATCGGGAAAGCATATTGTTCATATAGGCTGGGCTTCTTCTGCTTCCATCCTTCTGGCAGCTGATATATCCATCGTCGTGGTATTGGTCACTATATATTTTTTTATTCACATCAATGGCAGCTTTCCTGTATTGAAGTTCTTGTAAGATAAGCGGATGAACCGATAAAACCCGGTTGCTGAATAGTGCGCTCAAATCCTTCTCTGTTTGGCACAATCTTTCTGCCCTTCCCATATCAGGTTGTACCTGCCTCTGCACATGAACTGTTTTTTCTTCCAAGTTGAAATCCGTAAATTTCAGCCCATAGATTTCTCCCTTCTTTAATCCGCATAAAAGAGCCAGCAACAATTCCAGCCTGCCTTCACATGCAAACACAGCATGGAAAAGTATTTTTCGCTGCTCTTCATCCAAATGAATTAAATCTTTTTTGCGGCGTACCGGTTTCTTAACATTGTCCATAGGATTATAGGCAATCATTTCTTGCCTGAAGGCATCTCCAATCGCCATATTCATAAGCTCATATAACTTTTCTCCGTATGAAACCCTTTGTTCAGCAATCATTGCAATCATTTGTGATAGATAATTCGAGTTGACGCTCCCAAGCATAACATCGCCGATTTCCGGCAAAAAAAGTTCCAAAACGCGTTCGTAAACCAAGCGGGTTACACCCTTAATGCTGGTTCGATTTTCAAACCACACCCACAGGTAATCCCGAAATAACGTATAACCGGCAGACATCCCTGAACGCTCTACATATTCATGATTCACTCTTTGCCGTTCGAACTGAAAAGCGGCATATTCCGCTTCTTCTTTCGTAGTAAATCCACCTTTTTTCATATATTTTGTTTTGCCTCCTTCCCCGGCCACTTTGTACCGATAATACCATGACCCTCTTTCAAATATTACTGTATTTTTCTTTTGCATTTTTGTTCCCCTTTCCAGGTTATAGCAATGTCAAACACTGAATAGTTAGAATTTTAACACAATATGGATCACTCTTTTTCTTATAGTTCCATCCCCAGCTCTTTTATATATTTATCCATTATTTATCCATAGCCCCAAATCGGCCAGCCTTCTCCATTGGTTTCTATATCCTCCAGACTGGATAACCTATCGTCTGCTAAAAACCATGAAGTAAACATCTGATCATCTTTTGCCGGATTATAAGAAATGTAACCGACCCTCTTTGCAAATTTCAGCGCTTTTTTCAATACTTCCTTTACAAACTTAGATTCTATCATAGGACATTTTATTGCACCTTTAAAAATGGAAACAATATGCGCTTCACTCATCAGATTCAGTCTCAACCTGCCATAGCGCTTAACAATATACTGTACGGCGGTTTCATATGCACAATATACAGCTTGGGACACTCTCGGTTTTGCAATTTCCTGCAGCCACGCCTCAAAAAATTCCTTTACCCTCATGTTGGAATCAATAATACAAGAATGGTTTTCAAGAGTTTCTATATGATTCTTGCGAAAGCGCTCGGCTTCCTCGACCGATTTACACGTCGGACCTGAAAATTGAATTCTATCGCCATCTTTGCATATCAATTGGATTTCGTAACTGTATGCCTCCCCTTTCTGAACAATTTCTGTAACTGCAAAATTACAATACCGGTCTCGTAACAATTTTTTCATTGCTTTCGCCTCCACGAATTACGCTTATTTCCAAGGATAAATCTACAACGTGTGATTCTTTCCCGGTCAACGTAAATATGAAAGATATTGAACACGGAATTCATCTCACAAAAAGCACCCTATCAGATGTCAAACATCCTTTGATGGGGTGCTTTCTTTATATACATTCATATTTTTATCAGTGTTTGTATCGGTGTTGGTTAATCCCATCGACGCTTGTTCTTTACCTCTCCCACTTTCTTACATCTTCAAATTGAACCCATTGAAGATGAAAGGAGTGCAAAAATGGCACGGAAGAAGAAAAGCAACACATTTCCTGCAACAAAAGATAAAGCCGCATTGTACATCCGCGTTTCGACCGTATATCAAATTGACAAGGATAGCCTGAAAGTGCAGGAACGGGAACTGATCCACTATACACAGCTTGTATTGAACATGAATGATTACGAAATCTTTCGGGATGCGGGGTACTCGGCCAAGAATACCGATCGTCCGGATTACCAAAAAATGATGCAAAAGCTGCGCACAGGAGAATTCTCCCATCTGGTTGTCTGGAAAATTGACCGTATCAGCCGGAATCTGCTGGATTTTGCGGAGATGTATGCCGAGCTAAAGGACTTAGGCGTTACCTTTGTTAGTAAAAATGAGCAGTTTGACACTTCCTCCGCGATCGGCGAGGCCATGCTCAAGATCATTCTTGTTTTTGCGGAACTGGAACGTCAGATGACCTCAGAGCGTGTTACAGCCGTCATGATATCCCGCGCGGAAAGCGGTTCCTGGAATGGCGGCAAAGTGCCGCTTGGATATACTTACGACAAAGAAACAAAATCCTTTGGAATCCACCCGGAGCAAGCCGAGGTTGTAAAACTTATTTACGATTCTTATGAGCGTATGCAATCCTCTACTGCCGTGGCAAAGTTTCTGAACGAAAAAGGAATAACCACAAAGGCCGGCAACAAATGGAACCCCTCTACGGTCTGCCTGATTCTCCGCAATCCTGTCTACAAAGGCACCATGGTTTATAATAAACGCCACATTTCGGTGACTGGAAAGCTAAAGCCGGAAGATGAATGGGTTACGGTTGAAGAACATCACGCAGCGATAATAAGCGCAGAACAATTTGAGCGCTGTCATACCTTACTCAAAAAAAACATGATTGGGTCGGATCGCTCTACCTATTTCCGCGGAAACTGCCATGTGTTGGCCGGTCTCCTCTTTTGCGATTACTGCGGTTCCATGATGGCGGCACAAATCGGAAAGCCTCTCAAATCAAAGGGCGGCATCATACCCAGCAACTATTCCTGCTATAATAAGCGTCATGGGTTATGTGAAAATCCTTTTACCAGCGATTCAACCCTGGGACCGTTTATCTTGAATTATGTTGCAAACATGTACCGAATTCAGCGTACTTTTGGAAAAACCACATCCATTGAAACTCTGGAAAAGAAACTGCTTCGAGGGGAGGCTTTCAAAGAGGTTGATCACATTGAGGCCAAAGGACTAACCCAGCTATATCAGGCACTTAAGGCTCATGTATTTGCTGACAACTCTGTTTTTTATGAGCCGAACCTCCCGGAACACGAAGCAACGCCAAACCAAAGGGCAATTTACCTCAGTGAAAAAGCCAGTCATGAACGGGCACTGCACAGACTGCATCAGCTATTCATGTATTCCGATTCAGATATGAGCGAAACGGATTATTTTACAGGAAAAAACAAGCTTGAGGCAAAAATCAATGATATAGCTCAAAAGCTCGCACAATTAGAATCTGAGAAAAATTCTGACGTTTCCAGCGAATACTTCTCTGCGCTAGTCAGTAACTTCATCCTTGAAAACAATCTGAATGAGGAGAGGTACATTGATTATTTCGCCCTTAAGAAAAAGATTGACCCTATGGAGTTAAAACTGTTTCTGAATGCGGTGCTATCCAAATGTTTCATACGGCAGGGGCGTGTCGCGTCAATTATTTTTCAGAACGGCTACGAACATCGATTCATCTACAAGGACAAGGAGGCGAAGAAAAATGCCTAAGGCAGCGCTCTATGTGCGTGTATCCACTGTTATGCAATTGGACAAAGAAAGCAGAGGCGTACAAAAGAATGACCTGATCCGTTACTGTGAAGATATTCTGGGAATTCCTGATTATGAAGTGTTTGAGGACGCTGGTTTTTCTGCCGGTTCTACGGACCGTCCGGATTATCAGGAGATGATGCAGCGTATACGAACCGGCGTGTTTACACACCTACTTGTCTGGAAAATCGACCGAATCAGTAGGAATATCATTGATTTTACAGAGATGTATCAGGAATTGCAGTTGCTAGACGTTACTTTTATTAGCTTGGCAGAGCAATTTGATACCTCCAGTATTGTGGGACAGGCCTTGCTGAAAATGATATTGATCTTTGCGGAACTGGAAAGACACAACGCCGCTGAAAGGTCAAAAGCTGTTCTGCTTTCAAAGGCAGAGGCGGGAGAGTATACCGGCTTCCGTATCCCTTTCGGATACAGACGGGATCCAAAAACAAAAGAATATTCTGTTGAAGAACCAGAAGCCAACATCATCCGCACTATTTTCGATATGTTTGACCGGGGAATCACGGTATATGCAATAGCTAAACACCTCAACAGCCTTCCTCTGTCAAAACGAATCAAAAACAAATGGGAAACGACTACAATTGAGAGAATGCTGACAAACATTTCCTATACCGGTGCGCTTCGATACAATTATCGCAGCTATACCTCGAAAAAGGAACGAGTGATAAATGACGAGAAGGATTTGGTTCTTGTGGAAAATGATCATCCGGCTATTATCTCCAGTGAACTATTTGAACGATGCCAGCAACGATATACCGAGAGGAAAAATACAGTCTATCATGTGCGAAAGCCGTTTTTTGCAGATTTACTGACGTGTACTACACATCAGATCCCACTCTCGTGGGAAAAAGAAAATGCTCGCAAATTTTCATCACCGGCTACCTATTGGTGTCCGCACTGTCCGAAAAACAACTTTACAGATAAAGAAGTCGGCAGTTTTATCATGAACTATCTTCTCAATCTCCTAAAGGCATGCGGACAGGTTTCACCCTCTACTTCTCCGTTGGCACTAAAAAGATTTCTGCTTCGTGGTAAAGATTTTGATGGAATAGCAGCACTTGCCAATGCTGAAGAAATCAAGTGTTCATTATTAGGTGGTACTTCTTCAAATAAAGAGAATACTCAGGATAAGCAGCGGAAGCTGAAATTTGAAATACAGATGAAAGAGCGGGAATTAGAACGGATAGAATCCCTTGGAGCAGATGATTCTGATATGTCAGACAATCGGATGGATCAGCTTAGAGAAGCGGTAAAAAAACTATCTGCGGAACTACAACAGTTAGAAAATAGCATTGGCATGCAATCCGTCCCACAGGCTGACTATTTGAAAACATGCTATGACTTTTACATCCAACATAACCTATACCATCTTTCTGATATTGATTTCTCGGACTGTGTGAAAAACATTCCGTTCTATGAATTGAAGCACTTTTTTCAAGATGTGATCAAAGGTATATACATAGAAAGTGGGGAGGTTAGGGTCATTGAGTTTCGCTCTGAGCTGGAGAACGGTATCCTTCATCAGTTTAAACGATAGTATACAAGAGTGCAAAGGGGGCAGCGTTTTGCTGCCTCCTCTTTTTAGTGCAATGTTAGTAGCATAATTTAGTAATTAAGTAACACTTCTGCTTAATATCAATAGTTTCCTTATTCCTCTAACCACTCAACAGGTACAAGCTTGACGTTATTTCTCCATTTTTCAACAAGATGAATTTTAGAATCCGGAATATTACCCCATATATCATCATCTGCATGTTCTGTAACGATGATCTGAATGTCGAACTTAGCGTTCTTTACAAAGGCAGATAAGGTCTCAAATATTTTCTTGACCGCATTTTTGTCATCATCATTCAATTGTGCTTCAGCTTCATTGGGAGAATACCGGGTGCGAGGGAAATAAACTTGGCTTGGCTGATCAAAAATAACAAAATTCGGTACATTGACACCGGACTTACTTTGAAAAAAGTGCTGTAAGGCAAGAATCAGTGATATATGATAAGATAGCCAGTTGGACGCACTACCGATCTCCCACAAATAGTCATCACGCCCTGTTTGATTTTTTACACGGACAGTTAGGTCCTTTATAACAAAATCCACAGGATCTTCTGGATGTTCAACATCTAATTGGGTGAGAATCTTCCCCATCTCTGTTCGCAAATAACTCAAGGCATAATTCACTTTGCCTTGTATCTCAGATTCATTCACTTCTTTTTTTAGTTGCTTAATACGGCTATTGACCTCGTCAAGCCTAGTCTGAAGCTCACTATCCGTACCAATACGTTCGTAGGTATTTATCGCCGCATCTATACGCCCAAGGAAACGGGAGATTGATTCCAGTGTATAGCTTTCCTCTCGATGTATAGTAAGCGACTGTGACTCAGCCTTAATGCGGTTCTGAATGGCTTCCAGCTTATCAGCCTGTTCCTGTATTTGCTCCTGAACAATCTGCATCTCGCGTTCAAAAGCGGCCGGAACAACATCCATTTCCCTTGTTGTGCTCTCAATCTGCTCAACCGCATCACATAAAGCATTTACATCATCCATAACATTTTCATGGCTTGGCTGGAATATAGGAAGTACATTTCGTTCTGCCATATTGGAACGGAGCCAAGTTGATATATCGAGACGATTAAGCTGGATTTGCATTGACTTATCATATTCCCCCATCGACTTCATCAGTTGGAGCATTTCTGTATGGCGTTTACGAGCGGCAAACAATTCCCTGGATATTTTCTGTTCTTCTCGCCGCAACGCCACTATATCTTCAGATAAATATGTAACACGTTCAGGTGCAACCGAAGCATCTGCAATTCGTTTTTGAGAAATAACTCGAAGTTCATCAACTTGACGAGTAAAATCGTCGGTATCGTTAGCATTATATTGAGTCAAACCATATTCACGGGCTTGAGCCAACCATCCAGAGACTTCTTGTTTCCACCCTTCGGCAACAGATTTGATTTGTTCCAAATCACGCTGTAAACGCTCCGATTCCTTCGATAATCTTTCAATTTGCTTGCGCTTTGCAAGAATTTCAGGAGTCACCGCTCCGAGCACATACGGAAATACATCAATGAGCTTTTTGCGATGCTCCATGGTATCTGCTTTGTAGAACAGAACGTCGGCATTCGCAACGATATTTTGTGGCTGAAACAAAAATGCCATAAAATCGCGATATGACGGTCGGTATACTCCAGCATTAGGATCAAGTTCAAGAAATGAAATTCCAAACAACTCATTCATAATATCCTTAATAGACGTGATATTTGCGTTGTTTTTTTCTATCTGGTCAGGGATCGTTATCTCTTTGTCTCGTAGGATGAACATATCACCAGTAGAAACTTGATCACCTGGTTCCCGCCTGCAAAGAAGGAGTTGTTCTCTATCCATATCGAAAAGTACGCCAAACCATGAGCAGGCATTACGAATAGTTTCTACAGGAATGGTACATTTTTCTGAACCAAGGCAATAATCAATGATTGGAATAAGCGCAGATTTGCCTGTACGCGATGCCCCAGTAATGATATTGACCGACTGACTATCGAATGGCACGGAACGCGGAGAAAATCTAGCTTTCTTTGGCCATAAAATAACCGAATTGATTGTAAACCTCATCTTAAAACCTCACTTTCAGCCATTTTGCGATTTCATGAAGTGTAAGTTCAGAACACCACGTTCCAAGTTTTTCCATTGCCATCATCATATTTTTGCAGTCGCCTTTTGGAGTATATTTACGAAAAGTCGTGACCAGTGGAAATACTGTTGCGGTTTCAGCTGACAGTGCCACGAGATTTGCCTCAACTGCAATATTAAAAGCTTCAAGTGTTAAGTCACGCATTTGTATAGCAGTGGTATTCACATAATGAATACTATCGTTTTGCTTACCTGAGAACAATTTTTCTGATACCTTTGACAAACCGCTGGCTTTTTGCGTGCCTTTGATTACAGTGCATAGGTCTTGGCGGAACCCAATAGGAAGAACCACGAACAGTAATGGAAAAGGTACGGGTTTGTTTTCATTGGAATAATATCCACAGATAAACCTCCAGAGCAAGGCAGCGCCAATCGCTGGATTTTGCACATACATTACATCACGATCCGAAAAGCTCATACACTACCTTCTTTCAATAATCTTATATACTGTGGATGCCATCCAATCCTCGGTGCATCGGCAGGTTCATTGGCTAAAACATGCAAAGAACCGTTGCCAAAAAAGGGCGGAACCTCAATACCCTGCAACTTTTGCCGTCCAGAATCATCTCTACAGTTGAAATACACTGCTTTTCCACAAGTGATAGGGTCTGCCCCATATTGCAGTCCCATAAGTTGTTTTCGATTTGTCCAAGCCCGGTAAAGTGCATCATAATAATCGACAAAGCTTAAATCATTCACAATACCACGCTGTGCCCACTCAATCTTGTCAATCTTTGCCCGCAAAAAGTCACTAGCCGCTTCAAATAAAGTAAGATCATCCATTTCAATCATCTTTAGCTGCCTGATATATGTATCCAGTCGTTCAACTTCGCCACTTTGCTCAGCATTGGAAGGTACCTTTGAAACTGCACGAAGTATAGCTTTTGTATCGCATGCTCGAATTTGTTTATTCAAAGCTCTGCGGTAGTCTTTTGCAGCAATGCAGGCAGGCTTATTATCTTTCGTAAATGACTCAACTGTTTGTGTAACCCAACCGAGCATATCTGTCAGTAGGAGATCCGCATATTCCTCGGGGATTGTTTGACTGTTGAATCGTTTCAGGAGATCTTCATCATAGGTATTGCTATGAATTTCGATTTCCATTGCTTTAATAACATCGCAAACTGTTTTTTCCCGACTGTCATCGAAGAGATATCTCATATAATCTCTATAGGAATCTGGCAAATTCACATATAAATCAATAGCTGGATCATCCGGTGGTGTTCCAAGAATAACAGCTTTTGCATTGGCAAGAGCCGTTTGTGCTTCTAAATTGGACTGGGCATTCTTGAACATCTCCTGAATACTACCAGAAGTAATGGTTCTGTTTGCAACAACAACGAAGCGTAAAACCGCATTCGAAGGTAAGGAACCGTCTTCGATATAAGTACACCAATTATAAAGTGTTTTCCAAAAAACTACGGATCTTTCAGCTATTGGGTTATTGGATGACGTAACACTTTTTACTTGCTCAGCAATAACCTTCCCGTCAACCTCTACAGCTACATCATCAAGTTTCTCAACGCTGACAACACGGTCATCAACTGAAATTAGTTCATAGAGCATATGCCTCACTTGAAGCAGATACCCTTGCAGTTTATCAGGAACCAGCGTCTTGTTTGACATATACACTCCTCCCATTCTTCTCGCATGGTCTCCAAACCGTTATATTTTATTAAATGATATTTCTTAATTTATAGGCCACTCTTCAGTATCTAATACTATGATACTACATTCTTCCACATATTTCCACCCATTAACTCTTTTTAGCAGCTCATCAATTCCCCGAGGCTAATAATTCTAACCCATAATATACTTGTATATTGGTCAATTCTAATTGAATAAAAATTCACAAAAGCGCATGTTTATTCTCTGTTTCTGCCCTTCAAACTTTTGCAAAAGTTTGGGCCAAAAACGCCCTTTTGCCCCGATTTTACCTCAAAAACGCCCAAAAAGCTGTTTTGAAAATTTAGCGTCAAAAACCCGCGAAACCCCAGTATTCCTGCACTCTCGCAGGCTTTTCCACGCCTAAAATTTTTACTCACACCACAAGCATTGCATCTCCAAAGCTGAAAAAACGGTATTTTTCCTTTACAGCAATCTTATAGGCATCCATCGTCTGCTGATAGCCGCAGAAAGCGGAAACCAGCATAATCAGCGTGCTTTCCGGCAGATGGAAGTTGGTAATCAGCCCATCGATACATTGAAAGGCAAAACCCGGATAGATGAAAATATCCGTCCACCCGCTGCATGCGCAAATTTCTCCATTATGATCGCGTGCAATGCTTTCCAATGTACGGCAGCAGGTCGTTCCCACTGCGATCACGCGCCCGCCCTGCTTTTTGGTATCTTGGATCAACTGCGCAGTTTCTTCCGGCATCCAATAATGCTCGGAATGCATGTGATGATCTTCAATATTCTCCGCCTTAACCGGCCGGAAGGTGCCGATGCCAACATGCAGCGTTAAAAACCCAATCCCTACCCCTTTTGCGCGCAACCGATCAAGCAGCTCGTCCGTAAAATGCAGGCCGGCGGTCGGCGCGGCGGCAGAACCAAGCTCTTTGGAATAAACGGTTTGATACTGCTCGTTATCCGTTAGCTCCGCCGTGATGTAGTGCGGCAGCGGCATCTGACCGATTTGGTCGAGGATTTCATAAAAATTATTTCCCTCATAAGAAAACTGTGCGAGCCTGTTGCCATCCGGTAATACTTCCAGAATCTCAGCATGCAGGATGCCATCACCAAAGGAGAAGCGGGCGCCCTGCTTTGCGCGCTTCCCGGGGCCGGTAATCACCTCCCAAAGATTCCCCTCTCGGTGTGTAAGCAGCAAAAACTCCACACGCGCGCCGGTCTCCTCCTTGGTGCCGTAGAGGCGGGCTGGCAATACGCGCGTATTGTTGAGAATCAGACAATCGCCCGGCTGTAGGATCTCCACAATATCATAAAAATGCCGGTGGCCGGTTTCCCCTGTTTGACGATTCAGCGTCATTAAGCGGGCACTGTCGCGCGGCTCAATTGGATGCTGCGCAATCAGTTCCTCCGGCAGATCATAATAAAAATCACTTTTTTTCAACTTTTTTACAGTCCTTTCTATAAATGAAACGCCCAGTTCAAATCAAGCGATGAAATTCAGAAAATCGTCATCTTTTTACATCCAGTAAAATTAGCAGGAAGGTCCCTGTGTCTTTCTGCATAGCTAACGCATATACTGCCTTTAGCAGGTATTTCTGCATGATGATTTCGCAAAACAGAGCGACAAATTATGCATTGTTCCAATCGAAGAAAAATGCTAAAAAAAACCTTGTAGAAACCGGCTTTTCTCCAAGAAAAGGGTTTGACTTCAAGCGCTTGGAATGGTATGATGAGTACAAATTTTATTATGACTTTTATGGATAGAGGCGCGTCGTTTATCAGTATCCAGCGTTAGGCTGCCAAAGCTTTTGACCGCTGTGTGAAAGGAAAGGACGCCGAAGCGCGGCGGGATTTTGGCAACCCGGTTCGCTGGCTGCACGGCGAAGAGCCCTGCATCTGTCATCATGCAAATGATGGAGTGCTATCCGCGCAGATGATTCTGCGCGCCAGCTTCTCTATTATATTGCAAGGATGACCGGTTGACAACCGGTTTTTTTCATATTCAGTCATAAGATTAAAGGGGTTTTGTGAAATGAAACAGTTTAACGTCGGCATCATCGGCGCAACGGGAATGGTCGGGCAGCGCTTTGCAACGTTGTTGGAAAACCATCCGTGGTTCCATGTGAAAGTCCTCGCGGCCAGCCCGCGTTCTGCCGGCCGCACTTATAAAGAGGCTGTAGGCGCTAGGTGGTGCATGCAAAAGCCGATGCCCAAATCCATGGAAGATATGATTATCAAGGACGCAACGGCAGATATTGAAGCGATCGCAAAGGAAGTTGACTTTGTTTTCTGCGCGGTCGATATGAAAAAGGAGGAGATCCGTGCGCTGGAAGAGGCGTATGCTAAGGCGGAATGCCCGGTGATCTCCAACAACAGCGCCAACCGCTTCACGAAGGATGTGCCGATGATCGTTCCGGAGCTCAACGCCGACCACGCCGCCATCATCCCGGCGCAGCGCAAGCGCCTTGGCACGAAACGCGGCTTTATCGCCGTAAAATCCAACTGCTCGCTGCAAAGCTATGTGCCGGCGCTGTTCCCGCTGTCCAAATTCGGCATTGAGCGCGTTTTGGTCTGCACCTATCAGGCGATTTCCGGCGCAGGTAAAACGCTTGAAAACTGCCCGGAGATCCTCGACAACGTGATCCCTTACATCGGCGGCGAGGAAGAAAAATCTGAGCGCGAGCCGCTCAAGCTCTGGGGCAAAATCGTAGGCGACGAGATCGTCCCGGCAACGGAGCCCTCCTTCACGGCGCAGTGCCTGCGCGTGCCCGTATCAGACGGCCATATGGGCGCTGTTTTTGTGGATTTCAAAAACAAGCCGAGCAAAGAAGAAATGATCGATATCTGGATGAACTTCTCCGGCCGTGCGCAGGAGCTGAACCTGCCCAGCGCGCCCAAGCAGTTCCTGCACTATTTCAGGGAGGACAATCTGCCCCAGACGAAGCTTCAGCGCGATCTGGAGGGCGGCATGGCGGTTTCTATCGGTCGCCTGCGCGGAGATACGCAGTATGATTACAAATTTGTCTGCCTCTCCCACAACACGCTGCGTGGCGCTGCGGGCGGCGCGGTTCTGATGGCGGAACTGTTGGCGGCGGAAGGCTACCTTGACTAATTTGGTAAATCCCCTGGTTTTCAGGGCAGTTCTCTTTCAAGCTTTTGGAAAGGAAGGAACATAATTTATGAGTAAGCAGCCTATTTTCACCGGTTCCGGCGTGGCGATTGTCACACCGTTTACAGAAAACAATGAAGTGAATTATCCCCTCCTCGGCAAACTGATTGATTTTCAGATTGAAAACGGCACAGACGCCATCATTATCTGTGGAACCACCGGCGAGGGCTCTACCCTCACGCATGAGGAGCATGCCGGAGCGATTCAGTTTGCGGTTGACCATACGGCGCACCGTGTGCCGGTGATCGCCGGCACGGGCAGCAACGATACGGCATATGCCGTTTACCTCTCCAACGAAGCGGAGAAAGCCGGGGTGGACGGCCTGCTCGTTGTCACCCCCTACTACAATAAAACCTCCCAAGCGGGCCTGATCCGGCATTATACCTATATCGCCGACCATGTCCATACACCGATCATTACCTATAACGTGCCGAGCCGCACAGGCCTCAACATCAAGCCGGAAACCTACCGCGAGCTCGCCAAGCACCCGCTCATTGTGGGAGCTAAGGAAGCAAATGGCGATATTTCCGCTCTTGCAAAAACCGTCTCGTTCTGCGGGGATGACCTAAATATTTATTCTGGTAACGACGATCAGATCACCTCCTTCATGGCCCTTGGGGCGAAGGGCGTCATCTCTGTGCTGGCGAATGTCGCACCGCGCATTGCGCATGAGATCGCCGCCAAATATTTGGCGGGGGACGCACAGGGTAGCCGGGAGCTTCAAATCCAATATCTGGATCTCTGTAACGACCTGTTTATCGACGTGAACCCCATTCCGGCCAAAGAAACGCTCGTCATGATGGGTTGGGAAGTCGGCGAATGCCGGATGCCTCTGGCGCCCCTGTCCGACGCCGCGCGCGCGCAGCTGCGTGCAACGCTTGTGAAGCACGGCCTTGTGAAATAAGCAAAGCGCCCTGTTCACCATTTCAGGAAGTTAAAAAGGATGATCCTAAATGACAAAGATTCTATTAAGTGGCTGCGGCGGGAAGATGGGGCGCGTGATCGCCTCCTGCATTGCCGACCGCGAGGACTGTGAAATCATTGCGGGCATCGATCCGGCAGGGATGGAGGGCGCTGCGTTCCCAGTGTATAGCAGCGCAGCCCAGTTCGACGGGCAGGCAGATGTTATCATCGATTTTTCTCATCCATCCGCATTGGAAGGGATTCTTTCCTATGCCGTTGCGCATCATACGCCTGCGGTGATCGCTACCACAGGCTTAAATGAGCAGCAGGTCGCTTCGATTCAGAAAGCGTCGAAGCAGGTGCCAATCTTTTTCTCCGCCAATATGTCAATCGGTATCAGCCTGATCACTGAGCTTGCCCAAAAAGCGGCGCGGGTGCTGGGCGGTTCGTTTGATATTGAGATCATCGAAAAGCACCATAATCAAAAAATAGACGCGCCGAGCGGCACCGCTCTCATGCTGGCGGATGCAATTTCCGAAGAGCTGGAGCAGAAGCCACACTATGAATACGACCGCCATTCGAAACGCGCCAAACGCGATAAAAACGAAATTGGCATTCATGCCGTCCGCGGCGGTACGATCGTCGGCGAGCACGAGGTTCTTTTTGCCGGGAGGGATGAGCTGATTTCCATCAGCCACAGCGCCCGTTCCAAGGAAATATTTGCAGTCGGCTCCGTCAATGCGGCAGTATTCCTGTGCGGCCAGCCGGCCGGGCTCTACGCCATGAAAGATTTTGTCAACGCCAAATAAAAAGGGGGCAAATGATATGAACGGAATTCAAAGCATTACCCTAAAAGACGATGTCACTTTGATTTCTCTGCAGGATTCCCCCGCCGACATCGCTCTGGTATCGCAGATTTTTCAAATGATTTCTGATGCGGGGATTGATGTTGATATGATCTCCCAGACTCCGCCGCACGGCTCCGTCCCCTCCCTTTCCTTTACAGTCAACGGGGAGGATTTTGGAAAAGTGCTCGGGATCTCAGCAAAGCTTCGGGAGCTGAACCCGGAGCTCAAGCTAAACGTCAGCTCTGGCAACTGTAAGATTTCCATTTTTGGCGAGGAGATGCGCGGAACGCCTGGCATTGCCTCAAAGGTTTTTTCAGCAGTTTCTCAAGTGAAGGCTGATATCCGCATGATTACAACATCCGAGGTTGATATCTCCCTGCTGGTTGTGAAGGCGGATGCCGATATGACGGTAGACGCCATCCGGAAAATTTTTGCATAAGGATTCTCTATGAAGTGGCAGGCTATGAATACGGCCTGCCGCTTTTCTTGGGTATTGTTACGAAATAGGGGATAAATGATCGCCGGATTTTTGTTATCTTCCCCAATGGTAATTGACAAATACGCCTTTTCCCTCTATAATATACTGTGCGAGCAGACTGGGCAGCCGCGCGCTTTATGCGTGAGGAAAGTCCGGGCCCCATAGAGCAGGATAACGGCTAACGGCCGCCGAGGGTGACCTCAGGGAAAGTGCAACAGAGATATACCGCCGGCTTTGCCGGTAAGGGTGGAAAGGCGAGGTAAGAGCTCACCAGCGTGCGGGGAACCGCACGGCTCTGCAAACCCTATCCGGAGCAACACCGACTGGAGAGACACGCTTGCTCGGCGCATTCTCCGACAGGTGGCTTGAGCGCAGTGGCAACGCTGCGCCTAGATAGATGACTGCCTTCAATGACAGAACTCGGCTTACAGGTCTGGTCGCTTTTTTTGCTAAAATGCCGCGCGGCACCAGTTGATTCAATTGAAAACGCGCGGTATTTTTGCTTTCTTCGAGCACTATTTATGGCGATCAAAAACCGTTTCTATCATAAACGCTTCTCACAGGATTCGCATAAGATGATAAGAGCGGCGGCTGTTTCTTAACTGGAATCGGATTTTTCCTCCAACGGCACAAACCGAATCGCCGGATGAAACGCTGCCCCTTTTCAGATGGAAGGATGGTCGTTGCAGATGGTGTGGGAGCTTGTTTGTTGGATTGTCTTATTATTTTTTACGCTTTTAGGAATTACAGTTGCCATCTATCTCCTTTTATTCCGGGTGATCACCCCTGCGGGGAAAAAGGAGTATCTTCTGCTGATTCCCTCCGCCTGTTCGGATGACGCGGTGGGTGAAATTTATGCCGCACAGCTGCGGGCGGAGCTGCTTGGCCGCAGACAGTGCAGCGGCGTTTTGGTGATTTTAAACGGCATGGATGGTGAAACAAAAGCACAATGCGCAGCGGCCTGCAACGCTTGCAGCCAGGTTCATCTTTGCACATTGGAAGAATTGCAGCAGCGTTTCAGCTCCCCTGTGGCGAAAAAACACTAACCCTAAATGGAAAACGATTAAAGCTTGATCTCAGTCCGTCGCCAATTTCGGCGGGCCGATGCAATAAAATATCAAGAAAGAAAGGGAAGGTAGAAAATGAAAAAGATCCGTAAGTTTTTGGCTCTCCTTCTGACGATGGCGCTTACCGTCGCCTGCCTGCCGCTGGCGGTTGGCGCCGTATCCGGCGCGCAGGAACCACTCCGTTTCAACAAAGATGGCAAATTTAAAATTCTTGTTGCGACTGATATCCATGAGGATGAAAAGGACGATGCCAAATCAGCCGATGCAATGGCGCTCCTTACCAATGCAATTGAAGAACTGAAGCCTGATCTCGTCGTCTTCAACGGTGACAACGCCACAGCCGCCGGGCTTGAAAATCAGCGTGCCACCATTCAAAAAATTGTGGCTCCTGTAGCGGCGAAAAATATTCCGCTTGCCGTGGTATTCGGTAACCACGATTTGGAATACAGCGGCGTTTCCAAGGAGGAGCAGGTTAAAATCTATCAAGAATACGCCAACTGCCGGATGGTGGAAGGCCCAGAAGATATTTCCGGATGCGGAAACTATAACCTCTTGATTCAAAACAGCGCGGGCACAAAAGATCTCTTCAACCTCTGGTTCCTTGATTCTGGAGACTATGCCGAAGAGGGCGGATATGCTTATGTGCAAACGGATCAAATCAAATGGTATGAGCAGACGAGCAATGCTTTAAAGGCGCAGAATGGCGGTGCGGCAATGCCCTCCATCCTCTTCCAGCACATTACGGTGCCTGAGGCCTATGACCTGCTGGAGCCTGTTCTACTGCCTGGAAAGGGCCGCGTGAGAGGCCACGATGTTTATTCCAATCGCTTCTGGAAAATCAAGGATCCTTCCAACACGACCGGCACCCTCAGCGAAGGCCCCTGCCCGCCCAATATCAACAATGGCCAATTTGCAAGCTGGGTGAAGCAGGGCGACGTCCTCGGCGCTGTTTTCGGCCATGACCACGCCAATGATTTTACCGGCACAGTGGACGGCATCCGCCTGATCCACACCCGTGCAGTCGGCTTTAAAACCTACATAAATGGTATTTCCCAGGGTGTCAGGCTGATTACCCTTGATGAAAACAACCTCAAGGATTTCACCACGGAGATGTATAATTTTGCAGACCTGGTCGGCAAAAGCCAGTCCACAAAGGGCTTCGATCGGATCTCCAAGGAGATGTGGTGGGACTTTGGCTACGGCGTGCTCGGCGTCGCAGCGGCGATCACCATTTATGTGCTTTATCGCGTATTTGGCAAATAAATATAGAACCAATGAAAAGGAATCGCCCATACACAGCGTATGGGCGATTTTTTTGCACTTTTTATGGCCGGATGCCAAAGCGTGCTGTTTTATCGAGCTGGCGTTCAATTTCCAGCAGGCGATTATATTTGCAGACGCGGTCCGTCCTTGCAGGCGCGCCGGTTTTGATCTGCCCTGCATTGAGCGCCACTGCGATATCTGCTATGGAAGTATCCTCCGTCTCTCCGCTTCTGTGGGAAAGGATCGTGCCATATCCGTAGGCTTTTGCAAGGCGCACAGCCTCCATGGTTTCGCTGAGGGTACCGATCTGATTCGGCTTGATTAAAATTGCATTTGCGCAGCCCTGCGCGATCCCTTCCCGAAGTCGCTGCGGATTCGTAACGAACAAATCATCGCCGACGATCTGCACTTGCTCCCCGATCTCCCGTGTGATTTCAGCAAACCCATCGTAATCCTCTTCGGCCAGCGGATCTTCCATGGATTGAATCGGATAATCCTGCGCGAGCTTTTTAAAATGGGCGATGACCTCCCCTGTTGTCAGGCGCTGCCCGCTTTTTGGCATAAGATAGCCGTTTTCTGTTTTCCATTCGCTTGCAGCCGCATCCAATGCGATTCGAACATCCTCCCCTGGGCGGTAGCCCGCCCGTTCCACAGCTTCCATCAGCAGCTCCAGCGCCTGCCGGTCGCTTTCAAGATCAGGCGCATAGCCGCCCTCATCCCCTACGGTGGTAGACAGCCCGCGCTCTTTCAGCGCTTTTCCAAGCTGTGCGTAGGTTTCAACCGCCATGCGCATCGCCTGCGAAAAGGATTCCGCCCCTACCGGGAAAATCATGAATTCCTGAATATCCATGTTATTGCTCGCATGGGCGCCGCCGTTGAGAATATTCAGCATCGGCACCGGGAGCGTGACCGCGTTGACGCCGCCCAGATAGCGGTAAAACGGCATCCCGCAAAATCTTGCCGCCGCTTTTGCGCAAGCAAGGGAAACCGCAAGGATGGCATTCGCCCCTAATCGGGATTTATTCTCTGTTCCGTCTATTGCGCACATGGCTGTGTCAATTGCCTGTTGATTCGTCACAAGCATATCATTGAGTGCACCACAGATGTGGGCATTGATGTTATCCACCGCCTGCTGCACACCTTTGCCGCCATAGGCCTCTCCGCCATCCCGCAATTCGCAGGCCTCGTATATGCCGGTCGATGCGCCGGACGGCACGCTTGCACAAGCTTGCGTACCATCCCGCAAGGTAACGCAGGCCTCAACCGTAGGGTTGCCGCGTGAGTCAAAGATCTGTCTGCCCATAACGGATTCAATTCGTTCCTGATCCATTTTTCTAACCGCCTTTCTTAATGATTTTGTTTGCACGTATTTAGGATAACCCAATTTCTCATCCTTAATTTCGGGTGAAAGGATCTAATTTTATTTTAATTTATATTTGACAGACGAAAGGATTTTGATATAATTATTTTTACGGAATTGCACAAATAAGGAGGCGGTTTTTATGCCGACCGGGCTGATTGTATCTAAACTTGTCACCACAGTTATCCTGCTGTTTTCAAATGTTATCACCATGTTCCTGCCGAATTTTGTCCAATTGGACGAAGCAAGGTTTTATCAGGATATGGATTCTATGACGATATTTGAAAACACGCTGGATGAACCGATCCCTCAAACGGAAATTTTCAAACTGGTGGAAGCGCACTTCCACGCACCGCTTGCAGAAGGGAAAACAGTAAAAAAAGCGCTCATTATGGGCTGGGACGGTTCTCGTTGCGATGGCCTTGCGAACATTGATCCCAAAAATGAACGCAGCGGCGTGTATAAACTGCTCAACAACGGCGGCAAAGCTTACATCGGCTATTGCGGCGGCGTGCCTTATCCAGCGGTCAACACGCAGGCCACGAGCACAGCGCCTGGCTGGGCGTCAATCTTAACCGGTGAGTGGGCAGACGTGCACGGTATCACCGATAACGGGATCATCAAAACATTGGATACCCTCACCATCCAAACGCGCTTGGCGCAGGAAGGCCTGGTCAATAAGGCGACCTTTTTTACCCTTTGGAGCGGGCATTTCAATGAGGCAAACGGCACCTATGCTGCGGAAATCCAATATTGCAAGGAAAATAATCTGCCTGTTGATTTCGAGCTCATTGAGGATGACGGCGTTGATCACAACATGCAGCAGCGCACACTCAAAGAGATTCAGGATCCCGACGGCGCGGATCTGATCTTCTCCATCTATGAAATTGGCGACCATACGGGCCACAACTACAAATTCGGCAACTATAACCCCTTCTATCGCGCTGCGATGCAGATCAACGATACACATCTTTATGGCCTGCTCAAGGCGGTGGAAGCCAGAGCGACCTATAACACGGAAGATTGGCTGATTATTGTCACAAACGACCATGGCGGCGCTGATTACGACCATGGCGGCGCGAGCATCATGGAACGCACCACCTATATTATAACCAATCAGGAAATAGATTTTTAACCGCATGTTTCAATCGCTCCGCTTTTTTTAATTCTCTATTTTATCATCAATAAAAGCCCCGGCATCCTGCTGAAGTGGATGCCGGGGCCAATCTTATTTCATCTGAAATTTTTGTTATGCGCCAAAGGCTGTTTGATACACGCCAAGCACCAGCTCCTTTGTGCAGGGGCGCGGGTTGCCGCCCGTGCAGACATCCGCCATAGCGGCATCTGCCAACGCATCGAGATCCTCCGCCTTTACGCCAATTTCCTTCAGCGTCTGCGGGATGCCAACATCAATGGAAAGCTGGCGCACCGCATCAATGGCAGCTTTGCGGTATTCCTCCTGCGTCATGCCATCCACGCCGTCCACGCCCATCATACGCGCAATCTCACGGAACTTCTCGCCGGTATATTCGGCGTTAAATTGCATCACATACGGCAGCAGAACAGCGTTTGCCACACCATGCGGCGTGTCATAGAAAGCGCTCAGGGGGTGCGCCATGCCATGCACAACGCCAAGGCCGACGTTTGAGAAGGCCATACCCGTCACATACTGGCCGAGCGCCATATCGCGACGGCCCTCCGGATCATTCTCAACCGCTTTGCGCAGGGAACGGGCAATCAGCTCGATTGCCTTCAGGTTCAGCGTGTCGGCAAGCTCCCAAGCACCCAGCGTCGTATAGCCCTCAATCGCATGGGTCAATGCATCCATGCCGGTGGAGGCCGTCAAGCCCTTGGGCATGCTGCTCATCATATCCGGATCAACAACGGCGACGACCGGAATGTCGTGCGGATCAACGCAAACAAACTTGCGGCGTTTATCTTCATCCGTGATGACATAGTTGATGGTGGTTTCAGCGGCCGTGCCCGCGGTGGTTGCAACGGCAATGACCGGAACGCTCTTTTTCTTCGTCGGCGCCACGCCCTCAAGAGACACAACATCTGCAAACTCCGGGTTATTGATGATGATACCGATGCCCTTTGAGGTATCCTGCGGGGAGCCGCCGCCGATGGCGATCATGTAATCCGCCCCGGCCTTTTTAAAAGCTTCCACGCCAGCCTGCACAACGGCAACGCTGGGGTTTGCCTTTACCTGATCGAAAATTTCATAGGCGAATTGGTTTTCATCCAGCAAATCGGTCACTTTTTTGACAACGCCGAAGCGGACGAGATCCGCATCGGTGACGATCAGCGCTTTTTGAAAGCCACGCGCTTTGATCTCCGTGATGATCTCCTGGATGGCGCCTGCGCCGTGATAGCTTGTCTCATTGAGGATAAAACGATAGGCCATGATGAAAAACTCCTTTACGATAAAATTGTCAAACGCAGGAGAAACTCGTGCTGATGGCAAAAACAGAATCCTCCTTATGAAAAATTATAGCTCTCCGCTTCCGCTTCGTCAAGGAAAAGATAGGGGGGGCAGCACAGGCTACCTGATATGCTGTAATTGCAGCATTCCACATACGAATCAATATAGCGGGTTTCTTTTGCATTAATATTGATGGAGCGCTTCTTTTGTGTTAAGATGGATCCATCCAAAATAGGAGCATGCAGATAGACCTTGCACCTGCAGCGCTTATCATGGCCGTTCATCAACCGTGCAAAAAGGGAACACGATCATACTGAGATCGCAGCAAAATTCACAACGGAAGCGAATGAGAAAAAATGGGCAGTAAATTTCGAATGAAAAAACTATACAACGCTTACAAAAGGAATATCAGAAATGCGCACGGGAAAAAGACCATTGTTTTTATTGGCGACAGCATCACAGATGTGGAGTTCAATAAACGAACACGCCAGCTGCACGCAAAAAAATGTTGGCCTTTGCTGGTGATGGAGCGGCTTGGAAATCAGATATACCATCCGGTATACAGAGGAATTGCAAGCAACAGGAGCTACCATGTTTACGATAGATTTTCAGTGGACTGCTTAGACCATAACCCTGATATTGTCGTTTTGTTGATCGGTGTAAACGACGCATGGTCTCTGTTTCGGCCGGAGGACTATAAAGGGCGCAGCAGCGTCCACACGCCGAACAGACCGTTTGAGCCCCATTTTGATGAAATCGTGCGCAGGCTGAAAACAGAGACGCCAAACGCCAAGGTGATACTAATGACCCCCTTTGTGATTTCTACCATTGAGGAGAAGCTGCCTTTCAAAAATTTTTTAGTGCCGTATACGAGGCATATCATTGAAAAGGCAGCGGAATACGGTTATGAATGCATAGACCTGCAGGCTGAGTTTGACGAGGCGGAAAAAAGTACGGAGCCAGTTCAACTCTCAACAGACGGCGTACATCCTACTACGAAGGGCCATGGTATTATTGCGAACGCAGTATTAAAACTCATACAGGAATAATTAGACAAAATGAAGAAATTAAAGGGGCTGTTGCAAAATGCTTTGCATTTTGCAACAGCCCCTTTTCTCACGTTCTATTGTGAGCCATTAAGCAAAAATTTCGTTCTGCTCGATCAGCTTGATGCCGGCCTTTGTCAACACTGCGGTTGCATCCTCGTTATTCTCCACGCGGATAATCACATATGCCGCACCGACCTCCGGGGTAATAAAGGCATAGGCATATTCCACACTGATGCCTGCATCCGCCAGCACGCGGATTGCCCGGGAAAACCCGCCCGGCTCATCCGGAATGCCGATGCCGAGCACATTCGTCATGGAAACGGTCAAGCCGCTGTCTTTCAGAGCCGCTTCCGCTTTCTCCGGATCGTTGACAATCAGGCGCAGAATCCCATAGTCCGTCGTGTCCGCAATGGACAGCGCACGGATGTCGATCCCCTTTTCCGCCACCAGAGAGGTGATGTCGGCCAGCCTGCCGGGCTTGTTCTCCACAAAAATGGATATCTGCTTGATTGGCATATCAAACCCACCTTTCCTATCCTTAATCAATCACTCGTTTATCAATCACGCGCACCGCTTTGCCTTCGGAACGCGGAATGGACTGCGGCTCTACCAGATGGATCACAGCGGAAACACCCAACGTCGTCTGCATAGCGGCCTTGATACGGGCCTCCGTCTCCTCAATTCTGCGCACGGAGTCGGAGAACATCTTTTCAGACATCTCGATATAAACCTCCATCACGTCGAGATTGTTTTCCCTTGTAACGACAATCTGATAATTTGGCTCCATGCCCAGCTCCAGTATAACATGTTCTACCTGAGATGGGAATACATTTACGCCACGGATGATGAGCATATCGTCGGAACGGCCCTTCGGCTTTGTCATTTTGACCAGCGTTCTGCCGCATTCGCACTGCTTATGGGTCAGCGCACAGATATCGCGCGTGCGGTAGCGCACCAGCGGCAGTGCTTCCTTACCGATGCAGGTGAATACAAGCTCGCCATAGGTTCCATCGGGCACAGGCTGGAGCGTATCCGGATCGACAACCTCCGGATAGAAATAATCCTCGCACACATGCAGCCCCGTCTGCATCCGGCATTCATAGGAAACGCCGGGGCCTGCAATTTCAGAGAGACCATAGATATCATACGCCTTGATGGCCAGGGATTTTTCGATCTGGCGGCGCATGTTTTCCGACCATGGCTCCGCGCCGAACAATCCTGCGCGCAGCGGCAGCGTTGTGGGGTCGATCCCCATGCGGTTGACCGTCTCCCCGATAAACATCGCATAGGAGGGCGTACAGCACAAGAGATCGGAGCCGAAATCCTGCAAGATCTGCACCTGGCGCTTGGTGTTGCCGGAGGAAACCGGGATCGCGGTGGCACCCATCTTCTCCGCGCCGTAGTGAAGCCCCAAGCCGCCCGTAAAAAGGCCGTAGCCGTAGGATATATGGATAGAATCCGTCTTGGTGGCGCCAGCCGCCGTCAGCGCGCGCGCCGCGCCCTCAGCCCATACGTCGATATCATTCTGCGTGTAGCCGACAACCGTCTGCTTGCCCGTGGTGCCGGAGGAGGCATGGATACGCACCAGCTGATCCTTGGGAACAGCAAACAGGCCGAAGGGGTAATTATCCCGCAGATCCTGCTTCACGGTAAAGGGCAGCTTTGTGATATCGTCAATTGTTTTGATATCGCCCGGCAAAAGGCCGATCTCATCAAATTTCTTTTGATAAAAGGGCACATGATTGTATGCGTTGTGCACCATTTTAATCAGCCTCGCGGACTGGAGCGCCCAGAGATACTCGCGTGAGGCTGTTTCAATTTCCGGATTGAAGTAACGGTCCATCTGTCTTTCCTCCCTTCCCGTTTTATGCGCCGTAGTCATAGCCCATGGAAAACGCCAGCTTGTTCATCTCCAAAAATTTGGGAGGAACCGTTTCTTCCAGCGCCCGATCCCACACATCCCGGCTGAGATCCATATGCTGCGCCAGCACGCCCATGAGCACCACATTCACCGCTTTGGAAGAGCCTGCATCCATTGCAATTGCGAGCGCGTCGAGCGCCGTAATATCCGCTCCACTCGCTTCGAGCGCATCCAGCACGCCCTGCGGGTATTCCGCCGCGCCGATCACAACCGGCATCGGGTCGATCTGCTGAATATTGACGATCAGCTTGCCATCCGGTTTGAGATAAGGCAGCCAACGGGCCGCCTCCAGCTGCTCAAAAGCGAGGATATAATCCGCCTCGCCCTTCTCGACGGTTGGAGAATACACCTGATCCCCATATTTCACATAGGTCACAACAGAGCCGCCGCGCTGGCTCATGCCGTGCACTTCGGATACTTTTACGTCATATCCCTTGCTCAGCAACGCACTGCCAAGCAGGCGGCTGGCGAGCAGCGTCCCCTGCCCGCCTACGCCGACGATCATAATGCTTTTCACTGCCATTGATTAGCCCTCCTTATGCTGGATTGCGCCGAATTTGCAAAGCTGTGTGCACACATCACAGCCGACGCACTGCGTAAAGTCGATATTCGCTTTGCCCTCTTTGATGCTGATGGCCGGGCAGCCGATGCGCATGCACATTTTGCAGGAGGTGCATTTATCGCGGTCAACATGGAGCGGCGGATTGTGCTTCACATATTTCAGCAGCGCGCAGGGGCGGCGGGAAATCACCACAGAGGGTTCGTCGGCCTCCAGCTCCTGCCGGATGACTTCCTCCGTCTGCTTCAGGTCGTAAGGATCAACCACTGCCACCCGGTTGATACCAACCGCCTTGCACAGCGCTTCCAGGCTGACGGCAGCCGTCGGATCGCCCTTGATCGTGTAGCCTGTGGTCGGGTTCTGCTGGTGGCCGGTCATGCCGGTGATGCTGTTGTCGAGAATGACAACCGTGGAATTGCCCTGATTGTAGGCGATATCGATCAGGCCCGTCACGCCAGAGTGGATGAAGGTGGAATCCCCGATCACCGCGACAGAATGGCGGTTGGAGCCCTCACGCGCTTTATTGTGCCCGTGCAGGGCGGAAACGGACGCGCCCATGCAGATGCAGGTATCGATCATGCCAAGCGGCGCCAGCGCGCCGAGCGTATAGCAGCCGATATCACCGCTGACGGTGACCTTCAGCTTTTTCAGCGCATAGAACAGGCCGCGGTGCGGGCAGCCCGCGCACAGCACAGGCGGGCGGCCCGGAATGGCCACATCAGCCTGAAGGCTCTTCTTCTCTTCGCCCAAAATTGCCTTGGCAATCATGGCCTGCGAATATTCGCCGCAGAAGGTAAAGGCCTCTTTGCCGATCACATTCACGCCGATCTTGCGACAGTGTGTTTCAATAAAATCATCCAACTGCTCAATCACATAAACGGTATCGCACTTGGCGGCAAAGTCTTTGATGAACTCCACCGGCAGCGGATAAACGCAGCCAAGCTTCAGGTAGGAAACACGGTCGCCCAGCGCTTCTTTTGCATATTGATAGGAGATGCCGGCGGCAATTACGCCAATAGAGGTATCGTTGTATTCCACCGTATTAATCGGGGCTGTTTCCGCCCAGGCCGTTTCGGCCTGGAACCGCTTCTCCACTGCCACATGGCGGCCCTTGGCCATGGCGGGCATCATCACATATTTCTGCGGATCCTTCACATAGTCTTTGACACCGTTATCCACACGCTCCGCCGTCTCCGCCAGGCTGCGCGAATGGGAAACGCGCGTGGAAAGCCGCAGGATCACCGGCGTATCGAACTGCTCGGAGAGCTCATAGGCCAATTTGGTATAGGCCAGGCATTCCGCCGAATCAGAGGGCTCAAGCATCATCGTTTTGGAAGCCTGCGCATGGTGGCGGGAATCCTGCTCATTCTGTGAGGAATGCATGCCGGGATCATCCGCAACAGCGATCACCATGCCCGCGTTCACGCCAGTGTAGGAGGCCGTGAAGAGCGGGTCGCACGCCACATTCAGGCCGACGTGCTTCATCGCGCAGAAGGAGCGCGCGCCCGCGATGGCAGCGCCGCAGGCAACCTCCATTGCAACCTTCTCATTCGGCGCCCATTCGCAGTAAATATCGTCATATTTCGCGGCGTGTTCCGTGATTTCCGTGCTCGGTGTGCCAGGGTAGCTCGAAGCGACCCGGCAGCCAGTCTCATACAGGCCGCGTGCAACGGCCTCATTGCCCAATAACAGCTTTTTCATAGAGATCCTCCACTTTATGTATGATATCAATTTTTCATTTAACACTTATTTTTGGTTGCGCAGATCAAGAATGCGGTTTGCCTTGCCCTGGAAGCGCTCCAGTGTTTTCGGCTCCACAATGCTCACCTTGCACTGGATGCCGAGCACCGTTTGCAGCCGGTGGCGGATGTGATTTTGCAGCTCTTCAATCTCTTTATAGCTCTCCAACACGCTGCTGTCGATCAATTCCACCTTCACCTCAAGGGTATCCGCATAGCCTTCGCGGCGCACCACCAGCTGATAGTGCGGGCCGATCTGCTCCATGCCCACCAGCACGCTTTCAATCTGGGAGGGGAACACGTTGACACCGCGAATTTTCAGCATATCATCCGTGCGGCCCTTGACCTTGTCCATACGCACGCCGGTACGGCCGCATTTGCAGGGCTCGTAATTCAGGCGCGTGATATCCTTTGTGCGGTAACGCAGAAGCGGCAGACCCTCCTTGCAGAGCGTGGTCACCAGCAGCTCCCCTGTCTCCCCCGGCGCCTGCGGCTCCAGAGTTTCAGAATCGACAATCTCAGGGTAGAAGTAATCTTCATTGAAATGCAGGCCGTCGCGCTCGCGGCACTCGCCGGAAACGCCGGGCCCAACCAGCTCGCTCATGCCGTAATTATCCGTTGCAAAGAGCCCCCAGCCCTTTTCCACCTGAGCACGCATTTCGGGCGTGCAGCCCTCGGAACCGAACAGCCCCAGGCGCAGATGGTAATCGCTCATGGGGTAGCCCAACTCCTTCGCCGTTTCCGCCATATACAGCGCGTAGGAAGGGGTGGAAACCAGTGCCGTCGTGTGAAAATCGCGCATATACATCAGCGCTTTTTCCGTGTTGCCGCTGGAATTGGGAACGACGGTGGCGCCGATCTTCTCCAGCCCATAGTGCAGGCCCAGGGCACCGGTAAACATACCGTAACCAAAGGAGATCTGCACAATATCCTCATCCGTCGCCCCGGCCGCCATCACAAGGCGTGCCATGCAGTTCGACCACATGTCCAGATCATTTTTGGTGTAGCCAACAACCGTGGGCTTGCCTGTTGTGCCGGAAGAAGCATGGATGCGCACAATCTTTTTCATTGGCTGGGCAAACAGGCCAAAGGGGTAATTGTCGCGCAGATCGGCCTTTGTGGTAGGCGGGATATATTGGATATCCGAAAGGGATTTGATTTTATCCGCCGTAACGCCCGCCTCATCCAGCTTTTTTGTGTAGAAGGGCACGTTGCGGTAGCAGTAGTCTACCGTCCATTTCAGGCGTTCGAGTTGAAGCGCCTCCAGATCCCTGCGGGGCATGGTTTCGATTTCTGGCTGAAAAAACATGATAAAGGCTCCCTCTGATAATTTAATTGAAGCGGACCAAGCCGCGGAATGTCAACAAGCCGCAAAGGAATGCTGATGATCATGCGCACTGAACAAAGGCAAAAGCTTGAAAAATCCTCTTTCAATTTATATTTCGTGCTTTTTAAGCGTGAAAAGCCTTGGCTTTCCATGCCGTTTGGTTTCGTCCAGTAGACGTTATTATAGCATATCTTTGCGGTTTGGACAAATTATTTTCCTGCAAGATACCAAATGATATGCCGAAATTACAGCCACAGAAAAATCTGTGACTGTAATTTTATGACTGGCTATTTTAGATTATTCCTGCTCTACAATTCCGCTGTAAAAAAGGGTATTGACCGCGGGCTGTTTGATACGGTTATCGATTGCGCTGACCACAAAGCAAAGCAGAAGCGACACAAGCATTGCAACTACCGCGAACACCGGGCCGAGCCCCGCGAGCTTTGTAACCACAGGCGCTGATACGCCCGCGAGCGACAATAGCTTGCTGACGGCGGGAACCAGCGCGATGAGAAAACCGCTCCACATGCCTGCCCATGCGCCGGCGCGGTTCATCTTCTTCCAATACAGCGCCACCACATACGGTGCGAGGAA
Source organism: uncultured Oscillospiraceae bacterium (assembly GCA_900544715.1). Taxonomy (GTDB): domain Bacteria; phylum Bacillota; class Clostridia; order Oscillospirales; family Acutalibacteraceae; genus Fimivicinus. The sequence goes on along the minus strand of UQWL01000002.1, from coordinate 147,672 downwards.
GGAGCCGGAAATGATCCCCCAGGAATAGCTCATCATATCGAGGATCGGCGTATCCGTATTGGCGACCACATAGGAGCCGATCACAAAGATGACGCACAGCACTTTCGTGAGGATGGAAACATTTTTATCCGTCATGGAGGGCTTGAGGCGTGCCTTGATGAGATCCATCGAGAGCGTCGAGCCCGCGGAAAGCGTGATGGAGCACAGCGTCGAAACAGAGGCGGCGATCAAAAGCACCAGCACAACGCCGAGCAAAACGCTCGGCATACGCACGAGCTTGAGCATCGTCGGCACGATATAATCCTGTACAGGCATCGTTTCCTTCGTGAAGAACAAGTGGCACAGGGAGCCGATGAAATATCCGCCGCCCGCGACGAGCAGAGCGAAGAAGGTGGAGATTACAATACCCCGCTTTGCCTGTTTATCATCCTTGATGCCAAAATATTTCTGGATCATCTGCGGCAAGCCCCAGGTGCCGAAACTCGTCATCAGCACTGTAGCAATCAGGGACATTGCCTGTGAAGCAGACAGCTTCGGAAGGCCGGAGGCAGATTGGGCATAGGCTGCAAGGCCCTCGAAGCCATTTACCTGATCGGAACGCAGCACAAAGAAGATCAACAGCGCCACGCCGAACATCATCACGATCCCCTGCACAAAATCCGCCCGCGCCTGCGCAACATATCCGCCGAGCAGCAAAAGCAGAATCGCCACCACGGCGATGATCACCATACAGACCGTTACATCAATCCCGAGCAATACATCCGCCACGCTGGCAAGCCCTTTGTAGACGGAGGCAGAATACGGCACCAAGAAGAGGAAGATTACCACCGCCGAAAAGGTTTTCATCGCCTTCGATTGATACCGGGCATCGAAGAACTGCGGCATGGTTTTAATCTTCAGCCGGGCGGAAACGTCGCGCGTTCTGCGCGCCAGCACCCGCCACGCAAGCCAGGAGCCGAAAACCGCGTTGCCGATCCCTGCCGCGATCCCCCACAGGCCGTATTGCAGCCCCGTGCCCCCCGCATAACCGACGAACATGACCGCGCTGAAATACGCGGTGCCATAAGACAGAGCGGAAAGCCAAGCCCCCGCGTTGCGCCCGCCGACCGTGAAATCGGCAATGCTTTTGGATTTACGCCCAGAATAGATGCCGACCACCATCATTGCAAGGATATAAACAGCAATCGTCACCCACACCGCAGTATTTTCCACCCGGATCATCTCCCTTAACCTTGAATTCCCGCCGCAATTAATAGCGCTTTAAAGTTTTTATGCTTTAAAGCTTTTCGCTATTAAAGCAGAAAACATTGTATATCATACGATAGGAACGGGAAAAAGTCAAGGATATTTCCGAGGGAAAAAGACAAATTTTTTAGGAGTTAATCTTAGCGAACTGTTTCATAATACACGATGTCCATCGCATCATTCCTGTGATGGATTTTTCTGGTTTGACGATAGCCAAGCTTTTCATATAGATGGCAATTCCCTTTTTCCTGAAGGATCGTGTCGAGCTTCCAAAGCATGACATTCGGATATGCCTGTTCCAGCAAAGCAAACACCTTCTGCGCGATCCCTTTCTTTTGATATTGCGGAATTATAAATACGGGTGCTATCCAGCATGATGCTTCATCCGTTTTGATCACACGAACTGCACCAACACGTTTGTTATCACATAGAATCAAAAAATAGGTTGTATTGGGTTCCGAAAATTTTTCAAAAATGCGCTTCCGTGTTTCACAGGCCGGGCTACTGTCGTAATCTTTATATTTACGTAACAGGGGCATAAACGCCTGCACCTGCATTTCATGAATCAAGGGAATATCGTTTTTTGAAGCTCGTAAAATTCGGATATTCATATGGATTCCTCGTCCGAATTTTCAAACAGGCTCTCCTGCATCCTGAAAATCATCTCCCTGCGGCGAAGCTCCTCCTCCGCATCCAGCCGGATTGTACCGTCCTCCTCCATTTTTAAAATATTGCCGGGCCGCACGCCCTTGGGCAACCGGTTTTTTTCAATACTCACCATCGTGCAGTCCTCCCGCTCACAAACGGCAAAATCGCCTTCAAAGCGGTCAATGATCAGAGTAGACAAAGCTTGCATCCCCTTTCTCTTCTTTTTAAAACAGGGCGGCTATTTGGCAGCCGCCCATAAAAAATTGCGTATTAAGCGGCCTGCCGTTTGGCCGTCAGTTCCTGGCCTGACTTTTCTGTTGCGCAATAGAGCATGCTGCCGTCGCTGCCGATGACAATCGTGCCATCCTGATCTGTTCGGAAAGGCGTGATGCCCCGCTTCTCCAGCTTTTTGAGCGTTTCCTCATGCGGATGACCATAATCATTGCCCGCGCCGCAGGAAATCACGCAGAATGCTGGCGAAACCTTCTCCAGAAATGCATTTCCGGAGGACGTCCGGCTGCCATGATGCCCCATCTTCAAAACGTCGGCGTGAACATCCGCCCCCTTTTTCAGGATCGCGTTTTCGCTCGGCGTTTCCGCATCCCCTGTGAAGAGGAAGGAGGTCGAGCCAAAATCGAGCCGCACGACAACGGACATATTGTTGAGATCATCCTCCTGCTGGCAAGGGCCGAGCACCGTCATCACAGCGCGCCCGCCTTCGTAGGTTTGCCCTGGGGCTGCGGCGATCACCTTTGCGCCGGAATCGTTGATGGCCTGCAAAAAATTCTCATATATTTTTGTGGTGGGCGTGCTCTTCTGCGAAAGGCGCGGCATGATGACGTTTGCAACCGGAATCCCCTTCAAAACCTCCGCCATGCTGCCGATGTGATCGGAATGCGGATGCGTTGCAATCACATAATCGAGGCTTTTGACACCCTGCGTTTCCAGATAGGAGAGAATTTGCTCCCCATTGCCACGCTCGCCTGCGTCGATCAGCACATTGAGCCCCTCTGATTTGATGAGGATGGAATCGCCCTGCCCAACGTCGATATAGTGGACGGAAAGCGGCTGTTTTGCCGCCTCCGACAGTTCCGTCAGCTTCGCGCTGCTGAAAATCTCCTGCCAGGTAGGCACGGAAAACGGCAAGTTGAGCTGAGGCGCCACGGTAATAAACCCACAGACCAGCACAAGGATTGCGCCAAGTATCTCAAGGGCGGCGCGCTTTTTTCGCGCCCCTTTGCCCGCTCTTCGTTTGGCCATTCTGCCTTTTCCCCCTTTGATGATTCTGCAAATCTCTTTTTGATCCTCCAGGCTTCCCCACACCCGCTTGCGGGCGGATCAGACAGTTTGCCCCATTCCCGATCAGATCAGGCCTGCCCGCACGGCGAAGCGCCTCTTCCACCAGTGCATGGTTCTGCGGCTTAAAATACTGGAGCAGCGCGCGCTGGAGCGCCTTTTCCTTCGGCGTGCGCGCAACGTAGACCGTTTCCATTGTGTAAGGATCCAGCCCCGTATAAAACATGCAGGTGGAAATGGTGCCCGGCGTGGGGTAAAAATCCTGCACCTGCTCCGGGCGCAGCTTTTCCCGCTTCAAAAATTGCGCCAGTTCCACCGCATCCTTCAGCGTGCTGCCCGGATGGGAGGACATGAGATACGGCACAAGATACTGCTCCTTGCCGATTTGCTTCGTATAATCAAAATAGCGCTTTGCAAAGCGCAGATATGCTTCAATATGCGGCTTGCCCATTTTATCAAGCACGGCAGCAGAGCAATGCTCCGGTGCAACCTTTAATTGGCCGCTGACATGGTGCTCCACCAACTCCTGGAAAAAGCTGTCGTCTTTATCCTCCAGCAAATAGTCATACCGAATGCCGGAGCGGATAAACACCTTTTTCACCCCATCCATCGAGCGAACGGAGCGCAGGATATCCAGATACTCGCTCTGATCCGCCTTCAGCTGCGGGCAGGGCTTGGGGGCGAGGCATTTTTTGCCCTTGCACAGGCCGTTTTTCTCCTGCAAATCGCAGGACGGGCGGCGAAAGTTGGCCGTCGGCCCGCCGATATCATGGATATAGCCCTTGAAATGCGGGAGCTTTGTGAGCTTCTGCGCCTCCGCCAGGATGGATTTTTTGCTGCGTGTGGTCACATACCGCCCCTGATGGAACGCAAGTGAGCAAAAATTGCACGCGCCAAAACAGCCACGGTTGTGCGTGATGGAAAATTCCACCTCCGCAATCCCCGGGACACCTCCAAGCGGCTCGTAAGAAGGGTGATAGGTGCGCTGATAGGGCAGCGCATACACGCGATCCAGCTCCTGCTGGGTGAGCGGATTCATCGGCGGATTCTGCACAAGCATTCGGCTGCCGTGCCGCTGCTTAAGCAGCTTTCCCCGGATATGATCCTGCTCATCCTGTTGGATGCGGCAGGAAACTGCATATTCCTGTTTGGACTTCAGTACATTTTCGTAGGAGGGGCACTCCTTCCCATAAAGCGGCGTTTCATGCACATCGACGGCGTAGCAGGTGCCTCGGATATCCGTCAGGGAAGCAACCGGCTCCTCCGCATCCAGCCGCCGCGCGATCTCAATGACTTGGTTTTCTCCCATCCCGTAAATCAGCAAATCCGCGCCGGAGTCGAACAGAATGGAGGGGCGGATCGCATCGTCCCAATAGTCGTAATGCGCAAACCGCCTGAGGGAGGCCTCCAGCCCGCCGATCACCAGCGGAATCTCCGTGCCATAGGCCTCCCGGATCCGCTGGCAATAGACGATCACCGCACGGTCGGGCCGCTTGCCGGCCTTCCCGCCGGGCGTGTAAGCATCCTCGCTCCTCTTTTTTTTCGCCGCCGTGTAATGGGCTACCATGGAATCGATATTGCCGGAGGAAACCAAAAAGCCCAGCCGCGGCCTCCCAAACCGTATAAAATCCCTTGTGTTGTGCCAATCCGGCTGGGAGAGCATTGCAACCTTGAAGCCAGCCGCTTCCAGCACGCGAGTGATGAGCGCCGCGCCGAAGCTCGGGTGATCGACGTAGGCGTCGCCCGAAACATACACAAAATCGGGCTGCTCCCACCCCCTTTGCTTCATCTCTTCCATTGTGATGGGTAAAAACGAATTCATCTTCCAACCAACTTTACGATCTAAAATTTGATTGCCACCGCCAATACACGGGCACAGACGCGGCAGCTATTCGATAAACTTTTTCAGCGGGGTGATATCCAGGCTGGCGCAGCCTTTCAGCGCCTCATAGAGCTGATGCGCGATCATCATCACGCCGCCCATCGTATCGCTCTCGATATTTAGCGGCATGATCGGATCATGCACGCTCAGGCGCAGCAAAAACCAGCCGTCGCCGTGCTCCTTGTCAAACGCAATGCGGATGCCCTCGTGATTATCAGGTGCAATCTGCCAGGCGGGCCGGCTCGCCGCATAGGAGGCCACTGTTTCGATCACACGCTCGCCATAGGGTTTAAACTCCTCGCAGGTGATCGGCATGCGGAATTCCCGGCTTTCCAGCGGTTCTTCCAGCATGGCAATTAAATCCTCCAAGTGTTTCCCCGCCTTGCCGAGCTGCGCCATTTTGATGATGATTTTCGTCATCAGGTAGGCGCCGTCATCGAGGAAATAGTTTTCCTGCAGCGCCGCATGGCCGGAGGTTTCAATGGCGAGGGGCGTGTTAATCCCCTGCGCGGTAAGCCGCTGCGCCTCGTCGATCACATTTTTGTAGCCGCGCTTGAAACGGTGGTGTTTCCCGCCTAGATCCTTTTCAATAAAAGCCTTCAGCCCGCTGGAGGTGATCGAATCGGTTACAATCGTGCCCCCCTCGTTGCCTTCAAGAGCGATGCAGGCGGCAAGCGCGACAAGGCGGTTGCGGTTGATCTCGTTGCCGCTATGGTCTACGCAGCCTGCCCGGTCCACATCCGTATCAAAAATCACGCCGAGATCCGCATGGTTTGCAAGCGTTGCTTTGCAGATGCTTTGCATGGCGGCCTCATTTTCCGGGTTGGGGATATGGTTCGGGAAATGGCCATCCGGCTCCAAAAACTGGCTGCCTGTCATATCGGCTCCCAAGGGGGCCAACACCTTCTCGGCATAAAATCCGCCCACGCCATTGCCCGCGTCCACAACGATGTGGTAACCGCGCAGGGGGCGCTCATAATCATCCGCATTTACGCCGCGGCAGATCGTATCCCGCAGGGAGGCGGCATAGTCATTCATAAAGCTGATTTGCTCCACCTCACCCACTGTGCTGGCCGGGCATTTCTCCTCATTTTGCGCAAAAAGGAGGATCGCTTCGATATCCGCGCCCTCCAAGCCGCCCCCGCGGGTAAAAAATTTCAAGCCGTTGCGCTGCCATGGGTGATGGCTGGCTGTGATCTGCACGGCCGCGTCACAGCCGAGCTGCACCGTTGTCATAAACATGGCGGGCGTGGAGGAAAGGCCGCAGTCTTTCACCGCAAAGCCGGCGTCCGTCAGGGCAGAGATCACCTGCTTCTTCATACGTCCCGCTGAGAGGCGGGAATCATGCCCCACCGCAACAGTAAAGCTCTCCTTTGTCAACCGGCGGTTCAGCCAGCAGGCAAACCCCATTGCCATGCGGTAAACGGCCCCATCGGTGAGGGTAACAGCCTCTCCTCCGGGCTCGCTCATTGCAACGCCGCGGATATCCGTTCCGCTTTTGAATTGCTTCCATTCCTTTGACAAGATATCGTTTGACATGATCTGAAAAACCTCTTTTCCGCAAGCCGGCCGCCTTATGAAACGGAGAGGGGCTCGCCTTTCTTTCTGCTGTATTCTATTCTACCTGTTTTTCACGGATTCGTCTACTGTTTTCGAACGGAAGCATCCTTGTAAATACTTTTTGAAAACACAGGAAAACACAAAACCAGCTGTGCACGACTCCCAATCGACACACAGCTGGTTTGTTTGCCAAAGTGCCCTGTTAGCTCTCTGCGGGATTGTTGCACACGCCCGCAAAGAGCAGCACCCCATCTGATACAACCCCATATAAAAACGGACGATTGAGGATCATATGAGCCTCATTCTCATTGGGTGCGGCCATTCCTGCATAATCGATCTTTGTAAATGTGGCCGCCTCCACGCCCTTTTCATCAATCGCAATGTGGGTTTCCTGCAAAACTTGTGATAAAAACGCCTGATCCTGCGTCATCCCGGAGAAATCCGCCTGATCTGATGCAAATGCACGGCGAACCCCCATCGCATGCAGCGTTTCCTTCAAATTCAGCTTGCTGCCAAAAGAAAACTTCGGGATTTGGAACACGACCTTGCCCGCGCCCTGATCCTCTCCCAGGAACAGGGAAGCCGCTTTCTGCGGGGACGCGAGCAGTACATCAATGGATGTGCCCTGATCCGGTAGGATAAACACCATCCTGCCGCCGTTTTTCAGCGATAAGGCCGAGCGGGTGAATCCCTCCCCACGCGTATAAGGGTGCATGGCATACGTCCTGTTCATATAATCGCATTGCACGGTTTGCCGGGCCGATGCATAAAAAACATCCGGCTTCGTTTGCTGGCGTTCAAAACGATCCATCCATTCATCCTTAAAATAGATGGTGTTCAGCAACGTCAGCAACTGATTCCCCTGGAAGAAAATTTCAGGCTCCAGAACCCCGTTTGTCTGCTCCGAAATCCATTTGCTCATCGCCTGAGCCGTTTTGGGGTCGCTAAAATCCACACGGTAGGCGGAAGCGTAAAATTTTTCGGCCGCCTGGTCAACAAACGCTTCGCGGAAATTGCCATCCTGACGCAGCCAAATCGAATTTGCCACGCGCAGCCGGCCAACCTCATTCTCCCGATAAAGCCGCTGGAACAAATGGCTGGATTGTGTGGCCAGATAGTCCGTGCTTTTGCCGCTGAGCCCCAGGGCCGCCAGCAATTCCTCCTGCGTTGCTCCTTTTGCGCCGGATGTGGCGAGCGATAACGCCAGATAAAGGCTCACCGGGGAAAGATTCAGATTCCCGCTTTGCCCGCGTAGCGTTTGAACAGACAGCGCCCCGGCAAAGGCATTGACCGCCTGCAAAAAGGGGTCGTCGATCGGGTTAGCGGCACGGAGATCCGCCTGGCGGTTATAATCATCAAAGGCAATTTTGCCCGGATCCTTCACTTTTTTCAGTGGAGAGATGGCGGCGTGGGAGGACTGCTGCGCTGCTGTTGTGCTGCCCGTCGGGTTGGCAGCATCATCTGCTTCGGCCGAATTTGTTCCGCCTGATGCATTCGGCGTTCCGGTGGATGGCTCCTGTGGATTTCCGCTGCAAGCGGATAGAGACAGCACGAATATTCCAACCAAAAAAAGAGAAAAAAGCCGCTTCAATTTCTGCACCTCCATTTTTCAATCAAACACATTGAGGGTTTACTGATGAATCAGTGGCTTTTTTGCTCCGGATTGTTGCATCCGTTTTCCTTTTTGTTTTGATATGCTACATATGATCGACCGGCTCGATCCCCAGCACGTTTAAATGAAGCTCCAAAATCCGCTTGGTCAGCGCCATCAGGGCAATCCAATCCCCACGCTTCTGCAAATCCGGCTCACTCAGCACATGGCTGTCGTGATAAAAACGGGAAAACAGGGAGGCGATTTGATAGGCGTGCTCGCAAATCTCGTTGGGCGCCCGTTCACCCATTGCACGGCAAAAAACATCCCCGCTCAGCAGCAGCTGTGTGATGAGCATCCGCTCCGTATCGCTATAAAAATGCATGGGTGCGGGCATTGGGGCAGACCCAAACTTTTTCAGAACTGAGCAGATTCTCGTGATGGTATAGAGCAGATAGGTGCCGGTTTTCCCCTCAAAGGAAAGAAACTTCTCCAAATCAAAAATATAATCCTTGGTGCGCTGATTGATGAGATCGCCAAATTTGATGGCAGCCACGCCGATTTTGCGGGCGCATTCTTCGCGCTCCCCCTCCGTGAGGAAGGAGGAATCTTCCATTTTGGCCCGCGCTGCCGCTGTGACGGTATGGATCAGATCCTCCAGGCGCATCACGCCGCCGTCGCGTGTTTTATAAGGCTTGCCATCCGGGCCGTTCATGGTGCCGAACCCCAAAAACTGAAGTTCCATATTCGAAGGAACAATCCCGGCCTTTTTGGCACAGCGGAATACCTGTGTAAAATGAAGGCTCTGGCGGTTATCCACCACATACCAAATGTGATCCGGCGCAAAATCACGCTGGCGCTGCAAAAGCGTGGCAAGGTCTGTTGTGGCGTAGATGTTGGAGTGATCCGATTTTTTGACGATCACAGGGGGAACGGTCGCCTTATCCTCCTCCCGCGCTACATCGACCACAAGGGCGCCGTCGCTCAGACGCAGGAGATTTTGGCTTTCCAGAATCCGCATCAATTCCGGAATATACCGGTCCGAGTCGCTCTCGCCATACCACAGGTCGAAGCTGACGCCGAGCTTTTCATAATTTTGCTTCAAATCCGCAACCGATACCCGCATCAGCTCCCGCCACAGGGCACGGTAGCCCGCATGGCCCTCCTGCAGCTTCACGGTTGCCTGCTTCGCGCGCTCACGAAAAGCAGGGTCCTCCTTGCTGCGGGCATTTGCAAACGGATAAACCTCACTGAGCGTATCGGGGTCAAGCGGCGGCGCCGATTCTCTCTCCGCCTCAAAATCCGATGCAAAGCAGCGCCACTCTGGATGCCGGTCGGAAAGCTCCGCAATCACCAAGCCGATCTGGAGCCCCCAATCGCCCAAATGGATATCGCCAATCACGCGGTAGCCGCATGCGCGCGCAATGCGTTTGAGCGCCTCCCCGATGATCGCGGAGCGTAAATGGCCGATATGCAGAGGCTTCGCCACATTCGGCCCGCCATAATCGATCAGGATGGTTTCCCCCTGCCCAATTTGCGGAATCCCCATGCTGGAATCCTGGGCGACCCCTGCCGCATAGGCCGCGAGCCATTCATCCCGCGGCGTCAAATTTAAAAACCCGGGGCCCGCGGGCTCCGCCTTGGCAAAAAGCGGGCTGCCCTCCAGGGCCGCCGCAACCTCGTCGGCAATCACTGCCGGGGCTTTGTGATACTGCTTCGCCGCGGCAAACGCGCCATTGCATTGGAACGGGCTTAAATCCATCCGATCGGACACTTGGACGGTTCCATAGTTCGAATCATATCCACAGTCGGCAAAAGCGCTGCCGACTCCCTGTGTGAATGCCTCAATCATGGTATACAACGATCATCCATCCTTTTCTGTTTTTTTCTGTTCAAAAAGGCCGGGTGCTGTCTCCTGTGCAATGGAGACCAATCGTCGGAGACGATGATTGACGCCGGAGCGGGAAATCGGCTCGGAAAGCGCCTCTCCTAGCTCCCGCAGGCTCATTTCCGGGTTTTCCAGCCGGAGCAGGGCAATTTCCTTGAGCTCTTCCGGTAGAGATTCCACCCCGGCATGCTCAAGGATTGCTTCAATGGCATAAACCTGCTCCGCCGCCGCATTGGCAGTGCGGGAGATATTCGCCGTTTCAAAATTGGTTTTGCGGTTGATATTATTGCGCATATCCTTATACATTTTGATGCCCATCAATTCCAGCGCCGCATTTTGCGCGCCCATCAGCGTAAGGATTTCTTCAATCTGCCCGCTATCCTTGCAATAGACCACATGGCTCCCCTTACGCTCCAGCTGCTTTGGCGCAAGAGACAATTCATTGAGCAGCTTTGCCAAATCTCGGCTGATATAGCGGTAAGGAACGACAAATTCCAGATGATAATCCTTTTCCGGATCCGTCAGCGTTCCACAGGCGAGAAAAGCACCCCGCAGAAGCGCCGCCATGCAGCAGTCGCCCGTGAGGTTCGCCCGGTTGAGCCGAAGGGCCAATTCCCCCTTTTCATGCCCAAAAGCCGCCATCACCTGCTGCCGCTGGGCAGCCGTGCGGACATATACTTTGAATTTACCGGAGGCAGATTGTGTCAAGCTCGCCTCTACCCCAGCCTCCCGCTGGATACCCCCGTGATACATCCGCGCGATCTGCTCGGTATCTGTCTGCATGGAAATCTCAGCAAAAGAAAAGGCCCTGCTGAACAACAACAAACCATAGGTTTGCGCATGCATACAGCAAGGTGTATTCTCAACAGAAGCCAACTCTGCTTTTACCTGTGATGAAAATGACATAGATGCGTTCCCTATCCCTCTCCATAAATCAAATAAAAAAGTATAAAAGACAGCCGGACCCAGGCTACTTTTTGATATCCCGATGCTGGATGCTGACGCGCAGGCCCTGCTGTGCAAAATGCTCGCTCAACAGCTCGGCAAACACCACCGAGCGGTGCCGTCCGCCCGTGCAGCCCACCGCGATAACCAACTGGCTTTTCCCCTCATTCCGGTAAAGTGGAACCAGATAATCCACCAGCGACATTAGCTTTGGCACCAAGCCCTGTGCCTGCGGCCATTTCATGACAAAATCCCGCACCGGAGCCTCCAGCCCGGTGTGGCCTTTGAGCTCGTCCACATAAAAGGGATTGGGCAGGCACCTCACATCGAAAACCAAATCCGACTCATTGGGGATGCCATATTTAAAGCCGAACGAAACACAGTGGATCTGCATAATCCGGGCAGAGTCCTCCAGAAACATCCCGGCAATCCGCTCGCGGAACTGCGTGGTAGTGTACTGGGAGCTATCCACAATATAATCCGCGCGCTGGCGGGCAGGCGCCAGAATCGCCCGCTCCGCATTGATCGCGTCGTCGATGGAGCCTTTTGCCTGATCGGAAAGTGGGTGCTTGCGGCGCGTTTCCTTATACCGGCGGCGGATGATCTCATTGCTCGCCTCAATAAAAAGAAGCTTGTAGTCGCAGCCCATCGCCTTGAGTTCATCAAGGGATTCTAAAAAATCATCAAAAAAATTCCCGGCCCGGATATCGGTTACAACTGCTACCTTATCGCGCTTTTCCTGCGATTGGAGAATTAGCTGTGCAAAAGTGCGGATCAGTTTGGGTGGGATATTATCGACACAGAAAAATCCGATATCCTCCAAGGCGTCAACCGCACGGGACTTTCCCGCGCCGGACATCCCGGTGATGATAATAAAATCCATCTTATTTCCTCCTTGCGCGCCCCAGGCAACTTGGGCCAGTTTGGGCAGTTCAAAAGCCCAGCAAACGTACCTCCGGCTCCAGCCGAACGCCTTTTTCGGCATATACCGTATCCTGAATTAGGCGGATCAGGGCAAGAATATCTGCCGACGTTGCACCGCCGTGATTGATGACAAACCCCGCATGCTTCTCGCTCACCTGCGCCCCGCCGACGGATGCCCCTTTCAGGTCGCAGCCCTCGATCAAGGCACCGGCAAAATAGCCCTCCGGCCGCTTGAAGGTGCTGCCCGCGCTTGGGTATTCCAAAGGCTGCTTCGCCTTACGGCGGGCGATCAGCTCCTCCATGCGGGCCTTGATCGCTGTCTTGTCGCCAGGAGCCAAGCGGAGAAGCAGAGAGGTAATCAAAAATCCATTTTCCCGGTAGGCGCTGCGCCGGTATCCAAGCTCCAGCTCATCCCCCATGAGCCTGCCGCGCTCGCCGCTTTGCGTCAGATGCGTGCAGCCAGCCAAAACATCCTTCATCTCACCGCCGTAAGCGCCCGCGTTCATGAACGCTGCGCCGCCGGCACTCCCCGGAATGCCAAAGGCAAACTCCAGGCCGGTCAAGCCTTTCTCTAAAGCGAACCGGCACAGGCGGTTCATGCTGACGCCCGCCCCACAGGTGATCACGCCATCCTGCTCGTGCAGCATAGAAAGCCCCGGCACGAGGCACAGCACAACGCCGCGAAGCCCCTCATCGGCAACCAGCACATTGCTCCCATTGCCCAAAACCAACGGCGGAAGCCCCTGCGCATTGCAGCATTGTAAAATTTGCGCCAATTGCTCTTCCCCTTGGGGTTCCACCAGCAGGTCGGCAGGCCCGCCCGTTCGAAAGGAGGTATACTCCTTCATGGGTGCATTGCGCTTTGCCGGGCAGCCGAGATCAGTGGCAAGCGCTTCTACCGTATCGAGTCCGTTCATGCAATTCTCATACCTTTCCGAATTCGCCTCCCCGCGGCCAATGGCAGCGGGAAGGCGAATGAGATTTGATATTTCAGCCTTTTCACGTCCTCAACACAGCCGGGCAGGACAGGCATTGAATTTGATCTATCATGAGCCAACCTGGAGCAGTTGGCCAAACCTGTAGCGTCAATGATCCAGCAGCGCAGCGCCGATCACGCCCGCATCATTGCCCAGCTCTGCCGAGCAAATTCTTGTCTGCTTGGAGGAATACATGCTGTAGCGCTCCCGGCGGACATGCTGGCGAAGGGGCTCCAACAGCGTTTCCTTCTCATGGCCGATGCCGCCGCCCACGCAGATAATTTCCGGCTGGAAAATGTTGATGGCATTGATAATTCCACACGCTACATAATAAATATAGCGATCTACCACGCGCTTTGCAGCAACATCGCCCTTGCGCATTGCATCAAAGGCTGTGCGCCCATTGACCGCATCAATATTATTATCAACCAGTTCCCACATCATACTATCCTGCGCATGGCGCATTTCATCCTTTGTCTGCGCAATCAGCGCGGTGGCGGAAGCATAACGCTCCCAACATCCGCGGCGGCCGCAGTTACACTGCTCACCATCCACGACAATTACCATATGGCCCATTTCGCCCGCGGCAAAGTTCGCGCCGTTGAGGATATGCCCATCCACAATGATGCCGCTGCCCACGCCTGTGCCGAGCGTAATGGCAATGAAATCTTTGACACCCGCGCCTGCGCCCGCTTTCGCCTCTCCATAGGCCGCGCAGTTTGCATCATTTTCCAAATAGACCGGCTTGCCAAGACGCTCGCGCAGCATTTCCTGCGCAGGAACGTTTTGAAAATCCAGATTATTAGAAAATTCGATATAACCGGTCGTTTTATTGACCGTACCGGGCGTGCCCACCCCGACGGAGGAGATATCATCCATTGTGAGCCCGGCAGCTTCCACTGCCATATGTACGGTTTTTGTAATATCGTCAAAAATCTCCGCAGCCGGGCGGGGCGCATTGGTTTTCAACTCACCAACACCGATAATTTTGAATTGATCGTCCACTACGCCTGAACGGATATTTGTGCCGCCTAAATCAACGCCTACTCTGTACATGTTCCCAGTCCTCCGTGTTCCAAAATCTATCTATCATAAACTGCCTTGCCGGGCAATCCAATGAAAGCCGCTGCATGCGCACCCCACGGCAGAATGCGCTCTGGGGGTTCCATTCGCTCACCCGCGCGAAAAGCCAATTTAAAAGCGCTGCCAAATCCCAGGGTCAGGAGCGTCCGGTTCGCCGCCGTCATCCATCCCCAAATTGCGCAGCAACTCCCGCGCCGCATTGTAGCCCATCTTTTTCTGACGGTTGTTCATTGCGGCTACTTCAATAATGATTGCAAGATTGCGGCCCGGCTTTACGGGAATCACAGCCGCCGGCACGCTGATGCCGAGGATGGTGGTAAACTCGTTGTCAAGGCCCATACGGTCGTATACCTTTTCACTATCCCACGGCTCCAACTGAATGACTAGATCGATTTTTTCCGTCATCTTAACGGCGCCCATACCGAAAATACGGCGGGCATTGATGATGCCAACTCCGCGCAGTTCAATGAAATGGCGGATATTATCGGGCGCGGAGCCAACCAGCGTGCGGGAAGAAACACGGCGGATTTCAACGGCATCATCCGCAATCAGACGGTGGCCGCGTTTAATCAGCTCTATTGCCGTTTCGCTTTTGCCCACGCCGCTGTCGCCAAGGATCAAAACGCCCTCGCCCGCTACCTCCACGAGCACGCCGTGGCGCGTGACCCGCTGGGCCAGCTCTACATTCAAATAGGAGATCAGCGCGGACATAAAGCTGGAGGTTGTATCCGCCGTACGCAAAAGGGGCACTTCGTATTTTTGCGCATTTTCCCGCAGCACATCCGGGCATTCCAGATTACGGGTAATCAACACCGCACAGGGCTGGCGGCACATAAAGTTTTCTACGCGCTTTGCGCGCTCCTCCGGCGAAAGGCTATCGAGAAACGCAAGCTCTGTCAGCCCTAAAAACTGCACGCGGCTTGGGTCAAAATAATCATTGTAGCCCGTCAGGATTAAGCCAGGGCGGTTTACGTCGTAAGAAGAAATATAGAGATCAGATGCGGCCTTCGGCAAATAAAGCGCTTCCAGGGAATGATCCCGGATGACCTTTTCAAGAGAAACAGAATATTTGGAACTCATAAGCACCGCCTTTTCTGCCCAGGCAACGAAGAAGCGCTGCCGCCGGCTTCCAGAAATTTGATACCATTCTACCTTTTAAATAGTTACACAGTCATTATAAAGCATTCCCGCAAAAGTTCCAATACCTACTTGGGATTTTCTTTGATAAACTTTTTAAAAAGTTGTGGTCTGGCTCCCCCGCAAACTGAAAAAAAAGAAAAACAGGAACTCTTTTTGTAAAAAGCGTTGGTACCAGCATGTGAGATTGAGAAACACCGCCTTTGGCTTTTCAAGCTTTGCAAAAATATTTGCGTTTTTTGACGCAGTGTTGTATCATAAAACAAATCTAACCAAGATAAAAGGAAGCGGTGAGGACACTGAAGCTCAAGATCGGATTGATGAACGATGCGTTCCCTCCCACGCTTGACGGCACATCCACTGCAACGCTCAACTATGCCAATATCATTCAGGACAAGCTCGGCGAAGTGATGGTGATTACGCCGCGCGTGCCCGGCGTGAAGGATACCGGCTATCCTTACGAGGTATACCGCTACAAATCCTTCCCTCTGAGCAAGAAGGATGAATACCGGTTTGGGTGGCCGTTTAAGCATGCGTTTCGCAATTATGTGCGCAGCAAAAAGCTGGATCTGCTGCATTACCATTGCCCGCTTGCCTCCGCACATTTTGCAAAGCTGATCGTGCAGGAGCAGAAAATTCCGATGGTTGCCACCTATCACACCAAATATGATTATGATATCCGCAAACGCGCGCCCACCAAGCCTTTGCAGGATTTTTTCATCCGCTTTATCGTCAACCATATCAAAATAGCGGACGAGGTATGGGTTGTCAGCGAAGGGGCTGGGGAAAACCTGCGCTCCCTGGGATACACCGGCGATTATATCGTGATGCCAAATGGCGTAGATTTTCCACGCGGCAGAGTAGATACCGCCGCAATCACGGCACAATATCATTTGCAGGATGGTGTGCCCGTGCTCTTGTTTGTGGGGCGTATGATGTGGTATAAAAACCTGCGCCTAATGCTGGATGCGCTGCGGATTTATAAGGAATCCGGGCATTCCTTCCGTATGTTTATGATCGGGAAGGGCACCGACATGCGGGCCGCAGAAAAATATGCGGTTAAAATCGGCCTTGCAAAGGATGTAACCTTTATAGGCAAGATGAGTGACCGCAACAAGCTGCGCGCCTTCTATAGCCGGGCTGACGCATTCCTTTTCCCCTCCACCTTTGACACAAACGGGCTCGTCGTCCGGGAGGCAGCCGCCTGCGGATGCCCCAGCCTTTTGATCGCCGGCAGCTGTGCCGCGGAAGGGATCGAAGAAGGCGTAACCGGCTATCTTAGCGAGGAAAACGCCAGTGCGTATGCCAGGGCTCTGGAACGCATGCTGAGTGATCCGGAAAAAATGCGGCAGGTTGGTGAAAATGCCAGCAAGGAAATTTATCTTTCCTGGGAAGACGCCGTCCGCATGGCATACGCCCGCTATGAAAACCTTTGCCGCAATTGGAAGTATCCCGAGGGATATCATGACGAAGGCTGGGGAAAAGAAGAGGATACGGAGCAGTGAAAGCTGCTTTGGTATCCTTCTTTCCTTTTTCAACTCATTTCAAAAATAAGGATTTGGATCATATCATGCCCAAGATTGGAATGCGAATCGTGAAAACCGCACTTGCGGTTTTTTTATGTTTCCTCATTGACCTGCTGCGGAATCATCAGGGAGCCCCTTTTTATTCTGCCATTGCCGCAATTCTCTGTATGCAGCCCTTTGTTTCCAACAGCGTGAAGGTTGCATTCAACCGCAGCGTGGGCACCTTTATTGGTGGCCTGTTTGGCATGCTTGTGCTGCTGGCGGAACGGGCTTGGCTGCCAAAAGGCATGCCCATCCTGCAATATCTCATTGTATCCCTTTGCATAGTCGTGCTGATCTATCTCACGGTGGTCTTAAAAAAGACCTCAGCCTCTTATATCACCTGCGTGGTATTTCTAAGCGTTACCATCTCACACGGCGCGGATGTGAACCCATATTTATTTGCCATTAACCGTATCATCGACACGCTGATTGGCATTGCCGTATCGCTCGCGGTCAACGCCGCCCGCCTCCCCCGCAGGAAGGACCGGAACACCCTTTTTATCACCGGGCTGGACGGCGTGCTGTGGGAACAGGAAAAGCCCTTAAGCTCCTTCTCCAAAATCCGACTCACGCACCTGCTGAACCAGGGCGCAAGGATCACTGCGGTGACAGACCGTACCCCCGCCTCCTTCCTGCCGCTCATCGGCGAAATCCCTTTCTCACTGCCTGTAATTGCGATGAACGGGGCCGTGCTTTACCATATTCCAAGCAACACCTATGCTTACTGCAAAACGATCCCGCGCGATCTGACAGACCGCCTGCAATCCCTTTTTGAGCAGAGAAAGGTCAATTGCTTTACGCAGGCTGTGGTTCACGACGTCTTGCACGTCTACTACACCCGATTCACCAATGAGGCGCAGGAGGATCTTTACCGAATCCGGCACGGAGGGGCCAGTGAGATTTACGCGTGCGCCAGCCTGCCGGAGGGGCACGAAGCGGTCTGCCTGATGATCATCGAAACAGACGCCATGGTTAGACGGCTCTATGAGGCGATTAAAGCGCTGCCCTTCTCCGGCCAGCTGCGCTTGGCCTGCCGGGCCGACCGGCTGCACCCACAGTATTCGATCCTGGAGATTTACAGCGCGGAAGCCACCTTGGCCAGTGCCGCTGATATTTTAAAAGCCCGCTCCGGCGCTGCGAGCATCACCGTATTTTCCAACAACGTGAATGAACTTGACCTCATCCGGCATGCCGATTACAGCTTTGTCATCGGCGATGCGGAGGAAAGCGTGCGGGAAGCCTGCCGGTATAAAACCGGCAGCGGCGAGCAGGTGATCCGCATGATTTCGCGCCTGTTTTACCGGCGCAGAAAAACAATGTAGTTTTGGGGGAAGGAGACCTTTCTTCACACCCATCTGACGGCGGGCAAAAAGCGGCGGTTTTGCATCCCTAAGATGCAAAATGCGGGCGTCCAGCCCGCAAGCGCTTTTTAATTGCAGAACCCGGCTTTTCTTCGCGCCCATCCGGCGGCGGGCGAAAAAGCGGCGGTTTTTGCATCCCTAAGATGCAAAATGCGGGCGTTCAGCCCGCAAGCGCTTTTTGTAATTTTGGGCTTCGGGAATTACAATTCCCGAAGCCCAAAATTTTTTACCAGTGATTATCCGAAAACTCACAAAACGCCGTCATATCCTGAATGGTAAGCCGGATACCATCATCCAGCCCAACAGAACCATTCCATTTGCCGAACACCTGGTGGCAACGGTTGCCGACGCCCAGAAAACGCAGGTTTGTAACATTATCAAATTCAGGGATCATCGTCATCTCAAACCGGCCATCATTAGAGGTGAAAACCCACGGCTTCATATAGTCATCCGGATCCTTCTCCAGATAAATCTGATCGATCTTATGCGCCACGCCATCCAAAAAGAGCGTGTTTTCGCTTGCAGCGCCCATATTGCCAAAGCCCCAGCCGATTTCAAAGCCAAAAATTCGCCCGTCCGGCAGCCAATGGCTGCCGTTGCCCCAATACCAGCTCTGGATAAACGGCCACACGCCGCGGCCCCAGTCAAGCAGGCCAAAGGCGGTATCTGGCTTGAATTCGATCACCTTCTTGCCGATCTTTACGCGGCCGGTAACAGGCATGCAGTTGATTTTCTGATTGAGATAGAAATGGCCCTTCTGCGCAAAGGGAACCGCCATCACCAGCGATTCAAGGCCCGGCATCACCTCATAGACGATATCCGCCTTGAAATCCCCGCCCTTTCGGTTCTGCCCGCGCAGGGTTAAACGGCGCTTTGTTTCCGTCACATCGAAGGACATGTAAAAATTCTTTTTATCGATTGTGATGGTGTGGGGAATTTCCGTATTGGTCGGCAAATGATACTTGTCAAACGGCAGCAGGGCAAGATCATTGCACTCAAACCGCTCCCCTGTCTGCCGGTCAAACAGCGTCACGCCGCTCATGCCGCCATAGGAAAGGGTGCCGATTGTCATCTGCATCGTATAGCGCTCATCCGTGATCTGATAAAAATCCCACTCCTTGATCCGCAGTGGATTCGCCCTGATATCGCTGCGCACATAATCATACAGATTATGCACGCAATACCCCGGCTCCGCAACGTTCCCCTGTGCATCCAAAAGGCGCGTCCGCCTGGTGATCTGATGCTGCATCAAAATCTCTCCTCTCTGTATCCGGCTTTCCTGATAATTTTTATTATATCATAGAGGATTTTTTATGCAAGAGCACAAATTGCTATTTTCAATCTGTTTCGGATCACAGGATATTCCGGGCATAGATTTTTTCTTTTGCCTTGCATTTGAAACAGCGAAAACCGGATTTCTCCAACAAACGGATAGAGGCGCTGTTTCGTTTATCAACAGGGGCATACAGCGTATCAGCCGCCCTCACTGCCCGGACATATTCCAGAACGGCGGCGAGCGCCTCATATGCATACCCCTCTCCCCAATTAGCGGGGTGCAGCATGTAGCCGACAAAGAGCTGCTCCTCCTCGCGATAGAGATAAATCCCCCCGATCAGTGCCCCATTCCCTTTTAAAGCAATACCCCACCGAATCAGCCGGCCCTCTCGCCGCTCTTTTTCCCAATCCCTGATGATTTCCGGCCACTCTTCCCGCCGGAAGGCCCTCCCCTGCATATACCGGTGTGCCTCAGGGCACTGATAGCAGCGGTACATCGATTCCACATCCACAGGGCTTTCCGCCTCTACCCTGCGCAGGGAAATCCGCGGGCCATTCAAAACCGGAAAATCCATCCTTTTCCCTCCTCTTTTTTCTACTCGATTCCCTATCATCATAGTCATATGCATTGAGTCTTCAGGCAGGCTAATCAGAGGCGCTGTGCGGATAGCGCTGCTGCTGATCCGTCTCATTCAGCAAATAATCAATGCTCGTACCATAAAGACGAGCGAGCCTGATCAACACTGCGGTGGGTAAATCGTTTTCCCCTGTTTCATATTTGGAATAACCTGTCTGCGACATGCCGAGAATTTTGGCCACCTGGGTTTGCGTCATATCATGATCCTCCCTGAGATCCCGGATTCTGCGGTACATTGGCGACACCTCCGGGAAAATTATAAATTAACCTGTTTCAGGGTATTGACTTTTAACCTGAAACAGGTTAAAATATAAAAAAGACTTTTTTCGATCATTTATATTTTGAAAAATAAAGGGGGGTGAAAAGCACACGGTGACACCAAAACACGCACAACCGCATTAGGCCTATGAAATGTGAAAGGAGAAGAAAAGATGAGACACAAAATTTGCCTTGTGGTGCTTGTGTGCTTTATCGCTATGGCGCTTGCCGCCTGCTCACAGAAGGAAGAAAGCTTTCAATGTGATTTTTGCGGAAGGGAGCAAACCGGAGTAAAGCATGAGCTTACACTGGCAGAGGAACCGGTGGCAGCCTGCGATAGCTGCTACGGGCAGCTGAGCGAAATGCAGAATGCCTCCTGATATCAGCTCGTTTTTTTGCACCTGAAGCCTGCTCGCGAGCCATTCAGAAGATTGAGGAGGGATCCGTTTGGAGGAAGTAAAGAATATTGTTGCCAAGGCTTCCGGATTTATCGCTATCCACAAAAAGAAAATCCTGGTTTTAACAGCTGCTGCCGTGTGTTTACTCACACTGATTTTGGGCGAAAAACTGTTGTTCGGCAAATCCGATCAAGCGCAAATACTGGATTGCCTGAACAATTACGCAACCGCCTTTAACAGTGGAGATACCAAGGGCATGTACGCCTGTATGGATGCCAAAAGCCGAAACTTCATGCAGGCCTCTGAAAATATTGGATCGGGCCTGCTGGGCGTCGGGCTTGGCGACCTGTTTTCCATTGGTGCCGGGATGAATGCGGCAAACGCCGGATTAAAATTTGAGGTGCGATCCATCACGATGGAGGGAAAGAAGAATGCCACAGTTGACCTGGTGGTACATATGACCACCTCATTTTTAGGGATGTCGTCCACCGACAAAATGCCAGGGCGGCTACAGATGGTGAAGGAAAAGGGCGATTGGTTGATCTCTGCTCTGGAGGAATAAGGCGCGGGTGGAGCGCTGCCGGAAATCACTACAATAATAAGGGGAGTTGAATATGAACAATGGATTTCAGGCTCTGGGCAGGCAAAAAAGCCTGTTTGTGTTGGCAGTTTCAGGCCTGCTGCTGCATATCCTGCTTGCATGCTCCGGAACAATGCAGTGCAATGCGCTATTCCTTCTAAACGGCAAAATATCCGCCTTTCAGTTATTAAAAAAAATGTCTGCGCTTTCATCCGCATCGGATGAAGCGTTTCTCAACATCCTATCTCTCGTGCTGGCGGCGGCCCTAGTGCTGGTGGGCCTTTCCGCCGTAATCTCCGCCCTGCCAATTTTACTCGACCGTCAATATAAGCGGCGCTATCTTGTAGCCGCAGCGGTGGCGCTGCCTCTTTCCGCAGCCTGCCAGGCCGTTTTTTACCGGGTCATCAAGGGCACCTGTCAGGATATTCTGGGCGATGTGATCCAGCTGTCAGGGAGCGGCGTACTATATTTTCTGGAATCCGCAGCAGCATGGATTTTTATCATTGCGCTTTTCATTGGTTTGAAACATCTTACAAAAGCGCAGCAAAATCTAAAAAGTGAGGAGATGTTGATATGAAGATAAGATGGCCGATTCTGCTCTTTACCCTGACGCTATTGCTTCTGGGGCTTTCCGCATGCTCTGATAACCAACGGGAAAACATTATCCTTGCTTCCGAGGAGAGCAAACAGAGCGCGCAGACAAGCTCCGCCAGCGTGAGTGCCGCAAATATTCTGGATCCGTTTGATGGGCTATCCGTTGCCTTTGAAGGCGTTTCGCCCTTCTGCACCGTGCTATTCAACAATTCAAAGTGCAGTGAAGCAGTGCAGGAAAAGGTGCAGTATTCCCTCTCGCCGGATACCATCACAACGGACGGCCAGTTTGCCCTTGGTGACAGCGTAACCGTATACGCCTCGCTGCGAAGCTCCGGCTATGAGGAGGAAACCTATGCGCTCTCCCAAACCGAAAAAAGCTTTACGATGGAAAACGTGCCGGAATATCTGACCGAGATTCCGGAGGAGCTGGATCTTTCCGCCTTTTTGCGTGAAGAACAGGACTACCTCACCTCGGTTACCGCATGGACGCAGGATGACTACGTCCCATTCAGAGTAAACGGAGGCCGTTTCTTAATAGGAGAAAATTTCAAATCTTATTCCGATTTAAAGCTTGAGAGCGCCTATTTCAGCGCGATGAAGAAGAACTCCTATTCCAAATATCCAAACGACTTGGAGTATTTCAATCGCATCGATCTGAATTATTCCATTCAAATTACAGGTTCTACCGGAGCGCAGGAAATCCGTCACATCGCCGTGTTTGCCAAAAATATCGTCCGCAATCCGGATGGTAGCCTTGGCTGGGGGATTGAGGATCCGGCAGCGCTGGATTTTGAATACAACTGGAACGCCACCGGCCAAAAGGATCTGATCGCCGAAAACATTACCTCCGCAAAAGCGGATTACAACGTGGCGGAGATCACCGCCCGCATTAAAAGCTGAAAAAGAGATCGACCTACCCTGCTGTCCGCTTGACGGGTAGGTCGCATAGATGAAAAGTCAAGAACTAAAGCATCCAAAAACGCTGTCAATGATCAATCGAAATTTACTCTGGAGGAATTATAATGGCTGAAAACAGAATATTTAACATCCCTGCCTCTTTTCCCATTGAAGAATTAATGGAGTCTCTGGTGATGTCCTATTCAGGAAAGGGGTACTCCGTACAAGAAAACAAGCTGGGGAACGCCTCCGCGATTACGATCTCTAAAAACGTTGGAGGAATTCATACCATTACAGGCCTGGGAGAACAGATCAAGATCATGTTTACCTACTCGAATGGAAAGCTTGTATGCAGCACCTCGGAAGAGCAGTGGAGCGATAAAATTGTTGGCTTTATCGTCGGCTGGTTTTGCATCTGGATTCCTTGGATTACCACCGGTGTGGGTATTTACAAGCAGATAAGCCTGAAAAAAGATGTTTTTAACCACATCAACATGTTTATCATGGGTAAAAGTGAATAAAAAAAAGGCCAAATTGATTTTATGCATAGGACTGCTAGCCTTATACATTTTCATAATTTTTATGGGTCATTCTGTTTGCCTAATCTATTCGCTGATCGGATTCCCATGCCCCTCTTGTGGGCTTACAAGAGCTAACCTTTATTTAGTCTGCTTGATGTTCCCCGAAGCTTTCTCAATGCATCCGCTTGTCATACCAGCAGATGTGCTACTGTCATATATTGGCGTAAAACATATCATATTGCGTCGGAAGCCCCGAATGTGGGAAACTGTTTTTTATCTATTTGCAATACTTATGTTTGCTTTTGTATATGGTCATCGATTTCAGAACTGTTTTCCCGTCAGTCCTCCGTTCCAGTTTAATGGTGATGCCCTGATACCACGGATTTATAATTGTCTTCAGGCTTTGACTGGCCACTGGCCATCCGATACTTGATCTATCTGTATTATTTCCCATACAGCAATACAACAGCGCCGCCCCCTGCCCAGTGCAGGAGAGCGGCGCCCAATTTCGTACAGGAGTTTATTTCGATTCAAAGCCGGGCGGAATTAATACATTCCGCCGCCCTGTGCCGCCATTGCCGCATTCGCAGCAGCGTCAGCAGCCGGATCAGGCTTGTCGGTGACAAGGGATTCCGTGGTGAGAACCATGGCCGCCACAGAGGAAGCGTTCTGGATTGCGGAACGGGTTACCTTTGTGGGGTCAAGGATGCCGGCTTCAAACATATCAACATACTCCTCAGAAGCAAAGTTGAAGCCATAGCCCGTCTTATCGGATTTTTTGATCTGATCGACGATCACGGAGCCCTCCAGGCCCGCGTTTGCGGCAATCTGGCGCACCGGCTCTTCCAGCGTTTTCAGCACGATCTTCACGCCTGTTTTCTCATCTGCGTCATCCGTTGCGAGGAGCTTCTCAACCGCGGGGATCGCGTTGATCAGCGCAACGCCGCCGCCGGCCACAACGCCCTCTTCCACAGCAGCCTTGGTTGCGGCAAGCGCATCCTCGATGCGGAGCTTCTTCTCCTTCATCTCGGTTTCAGTCGCAGCGCCAACATGGACTACCGCTACGCCACCGGACAGCTTTGCAAGACGCTCCTGCAGCTTCTCACGGTCGAAATCAGACGTAGTCTCTTCGATCTGAACCTTGATCTGATGGATACGGCTCTTGATCGCTTCTGCATCTCCCGCGCCGTCCACAATAATCGTATTTTCCTTGGAGACCTTCACCTGGCGTGCACGGCCAAGCTGCGTCATCTGCGTATCCTTGAGCTCAAGGCCAAGATCAGCGGTGATCACCTCGCCGCCCGTCAGGATAGCGATATCCTGCAGCATCTCCTTGCGCCTGTCGCCAAAGCCCGGAGCCTTGACGGCCACGCAGGTGAAGGTGCCACGCATCTTATTGACCAGAAGGGTTGCAAGCGCTTCGCCTTCGATATCCTCAGCGATGATGACCAGCTTCTTACCGGACTGCAGCACCTGCTCCAGCAGCGGCAGGATCTCCTGAATGTTGGAGATTTTCTTATCCGTAATCAGCAGGTAAGCGTCGTCAATGACCGCTTCCATCTTATCCGTATCTGTGCACATATAGGGGGAAACATAACCGCGGTCAAACTGCATACCTTCTACCACGTCGCAGTCCGTCTCAGCGGTTTTGGATTCCTCAACAGTGATTACGCCGTCGGCGGAAACCTTCTCCATCGCCTCTGCGATCAGCTTGCCAATCGTTTCATCGCCAGAGGAAACCGTGGCGACACGGGCGATATCGTCGGAATTGGCAACCTGCTTGGAGTTAGCCTTCACCGCGTCCACAGCGGCGTTCACCGCCTTCTGGATGCCCTTTTTGACCACCATCGGGTTTGCACCGGCAGCCACATTCTTCATGCCCTCGCGGACAAACGCCTGTGCAAGCAGCGTGGCGGTGGTAGTGCCGTCGCCCGCGACATCGTTCGTCTTGGTGGCGACTTCCTTGACGAGCTGTGCGCCCATATTCTCAAAGGGGTCTTCCAGCTCGATTTCCTTTGCAATCGTCACACCGTCGTTGGTGATGAGCGGCGCGCCGTATTTCTTATCCAGGACGACATTGCGGCCTTTCGGGCCAAGGGTGATTTTCACGGTATCGCTCAGCTTATCAATACCGGCCTGCAGGGCCTTGCGGGCCTCTTCGCCGTAGATGATCTGTTTAGACATAATCCATTACCTCCAACAATATTGATGAGTAAATACGAAATTCTTATTCGACAATCGCAAGGATATCGCTCTGACGGACGATGGTGTATTCCTCTTTATCAAGCTTGACCTCTGTGCCGGAATACTTGCTGGTGATGACCTTATCGCCCGGTTTTACGTACATTTCAACTTCCTTGCCATCCACAAGCCCGCCGGGGCCGACTGCAACAACCTCCGCGATCTGAGGTTTCTCCTGGGCGGATGCTGCGAGGATGAGGCCGCTCTTCGTAGTCTCTTCCACCTCGACGAGTTTCACGACGACACGGTCTGACAGCGGTTTGATTGTCATATAGACTCCTCCTATAAATAAAATTTACTCATTTGGTTAGCACTCAAGCTTCCTGAGTGCTAAGACCTATTTTAGCCACTTCCGCTGGAAAAATCAAGGCTTAATTTTAAAGTTTACAATTACGTCACAATATCATGGAAAAGCCTTGTAGACCAGCCCTTTCTAAATTGTACTGCTTCTCCGTATCATTCACAGTTCTGCTCTTTCATAGGCAGCTCCGTATAACAATTTCGTCACATTTCAGGCGTATGTATTGTTTTTTACTTCAATGTATTGTAAAATAAACTGATTTTATATCGCTGTTATTACTGTATTTATAAATTTGAAAGCGTGCGGTCAGAGCCGATGCCGGAAAACTGACCGTTCATAAGGAGAATAGGTGTGAACAAGCAAACCAGCGGGGCTTCCCGCCTGCCAAGTGACCGGGTTCCTTGGCAGATGGCTCTGGTTACCCTTCTTTGCGCGGCTTTTCTGCCTGAATATATCGCTCCGTTTTTCACTCTGTCCACCTTTTTGGTATTCAAGCGATATTTCAGCCAAACGAAGCAAAAAGCCCGCATCGGCACAGTGGGCAAGGTATTTCTCGTCTACATGTGCTATATGATGATTTCTTTTCTCTGGTCAGATACCAAAGTTTTTTCCATCCTCGTTCCGCTGTTATGGATGGGGATGTTCCTCGGAGATATCTTTCTCTCCAACCTGATTGACCGGCGGGAGCGGCTGCGCCAGGCGATGTTTTTCCTGACGATAGGCGCGGCAGCAGTGAGTGTTGTCGCTCTGCTCCAGATGCTGTGCATCACGCTCAAGGTTCCGTTTCCGATTCCATTCTGGAGAGACGTTGATCACTTTATCTTTAGATTCCTACCGTTTTCCATCGTAACCGATTTCGTTTCCACACGGGCGAGCGCCACGTTTGATAACCCGCTGATTCTGGCAACTTATCTGATTATCGTTTTGCCGGTTTCCATCTATAGCCTGTTTGAACTTAAGCAGAAGTGGCAGCGGGTTACAGCAGGCGTTTGCGTCCTCCTGATTTTTGGCGGGATTGCCGCCACCTATTCGCGCGGCGCATATTTAGCCGTGATCGTCATGCTGGTTGTGCTGATGTTTTTGGGGAAAAAGCAGGCGATAGGCATTGCCGCCCTGTTCGCCGGAATCCTCCTCATTCTGCCGCAGAGCGTATATCAGCGCTTGTTTGCCATTTTGCAGCTTGATGTTTCCACCGTCACTCGGTTGGCCATTTGGGGCGGATGCTTAAAGGTTTTCACAGAAAACCCTCTGTTCGGCGTAGGCGCGGGCACAGAAAATGTGACCACCCTGCTGCAAAACCGGTTTGGAATCAATCAACCGCATGCCCACAGCCTATATTTTGAATTGCTCGTTGAGGGCGGACTCATCAGCATTTTGTTTTTTGTTGCCGTGCTGAGCCTGCTGGTTTACGATCTGTTTTACCTGCTGCGAAGCGGTCGGCAATGGCGCAGGATGGGCGTTGCCTACCTTGCCTCCCTGGCGGGATTTCTTGTGTTTTCCGTGTTTGAGTTTTCGCTTCAAACGCCGAAAGAGCTGCAATACTTCATGCTGTTCCTGGGGCTGGTTGAAGCATCGAAACGGCTTTGCCAAAAATCCATGGCAGAGCAGAACATACCGCCTGGGCCTTTGGAAGAAGCGCCGCCTGCCGTAAAAGAAGAATCCCCTGTATCGTCAGGCTCTGTTGGACAGAAACTATAGTGTAGTCATTTTCGCAATGAATCCGCTGTGGTTGCTATAAATCACACCGGGCCCGGCCATCCACGCGGGGCTGATCGCCCCAAACGCGCTGGATGTGAAATCGGGCTCGGCTATTTTTTAGAAAACGAGGAAAAAACATGCAAAAAATCCAATTCTCCGATATGGAGCTGTCCGATGAAATGCAGCGCGCCGTGGAGGAGATGGGCTTTGAAGAGCCCACCAGTATCCAGGCGGCGAGTATTCCAATGATTCTTGCCGGCAGGGATGTCATCGGCCATTCGCAAACGGGCACGGGCAAAACGGCCGCGTTCAGCATCCCGGCCATTGAAAAAATTGATCCCGCCGGCGGGCGCAAAACCCAGGTGCTGATTCTCTGCCCAACGCGCGAGCTCGCCGTGCAGGCCTGCGACGAAATCCGAAAATTCGCAAAATACAAGCCGTTTCTCAAGGTGGTACCCATTTACGGTGGCCAGCCGATCGAGCGCCAGTTCACCGCCCTGCGCGGCGGCGCGCAGATCGTGGTGGGCACGCCGGGGCGCGTGATGGACCATATGCGGCGCGGCACGCTGAAGCTCGACAATCTGCACATGATTATCCTCGATGAGGCGGATGAAATGCTCAGCATGGGCTTCCGGGAGGATATTGAAACGATCCTGAAGGACGTGCCGCAGGAGCGGCAGACCATCCTCTTTTCCGCCACGATGTCGCCTGAGATCATGCGGATTACGAAGCAATATCAAACCGACCCGGAGCTCATTAAAATCACGCGGGAACAGCTGACCGTGCCCAACATCGAGCAAACCTACTATGAAGTGCCCGTCGGCAAAAAAACAGAGGTGCTCAGCCGCCTGCTGGATGTTTACAACCCCAGCCGCTCTATCGTATTTTGCAATACAAAAAAGCAGGTGGACGAGCTTGTGGAAGAGCTCCATGCGCGCGGATACCAGGCGCGAGGCCTGCACGGCGATATGAAGCAGGGCGAGCGCACGCAAATTATGAACGGCTTTCGCAGAGGCTTCATCGACATCCTGGTGGCCACGGATGTGGCGGCGCGCGGCATCGACGTGGATGACATTGCTGCCGTATTTAACTACGATATCCCGCAGGATGTAGAGTATTACGTCCACAGGATCGGTCGGACAGGCCGCATCGGCAAAGAGGGCCGCGCCTTTACCTTTGTGACGGGCCGCAGGCAGATTTATGAGCTGCGTGATATCGAGCGCTTTACCAAATCAAAAATTACACTCAAGGCAGTCCCCTCCAGCAGCGAGGTGAATGAAACAAATGAGCGCAAATTCCTCGACCGGGTGCGCGCTGTGTTGGAGGAAGGCGGCCTGGAGGAATACATGCCCTATACCGACGCGCTGCTGGAGGATTATGCATCTCTCGACATTTCAGCCGCCCTGATTAAAATGCTCCTGAAAAAGGAGCAGCGGGGCCGCAGGCCGAGCCGTGCGGATGATGAGCTGTTCGCCGCCGAAAGCAGGCGCAACCGGATGGAGCGCGACCCGCGCCGCCGGGAGCGCGGCGGCAATATGCGGCCCAATGGGGCGCGCCGCGCCCCCTCCTCCCCCCGCCGGGACGATGCAAATATGGAGAAGATCAGCATCAACCTCGGCCGGAAGCACCATGTCAGCGCCAGCCATATCCTCGGCGCCGTCGCAGGGGAAAGCGGGCTGCCGGGCAAAAGCTTCGGTCGGATCGAAATTCTCGACAACTGTACCCTCGTAAGCGTCCCACGCGAGCATGTAAAGCTTGTGGTAGACCGCATGAAGGGCTGCAAAATCATGGGCTATCAGACAGTCACCAGAAAACTGACCTGATCAGATCTAACACGTCCAGACGTTATCTATAGAACAAGGAGGCTTTTCAATGGAAACTTACAAGCAGGAATTTATTGAATTCATGGTAGACAGCGGGGTGCTCAAATTCGGCGAATTCACGCTGAAAAGCGGCCGCAAATCCCCTTTCTTCATGAACGCGGGAGCCTACGTGACGGGCGCGCAGCTGCGCAGGCTGGGCGAATACTACGCCAAGGCAATTCACGAAAATTTCGGGGATGATTTCGACGTGCTGTTTGGCCCCGCATATAAGGGCATCCCTCTGAGCGTGGCTACGACCATCGCTTACAGCGCGCTTTACGGCAAGGAAATCCGCTATTGCTCCAACCGCAAGGAAGTCAAGGATCATGGCGATGTGGGCATTCTTTTGGGCAGCAAGCTCAAGGATGGCGACCGTGTCGTGATTATCGAGGACGTCACCACCTCCGGCAAATCGATTGAGGAGACCTTCCCCATCCTGATGGAACAGGCAAAGGTGGAGATCAAAGGCCTGATGGTATCCCTCAACCGCATGGAAAAAGGCCTGAGCGGCAAGGTGAGCGCCCTTGCGGAGATCAAAGAAAAATATGGATTTGAAGCGCGTGCGATCGTGACAATGGCCGATGTGATTGAGCATCTTTATAACCGGCCGTATCAAGGGAAGATCTATATTGACGATCGTCTAAAGGCCGCAATCGACACCTATTACGAGCAATATGGCGCATAAGGGTTTCCGATTCGCTGCAAAGCCCAAAACCTGAAAATGCCGACCGCCACAAATGGTTTTATCCATTTGCGGCGGTCAGTGTTTTGGGGGACGAACATTCAACATCTCAGGATTACACCGCAGCCGATGCGGTTCCCGCTATCTCCTGCGGGCTGGGAACGGTAATCATCCGGCATCTGATGGATGATGACGGAACGGCCAACCACGTCGCACGGGCGGAAGCGGTCCGTGTAGACTGTCATATACGCATAACCCTGGTTAGACAAAAGAACGGGCAGATCCCCTGCATGGAATGGATGCGGCTGCCCCGTTGGGTTAAAATGGCCGCCTGCACAGGTAAAATCCTTTTCACAGCACCCCTGCTCATGGATATGGAAGCCAAAGAACGGGCCGGTATCCTCCACAGGCAGATTCACCACCTCCGCTTTCACCAGTGTTCCATGCGCCCAAGGATAAAAGCTGACAAAACCACGAAGGCACGGTGCATATGTATTACCGTGAACCGCGGCCCGCGCATATGGGCATGTGCGCAGCATTTCGGACATGCTTTGCCCCTGTATCATCATATTGATTGGAACCACCCCTCTCCATTTGATCGGCCTTTTCAGGCTTATTCTATGTTTGAGGAGGGGATTTGGTTCAATGGGCAGCAAGCCCTTTACAAAAAAGGAGATGGCACAACTTAATATACCGCATCCAAATATTTAACTTTATCATACTAGCCCTGCCATCTTTTTATTTTGCTTGTGTTCCTCATATGTAACAGCAGTATATAACTTTCTATCCTTGCCATAACAAAAATATAAAGCGTCCGTTTTAGTTGGATTCAGGACGGCTCGGATCGAAGAACGGCCAGGATTACAAATGGGGCCTGCCGGCAAGCCCGGGCAGGACGCGTTATAAGTGTTATACACATATGCATATTCCATATAGGGCTGATCAAACTTTTTATATTTGCCTGCATTAGGGCTGAGATAATTGATACAATAATCACGGGTCGCGTCAGACTCCAAATTCATGCCCATTTTCAAACGGTTCAAGAAGATTCCAGCTATGATATTTTTTTCGGTATTGGTTTTCGCCTCCCGCTCCACAATTGATGCAAGCGTTATGACCTCATCCATATTTTTCAAACTACTTCCAGATGCCTGTGAAGAAAAGCCATTCAACACTCCATTGCGCAGGAATTTCCCCACCGCATCCTGCGGCTTCATATTCTTATAAAACTCATAAGTATCCGGGAACAGATATCCTTCCAGCTTGAAGGCGCGGTATTGCTTTTTCGGCATACTTCCTACCAGCGGATAATAAGAAAAGTCATAGGTCTGCGCCGTATTGATAAAATCCGTTGCGCTGCACACACCGTTTGCCTCCAGCTTCTTAGCGATCTGCACGATGTTGTAGCCCTCCGGGATGGTAACCTTAACGGTGCGGGATTCTGTCTCCCTCTCCGTTGTTGTCTGATTGTTCTGCTGTGTTGTTTTGCCCGCAGTGCTGCCGGGTTTCCCCTGCGTAACAGACACGTTTGGCAGCGTACCAGGCGTATCATCGCCGCCTCCGCCCACAGGCTGTGCGATGGATTCCGCATCAGGCGGCAAAATGGGATCCACGGGTGTGGAATTACCAGCAAAAGTGCTGTTTCCCTCTCCCGATGCGGCCTGGCCGAACGCCGAGGAGCTTTCCTCCCCTGCATCGTCTTTCCCGCAGGCGGACATAGCAACACAAAGAATCACGGCCATAAAAACTGCCGTTATACGCAAAAACCAGCTTTTCATATCAATATCCCCCTTTTGACTAAACGATTTTTATTATACGACAATGAGATACAAAATGCAACCGATGGAACGGTGCTCCTTCCTATGGATCAAACACAGAAAAATCGCCGGCGGTCAACCGGCGATTTTTCTGAAAATGAGGGGGAAAGAAAGGAGAAAAAATGAAGAAGCAATCTATATAGGAACCCTCTTGCGAGGGGATTATAGGTTGTCTGTCCTCCCCTGCCGGAGGGTTCTGTTCCGGCAGGAGGGACAGTGTATGAAAAGAGAGGAAAATACATGAAAAAGAGAAACAAAAAAGCCTGTCTATCTGTTTGATATGTGTAGGGGCAAAATCAGTTGACCGGATTTTGCGTGTTTACATCCCGTCATCCCCTTTCGTTTATCTTGGCTTTAGTATAGGAGGTAAATATTGCAAGTGTGTGACGTAGAAAATAAGAATGTGCAAAATCAATATGAACGTTTCGTAAGGAAAATTTGACCTTATTGTGCACAGGGCTGGCAACCGGAATTTAGCGCCATCGCCAAATGTCATACGCATATCTCCCAGCATAAGCTCCATCATGCCGCCAGCGAAGCGTGCCGCTGACCTGCAGTCCCTCCGCTTTTACGGAGATATCATAAACTGCATTCCTTACCACTGATGAATGATCGATGGATGGGCAAACAAACGATCCATCGTCCGCATAAAGGGCACCAGTGCTTCAAAGTCAACGGCGCGATGATCAAACGCCAGGCACAGGGGCATCACTTGACGAATTCCAATCTGCTTGATACCGTTTTGATCGGTATAAACACCGGGTTTTTCCTGCAAAGCCCCGATTGCTACCGCAAAAATCTGCGGTGGAACAATCTCCAACAATGCGGTTGCGCCGTGCTGCTCCCTGTAAATGCTGCCGATGTTGGATACCGTAACGCTCCCCTGCTCCAAATCCGCCTTTGTCAGTCGATCGCTCGCCGGTATTTTGCGGTAGGCTTTTTTTGCCTTCCCGGAAAGCGTTTTCACCCGGTGCTTCCCCACCTTGGAGCCAAACAGGCGGCGCAGCACGCGCACGATGTGCAGCCGCTTGAGATGGTCCATCGTTTCAGCCAAAGCCACCTCATACATTGCCTCATTAAAATCCGTTTTTTTCATCTTGCGGCCAATATCCTCAATATAGGTCGCAAGCTCATCGAGCGATTTTGAGCCGACATCTCGCAGATTCACCGTCATCATCTCGCCGTTGGGCAGGCACCATGGAACGGAAATATCGATATGCTCCAAAACCGTTACGCTGCCGCGTACCGTCCTCTCGCGGTAATTGATATGGGCGTTGAGGGCCGGCGCGGCCTTCAAGCCTTCCGCAATGGCTTTCAGCATGATCGTATTCACCGTAATCTTATGCTTCCGGCTTGCATCACGGCTGAGCAACCGGTATTCCTTCATAAAATCCGTCACGTCCGGTTCATACATATAGGTGACGTGTGGAATGGTTTTCCAGGATTCGGAGGTCATATGGGAAACGATCTTTCTCTGCATGCCAAAATGAATCATCCGGTCGTTTTCACGATTTTCGGTTTTTTCATGGGCAGCCGCCAAGTTGTTCTCCATCGGAAATTTCAGCGCCATTGTATCTTGCATCATCAAACACTCCTTTATGCCTTTTTAAGCTGATCGGCGATTTTTTCATCGGCCTACGTGAATATTCATTCGCAGCTTAAGATCACTTTTTGGGGGGAACTTGAAAAAACTTTTATTTTTATCGTCTTTATTACATAGTTTATAATACCACATGATATGGTAATTGTAAATATAATGTAAGCTTGCTATTTCTACAGCATAATGATTCTATCACAAAAGTTTTTGGATATTTTACCCCTTCCAAACGTCACAGCTTCAAACAGGCAAAAAGCAAAACTGCCCTGGCTGCAATTGCATGCCAGAACAGTTTATGCATCCAAATTTTTATTGTGCATGTCTGATTCAAATTATCTGCCGTATTTTCGCACCATCACCAACACTGCGATCGACAGGATGGCGAGCGTTGCAACCGCTCCGGCAGCGGCAGCGCTATTCCCCTTTTTCAGGCTCATGATTCAACCGGCTCCTTTCCATTGCATTCCGCATTCCTTTGTTCCCTCATTATATGCCTTTTCGTTCCCCACTGCAATCTATGATTGCGAGCGGGAGGATTAATTGACGCGTTGGGAAAGCCCCTGCGGCGCCTCTTTTTCTGGAAGGAACAAAACCGCATTGCCCATCTTATCCTCAAATTCCACGAGCACATAATAGCCTTCCGTATCCAAATAATAATTCAGATAGGCGTGTGCCATGATCTCTTTGATTTCTTTCTGATCCAATATGGTACGGGAATACCGGAACGCTTTAATCGCCGGGCCGTTATTGTAGAAGGATTCATAGTCAGACAAAAGGTTTTTCACCCACCGGCCATGAAATTCCTGGGCCGCATATCGAGGGGAAGCATACGGAAAAATTCCACTTGATCCAAAATTTTTAGGAGCCATCAAATCGGCCCGAATGACTGACAGCTTGCGGACCTGGGGAATCTCCTCCAACAGATCTGCCTTGCCGTGCTGCCGCAAAAAGTGAAGCGTGTTTGCCATATCCTTTGTAACAGCAATCCGGAAGGAAGTGTATGAACCCGAAACCTGCCTGACCGGTTGTTTGGAATAATCGGTTCTTACATCTGTCCGCATAAATGCAATCGTCCCCAGCTCCGGCGAGGTGGGATGATATCTCTCCTGCGCGGTCTGCGCGCAAAAATCATTGCTGATGCATTGCAGCAATTCCACACGCTGCTTTTGATTCAAATGCAGCGCCTGCTCCTTTACCATCCATTTGCCACTGAGCAGCACCAAATCAGAATCCCGCAGTTCGCTTTTCCAGCTATTGAGCCGGTCGAAGGCCTCTGGGTCCGGCGCGCCGTTCAGTGCCTCCCGAACCATAGCATGATAATGGTCGCTGTCCTCCAGCTGCAAGAACTGTATCAGCTGCGAAAACGCGATTCTGTCATAATGACGCCTTACCTGACGGCCATTTTTGAGGGTATAAACGAATTGAATCTTCGTATGAACGATCTGTTCCTCACGCGGCCCCGTTTCCTGTATGGGCTGTTTGCCCACTGTGGCGAGCTTTTGGTGTAGCTTTGTAATCAGGGCAAGGTCGTCCGGGGCGGTAAAACCCGGTATAAGATCTCCTTGTACCAAAAAAGATTGATACCCAGTTCCGCCTGATCCGTCATAGCCGGTGATTTGAACGCTCTGGTTAGGCATCACAACGGCTGCACTCTGCACCTGGGAAACCTCCGGGACATAGCTGCTGAATCCCCAAAAACCTGTCACAGCCAAAACGCCCAGCAATACCGCCACCCCCAAATGCAGCGGCAAAAAACGCAGCTTTTTGCAAAAGCGCTTTGCACCACGTGTTAGGGCCAGATAAAAAAAGCAGTAAACGACCGCATAGGCCAACACACCGAGCGGCACTGCGACGAAGGCCGGCAAGGGAGAGGCCAACTGCAAAACGGCCCCATAGCAGAAGAAACCAATCAACCCAATCACGCACGCATTGAGCACTTTGCTTTTGCCCAAAAAGCCGCAAATTTCAGCCTTTCTACGCCGGAACAGGAATAATCCAAGGGCAGCGGCGCCAAGGGCAATCAAAGCCCAAAGTAAAAGCGGAAAAACGTGAGGCGCTCCCCATGGCGCCCCTATGAGCCGCTCAAAAGCCTGGCCGCAGCCTGCTTCCAGCAGGAAAAGCGGCTGGAACTGCTGATAGCTGGATATCATCGTATATAGAATGCTATCATATCCCATTGTTTCAAAAGTAGCGCCATACGGATTGCCCCAAACGCAGCTCATCAGCCCCTCTGCCCCGGCGAGCAGAATGGTGGGCGATAAGAGCAGAAGCACAGAATATAAGGTGCCTTCGCCAATGGTGCCCACGCTGCTGAATACCAGCGCTGTCGCAGCAAAGCTCAGGGAAGATAGAATTACCAAAGCCGCCAATACGGAAACGGCTGAAATCCACAGCTCCTTACTCGAGCCAAAATAGGCCAGATTCAAAATGAGATTTGCAGCAACCGGGATCAATGAGGCAAGCAGCAGCAAAAGCTCCCCTGCCACATAACGGCCCAAAAACAACGACCGCCTGGAGAACCCCAGGCTGTAATATACATTGACCGTACGCTTGCTCGCCATAAAACAGAACAGGCAAATTCCTAGAACTACCGGCGCCAAAAGCGCACAAATTTGCAGGGGCAGCAGAGCATCCGCTTCAAAAAGAATATAGCGGTACTGCGACCGCAAAGTAAGCGAAGGATTTTGCTGTAAATACGGTGCGAACTTGCTATCATACGTAAGAACATACTGAAATGTTATCCCTGTGAACAGGATCAGCAGCGATAAAAAATATGGCAGCACCGCAGGCAGGCCGGATAAAATAGATCGTCGGACCAAACTGGTGTTTGGCGATAAAATTCGTCTCTCCCGCTCCATAAACGGCTCCCCCTTCTGTTTACACAAAGCTTTTATTTGAATATATCAGCGTAATTTTGCTCTTCACCCTCCATCTCATCCATGAAAATCTCTTCCAGCGAAAGGGGAAAGCTCTCCAATAAGATGGGGTTCATCGCACGAAGCCGCTCCTCCTGCTCCCGGATATCCCCCTGCACGGTAAACGTAATCAAGCGGCCATCTTTTGTGAATCGCTTGAGGGAAAAATCCGAAAAATCACCGCGATTCATTTCGCGGTCAAACGCCACCCGGAATTTGCAGCGGCTGGCGCTAATATCATCAACCGAGCAGTCAAGCAGAAGCTTTTGGCCATCCAGCAGGCCGACATGATCGCAGAGATCCTCCAGCTCGTGAAGATTATGGGAGGAGATAATCACAGAAGCACCGCGCTCTGCCACATATTCGATCAACAGCTTTTTGGCGAGCATACGCTTTGCCGGGTCCAGCCCGTCGAAGGATTCATCCAACAGCAGAAACTCCGGGCGTGTGGAAAGGCAAAGCACCAGCTCCGCCTGCCGGCGCATCCCCTTTGAAAAGCCGTTGATCTTTTCATTTGGATTCAGGTGAAAAAGATTGCAGAGCTCCCGAAAGGTGTTCCCACTGAAGCACGGATAATAGCTCTCATAAAAACGCGCCATTTTTTTCAGCGTGGCATAAGCCTGAAAATAGAGCTCGTCCGGCATATAAAAAAGGCGCTGCTTCATTTTGGCATTGTCAAAAATATTCTCAGCATTCACCCGTACAACGCCTTCCTCAGGCCGGTAGATGCCCGCAATTGTTTTTAAAAGAGTGGTCTTGCCCGCTCCGTTAAAACCCACAAGCCCATAGATTGACGCCTTATGGACGCTCAGTGAAAGGCCGCTCAAAGCGGTAAAACGGCCAAACCTTTTTGTTACGTCGATCACATCAATCATTGGATCTCCTCCTTTGCGTAAATCTTTTTTACCAAATCAATGATTTCCTCCTGCAAAACGCCTTTGGACTGCCCGGAGGAAACCGCAGTGCGTATTTCCTCCAACGCCTTTTCCTTGATCCGCGTATTGGCAAACGCATTTTCGTTTACATAGCTGCCCTTACCCGGCATGGAATAAATCACGCCGTCCGCCTCCAAATCCATAAAGGCATGCTTTACCGTATTGATGTTCAGGTTCAGCTCGCGTGACAGCGCGCGGATCGACGGCAGCTGTTCATTCGGGCGAAACACACCGAGCTGGATCAGGCGCATGATCTGCTCCTTAATCTGCTCATAGATCGGCGTGCGGCTTCGCAGATCGATGTCGATCAAGGCGGTTCCCTCCTCCATATCCGAATCGTGTAACTGAAAGGCAGTACCCTGCCCACAGCATCGGCCATGGGCAGGGCTTGCGCAGCCAAGAGGGCTAAAGGACTTTCCCCTTGGGAGCATATGAAAAAACTTTATTTCACGGCATCCTTGACGTACTGCGGCGCGGCGGATTCGGGCAGGAACATGCAGGTGTAGCCCTTGTCGCCTGCCAGCTTCACCTGGACAAAGTACCCATCCACCCCGTAGAAATAGGCGATATGAGAACGGGCGGCAATTTCCTGCGCCTGCCTGGCGTCGGCAATCTCTACAGCGTTTTTGAAGGCCGTATCATAGACGCCGCCCTGCGACTCATAACTTTTCTTCTGCTCCTCCATATATTTCGAGGATTGCCAGGAACCAATAAAGAAAAAGGAGTCATAACGCAGATGCTCCGGAGCGTGATTCTCTTCTTCGCGCGCGCGCACAATTTTCACGCTTTCCACTTCGGCAGGCTGGCCAATCCTATCATAAAAACCGTTAAATTGCAAGAACTGAATGGTTTTCTGCATCTCTTTGGTCAGATATACCGTATACCCTTCCCTTGTGTTGACGTAAGGAGCACGATATGTTTCATCGCTACTACTTCCTGTATAGCCATAGCCTATCGCCCTCTCACTGTTCTGCAGGCTAATGAAACCAATCGGCTGCTGCGTGGGGAAGTAACGCTGCTCCGCCTTCTGCGCGGTCAAATCATCCGCAATGCATTGCAGGAGCATTTTGCGCTGTAATTCGGAGAGCTCAATCGTCGTCTCCTGCTCCATATAGGGGCTCCATAGGGAGATAGCTCCTGTTTTTTGAATTGTTTCCCGTTCCCAACTATCATACCGCGACGTTAAAGGGGCTGTCAAAAATTTTTGAATCTGTACGTGGCTAGCTTCCGTATCCTCTATGTGAAGCAATTGATTGACCGCCTGAACCGGCACGTGGTAATAGTTGCGCATCAGCTTTTTTCCGTTTTTCAGCTGATAAATCACCTGAATGGTACTCTCGACAAATTGATCCTCACGGGCCACCCCATCCTGATTGGCGGTAATTTTTTGATCACCGGTTTGAATGATTTTCTCATGCACCTGACGGACCAGGCGAAGATCCTCCTCCGCCTCAATGCCTTCCAGCATGTCGCTCAAAGCACCCCAATTATACTCCGATCCGTAGGAAGAGCCGCTGCATCCCAGGCCAAGGAAGGAATCAGATGGCACTGTGATGGAAGCGCTCTGAATCTCCGAAAGCTCCGGGATGCGCGTGCTGAAGCCAAACAGGCCCGTCGCAAACACGATGCCGATGATCAGCGTGATGCCAAGATGAACCGGCAGCTTTTTCAGCCCGCGCAAAAATTCTTTTCCATTTCGGATCAAGGCAAAATCCACAATGCAGTAGATCACTGCAAACACCAGTAAGCCAATCACGATGGCAAGCGCCATGGAAAGCTTCGCCTCCGCAACATGAATCACAAGCCCAAATCCGAGGAAGCCGAGCAGGAACGTAATCAAAAAATTCAAAACCGGATTCACGCCGAGGAAGCCGCAGATTTCCGCTTTGCGCTTGCGGAACAGATACATTCCCAGGAACATCACGGCGATGACTGCGAGCGTCCAGAAAACCAACGGAAGAAAATTCGGCTTCACCCAAGGTGCACCCTCTCCGTATGAGCTTGGTATCAGTTTACCGCTTGCATCCAGTGCGGACAGGTTATTGACGCCGTCATAGAGGAATAGAATGGGGTTGAACGCTTTGAACGAAGTGGGAAGGTCTGTCGTACCATAGCCCATAAAATATTCCCCATACGGGTTGCCAAAGAGCGTTTCCATCAAATATTGCAGGCAATAAAGGACAATCATTGGAGAGCCGAGGAGCACAAACGGGAAGAAGCAGCCCTCTGCTACCGTGCCCACACAGCTGAACACCGCTGCCGTTACGGTAAAGGCGAAACAGGCCAGGATTGAAAAGCTCCAGAAATAATATGCCGTCGCGCTCCAAAGCTGCCAGGAAGAGCCCAGATAGGAAAAGTTAAGAATGAGATTGAACAGCAGCGGCAGGGCGACGGATACAACCAGCATCAGGATACCCGCCAGATATTTGGATACAAAAAGGGATTTCCGCGTGATGCCCAAGCTGTAAAACACATTGACTGTTTTTTTGCTGGCAATAAAGCGGAACATCATCACGCCCAGCAAAACGGAACAGCCGACCACAGCTAAAATAAGCAGAGGAGCAAGATCAGTGACCCCCATTAGCATATATTTATAGGTTTCTTTCAAAGAGGCAGCCGTTTCCCCCCGATATGGCGTGGCTGCAGCATTGTTGATCGACAGGATTCTTACCAGGTTCATAATCGGGATGCAAAACGCCAGCGCAACCGTATTCAGCAACGGCATCAAAAAATTAGAAGTCAGCGCCGTTCGGAACGTATACAGGCGCGGATTAATTGAAGATTTCGGTGAAGTCATAGTCGGTTCCCTCCATTTCATCCAGGAATATTTCTTCCAGTGAGAGCGGCATGCTCTCAAGCACAAGCGGCTTCATCTGCTGGAGCTTTTCTTCAATGGGCGCCTGCTCCCCCACCGTGGTTAAAAGGATCATGCTGCCATCCTTTTTAAACCGCTTGATTTCCAAACCGGTAAAATCCTGCTGCGTCATCTCCCGGTCAAAGGCCAGGCGGAATTTACAGCGATTCTGGCTGATCTCTTCAATTGAGCAATCCATGGCGAGCTTTTGACCATTGATTAAGCCTACATGGTCGCAAAGGCCTTCCACCTCATGCAGGTTGTGGGAGGAAACAATAATGGAGACCTCTTTCTCCGCCATGTATTCCACCAAAAGCTGTTTGGTCAGGCTCCGCTTGGCGGGATCGAGCCCGTCAAAGGATTCATCCAGCAGCAAAACATCCGGATGGGCCGACATACCCAGCACAAATTCTGCCTGCCGTTGCATCCCTTTGGAGAAGCCATTGATGCGTTTGGTAGGATCCAAGCCGAATACCTTGGTCAAGTTTTGAAACGTTTTATCGCTGAATTTCGGGTAGTAGCCCTTATAAAACCGTGCCATCTTTTCCATGCTCGCATAGGGTTGAAAATAGAGATCATCCGGCACATAAAACAGGCGCTGCTTCATCTTCGCATTGTCAAAAATGTTTTCTCCGTCGATGCGCACCTCGCCCTCCTCCGGCTTATATACGCCGGAAACGGTTTTCAACAGCGTTGTTTTTCCCGCGCCATTGTAACCCACCAGGCCATAGATGGAAGAGCACCCCACGGAAAGGTTCATCCCGCTTAAAGCGGTAAATTTACCGAACCGCTTGGTTATGTTCACAATATCAATCAATCAAAACCCTCCTTTGCAATTATAAAGGCGTCATCTGTGATATCACGCATATTACAGTTATGAGAATAGCACAAAAAAAGAGCACCGTCAACCTCAGTTTTAAAACGTAATGTATTCGTAATAAATCTGTAACTTTTTAACTGGTTACTCACTCCGCTTCGAAACGGATGAAATTCGTAGTCAAAATAGCTGCAATCCCCTTAGCAAAACACACAAAAAGTGGCTTCAGGCGCATCTGCACCCGAAACCACGAACTTTAAAAGAGTTGTCCGAAAGGAACGCATTTTACAGCAGCCTCACTAGCCATCCTATAAGATCATCACGAAGGTGCCCGCCGTTATCAAAACGCCGCCAATGACCGTTTGCGGCGTGATCTTCTCCCCCAGAATGATAAAAGCCAGCACCATGCTGATAACCACGCTGAATTTGTCAATCGGCACCACCTTGGAGGCTTCCCCCATTTGAAGGGCTTTGTAATAAAACAGCCAGGAAAGTCCGGTTGCCAGACCGGAGAGAATGAGAAAAATCCAGCTTTTTCTGCTGATATCAGAAATTTGGCTCTGGGTACCGGTTACAAACACAATCCCCCATGCCATAATCAGCACGACAACCGTCCGAATAGCGGTAGCTAAATTAGAATTAATCCCCTCGATCCCTATCTTTGCCAAAATAGAGGTAACTGCTGCAAAAAACGCAGATAAAAGTGCAAAGAGCACCCACATCATGCTTTTTCCTCCTTCCTTTTTCGCTCTCAAAACAATACCTCCTCTGTATATGGAAATGTTTGTAAATCGCGCGTTGCATCCTGTCACGCTTGACCGCCCTGCCCGCTTATGCTATTATGAAAGCGTTGTTTTTTGATAAAAGCGGAACAAATAAGCAGGTAACAAGGAAAACCCTCGTGACCTTTATCGCGCCGATACGGCAGGGAGGAATAAAAATGCGGCAGGCTTTGGTAGTGGTAGATTATCAAAAAGATTTTGTTGACGGAAGCCTTGGGTTTTCGCAGGCAGCCGTGCTTGAGGCCGCCATCTGCGCAAAAATTGAGGCCTATCATGCCAAAAATCAAACCGTGATCTTCACATTGGATACGCACGACGACAATTATTTAGAAACACAGGAGGGAAGGAAGCTCCCCATCCCCCATTGCACGAAGCACTCCGCCGGATGGCAGCTCTATGGGCGTGCAGCCGACTTACGCCGGGCAGAGGACCCCGTGATTGAAAAGCCGGGTTTTGGCTCCCTCGAGCTCGCGGAGCGCCTGTGTGCCGCAAACTTCGATCAAGTTGAGTTTGTGGGCCTTGTCTCCTATATCTGCGTGATTTCCAACGCCGTGCTGGCAAAGGCGGCCCTGCCGGAAGCGGAGATTATCGTGGACGCGGCCTGTACGGCAGGCGCTGACCCTACGCTTCACGAAGAGGCACTCCATGTGATGGAAGGCCTTCAGATCACCGTAAAAAACTGGCGGCGGCCGGAATAACCTTTTGCCCGGCTGCATATCAATGATAGATCAAACAAGAAAGGTCACCGAAAAGATGCAATACATCGTTATGGATCTCGAATGGAATAACGTATATAGTATCAAACGCGGCGGATTCATGAACGAAGTCATCGAAATCGGCGCCGTCCGTCTGGACGAGCAGCTTCGTGAAACCGACACGTTTTCCCACCTGATTAAATCCCAAATCGGCAAGCGGCTGCGCGGGCATGTCCGGGAACTGACGCATTTGACCAATGAGGATTTACAGAGCGGCGAGCCTTTTACCCAGACGATGGCGCAGTTCCGGAAATGGGTAGGAAACGGCCCAGTTACGGTATTGACCTGGGGTGATACGGATATTCGTGTTTTAATTGAAAACTTTAAATTATTCAACGGCCTGGAAACGCTTCCTTTTTTGACGTACTATGCCGATTTGCAAAAAATCGTTCAAGCTGCCCTCCACCTGTCCACCGCGCAGCAGACGGGCCTGAGTGCCGCGGCCGCGATGCTGGGCATCGGGGAAGATGGGCTTTCGCTCCACCGGGCGCTGGATGACAGCGTTTTATCAGCGGAATGCCTGCGCCGCATTTTTTCACCCGCACTGGTTGAGCAGTTCACCCTGCCGTGCGGCGAGGAATTTTATGACCGGCTCCGTTTCAAGGCCTACGTCATAAGCGATATCCACAGCCCAAAGGTAGACCCTGAGCAGCTGCGTTGCTTTTGCGACCAATGCGGCCGGGAAGCCCAGCAGAAAAGCGACTGGGTTTTTACCTGCCGTGCCTTTCGCGCCAAATTCTTTTGCCCGCATTGTGAGCGGCTTTTGCGCCACACCGTCCGGTTCAAGCAGTATTACGACCGGCTGGATGTGCACAGCAAAACCATTTATATAGAGCCGCCTAAAAAGGAAGAGGAAGAGGCATCCACCGCTGCTCCGGCCTGTGTGGAATCGGGCCTGAAATGATAAGAAATCCATAGAAGGCCGCCCGGCTGCTTCGGGCGGCCTTTTCTGATCTGCTTTTTAAAAATCATCCTGCCCTAAGTCCATATCGTCGCAATCGTCGTCATGCATTAGCTCGCCCAATCGCATCCTGCGTTCCACCTTCATTTTTTCCACCTGCTGATGGATCTGCTCCTTCACTTTCCCTGGGTGTTTCACGTTTTTCATCACCAGATGCGGCGTGCTTTTATCCGAAGAATGCACCAGCACGCTGCCCACGCCAAAAATTCGCTGCCCCAGGGAGCGCTT
Source organism: uncultured Oscillospiraceae bacterium (assembly GCA_900544715.1). Classification (GTDB taxonomy): domain Bacteria; phylum Bacillota; class Clostridia; order Oscillospirales; family Acutalibacteraceae; genus Fimivicinus. The sequence continues at coordinate 103,962 of UQWL01000002.1, read as the reverse complement.
AACGCTCAAATCCCGCACGCGGTAGAGCAGAATCTCCTCCTCTTCCAGGTTCAAAAATCCAGTCTGCAAAAAGATGCGGTCCTCTGATAACGAATATTTGGTGAAGGTGAGCGGCATACCCAGCACACGCTTGCGGTCTTTCCAAATCAGGTTCTTCTGGTCTTCCATAATATGAGTCATCCTCTCCATATTCAGATAAAAAGGATTGAGGTATTTTGCACCATGCCTCTCCCCTGCCTTGTATTGTATCAAACTTGCAGGTATCCTTCAACAAAAACCCATTTTTTCGCTGCCAAGCGGCTTTGATCCTTGAAGGGACATTGAAATTCATGCTATAATAGCTCATACGGATTGCAGAGTTGAAATTGTGAAATTAGAAATCATTGAAAATTGGCCATCTACGCAAAATGCCTCTTGCCGCGAAGCGTCAATGCCTTTTTTCGCAGAGGGATGCTTTGTTGGCCTGATGATACTGAAAAACAATTGAGCCTTAAAAGAAGATAAAGGAGCCAAAACAATGAAAATGAGCCACCTTCTGGGGGAGCGGTTTAAGGAAACGCCCTCCGACTGCCAAATTGCAAGCCACGCCCTGATGATGCGCGGCGGCTATATGCGCCAGCTGTGCAACGGCATCTATTCGCTTTATCCCCCCGCGCGCCGGATCACCCGCAAGATCGAGCAGATCATCCGGGAGGAGATGGATGCGGTTGGCGGGCAGGAGGTGCTGTTCCCCGTTGTGATGCCAGCCTCCCTGTGGCGGGAATCCGGCCGTTATGAGAGCATCGGCAGCGAGATGGCCCGCTTCCAGGATCGCAGCGGGAGCGATGTTGTGCTCGGCATGACGCACGAGGAGGCGGCTGTGCAGCTCGCGCGCGGCGCGGCGAAATCCCATGCGGATTATCCCTTTATGATCTATCAGATCCAAACAAAATTCCGCGATGAACCGCGCTGCCGGGGCGGGCTGATCCGCGTGCGGGAATTCACAATGAAGGACGCTTACTCCTTCCACACCTCACAGGAGGATTTGGAACGTTACTATGAAAAATGCTATGAAGCCTATCACCGCATTTTTGCCCGCGTGGGCGTGCCGGAGGTGGTAGCGGTCAAATCCGATTCCGGCATGATGGGCGGCAGCATTGCCCATGAATTCATGCTGCTGACGGAAATCGGCGAGGATTCCATCGTCCTGTGCGACAGCTGCGGCTACCGCTCCAACATGGAGGCCGCACAGTGCATTGTGGAAAACCGGCAAACAGCACAGGCGGAGCTAAAAAAGGTTGCCACCCCGGGCGTGAAAACCATTGAAGACCTCTGCGCCTTCCTCGGCGTGGAGCCGGAACAGACCTGCAAGGCCGTGGTTTACCAGAAAAATGAGGATGACAGCTATGTGGTCGTCTTTATCCGGGGCGATCTGGAAGTGAATGAAACCAAGCTGCGCAACCTGCTGCAAGCGGAAATCCATCCCGCCGCGCAGATCACGCAGGAAAGCGGGCTTGTGCCCGGCTCCATCGGCGCGGTCGGCCTGAACGATCAGATCAAGGTTGTTTTTGACCGCTCGATGGAGGGCATCCAGTGCACCGTATGCGGCGCAAATGAGGATGGCTACCACTTCACCGGTGTATGCCTGGAGCGCGACCTTGCGGAGAAGCCGGCATTTTTTGACGTGGCGAAGGCCTTCGCGGGTGGCATCTGCCCTGCCTGCGGCAAGCCCCACCTGCGCATCAGCCGCGGCATCGAGGTGGGCAACATCTTCCAGCTCGGCGATAAATACACCCGCTCCATGGGGATGCAGTATCTCGACCGGGAGGGCAAGCTGCAATACCCGATCATGGGCTGCTACGGCATTGGCGTGGGGCGGCTTACAGCCGCTGTGTGCGAAGTGCGGCACGACGATTACGGCCCCATTTGGCCGATGGCGATCGCTCCCTGGCAGGTGCAGCTCTGTGCGCTGAAAGCCGTTGACGCGAAGGTAAAAGAAACAGCGGAAACGCTCTATGACGAGTTGACCAAGGCAGGCATAGAAGTGATCTTCGACGACCGCCCGGTGAGCGCGGGCGTTATGTTCTCGGATGCGGACCTTCTTGGCGTGCCGCTACGGCTCGTGGTGAGCCCCAAAACCTGCAAAAAGGGAATCGTCGAATTCTCAGCAAGGGATAAATCCTTCAAAGAGGATCTTTTACCGGAGGCGGTTGTTGATGCGATAAGGGAGAAAATACAGCAGCTGCTTGCTGATTAAACAAGATTTTTGAAATGCTGCAAGCCCGCAGGCCTAAAATGTGAGGTCTGCGGGCTTTTGTGCTTAAAATTAAAATGTGCTCTTACCGCGCGGCCTGAGCGCGTTCCAGTTTTCTGATCCGTGGATTCACAACAACCAACAAATGAACTTACTCCAGCATAACCCGCTCATATATTTTTTCCTAGCCTATTGACAACTCGTAGCTACAACAGTATAATTAACTCGTAGCTACACAATGGAGGTGATGCATTGGTAGCTCCAAAGAAACCGGGGCCACATCCTGAGAATCCAAAAGACACTATGATCCGCGTTCGCGTGGACAAAATCATCCTGAAAGAACTCGATGAAAGCGCAAAGGCGCTTGACACTTCACGATCGGATGTTATTCGAAAAGGGATTCATCAGGTATATAGTGACCTCAAAAAATGAAAGGAAGCGGCTCCTCTCCGTCAAAGATGCAGCCACTTCCAGTACCGACAACCGCCAGAAGGCGAATTGCAGCATAAATATGATACCATATGCTGCAAATCCTTTCAAGCATTGCGGAAATAGAAGGGAGAGAAGTGAAAAATCATTTTGTAAAACGCTTGACTTTTGGTGCTACGTATCCTATAATGAATTCAGGTGCTACGAAAGTGAGGTGAACTTTTCTAGTGCCGGTTAAAAAAATAGGGCGTCCGACTGACAGTCCCAAAACCTTTATGTTACGGGTTAAAATGGACAAGGATACTTTGGCAAAGCTCGATGAATGCTGTAAGATGACGAATCTCAACCGTTCCGAATTTGTCCGAAGGAATATCTGTGAAAAGTATGACGCTCTCAAAAAATGAAAGGAAGCGGCTCTCAACCCGTCAAAGCTGTAGCCACTTCCAGTACCGCCAATGCCAAAAGGCAATTGCAGCATAAATATGATACCATATGCTGCAACTCCTTTCAAGCATTGCGGAATGTGAAAGGAGTTTATTTTGATGCAGAACGTATTCCCAAAATGGTTCCATCAATCCACCAGTGAATCCCGCTCCGCCTGCGTCATGGATCGCCGCCCCCGGCACCGCGCCTACCTGCAAACGGAGGAAGCCTACCAGCAGGCTATCCGTGAAATGAAGGCGAAACTCGGCGAAGATCGTTCCCTTTTTCTCCGCGTGGAAGAACTCCATAGCGCGTTGCGAAGCCGCGAAGAGGATTGGGTTTACCGGCAGGCTTTCTGCGACTGTATGTACCTGTTGCGCTACATGGACGCATTCTCCCTGCCGGACAGCATCACGGAATAACGGGAGGGATTTCTATGGATCTGGATCAGGCATACGACCTCTTTCTGAGTGAACTCTATCACCGCGCCGTGAAAGCCTTCGATCAATCTGACATTGGCCAGATGCTCTATGAGCAGGGCAAAAAAATGAAGGACGACATCGAAACGAACCTCTCCGCAAGGGAAAAGGAATTTACCTATTCCTGTTTGGAGCAGGTGCTTGCCTCCTGCGGGAGGGAGGCCGAATTCATCTACCGGCAAGGCCTGCGCGATGGCGTTGCAATGCTGAAACACCTCGGTGCAATTTCATAACAACGGCTTTCCTGAGCCTAAAAATCGTCCCGCAAGTTCTCATCGGATCAAGAACTTGCGGGATTTCTTATCATGCCTGCTGGTATTTCGCCAGCAGCCGCTCCATGTTCCCATGCAGGATCATCTCCCGCTCCTCCCCCGTCATTGGCACAAGCTGAAGCTTCTCCAATTCGTCCTGCGGGTTCCACATCGGGTAATCCGTGCCGAACAGCACGTGGTCCGCGCCGAAAATATCAATCAGCTCCCCCACCTGATGCGGCGTCAATATAAACTGGCTGCTGGAGGTATCCACATACACATTCTTGAGCGCCAGGCTCAGCGCGCCGTTTTCCCACTCGGAATAGCCGCCGAAATGCGCCGCGATCACATCGAGCTTCGGGAACCGATCGAGAATTTTTGCTAGCCGCCAGGGCTTGGAATACTCCGTGCGGCTGTCGCCCGTATGTACCAGCAGCGGCATGCGCCCCTCGATCGCCTCATAGAGCGGGAAAGCCTTTTCGTCATCGATCAGGAATTCCTGAAAATCCGGGTGGAGCTTCACACCGACAAGGCCCATCTCAAGCGCCTCTTCCACCTGCCGGGCGATTCGGTTACTCTCCGGGTGCAGGGCGGCAAAGCCGATCAACCGATCCGGGTAGCGTTGCACCTGCTCCGCGATAAAGGCATTAATGGAATCGACCTGCTTCGCTGTGGTCGCCACAGAGTGCACCACAAAACGATCCACCCCATATTGGTCGCCCCAGCGCAGGAGGTTTTCCACCGTGCCATCCGCCGCCATGGAGCAGCCGTAAAACTGGCCGATATTGTCCGTTGCCTTGCGCGCAATTTTTTCCGGGAAGATATGCGCATGTGCATCAATGACCATAGGAACGCCTTCTTTCTCAAACAAAACCACGTTTTGCGCCTATTTTAACGCAAGCTGCTCGCCCTCGTCCTCAGCGCTTAGCAGCGCGCCTGCGGCGGGCAAATTCTTTGTGCGGTAGCGGTGGGGCTTTGCAAACTCCCCTTCGCGGTAATCCCGCACGCGCATCAGCTTCTGGCCGCGTTTGAGCGTCATCACGGCCACGCCGATGGTATCCTTGGTGGTTTTGGGCGTGATCGCGCCCGTGTGCAGCAACAGCAGCCTCCCGGCGCTCGATTGGAGCACCAGCTCGCAATCCTCCGCGATGAAGCGGGCGGCGGCCAGCGGCGCTTTGTCGGAATAGGCCTTCACAAGCTTTTTGCGGTTTGTCTTTGTTTCATAGGCGGAGAGCTCCACCTTGGCGACCTTGCCATTTTCAAAGAAGAAGAGCATAAAGCCGCTGTAATCCTTCGTTACGGCCATGTAGACGACGCTCTCCCCTTCCTCCATCCCCAGCTTTGCGGGAACGAAATCGCCGAGCACGCTCGCCTTTGTATCATCAAAATCTGCAACCTTCGCCTTATAGACCTGGCAGCGGTTTGTGAAGAATAAAAGCTCGCGGTTGTTTGTGGATTCCATCGTCTGGGTAATCTCGTCGCCATCCTTGCGCTTCTGCTCCCCACTCATGCGCAGGGAAAGCGGCGTGATCTTCTTGAAATAGCCGTCGCGCGTGAGGAAGAGATGCACGGGGTAATCCGGCGTGTCCTCCTCTTCTTCCTCCACGATGATATCCGCCGCGTAGACGATCTCACTGCGGCGGGGCTGGCTATATTTTTCGATCACATCGCGCAGCTCGCCGATGATGATCTGCTGAATTTTCCGGCGGTGGGCAAGGATATCCTCCATTTCCGCAATCTCTTGCTCCAGCTTACCGGTTTCATCCGTCCGCTTGAGGATATACTCACGGTTTAAATGGCGCAGCTTGATCTCCGCCACATATTCCGCCTGAATCTCATCAATGCCGAAGCCGATCATCAGGTTGGGGACGACCTCGCTCTCCTCCTCCGTCTGGCGGATGATTTGAATCGCCTTGTCGATATCCAGCAGGATTTTGGCAAGGCCCTGCAACAGATGCAGCTTCTCCTTGCTCTTGGTCAGGTCGTAAAAGGTGCGCCTGCGCACGCATTCTACACGGAAGGCGATCCACTCATTGAGCAGCTCTTTCACGCCGAGCACGCGCGGCACCCCGGCGATCAGCACATTAAAGTTGCAGGAAAACGTATCCTCCAGCGGCGTGATGCGAAAGAGCTTTTGCATGAGCTTCTCCGGGTCTACGCCGCGCTTGAGATCAATGGTCAGCTTCATACCGGCTAAGCCCGTCTCATCGCGCACATCACTGATCTCGCGGATCACGCCCGCCTTGACACGGTCGATGATCTTATCAATGATCGCCTCAATCGTGGTTGTCGGCGGGATTTGGGTGACATCAATGCAGTTATTCTCTTTATCATAGGCGTATTTTGCCCGCACACGGATGCCGCCGCGGCCGGTGCGGTAGATGTTTTCCATCTCCGTGCGGTCGTAGAGGATCCGACCGCCGCCCGTGAAATCCGGCGCTTTAAGCGTGTCGGCCACATTGTGCCCCTCATCCTGCATGAGCGCAATGGCCGTTTCGCAGACCTCTTTGAGGTTGAAGGGGCAGATGGAGCTCGCCATGCCCACGGCGATGCCGGTATTCGCATTGACGAGGATCGACGGGAAGGTCACGGGCAGAAGCGTTGGCTCCTTTAATTTGCCGTCGTAATTATCCACGAAATCAACCGTATCCTTATCAATATCGCGGAACAGCTCGTTGCAGAGCGGGTCAAGCTTTGCTTCGGTATAACGGGAGGCGGCCCACTGCATATCGCGGGAATATGCCTTGCCGAAATTTCCCTTGGAATCCACATACGGGTGCAGCAGCGCCTCATACCCGCGGGAAAGGCGCACCATCGTATCATAGATTGCCGCGTCGCCGTGCGGATTAAGCTTCATCGTGCTGCCGACAATATTGGCCGATTTGGTCCGGGCGCCGGTCAAAAGCCCCATTTTATACATTGTATATAAAATCTTCCGGTGCGAGGGCTTAAAGCCGTCGATCTCCGGAATCGCGCGGGATAGAATCACGCTCATCGCATAGGGCATGTAGTTGGTTTCCAGCGTATCTGTGATGCGCTGGTTAACCACCTCGCCCGCGCCGAGAATATGGGCGTTTACATTGACCTCATTCTTTTTTACCGGATTTTTTTTGTTTTTTCTGGGAGCCATAATCAAATGTCCATCCTTTCACAGCCTGGGGAAAGCGGATGTTCCGTTTCACGAATCAGCTGACATCCGTCAAATCGAGATACAGGTGCCCGTTATCCGCAATATGCGTTTTGCGCGCCGCCAAGTTGTTACCCAGCAGCATGTCGAACATCCGGGAGGTTTCCTCCGCCGCATCCGGCTCGATCTTAATCAGCCTGCGCGTGGCAGGATTCATCGTGGTGAGGCTCATCATGTCGGCATCGTTTTCACCCAGGCCTTTGGAACGCTGGATATCCGGCTTGGGGCGGCAGTCGCCCAGTTCCGTGAGCACATCGGATTTCTCCTTCTCCGTGTAGGCAAACCAAGTCTGCCCCTTGTGGTTGATTTCATACAAAGGGGATTCCGCGATGAACACCTTTCCCTCATCGATCAGCGTGGGCATCAGGCGGTAGATCATCGTAAGCACAAGCGTACGGATCTGGAAGCCGTCCACATCCGCATCTGTGCAGATGATGACCTTATTCCACCGAAGCAGGTCCAGATTGAAAGAGGAAAGTTCCTTGCTCGCCTTGCTTCTCACCTCTACGCCGCAGCCGAGGATTTTAATCAGATCCGTAATGATCTCGCTTTTGAATATTTTATCGTATTCACATTTTAAGCAGTTAAGAATCTTACCGCGCAGCGGGATGATCGCCTGAAAATCCGGATCGCGCGCCTGCTTGCAGGAGCCGAGCGCCGAATCCCCCTCCACGATAAAGAGCTCGCGCTGACCGACATCCTTGCTGCGGCAGTCAACGAATTTTGCAATGCGATTGGTCATATCGTTGGAGCTTTGCAGCGTTTTTTTGAGATTCTGGCGCGTTGTTTCCGCCTTGATGCGGCTGCGCATATTGATGAGCACCTGCTCGGCGATCTTATCCGCCTCCAGGCGGTTTTCGATGAAATAGACTTCCAACTGATGGCGCAGGAACTCCGTCATGGCCTCCTGAATGAATTTGTTGGTAATGGCCTTCTTTGTCTGGTTTTCATAGGAGGTCTGCGTAGAGAAGGAGGATATGACGAGGATCAAACAATCCTCCACATCCTGAAAGCTTATTTTGCTGTCGCTTTTGAGATATTTCCCGTTTTGCTTGAGGTAGGCGTCGATTTGAGAGACAAAGGCGCTGCGCGCGGCCTTCTCCGGCGCGCCGCCATGCTCCAAAAAGCTGGAATTGTGATAGTATTCCTTCCTCTGCTTTTTATTGGAGAAGCAAAGTGCAACGTTAATCTTCACCTTATAATCGGGCTTGTCCGCGCGGTCGCGCCCCTTGCGCTCTGTTTGCCAGAACTGCACGCTGCTGAAGGCTTCCTCCCCGGCAAATTCCTTCACATAGTCGGAAATGCCGTTTTCATAAAAATACTCGTAGGTTGCAAAGCCCTTCTCCGTCTGATCCCGCAGGACAAAGCGCACCCCGGCATTGACGACGGATTGCCGCAGGATCGTCTCCTGATAATATTCCAGCGGTACATTGATATCCGTAAACACCTTGAGATCGGGCCGCCAGCGGATGGTGGAGCCGGTATCCTTCTTTTGATACGGCTCCTTGACGAGCTTTCCGGCGGGTTCGCCGTGCTCAAAGTGCATTTTATAGCACCAGCCGTCGCGGTGCACCTCCGCATCCATATACTCCGAGGCATACTGCGTGGCGCAGAGGCCCAGGCCGTTGAGGCCGAGGGAGTATTCATAGCTGCCATCGCTGTCGTTGGTGTTGTATTTGCCGCCGGCATACAGCTCGCAGAAAACGAGCTCCCAGTTGAATTTGCCTTCATTTTCATTGTAATCCATCGGGATCCCACGGCCAAAATCCTGCACTTCAATGGAGCCATCGATAGAACGGGTTACCACGATCTTGTCGCCAAAGCCCTCGCGCGCCTCGTCGATGGAGTTGGAGAGGATTTCAAAAATTGAATGCTCGCAGCCCTCCAGCCCGTCGGAGCCAAAGATAACGGCCGGACGCTTGCGCACCCGGTCCGCGCCTTTGAGCGATGTAATATTTTCATTGCCATAGCTTGCCTTCTTTTTGGGCATGTAACTGGTCATCCTTTCGCGATTCCTTCGGGCAACACACGCGGCAAAGCCCTCAGTTCGCTTTCTCGTTCCCTCTCGGGAGGGAGAAAACAAAAATTTTCCTTTTTCCAGAATACTACTTTACACGATATCTTGGGTCTATGTCAAGGGCAAGGGACAAGATGCCGGGCCAATCTGCTGGAAAAGAGGGAGAAACACCAACGGAAATTGGAATAAAATGGAATCGCACATGCATCTTGAAACAGCAACAGAGCCCGAACCGCGCCGGAAAACCGGCGGTTTCAGGCTCTGTCAGGATTAATCCGGCGTCAGTCGTTTTGGGGCGGCTGTTCCTGCGCGTGCTCCTCTGCGGAGGCTTCCGCATTCTGCCCGGACTGCTCATCAGGCGCGCTTGCATCATCAGCCGGATGCTCTTCCTGTTCGGGAAGCGCATCTGCTTCCACCATCGGCTCTATCTCAAGGGAGTCATTCGTCATAAGCTCCTTAAAGAGATCGCCATCCACTTTTTCATGGTTATACAGATAGTGGGCAACCTTGTGCAGCTTATCCTGATGCTCCTCTAAGATGGAACGGCAGCGGCTGTATGCGTTGACGATGATGCGGTTGATCTCCTCATCAATTTCAGAGGCCACATTTTCAGAATAATTGCGCGTATGGCTGAAGTCACGGCCGAGGAACACCTCGTCGTTCCCGGAGCCGAAGGCAATCGGGCCAAGCGTTTCGCTCATGCCGTATTTTGTGACCATCTTGCGCGCAATCTCTGTGGCGCGCTCAATGTCGTTGGAGGCGCCGGTGGAAATATCACCGAGGATCAGCGATTCCGCCACCCGGCCGCCGAGCAGGACAACGAGCTCATCGAGCATATCGTTTTTGGAGGTGTAGCTCTTATCCTCCTTCGGCATGGACATCGTATAGCCGCCCGCCATGCCACGTGGGATGATCGAAATTTGATGCACCGGATCCTGGCTCTCCAGGAAGAAGGTTGCAACCGCATGGCCCGCCTCATGGTAAGCCGTCAGCTTTTTCTCCTTGCTGCTCATCTTGTGGGACTTTTTCTCTGTGCCGACGACGACCTTGATCGTCGCTTCCTCGATCTCCGTCATCGTGATCGCCTTTTGATTCCGGCGTGCGGCCAGCAGCGCCGCCTCATTTAGGAGATTTTCCAAATCCGCACCCGTAAAGCCCACGGTAGAGCGCGCAATCACATTCAGATCCACATCCGGCGCAAGGGGCTTGCCCTTCGCATGAACTTTCAAAATCGCCTCACGGCCCTTGAGATCCGGGTAGCCGACCGTCACCTGGCGGTCAAACCGGCCGGGGCGCAGCAGCGCCGGATCCAGGATATCCGGGCGGTTGGTGGCCGCAATGATGATAACGCCTTCGTTCGCGCCGAAGCCGTCCATCTCCACGAGCAGCTGGTTCAGCGTTTGCTCGCGCTCATCGTGCCCGCCGCCCATACCGGCGCCGCGATGGCGGCCGACCGCGTCGATCTCATCAATGAAGATGATCGCCGGGGAATTCTTCTTGGCCTGTTCAAACAGGTCACGTACGCGGGATGCACCCACGCCGACATACATCTCTACGAAATCCGAGCCGGAGATCGAGAAAAACGGCACGTTCGCTTCCCCTGCTACCGCGCGGGCCAGCAGCGTTTTACCGGTGCCGGGAGGGCCGACGAGCAATACGCCCTTCGGAATCCTTGCGCCCAGATCATTAAATTTGCGCGGCTCCTTGAGGAAAGCGACGATCTCGGAGAGCTCTTCCTTCTCCTCATCCGCGCCTGCAACGTCGGCAAAGGTAGTTTTGCGCTTTTCATCCTTCACCTGCTTGACGCGCGCCTTGCCGAAGCTCATCGTCCGGTTCGTCTCGTTGGTCATCGTCTGATTCATACGGCGCGTCATATAGACCAGGCCGCCGATCAGCAGCACAATCATCAACGCCGTCGGCAGAAGGCTCACCCACCAGGAATTTGCACTCCCGGCCTCCATATCATATTTAATAGGGGCATCCGGATGGGCTTTATTATACTCGCGCACCGATTCGTGGATATCTTCTACGAACAGGTTAGCATTGGGAACCGTGTATTTTTGCCACTCATTGCTGCCTTTCAGCTGATATTCCAATACACGGCTGCTTAAATTAAAACGATAGGCGGTTACCTCGCCCTGATCGAAATACTGGACGATCTGATAATATTCCGTCTTTACACGGTTCTGCGTTGTGGTAAAGAAGGACAGCGCCAGAATCAATACGACCGGCAGCAACAAATACGGCAGGAAAACACGCCAGTTCCTTTTCTTATCCAAGTTAATCAATCACTCCTTCAGCTATCTTGCCCAAAACGGCAGATTTCATTAATGCAATCATTTACCGCCATAGACGAAGGGCTTCAAAACGCCCACATACGGAAGATTGCGATATTTTTCATCATAATCAAGGCCGTAGCCTACCACAAACTCATCCGGCACACACGCGCCCACATAATCCGCAGCCAAATCCACCTGGCGGCGCTCTGGCTTATCGAGCAGGGTGCAGATGCGGATGCTCTTGGGATTGCGGGAGGTTAAAATCTCGCGTATGTAGTGGAGGGTTTTGCCGCTGTCGAGGATATCCTCCACAATCAGCAGATCATACCCTTCCAGATTGATATCCAAATCCTTTACGATTTTGACGACGCCGCTCGTTTTCACTCCGGAACCATAGCTGGAAACCGCCATGAAATCGATGCGGCAGGGAATGGTGATTGCACGCATCAAATCCGCCATGAATACGACGGAGCCTTTGAGGACGCTGATCATCAGCAGGCGTTTCGCCTTGTAATCCTCGCTGATTTTTGCGCCCAAATTTTTTACAATGCCCGATAATGCTTCCTCGTCGAGCAGAATTTTCTCGATATCGTCACGCACGATTATATCCCCCCGCTGGTGATAATTAATATTTGATCCGTCTGACCCGTGACAGCCACCCGTTCATCCACACCAAAAAACGGGGCCCACACCGGGCCCGTAGCATCGCTCAAAACAGGCATGCCGCTTCGCTTCTCCGGTGGAACCTCCAGCTCCTGAAACAGATTCTTAAAGGTTTTGGTGCAGCCCCTTCCGGCAGGGCGCAGGCGGTCGCCGGCAATGCGCTGCCGCAAAATCAGGTTACCATGTATTCTATCATAATCCAAGCAATTCGCCAACTGGTGTTTATGAATTTTTTGTATCTTTACAAAATCTTTTTTGTAAACAAAAGAAAATGCCAGCCGCTCCCCTTCCCATTCCAAAACCTGTGCTTCAGGCCATTCCGGCGGTTGGACGGCAACCGCCAGACTTTTCACCGCAGCATCCGCCTGTGGAAACTCCAGCATACCACGCCGGACGCGCACGGTAACGCCTCCGCCCACCTGCGCATAGCCTTGCCCCTGCTCCAGCAACTGCTCCACCGCTGCGATATGGCAGTAGGCAGGCTGGGTGCATCCCTCATCCCTCAGGATTTGCGCGATGACTCGGGTGCGCAGTGCTTTCTCCTGTGCGAGCAGCTCCGCGGCAGGATAGCCGCTTTGCCTTTTCAGCTTTTGAAGCGATTGTAAGGCAAGCCGTTCCAAAAGCGCATCGTCAGAGGATAACGTATCGATGCAGCGGCGCGCGGCCTCATGCACGTTGGGGTTGATGCTTCGCAATACCGGCACAATCTCCAGCCGCACCCGATTGCGTACATAGTCATGGGAGAGGTTGGTGCTGTCGATCACATAAGGAATCTGGCGCTGCGCGCAATAGGCCTCGATCTCCTCCCGCGTACAGTCGATCAGCGGGCGGATGATCCGCCCCCGCTTCGCCGGAATACCGCACAGGCCGTGCAGGCCCGCGCCGCGCGCAAAATGCATCAGGAAGGTTTCCAGCTGATCGTCCAGTGTATGCGCTGTTGCAATGAGCGCATGTTCGTCCAGGGATTCCAGATAGGCGTAACGGACGCGCCTGCCGCATTCCTCGATCCCTTCTCCCGTCCGCTCCGCCTCCAGCGCCACATCCGCATGCAGGGTGGAAAGAGGGATTTGCAGCCGCTTGCACGTATCGCGCACCAGCGCCTCATCCCGATCCGCCTCCGCGCCGCGCAGGCCGTGATGGATGTGAGCAGCGGATAGTTTCAGCGAAAATTCCTCTCGAATTTCCTCCAGAAGAAAGAGCAGCGCCATCGAATCCGCGCCCCCGGAAACGGCGGCAATGACCGCCGCGCCGGGCGCCAGCAGATGATGACGCTGAATTGTTTCAAGAGCCCTACATTTCATCGCGGTTTCTCTCCAAGGTGGTAAACATCGTATAATCCGGATTCCAGCCGAGCTCCACCGTCTCCACCGGGCCGTGGCGGTTTTTGGCCACGATCACCTCGGTGATGTTGGCGTTTGCCTCTTCCGGCGGATTTTCATCCTTATAATAATCCTCACGGTAAAGCATCATAACAATATCCGCATCCTGCTCAATGGAGCCGGATTCACGCAGGTCGGAGAGCTGTGGGCGGTGTGATTTGCCGCGCCCCTCCGTGCCGCGGGCGAGCTGGGCCAGCGTGATAACGGGGACGTTGACATCTTTCGCCATCAATTTCAGGTTTCGCGTGATATCAGAAACCTCCTGCACACGGTTTTCCGTGCGTTTGCCGGACTGCATGAGCTGGAGATAGTCGATGACCACGCAGTCAACATCCCGCATGCGGCGCACGCGAGCCTTCATCTCCGGCACGGTGATACTGGAAGTATCGTCTACATAGAGGTCGCAGTCATTTAAAACAACTGTGGCCGCGCCGAGCCTGCTCCACTCATCATCCGTCAGCTGCCCGGTACGCATCTTTTGGCTGCCGACGCGCGCCTCGCTCGAAAGCAGGCGCTGCGCTAACTGCTCTTTGGTCATCTCAAGGGAAAAAAACAAAACCTTTTTCTTCGCCTTGAGCGCAACATTGCGCGCAATGTTGAGCGCAAAGCTCGTTTTACCCATTGCCGGGCGGGCGCCCACAATGATGAGGTCGGATTTATTCAGGCCGGAAATGACCCGGTCCAGATCCGAAAAGCCTGTGGTGAAGCCCATATACTGCTCCCGATCCGGGGAACTCAGCTTATAGAGCCTGTCATACACCTCATTGACGATTACATCGCTCAGGCGGGAGGGCCCGACCGTATTCTTTCCCTGCCGAATATCATAAATGCGCTGTTCCGCGGCATCCAGCAGCAAATCCGCCTCCGCCTCTTCCGTTGTGGCGGAATCAATGATCTCCCGGGAAACGTTGATGAGCGTGCGCATATAGAACTTTTCCCGCACAATACGGGCATACGCCTCCACATTCGCGGTGGAAGGCACCGCCTGCGCGAGCTGGAACAGATAAGTTTTGCCGCCCGCATCGTCGTATACGTTATCTTTTTTCAGTTGATCCAGCACGAGCAGCGGGTCAATCTTGCCGCCCATGGCGTCGATATTGACCATGATGCCGAAAATAGCCTGATGCTGCGGCAGGTAGAAATATTCCCCTTTGACCAGCATCAGCACCTGCGGCATACAGCCCGGATCGATCAGGAGAGAGCCCAGCACAGCCTGCTCCGCCTCCAGGCTAAATGGCATTTTTACGCCATCAAAGCTGGAAAGCGCGTTGATCTCATCCATGCTGACCACTCCTTTCTTACCCTGACTGATGTGCGAAACTGATTTTCACATTTTCACACGCTGTTTTATTATAATGGGAACCGTTTGAAAGAGTTCACTTTCAAACGGTATCTCTTCGACCTGGTAGGCTTTTATTCGCCCACCATCACATACAGCTTGGCGGTTACGCCGTTATAGAGCTTGATCTCCGCCGGGAAGGTGCCAAAATTTTTGATATCCTCCACCACGATTTTGCGCTTATCGACCTGGATGCCGAACTCCTTGGCGATCAATTCCGCAATCTCCTTTGAGGTGACGGAGCCGAACAACCGGCCGTTCTGACCCGCGTTAGCGGTGAGCTTCAGCGTTTTGCCTTCCAGCTTGGCGGCGGCTTCCTTCGCTTTGGCCGTCTCTGTGGCGATGCGGTAATTCTCGGCCTCCTGCCGGTTTTTCAGCTCGCTCATCGCCTGCTTATTCGCCTCCATGGCAAGGCCGCGGGGGAAGAGGAAATTGCGGGCATATCCATCAGAGGTTTTCACCATCTCGCCTTTTTTCCCAAGGCCTTTTACATCCTGCTTTAAAATAACATTCATTCTCAGAACCATCCTTTCTATCACAAAACAAGGGTTGCACCCGGCGCACGTTCAGTCCTGCGTCTCTTCCGGCTGCTCCTGTGGGGCCTCTTCCTGCGCATTGATCTGCGCATAGAATTGATCGATCACCTGCAACAGGCGAACCTTGGCATCGCTGACCGATATATTGCTCAGCTGCGCAGCCGCCATCGTCTGATGACCGCCCCCGCCAAGCATTTCCATAATCAGCTGAACGTTCATAGCGCCCATGGAGCGCGCGGAAATATTGACGATATCCTCCGTCCGGTAGAGCACATAGGAGGATTGTATCCCGCTGATATTCAGCATCTCGTCCGCGGCCTGCGAAGCGATGATCCGCACATCCTCGGACTCAATATCGGCAATTGCGATTGCGCAGCCGCGATAGGTATCAAAATTCGAGGTGATGGCGTTACGCAGCTGGTGATCCTCCATGCTGTTGGAAAACAACTGCTTGACGCGCACAGTATCCGCACCGCGCCCGCGCAGGTATGCCGCTGCCTCAAAGGTATGCACCCCGGTGCGCAGCACAAAATCACGCGTGTCGAGCATGATGCCCGCAAGCAGCGCTTCCGCCTGCAATTTATCGATAAACGGCTTGTTGCTCATATAGGGCAGCAGCTCCGTTACCATCTCCGATGCGGAAGAAGCCGTGGGCTCATGATAAAAAATAACCGCGTTATCAATAAAGTTAACCGTTTTGCGATGATGGTCAATTACGATCACAGTTTTGACCTTTTCTAGCAGCGGCGGATATTCCACAAAATCCGGCCGGTGCGTATCCACCACCACAAGCAGCGTGCGCTTGCCGAGCAGCTGCAAAGCGTCACCCGGCTCAATGATGAAATCCCGCATGCCGCCCTCATCGAGCTGGCCGACCAGCGCCTTTGCAAGCGATTTACCGCGCGACATGACGATATATGCCGGCTTTTTGAAAAAGCGCGCCGCGCTCCACACGCCAACCGCAGCGCCCAAAGCATCCAGATCGGCGAAGCGGTGGCCCATAATCAAGATGGTATCGCTGCCTTCAAAAAGCTCTGCGATCGCGGATGCAACGATCCGGGTGCGCACCTTCGTCTGCTTTTCAACGCTTTGAGAAACGCCGCCGAAAAAGGTAAACTGGCCGTGCGTATTGACCGCCGCCTGATCCCCGCCGCGGCCGAGCGCCATATCGAGCGCCTGCCTTGCGGCGTCCTCGCACTCGCGCAGGCTGTCTCCTCGGCCTACGCCGATGGAGAGCGTCACGCCGGTCAGGCCTTCATATGTATAGGCCCTGACGCTGTCGAGCACATTAAAACGCTGCTGCATCATCGTTTGCAGCGCCCGCTCCTCCACCACCATCATATAGCGGCTGTTGGCATATTTGCGCATAATGCAATCGAATTGAGAGGACCAGGTTTCAATGATCTTCTCCACGCCGCCGGTGAGGGCGGCCTTCTCGCTATCCCGCAGGCCGTGGGCGATCTCATCCAGGCTGTCCATTGCCACCAGCAATACGGCCGGGCGGCTGGATTGATATTCTTCCGCCTGCTTTTTCAGCTGGGTATCATCAATATAGTAGAGGACAATGGCCGCATCGCTCTGGTCGGAAACGCGGTTGGCATAAACGGTATACCGCAGCCCGTCGTATTCCACCGGGACGCTGTCCTGCGCCACGATCTCCTCCACCGGAACCCCGGAGGTAAATTGGCTTGCCCCGGCATCCTCCAGCTTCTTTCCGCCCAACACGCGCGTACGGAAAAGCTCGTTAAACCAGAGCACCTTCCCGCCGCTGTCCACAGCCAGAATCGGCAGCGGGAATTCCTGCGCCGACTTCTGATCGGGGAAGGAAAGGGAGTTGGAAATCTGCAACACAGCCCTTTGGACACGCCGCCCATGAAAATACAGGTGCAGCAGTTCAAATGCCAGACAGCCAAGTAAAAAGAGCAGCTCCACCGTAGCCAGCTGCCATGAAAAGGCAAAGGTAACGCCCGCAAAAACGAGACATACACCCAGGGAAATCACGGCCACCGGATACGTCTTCCAGAGATTTTTCATCCAATCCCCCCTTCATAACGCCAAACAAGAACCGAACATCGATTTACACTTCCATCAGGATCGGTAGGATCATGGGGCTGCGCTTCGTGCGCTCATACATGAGGTGGGATACCTCATCGCGCAGTTTAAGCTTGATGGAGCTCCAGTCATGCACGTTATGAGCGGCGCAATCCTCCAGGATGCGCTGAGCAACCTTGCAGGCATCCTCAATCAGCTCTTCCGATTCGCGCACATACACAAAGCCGCGCGATACCACATCCGGCCCGGAGAGCAGCTCGCCCGTTTTGCTGTCGATCGTGGCCACCACGATAATCAGGCCATCCTGCGCCAGATGCTTTCTATCGCGCAACACAATACTGCCCACATCGCCCACGCCATAGCCATCGACAAACACGCGGCCGGACGGGACGTTGCCGCTGACGCGGAACTCCTTTTCGGAGAGAGAAACCTCCACGCCATTGTCAGCGATGAGGATATTTTTCGGATCCATGCCCATGCTCAGCGCCAGCCCCGCATGCTTGCGCAAATGCTTCTGCTCGCCATGGACGGGGATAAAATATTTCGGCTTGATAATGCCGAGCATCAGCTTTTGCTCCTCCTGGCAGGCATGGCCAGAAACATGAACGTCATACATCTTTTCATAAACGACTTCCGCGCCCAGCTTCATCAGCTCATTGACCACCTTGCTGACCGTTTTTTCATTGCCGGGAATCGGATTGGCCGAGATAATCACATAGTCGTTCGGGCAGATCGAAACCTTGCGGTGATCGGAAAACGCCATGCGCGTCAGAGCGGACATCGGCTCGCCCTGGCTGCCGGTTGTGATAATGACCATCTGATCCGCCGGATAGCGGTTCACCATATCGATGCTCACCAGCAATCCGTCCGGCACATGGAGGTAGCCGAGCTCCGTGCCGATAGCCACCACATTTTCCAGGCTGCGGCCAGACAGCGCCACCTTACGGCCAAGGCTTTGCGCCACATCAATGATCTGTTGCACCCGGTGGACGTTGGAGGCAAACGACGCGACGATCAGACGGCGGTTCCCAGCCTTTGCGAAAAGACGCTGGAAGGATTCGCCCACCTTCCGCTCGCTTTCCGTGAAGCCCGGGCGCTCCGCATTGGTGGAATCGGAGAGCAGGCAGAGCACCCCCTCCTTCCCGATCTCGGCAAACCGGGCGAGATCAATCATCTCTCCGTCAATCGGCGTTGTATCGATTTTAAAATCACCCGTTTGAATGATGGTGCCCGCCTTGCAGCGGATCGCCAGCGCAACCGCATCAGGAATGGAATGGTTCACGTGGATCAGTTCCACATCAAAAGCGCCGAAGGAAATGTGATCCCCAGGCTTGACTACATTTAAGCTCGTCGTGTTTAAGAGCCCATGTTCTTTAAACTTGCCCTGAATCAGGCCGATCGTCAGGCGAGTGGCATAGATCGGAATATTCAGCGTTTTCATCAGGTAGGCAAGGCCGCCGATATGGTCTTCATGCCCGTGCGTGATGACGATTCCGCGGATTTTATCGGCATTGCGCTCCAGATAGGTAAAATCCGGAATGACCAGGTCAACGCCCGGCATATCCTGATCCGGGAAAGCGAGCCCGCAATCCACCAAAAACATATCGTTGCCATATTCATACAGCGTAATATTTTTGCCGACCTCGTTGAGGCCGCCGAGAAACGCAATTTTCACCGGCGCAACCTTTTTCGCCGCCTGCTGCCGTTTCCGATTCTGATAATAACGGTGCTCCGCGGCGGCCGGCTTTTTGCCGCGCACACTGGCATCGATAATTTTATCCTTTGGGGTTTTTTGTGTTTTTTGTTCCTTCGTTTCATTTTTTTGATTGGGCATTCCATCTACTCCTTCTGTATTTCATATTTTCACGCAGCACAGGATGGAACGAAAAAGCAAACCATTATCATACCGGTTTTGTCCGTTTTTAAAACCAATCAGACAAAAATAACCGAAGCCCCTGCCATTCCATAAAACGTCAGAGGGCAGTTTTCGCTTCGGCGATCACGGCCATTTTTCTGTGTCGTTTTCTCTTCCGACCATCTGGACTGTTTATAAAACCCGCCGTGCCATACCGCAGGCGGGATATGAATCAAGGGTACAATATCACATCGTGCACGGCAAACAAGTGAACTCGTGTCTGTTCCCTCTGGCCGTTTCCAACCAGCTCTGCCGGCTCTCTTTATGTTTGCGGCTCCTGCCGCACAAATTGCAATTCCCGTCAACCATTCACAAATCCGCTATACCGCAGAAAATTATTCCACAACATCGCTCCTGCACGGAGCACACGCTATTTGTAATATTTTACCGCGCCTCGTCCTTTCTGTCAAGTGACATGCCAGCACGAAGTTTATTTTCGATTTGGGTGCACAGCTCCTGCGCCGTTTCCATATTGGCCGCCTCCGCCACCAAACGGAGCTTTTTCCCGCTGTGGGAAGGCGTAATCAGCAGGCTCCCGTCCCCCCGGCTCAGGGTGATGCCCTCCTCGGCGTTTGTCACCTCTTCCCCCTGAGAGGAAAAGAAATCCGCCAGACGCGAGGGCAGGATATCCACCTCCACCACCTGCCGTGCAACAGAAAAATCGGGCAGCTCTGATAAAAGCTGCGAAAGGGAAACGCCGCGCTCTTTCATGATAGCCAGAAGCTTGACTGCCATGAAGAGCCCATCCCGCACCCAGAGCTGCGAGGCGCTGACCGTCCTGGCTCGCGCGTCGCTGTTATCTGCTGGGCTGATGAGATAGCGCAGCACCTTGCGCTCATAGCTCTGGGCAATTGTGTTAAGCAGGCGGGGCGCATCGTAAGGCAGTGCAACGTCGTGCCCGCTTTGCAGCTCATACAGGGTGCATACCGCGAGCAGGCGGTCAAATTCCACAAGCCCCGTTTCCGGTGTGCTGATGCTTAATTTGGTGCCGTGCCGGTTCACGTGGAGAATCATATCCCCCTCTTTACACTCCAGCCGCCCCAAACAATCCCCCAGCAGCATTGTAATCCTGTCGTTTGCGCACTGCACGCGTGCCTGCTGCCCCAAAAGCCCTGCAGGAGCCGTTCGGCACAGTTCCTGCTGATACATCATCTGAATGCTGCTCATATCGGAAACATCCCGGCAATTTTCGCTTGCGCAGCGGTTGAATTCTCCCTTTGCAAAGCGTGATTCAATCTCCCGCTCCAAGGCGCGTGAGATCGGGAGCCCGCCCTCTCCGCAAATCCGGATTCCGGCTTCTTCTCCCCCCGTGATGAACAGCCCCACGCCGAGCCCACAAAAGGAGGTGAAAAACGAGAGCTGCGCTTCAAAGCATTCCCCAAAATTCCACACATGGCTGCCCACGGATAACAGGCCCGACATCAGGCCGTAGGCCAGCGCCTGCGCGCCCCGCTGCGCATCGCATGCAATGCCGACCCGTTTGCCCGCCTTGCTGCTCCCGATCGATGCGCCGATGCGGGCGGCGATCTCCGCCGTGACCTCGACGCCGCTGTCGCCTCCCACGCCGCCATCGTCAAATATTTCATGCCGGACACCGCCATACTTCACGTTTTCTGATACAACGGCTCCATCCCCTACCGTTTTGCCGGGCCACACCAGCACATCCGGGCGCACGCTTGCCCCCGCGCCGACAACGGCCTGCGTGCCCGCCGCGCTGCCCTCAAACATGGAGCCCCTACGTTTGACCGACGCCCCGGAGCACAAAATAGCACCGGTGAGCGTTGCATCTGCGGCCAGATACGCGCTTTCTAATAAAACGGAAAAGCGTGCTTTTGCGCCGGGGCCGACAAAGCAATGGTCATCAATCACACAATCCGGACCGATTTGCGCACCCGGTGCGATTTCAACATTCTCCCCGATATAAACCGGCGGAATCAGATGAAAATCCCCTTTAGGGAGTTCCCCTTTTGCAAAAATACCCTGCGCGATCTGAGGGGCAAAGCGCGCTTTCACCTTCCCTGCCAGCAGATCCCGCTGGCATTGCAGATAGGCGCGCAGGTCGCCGATATCACACCAATATCCCTCTGCCCGGTAACCGTAGAGCGGCATTCCCCGCCGCATCATTTCAGGGAAAAGATCCTTGGCAAAGTCAAAGGGCTTCCCCTCCGGCACAAGCGCAAGGCATGCGGGGTCAATGATATAAATGCCCGTATTGGCCAAATTGGAAACCGCCTGGCCCCAGCCCGGCTTTTCGATAAAGCCCTCAACACGGCCATCCTCCTCCAGGCGGACAAGCCCGTATTCGCGCGGATCCTCCACCTGTGCAGTCACAAGGGTCGCCTGCGCGCCGGAGGCGTTGTGGAATTTGACCGCCTCGCTTAATGTATAATCGCAAAGTGCATCCCCACTGATGACTAAAAATGGCTCCTGAAATCCACGCGCCGCGTTTTTCACACCGCCGGCCGTTCCGAGCGGAATTTCCTCTTCTACAAAATGGAGCTGCATTCCGCAATAAGTGCCCTGGTCAAAATAGGAGGTCACCTCCTGCGGCAGGTATTTCAGCGTTAGATATACCTCGTCCACCCCATTGTGGGCGAGCAGATCCAGAATATAGCACAATACAGGGCGGCCGCACAGCCGCGCCATCGGCTTGGGGATATTACAGGTCAGGGGCCTGAGCCTTGTGCCCTCGCCACCAGCCATGACAACTGCTTTCATGAAAAAGTCCTCTCCTCCGAAAAGCCGCATGGATATGCCGCGCTTTTCCATCCAATTTTCATTAGTATGGGCACAAGCTCAAGCGAATAACCAAAGGCAAAGGAGAAAAAAGAGAATTTTATCTTGCTGCCCGAAGTTTCCTGTGCTAGAATACAGCATTCCAAAAAAAATTTTGAATTCATCTGTAACCATTTCAGTGTTTCATTCGTTTCTTTGGTGAGAGGAGGGAAAGCCGTGCAGCCTGACATTCTGGAGGAGTTGTATCAAAACTATTATGACGCAGCATATGCCTACACCCTATCCCTCTGCAAGAATCGGGAAGATACGGAAGATCTTGTGGCCGACGCCTTTGTTAAGGCTCTATTTTCCTATGAAAACGAAACGGAGCATTTTCAATACTGGCTGCTGCTGGTATGCAAAAATCTCTGGATCGACCGACTGCGGCGAGATCAGAAGCAGATGGAGCTTCAAACGGAGCTTCCGATATACGCCCCGCCGGAACAATCCCCTGAAACACAGTCGATCCATCGGGAGCGCAGCCACGTTCTGCTGCAATGCATCTATTCCTTCCCGCCGCATTACAGGGAAGCGCTGCTGCTTTATTATTACGCGGGGCTTTCCACGGGAGAAATTTCAGAAATCATGCAACGATCAGTAGGCAATGTAAAGACCACGCTTTGCCGTGGCCGCATCAAACTAAAAAAAGCATTGGAGGAAAGCGGATATGGATTTTAAAGCCGCCTTTGAGCGCTTTCAACAGGGAACCGCATCGGAAGAGGAAAAAGCATATATCGAGCAGGAGCTCGAAAAAAACGAGCTGATCACCCAATACCTTTTGGAAACAGACGGAATAGAGCTGAACGTTTCTGCTCCGCCACCAAACGGAGAAGCGCCGGACGAACTGAAAAAAATCAAACAATCCATCAAAAAGCGGAATGTATGCCTGATTGTATCCGCTGTCGCCATAGTAGTGTGCCTTGCCCTTTTCGTGCAATTTGCCGCCAAACCCCTGTTAAACCAACTGTTTTACGATCCGCAGAAGAGCACTTACGAAAAGCAAACCTCTGATTTTGGAGTTTGTCTGGCCGCCTATACGGAGCTCCATTGCCCTGGAAAACAGTTTTATAATTTGACGACAGAAAGTACCGGGATCGGCTGCTATGACCTCACCATCGCCCGTGGCGACTCGCTGACAGGAGGCCTGGAATATCTGCCCGCGATGCTGCATCGGGGCAAGCTCTCCCTTCCGCAGGAGTTTTGGAGCTACCCGATGTCAAACGCCTTTACGCGGGGCGTATCCTATTCGGGCGCAGAGCTTCAAAAAGAAAACCTGCCGGATACGGTTGCATACCTAAAAACGCTGCCCGATTATGTGAACGTAAAGGCCGCGCTCTCCTTCCAAAAGGATTTATCCATGGAGGAGCTGGCCGCACTCCAGATGGAAAATCAAAATGACCTCCCGATTCTCTGGGTGGCTGTGCGTAATGCCAACTACTATAGGAACGCAGAAATCGGCACGGAAACAACAGATTCCAGCGCAGACGTTACAGGGGCCACCGTTCCAATAAACGACCCATTTCCCACCCAGCTTTTGCCTCAAATTGGTTTTGAGCCGAACGGCACGGGCATCTATTTTGAACAGATCAACAACAGTTACCCCAATTTTGAGCTTTCGCCGCACCTTTCTGATACGGACAGCAAAAAGAACGGTGCGCTCTATGAAAGCCATTTTCAAACGCTTTTACAGGTCGTGGCGGATCACCCTGATTTTTTAAAGACCCTGGAGTCATATGAAAGCAATCTGTCAGACTATTATGCAGCTGTTCAACGCTTTATCAAAGCGAATGGAATCAAAACCTATGGCGTCACCGTGCTGGGCAGTCCATCGGAAATCCTGCAATTTTGTGAGCTGGCCGGCGTTGAGGGAATCTTTGTGGAGGAATTGACGTTCAGCCGCGACTGATGTATCCTTAACAGGAAGAAAGGGCAAAAAGCAAAAGGAGTTGCATTATGCAGACTGGACTTGACCTTGTAGAACTGTTTACGGACGGCGCCTGCTCCGGGAACCCCGGCCCCGGCGGCTGGGGCACGATTCTGCGCTGCCGCGGCAGAGAAAAGGAGCTTTCCGGCGGTGAAAAGGAAACGACGAACAACCGCATGGAGCTCACCGCCGTGATCGAAGGGCTGAAGGCTTTGAAAAAGCGCTGCCACGTTAAAATCTATACGGATTCGCAATATGTCGCCAACGCGATCACCAAGGGCTGGGCCGTCGGTTGGCGGCGCAACGGCTGGCGAAAAGCGGATAAGAAGCCCGCGCTCAATGCGGAGCTGTGGGAGGAGCTGCTGAAGCTTTTGGAAATGCAGGAATATGAAATCATTTGGGTAAAAGGCCATGCGGGCCACCCGGAAAACGAGCGGTGTGATCAATTGGCAGTGGCGCAATCGCAGAAATTCAGATAACCGCGGCACCACGTAACAGGACAAACGCCCCCTGACGCAGAGAAACGGAACCGCGTCAGGGGGCGTCATTCTTTTGTGCAGAAGCTAGCGCTAAAATCAGATAAAAGTTAGGCTTCGTAAAGCTTTGCGCGCCGATTTCTCACCAGTTTAAGCCAAAGTTTTTTATCAATCTTACTCACACGATTCGATCAAAAACCTCAAAAAATCGTGTGACTATCTTCGACATAATCAAGAAAATAGCTTAACTATGTCAAACAGCATAAAAAAGTGGACAAATCCTTGATAATCAAGGGCTTATCCACACAAAGTTTATGTGAGAGGCACATGAAAAAGATATTTTGGGTATTTCGGCGGGTGGATTTGAATCCTCGCAACTCGCAAAAAATTGGTAGCGACAGCGAACCGTCGTGAGGGCGTTTACAACCGAACAGGTGAGCCGAGCGTGACTTTTTGCGAAAGAGGAGGAGCAGCGGCGTGAGTGCGCTATGACTTTTGAAAAAAGTCGGAGCAAGCGATACATAGCTTGCTCCGACGTGGCGGAGAGCAAGGGATTCGAACCCTCGAATGAGCGTTGACTCATTACACGATTTCCAGTCGTGCTCCTTCGACCAACTCGGACAACTCTCCAAAGATAAGCACCGGTCGGTCATTTCCGGTGCTTTGTTATTATATCGAACCGGCGTAAAAAAATCAAGGGGTAAATCAAATATTTTTTACTTTATCTTCCGGAAATTCGTGCTGTCAAACCAGAAAGGGAGCCTGCCAAGATCATTCGGCATGCTCCCTTTTTTGGGCTTACTTTTTCTTTTTCATCTGCGCAACTTTTTTTATTAAGACTGCAAGGGAAGAAAGCACGTGCTCCTCATTGAGCAGCGCCACGATCGCAAAGGCCTCCTGCTCCGTCAACACATGGAAGCTTGTGACAATCGTGCGGATCGGCGCCGTGTAGACGGCTTCCAGAAAATCGCCGTACCGCTCGCCCGCCAGTTTGGCAAGCATACCCATGAAGCGTTTGCCCCACTTGGTATCCTTCGCATCCTCCAGGCAGTTGTTGATCGTGAAGCGCTCGCCCGGCTCCATCTGCGCCTTGGGAAGCGACTGGCCGAGAAGCGCCTCAAACTCTCCATCCGGCACCGCCTGCACCGCGCCGGAGGCATAGGAGGGGTACTGCTCCTCATAATCCGGGAACGACGCGCCCATAACCTCTACGCCCTGTTTCAGGCGGATATCGCGGCTGGAGGCCCCAATGCGGATTTCATATGTGCCGGCGGCCAGCTCCCATGCGCCTTGTTCCACATTATAATAAGAAAACGCGCGGTCATCGAGCGTGAGCGTGAGTTCCTGCTCTTCGCCCGGCTCCAAAAAGACCTTTTGAAACCCTTTGAGCTCCTGCGGTGCGCGGAAGCCGTGCTCCACAGGGGCGGCAACATAGAGCTGCGCCGCCTCCGCTCCCGCAACGGCGCCGGTGTTTTTCACTCGGAAGGAAGCGGTAAGCGCATTCCCTTCGCCCACTTTCTTCCGACTGAGCTTCAGGCCAGAATAGGCAAACTGTGTATAGGAGAGCCCAAAGCCGAAGGGGAATAAAACATCTTTTTTCGCCTTATCATAATAGCGGTAGCCGATATAAATGCTCTCCCGATACTCTACGGTAAGCTGATTTCCGGGGAAATAAGCGGCGCACGGGGTATCCTCCAAAGAGAGTGGGAAGGTTTCTGGAAGTTTGCCGCTGGGATTTGCCTCGCCAAACAGCAACTCAGCAACCGCCTCCCCCGCCGCTTCTCCGCCCAGATAGGCTTCCAAAACGCCTTGCACGTCTCCCAGCCACGGCATTAAAACGGGAGAACCATTGTGCAGCACAACAACGGTGTTTTTTTGCACTTTTGCAACTGCTTTTACCAACTCATTATGCGAGTTTGGTAAGTTGAGATGCTTGCGATCATAGCCCTCAGATTCCATGCGGTCGGTCAGGCCAATAAACACGACAGCGACATCCGCATCCTTTGCCGTTTGAGCAGCCTGGTGCAGCAGCGCGGCATCCACTTCTTCGTTATCAAGAAGGTATCCGGGCGCGAAGGTGAGCTGCGCCTTCCCCTGCGCCGCCTCCCACGCGGAAGTAACGCGATGCGCATGGATATGGGAGCTACCGCCGCCCTGATAGCGCGGCTGCTTTGCAAATTCGCCAAGGAAGGCGACTTTCGCGCCTTCCTTAAGCGGAAGCACATTGTTTTCATTTTTTAGCAGCACCATTGCTTCCCGGGCAAGCTCCCGGGCAATTTCATGATCCTGCTCACGGTCAAAGATGGCCGACCGCTTCCCGTCCAGATACCGCTGAGAGGCTTCCAGAATCCGCCGGACGCAGAGGTCCAAACGGGACTCATGCAGCTTGCCGCTGCGCACAGCCCGGATAATCCGCTGCGTGTTTCGCTCCCCGCTGGACGGCATCTCCAGGTCGCAACCGCTGCCAACGCCGAGCACACGGTAATTGGATGCGCCCCAATCGGTCATCACAAAGCCCTCGAAGCCCCATTCCTTGCGCAGAACGCGGTTCAGAAGCCACTCGTTCTCCGAGGAATATACGCCGTTGATGCGGTTGTAAGAGCACATGAGCGTCCAAGGTTTCGCCTCCTTGACAACCATTTCAAACGCGGCGAGATAGATTTCACGCAGTGCGCGTTCGTCTACCACCGCAGAAATCGACATGCGACGATACTCCTGATTGTTCGCTGCGAAATGCTTGACGCTGGTGCCGACGCCTTTGCTCTGCACGCCGCGCACATAGCTCGCCGCGAGTTTGCCCGCGAGATACGGATCCTCCGAAAAATATTCAAAATTTCGCCCGCACAGAGGAGAGCGTTTCATATTCACACCGGGGCCAAGCAGGATGGAAACGTCCTCCGCCTGGCACTCCTCGCCTAGCGTTTCGCCGAGCTTCGCAAGCGCATCTGGGTGAAAGGAGCTCGCCATGCCCACGGCGGAGGGGAAGCAGACAGCATCAATACTATCTTTGAATAAACCGCCGTTTGCATCTTCACGTTCCTTGCGCAGCCCGTGCGGGCCGTCGCTGACCATCGTGCGCTCCATCCCCAAACGCGGGCAGTTGCGAATATGCCAGGAATCTTCCCCCGTGAGAAGCGCCGCCTTTTCTTCCAGCGTCATTTGGCTGATGATTTCCGGGATCGTCATGGGATTCTCCCTCCTATCAATATTTTCTGGAAAGCAGGGCCTCGGCCTCTGCTTTTGTGATCTTGCCCGCATTGCAGTCGGACATAATCTGCACGTCTTTATCCCTTAAATTATAAGCAAACAGGAAGCCGATCGCAAGCAGCTGTCCGATGATCGGGACGATAAAGCTCGCCTTCCACATCCCGCTGACCGTCGCCTGGGAAACGGCAATTTCCACTACCTTGTGCGCCTCCGTAGCAGCTTTTTCCGCAGCCACATCATACCCCACAAAGGTGAGCACACCGCCGGTGATAATCGTCGCAACAGCCGCCGTCAGCTTGTTGGCGAATGTCTGGAGGGCAAACGTGATGCCCTCTTTGCGGGTTTCTGTTTTGTAAGTGCCGTATTCCACGCAGTCTTGCGGGATCGCACCCATTAAAATCGAGGGCAGAATCGCCAGCACCGCAATCACGACCAGGCAGGCGATGGCCAAAGTACGGTTTTGGTAGCCGACGAACAGAGTGATCGCATTCATCAGAATCGTTGCGATCATGCAGAAGCGATAGACGACGATCTTATCAAACCGCTTGAAAATCTTGCCGGAGAACAGGAACAAAATGCAGATTGGAATGACTGAAATGGCAACGACCATCGACATATATTTCACATCGCCAAGGCAATATTTTGCAACATAAATGAGCATCGAAACTGCAATGCTGCCTGAGATCATACGATAAGCATAGAAATAGAGCAGATATTTGTTATGGATCAGATACTCCCACGTATCCCGCAAGGAGGCCGGTTTTTCCAGCACCTCCTCCTTCACTTTATACCGCTCTTTTCCAAAAAGGCTGATCAGCGACATAGCCAGGAAAGAAACCACCGCAACAATGATCGCGGCCTTGAGGTAGCCGTTATTTTCCGCATACGGAACCAAAAACACAGTGGCCAGCGCAGCTGCAAGCGAGCCGCCCACCGTGCCCACGGTCATAAAGCCGGAGCGCTCCTTTACGCTGGAGGTCATAGCGGTCGGCAGAGCGAAAATCGGCGCGTCGCAGAGCGTATAGCAGGTATCCCACAGCAGGTAGGTCACCACAGCCAGCACAATTTTGAGTGTTGGGCTCATGCCCGCATTGAGGCAAAACAGCGCGATCGTGCTCAATGGGATCAAAATGGTGGAGATGCGAAGCCAGGGTAAAAATTTGTGTCCCGATTTGAACTTCACCGCATCAACGATGAGGCCGAACAGCGTATCATTCACCGCATCCCAAACCTTGCCAATTGCCAGAATGATGGACACCACCGCCGGAGCCATCAGCACGGAATCCGTGTAATAATACATCAGGCATTGGGAAACGATGGTATACACCAGCCCCTGCCCTAAAAAATAGACGCTGTAGGAGATTTTCTCCTTCGCCGTGGCCTGATGGTGCTCAACCAGGGGCGATACCGCTTCTTTTTCTTTTGCCATTTTCATTGCGCATCTCTCTCTTTCTTTTCTTGACGGAGACGGCTTACAAAATCCATAAGATCCGCCCAGGTTAATGCGTGATACCAGTAATTCAGAGCATCCCGGATTCTGGCGCTTTTTTTCATGTTCCAAACCGCTTCCGGCGCCGGCTCAAATCCAAGCTCGCTGATGAGCGGCAGAAAGCGCTGCACGCGGCGCCGGAACGATTGCGCGTCCTTCCCCTCTGTGCCGCACCAGCCTGTTTCGGCCACTGCGGCCATGCGCGGAAAGGCCATATATCCAACCTTTTTCATATCCGGCATATATTCCGTCCAGATCGGGGCTTCCACGCCAATTGTGCTCTCCCTGCGCTTCTGCTCCGGGAAAAACGGATCATAAGCATACGCCCGATCCAGCGGGATTTGGCCATAGCAGGAGTCGAGATAATAATGCGAGCAGGGCGACTGAATAACCGCGCCGCCCGCATCGGCGTGCGCGACGGTGGAGGCGTCGTCCCCGCCGACCCAGTATTGCAGCGTGACCGCCGGGCTGAGGCGGCCGCCCCCCTTGAGTGCGTCGTTCCATACGACCGCCTCGCGTCCGTGGGATTTGAGGAAATCCGCCATGCGGTCTGTGAACCAGCATTGCAGCTCAACCTCGCTTTTGAGGCCCTCCTGCCGCATTTTCCGCTGGCAAAGCGGACAGGCCTTCCAGTGATCCTTGGGCGCTTCGTCTCCGCCCAAATGAATCCGCTTGCCTGGAAACAGTTCCATCACCTCCGTGAGGATGCTTTCCAGCGCGGCGTAGGTTTCCTCTTTCCCGGCACAGAGCGTATCCGCATGTACGCCGCCCCGCGTTTTCACCTGTACCGGCTTTCCATCGCACGAAAACTCCGGGTAGGCGGAAAGCAAGGCCGACGCATGGCCCGGCATCTCAATTTCCGGAATCACGGTAATCTGCCTCTCCGCGCAGAAGGCGACGATCTCACGGATCTCTTCCTTTGTATAAAAGCCGCCGTGCGGCCCCGCCTCCCGATAGCGGCCAAAGTTGGAACAGGGCCGCATCGAAGCGAGCTGCGTCAGCTTGGGGAAAGCGTCGATCTGGATGCGCCAGCCCTGATCATCCGTCAGATGCCAGTGGAAGCGGTTGAGCTTCATGCGTGCGGCGGCCTCGATGAGTCGCTTCAAATCGGTGACCGGGAAAAAGTGACGCACGCAGTCGAGCATGAAGCCGCGATGCGCAAACACAGGAGCGTCCACGATTTCGCACAGTGGAAGCTTTCCGCCATTCTGCCGTTGAAGCTGCCGGAGCGTTTGCTCCGCATAGTAAAAACCGACCTGCGTTTTGGCGCGCATCTCAATGGCCTGCGCGCCGATTTTCAGGCGATAGCCCTCTGTCTCTAGGGAATCGTCGCCTATTTGTTTCACCTGCTGTAGCTCGCCCTGATAGAAGCCCTCTCCTATCTGTAGCTCACGCGGTTTTGGCAAAATGGAATCGATCATGCCGGGTTCCCTCCCTTACTCAGAGAAACAGTGATCAACTGTACGTCATTATCCGCAATGGCTGTTTCCAAAATCACGCTGGAGCCTGACTGGCGGAACGGCAGCTCTTCCGGCTTCAGCCGGCTTTTTTCCTCTATTTCAGCCGCCTGCTCCGGCGTGAGCAGGTCGGGGGAACCCAGTTCCTTCCACAGGGGCAGTGGGTTCCCGTGCGTTCTGTCGATGCGCCAGCGGCGAACCGATTGGATTTCGCGGCCGGTCTGAAGTGTGATCTGAACCGGCTCCGCCGCCCCTTCCCGCATCACATAGGATTGATGGTAAACAAGCAGCTGGATTTCATCCGCCGAGCGGAAGGCGGCAAGCTCCACATCCTCATGTGTCGTGGGCAGGATATAGCGCTCGTCCCCCAGCAACTTGAGCAGGTAAAACGCCCAATAGCTCGGCTTCGGGATTCCATAAATATTCATCAGGCCAAAGGAGCCGGTAAACGGCTGCGGCAGAAAGGTGCTTTCCTCAAAAATATCGGAAAAGCACCAGAAGGAACAGCCCTCCATGAGATATTGGCAATCCATCACATGCTTGACGATATAGGAGGAAGATTGCGTGGTATCATGCAGAGGCGCAGTGCAGGTGGGGTTCACATTCCACTCCGTATAAAGCAGAGGGATATCCCCCGCCTCCTGCCGCGCCTGCTGTGCCTGCCGGAGCATGGAATCCTTTTGAATAAGCGGTAAAAGCTGCGGGCGGTACATCATTTTGCGGATCACCTGCGAGATGTTATCACCCGGGTTCCGTTTGGCCGCAAACAACATACGGCCGATATTCTCCCTCGTTAAAATCGGCAAACCGATATCATCGCCGGGGTAGTGGTGCGTGGAGAGAAAATCAAGCGGCAGCCGCTCCCGATCACAATAGCGGCGCATTTCCGGCAGCCAGCGGTTCTGCGAGGTGGCGGGGCCGCCCACGCGGATATTGGGGTCAATATCCTTAATGGCGTTGACGGTAGTTTTATAGAGAAGAAAATATTCCGCCTGCGAACCTGTCCAAAAAAACCCGCGTAAATCCGGCTCATTCCAGACCTCGAAAAACCAACTCTCAATTTCCGATTTTCCATAACGGCCAATCAAAAACCGGATAAAATCCTGAATCAGCCGCCGCCAAGCCTCCTGCTCCTTGGGCGGCGTGACGTTTCCTTTATAGTGAAATACCGTCCGTTTCCCCCGCCCCATCACAGAGGGCATGAAACCGAGCTCCACAAAGGGCTTGATGCCAATCTCCAGCAGCGCGTCATAAACGACGGCAACCTGATAAAACGACTGCGTTTTTACCTTTTTGCTGCCAGGCAGGGGCAGATACTTGTGAAAAGAGGTGACAACCTGCATATCGTCATCAAAAATGCCGTGGAAACGAACCCGCTGGAAGCCGAGCTCCTCATGCGCCCTGCGGAGCTGTTTCTGATAATCCGCACGCTGCGCCAGAGCCGCATGACCGCTGCCGATGCAGAATTCCCAATAGCGGTCGTTGGGCTTGGTATCGGCCCTTTCATTCAGAGTAAAAGATTTCATAAAGACCTCCATACGACTACATTTTAAACTGCGATGCTTTTGGGAAGCAAGGCTCGAAAGAAGTTAGCTATCTCCTGCATGTTCTCTCGGCTCTCCGGCCAATCCGGATGGACGACGTTAAAAATCACAAGCTTTTTGGCGCAGAATTTTGCGCCGTATTCTAAGATGCCCATTCAGAATCACTCCTTAGGCGGAATAATCCATCATCATCTGGAAGCGGACGTCGCATTTGATTTCATAGGACGGGATACTCAGCTTCATATCGCCCTTTACCGTTTGCTGATACGTAAGAGAGGCTTTTTCAATTTTACCGTCTGCGGCAAGCGTCACGGTATAGGTGCCGGCACTCAGCGTGGTTTGAATCGACTTTGTCTTGATGTTTGCAAGTGGGAACATGGCCTTTCCATAGGCTTTCGACATGCCGCCAACCTGCTCGAAATTGACGAGATCGAGGTATCCGCCCGCTCCGTCGGTGATGCCCTGATCGCCGGATTTTGCTTTCAGGCGGATCGTCAGCACACGTTTGCCGCCGGTTTCCTTACAGGTCGCGGATTCCACCAGATTCTCCTGCAGGGTGGGCAAGGTAACCGCTTTTTGAGCTTTATCCGTGCCATTGAAGATCGGAGCGGCCTTTTCTTTATCTTCTACCAGATCAAACTGTGCATCGTCAAAATTACCCGGCGACCAGAGCTTGCCATAGGTCAACTGGCGGCTGTATTTCGTGCGCTTGAGGCTGCTCTTTTTTGCGCCTGCCTGGTAAAGGGCCAGCACCTCCGCTTTGCTCAGATCCTTCCCGACATTCGGTGAGGCGACAGCATTTGTTTCACTGGAAGGGGCTGTCTGGCCATTTTGGCTCTGTGGCTCCGCCGTATTGGAAGGCGTTTGCGCGGATTCCTCCCCCGGCACCGTTTCAGAAATATCGTCAGCCTGTGCGACGGTTTCGCCCGGCTGAACGTCGGAGAGGTTTACAGCGGCGTCCCCCGTGCTGTCGGGCTCATCGGCCGATATATCCTTGCACGCGGCAAGGGAGAAAACCATCGCCAGTGCGCAGCATCCCGCCAAAATTTTCGTAAGCAATTTCATCATTTTTCCTCCATTCAGATTTTCACAAGAAAGCGCTTTCTTATGGTTTGTTTTTATTAATTCCTACTATATTCGAAATGGAGGATCTAAACAATGCCCTGATTTATGAAAAAATATCGGTATTTCTTCACAAATGGACACAAAGTATGTTATAATCGTAACAAACAGATTGTCTGTTGCATTTGCCGGGAGGGTTCCATATGGATTTAAAACGCATTTATCAAATGCTTTCCAAACTGGATGCGGATGAAGAGATCGGGTATGCTTATTACCGGCAAACTGGTAAAAATTTGGACTTTTTCGATATGAATCGCATCAAGCTTCACGCGCCTTCTGGTGCGAAGGATTTTGATTTTAGCTATTTGGAATCGGAGGAGGCCATCCATTCCCGGGCCGAGATGGAGGATTACATCAAACGAACCGGGGCCGACCTTCTCCATGAACAGAACCATATTGCAAAGGATTGCAATGTAGAGCTGAACTACGTGCCGCAATACCTGGATATCCCCGCCCATCAGCACGATTTTTTTGAGATTGTTTACACCCTGCATGGCAAATGCGGGCACCGGGTCGAAACGCAGACAATCGAAATGCAAACCGGCGATATTGTCATCATTCCGCCCCATATCGAACATTTTGTTTTTTCTCTGCCAAAGAGCCGCTCTGTTAACATTAAAATCCGCAAAAGCACCTTTGATCGTGTTTTTATCAATATTCTGCAAAATAAAACGGTCTTGTCCGACTACTTTGCCCAAACACTTTACTCCCAAAATTATCAAAACTCCCTGACCTTTCACTGCGGGGACGACGCCTTTCTGCTGGAGCTCCTGCTCTATATATACGCACAGCAGGAGGAAAACAAGCCCTATGCAAACCATGTGATTGATGGGCTGATCACCACCTTTTTTTCCTATCTGATTCAGAATTACAATGAGAGCGTTGAAATTTCTTCCGCCAACACAGGGCTGAATCAGCGCATGGCGGAAATTAAATCCTACATTCATTTAAATTACGCTACCACTTCACTAAAACAAACCGCCGAGCACTTTTACCTCAGCGAGCCCTATCTGAGCTCGTTGATTAAGCAGCAGACCGGGCAATCCTTTTCGGACATGCTTAGGCAGATTCGTATGCAGCATGCCCGTGACCTGTTGCTTCGCACCAATATGAAAATTGACGATATCTGTGAAAGCGTGGGGTATCGAGATACCACACAATTCATCCGCACCTTTAAGACGATTTACGGCACAACGCCGAAGCAGTATCAGAAAAAACAGGGAAAAAATCTTAACTGAAAAAATAGTCGCAAGCCGACAGCATCAACTGCCAGAGGTGCGGCCAGAATGACATTAATAATAGCGCGCTGCAAACCGTTGATAATCCGGTTTGCAGCGCGTCTTTTATAGATTTCACTTTCCTATCGTTTCACTATTTTACTTTCCTGCGGTGCAAAAACACAAGCACGCCTCCGGCCATTACCGCCGTTAAAGCAAGGGCAATTCCCGCCGTGCTCTCGCTAGTAGCGGGGATATCCGGCTCATCGACAGAAGTTCCTGTCTCCTCATTCTGGCTGGCCCCCTGCTCCGTTTCATCCTGCCGGTCGGCTAAATCCGGCTTCTGCGTAGCATCCGGTTGCTCTGTATCCGCCTGTGTTTGGTCAGACGAATCAGGAGCATCCGGGCTGGAGGCATCCGGCTGTGATGGAGTCGGCGCTGTTTCATCTTCGGCAGGGTTCTGCACATCCTCTGTCAAATCCTCCAGCCTCCAAAGCTGCGTCCCATAGAAGGGATTTGCCGTGCCAAGGCACAGCCCGGCATCCGTTTTGGCAAATACGCGGCAGCCGTGATTGTAGGGGTCGCCAAAGCCATTTCGGGTAATAACATCAAAATTGACGCCGTCTTCAGACACCAAAAGATCAAAGCCGCGCTCACCTTTGCTCAGATATTTACACACGCCGATAAAATAATAGAAATTATCTACTGTATCCTGATTAAAGATGTCATCCAGCTTTTCGGTCACTGACTCCGGCAGATAGTCGCGGACCTTTTCATAAAGGGCAACCGCCTTCTGCAGCAGAGAATAGAATTTTTCGGTTGAGGCGAGATCATTCGCACCGCCCTTATCAAGCAGAGATGACATGCTCTGCATCGTAGCGACCATCGTGGAAATCTCGGCACTACGAGCCACCTTAGCATCATTCTGAAGCAGGAGATTCAACAATTTGATGATATACTCAAACTGCGTTTTCCACTCATCCGGTGTACGGTGAAGAATATCTCCATTGGTAAACTGCATCAGCGGATAAGCAAGGCCGCCGATATCAAAAGTACCAACATAGAGCTTTCCGTTATAGCTCTCCATGCGCCAGACATACTGATTGAGATTGCTGCCAAGGCCAGGGCCCAGATTCCCCTTGACCTCCGGGAAAAGTTCGTTGGCTTCGCCCGCCACCAGCTCAATATTCTCCTGAGCATCCATCCGCCATAGGCAGACGGGAGAATCCAGATCCTTATAAAGCTCCTCAAAATCCATCTGAAGTGCGCCGGGCAGCGCGATCATCGGGTCGTTATAGCCACCAATGTAAAGATAGCCGTCGTGCACGATCAGATTTGCCGCGCCGGAACGGTCCGCGCCCAGGCCAAAGGGATAACGGGCCCCGTCCGCTTCATCGCCAATGATCAGGCGGTAGGACCATTTGCCCGTCGCCTCATCCTGCTCCCCGCAGAACATGGCAAACGCCTGCTTATTGCCTGCCTTGCCGGTAACGACGGTAAAATAGAGCTTGTCTTGGAAGCCGATCATATCCCAGATCGCGCCGCCGAAAATGCTGTCGTTATACATATAAGCAGGATAATCGAGCAGATCCTCCTGCGTGCCGATCGTTTCAAAGGATGCCTGTCCCTCGGAGGGATTCTTGGAGGCCACAATATATGTTCCGTTATTACCGATCATGCTGGCGATCAGCATCCCATTGACAGACGTCAAGCCGCGGATACTCACAGACACAAAAGGATTGCTCGGTTTCTCACTGGTGTAAACAATCTTTGTGCTATCGTTATTCTCCGGGTCAATTTCCAGCAAATAAGGTGGTGCAGATGCCGCTGCAAAATAAAGTTTCCCATTAAAAATCGTCGCTGCGCGGTAACCACCCATCGCTTTGGGCTCCGCGACCATCTTCACTTCACCAGTACGCACATTCACACGCACTAGAATACTACGCTGCGCACCGGTGGGATTGTTTTCTTTATCTCCCATATAGAGCGTTCCATTAAAAAGAGCGTCAATTCCGGCCTTGAACACATCAGGATCCATTCCGCTTTGCTTGGCCATAATATTAATCGTTGTGGCGATTGCAGCATAGCATGTGCCAACATACATATAATCTCCATACCCAACGGCGGACCAGGAATAATTCTGACCGCGGTCATTGACTCCGCTGTCATACTCAATGATACCATCAACCTCTCCCACACCTGTATCCGGATGGGAAAACTTTTCTGCCGTATAGTTGCCCGACGGTGACGTATAGCGAAGCGGTTTGTCGGCAGCTAAAGCCGTCGTAAAGCTGAACACAATCGTCAAGGCCAGCAATACAGCAAGTCCTTTTTTGATCTTCAACATATTCTCTATCCTCTCAAAATTTTTAGGCTTATAGCGAGCCTATATTTATCATAATAAATATAAGGGGATAAAGCAATGTCTTAAGGCAAAAAAATATTAAATATATATAAATTTATTATATAATTGGATATATTTTCAAGCGAATTAATTTCAAGCATCTGGATAAAACATTGTATTTTTCACGTACCTATGCTACCATATTAAAAAAGCTGTTATAAGCGGGAGGTGCTTCATGACCATTCTATATGAGCTGGGAAGTAATCTTTATGTCAACCTGACCAACCGCTGTCCCTGCCGCTGCTCTTTTTGCATCCGCCAAAAGAGCAAAAGCGTGGGAACCGGGGACGATCTATGGCTGGAGCATGAGCCCGATTTTGACGAGGTGATCCAAGCGTTTGGGCAGAAGGAGCTCTCCCGTTATCAAACGGTCGTATTCTGCGGATACGGCGAGCCGCTGGAGCGCATTGATCTGCTGCTTGCGGTGTGTAAATACCTCAAAGAAAAAGACCCGGACTGTATGATCCGGGTCAACACCAACGGTTTGAGCGACCTCATCCATGGCTTTCCCACGGCGTGCCTGCTCAGGCACCTGGTGGATTCTGTTTCGATCAGCTTAAACGCGCCGGACGCTGCCTCTTATAACCGGCTGTGCCGACCAAGCTTTGGGGAAGCCGCCTTTGACGCAATGTTAACCTTTGCCAGGGAATGCAAACGCCTGCTGCCGGAAGCCGTTCTCTCCGTGGTAGACTGCATCTCAGAACAGGAGCTGGCGGAATGCAAAAGGGTGGCGCGGGAAGCCGGCCTCCCCCTGCGCATACGCGAATATGCGGAATAGCTGCGGTCAGAAACGCCGCTATTTAAATTTACGCAGGTTTGCCGCAAAAATTCCTCCCAGCGCGCCGCACAGCAGCATGACGGCGGCCATGATGTAAAAATGGGCGCCGACCGAACCATGATTTGCCGCCAACGCCATGATGCAGGCAACTGCCGTCAACGGAAGAGCAGCCAGAATGCCGAAGGGAAGGCCCTTTTTGTGAAACGGCCTCGTTACGACAAAGCCGGATAAAAAAGCGGCAAAGCAGCATGCCAACAGGCCCAAAACATAAACGACCGCTCCTGTAAGGTCGGATTTTACAATAATAGAAGAAAAAATTGCTATCATCAGGAGCATGACAATCATGCCCACTATAAAGCCAATCACAATACGCAGGAGTAGCGCGCGTGCTTCATTTTGCTCAGATGCATTTTTCTTTTTCCCTTTGCTCATAAAAAATCCCCCTCACATTCTCTGATAAAGAATATGAGGGGAATCCTAAGGATATGCCGGAAATTATTCTTCGTCTTTTTTCGCCTGTGCAGTCTCTTCCGCCTTTGCGGAAGACACTTCGTCCAGATCTTTTTTCCTGCCGCGGCGTTTTTTACCGCCCTCCTCGGCAGAACGCTTTGCACGCTCCTCCTGCGCCTTAGCCTGTGCGGCCTCACGCTCGGCGGCAAGCTTTTCATTCGCGGTGTTATTTGTCTGCACAGCCCAACGTGCAACACGCATCTTATTGCGGTCTGCGCCGGTTTCAATAATCAGGGAATCCTCTTTGACCGTGACAACGCGGCCCATAATCCCGCCAATTGTTGTGATTTCATCGCCTACCTGAAGGCTATCGCGCATCTCCTGCTCTTTTTTCTGCTGCTTCTTCTGCGGACGGATCATGACAAAATACATAATCGCGAACATGGCGACCATTAAAAGGATCATGGTAAACGGGGATGAGGACGCCGTACCGCTGCCTGAAGTTAATAAATGGAATGCTATCATTCAATTGCTACCTCCATGATTTTTATAATACTGCTATTATACCTGTAACAAAAGGAATATGCAAGCATCAAAATACAGATTGTACTATAAAAAGCACGCAAGAAATACAAACGCGCAAAAAGGATGAATCCATATGGAATACTGGGACGTATGTAATGTCTACGGCGACCGAACCGGCCAAATCCGGCCCAAAGGCGCCTTTTTTGAGCCCGGTGAATATCACCCGGCGATGGAGGCATGGATCAAAAACAGCCGCGGGGAAATTCTGATCCAGCAGCGCAGTGCACAATGTGAAATTCTGCCGGGCGTTTGGGGGTTGACAACCGGGCGGATGATCGCTGGAGAAAACACGGAGCAAGGATGTATCCGGGAAATCAGGGAAGAGCTTGGCCTCTGCGTTACTCTCTCTCAAATTCAATTTTTAAAAAGGATCCCGCGCGGAGAATTATTGTGGGATATCTATTTGGTGCAGGACGATACGCCTATGGAACGCTTCCAGTTACAGGCAGAAGAAGTGGCGCGGGCAAAATGGGTGTCTCCCATTGCGTTTCGAACCTTGCTGGAAACGGGCAAACTATTTCGATACCCGGAGATAGAAGAAATCCTGTCGCTGGTGGAAGCGGCATAGAAACCAGGTAAAATAAAATGAGCAAAGGAGTGGCTGCCATGCAATTTATTGTAGAGGAACACAAAATTTATGCCCAAAGTAAGGCTGGAGAACGGCTGGCCGAAGTGGATTTCCCCGCATTGGAGGGAAACACGGTTTCGATCGACCATACGTTCGTAGACCCATCGCTGCGTGGTCAGGGCGTGGCGGGCACACTCATGCAAATGGCTGCCGAAGAACTCAGGCGGTCTGGCAGAAAAGCCGTGCCGGTTTGCTCCTATGCGCAAAAATGGTTTGACGCACATCCAGAGCAGGCAGATTTGCTTGCCAGCCAATCAGTATAGAATCAAAACGCGCAGCAAAAGAAAGCACTTTTGCTGCGCATATGAAAAAATGATCGTTAAAAAAGACCGGACGCCCCTGGGGAGCGTCCTAACAGGGATCAGAAACACATTGCTTTCGCATGCTGCTGTTTTTCAAGCAGACCCTGCTTCCTCCCTGCCGACTATAGTATGTGAAGCGCCGCATGGGAAATGCCAGGAAAAAAGCGCCGTAAAAAAATGGACAAATCCGAATATACAGAAAGGACAGCAATCTGCGTTAGGAAGTGCCGGTGGGCTCGGAAGCAATCTGCTTGTTGCATGATACGTCACAAAAAAATTCCCGCAATGAAAATACATTGCGGGAATTTTTGTGATTTCATGGAATTTACATTGTGTATTGTGCTTAGCCTTCCATTTCCGCAAGGCTCTGCTCCAGCATCTGGATTTTTTCTTCCAGCTTCGCCGCCGCATCGCGCTGATTCTGCACGATATGCGCCGGAGCTTTCGAGGTGAACTGCTTGTTATTGAGCTTTGCCTGCACGCCTGTAAGCTGCTTTTGCGTATTCTCCAGCTCTTTTGTCAAGCGCGCCTTTTCCGCCGCTAAATCCACCAGCTCACCCATCGGGATATAGAGCCGCGCGCTATCCGCCACAATCAGCACAGCGCCGGGGATATCAAAGGAGGAGCCAACCGTCACCTCGGAGGCATAAGCGAGCCGCTGGAAAAACACAGCCGCGCCGCGGAAGGTCTCCTCATCCGCCGTTTCGATATAGACATGCGCCTTTTTGGAGGGCGGAACATTCATTTCGCTGCGGCGGTTGCGCACTGCGCGGATGGCCTGCATAATGCGCTCCATCTGCGCCTCCTCCGCGGAGAAAGCGAGCGAAGGATCATAAACCGGCCATGGGGAAACGAGAATCGCCTCGCCGTCATGCGGAAGCGTCTGCCAAATCTCCTCCGTAATAAACGGCATGAAGGGGTGCAAAAGTTTGAGCGTATTGCTCATCACATAGACGAGCACGGCCTTGGCAGGCTCCGCCGCCTCCCCGCCCTGCTGAAGGCGAATTTTGGCAAGCTCGATATACCAGTCGCAGAATACATCCCAGATGAAATCATACAGCTTCTGCACCGCCATGCCGAGTTCAAATTTCTCAAGGTTATCCGTTACCTCTTTGACGACGGTGTTAAACTGGCTCAGAATCCATTTATCCTCCAACGCCAGCTCCTCCGGCAGATGCGGGGCCGGCTCATTTTCACCGAGGTTCATAAGGATAAACCGCGCCGCGTTCCAGATCTTATTGGCAAAATTGCGGCTCGCCTCAACCTTTTCATCAGAAAAACGCATATCGTTGCCCGGGCTGTTGCCTGTGGCCAAAGCAAAGCGCAGCGCATCCGCGCCATACTGCTCAATCACTTCCAACGGGTCGATCCCGTTGCCAAGGGATTTAGACATCTTGCGCCCCTGCGCATCCCGCACGAGTCCATGGATCAGCACGGTATCAAACGGTTTCTCCCCAGTGTATTCGCATGCGGAAAAAATCATGCGCGCCACCCAGAAGAAAATGATATCGTAGCCGGTGACCAGCGTGTTGGTCGGATAATAGTGCTCAAGCTCCGGCGTTTCATCCGGCCAGCCGAGGGTGGAAAACGGCCAGAGCGCAGAGGAAAACCAGGTGTCAAGCGTATCCGGATCCTGCACGATTTTTTGAGAGCCGCACTTCGGGCACG
Organism: uncultured Oscillospiraceae bacterium; assembly: GCA_900544715.1. Lineage (GTDB taxonomy): Bacteria > Bacillota > Clostridia > Oscillospirales > Acutalibacteraceae > Fimivicinus. The sequence continues at coordinate 62,754 of UQWL01000002.1, read as the reverse complement.
CCGTTGGCTCCTCCCGACTGACGATCAGCTCGCCGCAATCCGGGCAATACCAGGCGGGGATCCGATGGCCCCACCAGAGCTGACGGGAAATGCACCAATCCTTGATGTTATCCATCCAATTGAAATAAACCTTGCTCATCCGCTCCGGGATAAACTTCACCGTGCCATCACGCACGATATCGATCGCGGGCTTTGCAAGCGGCTCCATTTTGACGAACCACTGCTTGGAAACGCGCGGCTCGACCGTTGTGTGGCAGCGGTAGCACGAGCCGACATTGTGCTTCATCGGCTCGACCTTGACGAGATATCCGCCCGCCTCCAGATCTTTGACGATTTCTTTGCGGCACTCGTAAATATCCATGCCCGCATATTTGCCGCACGCTTCTGTCATATGGCCGTCGTCCGTCATCACGTTGATGACTTCGAGATTGTGCCGCAGGCCAACCTCAAAGTCGTTCGGGTCGTGGGCGGGCGTAATTTTCACCACGCCGGTTCCGAAATCCATTTCCACATATTCATCCGCGATCAGCGGGATTTCCTTATTGACCAGGGGCAGGATCAGTTTTTTGCCCACCAGGCTCCGATAGCGCTCATCCTCCGGATGGACGGCCACGGCCGTATCGCCGAGCATTGTTTCCGGACGAGTGGTTGCAAGCTCAACATAGCCGCTGCCATCCGCAAACGGGTAGCGCACATGCCAGAAGGAGCCGTCCTTCTCTGCATACTCCACCTCCGCGTCGGAAATAGAGGTCTGGCAATGGGGGCACCAATTGATGATGCGCTCACCGCGATAGATCAGGCCTTTCTCATACAGCCGGACAAACACTTCGCGCACAGCCTTTGAGCAGCCTTCATCAAGCGTAAAGCGTTCGCGCTCCCAATCGCAGGAAGAGCCGAGCTTTTTGAGCTGCTCCACGATCCTGCCGCCATACTGCGCCTTCCACTCCCATGCGCGCTTTAAAAAGCCCTCACGGCCAAGGTCATCCTTGGTCAGGCCCTCTTTTTTCATCGCCTCGACGATCTTCGCCTCCGTGGCGATGGAGGCATGATCCGTGCCAGGCAGCCAGAGCGTATCATACCCCTGCATCCGGCGGAAACGGATCAGGATATCCTGCAGCGTTTCATCGAGCGCATGGCCCATGTGAAGCTGCCCTGTAATATTGGGCGGCGGGATCACAATGGTATAGGGTTTCTTCTCCGGGTCGAGCTTTGCATGGAAATAGTGTCCGTCCAGCCAGAACTGATAGATGCGGTTTTCCACATCCTGCGGGCTGTACTGTTTGGCCAGTTCCTTTGCCATCCTTTAATTTCCTCCTCAATCCGCCCTTTCACGGCGGACTACGGTCATTTTCTATTTATTATCCCATTTGGCCATTCGTTTGTCAAGAAAAAAGGCGGTGCCTATGCCCAAAGCGGTCGAACCGAATAAACAGATGAAAACATGGGATCCATTGCGCCAGCGCATGCAATAAATTGTATAATCTGCTCAAGATGGCTGCAATATGACTACTTTTTTCGTGCTTTTCTTGTGTTTCTTCGCAAAAACGTGTATGATATTTTTCGTAAAGATAAAACTGTATGCACCAAGGAGCACCAGTATGGATATCAAAAAGGACGACTTGCTTGTAAATCCCCCCAAACAATTCCGCCCAATCCCCCTTTGGTCCTGGAACGCACGCTTGTGTAAGGAAAAAACGGCCCGGCAAATCGCGCAGATGGAGGAAGCCGGGATCGGCGGCGTTGTGATACACGCGCGCGGAGGCCTTCGCACCGGCTATATGGGCCATGAATGGATGGAAAATATCCGCACGGCGGCGGCAGCCTGCCAAAGGCGTGGGATGGCTGCATGGTGCTATGATGAAAATGGCTGGCCAAGCGGCAGCGCAGGCGGTTTGGTAAGCGGAATGGGCGGGAAATACCAGCAAAAATACCTGCGCTGCTCAAACACGCAGCCGAAGCGGGGTGTGAAGCCCATTGCGAGCATTCTGGTACAAGGCCGCCTCTGCTATTTCTATTATGAGATCAATGAGAATTATGTAGATTTGCTGGAACCAAAAGTAACGGAGGCCTTCCTGCGCAACGTCCACCAGCAGTATAAAAGGCGCTTAGGCAATCACATAGAAAGTTTGGCGGGATTCTTTACAGGCGAGCCTCAGCTTTCACGCAGCGGCTATCCCTGGTCGCCTTCGCTGCCGGTGGAATATCAAAAACAATATGGGGAATCCCTGCTGGAAAAGCTACCGGATCTTTTTTTCCACAGTGACACGGCTTATAGGACGCGCATCCGCTTTTGGCGGCTCGTCACCGAGCTTTTTACAGAGCGCTATACAAAACAGGTTGCCGGATGGTGCCATGAAAATGGACTACAGCTGGCCGGCCATCTGGCCTGTGAGGAAACACTGGCCGGCCAACTCACCGCGAACGGCGCGTGCATGCCGCAATACATCTGTTTCGACATTCCCGGCGTCGATTGGTCCGGCCGCCGCACCGCTGATTGCCTGACCGTTTTGCAGGCTGCCTCCGTTGCGCACCAGCTTGGAAAACGGCAGATCCTGAGTGAATCCTTTGCTATGTGCGGCTGGAATGTCAGTTTTGAGGAGCAGCGCTGGATTGCGGAATGGCAGATGGTGCGCGGTGTTACGCTTCTATGCCAGCATCTGATGCCTTACGGCCTTGCTGGTATCCGCAAACGGGATAATCCGGCGGCGCTTTTTGTGCAGCAGCCATGGTGGAAGGAATACCGCCATTTTAATGATTTTGTCAGCAGGGTTGGAATGCTTCTCACACGGGGAAACGCCCATTTCAGCGTGCTTCTGCTGCATCCCCAGCAATCCGCCTGGGCGCTTTATGACGGCAGCGAAGCAAGCGGGGCGAAAATCGGCAGGTTCGACAAGGCCCTGCTCTCCATCATTCAAATGCTGGAGCATGCGCAAATCCCCTTCCATCTGGGAGACGATCAAATGCTCAGCCGGCACGCCAGCGTGGAGGGCAGCCGCCTCTGTGTGGGCGCCCAGCGCTACCGGGCGGTTATCATCCCGCCATGCCTCTCGCTGGACGCCCGTGTGGCTGCGCTGCTCGCGCAGTTCGCCCAAAACGGTGGATCCATTCTCTGTGCGGAAGCAGAAGTGCCCAAAGCGCAGGTAGAAGGAGGTATCCCCTACCTGTCAGACGGCGTTTCCTGTGCAGAACTGCGGCGGCTTGCCGGGAGCTTTCCCCGCGTTCCACTGCATCAAATCATACAAGCGCTCCCTTCAGGCTGCCGCCCTTTTTCTATTCAGCGCCCAGATGGTTCTCCCGCTGCGGGCATCGCTGCAACCGTGCGTGATTTTGACCGGGAAGGCGTGCGCATGTGTTATTTGGTGAACCAACATGCGCACGCCACGCCGCTTATAATCCACGTGAATGGGGCGGCTGTGAGCCGGTTTGACCCTTTTACCGGAAAACAAAGCCCGGTTTCATGCGGGCAGGAGGATGGAGCGCTATGCTTTGCCATCACGCTTGAGCCGCATGGAAGCGCAATCTTTTTCGTATTTGAAAAGCCACATCCATCACCGGCAAAGCGGAAGAAGGCGGCAGCCTCTGTTCCCCTTGCGTCTATCCGTCCATGCCTTTCGCCAACCTGGGAGATCGTCCGCAGCGATCTCAACGCCATCACGCTTGACCGCTGCGACTGTTTTTTCAATGGGATGCTTGTAGAAAAGAATATCCCGGCCATTGAAATGACTGAACGCGCCTGCATGCTGGGGCAACCGGTGGAGCTGCGCCTTACCTACCGCTTCCATATCTCCCAACCGCTCAACGGTCCACTTTTTCTGGTATGCGAAACGCCAAAAAATTATCGTTTTACCATCAACGGCAAGCTTGCCCGCCTCACGCCGCGCGGCTTCTACCGCGATCCGGCCTTCGAAAAGCTGAATATCACCAAATGGATTCAGCCAGGCGAAAATGAGCTGTGCATGGAAACCTGTTTTCAGCAATACGATTCCGTATACCGGAATTTTCAGGTGGCGGGGCAAGGCTGTGAGGCCATTCGAACCCGCCTGACCTATGAGGAAGAGATTGAGGCCGTTTATCTGCTCGGGCATTTTCGAGTGGAAACTCCCGGCGATTTTCAACCTGGCCAACGGAAGAGCAGCCTCTACCATGGCAGCTTTTCACTTGCGCCGCCCTCCCCCACCGTATGCGCCGGAGATCTTGCCAAACAGGGCTTCCCATTCTTCAGCGGGCAAATCACCCTGCGCAACACGTTCCACCTCACCCAGGAGGAGTGCATGGGCCGCTGCCTGCGCTTTGCCCAACGCGGCGCAACCGTGCTCGCCGTCCGCGTCAATGGAAAGCTCGCGGGCAAGCTTTTTTGGCAGCCCTATGAAGTAGACCTCAGCAGGTTTCTGCGAGAAGGAGAAAATACAATTGAAATCACGCTGACCGGCTCCCTGCGCAATCTGCTCGGCCCGCATCATCTTAAAAGCGGGGAAAGCGACAGCGTATCCCCCGGCAGCTTTTACCGCCGCTCCGTCATTTGGAGAAGCGAGGATAACCCGGATTGGACGGACGGCTATTCCTTCGTGGCATTCGGAATATTTTTAGATTAGGAGAGGGTAACATGTTTTTTCAATTTTGCGGCACAGTGGTACAAAAATGCATTGCCCTGCTGATGACCCTGCTGATGAATTTCGGCACGGCGGTCTCCGCCGTCATCCAGCCCATTTCCCTGCCCGCTCTCGCACCGAGCGCATATACCTACACCGTGGGGAATTTAACCGTGCAGCTGGATCTGGAGGACGGCAGCTATGCGGTCGCCCACAAGGGAATCACCATCTTCCGCAAGGCTTATGCCGCCGTGATGTTGGAGCGGTTACTTTCCAGCAGCGATTATCAAACGCATTCAGTCAACACGGCGCCCTTGCACGACGCAGCCGGAAACGGGCTGAAAATTACCGTGCTCCACACCGGCCCTGCCCTGCCTAGCCTGCGGCAGGAGTTTCTGCTCTATGAGGGGCGGGATTACCTGCTCACCCAGGCCACCCTGTGCGCAGCGGAAGGGGAAACGGTGGAAACCAACTATATCGCCCCGCTCTCCATTTCGCAAAAGGACAATGTGCAGGCCGCTTCCCCGCGCTGGTCGCGTTTTCTGGAGGTGCCGTTTGATAACGACGCATGGGTGACCTTTGAAACCAAGAGCCTGTTTCAAAAAGGCCAAAGCCACGAAGCCGCAGCCTTTTTTGAGCCGGATGACGGAGCAGGCCTGATTCTCGGCTCTGTCACGCACGACACCTGGAAAACCGGCATATCCTTTGAAGGCTCCTGGGGAAACATTCGATCGTTTACCGCATACAGCGGGGCAAACACAGCGCTCACCCGCGACCAATCCCCCCATGGGGCGGTCAGCGGGAGGGAGGTATCCTCCGCCCTGCTTTTCATCGGCGTATTCGACCATTGGAAAACCGGCATGAATACCTTTGCGCAGGCCAACACAGAGGTAACGCCGAAAAAAGAAAGCCATTTAAACAGCATTCCGATCGGCTGGAACAGCTGGGGTTCCGCCCAAACAGATCTGACGCTTCAAACGGCAACCGGAATCTCCGATTATATCCACGACTATCTCCAGCCCTCCTGGCAAACGGAGGGAGCGACGATTTTCGTCAACCTCGACTCGTATTGGGATAACTTGACGGACGACGAACTGAAAGCCTTTGTGGCGCATTGCCGGGAAAACGGGCAGGAGGCCGGGATCTATTGGGCGCCTTTTGTCTCCTGGCTCAGCGCGGACGCCCTGGGCAGCACCTATGTGGAGGGGGCGCAAACGCCCGTGCGATACAAAGACGTGATCCTCAAAAAAGCGGACGGCACGCCCTATGGAAACGATATTGACGGCTGCTTCCCGCTGGATATCACCCATCCAGCCGTGCGTGCGCGGATGAAATGGATGATCGGTCGCTTTCTGGAGGCAGGGTTCACCTACATCAAATTTGACTTTATGGGCCACGGTTCGCTGGAGGGGCAGCACTACGATCCGGCTGTGCAGACGGGCATGCAGGCCTATAACCAGGGCATGGCATACCTCAATGAGCTCATCGGTGATCGCATGTTTATCAACCTTTCGATTGCGCCGATCTTCCCCTATCAATATGCCCATGGGCGGCGCATCGCGTGCGACGCCTTCTATGCAATCAAGGATACGAAATACACCCTCAACGCCCTGACCTATGGATTTTGGGAACAGGAGCTCTATGCCTACCCCGATCCGGATCATCTCGTCATCTGGGGCAAGGATGGAAAGGCCAGTGAAAATGAGGCGCGCAGCCGCCTGACGCTGGGCGCCATTGCAGGCACCAGCTTCCTGACAGGCGACAACTTTATCGCCCCTGCCGGAAATGCCGGCCAGGCAAACGAGCGCTTTCTCACCCTGCTGACCAATGCGGATATCCTGCGGGTGGCAAAATTCGGCCAGGCATTCACGCCCGTGATTGAAAAGCACTGCCCGCACAGCGCCAACGTATACCGGTTGGAACGGGATGGGAAGCTGTATCTTGCCCTATTCAACTTCTCCCTCCTGCCACAGTATCAGGAGGTTCCGCTAAACGGTGCTTTCCATGGCAAGGAACTGTGGAGCGGCAAGGAGGCGAGCGGAGAAGGAACGCTCGGCGTATGGCTTGCGGGCCGGGATGCGGCGCTTTACGAAATTGAGCTTATTTGAGGAACGGATCATAAACCACGCCATTGCATCATCAATCAAGAGCTGCCGCAGGATGAAAATCATTCTGCGGCAGCTCTTTTCAAATTCAATGAAACGCACGCGGTCAATCCGTACGCCCACGCTCCATCGCCGTGGAATTCATCACAAACCGCAGCACATTTTTCGCACTGCGCTGCAATTCACCCAGCGTGATCCCCTCCGGTTTGCCATAGGTTTTTAACAGTGTGCCGTCGCTTTTCTGCCGTCTGATCCGCCTGCCGCCCGGCATAAATACATCCACCTGCGCGCGCACACGGTAGGCGTGATCCCGCAGGGCCGGGAATTCCGGGCTACTGGAGGATTGCATCCACCAATCCGTCATGACGCAGCCCTCATAACCCCATTCGCCGCGCAGAATCGCGGTGCAAAGCTCATATTGGTAATGGCACCACACGCCGTTTACCTTGTTGTAAGAGGTCATGATATTTTGAGGCTTTGCTTCCTTGACACAGATTTCAAACCCTTTGAGATAAATTTCCCGCAGGGCGCGTTCAGACAGGCGGGAATCGTTGGTATTACGGCAATACTCCTGATTATTGCAGGCAAAGTGCTTCGGGCAGGCGGATACGCCCGTCTTCTGGAGCCCCAGCACCGCTGCCGCAGCGATCTTCCCCGTTAAAAACGGATCCTCGGAATAATACTCAAAATTCCGGCCGCAGAGCGGATTGCGGTGGATATTCATCCCCGGCGCGAGCAGCACATCGCTGCCCTTTTCCCGCATCTCACGGCCCTCCGCCTCATATACCTCCCGGATGAGCGCCTCATCAAACGTACAGGCGAGCAGCGTGCCGATCGGCAGCAGGGAGCAGCTGCTTTGCAGCCGGATTCCGGAGGGCCCATCCGTAGCCGTAACCGGCGCAATGCCTTTTTGACGCAGCGAGGGCAGCACGCCGCCATACACGCCCGCATTGCCCGGCGTGCCAAGCGGGCTGTTCATGATATAAGCGCCCCTTGAAATGGCTTCAAGCTCGGTCAGATCGAGCTGGGCGACAAATTCATCCAGCGTCACCTTGCCCGCCTTAACGTCGTCCAAACGGTAGCCCCGATCGCCGGTTATGGGCACGCCGGCAGGCAGTGATTGCAGAATTTTCTGCTTTAAATCTACCGTGCGGGTATGTACCGGCTCCTTGACGGGCACACGGGCTCCATCCACCTCTTTGGCCGTAAGGATGGAAAAGGGCTCAACCGGAGCGGCCGCTTCCTCCAACTGCTCTAAAACCGCCGTTTCCTCCTGAGTGAATGCCCACACGCGCACGGCGTCGCGCACGTTGGCGCCAACGGCAAACCCATAAACGCCCTTTTCAATGACATAGGCGGAGCGATGGCCGGTTTTCCCGCCGCCGTCATAGGAGGACAGCCGTTCAAGGGGAACCAATATGGTCAGCTGCTGGCTTTCCCCCGGGGCGAGCCGCTTCGTCTTGGCAAAGCCCGCAAGAATCCGCGTGGGGTTGCCGAGGCTGCCGCATGGCTTTTCCACATACACCTGCACGGTTTCTTTCCCGCTGAAGCGATCCCCTGTGTTAGAGACCGTGCAGCAAAGCTCCACTCCCCTCTCCGTCTGCTCCGCACCGCCGAATGCGAGGTCAAAAGAGGTATAGCTCAGCCCGTAGCCGAACGGGAATAACACGGCTTCCTTCTGGAAGGTTTCAAACCACCGGTAGCCCACATAAAGATCCTCTTCATAGCAATTAAACGCTTTGTTGCCAAAGCTGCCGGAGGAGGGATAATTTTCATAGGCGCGCGCTATCGTATCCGTCAGCCTGCCGCAGGGCGTCACATTTCCACAGAGAAGGTCCGCCACCGCATTGCCACTCTCCATGCCGCCCTGCCATACCAGGAGCACGGCGCTGATGCGGCTGCCATACTCCTCGAGCCAGGAAAAATCCATAACACTGCCGATATTGAGCAGCACTGCCGTTTGATTAAACTGCGCCGTCACCGCGGTGAGCAACGTGCGCTCTGCATCCGTCAGATAGAAGCTGCCTTTTTCCAGCGCGTTTTCCCGATCCTCGCCGGAGGAACGGCCAATTACCACCACGGCGCTTTGGGAGTGCTCCGATGCCTGACGGACCAGCTCCTTGGAAAGCGGCATTTCCGGATAAAAGCGCGGCCAATGGCCCCAAACGCCATGATTGACCGGATGCGCGGCACACCATGCTTCATAGATGCGGGCAAGCTCCTCATTGAGCGCCAGCCCTTCACAGCGACGTATTCCCTCCAGCAAATTGACCACATAGGGCTTTTTCACATCGCCGCCGGAGCCATAGCCGGTGTAAAACCAGTCCCTCTGCACTCTTCCGAATACGGAAACCTTTTCCCCTTCGTTCAGCGGCAGCATGCCATCGTTTTTTAAAAGCACCGCACCCTCGGCCGCCGCGCGGCGCAGCAATTCCGGCATGCCGGGTGTAACGCCCGCCGCCTCCTGTACCTGCCCGCTCTCCACTTGGGACAGCCCGCCCTGCCCGAATAAAGCCTTCAGCTTAGCTCCTATCTTTTTCTTATCCGGCATTGATGCATACTCCCCTTCCAAGATAGATCATACCGTTTTGTATTGTAGCACACTGTGTTTGGGAAAAAAAGACTCCTGCACCGTATCGATTGCGACACTTTTCATCAAATCCACTTTGCAAACCGCTCCAAAACGGATATAATAGCAATATCACCAGGCAAAATTTATCATTCGGAGGGATCAGTGATGCCATATATCGCAACGCAGGTGAGCATGCCGCTCGCCCCGGAACAGGAAAAAGTGCTCAAGGAGAGATTCGGCCAGGCGATCGAATTGCTCGGCAAATCAGAAAGCTGGCTTATGCTCTCTTTTGCCGACAATTGCCGCCTATGGTTCCAAGGGAACCAGGAGCAGCCCAGCGCCTTTGTATGCATCAAATTATTCGGAAAGGCCTCACCGGCGGCATATGAAAAGATGACCGCTGCGGTCACTCAGATTCTTTCAGAGGAGCTTTCCCTTGCGCCCGACCGGATCTATGTGCAATATGAGGAAGTCAACCATTGGGGTTGGAATGGGAGCAATTTTTAACCGCAGAGCGGGAAAGAAGGACGCAGTGTGAAAGAAACTTTCACACTATTTGTGCTGATGCGAAGCGGCAGAATGGAGGTTTCTATGTCTCATACGGATCAATTGCTCGAAGCCATTTGCGATAAAATGGACCAATTAATTGAAAATCAAAAGAAGCTTGAGCGCCGCCTCGCTTCGCTGGAGCGCGCCAGCGGCCAGCAAATCAAAAAGGAAAAAAAGCTTTCGGTAAGCGTCCGAAAACCGGAAAAGGAATAAATCCAGCCGGATTGTCGGAGAATAAAAGGAACCGAATCGCTGAAAACCAGAGCCGGGCCTGCGCCGGCTTTTGCCCGGAGGGCCGCTTATGAAACAGACGCAAAAAAAACAGAAAAAAAGACACAACAAAAAATGGCCTTGGATTGCCGCCATTCTCGCACTGCTGGTGATCGCAGCAGTCATATTTGTGGGCGCGCGTCTTGCGGCTGAAAAAGAGCAAAGCGCCTGCGTTTATCTGCGGGAAGGCAGCCTTTATTTACAGCGGTCGCCCGGGGACGATCCCATCCGGGTGGCAAACGCATTTGATGAGAGCGGCGGCGCGTATGTCAGTCAAACCATGGCTGGAGATTTTTTGCTCTATCCCCTAAACATATACAAAGCAGCGGATGGAGCTATCAGCAGCTATGACCTTTACGGTGCGCCTACGCGCGGCCGTGGGGCCGGCAAGGGCTTTTTGATCGCACAGGATGTTTCCGGCAAGCCGGAAGAGCTGGCGGAGGAAGCATCCATTTTCTACCTGCGGGCAAAAACAGACGGAGCGGGTACGCTTTACGCATACCGCCTTTCCAAGCGTGAGGAATCCGTCATCGACACCAATGTGACCGCTTTTCAGCAAAGCAGCGGAAAAGACAGCCCGCTTTGCTATCTCCGCAAAGAAGGCGGCAGCCAAGTGCTCTATGCCTATAATGGAACCGCTAAAACAGAGCTGAGCCGGGATGTGACCGAATTCCACCTTTATCCGACACAGGCCTCCTGGGAGCTTTTTTATCTCAAGTCACAAGGTCAGGAGGGCGTTTTTTCACTTTATAAACAAACAAAAACCGCAAACGCCCAGCTGGTGGCAGAGGGCGTGGCCTCCGTTCGTTTCGATCAATATGCGCCGGGCGGCCCGCTCTATTACCTGTGCCCCAGTGCAGAACAGCTTTGCTGGACGGATCTGATCGAGGATGATAAAAAGGAGGCGGACGCGGCGTTACAGGAGCCAAAGCTCTCCGACTTTGTCGGCGGCGTGCTGGACTCTCTGCTGAATTTCAGCGAATATGGCTCCGGCGCTTACCACACAGCGCTTACAGAGTACAACGAAAAACTCAAGCGCGATAAAATCCGCGAAGAGCTCTCGGCGCTGGACGCAGAAGCTCTATTCGGCGGCGCGCGCTACGATTGCTACGCCTTCACCGGCACAAATTCCCTGCTGCTTGCGGAAGGCCTGCATTTAGACAGCCTCTATGCCGCCAGCGCCACTTCCCCCGCAATTGTTTCATACTCCTATTCTCTCAATCAAAAGAATCGTTTGCGGCTCTCCGCGCTGGATGACGAATGGATTGCACAGGCGCAGGAGGAGGGCTGGGAATCGCTGTTGACAAAGCTTGCCCAGCAGGCTCTGAGCCCCGCCCTTGCACTGACCACGGTAAACGAGGGAAAAACCGTATCCTCCGCGCTGGAGCAGGAGCCGCAGGAGGTTGCCTTTGCTTTTTCTGACGACGGCGCGCACCTTTATCTGCTCGAAGAGATGGAGCAGGGCGGCACGCTCACGCGCGCCACGGTTTCCACCACTGGTTTAACGGAAAAAACGAAGATCGACACCAATGTTTCACGTTATATCGTTTCCAAAGATACGGTTTATTATCTCAAGGGCAGCAACGTGCAATCCGGCACGCTGTATAAATTCACCTACAGTGAATCCGTGCTTATCGAAAACGACGTGCGTTCTTTAGAGCAATTACCTGATGGTAATTTGCTGTATTATCGAAAATCAGTCGATGGCAATACCGCCCTTTTCCTGCTTCGGGATGGGGAAGCGGTGCAGATAGGTGAGCATGTGTTATTCGGATCGGCCAAATACAGCTCGGCGGAAGGGCTGTTCTTCATCCGGAATCCAAAAGATGGCGCCGGGGAGCTGTGTTGGTACCGTGATAGTGGGAAAACAGAAAAACTGGATGAAAAGGTGCAGAAGGTGTTCTTTTAATCCATCAAACACATCAACTTCGGGGTGCCGCAACATGCTTTGCATGTTGCGGCACCCCGAATCATTTAAAACAGCCCAAGCCGGTCGCACAGCTCCCGCAGAGCCGCCTCACTTGCACCAAAGCTCTTCACATCCTCCCCCACGAGTGTTCTGGCATCTTCTAAGGGAAACGCTCTTGTAAGCTCGGTTTCCGCCCCATCCGGAGCAGCGCTCTGATACGTCCATCCCACTGTGCCACCGTTATCGATCAAGGCGAGAATCACCGCTGCATACGCGCGCATTTTCGCATCAAACGCCTCGCAGTCGGTGGACGCAATCGGATTTTTAAAATCCAATGTGATGCCATAAGGCTCGCTGGAAGTGGTCAGCCGGATGGAAAAGGGGCCGAGCACCATTCCAATCCGCAGTGAGCCGAGCAGCTCCATATCCTTGGGGGCGGCGCCGATATAGGCGACCCGCTTTTGAAAAAGATCGTGCACCAGCGCATCGGAGCCGAGATCTTCCAGCTTCTCCATCCCCTTGATTTGCCGCTGTGTTTGCGGGTCAGCAAGCTTCACCTGGCTATTCACATCCCAGATAGGCAATTGTGACCCTGGCTGCTCCTGATAACAAATCTGCTTGATACCGGTATCCTTTGTATGAACGATCCAACCGCTTTGCGCACTTTCCGATGCTGAAAAAAGCGGAAAGCTGGTTGTAGTCGCCGTGATATAGAGCGTCCCATCCATCTCATAGTGGCTGAGCTCCCGGATACCGGTTCCATCCGCCGTTTGAAGAATGAAGGCCAGATCACCGTTTTCCAATCTGGAAAGAGAGGAAACTGCCATCTCTCCGGCCGGGATCACCTTCATGCTGCATCCAAATGCAATCATCCCAACCAGTAAAGCGGCGATCAAAGCAATTGCGGCCCCAACGAAAAGTGTTTTTCGTTTGCTTCTCTTCCAACGCTTTGACAGCCCATCAAGCACCTCCTTCTCCTTGGCGTCATAAAAAAATTCCCGTTTCGATACCGCTTCATATTCCGCTTTACAGGCCCGGCAATTTTGCAGATGCTCCTCCACCAACGCCCGGCTGCCGGCGCTGCACACCTCATCAATATAGAGCGGAAGCAGATCCCGTATGATATCACATGTGATCCGATCCATTTTGCTTCACCTCAAATAAATCCAGTATTTTATGTTTGGCCCTAAAATAAGTCACCCGTGCCCAGCTTTCGGATTTGTCAAACAGCGCGGCGATCTCTGCAAAGGAGAGCTCCCCGAACACCCTCAGAGAAAACACTTCTTTATAGGGCTCCTCCAGCGTGTGCAGAAGCTGATGGAGCTGAAAAGCGTCCTCCTTGCTAAGCAGCCGGTCGAAAAGCTCCTCCGCAGGCAGGTTATCCGTGAGAGAAATTTCTTTCTTTTTTCTATGCAAGGAAAAAAGTGTGTTTTTGGCGATCTGGCAAAGCCATACGCTGATTTTGCAATCTCCTCGAAATCGGTCAAGCTGCTCCAAAGCTTTAAAAAAGGTTTCCTGCGTTACCTCCTCCGTAAGGTGCCGGTTCCCGCACAATGAAAAAACATAGGCGTATACCTGCCGAAAACAGGTTCGATATACCTCCTCAAAATCGACATCAGCCACTCTTTCACCTCCCTGTTAATAAGACGCGGAATTCTGCAATTCGTTACAAACTTTTAACGCTACTACAAATAGACAGTATCAGGGCAGGAGCGATTGCCTGTTTTGAACAAAGATTTCACTTTTTAAATAAAAAATAGAAAAATCGCGCTTTCTTTTAAAACAGATTGACAATTCCCTTGATTTTGATTACTATAAATGTGAGAAAGTAACCGGATTTGAAAGGGGGATTCTGGAAGGCACATTGTTATCCAATCAATTGATCGCATATGGAAAGGAGCAAATAATATGATGAAACCAAAAGCCTCTCGGCTCACCGCACTGTTGTTATGCTTGATTTTACTCTTTACGCTTGGAGCCTGCAAGGGAAAAGCTGACGAGGAAAGCACCTCGCCGAGCGAAAATACCCCCGCGGCAAACTCAGAAGACGTTCTGCCCTCTGGCGATGGCAACGTGCCGCCGGAAACGGAGGATGGAACGGCGGGCGACAGCATTACGGAACCCACGCAGCCAGCAACCGACGTGGCTGGGCAAAAGGATCCTACCAACGCGGGAAAGGAGCCCGGCAAACCCACCACGCCCGTTACGCAGGCACAGCAGGAGAGCCAGCCCAAAACAGTGGCTGAGATCGTCGCCTATTATAACAAAGCCGCGAATAAGATCAAAACAGATAAGCCGGGATACAGTAAGGTGAATGTGAAAAAGCAATTCCCAGGCACAAAAGCCAACATGGGAGTCTTTCCGATCCCGAGTGCCCTTCTAAATGCCGTTTTGGGAGAGGAAACAACTACGGTCAAGAAAGGCCAAAGCAGTAACGATATCTTCCCCGCTGCTGGGTTCAGCTGGGCTAGTAAACTAACAGCTCAGTATGTTAAAAACGCCACCTGCACAAAAAGCGGCAGCAGCTATAAAATAAAAATCACGCTCAAGGATGAAACCAATCCTCAGGTCGGCAAAGGCGGCTATGGCAGCTGCATGTCCGTCATCGATAAGGACGGCGCACAACAGATGATCGGCGGGATTGCGACAATCAAATCCATTACCATGCAGTACCATGATGGATACATTATGGCTACCGTAGATATTGCAACTGGCAGAATCACTTATGCGGAGTTATACGCTGCTTCTAAGATGGAAAACGTTGAAACAAACCTGCCCGGCAAGTTGAATGCCGATGTGGACAGCAAGGAAACCTTCACAAACTTTCAGTGGTAATCCCACATACGCCAATGAATTTAATTTCCAACAATGGGGCTGTTCCAAACAGCCCCATTGTTTATTCCGGCCAGAAATCGTATGATCATATGGGTAAGAAAGGACGGCTGATTACATGCATCAAATCAAACTCGGCGGCGTTGGCCCCAGCGTATCCGAATTGGCGCTGGGCTGCATGCGGCTTTGCAACCTGGATACCAAAGCGGCGGAATCACTGCTGCGCACCGCGATGGAGCAGGGCATCAACTTTTTTGACCACGCTGATATTTATGGAAAGGGCGGGTCGGAATCGCTGTTTGCCTCCGCCCTAGGCATGGCCCCTTCCCTGCGCGGCCAGATTGTAATTCAAACAAAGTGCGCCATCCATGATGGGATGTATGACTTTTCAAAGAAACATATCCTCGAAAGCGTCGAGGGCAGCCTCAGGCGGCTGCAAACGGACTATATTGATATCCTGCTCCTGCACCGGCCGGATACGCTCATGGAGCCGGAAGAGGTGGCCGAGGCCTTTGCGGCGCTGCGGCAAAGCGGAAAAGTGCGCTACTTTGGGGTAAGCAATCAAAATGCTGCGCAGATGGCGCTGCTTCAGAGCGCGCTCGGCGAAAAGCTGCTGGTCAATCAGCTACAATTCGGCCTGGCGCACACGGGGATCATCGACGCGGGGTTCAATGTGAATATGAAAAATGAGGCCGGGCTCTTACGGGATGGCGGCATCCTCGAATATTGCCGTCTCAACGGGATTACCATCCAGGCATGGTCGCCGCTTCAATACGGCTTTTTCGGGGGCGTATTTCTCGATAATCCAGTTTATCCGGAGCTCAACAGCGCGTTGGAAGAGATTGCCCGAGAAAAACAAGCCTCTAAAAGCGCGGTCGCAATCAGTTGGATTCTGCGCCATCCGGCAAATATACAGCCGATCCTCGGTACCACCAGCCGGGCGCATTTGCTTGAGATGTGCCGCGCATCGGACATCACACTGAGCCGTGCGGAATGGTATGGGCTCTACCGTACCGCGGGCAACCGGCTTCCTTGACCAATCCGCAAGCAAATTTTAGTTTTCCATGATTGAAGGGCCTCTAAAACGGGCAGCTGCACATTTGACTTTTCCTGGTGATTTCAAGTATAATAAACACTGTTTGTTGCTTGCTTTATGTGAAATATATATATCTATCTTGGAATGAGGGAAAATGGGAAAAGGAGATTCATCATGGAATTAAAATCGATTCTATCCGCTATTGACCACACAGCACTGGGTCAGACGGTTACCTGGCCGGAAATTAAGGCTCTGTGCGATGAAGGAATGCAATATGGGGCTGCCTCCGTATGTATCCCGCCCTGCTATGTGCGCCCGGCTGCGCAATATGTGGAAGGGAAGCTGAAAATATGCACGGTTGTCGGCTTTCCAAATGGCTATACAACATCGCAGACCAAATGCATTGAAACGACGGAGGCCGTTCGAAGCGGCGCTTCAGAAATCGATATGGTGATTAACCTCGGCCTGCTGCGGGAAGGCAGGGATGATGAGGTTTTATCAGAAATCCGTTCTGTCCGCGTTGCTTCTCGCGGTAAAATTCTGAAGGTGATTGTGGAAACCTGCCTGCTCACACAGGAAGAAAAAATCCGTATCTGTGAAATTGTATCCCGCTCCGGGGCTGATTTCATCAAAACCTCAACGGGATTTTCCAGCGGCGGCGCACGTGAAGCGGATATTCTCTTATTTAAAAAACATATCTCTCCCCATCTGAAGATCAAGGCTGCGGGCGGCATCCGCACACTGGAACAGGCGCAGCGCTTCCTGGAGCTCGGTGCTTCGCGCATTGGCTCGAGCGCGATCATCCCAGCGATTCACAGGCAGCTTAGCGGTAAACTGTAAGGAGGCATCCAACAATGTCCACCAGCCAAATTCCAACCCCGCACATTGAAGCGAAAGCAGGCGACTTTGCCAAAACGGTTTTGATGCCGGGCGATCCGCTCAGGGCACGGTTCATTGCGGAAACTTTTCTGGAAGATCCCGTGCTCGTGAATAACGTGCGCGGCATTCAGGGATATACCGGCACTTATCAGGGAAAGCGCATTTCCGTGATGGCCAGTGGGATGGGAATGCCATCGATCGGCATTTATTCCTATGAGCTTTATCAGTTCTATGGCGTGGAATCCATCCTGCGCATTGGCTCCGCAGGAGCGATAAGCCCCTTGCTGCATGTGCGCGATATTGTGGCGGGGGTTGGCGCATGCACCAACTCTGATTTTGCGCGTCAATATGGACTGCCCGGCGCCTTTGCCCCCATAGCAGATTATGGGCTTCTCTGCACGGCGGACGGGATCGCCCGGGAACTGGGAATTGAGCTGAAAGTAGGCAACCTTTTTTCCTCCGACACGTTTTACGACGATGCAGCGAGCCTTGAAAAGTGGCGGAAGATGGGCGTGCTCGCCGTCGAGATGGAGGCGGCAGCCCTCTATATGACGGCCGCCCGCGCCGGGAAGAAGGCGCTTGCCCTCTGCACCATTTCCGACTGCCCGTTTACGGGGGAAGCCTGCACCGCGCAGGAACGGCAGACGAGTTTTACACAGATGATGGAGATTGCTTTGCAGACAGCGGCGAAAATCAGCGCGGAATAATGGCGTTCAGCAGTGCTTTGCAAATTAAATTACAAAATGATTCAAAATTTGGAACCGGTGCAGGGGTAAATCGCTCCTGCGCCGTTTTTTAAGGCGATTCCACGCTGGTATCCCAAAAAACATAAAAGAGCCGCCCTGTTTTCAGGGCGGCCAAGTTTTTTTAGTAAGTCACACGCAAGGTTTTAATCTCAAAGGGATGGAAGCACAGCGAAACATTCGCCAAATCCTCTAATCCCTCCTGCGGCTCCTCCAGCATGTTGCAGATAGAGACACTCTTTGCACCTTCAAAGAAATGCACGGGCGTATTCGTAAAGGCGCCTTCCGCCTCATAAAGCCGCACGATAAAGGCGCGCGCCTTATCCTCACAGGGCTTGACCGTTTCCACCAGAATATTGTCCGCTTCCGGCAGGGCAAGCGGCAGGGCGGTGAAAGCTTCGCCCGCCAAAACAGGAGGATCATTCAGTTGGTAAGCAGGCCTCACGACATTGTTCACATCAAAGGAGCCCTCATGCGGCAAAAAGGCATAGATGCAATCATGCACGCCGTGGTCGCCCTTGTAATCCGGGCGGCAGCCGCCTTTATGGAGCGAGAGGCGCATCTGCCCGCCTTCTACGGAAATGCCATATTTGCAGTCGTTTAAGAGCGCCGCACCGTAGCGATTTTCCGAAAGATCCGTATATTTGTGATTGAGCACCTCAAATTTTGCCTGTTCCACCGTTGTGTTGCGCGTGGTTGGGCGCTTCACATTGCCGAACTGAACCTCGAAACGGGCATAATCCGTGAAAATAGAGGTATCAAAGGCGGTTTTCAGGAAGCGGTGGTCATCTTGCCAATCCATCCGCGTATCAAAGCGCACCTCCGCGCGATCCGCAAAAAAGATCATATCCTGCGTCAGCGTGGATTTCGGCGTTAGCCGGTAAACGCTGCGGATGATGTGGGCAACCGGGCCGGTGGATACCGTCTGTCGGGAGAGCAGCTCCGCGCAATCGCGGAATTTCAATTGGATATCCGCGTCAATATCCCAGTTATCCCAGGCGGAAGGCACATCCTCGGCCAGCAGGAAGGTGTTGAGCGCATACCCCTCCCCGCACAGCTCGCGGCCATTCCGCAGATCGATAAAAGAGGAAAGATAGCCCTTTTCATCAAAGGTTACTTTTGCATAGGGCGTTGTGAGCGTATTCCCTGACTCCACAAAGGGGGAATCCGCCTCCGGCTGTGCGCCATCCGGCACATAGCGGAGTGAAACGCCCGACATCGCCGGGAGATGCACCTCCGCGACAATCCGCTTCCGGTCGCCCCGCAGATCTGTATAGGCCTGCTGGCGATAGCCCCCGTCAATTCTGCTGCCCGGATGATCCTCCAGGAAAAGAGGCTCCTCACGGTCGAAAGAGAGGGTGTTCACGAGCGTGAACTGATCCGCATCCCCGCAAAAGCCGATCACTGCCTCAATTTGACCCTGCGCCTGCTTGAGGAGTGCATCCGTTTCAGCAAGGCTCTCTTCATGTGCGCGCGGGATGCAGGTGCCCGGCAGGATATCATGAAACTGGTTGACGAGCAGTGTTTCCATCAATGGTGCAATGGGCGCTCCGCTCGCTTCCCTGCCCTCGCACACCGCCCGCTGAACGGTCAGGGCCTCCAGATCATGCAATTTTATTTCCGCCTTGCGATTATTTTGCTTGATGCGGTGCTGATTGGTCAGCGTACCGCGGTGCAGCTCCAGGTAGAGCTCGCCGCTATAGGTTGCCGGAGTACGGGCGGATTGCTCCAGCTTCTGCATAAAATCCCCCACCCGCACATGCTCCGCGCGCGGGCAGCCATCCGTATCGCGGCAGCGGCGGGCAGCCTCGATCATTTCAAACTGCGGGCCGCCGCCTCCGTCGCCAAAGCCGTAGGAGAGCAACCGCATATTGGAAACATGCTTCTGGCGCACCACGTCGCCCTCTTCGCTCTCCACCGTATGCTGATAGATGCCCTCCGCATCCGGCCAGATATGAGTTTTGTTGAAGTGAGTAAACACCTTTGTGCCGTCAATCCCCTGCCAATAAAATGTATCGTATGGGAAGGCGTTGGTATCGTTCCACTGGATTTTGGTAGTGAGAAAATAATCCACGCCGCAGCCCTTCATAATTTGCGGAATGGCCGCGCTGTAGCCAAAGGTATCCGGCAGCCAAAAACAATTGGAGGTATAGCCGAAATACCGGCGCGTAAACCGCTGCCCCCACAAAAACTGCCGGATCATCGATTCACCAGAGGTGATGTTGCAGTCGCATTCCACCCAAACGCCACCGTTTGGCTCATATCGGCCCTCCCGCACGCGCGCCTGCATCCGTTCAAACAAAGCAGGGTAATTCCGGCGGATCATCTCGCTGTGATAGGCGGAGCTTTGAATAAAGGTGTATTCCGGATACTGCTCCATCAGGCTTATTTGGTTGGAATAGGTACGGGCGCATTTCTTCACCGTTTCGCCGATGTGCCACAGCCAGGCCGTATCCATATGCGAATGGCCGATCAAGCCTGCAAAGGGCGCGCTCTGCGCGTTTTGAACCGCCAACGCCTCCTGCAAATAAGGCTGCACCGCATGCAGCGAAGAAAGAAACGCTTCCCGCCCGGCCGCATCTGGATCATAATAGACGGCCTCGTGCACATGCGTCAATGCATCAATCAAATCGCCGCGGCGAAAGCTTGACTCGGGCAGGGCGCGGGCCAATTGGAGAACGGTATGTAAATCCATGGCAAAGCCGATGACCGCCTCATTCTTAACGCAGATCTCCGCCCCGCGATAGGTATACTGATAGCTTGGCCTCTCCTGTTCCTCAAACGGAGCGGTTCCCATCACATAGTGCCCGGCATACGATTCCAAAGCGAGGGAAACGCTTTCCCCCGCCTTCGCCTTCTTCCGGATCAAATCGCAGTAATGGTTGCCATGGTCATTGACCAGGATTTTATTACAGAAGGTGCCAAAGGGTACGCCGTTTACCCAGAGGAGCGCTTCATACCCCACGCAGTGCGGGCGCAGGAACAAATCCCGCCCGGCAAGGGCATCCGGCACGGTGAATTCCCCTTTGAACCAACAATAGGAGCCCTCCCCGCCCCACTGCCAGCCTTTTTCAACCGGCTGGAACAGGCTGGCCTCCGGGATCGCATGGTGGCTGCCGTCGGCGGGATAGGCGCGCATGGCGACCTCCCCGACCTGTTCAAAATAATAGCGCTCCAAGGTGTGTTCAAAGCGCTCCAGCTTTGCGAGCATCCGGTCGATCTGCCGCTGATTGAGCATTTTTATGATCCTCTCCCTTTCTGTGAGGCGCAATGTTTTGTGGTTCTGCAAAGCAGAATTCCGGCTTGCATCCCTGATATGGCCGGAAGATAAAACTTGCCAGGCTGAAAGAGTTACCTTTCAACTTTACCTCTTCCCAATTGATCTGAAAATGAACGCAAACGTTTCCATACGATCTTCTAAAATTATACTGATATTTTCAATTTTGTATAGGGGTTTTGAAAAAATAGGCACAGGCAATTCAGATGGTGAAACTCGGAATCCCGTTTGCAGATATCACAAAAATCCGGCAGGCAGGGAACTCCCCCCCACCTGCCGGAATCTTCGGTTTGATTTTGCATAGGAAATGCTGTTTATTTATGCCTGCGGCTGGCGCGCGCCAGCTCTTTATCCGCCTTCTTCTGCGCCACACGGGCCGCGTCATCCGCATCTTCCTTCGCGCGCTGCGCGTCGGCGCGTGCCTTTGCTTCCTCATACATTGCGGCAATCTCGTCGTAATGCTTATAATTCTCTTCTTGAATCAGTAGCTTCTTCGCCTCCAGCCACGGCTTGGCGGCACGGTGATACAGGGAGTTGGCATTGGTCGCTTCCTTAATCTTCGTGCGCACTTTTGCGCGCTCCACCTTAACACGCTGCACCTCCTGCTTCGCCTGCTGGAGCGCGGAGCGGTCTTTTTGATCCTTCGCGGCAAACTGCTTTCGGAAAGCTTCCTCCAAGGCGAGCTCCAAACGGTCCTCTTCTGCAAAAAGCTGATCGAAAACAGTGATATCGAATTCCTCTACCCCATCGGGATAGTGCTTGAGGATCATCCGCTTGGAATAAAGCCTCTCGCGGGCCTCTTTGATTGCGGCCTTGCGATAGAGCTTTTCTTCCTCTGTACCCTTCGGAAGCGCTTTTGCCCTTGCAAGCACATCCGGCTCCACGTTGACGAGGTTTGAGAGGCCAGCCTCATAAATTTCTTTTGCTACCTTGACCTGCTCCTGCACCTCCAGCGTGCTGAATTTATTCATTTCATCGATTACAAACCTGGAAATCTCAATCATGCGGTTATGTTCGATCGCATTTTTATACGCCTTTTTCGCCGCCTTGATATCTGGACGGCTGCCGGATTTTTTCGCTTCACGGATTCCGTCTTTGGTTTCGGGCAGCGGCTGCTCCGCCACATAATAGCGCGCTTCATTGACCAGATCGATAGTTTCTACCAGACCGCTGTCCGACAGGGCGTTATTGCCGTAATCCTCAAACAGGGCGCGCACCTTCAGCACATTCACCATGCCACGCTGCTTGGTCTCCGTTAAATCATAGAAGAAATAGGGCACCACATTCATAATCGCGCCGAAAACGCCCAGGCCGATGAGCACCGCAAAGGCATTCACGAAAACATTGCGGTTGTACAGCACATCGTAAGCGTTGGTGTAACCCATGCTCACCGCGTTCTCCGTGGTGATGCCGAGCGCTTCATACACGGCGGGCAGCACGCCGCTCGTCGCCATGGTAATTGCGCTGCCGATCAATCCAACAGCGGCAAACATGCCGTCAATCCGCTCGCCGGTGGTATACTGCTGATAATCTCGGATATCGCCTTGGATGCTGGGATTGAGGACATTGGCAAAGGAGTTTGCCAATCCGTTCATCCACATGCAGATCATAACAAGCCAGATGCCCAGCCCTGGATCAACGTTTACCACGATCGGATAGATCATCGCAATAAAGATGATATTCAAGATATTGGTAAACACCAGCACGCGCTTTTTGCCGAATTTCCGAATCGCCCACGGCGCCATCAGCATGCCCCACAGGGCGGAGTTGCCATACAGTGTTGTAATCAAGGCGTATTGCCCTTCCGTGCAGGCATGCTGATACTGATAAAGCCATTGCAGGATCGTGCCATAGGAATTTTCCAGGAAGCCCAGCCACCCGGCAAGGGAGATAATCCAGAAATATTTATTCTTCGCCACGGCACGCAAGGCGTCCATAAACTTGATTTGAACGACATGCGTTTTGGCCTGAATGATTTTTTCCTGCGTGTTGGCATAAACCAGAATCACCAGCAGGATGCCGATGATCAACATCGGCGGATAAGCGAAGCGGTAGAGCTTCATATTGGTCATATCACCGTTTGTCAAAAACTTTGCCGCTAAGGGCATGACAATGCCGGTAATCGAGGGCGCAATCGAATAAATAACAGCCTTAATGGCAGAAACATCGGTGCGCTCCTGCGTGTTGGGAGAAAGCACATAGATTAGATTCTCATAGGAATCATAGAAAAAGCTGAAGAAGAACTGAAAGCCAATGTTGAAGAGCAGTACCGTCAGCATCCGCATGGACATGGACATCGATTCATACGGCATCCACACAAACCCAATTGCCAAAAGGATGGAAGGCACGCCCATAATCAAAAGATAGGGGCGGTACTTTCCCTTTCTGCTGCGCGCATTATCGATGATGTTGGCGCGCAGGGCTGTCAGCGGAAAGCTGCTTGCGACGGAAATGAGATACAGGAGATAAATCTTGGTCGGCTCGATACCAATCGCATTGCCGATGATAAAATTACCGACAGATAGCTGAAGCGCCCAGATGATCGTGATGATGAAGTAGGCACCGATACCACCCACACTGTATGCGGCAATTTCTTTAAACGGCATGTATTTGCCGGCAGGCGGGTGTTTCCAGTAGGTTTTTGCATCTGACCAAAGCGATTCAGCGGTTTGTTTAAGCTGCATTTTTTAACCTCCAAACAGCGCAAACTATTATAAAATTTCACCAAATTATAACATAACGCAGTTTTTATAAAAATGCAAGAGATTTTTTGGTGGAGAAATTAATAAACGGTTTCATCTCTATAAAAAGTTGTAAAATGCAACCTACAGGAATCCCATAGGTTGCAGCGCGTTTCCTAATGATCCGAAATGAAGCGAGTCACAAAGCACAATCAATCACGATCTTCTGGTTTCGCCTCCCATTCTAGAATCATACCAGTCGTGGCATCAATTTCAAAGTCGTATTCTGTGCCGCTTTTGCGCACCTCGCCCTCATAAAGAAGCCTGCCGTTTACCGCATCCATATTATTGCTTTGTTCTCTCCTATACCTTTTCCGCCGGTTATGCCAGGTTGAGCCGCCGGCTTAGCAGCCAACGCGTGACAAAGTAATAAATTACATTCAAAAGAAGCATCAGCCCTGCGCTGATACCGAGCATGCTGTAAAAAAATACGGCGGGCGATTGCTCTGCCAGCGAGTGAAGGCCATAAAGATTGATGTTCGAAACGTGGAGGAATAACACCGCCGCAATCATGCCGCACATCATCACAAACTGCAAAACCGTGTTGAGAATCAGATACGCCGCCGCGCTTGCCAGCAGCCGGTTCTGCGGCCACTGCCCGCCGATGGCCATGCAGAGATAGAAATGCAGGTAGGTGTTGGAAAATGCCAGCAGCATAAAAAGCGCCAGAAGCAGCACGGCCAGCCATACGCTCACGCCGGTTTCGCTGCGGAAGCTTGCCAGAATGGCCGGTACATTCGCAAGCGCCGGGAGATTCCATGCGAACAGAACGCCGCCCAGGATCACAACAACGATGCCCGCGAGCGACCAGGCCAGGCTTACCAACAGCTTTGAGAGAATCTGCTGCCCCGGCGTGGCCGGAAGTGTAAACATGAGGTACCCTTCATCGCCCAGCAGGTTTTTATAAAACCGCTGAATGGCCACAATCACGATGACGGCCAACAGGGCAATCAGTGCAAGCGCCGCCAAAACGGCAAACAGGGCGAAAAGCACTGTCACCAGCGGGTGGGAATCGTTGTTCCCCATGAGCCATTTTACCAACAGAAAGATAACCTGGAACCCACCTAACAGGGCGAGCACCGCCGTCAGCAGCGGCAAAAAGAGCTTTGCCGTCGCTTTGAATTCATGCTTCATTAGTTTCCCCAGCATCTGAATACCTCCCTGAATATTGCGTCAATGCTCTTGCCGTTTTCTTCCCGGATTGCGTCCACGCTGTCAGCAAGCACCATGCGCCCTCCCCCGATCATCACCACATCGTCAAACACCGCTTCGATATCGTGAATCAGGTGCGTGGATAAAATCAGTGTTGCGTCCTCGTTATAATTGCGAATGATTGTATGGAGGATATAGTCGCGCGCCGCCGGGTCTACCCCGCCGATCGGCTCGTCGAGCAGGTAGAGCTCCGCCTTGCGGCTCATCACCAGAGCGAGCTGCAATTTTTCCCGCGTGCCCTTGCTCATGGCGTTTAGCTTATCATTTGGATGGATATTCAAATCCTTCAGCATTTCCGCCGCTTTATCAAGCTGAAAATCCGCGTAGAAATCCCCGAAAAACTCCAGCGCCTCGCGCACGCGCATCCCCGCGGGCAGGCAGCTGCGCTCCGGCAGGAAGGAAACGAGCTTTTTTGTTTCCGTCCCCGGATCCATGCCGCAAACCCGGATACTGCCCCGCGTGGAAGTGAGCAATCCGGCGGCAAGCTTTAAAAGCGTCGTTTTTCCACTGCCGTTCGGCCCCAGGAGGCCAATGATCCGCCCCTTTGGAAAATCGTAGGTGAAATCAACAAGCGCCGCCTTTTGCCCATAAAGCTTCGTCAGCCCCTGGCAGGATAAAATCGCTTCCATCATGCATTCTCCTTTGTTTGTGTTAAGAGCGCAAGCGCTTCCGCCTGCGTAAATCCGAGCTTTTGCATCGCCGCCCAAAATTTTGTGATCTGCTCCTGCGCCTTTTGCTGCCTCAATGCCTGAATCATCGTTTCATCTCCCGTAATGGTACGCCCGGCTGTCCGCTGCGTGTTGATGAGGCCGCGTGCTTCCAGCTCCTGCATGGCCCGCTGCATCGTGTTGGGGTTGACTGCCGCCTCGGCGGCAAGCTCCCGAACGCTTGGCAGCTTCCCGCCGGCCCGGTATTCTCCCGCCACGATCGCAAGCTCTAGCTGCTCGACCAGCTGAAGATAAACCGGCCGGTCGGCAGTGATAATCCATGTCATCTGTGCGCCTCCTTGTATTATTGTATTAAGTTATTAATACAATAATACAGTTTATAACAAGTGTCAAGGGGCTTCACAAAATATTTACAATCATGTTCGGCGCGGATGCTTCCGCAAAGAGAAAGCGCACCGCAGGGTGAAGCCCTTACAGCGCGCTTTCCATATTAATATTTTCCGGTTACACCGCTTGGCTGATAGCGGCAACCCTGCTGCCGGACTGCGGCGGTACGGATACTTCAATAAACGAACGGGCAACGCCATTCACCACTTCCGCATGCGGCTGCACCTCTTCCCCATCTCGCAGAAAGTGGAGAAACTGCCCGGCAAAGGAGCACTTCCACACAAGCGGACGGGCAGAATGGTTCTGAAACGTTATCTCATGAGGGGAATGCAGTTCCAGATCCATCTCATCCGCACCTACCTGAAGCGCTTTGATGGAAAGCGCCGGCACCTCCTCCGGCAGGCAGGGGCAGGTGGCGACCCGCCCTGCCGGCAGATTGGCGGAAAAACCGGACAACCCTTCAATCGCGTGAGAGAGCATGGTAAAAGAGAGCTCCGGATAATCCTCATTGCGGCCCTGGCTCTCACGAACATGCGGCAAAAAGAGCCTGCTGCCGATGTGTTTCATCCAGTGCCACGCGCGCTCCGCCTGCTGGTAAGGGAAGAAAACCTGCGGCAAATAGGTATAGCTCTCGATATTCAACGCCGCCGTCCGGGGATCAGCGGCCCTCTGGTCGATCTCTTTCAACAGCCGGTTATTGCGCTCCCCCGGTTCGGTCAGCAGCTTCATCGGCATAAAAAAGCAGGTTTCCGCCCCAGTGAGCCCCTTGGCCGTTCTCTCCCAGCGCCAGTATTTCCGGCCCTTTTGATCGACCCCGAACACATAGCCGCCGCCCTCCGGCGGAAGGCTCCACACCTCGTTGAAATAGGCTTTTAGCTCCGCGGCGCGCCGGAGGCAGCCGCCCGCTTCCGCCCGCTCCCCCAGGGATTCCAGCAATTTGCCGAAGGCTGTGAGCGCCTGATAGAGGGCCGCAATGCTGTCGCCCGCCTCCGCAAGCGACCGGCCACCCTCGTTATAGCTTGCTGATCCGCGCCAGATATCGCCGCGCCCTTCCGGAACTCCGTTTTTCAAAGGGAACACCATGCCGTCGTGGCGCTCGGTAAACTCCCCGAGAATCCGCTCGGCAAACGTGCGCATCGGGCGCTCCAGATAGCGGCTATCTCCAGAGAGGAAATAAAGCTTGCAGATGGTTTCGACCAATTCATACTGGGCGGTGAGCTCCCGCACGAACCTGCGGTGGTTCGGCGTATCCATATAATAGATGCTGCCGTCAAAATTCAGCGCCCAAGGGGCATACCAGCCGGTATCCGCACAGGCGCCCTCCACAAAACAGCGCATCATCTGATAATTTTCTTCATGATACCCCAAATACTCGGCTCCGGCCGCCTGATGGACAAAATCCCGGATATAAAAGGCTGTGCGGTCATGATACCCCGCCCAATAAGAGGGGAGATAGTCTTTCGGCTGCGCCCACTGCCTGTTGGGCCGCCTGACCGCATGGCTACGGTTGGAAAACCGCCCGGACGGCCCATACCACTTCCCACCGTCCCCGCGGTTCACAGGCCCGGATTGCCCAGTCATCACAAAGGAGGCGGCCTTTTGCTGCGCCCAGGCCATCCATTCTGTTAGATCGGGATTGCTGCTTATCAATTCCACCTATCCTCGCCTTCCTTTCCTACAGGGCTGAAAAACCGGATTTGGAAGATTCGATTAAATTCCCGCTTCTGCACGCTCCGCGCGCTCCTTCAAATCCGCAATGATTTGCGCCTGCTTTTTTTCCGTCATATCATAGAACAGGATCGGAATCACCGCTGCAAGGCAGCTGATAACCGTGGTGATAATCATGATGTTGAAAATAGGCGTGCGAACCGCCTCCTGGAACAAAACGGTATAATCCTTCTCCAGCCCATAGTGCTCATAAAACCATGGAAGAATCAAATTGAAGAGCATCGTGGCCGCCGTTACCAACATGCCGCTGAACTGGGTGATAAAGCCCTCCAGCCGCTTGCCGGTCTTCCACTGCTGGTAGTCAAACACATCCGCCGTCATTGCGGATACCATAACGCCGTCGCCGCCGATCGCCACCGTGGAAAGATAGAGGCACGCGAGGAATAAAAACGGGCTCTTTGTGGTGACGAGCATCAGCCCCGCAAATACTGCCCGCAGCAGATTAAACCAGATGAGGGATGAGCGTTTTCCGATCTTTTTGGCCAACAGCGGCGCGAGCAGCATGCCCGGCACGGACGCTGTGCCGATCACGGCATTCATCACCCCCAGCACGGCGTCGCTGCGGATCACATAGATACAATACCATGCTAAAATCCCACCGATGCCATACTTCAGGCCGCCGAGTACGTTATAAAGCGTCATCAGCCAAAAATATTTATTGCTTTTGATCTCAGAGATGCCGTCCACAAAGCGGACCTTGGCCACATAGTTTCTGGGGACAACAATTTTTTCTTCCGTGCCTTTGAACGTCCACAAGCTTAAAATAATTCCAAACACAGAAAAAATCGGAAACAGCGTGCGGTAGGCGGTAAAGCCCGTCATTCCCCCCGGAAATAAGCCAGCCAAAATCGGGAAGAAAAGATTCACAATGGATGGGCCAAGGCTATAGATAAACTGGCTAACGGATAAAAGCCCCGTACGCTCCTCCCCATTGGGCGTGAGCACCTGTGCAAGGCTCGTAAAAGCGAGTGCATATAGGGATTGAAAAATCATCAGTAGTGCATAGATTAGGCTGAGCATCGTGCATTTGAGCGGATAAGAGAGTGAATTCGGAATAAACGCCATCAGAATCAGCAAAACAGCCGTCGGCACCCCGGTCAGGAGCAAATACGGGCGGAATTTGCCGTATTTTGTGTTGGTATTATCGACAAGCATGCTGATAAACGGCGTTTTCACCAGATTTAAGATGCTCATGACAATGGACATAATCGCAAGGTCCATCGGTGCAATTTGATAGGCCGAGCCCAAAAGCAGACAGTTTGCCGTAAGTGCAACATAGCCAAACAGCGAATTGATCGTATTCACGCCGATGCCGCCCACGGAATAGGCGACAAATTCTTGATAAGGGATGTATTTCCCCTCTGGCGGTTTGTCCCAATACGTTTTTACCCCTTCAACAGCCGATTTCAAATTCCATTTTTTCACAATCATTCCCCCCAACTTGATTTAACTGAGGCAGCCATTCCACACTGTGTATCAAAATACACAGCACGGATGCAACGCCTTCTAACAGATTTGATTGCTTACGAGCTCCCCTCCACGCAAAAATCCAATTCACAAAGCGCCCATTGTATGTTATGATAATAATATCACGAATAATCAGAGAGGAATATAGACAATATACTATGAAATATGAGGAATATCCAACCGGTCATCCAGCGCCGGAAGCCTCAACATCAGGTCAGACAGTGCTCCCAGGCAACGCTATTTTGGGCGAAACCGCATATAGCCCGGGCGACCGTGCCGTTACCCTCTGGCCGTTTTATGATCCGGCTCTTCCCGTGAATGTGATGGTCATTGGGGAAACAAAATGCGGCCCGGATTACCATGTGATCCGCCCCCGCTCCCGGATCATGGCAATTGAATACATTTCGGAGGGGGCCGGTATCCTGAAAATCAACGGCCAAACATACCGCCCGGAACAGAACTGCGCGATTCTGTTAACAAAGCACAGCGCGCACTCCTATGCGGCCGACCCGCAAACCCCCTGGCAAAAGCATTGGATCGTTTTTGACGGGCCATTTATGCAAAACATGATCGATTCCTATCTGCCAAAAAACAGCTATTGCTTTGCAAACTGTAACCTGCTCCCCTATTTTCATGAGATCAGCCGGTGCGTGCAGGCTCAGAAAAGGGATTATCCTCGCCTGCTCGAGAGCCTGACGGTAATCCTGCTCCAGATGGTTCTTCAAATGAACCGCGCGGTCACACAGCGTGAAACCTCCCTTCCGGAAAAGGTCCGAGCGGCCATCGACGCGCAAATCGAGGGGAAACTGTCGCTGGAAACGATCTGCGCAGAATTCAGCTATTCCAAAAATCACATTATCACGCTATTCCGCAACGCCTATGGCATCACGCCCTACCGCTACTTTGAGCAGAAAAAAATCGAGGTTGCCAAGCTCTACCTATGCAATACCAGCTTTACGATTGATGAGGTCGCTCAGCACCTCTCCTATGCTGACCGGAATTACTTTTCCAACTGCTTTAAAAAACACACGGGCTATGCGCCCGCAGAATACCGGAAAAAACACGGTTTTTAGGTATCGTGCAAGGCGCTGAAGGGCTTGGAAGCACATAAAATCATTGGAAATGTCAAGAGGCTGCTGCAAAGCATGTTGCAGCAGCCTTCTCTATCATTTCACCACCGTATGATCCATCGGCATTTACACGGAAAACAGCTGCTGCGCAAAGCGCACGCTCGCCATCGCGTCTTTTCCGTAAAAATCCGCGCCGATCTCATCCGCATATTCCTGCGTGAGCACCGCGCCACCCACCATAACCCGGCAATCGAGGCCGCGCTCCCGAATCAGCCGGATCGTGCGCTCCATCGCGGGCACGGTGGTGGTCATTAACGCGCTCAGGCCCACCAACCGGCAGCCGAGCCGAGCCGCTTCCTCCGCCACTTGCTCGCAGGGCACGTTTTTGCCAAGGTCGACCACGTCAAAGCCATAGTTCTCCAGCATCACCTTCACGATATTTTTGCCGATATCGTGAATATCCCCCTCCACTGTGGCGAGCAGGATCGTGCCGTGCTTCTCCGGCGCGGCGCCGCTTGCCTGCACATGCTCCTTGATCGCCTCGAAGGCGTTGGCTGCCGCTGCGGCGCTGCTCATGAGCTGCGGGAGAAACACCGTTTTCTTTTCAAACCCCTGCCCCACCTCATTGAGGGCCGGGACAAGGATCTGGTCGATGATCTCGTTGGAATCCTGGCTTTGCAAAAGCGCCTTTGTGCTCTCATAGGCCTGGTCCTTCAAGCCGCGCAGCAGAATTTCATAGAGAGAGAGCTCTTTCCCCTTTGCCGTCTGCTCTTCTCCTCCTGTGAAATGGGAGACATACGCGCCGCACTGCGGATCGAGCCCTGCAAGCGCACAATAGCTCAGGTACGCCCCGCGCATCGAGGCCACATTTGGGTTGATGATGCCCGCATCCAGCCCGGCCTGAAGCGCCAGGGTGTAAAAGGCGGCGTTGATCACCTCCCGGCTGGGTAACCCGAAGGAAACATTGGACACGCCGAGCACCGTTTTCACACCCAGCTCCCGCTTGATCAGGCGCACGGCCTCAAGCGTTGTGTGGGCTGCCTGTGCATCCGAGCTGATGGTCATGGTCAGGGCGTCAATAACGATATCCTTTTTTTCGATCCCATATTTCTCCGCTTCCGATACGATCCGCCGCGCAATCTGGAGCCTGCCTTCCGCCGTAGTGGGAATGCCGGATTCATCGAGCGTCAGCGCGACGATCACGCCGCCGTATTTTTGCGCCAGAGGAAAGACCTGGTCCATCACCTCCTGCTTGCCGTTGACGGAATTGATCATCGCCTTGCCGTTATAGAGGCGCAAAGCATGCTCCATAACCGCCGGGTCAGAGCTGTCGATCTGGAGCGGAAGCGCTGTAACGCACTGGAGTGCCTCCACGGCCTTGCCCATCACTGCCTGCTCGTCAATGCCGGGCAGGCCGACGTTAACATCCAGAATATGCGCGCCGCTCGCCTGCTGCTCGACCGCCTGCGTGAGCACATAATCCATATCGTTTTCCCGCAGGGCCTGCTGAAAGCGCTTTTTCCCCGTTGGGTTGATGCGCTCACCGATGATCACAGGGGCCACGCCGATCTCGCAGATTTCCGCATAGGAGGATACGATTGTTTTGCCCTTTCGTGCGACCGGCACGGGCGAAAGCGGTTTACAGCGGGCAACCATTTTACGAATATAGGCCGGCGTTGTGCCGCAGCATCCACCGAGCACCGAGGCGCCCATTTTCGCCATCTGCTCCATCTCAGCGGCAAATTCCTCCGGCAGCACATCATACACCGTTTTCCCCTCCCGCATGGCGGGCATGCCGGCATTCGGGTTGAGGATGACGGGCGTAGAGGTTGCCTCCAGCAGCTGCGGCAGGAAGCCCTTCATCTGCACGGGGCCAAGGCCGCAGTTAAAGCCGAGCGCATCCACGCGCAACCCTTCCGCCAGGCTGACGGCAGCGGCGATGGAGCCGCCGGTGAGCAGCTTCCCCTGTGCGTCAAACGAAAAAGTCAGGAACACGGGCAGGTTGGTATGCTCCTTCACTGCGAGCACGGCGGCCTTTGCCTCATAGGTATCCGTCATGGTTTCAATGATCGCGAGATCCGCGCCCGCTCGCTCGCCTGCCCGAGCAACCTCTGCAAAGGCGTCGACCGCCTCCTCAAACGGCAGCTCCCCCATGGGGGCGAGCAGCTTGCCTGTGGGGCCAATATCGAGGGCGACAAACCGGGGCTCGTCCCCTCCGCACTGCTCCGCCGCAGCGCGCGCGTTGGCCACGGCGGCTGAAACCACTTCTTCCACCGCATGCCCGCTGCCCGCAAGCTTCAGGCGGTTCGCGCCAAAGGTATTGGCGGTGACGACATGGCTGCCCGCCTGATAATACTCCATATGAATCTGCCGGACCGTCTGTGGATCGGTCAAATTCATCAATTCCGGCAGCGCGCCGGGCTGTAAGCCCTTCTCCTGCAAAAGAGAACCCATGCCGCCATCAAAAAAGAGCAGCTGCTTACCGAGCAACGAACGAATATCCAATGGAATCCCCCATTCCCGTACCAAACTCATCAGGCAAGTATTTCAGACAAATTTGCAACAATCTTCTGCGCAACGTCGGGCTTATTCATCGTATAGAGATGGATACCCCTCACGCCGTTTGCCAGCAGGTCAATGATCTGATCGGTCGCGTAGGCGATTCCGGCCTGCTTGAGCGCCGCGGGATTGTCGCCAAAGCGATCGAGGATCGAGCGGAATTTCGGGGTGAGCGTCGTCCCCGCTAACGCACAGATTCGCTTGATCTGCCGCCCGCTCGTCACCGGCATCACGCCGGCGATCACGGGCACATCAATCCCCACACGCAGCGCACGGTACAAAAAGCTGTATAACACATGATTATCAAAAAACATCTGTGTAATGAGAAAATCACAGCCGCAATCCACCTTGGCCTTCAGGTGGCTGAGGTCTGCTGTGTTGCTGGCACATTCCACATGCCCCTCCGGATAGCAGGCGGCCCCCACACAGAAGTCGCCGCGTGATTTTATTTCCTCCACAAGCTGATAGGCATATTTATAGTAACCAGCCTCAGGGAACGCCATACCGTCCGGGATATCGCCACGCAGGGCCAGCACATTCTGAATCCCCTTTGCCTTGAGCTCCTCAATCAGCCGGGCAACCTCCTCCCTGGAGGAGGAAACACAGCTCAGGTGCGCAAGCGCCACCGTTGCGCACTCCTCTTGAATGAAGGAGGCAATATCAATGGTGTTCTGGGAGGTGCCGCCGCCTGCGCCATAGGTGACGCTCATAAAATCCGGGTTATATTGAGAGAGCGCTGCTGCCGCCTCCTGCACGGGCTGAAAGGGCATCCCCGGCTTCGGCGGAAATACCTCAAAGGATAGCGTTACGTCTTTTTGCTTCAGGCATTCACGAATGAGCATGATACATCCTTCTTTCCGGGCGTGCTTTCACAAAAGCCGCCTGAATCATCGTTTGCGTCAGCAGATGGGGACAGCCGCCCCAGCCCTCCTGAGCGATACGATGAAAATATTATACCGGGCGCACGCCGATTTGACAAGCGGCAATTCCGCAGCCTTCAGGCATTGACAAGTGGAACGTGGGAATGGTAACATCAGCATAGGAATTTCAATTGAAATAGAGGGAGATTTCCTCTGAAAGGGAGCGTTTTGTATGCGCAAGGACCCGGAGAAAAAGCAGGCCGGAAAAGAGCGGCAAAAAAAGCGGCTTGCGGCGATCATTTCCATCTGCCTTTCCATCGCTGTTGTGATTGCCGCAATTGCCGGAACCATCGCCTATACGATGACAAACCAGCTCCCACAGGATGAAAAGCAGTTCTCCGAAAATGAGCGTAAGGTGCTGCTTCAGACTTTCCAACCCGTTTCGTCCGGGGAAAAGCAGCCGCTCCGGCGTGTGATTGACAGCCAAAACCCGCTCAACCTCGTCAATTACTATGGAGATGAGCCTCTGCTAACATTATGGAATGCGATCCCTGAAAATCAAAAGCCCTATACAGTGCTCTTGCTGATCCCAGGCCATACGCTCCTGCCCGGAAGCGACAAGGCGCTCGCATGGCTGGAAACGACCGCCGACGAATGCGAAAAAAATCAGATTCCATATGCCATCCAGAATATTAATGGGGAGTATCAGATGGAGGAGCGCATTCCAATTGCCTGGCTGGAGGAGCGCTTTGCCAGCCGGCACGATTATTTTTACGGTCTGAATGCCGCAGAGCTTTACAACGGCGTCATCTGGCGCGGCGAGGTGGAGAGCAGCAATGCGCAATATCTCATCGACTGCATTACCCTTGCGGCCAAATACGGCGCGTTTTTCTTTTGGACCGATACCAATATGAACTATGATAACGGCATGGTGCTCGAATGGTTTGAGAAAAATGAGGCCTTTTATTCCGTTTTTAAAAAGAATGCGGCAAACATCGTATTGATGAATAAGGAATCCTACGGCAACCCCTCCTCCTATTCCGTGATGCAGGGGCTTTGGCTGGCGGGACTCGTCGGCAACTGGGGCGTTGCCTCCGACTGGTGGCACTGGCAGGTGGATGGAGACAAAAAATCCCTCTTTGGGGAATATGACAAATATGTAGACGACGAATGGGATCTCATCCTCTCCTATCCTGAAAATATGTACGTCCAGTCCATGATGCTCGTCATGAGTTGCGGCGGCACCTGCTTCAAGGCGGAGGCTCCAAACTTCTCCACCTCCAACGGTGGGAAGCCGATCGCCGGCTTTCAATATGGCATCTCCCCCCTTTTCGACGCCATCCTCAACGGAGAGATTGCAATTCCAAGCCGGGAGGATGTGCTCAAGGAAACGCCTGCTGCGGTTTTGGGCCGCGCAAATTATCCAGATTTTCATTATAATTTGAAAGAGTCGAATTTGTATCCATCGACCGGCCGTTACCGGATTCTCCCCCTGCTGCCCTCTAACCTGCGCCAAGCCGAACGGGAGTTGTTTGCCCAAAACGGGATTGCATTGATCGATCAGAAAAAAGAGCAGGCTGATTACGACACCCTTTTCCCAGAGCAGGCGCAGGGCGATACCTATGCCGTGCGCACGAAGGATCAATGGTATTTTATCAACAATCTAGAAAACATGCAGGGTGCAAAAACAGCCAGCATGACACCGCTATACAGCAACGCCTCCGCCTTTTCCATCACCGCGCAGGAGCACACCTCAGCGATCGTCACAGAAAAGCAGGACCGCCTCTCTTTTTATCTCTCCAACTACCGCACTGATAAGGGAAAAATGATCAAGGAAGTCACACCGGAAATGCGCAAAAACAAAAGCTGGGTGGAGCTCTGTGGGGAATACCTGACGCTTGATGAAAACGGAAATCCGCTCGGGGTGGACGACAGCAAAATGCGTGAAACCACGATCACAGTAACCGGCACACTCAACGGCGGCGCGCCAAAGCTAATCCTACGCAGCAACATGGAGGGTGCCGTGCAAACGCGCCCCTTCACCCACACCACAAAATGGGACCCAGCCACTCAAACGCTCACGGTAACCATCCGGCATAACGGCGTGGTCAAGCTGGATATCCTGCTCGACCAGGCGGAACACGAGCTTATAATTGCTAAAAATGACCTACTCCCGAACAACCAGAAGCCGAAATCCACCGTCTCAACGGATGCACTGCAAAAGGCGGTGAACAACTGCAAGCTGCCAGAAAACGAGCAGTATATCGATTACACCTACCTGATCTTTCAAAGCGCGCTGGAACACGCCAAAGTCATCCTTTCTGAGGGGGCTGCTTCCCAGCAGGCAGTGGATGATGCGCAACATGCACTGGAAGAGGCCTACCGCGGGTTGCTGCCCGTTTCAGAATATGTTGCCCTGCTCAATGAAGTTTCGGCTATGAATCTGACCGGGTATGCACAAAACGCCATCGATAAGCTCTGGCTCTCTTTCGATGCGCTGTTGCGCGAAGTGCTTTCCAACCAGGTTTATGTGGCGGGCCGCAGCAATGAATTGCAATATAAATCCGTCTACCGGGAGCGGGCCTTTGATAAGACGGAAAAGCGCCAGGCACTGGAGGAAAAATACGCCGCCCTGCGGCAGGCTAGAAACGGCCTGCTGGATACCAAAACTTTCAGTTAATCAGAACATTTCCCTTTTGAAAGCGATCTGTAATTCTCTTGTAATCTTTGGATGGTATCATCCACCTAAGATGTGCTTGAGCCATACCAAAAATACAAGGCAAACCAGGCCCGGCTGTGCACCGGGCCTGGTTTTGCTGATCCGCCCTGCATGGAACAGATGTTTGATCTTTTGAGGCAGACATGCTATACTAAAACACATCTGTTCCTTGAGGAATTAATAATTTCCTCGACCGTTAGAGATAGGGGGTATAAAATGAAGAGGATTGCAGTGCTGGTTCCATGCTACAATGAAGAATTGACGATTGCAAATGTGATTGAAGATTTTCATCAGCATCTGCCGGAGGCGGATATCTATGTATACGATAATAATTCCTCCGACCAAACGGCGCGGGTTGCTCTGGAGCATGGCGCAATCGTTGTGCCTGAATACCAGCAGGGAAAAGGCAATGTTGTGCGCAGCATGTTCCGCGATATCGAGGCGGATTGCTACATCATGGTTGATGGGGATGACACCTATCCGGCAGAGGATGCCGTGAAGGTTGCACAGCTCGTGTTGGACGGCAAGGCGGAAATGGCCATCGGAGACAGGCTTTCCAGCACTTATTTCACAGAGAATAAACGCCCTTTTCATAATTTGGGCAACCGGATGGTGCGCGGGCTCATCAACTTTATCTTTAACAGCAACGTAAAGGATATCATGACCGGATGCCGTGCATTCAGCCGCCGCTTTGTCAAGAGCTTCCCCGTGTTGTCTGCCGGCTTTGAGATTGAAACGGAGATGACCGTACATGCGCTCGATAAAAACCTCGCTATCCGCGAAATACCGATCAGCTACCGCGACCGCATGGAGGGCAGCGTTTCAAAGCTCAACACCTTTTCCGACGGCTTCAAGGTGTTAAAAACGATTTTCCGCCTGTTCCGCGAATACAAGCCGCTTCAGTTTTTTGGGCTGTTCGCGCTGATCCTCGCCCTATTTGCAGCGGTGCTTTTCCTCCCGGTTTTAATCTATTATTTCCAAACCGGGCTAGTGCCGCGTTTCCCCACTTTGATTGTTTCCTGCTTCAGCGCGGTTTGTGCGCTCCTCTCATTTAGCTGTGGATTGATTCTGGATTCCATCCGGGTAAAGCATCGCCAGCTTTTTGAGCTCTACTTACATCTGCAAGAAAAGGAGAAAAAGGATTAAAGCATGAAAGCAACAACACATGCCGCCCCGGCATTCCAGCTTCCCGCGCCCTTACGCAACGCGCTTCTCTTTGGCATGGCTGGCATCTCCACCATGGCCGTCGCTCTTTTTTGGGAATTGAGCGTAATGAGCAGCGTTTGCCTGTTCCTTTTGGCTGGTATTTTTTATTTCTATTACAAATACGGGTTTCAATCCACCCGGCAAATCAAAGTGCTCGCCCTGCTCTCTGCAGCGGCATGCACGGTAATCGCCCTGTTGGGCAGATACAGCAAAGAGGATAATCTATACTACGGCATCCGTATGGAGGATTTTCAAAACAGCCCTATTCAGCAGGGCCTGCTGACCATTTTTATCGCAGCGGGGCTTTTTATTTTTTTCTACTTTTGCTTTCAGCGGCTATATGAAGGCGGCGGCAGGTTTACCATCCTGCGTACCAAGGCGCCGCCGATGGAAAACTGGGCCGTTTTTTTATGCTGCTTTCTGATGATTTTTATTTGCTGGCTGCCCTATTTTCTCGCTTACTTCCCCGGAATCCTCTCTAACGATTCCGTATGGCAGATGGATCAGATCCTCGGCATCCGGCCGCTGAGCAACCACCATCCCTTCACGCACACCATGATTATCAAGCTGTTCTATTCCATCGGCTACGCAATTTTTGGCACGGTGAACGGCGGGATCGCCACCTATACGTTGTTCCAGATGACAACCATGGCACTCATCTTCTCTTACCTGATCTATACGGTTTACCGCCAGGGGGCAAAAACGGGCTGGTGCATCGGGCTGCTGGCCTACTTCGCGCTGGTTCCTTTCCATGCGATGTACAGCCTGACAATGTGGAAGGATATCTTATTCGGCGGCGTGGTGCTGCTATTCGCCATCTCCCTTTGGAAGCTTTTGAACCGATACCGCAATGAGGAGCCCCTCTGGCCTGTGTTGCCCATGTTTGCCATCACAGGGGTTTTGATGAGCCTTTTGCGTACCAACGGCTTTTTGGCCTTTGCGCTGTGCATCCCGTTTGCCGTGGTGATGCTGCGTAAACAATGGCTGCCTGTGCTCGCTTCCGGCATGATTAGCGTGATCGTCACCCTGATTGTTCTGGGGCCTGTCATTTCCGCCTTCCATGTGATCCCTGTCGATACGGTAGAGGCGCTCTCAATCCCTCTCCAGCATATCGCGCGCATCATTGTTGATGAAAAGCCGCTGACAGAGGAGCAAACCGAGCTGATAGAAAAGCTTGCACCGGTAGAAGAGATCAAGCAGGCTTATCGGCCTACGATTTCCGACCCGGTGAAAGATCTGATCCGCAGGTATAACAATCAGCAGGCGTTTTCGGAGCACAAATGGGACTATATCAAGCTATGGGTCAGCCTTGCCTTCCAATATCCGGGAGAAATCCTCAAAGCGCAGGCCGATCAGACTTACGGCTATTGGTATCCGGACGTGCAGTATTGGAATGTGTGGACCTATATGCTCGATAATGACTTCGGCGCATCCATGACGCCTTTGATCGGCGGCCCGCTTTACGATTGGGTGACAAACGCGGCTACCAGCTACCGCGCCATTCCGATCTATGGGATGCTTTGGAGCATTGGGCTGAATGTGCTGGCAGCCTTTGCACTCGGTGCGATCTGCATCGTGAAAAAGCGGGCGCGGCTGCTGCTCAGTTTTCTGCCGGTTGCCGCCGTATTTCTGACGCTGATGATCTCCACGCCGGTGTATGCGGAATTCCGCTATATCTACTGCCTGTTTACCACGCTGCCCTTCCTTGCCAGCATCACCTTCCTTGCCCCACCGCCCAATCAAAAGAAGGGGAAACGCGCGGAGCCAGAGGCGGAAGCCGCCGGTTAAACGCATGATCCCCATAGCGATAAGCGCAGGCCCGGAAGCCAATCAAATGGCTTCCGGGCCTCAGCTTGTCGAAAAAGGTATATCGATTTGTCAAAATGCACAAAGATGATTTAAAAAGTTTGCTGAGAAAAACCCTATGCAATATTTGTGATTATGAATTACTTTGATCACAACAAAAAACTGAGTTTGCGCTCAGGCCGCGCGGGCCCTTCCTTTTGTCTTCTCACAAAAGGAAGCAAAAAGAGCCGCGGGGAGATCCCCGCGACCCCCGCACGGCACATCGGCAGCGGGGGGCGTTGATACACGATCAAACCCGTTCGGCGAGACGCCCGAAAACTCGGCGATTCACATCACCTCAAACAATTCGGGCGCTCGTTTGACCGCGCGTAACGCGGTCAAATCCCCTCACGAGCCACGCCGTCAGAGGCTGCAAATGCTGCCTTGGCCTTCCGCCAGCATTCTGCGCTGCATTTAGATACTGGTTACATAGGCTAATTCGCAATGAGATTTTGTGCACTTTTTTCTTTCATCTAGCTTTTTTGACAGACTGGAGGCCCGGAAGCCAATCAAATGGCTTCCGGGCCCTGCTTCTTTTACCCCTTATATTATAAAAAACTTGTAAGCTTTTTAAGCTTTGTGCAGAAGGAACATCACGCCATCCCGTTTAGGGAGGGTATTTTCTCCGCTCAAATTGGCTGCCCGCTCGATTTTGCGCCACTCCTTTGCATAGAGGCGGACCGTCTCCTTCCTGCCAGGGCGAAACGGTAGCTTCTCCAAATCGATCTCATAATGAAAGCTTTGTGCTTTCTCTGAAAAATTATAGGCCACTGCCAGCAATGCATCCAGCTTTTGATAAACCGTGACGAGCACCTCGGAATTGTCCGTATGGATCGGGCACCTGCTGTGCCAATAGCCAAGCATCTGCGCCTGCTGTATACCGAATGCATCCCAAACGCGATAGATCCGATCGGCATTATAAACACCCCAGCCGTAACGGTTATTCATCGCATAGAGCATGCCGACATAGGGGTTCCCGCCGCCCTCCAGCATCTGGCTGGTGTTGCCGTAGGGCAGGCCGCTGACCTCTGTGAGGATATAATCGGCGGAGAGCTTCTGGCAGTCAAACCCCTCCCCAATCCAGAGGTGATCCAGAAAGGGCAGGATATCGGCATAGATATTCATACACGCGGCATCGCCTGCCCGAGCCTCTTCATGGTTCCACATATGCATATCAATTAAGCCGCCCACCTGATCCAGCACTTTGCGCGCACGGCGCAGGGTGACGGCATCCAGTGACGTATCGTCGATGTAGATGCCCTTGATCCCGATCTGATCCACGAGCCATTGCAGGCCTTCAATATAATAGTTCTCAATCCGGGAATCCGGCTGGATGATAAAGGCAATATCATCATCCCCCTTGTGCGGGCCGGAGCGGTAATGCACTTGCCAGGCCGGAATCACATTTTCCCCAAAATAGCGGCGCAGCCACTCCCGGTCGTGGAAGGTATCAAGCCCCTGGCCCTTCTGCTGGAGGATGATTTCATTCCCAAAGGATTTATAGCAGAATACCTCGGCGGTATGGTTGCTCATCTCCCGCGCCGTGTAGTAAACTTTCACTCCAATCCCCTTCTGGGCCGCCGCCTGCACGAAGCGCTTCAGCCGCTTTGTTTCGATAAAGGGGTAGTTGATATAAGGATGCAAATCATTGCCATGGTGGACGTTGATATAATTCAGGCCATGTTGCTCCGCCTTTTTCAAATGCCGATCCTCGTTGCCCTTCATGGCGTTGCTGTGATAATAGCGCACGGAAAAATGCTTTTGATAATCAACCGGCTGAAAGGGCGTAAAGAAGAACTCATAGCGGAATACCCGCCGCTCGCCCTTTTTCAGCGAGAAACGCCCGGTGCAGGCCTCAAAAACCGCGCCGTTTTCCACCCGCAGTGCTTTCATCGTGCCAAGACCGTGGTTATCCCATGTTTCAACGGGGCGCGCAATCGGAAGATTGTGGTAATACACATTGACCAGCGGTGTGCGGTAATCCTCCGCCTTGAGGCGGATCATCGCGCCCGCGTTGACCGTGCCGATATACATACTGTCGTGCCGCTGATCGCCCCATTTGGCCGAAACCTCCGCAAACCGGCCGCCGCGTTTGCCCAGGCCGCAATTGTAAACCGCCGCCTCCGCGGAGAAAGGCGTGCGCAGGCAGATTTCCGTTTCACAATCCGCCATTGCAGAAAGCTCCGTAAAATACTCCAAATTACCCTCACAGCGGGCAACCAGCCTGGTGCGCACGTGCAACGCTTCACTGCGGCCCTCTGCCCGAAGCTCCGCCCAAGCGCCCCGGTTCTCAACGGCAGACGGCTCGTAGGAGATATCCTGGCCTTTGGCAGAGAATGTGACCGCCTCATTGAGCAGGGAACGCTGAACGCTTTCCATCAGATTGACGCCTTCATCAAAATAGCTCTCCACCTGCACGGGCTGCAGCCCGGCGCCCAGCCGGACGGTGCGGCCCAGCAGCTCTAGTGTTTGCCCAT
Organism: uncultured Oscillospiraceae bacterium; assembly: GCA_900544715.1. GTDB lineage: Bacteria > Bacillota > Clostridia > Oscillospirales > Acutalibacteraceae > Fimivicinus. The sequence continues at coordinate 21,054 of UQWL01000002.1, read as the reverse complement.
CCGTGCGGATGGGCAGGAAGGGCGGCGTAACCGCATCATCCTGTGCGCGGGTGCTATTGAGCCAGTTGAGGCGGGAAAGCCGCCACAGGTCATCATAGCCATGGTTTGCCACCTGCTGCCCCGCCACCTGGAAAGCAAGGGAAACCTCCGTCCGCTCCGCGCCCTCCAAACAGATGGTTACTGCATAGGAGCCCGGCGCCAGCCCGGAAAAATCCACGCCGATATAGAGTGGATTGATCCGGCCTGCCTGTGTTTCATAAGGTTTGGAAAAGAGGCGGCCGAATTTGTCGACCCCCTGCATATTGTAAATGGTCACACGCCCATCGAGACCGTGCGGCACAGCCGTATAGGGGCCCGAGCATTCACACAGCAGGAGCTGTACCACAAAATATTCATCTCTGCAAACCTGAAAGTGAAACGAAGTGCCTGGTGTGAGCCCCGTAAGCTCGCTGAAATCATCAAACAGCCGCACCGGCGCTTTTCGGTCTTTCTGATAAATCATCATGATATCATCTTTCCTCCAGCAGCCATGCAGCAAATTCATTTGCCGCAGCTTGGAATGTTCCGCGGCCGGTTTCTTTCATATGAGCATTGTAGTGAATCCCACGCAAAAAGGAAATCGAAAATATGGCACAATTCATATAAAAATCGGAAATCAATGCTTTTTGGAAACATCAAAAGGCCAATCCCAGCCATTTACAGAGAAAAGCGCCTGTTTTTCCCCTGGATTCGGAAATACTAGAGTGTGTTTTGAACGGTAACCAGGAAAGGACTGACGATATGAAAGCTTTGATTACAGGGGCGAGTTCCGGCATCGGGAGGGATTTTGCCCATGTGCTCGGCGCGATGGGCTGCGAGCTGATCCTCGTCGCGCGCCGGGAAGAGCGCATGGAGGAGCTAAAAAACGAGCTTCCCGTGCCGGTGCGGATCATCTGCGCGGATCTCTCCTCGGAGCGGGAATGTTTTGCACTATATGAACAGGTGCGGGAGGAGCACATTGATATTCTAATCAATAACGCTGGGTTCGGCGTATTCGGCGCATTCCAGGAGACGGACCTGACGGATGAATTAAAGCTCATTGACACGAACATCCGCGCCGTGCATATCCTGACGAAGCTCTTTTTAAGGGATTTTACGGCGCGGGATGCAGGGTATCTCCTCAATGTATCCTCTGCCTCCGCCTTTGCACCGGGGCCGCTGATGGCCGCCTACTATGCTTCCAAGGTATATGTGCTGTATTTGACGCTCGCCATTTGGAAGGAGCTGCGGCACCAAAATAGCCACGTTTCCATCAGCGCCCTGTGCCCCGGCCCTGTGGATACAGAGTTTGACCTGAAAGCGGACGTTACCTTTACGCCCGCAAGCAAGCCGAGCTACCAGATTGCGGAATGTGCGCTCAAGCAGATGTTTGCCCGCAGGATGCTGATCGTGCCGGGCCTGCAAATGAAGCTGGCTAAATGCTCGGCGCGGCTCCTGCCAACACGCGCGGTGCTTGCGGTGAGCTACCACTTGCAGCATCGGCGGCAACCGAAGCACGCAGCCATGCCAAAGAGCTTCCCCAGGCCCGATTAAAAAAGGGGTTGACGCACATCAAACATGTGTGTCAACCCCTCTTGATTTGAAAGAAAAATCCTCTTATCCTACGGTAATGACCGCGTGGTCATATCGCCCCATGCTGCGGGCGGCAACAACAATCTGCGTCCCTTTTGGCACCGTGGGGGCGATGGTCAGCGTGCCGTCCTGAGCGATGGCCACGCCGTCAATCTGCTTCTCTTCCACAGCGGCGAGATCGGCCACGATGGAATACTGCATCCGGTGGCCGGCGATCTCCTGCCCATATTGATCTTCCAGCCTGGCGGAAAGCTTCCGGCTCTCCCCTGCCTTGACGGAAGCGGGCGTGTCGCCGCTGAACAAAACGCGGCGCGCCGTTGGCTCCACATCAGAGAGGCGGAAATGAACCGTTTGCTTCACCGTATCGCTGAGATAGGCCGTGACAAAAATATCCTGATCCAAATCCACACCGGCGGAAACGGTCAACAGCCCGGTGGCCGGATCAATGGCCACGCCTTTCCGCTCAGCGGAAGGCGTGGAAGCGGGGGCTTCCCCATCCACTGTTTCAGAGAGCTTCCATTTGACCGTGCCCGCAATGGTCCGATCAAACTGATCGGTTACCGCTGCCGTCATCTGCTTGGTCCAGCTGCCGCTGGCCGGCACGAAAAGACAATCCGCCGTTTCACCGCCGTTGACGATGATGCTGGAGGCCTTTGCGGGTTCGTTTTTCTTATACACACGAAAATAATCAATGTAGGTATCCTTCGGGTAGATACCCGCATCCTCCCCCATGCCGCCGGTCGCATAAACGGAGAAGATCGTCATCATCCGGTAGTTGGGTGAGCGGTCCGTTTCGTTGACCAGCTTGTTATCCACATAGAATTTCGTCCCGTTTTCATCCCATTCGAAGCCATAAATATGATATTCGCTGGAAGGATCGCCCGGAATCTCCGACTCCGGCACCCAGAGGTATTCGATCTCATTGGAGCCGTTGGGATGAATGACAGGCCGCCATGCTTTCATCTTCTTTAACGGGGCGAGATAGGTTTCGATGATATCAAACTCAGCGGTCTGATTCGAATAATGGCCATAATAGGGGGCTTTTTCGCCGCTGAGCTGCGCGCCCGCATTCTGGTCATCCTGCGTGCCGACCATCCACCAGGCGAAATGGCTGCCATCCCGTGTGGAGGGCATTTTCAAGCGGATTTCAAAATAGCCGTATTTGGTGGCTAACCCGTCAAAGGTGGGGATCGCGCGGTTATAGGTGGCCCCGCTCCCCGTTTCGCCAAACTTGTGCAGGTGATCGCGCTCGAAGGACATGATGCCCGTCACTTTATTGCCATCCTGCGAGCTCCAGCGCTCCAACCCCTCCGGGCAGCGCAGCACAAGGCTGCCATCCTGGAAAAACAAATCCGCCTTTGTCCGCTCGTCATAATCCGTCCAGTGGCGCAGATAGTAGGGCGACCAATGCGCGGCATCCAAAGCGTCCCCATCGAACTCATCGTTATAGAAGAGCGTCCAGCCCTCTTTTTCCAGCGGATTGGCCGGAATATCCTGGAGGCTCTCATCCTTGACCAGCCGGATCTTTTGGGTGACGGATACTTTCGGCTCCGCCGCATCCGGGGAAGCGTCCGTAGCCGTCACACGCAGGGTAACGCTTTTTTTCAGCTCGCTCGTTACCGTTAAGACCTGATCCTTTAAGGTAACGCCCGCTACCTCTTGATCCAGCTGATAGGTTACGGGGTTGTCCTCAATCGGCGTATCCTCGCTGTCAAAAACCGTGGCTGTCACATTGCGCTGCGTGCTCCCGGAGGCGGGCGCGACGACCGCATAATCCCCCGTGAGCGCCGGGGCGTTAAAGGCGATCCGCCGCTGGTCATTGCGGTCTGTGCGGCTATGCAGCACAACAGCAGTGACGATGCCGCCGATTAGAGCCAGGGCCAGCACGGCGGCCAACACGATCCATAAAACCTTCTTCCTTTTTGTCATATTCGTTTCTCTCCTTCTTCCCCTGCGTCAAGCAGGGCTTATGTAGGCGGAAAAGGCAAAAAGCGCGCAAAAACCGCCTATTCTCCTGCCCACCGGGCCATTCACGGCAGGCAGCATAACGCTTATTTCAGCAGCTCATACATCAGGGCAGCGTCATTTTTGGTTGCATATTCATTGACGCTTTTCACCCGGGCGCGCAGCACATTGCCGCCCATTGTGATCTCCAGCTCATCGCCCACCTTTACCTCGTAGGATGCACGCGCCACCTTGCCGTTGACCAGCACATGCTTCGCATCGCAAACCTCGTTTGCCACGGTACGGCGTTTAATCAGCCGTGATACTTTTAAATATTTATCCAGTCTCAAATTCATATCCTCCCATTTTGCAGCGGGCAACATTCCGCGTTGAAACCCTGCCCGGTAAAAAGAGAAGGGCAGGCGCCCCGCCTGCCCTTCAAGCCGCGGCCTGCCCCGCCCGCCACACCGGCAGGCAATACACAGCAGCCTTTTCGCAGCCTTATGCCTTTGCAAATTTATTTCTTTGCAACAGCTTCCTTGAGCGCCTTGCCCGCCTTGAAAGCCGGCAGATTGGAAGCGGGAACGATCATCGCTTCGCCCGTTTTGGGGTTGCGGCCCTGCTTCTCAGCGCGCGCACGAACCTCAAACGTGCCAAAGCCAACGATTTGAACCTTATCGCCCTGAGCAAGTGCATCGGTAATGCTGTCCAGCACTGCCGCTACGGCCTTCTCGGCATCCTTTTTGGAAAAATCCGCCTTCTCGGCGATTGCGTTTACAAGCTCTGTCTTATTCATTTCTGATTTCCTCCACTTTCAAGAAATATTTATTAATCCATGAAATAGCAATTATTTCATTTGGATAGCAAATCAAGCTTTGCCTCGTCCCACAGGCCGTCCAGCTCGCTCAGGGACAGTTCTTCCAGCTTGAGGCCGCGCTCACGCGCTTTTTCCTCCACGCACGCAAAACGGCGCATAAATTTATCGGTAGCGGCGGTAAGCGTTTCCTCCGCATCGCAGCCGGCAAAGCGGGCAACGTTGACCGCGCTGAAGAGCAGATCGCCCAATTCCTCGGCGATTTCCTCCTCGCTGCCGCTTTCAATGGCGCCGCTGAGCTCAGCAGTTTCTTCATACAGCTTGTCCACCGCGCCGGAAATATCCGGCCAGTCGAAGCCAACCTTTGCAGCCTTTTTCTGCACCTTTGTGGCGCGCATCAGGGCCGGCAGCTCGCGCGGGACGGAGCGCATCGTTTCCGTTTGGCTCGTTTGCCCCTTGGAACGCTTTTTGATATCATCCCAATTGCGCAAGACCTCCTCGGAGCCCGTTACCTCCACCTCGCCGAACACATGCGGATGCCGCTCAATGAGCTTCTTGCACACGCCGTCCGCCACGTCTTCAAAGGTGAAGGAACCCTCCTCCGCCTCCATCTGGGCATGGAAAACAACCTGCATCAGCACATCGCCCAGCTCCTCGCAGAGCAAAGCCTTATCTTGCTTATTGATCGCCTCGATGACCTCATAGGTTTCTTCGATCAAATTTTTTTTGATGCTTTCATGCGTCTGCTCCCGATCCCATGGGCAGCCGCCCTCGGAACGCAGGCACTGCATAATTTGAAGCAGATCGCCGATCTCATAAACATTCTTGAACGAAAACCCATCGATCATTTGCAGCCCTCCCCGCATGCAGGAAAAATGCGACATGAGTATATTACCCCATCAGGCCGTATTTTTCAAGTATTTTAGCAATTTTTTCTCCCTTTGGCAGCATACCAACATCATCTTTGGATATTGCGCGGCTAAATAACAACGCCACTACATAAAACGCCACGGCAATCATAACTGCGATCAGCACAGATATATTGCCCGCGCTGAGCATGCTCTTGCCGAACAAGCCGCCCGCAGGCCAGATGCTGCCGAGCAACGTACTCAGGATGCCATAGCTTGCAAAAGCCGCCACGCCGCACACAACGGAACAAAATGCCGGCTTTAAAAAAACAGACATCACATTGATACGCACTTTCGAGACATGAAGCAGGAAATACAAGTTGATTGCGACCACGACAACATAGCATAGAATCGACGCATACGGCGCGCCCTGAATATTGATGGAAGGGATGCCAACCAGCACATAGTTGCCCACAATTTTGATCGCGGCACCGATCAAGAGGGATTTTACCGGCACATCCGTGCGGCCAATCGCCTGCAACATGTTGGTAATCGGCGCAGAGAGCGCCATGAGCGCTGTGGAATAGCCATACGCCTGCATGATTGGCACGGCAACAGGCACCAAGTATGGGCGGCTACCGTAGAGCAGCATCAAAATCGGATCTGCCAGCACCGCCATACCGATGCCGGCGGGCAGGCCGATGAGCAGCGTCAGCCGCAGCACGGATTCAATCGTAACCCGGCTCGTTTTATGATCCTTCGTCGCCCATGCGGCAGAAAGGACGGGCAGTGCGCTCACGCCGAAATTCATCGTGATCATCGGCACCAGGTTTTTAAAATTGATGGCGGCAGAATAGCAGCCGTAGAGATAATCCGTCACGCTGTCATCCGGCGTGCCCGTACCGAGCAAAGATTCGGCATACATCGACTTCATAATGCCCGCGGCCGCCGGATCATTCATAATGCTGGCAAGCCGAGCGCGCAGCATGCCTGCATCAATAATATTCGTCACGTTCGTGATGAGGGAGCTTGCAACGACGGGAATCGCCAGCGCAATCATCATTTTGGCGATCTCCTGGCCGCTGAGCGGTTTCGGGGAATTGACAAGATCGGTGCGGGTAAAGCCGTCGCCCTTCACTTTATACCGCAGAAACAGGTAGAAAAAGCCGATCATTGTGCCGATTGTAACACCCATCACGGCGGCAGCGGCGGCATACGGATAAATTTCCGCCATGGCCTCATCCATATTCTGCACTGCTTTGCCGAATACAACCCCACCGGAGGCGAATTGCGCCTTGCCTGCCCGGATGACGCCATAGGAGAGCAACAGCCCCAAAACCAGCTTGCCCAGCGCCTCAATGACCTGAGAAACGCCGGTGGGCACCATATTGCTCAGGCCCTCGTAATAGCCGCGGTAGATGGACATCGCGCAGCAGAAAAATACGGCCGGCGAAATGGCGAGGATGCTGTAAAACGTGTTGGGAGACTTGCTGATCCAGAAGGCATACGGATACGCCAGCAACAGCATGACCGCTGTGCCGACAATGCCGATGATGATAAACAGGCGGAATGATACCCGATAGGTCTGGCGGGCGTTGCGGTAGCGGTGCAGCGCTACATCCTGCGACACCATCTTCGCCACCGCGATCGGGATACCCGCCATGGAAATGGAGACGATCGGGGTATAGACGTCATACGCTGAGCTGAAATATCCAAGACCCACCTCGCCAAGCATGGCGGTCAGCGGGATTTTATAGAGCACGCCGATGACCTTGACGATGAGCGTTGTAATCACAAGGGTGATCGCGCCGTTGAGCATCGTCTGCTTTTTATTCGTCGGCAAGCGCAACACTTCCTATCCTGTAAAATAATTCTGTCTCCTTAACGCCGGCCGGAGGCGTCTCAGCGGCTACGGCCGCTGGCAAAACGGAGGGCTGCAAAGGGGGCGCGCCCGGCATGTAGGCGTATTAGTCCTCCCCCTGCAGGCGTGCGCCGCACTGGGAGCAAAATACCGCCTCCGGAGCATTTGCCGCGGCGCAGGCGGGGCAGGTCACGCGGTTGCGCAGCTCATTGATATTTTCTTTCAAATCTTTGATTGCGGCATTTGCTTCGTCGATCTCACGCACCAGTTCCTGCTCGCGCCCGGGGTCGGTCATGCCGTTTTCCAAATAATTGTAATACAGCATCCCAAGGGCGGCGTAACTGTCATTCAGCTTGTTTTCCAGCTCGGCGATGCTCAGCTTGTTCCGGGAGAGATCCAAAACCTCCTCTGCCTTTTTGCCAACGTTTTTGGCCGCAGACCTTGCGGTATTGACCGCATTTTCAAACAGTCCCATTTCAAGAACTCCTTTCGCACATCGGAAGCGATTTTTTGCTTTGTATTATACTACCAAATCCATGCGGAAGCAACTTTTTCAAACTTCAGGGGACAAACCGGCTAATCATTCCCCAAAAATTCCCGTAGCAAGGACTCCTCCGGCACCAACTCGCGCGCAATCGGCTCAAACCGCTCAAGGCTTGCGATCATGCGGGCCGCATCCCGATAAAAGGGGTGTTCCGGCCCGATTTGCCGCAGCATCTCAACGGCCTCTTCCCGGAATACACATGGTTCATATAAATGGATCGAGTTGATCCGCACATCGGCGTTGCCGCGGAAGGGGAAGAGATACAAATCCTCCCCGCGCTGCACGCTCTGCCAGAGCAGATAGGTTTGGTACACATCGGTGGCGCGGAAGCGGCTATCCCGGATTAGCCTGCGGACAAACCGGAGGTTGCGCTTATTCAAAACGATCTTCCCCTTCTCCGTATAGATCCGGGAAGAAACGCTGACATAGGCCTTGAGCAGATGCTCCGGTGGAAAAGCCTCATAGATCAGCGGATTCAGGGCGTGCAGGCCTTCTACAATAACAACGTCCCCCTTTTCTAGCTTTAACTGCTCTGTCTGGATGAGCCGCCGCCCGGAGGGAAAATCGAACAGCGGCAGCTCGCAGCGGCCATCCTGCATCAGGCGGCAAAACGTTTCATGAATCAGGGGGATATCGAGCGCATGTACGGTTTCAAAATCCGGCGTGCCATCGGGCAGGCGCGGGGAAAGATCCTGATTGAGATAAAAATTATCCAGCGAAACCGTATAGGCCCCGTGGCCGCTCTCCACGAGGGCCTGGGCGATTTTGCCCGCCGTGGTGGTTTTACCGGAAGCGCTTGGCCCTGCGAGCAGGATAATGGAAGCCGACCCCGACGACACGGCCTGCTCCGCCACCCGGCGGATAATATTGCGATAACGATCCTCCGACGCTTGGATAAACTGCTCCGGCTGCCCGGCCGCAAGGGCGTTGATGGATTCATAGTAATTATCGAGCCTTGACATAAGCTTCCTCCGGTGTGAATCGGTTATTTATATGACGCATAAAATTGCTTTATGCGCTCTTTGCGCTGCATGAGCTGCTCAAACCGCTCATTATACTCATATGGATATTTATAATTGAAAATGCGTTCGATCCGATCGCCATGCGGCGCCTTCAGCTTTGTCACGGCCCCCGCGCCCGCGGCGAGCACGGTGTGGCATTCCTCCATCATGAAGATATTGTAAAGACCTTCGTGCCCCTTTTTGCACCAGCCGACGTTTTCCAGATTGCCGAGGCATCGGCTCTGCCGGTACATATAGTATGGGGAATGGCCCGCCGCCGTGAGCGCTGCCTGTGCGCTGGCGAGCATATTGCCGGTGAGCGACGCATCCCCCGCCCGCTGCTGATGGGTGACAAGCGTGGAGGAGCGCTTGAGCGCAAGGGTATGCACTGTTACGCTCTCCGGATCGAGGGAAAGCGTTCTGTCAAGCGTTTGGCAAAAGCTTGCGGGCGTATCCTTCGGAAGCCCGGCGATGAGATCCATATTGATATTGGAAAAGCCGTGCGCCCGCGCAAGCAGGAAGGAGTCCTCCGCACACTGCGCCGTGTGGCTGCGGCCGATCTCCCGCAGCACTTCGTCATTGAAGGTTTGCGGGTTGATGCTGATGCGCGTCGCGCCCATGCGTTTGAGCGCTTCCAGCCGCTCATCCGTCACCGTATCCGGCCGCCCGGCCTCCACAGTATATTCCCGCACGGTGGAAAGGTCAAAATTCCCCTCCACTGCCGCATGCAGGCGCAAGAGATCCTCCGCCGCAAGCGTTGTGGGCGTGCCGCCGCCATAATAGACCGTTTCCAGCCGGAGGCCAAGTTCGGATGCAATCCGGCCTGTGATTGCAAGCTCCTCACACAACAGCTCCACATAGCGCGGCAAAAGCTTTTGAGCTTTGGAGGCTGTGATAGAATGCGAAACAAAGGAGCAATAGCTGCACCGCGTGGGGCAGAATGGAATGGAGAGATAAAGGCTGAACGATTCCGGGCGGGAGGTATCCATGATGCGTTTCTCCGCCTGTGCCACGTCAAAGGCGAGCGCCGTTTTCTCCGGCGAAACCAAAAGCCGGTTTTGAAAATACGCCCGCGCGCCCTCTGCTCCATATTGGTCGGTCAGCCGGTTCATCAGCTTGGAAGGCCGCACGCCTGTGAGAATGCCCCACTGCGGGCGGTAGCCGGTTGCACGCGACAGCACATCAAACAAAACGACGGCCATACGCCGCTCGCACTCGCCCTCTTCCCGCGCCTGCTGAGCCGGAATCAGCTCCTCCGCGCAAAAGCGCTTCCCCTCCAAAAGCACCTCGCAGGAGACCCTGCTGCCGCCCGGCGTTTTCCGCAGCGCCGTTGTCACATGCGGCTCGCCCGGTTCATCTAAAGCAACCGTTTTGATCTGCTCCTCAGGAAAAAACACCCGGCAAAGATTTTCCATTTCATAGTGAAAAGGATGCCCGTCCGTATATAAAATCATCCTGTTCGCCTCTCCCCTCTCGCCTGCGCCAGTTCAATGATTAAAACTCAAAAAGGCTCTGATCCAGCTTGCGTTTGCGCAGGTAGCGGTTATGCGTGCGCTCATGGGCAAGCGTCGTCTCCCGGTTGTGGCCGGGGGAAACCCGATAGTCACCCTCTAAGTGCGCCAGCCGCTCCAGGGAATGCATGAGCGTTGCATAGTCTCCGCCCGGTAGGTCGGTGCGCCCGCAGGTGTGGCAGAAAAGTGTGTCGCCGGAAAAAATCACGCCATCCACAACAAAGCATACACCTCCACGCGAGTGGCCGGGCGTATGCAGCACATGGATGGAAAGCCCGCCCAGCGGCAGCTCCATCCCCTCCTCCAGAAAGGCATCCGGCGCAACATATTCCTGCTGCCCGGGCAGGTGCGTATCCGCAAGGCTCTCGTGCTCATCCGTCAGGCAAGCGGCGTCTTCCCTGTGAATATACAGGGGCGCGCCGGTCAGCGCTTTCACCTGCGCCGCACCCATCAGATGGTCGTAGTGCCCATGCGTGAGCAGGATATAACGCACTTTTTTCACCGCATCGCTTTGCAGATAATCAATCAGCGGCTGCTCGCACGCGCCCGGATCGATCACCGCCGCTTCCCCGCTCGCCTCATCGAGCAGGATATAACAATTGGCCGCAATCGGCCCCATGGAAAAGCACTCAATTTTCATTCTTTGATTCCATTCCTTTGCACCAATTTACATGAGTTTCCGCCTGCGCATGCCGCTCAACTTCGGGCCCACTCATCCGTATCCAGCAGGATCGTCACCGGGCCGTGATTGAGGAGGGATACCTCCATATGGGCGGCGAACACGCCCGTTTCCACGCGGGCAACGCCGAGCCTGCGCAGCGCCTGCACATAGGCTTCATACAATCGCTTTGCCTCCTGCGGCGGGGCAGAATCCGTAAAGGAGGGGCGGCGGCCCTTGCGCGTATCGGCGCAGAGCGTAAATTGCGATACCACCAGCGCCTCCCCGCCGGTATCGAGCAGGGAGCGGTTCATCTTGCCCGCCTCATCTTCAAACACGCGCAGCAGGGCGGTTTTTTCCGCAAGCTTTCCCGCTTGCGCATCCGTATCCCCCTGCATCACGCCGAGCAGGATGAGAAAGCCAGCTCCCGTTTTTCCAACGGTTTCTCCCTCTACGGCAACGCTCGCATGAGAAACCCGCTGCAGCAAAGCACGCATTTTAATAACGACTCCTTTTCACGAAATCATAAAAAGCCTCTTTCATTCGGCAATCCGCAAAAAACGGGCTTCATAAGGCCCGAGCGCAAGCCCGGCGGAAAGATGCACCGTTTCCCCCGAAATCAGGTCGATCGCATCCCCTGTGCCTACGGGCGCGGTATAGGGCGCACCCTCCGCATTGAGGGTCACCAGTACCCGCTCGCCCGGCACGGCCCGCTCGAAAACGAGCTGCCGGTTGGTAACGTGCACATTGCGGTAACCGCCTTCACACAGCGCCCGGCTCTGCGTGCGCAGATGAGAGAGCGCTTTCACCCAATCGGTCCATCCGTTCGGCTCCGGCGCGTCAAAGCAGGGGCGCAATGCATCATCCCCCGCCTGCTTCTCCCCCTGCGCGCCCCACTCACTACCATAGTAAATGCAGGGGATTCCCGGCATACCAAACAGCAGCGCAAAGGCAAGGGGGATATGGCGCTTCTCCTTCAGGATGGAGGCGATGCGGGAGACATCGTGGTTATCGATGAAGCTGAAAAGATGCTTGCCTTTATAAAGCGTCCAGTTCTCCGGGCCGAACTGCCGGTTGAGCGAATAGGAAATTTCAAAGAAATTCAGCTCGTTTAAGCTGGAATAAATGCCCTTATAGCATTCATAATTTGTGCAGCTGTGGAGCATTTCATCATTGACGAGCTGATTATAATCCCCAAACAGCGCTTCCCCCAGCAGGAGGAATTCCGGCTTGAGCGTATCACAAAACGTGCGCAGCTGCCTGAGAAAATCGCGGTCCAGGCAATAGGCCACGTCGAGGCGCAGGCCGTCGATATCGAATTGCTTCACCCATTCCCGGATATTGTAGAAAAGGTGCTCCACCACGGCCGGGTTGCGCAGATTCAGCTTGACAAGCTCGAAATGCCCCTCCCAACCCTCATACCACAGGCCGTCGCCATAGCCGTTATCCCAGCCAAAGTCAATATAAAACCAATCCCGGTAAGGCGACTGCTCCCGATTTGCCAGCACATCCTGAAACGCCCAGAAGCCGCGGCCCACATGGTTAAACACACCATCGAGCACAACCCGGATGCCGCGCGCGTGCAAATCGTTGCAGACATTCGCAAAATCCGCATTCGTGCCGAGGCGGCAGTCGATCTCGCCATAGTTGCGGGTGTCATACCCATGGTGGTCGGAGGAAAAAACAGGCGAAAAATAGATGGCCCCCACGCCGAGCGAGGCAAAATAATCCGCCCATTCTAAAACCTTTTGAATCCGGGGTTGAAGCACGCCGTCGTTTTCACGCGGCGTGCCGCAAAACCCCAAGGGATAAATCTGATAAAAAACACTGGTATCATACCACATAAACGGTAAAACTCCTTATCGTGAGTGGAGAAAACGGCAGCCGGCGCTGCCAGCTTACCTCCACACTCCATTCGTTGATGAGCACGGACGCCGCCCGGCCGCGGAATGTGTGCCGGGCTATCAAGCGCGCAGGAAGGCTCACCGCGTTCCCTCACGACCGTTGGTCACGCAAAACTCCTTTCCCATGGCGATATTGCCCACGCCGTTGAGAATAAAGCTCGGGTGATAGGGAAAGCTTTGCGCCGTGCGCTCACTGGATACGCCGGAGAGCACAAGCACGGTATCCATGCCGGTTTCCATCCCCGCGACGATATCGGTATCCATCCGGTCGCCAATCATGGCTGCATTGGCACTGTGCACGCCGAGGAGCTTGATCCCGGTGCGCATCATCAAAGGATTGGGCTTGCCGACAAAATAGGCCGTGCAGCCCGCCGCAAGCTCAATCGGCGCGATAAAGGCGCGGCAGGCCGGGATGATGCCCGCCTCGCTCGGGCCCGTCATATCCGGATTGGTACCGATCAGCTTTGCGCCGCCCCTCACAAATTTAACGGCGCTGAGAATGGAATCGTAATTATAATTATGAGTTTCCCCTACGACGACGTAATCAGGATTCACGTCGTTCATCGTGATTCCCGCCTCATACAGGGCGTTGACCAGGCCGGGCTCACCGATCACGTAGGCTGTGCAGCCTGGCTTCTGGCTGTGCAAAAATTTCGCGGTGGCCAGCGCACTGGTATAAAAATGCTCCTCGCTGATATCCATCCCCATGCGTTGCAGCTTCTGCCGAAGCTCCCGCGGAGAACGCTCGCTGGAATTGGTCAAAAACAAAAAGCGCTTATTCTCCCGATACAGCCATTCCACAAACTCCTTCGCCCCGTCAAGCAGGCGATTACCATGATAGATCACGCCATCCATATCGCAGAGGAAGCCCTCCTTTGCGCGGATGCGGTCGATCGCAGCCTCCATATCCAACATTTTAAAATCCCCCCATAACCCCTTGCTCACACCGCAGTGCGATTACTCTGTGTGATTAAGATTATACCGTTCCAGGAAAAGGAAGGCAAGTGCAGGATGCGGAAAGGAGCGGTTTGCAAAAATTTTTGCATGTTGGCTGCTGTTTTTTTGCAAAAAATCACCGCATGGAGCGCGTTCTTTTTTCTTTTACACAAGCAATCCTGTATTCTATAAGCGGGAATAAGCACTGGTGACAGAATTGAAACAGCGTCCGAAAACCGCTGTTTCAACACGGAGTTGATATTGACATCCGCCTGCCGGCATGCTATGGTACTAAAGAAAGCACCAGAACAAGCGGAAAAGCACGATTCCAATATGCCAAATCCGTATTGCCCTGGGCTTTCTGGAACACAGGGAATACAGCATTAGGATAACCAAAACCACACGGAAGAGGTGCCATATGGAGGAAACAAAGAAAAATAAGCGTAGCAAGCGCACGATCATTTTAACGGTTGTCATCATGGCCGCCGTTTTTCTGTTTCTGGTTTACCTCAATCAACGGCCATACGCTCATGTCGAGGTGCAAGCGCTCTCCGACCTCAATGCCCAGCAGATTGTGCAGAAAGCCGCCTCCAAGATGCGGCTGGAGCCGGAAGAACTGCGGGTCACGCCCTCCGGGAAGGTCACGTTCGACGTGGATGAAACAGGGAAGCTCGTGCGTCCGCTTCAATTTGATCTGCACGGCGTTTCCGGAGAAAACGTACAAACGGCTACCCTTCTGTTTCGCAAGCCGGGGCTGTATCTCTACCGCAATCAAACGGAAAAGCTGCCGAAAAATTATACCGAACTGCCGGAGTACGCACAGGATTTCGATCTTACAACCTTTTTATCCGCACTCCATGCGCTTCCGATCACACAGGCGGCAAAGCTGACCGGGGCAGAAACAGTGATTTTCTACACAGTGGAATGGGTTTATGACGCTCCCCCATTGGAAACGCTTGCGACACTCGTCTGGAAAAATGGCCAAGTGCGGCAACAGCAAGGCGCCTTTGAAAGAACAGACCGGGAGCAGCAGTGCCTTTTCACCATCACGCCCCACACTGGGCACGTAAGCGATTTTCAAAACCGGGTGCAGGTTGTGATGGATATGGGCGCCGGCGGGCAGGAACAGTAACTTCAAAAACAGAAGAGGAACATCGGATATGAAACAAGAGCAACGGCGTTACGTCAGCCAGGAGCTGATTTTGGCGGAAGCCATTAAGGAATTGGGTAAATATGGATATAGGGACGCTTCGGTCAACCGCATCTGTGAAGCAGGGCAAATTTCAAAAGGGCGGCTGTTTCATTATTATAAGGATAAGGATGAGCTGTTTTTGACCTGTGTGCAGGCCTGTTATGACCATTTGCAGCAAGTGCAGGAATTCTTCCGCGCTGAGCCGGAGGAGGCGCTTGCGCAAACCTTCCACCGGTATTTCCGCCTGCGGCAGCAGCATTTTCAAAATCATCCATATGAGGCGCTGATGATGCGCGTGGCAGCGCTCTCCTCGCCTGCGCACTTAAAGGAACGAACAGATCAAATGATGGATCATTTTGTGGAGGCGACCTCCCGGGTGCTCTACCAAATCCCTGCCAACGTGCAGCCCGCGCTGCCCCATACTAGAGTATGCCTCCGAAGTGGCCAGCTAAAACAAGGAATATGGCAAAGAAGTTGCAAAGAGTACGGCAAGGAAACCGCTTCTGAATATAAGGAATATGGGCTTCAGAAAGCAATGGAAGCGCTGCAAAAGGCCGGCGTCCGCTGACCATTTCACACAACATCCCCGTTTCACCTCATAGAATATACCAAATGAGCCGCTGCAAATCACTTTGCAGCGGCTCATTTGGTCAGCACTTGGCCTTTCGTGAGGCCAAGTGCTTTTCTTTATTTCATTGCGGTTTCCCACAGCCCGCCCTCGCTACAGCAGGCATACAGCTTCCCTCTGTGCATGCGCGGCAGCCGCACCTGAACGCTCTGCTCCGGATAAAGCCTGACCAGCACCGCCCGGTCGCATGTGACCAGCGCGATAAAAGAGAGAGATAGTGCGCTTTCTCCATCGGATGGGATGAGGTGACAAAAAATTCATCCTCCACCTCTTCCACCGTCAGCCGATGTATCTCATCTGCAGGTTTCGCCTGCAAGGGCTCTAGCTTTCTGCCGCAGCAGGAGATCTCCGCCGTGCCCGTACTGCACAGAAGATTCCCGCAGCTGGGGCACAGATAAAATTGAACCCGTTTCATATCGCCTTTGTCCGCCTCTCTTTCCCCCAATTCACCGGATAACAGGTGTTCTACCGCAACGCCCAGCAGGCCGGATAGCTCCGGCAATAGCGAAAGCTCCGGGCATCCTGCGCCGCGCTCCCATTTAGAAACTGTGCGGTCGCTCAAGTGCATCGCCTCTGCAAGCTGCTTCTGGGTCCAGCCCTTTTCCCTGCGCAAGGCGGCAATGAGCCGGCCTGTTTTTTGGCTGTCCAATTTGGCATCCTCCTTTCGATGACTCTCTCAGGATACCCTACCGGCAGCCTTTTTGCAACAAACGCTCCGTAGAGTGGGAAAAACGACCGGCTACTTTTCCGCCTGTTTGCGCTCCTCCCGTGCGGCAAGAGCGGCCTCTACCTGCTTTTTCTTATATTTGACGGTATCGATCAGCTCGCGTGGCACCAGAATGCCATGCATATGCGGCTCCAGGAATGGGTAAAACAGCCGCAGAAAGAACTTGGAAACCGCGACAAACGGCCTAAAATGAAGCAGCCGCGTCGCCATCATTGCCATCTCCCCCGCAAGCTCGCGGATGGTAGGCGCGCTGCCTGGGCGGATATGCACCCGCAACCGATCAAAATGAAACCGGAGCGTGCGTTTCGCCACCGTTTCCAGCGGACGAATCCACACCTCCAACGTTCGTTCATCCAGCCATGCCGCGCTGGCGCATACGGTATAGCTGATGCCGCCGAGCACAATCTTACCATAGCGCTGGTGGCCATCCATCCCGCAGGAGACGGTATTCGTTTCATCCCCCTCCGTCCAGGTCATGGCGCATTTATCCACGCTAAAGGCAAAGAGAATCTGATCAAAATTGCCCGCTTTATCGCGCTTGAGATAGGTGGCGGCGATGGGCAGGATGCTGGGCGGGAAATGAATCAGGTTCAGCGAGCGGCGGCGCTTAACGTGGATCACGCTTTGCTCCAGCCGCTCTTCCATGCGGCTGCGGATGCCAACCGGCACCACATCCAGCGGATAGGCCTCCTCCAGCAGTTCCGGCGGAACGGGAGGCGATTTCTCCACCGTTTTTTCCTGAAACGCCTTGGGAAAATGCCGCCAAATGCAATCCAGCACAGCTTGTTCATCGAGCGCGGCGTTTGTCATCACCAGCACGGCGTCGTACTCCTCAAAGACGATGCCAAACTGCGAAAATAAACCATCCGCACGGTAGGCGTGCGCCTCCCCCTTGCACCGCCAAAGGCCAAAGCCATAGCCTGCGCTCGTATCCGCCCCTTTGCTGGAGGAATTATCCGTTTGCTTCTGCGGCGCCGCTTTGGCCCAAAAGGCGGGAATCACCTGCTCGCCCTGAAAAACGCCGCCCTGCTGATAACAGAGCATGATTTTGGCCAGATCCTCCGTTCTCAGCCAAAGGCCCCAACCGCCGGCCTCCACGCCGTTTTCATCTGTTTCCCAAAAAGGCGTTTGGATGCCCAGCGGGCGGTAAAGCCGGGGCGTTAAAAATTGGGTAACGCTTGCTCCCGTCACGCGGTGAATCGCCGCACAGAGCATATAGATGTTTTCATTGACATATTTCCAGCGGCCGGGCCTTCCCTCCCAGCCGGAGGCAAAAAAGCGGGCAACCCAATCCCCCTTCTCCTTTGGATCAAGAAAATTGGCCTCCTTGCCGCTCTGCATCGCCACCAGATGAAAAATCGTCAGCTCCCAGAGCGGATCATCCGGCGACTTTGGCATATATTCCGGGAAAAGATCCAAAAGGCGGGTTTGCAATGTGAAAAGGCCCTCGTCAATGGCAAACCCCACGGCAATCGCCGTTACCGTTTTGCTCACGGAATACATTGGATGCGGCAAATCGGGCGCAAAAGGCTCATGAAATGCCTCCGCTGCAACGCGACCGCTGCGCAGCACCATATAGCTGTGGTTTTCAATTCCACTCTTTTGCAAATCCTCCACAAAGCGGAGAACTTCCGCGGAGGAAACGCCCGCCTCCTCCGGTGAACCGGCGCGCAGCAGCGGCGCGGTCGGATAATCGCCCATTCCCTTTCGCCTCCCTGACTGATCACAAATCATGAATTATATTAGTATAGCACACAAGCGCCTGTCCTGTCACACGATCAGAAAATAAATCCGTTTCCCTGAGCATTATAAGGCATTTTACGATATTCATTGCTTGAAACAGAGCGGTATGATAAAATAAAACCCAAGCTTTGGTTTGCTTTTGGCAGTTCAGAGGCATTTACAATTAGAATACACGGAGGAATCTCTTGATATGAATACGCCACAGCTGGAAACAGAAAGACTGCTATTAAGAAAGTTTACACAAGCAGATATGGAGGCTCTGTATCTGCTTTTGAAAGACGAAGAAGTGAATACCTTTTTGCCGTGGTTCCCCTTGAAGAGCCTAGAGGAAACAAGAGCCTTTTATGAGGAGAGAATCGCAGTGAATGATCAAAAAGACCGCGCCTATTTTTATGCGATTTGCTTGAAAGAATATAATGATCCGATCGGTTATATCAAGGCAGATATGGATGATAGCTATGATTTCGGTTATGCACTTCGGAAAGAATTTTGGCATAGAGGAATCGTTACGGAAGCAGGCAGGGCTGTTATAGAACAGTTAAAAAAAGATGGTATTCCATATATTACGGCTACCCATGATGTGAATAATCCCCGAAGCGGCAGTGTGATGAGACAGTTGGGGATGCAATATCAATATTCGTATGAAGAGCAATGGCAACCAAAAAATTTATTTGTTACCTTTCGGATGTATCAATTCAATTTTGATGGACAAGAAGACAGGGTTTATCAAAAATATTGGGATCTTTGCGATACACACTTTATAGAAACGGAAATATAAATGTCTATTGATCGGGCGGACGCTTTGCAAACATTCTGGATTCCTTTCTTAAAAGGCAGGTTGACTTTTATGCCCGGTATCGTTTATATTGACAAATAGGAAAATATAAAAGCAGGGGCATTTCGATGGATTATCAGATCAGGCGCATGAAGCGCAAAACAGTCGGTATTTATATCTCCAATGGAGGCTCAATCGAGGTGCGCGCGCCTCACAGCATATCCAAAACGGACATCGACCGTTTCGTACAGGAAAAGGAAGCATGGATCAAAACCCAACAAGCCAAAATGCTGGAGCGCAGACAGATACAGGCCACCGATCCAATTCAGCCCGGTGGAATGGTGGTATTTCTCGGTAAAAAGTATCCATCCGAGCCTTCGCAAACAAAGGCCGTTTCCTTCGATGGAACGCGCTTTTTGCTGCCCAATCTACCAGAGGCGGAGCTGCGTGCCGCACTTGCGGGATTTTACCGTGACGCAGCAAAAACACTTTTGCCAAAAGCAGTGGAGCGCTTTGCCCCACTCGTTGGAAAGGCTCCCCAGCAGGTGCGTATCACGTCAGCCAAAACACGCTGGGGCTCCTGCTCGGCAAAAGGCGGGCTCAATTTTTCCTGGCGGCTCCTGCTTGCGCCGCCGGAAGCAGTGGATTACGTTGTTGTTCATGAGCTTGCACATCTGGTCGAATTTAACCATTCTCCCCGCTTTTGGGCAATTGTGAAGGGCATCCTGCCGGACTACAAGGCCCGCCGTCAATCTTTGAAGGAAACACAAGAGGCACTCCTGCGGCAGGGATGGTAAAAAACAGCAGTGTTAATTCGGGAGTTACCTTACCAATCTTAAAGCTCTGATGCCTGTGCTAAGCGATGTATTTATCATTCTTTCCGTACCGCTATAGAGCCTTTTACGACAGGGCGTTTGACGGTCCGGTTAAGGATGAATATAAGGTCTGTCTGCTTCCGCAGGGTAAGCTCGCCGTGGGTTGGATAGCGACCGAAAAAAACTTTACCGATTTGCTTATCGCGCGCTTTGATCCGTTCGGAGCAGAAGAAGTTGAAGAAACCGCTGAGTATTTCAGAAAAGATAATCCTTCCCTCGGCAAAAAGCTTTTAAGAGGCGGACAGTTTGTGAAAATACCTGTAAGACAACCGCTTTCGGTTATGGTATGCGACAGATTCGCCGCAATTGGAGACAGCGCGTTTATGACTGTTCCCGTTATAGGTTCTGGTATCGCCAATAGCCTCAGAGCTTCAAAAACGCTTGCTGAAACGATTGCTGCCGACAAAGATGAGGTGTTTAATGCGGAAACTCTTTGGCATTATCAAGTGAGATATTATAAGGAACTCGGCTCGGGACTTGCGCCGCTTGCCTGCGCCAAGCTCGCGTTGACGAATATTACTCCCGCTCAGCTTGATTTTATATTTGCAAGCCGTATTCTGACTGAAGAGGATTTGACAATAGGAGCGAACTCCACAAGGATAACCGACTTTTTAAGTCTCACTCCCGCCGAATTTATACGGCGTTCAAAATCGGTCATTAAGGATGTGGATCTCTTGGCAAAAATCGCTAAGGTGGGTGCTGATGTCGCGGAGACTGTTGTGCATACGGCGGCCATTCCAAAAAAGTGGAACAGAGGCGCGGTGCTCAAATGGGCGAAAAAATACGATTCCGTATTTACGGTATAAAAACAATCCCGAGGAGCAGTTGAACTGCCCCAAATTGTACGGATAGCACAAAAAGCACCTCTAAGGTAGTAAATATTAAATTTTAAGCAACATACTGACTTCGTTTTTCAAGCGAAGTCAGTAATGTATTCATCTATCAGAAGGCGAGTCTCGGGTAGTGTCAAGAAAATTGTGCTACACTCGTATACGGTGGGATATTTACCAGCGGGACAATCCCAAGTTTTATGTAAACCTTCGATGTGGTGTAGAATAGAAGCACCACATCGGAGGTTTTTACTATGGGAAGAAAGAATCGCAGTCCCGAAGAAAACGAGCGCAGAGCAAAAATCCGTGAACTGCTACAAGCAAGTAATATCAGCAGCATGGATGACATCCAGAATCTGTTCAAGGAAACCATTGGCGAATTCATGGAAAATGGACTGGATGCAGAACTGGATGACGAACTCGGTTACAGCAAGTACGATTACAAGAACAAAGACACCGACAACAGCCGAAATGGGCATAGTAGCAAGATGCTGCGCACCAGCTTCGGGGAAGTTTTCCGTGCCCCGTGATCGCAAGGGCGAATTCGAGCCCCAGGTGCTGAAAAAGAGCCAGACCAGCATCAGCCAGGACATAGAAGAAAAGATTTTGTCTATGTACGCATAGCGACGTTCTGTCGCATTGGGGCATGACT
>UQWL01000001.1 GCA_900544715.1 uncultured Oscillospiraceae bacterium | reverse complement strand
AGTACTGGCCCCTCTGGGGTCTGAGCAAACCACTAGTTTACTAGTGGTTTTGATTCTTTTGTGCAAATGTACAGGCTCCCTTTACCGCCTGATCACAATAAAAAATAGCCACAAGTTCTTCGCTTTATAATAAAAAAACGCGGCATATACCGCGTGAAGATAACAAAACAGAAAGACCTATGTGGCCTCACATAAATTATGTATATATCATAGCCCGCAAATGCACATTTGTCAAGCGTTTTTAAAGAAAAAAGCGCGTTCGCCCCCTCTTGCGCCTTTTTCCGGCCCGAAAGCATGAGAAGCGTAAAATCAAGCTTTTACGAACCGGCCGGATGCCCCTTATAATAGATTTCCCCGCGCCGCCGGAAAAAAGCCCTCCATCGCGCGGCAATCACACCGCCGAGGTACGAAATGAAAGGAAGCAAGAGGAAATATGCCACAAATCGAATTATCCGGAATTTGCAAAACCTTCACCATACGAGAACGCCCAGGAGGACGCTTCAGCGTATGGAAAGGCATGGTGAAGCGCCAGAAGCGGGAAGTCAAAGCGATACAGGAGATTAGCTTTGCCATTGAGGAAGGGGAGCTTGTGGGTTACATCGGTCCAAACGGAGCCGGGAAGTCAACGACGGTCAAGGTGATGAGCGGCATCCTCACGCCGGAAGCCGGCTCCTGCTCCATCCTGGGGCGCACGCCATGGAAGGAACGCACGGCGCACGTATCGCAGATTGGCGTGGTATTCGGCCAGCGCAGCCAGCTGTGGTGGGATGTGCCCGTGAGCGACTCCTTCGAGCTGCTGCGCGATATCTACGGCATCGGAGGCCTGGCGTACCGCCGCCGGTTAGAGGAGCTCGCGCAGGTGCTAAATCTGGGCGAGCTGCTGAAAACACCTGTGCGCCAGCTCTCCCTGGGGCAGCGGATGCGCTGCGAGGTAGCGGCCGCCCTGCTCCACAGCCCCCAAATTTTGTTCCTGGACGAGCCGACCATCGGCTTGGACGCGGTTTCCAAGCTCGCGCTGCGGGAATTCCTGCTGCGGGAGAACAGAGAACACGGCGTGACCATGATCCTCACCACGCATGATATGGATGACGTGGAGGCCCTTTGCAGCCGCGTGATGACCATCGGCCGCGGCAGGCTCCTCTTCGATGGCACGCTCGAACAGCTCCGGGTACATTACGCCCCCCTGCACCGCATCCGGGCAACGCTGGAACGAGAGGCGGACTACCGGGAGATCGCCGGCACACAGCGGGGCAGTTTGCAGGGCCGGCAGTATACGGCATGGTTCGACGCGGCCCAACTGCCCGCACAGACGCTGGTCGCCGCGCTGGCCGAGGCCTATCCGCTGCGCGATATTGTGATTGAGGAAGAGGATATCGACAACCTGATTGCCGCCATGTATCGGGAGATGAAGATTTAGCCGCACGGAGAAAGGAGGTTAGAACAATGCGCAAACTTCACCAAAATGTTTTATTCCCCCGTCGGATGATTTGGTATCACGCCAAGGCCTGTTTTTCCATTTTCCGCATCCGTTTTTTGCAGGGTGTGCAGTACCGCATCTCCGCCCTCAGCGGCGCGGCGGTGAGCATCTTTTGGGCTCTGATCGAAATTACGGTGACCCGCATATTTTTTCTCTATGGCAACAATGCGGGGCTGGATGGGATTGGAAACGGCATGTCCGTTGCCCAGGTGGCAAGCTACATCTGGCTGGGCCAATTCATGGCGGTCATCATGATGCAGGGAGTGGATCGGGAGATCCTGCAAAAAATTGATACGGGAGACATAGGGCTAGAGCTTTGCCGGCCGCTTGGACTGTATGGCCATTGGTTTGCCAAAAGCGCTGCCGGTTCGGTTGCCCCGCTTCTGTTTCGGGGAATCCCGGTTGTGCTCGTGGGGCTAATTGCGCCCGCCTCCTACAGGCTCTCGCTCCCCGCCTCCCTGCCGGGCCTTTTCTGCGCCATGCTGACAGGCATTACCGCTGTGCTGCTGATCGCGGCCTTTACAACGCTGGCCGCCGCCGTCCGCCTAAATGTCAGTTGGGGGGATGGGCCGATGCATATGCTATTTCTGGCAAGCCAAGTCCTCTCCGGCGTTTACCTGCCGCTCCAGCTCTGGCCGGATTTCATGCAAAAGGCCCTTGCCCTACAGCCCTTTGCGGGCTATGCAGATCTGCCGCTGCGGTTTTATCTGGGGCTTCTGCCGCCCACGGAAATCGGGCGGGTGCTCCTTCTCCAGCTGTTCTGGATGATCGTCTTTGCAGCTGCGGGCCGCGCTCTGATGAAAAAGCGGCTCAGCCGCATCATTGTGCAAGGCGGATAAATGGGATAAGGAGAATTGGAATATGAATCAAATGAATGGGTTTCGCCTCTACTGGCGCTATATCCGGATGAACTTTTTATCCGGCCTGCAATATAAGGGCTGGCCTTTGATGATTCTGCAAACCTTTTTTGTCGTCGTCACCGACCCGCTGTCAACGCTGTTGCTTTTTTCCCGTTTCGGCTCCATCGGCCCGTGGCGAGTGGAGCGGATTTTACTGATCTATGCGCTCGCCGTGACGTGCTTTGGGCTGGCGGAAACCTTCCTGCGCGGCTTTGATTATTTCCCCTGGAAAATGGTGCAAAACGGCGCGTTTGACCGGGTGCTTCTGCGCCCACGCACAACGTTTGTGCAGGTGTCCGCTTCGTTTTTCCACCTCCACCGCCTCGCGCGCGTGCTCAGCGGCTTGGCCGCCTGCATCTGGTGCCTGTGGCGGTTGCAGGTGCGCATGGGGCCCTTTCAAATTTTCTTGTTCCTTTATGCGTTGCTTGGTGGTTTTATTCTCTACGGCGGCATTTTTGTGCTGACCTCCGGCGTTTCCTTTTTTACCATCAAGGGGCTCGATTGGATCTATCTCTTCACCAACGCCGGCTATCAGGTAACGCGCTGCCCAATGGAATATATGCCGCGGGCACTGCGCACCATTTTCACCTTTTTCGTGCCTGTGCTCGTAATCAGCTATTATCCGGCATCCGCTCTGTGCGGCTGGGGAGAACCTCTGTGGAAAGGTCTGCTTGCCCTGCCGGCCGGGGCTGGCTTTATGGCCATCGCGCTTATTTTTTGGCGCATTGGGATCCGTCATTACCAGAGCACCGGCAGTTAATCCAGCATATACACAAAATAGGCCCCCTGCGGCTCAGCAACCGCAGGGGACCCTTGTGTGCCTAATCAAAGATCAGGAATGTGTTATTTCTGCCAATTCCAGTTGTAAAAACGCACTTTTACCGTATCGGTCAGAACATTTCCATAAACATCCTCAACAGTAACGGTCACCCACATGGAACGGGCGCCGATGCCGCGGCCATTGGGAGCAATCCTTGCTGTGCTGCCGTTTGGCGTAATCGTAGCCTCCGGATCATCCACCGACCAATTTGCAGGCGACCAAGTGACGCTCGCGATCTCCGCGCCCTCTGTCACCTGAATGCCCAGGTCTACAGATGCCTTGCGATAGGGCTGTGTCCACGGAACCTTCACATAGACCATATCACCGCTCCGCTCGCCGCCTGTGATGGCAAGGCTGTCCAACGGCACGCTCTTGCCGAACGCAAGATATGCGTCAAGCAGAGCCGCATAGGCCTCGTCGACCGCCGCCTGCTTGGAAAGCGCATCCGCAGCGACTGCTTTCGCCGTATCCAGCGCAGCAAACAGCGTGTCCAGAAGCGTCTGTTCATACTGATCCGCCGTTAGAGTATCATCCGCGTCGACAATGGCGATGAGCTTGTTGAGCTTCACCATATCGGCGCGCACAAATACCTGGCACTGAGCGGTAAAACCGCCGTCCTCCGTCGTCGCGGTAATCACCGCGTCGCCGGGCGCAACCGCTGTAACGCGGCCGCCTTCTACCGTTGCAATAGAAGGATCAGAGGATTCCCACATCACAACCTTGTTATTGGCCTTGCTGGGCGTCACCGTAGCGGTCAGTTGTGCGGACGTACCGTCCGGGAGCGTCAGCTCCGTGCGGTCGAGCGCAATGCCGGTCACGCCGACCCCAGCCTTTTTGAAGGTGACAGTGCAGGTGGCCTTCAACTCCGGATTATCGTCGGATGTAGCTGTGATCGTTGCCGTAACAGGGGAATACAGCAGGCCCGTAAAGGATACCTTGCCATTCGCATCCACCCGGACAAGTGCATTGTCGCTGCTCCAATTGACTGCTTTATTAGTCGCGTTTTCCGGAGCAACCGTTGCCGTCAGTTGTGTGGAAGCGCTGCCGATGCCGGCAGTTACAGCTGTTTCAACAGAAACGGCGGAACCCTGGTCGATCGTGATACCCGTCACGGGCTGATACACGGTGACCTTCATTTCGCGGGTAATCTTGCCGTTGATCGGCGCGATAGAACCAGTATGCGCGCGCACATAAAGCGTGGTTTCCCCGCCGCCAACCGCCGTTACCGTAAACGTGCCGCCCTGGCCGCCGGGCGCATCGACGTTATCGGCCTTATCAATGCGAAGAACGCCGTCGGTTACGCCATTTTCATAGCGCACCTTGCCGTCTACCATCAAGCCTACGTCGACGTTGTTGAAATCGATCAGTGCGCCGTCGTCATACAGCGCCAGAGGATAGACCGTAAAGCTGTAGGTTCCGGTTTCCCCGACCGTCAGATAATCCGGCCCGCTGAACTCGAGATCCGTGGGGCTCGAAGTGTTGGAGCCCAGAATGTTGCCGTTGATCGTGCGGGAAATGCCGTCGATCGTCGCCGTGACCTCAATCTTATTGCCCCAGTTGCCGCCGGAACGGATGGTAAGCAGGCCTGTTTCGTCGACAACGGCAGTATTGGAGTCGTTAGTCGTCCAAATGACGTCGCCCGGCTTTACCACCGCGCCTTCCGGCTGAATGTTCGTGATGGTGAGCTGACGGGTTCCGCCGTAGGAATTCAGGCCATCCAGCTTGCCGAAGAGTTCGAACGATTCCACATCCAGCTGCTCCACCACCGTCACGGTAACGGAATCATTGATGGTGATGCCGAGGATGAAGTTGCCGACAACCGTGATGATTTTACGGAGCGTTTCCGCCTGATCGCTTTGATTGGCATCCAGAATCCCCTGGATCGTCTTGCCCAGAGCGTCGATCACCGTTTGAGAAACAGTCAGGCCGAACAGCTCGGTGATCACGCTGGCAATCGTTGTGCCGGCATGCGCGATGCCGCCGAACTGGTCGATCAGCTTGGAGATGTTTTGATAGAGGCCTTCCGTATCCGGCTTGGCGGTGATCTTATAGGTGCCGGTCTTGAGGAAGGTTATATGGCCCTCCGCGTCAATGGTGGCATCCCCGGTAGGAAGCGTGATCCAATCAAGATTGCCAATCTTCTTGGTGACCTCCCAGTTAACGCCCATATGCAGGCGCATCGGCGTAGTGATGCCTTCCATATCCATGGAATAGCCCACCTCGACCGTTTTGGGCACCGCATCATGGTTGGTGATATACGTGCCGTTCGGAATGAACAAAGAGCTGATCGAATCGTTGTTATCGACCACGACATGCGTAGAACTGGAGGCCAGCTTCTCGCCGGTTTCCGCATTGACCAGCACAGCCTGAATCTCCACGTTGATGCTGTTGAGCGTTTTCCGCAGAGATTCCGCCAACTTTTTGGCCGTCTCCTCGCCCAGAACAGGCTTCAGGCCAACCTCAAGCACGTTTACGATGCCCTCGGTATCCATCTGGTCAATTTCATACTCGTCGAACCAGCCGTAAACCATATCGGCCAGGCCGGGGCCGATGAGCCATAGGGAGGCGATATTGGTATCCACCCAAACGCGCAGAATCGCTCCCTTAGAGCTGTCGCGCCCCGTGACAACGCCGTTTTCATCCACATAGGCGAGATACGGCGTCGGCGAAGACCAGCGTACCTGCGTGCCTTCCGGCAGCGTTTCGCTGCCGTTGAACAGCACGCTCAGCTGCTTTTGCTCCGTCTCCTTGATGTGCATCGGGTTTTTATCATTGCCAGAGACGACCACCCCGTCGCACCAGATCTGCAGCGTATCGTCCGCCGCAAAAGCATACATGGGGATAAGAGTGGTACACAGCAGCACAAGACAGAGCAGTATGCTGAGGTACCGTTTGGTTTTGCTCATTTACATCACCTTTTCTTCTCTCAGGAGCCGTCTGAAAGCAGGGCTCGCAACGCCCTTGAACCCGTTGGACGCCGCTTGGCCAAAAGCCCCCGCTCGTCCAACAAATTCAGATCAGACACACAAAATTTTAAAGAAACGGCTCCATATATTTGTCTCGAAAGACGAGTTTATCTTATCATTTGAAATGTTTCTAGTCAACAGCATTTATAAGTTATTAGAACAATATCATAAAATATGTGATAAACATGACGGCAAGTTCGTTTTTCAAGTGGTATACCCCCAATTATAACAAAATAACGGCCAAAAATTCCCTGTGCTTATTTCGTGCGGTCAAAACAGATAAAATGAAGATGAGAAAATCACAGTCACACTGAAAAGCAAAAGAAAGGGTGGATGTTTCCATGCAAAAAGCAGTCAAAGCGCTTTCTATCATTCTCATATGCTGGTGCTCTCTCATAATCGTATTCTATTTAGGCATTATCATGCTGGCCTATACCGAATGGGCCCCTCCTGACTGGCTGTGGACGCTTATGAACCGCGCTTCCTATCTGTTATACGGCGGAATCCTGATCGTACCGCTGCTGTTTGTGGCCACAATGGTTCTTCTGACCATCCTGCGTATCCGGCAGGGGCCGCTGCCCGAGAGGCTGCTCCGGCTCACCATGGGAGCTACAGCGGAATGCCTCATCATCCCTCTGATTCTTTTCATTGACACTTGGTATTTGGAGCTGCTCTCATAAAGCAACACAAAATGGGCCGTTGCAATGATTTTTGCAACAGCCCATTTCAAATATTCTGATTCCAGTATGTGGAGAACGCTTAAAAAGAGAAGGCCAGCGCCTGCTGGGCAAGCTCCTTTAAATCCAGCCCATTGACCTCAGCCGGATAAGGATTGCGCCCAAGCACCCACTTCCATTCCATGTGGAACCAATCCTCTGCCTGCTCCTTCTCGCTGCGGCGGTCTTTCTGACCGCCTGTCAGCTCTGCCCGGCGAAGGGCAATCCACTTCTCCCACCGCGGGCGGTAAAAGTCGTGCGTCAGGCCGGCCCATTGCTTATTGGAATAATCACGCAGGCCGCCTTCGTTTGCCTGCCGTATCGCGCCCCAGGTAGTGATCAGGGCGCGGGCATTAAACTCGTAAAGGTCGCGCGTGAAATCATCCGCCCCCTCTGCAAGCTTCTGCGCGCCGCGCAGCCACGTGCCAAGCAAAAATTCCCTGCGCGTGCCGAGTACCTGCTCCGTGAGGCTGATGAGCTGGAAGAAGCGGGCGCTGTAATCGTCGAACACCGTGAGATTCTTTTCTCGGTATGCTTGCACCATGGTGTGATGATATTCCTGCGCCGTGTTGGAGAGCATCTGTTTCAGGCAGTCCGCGAGGTCGAAGAGATAACCGTCGCTCTGCTTCAGGACGTCATAGTCCTCCAGAAGCAGCCGCACCGCCCGCTCAAATTCGTGCTTGTCATAGCCGATGACCGCCGTCCCCCACGAAGAGGCGGAACGGATTTGAAAAGCCGGGCGCGCGTTGACAACGGATTCCGGCGCACCCTCGCCATTGTGGTTGAGGGAGGGGTTATAGACCGTTTTGCGCAGCAGGCGGAACGACTCCATCGCCGCCTCGCTTTCCGCGCCATAACGCCTGCGCACATATTGGGCAAGCCACATATCCGGCTCGATGGGCGGCAGGTGCTCCGGCGTATCGCTCCAAACCGTTTCAAAAAACAGGTCGAACAGAACTGGGTTGCTGAACGTTGCCTCCGGTGTGATGCCGATGCCCGCCATGCATTTCGCTGTATTCGCGGCACGGGCGACCTCGCTCGCGACGGTATCCATATGCCCATTGAGGCCCATACGTCCGCCAAAATTATTGAGCATGCACCACAGCCACGGGGTATTATCAAACTCGCCGCCCGCCCAGGTTTCCCAATGCGGGCGCGCCTCTGCGTACAGGTCAAGCACCAGCGCGTGCTCCTTACGCCCGCGCAGGCCTTGGAGCAAAGATTTGGAGGGGTTCTCCCCCCACGACTGGATCACCCACACGCTTTCCGGATCGTTTTTCAGCATTTCATCGAGCACAAACCGCGCCATCTTCTTCGGGGACATGCCGCCGTTCCGGCCGCCCTCGTGGAAGGGGTCTGTGGCGTAATAATGGCTGACATCGCCGAACACCTCACGCTGGCAGCGATAGAAAAGCTGCGCCAGCCTGCGGTAAGCGTCCGTCGTGGTTTTGAGCATCGCGGGGCGCGGGAAGCCGTTCCAAAGCCCCTGTGAGATCACCTTTGCATCCGGCACCTTTTGATTGATATCGGAGGGGGCCATACCACTGTAGCCCTGCAAAACCGGCTGCATGCCGAGGCGGCGCATCATCAGGTGGTTGCGGCGGGCAAGGCGGGTGCGCGCGGCAAACCAATTATCGTGCACCGGGCCGCCAAAGCCGCTGATATTCGCCATATAGGCCCAGGCATAATACGCGGGGCCGGCGATAAAATCCTTGCACTCCATGTGGGAATAGCCGAGCGCACCGAGGAAGCGCCGCCAAACCTCCTCCTGCGCTGTAATATCAAGCACGAGGTTAACGCCATTCATCGCAAGCCAGTAAAGCTCTCGCTTCCATTGGGCTTCTCCCCAGAAGGCCATGGTGTAGGAAAGGGTGCAGTAATTATAGCTGTAGCGCGTTTGAAACGGCGTTTCGCGGCGCACAATCTCCCCCACCGGGACCGGCGCCTCCGGCAGATTCACCTGCATGCTCATCTGTGAAACGTGCGCATTGCAAAAATATTTGAGATAATGGTGGAAGCCCACGGCGAGGCAGACGCCGGTGCGCCCCGTGATGGCGATCTTGCCAGTTTCATTGGAGAGGATAAAATAATCCCGGCCTGGCTTCCGCTCATTTTCCGCAAGGCGCAGCGTAAACCAATCCGCACGCGCTTCCCCTACGGTGTAGGCGATCAGCTCCCGCACCTCCCTGAGGGTATCCTCCTGCGTAATAGGCACGTGATATGCGGACTGCTCAAAATCCGCCGGAGGTACGAACGCCGCCGGTTCACATGCCTGCCCGGAGGGCTCGCCATAGGCCTCTATCCCGCAGAGAATTGCGCCGTCTGACGCACTGTTATAGGTAACACGCACGCGCAGGAAACGCGCTTCACAATCGACTTCAAAGGCCTCTCCCTCCGGCGGGCAGGGCAATTCCTCCATTTTCTGCGCGATCCGGGTAAAATCCACCCCGTCCAGGCTCGCGTAAACATCGAAGAGCGACGCGCCCTGCGCGGGTGTGTGAACCACCACTTTGGTAAGATGGAAACAGCCCTCCAGATCAATCTGCGCATAGGCGGGGTAGAGCACGGAGCACCAGCGGGTGGCAGGATCGCCGTCCGTGATGTGGGAAGCCGTGTCCCGGTTTTCATTGGTGTGGACGGGCCTGTGGAGCGCCAGATCGGCACCAGGGGACGCAATGGGCATAGAGATTCCTCCCAGTTTCAAATTTCTTGCTCATATTTCCGGATGCGGGAAAGCCGTTCCTATTTTTATATACAGCCACAGCCCTCCCTGTGAAAGGAGAACTGTGGCTCTTATTTATTCATCCAAACCGTCTTCATCCTGCGCTTCTGGGAGATCATCCGACATCGCGTTCATCTCCAGCCACTGCTGCTTGGAGATGAGCACCTTGCGCGGCTTGCTGCCCTCAAACGGGCCGACGATGCCGCGCGACTCCAACTCGTCCACCAAACGTGCCGCGCGCGCATATCCCAAACGCAGCCTTCTTTGCAGGAGCGTGGTGGAGGCCATCTGCGCCTCCACGACCACCTCGATGGCCTTTGGAAGCATCTCGTCGGAATCCTCACCGCCCTCACCCTCTGCTGCGCCGCCGCCCTTTTTCTTCTCCGCGGCGGCCTGCCGGTCGATCTCCTGGATGACCTCGTCGTCGTAATCAGCCTTTTCCTGCCCCTTGATGAAGTCCACGACCGATTCTACCTCACTGTCGGAGAGGAAGCAGCCCTGGATGCGCACGGGCTTGGAGATGCCGACGGGGCTGAAGAGCATATCGCCATTGCCGAGCAGCTTTTCTGCGCCAGTCATATCGAGGATCGTGCGCGAATCCACCTGCGAGGAGACGGACAGTGCGATCCGGCTCGGGATATTTGCCTTGATGATACCGGTGATCACGTCGACAGACGGGCGCTGCGTCGCAATGACAAGATGCATGCCCGCCGCGCGTGCCATCTGGGCGAGGCGGCAGATGGAATCCTCCACCTCATTGGGAGCGGCCATCATCAGGTCGGACAGTTCGTCGATGAAAATGACGACACTCGGCAGCGGCTTTTTCTCCGGATCCTTTTTGCAGAGCTTATTGTAGCCCATCATATCGCGCACGTTATTATCCGCGAAGAGCTTATAGCGGTTGAGCATCTCCGTCACCGCCCAGCCGAGCGCGCCCGCCGCCTTGCGCGGATCGGACACAACGGGCACCAGCAGGTGCGGAATGCCATTATAGATGCTCAGCTCGACCTTCTTCGGGTCGATCATGAGAAGCTTTACCTCATCGGGGCGCGCGTTATAGAGGATGCTGACGATCATCGAGTTCAGGCAGACGGATTTGCCGGAGCCCGTAGTGCCCGCGATGAGCAGATGGGGCATCTTGGCAAGGTCCGCGCAGGTGATGTTGCCCGCGATATCCTTGCCGAGGGCGACGTTCAGCTTGCTTTTCGCCTGCAGAAAGGCGGGCGTTTCGATGATCTCGCGCAGCGTTACCATGGTGCGCGTGCGGTTCGGGATTTCAATACCCACGGCTGCCTTGTTCGGGATTGGCGCTTCGATTCGCACACCGGAGGCTGCAAGGTTTAGGGCGATATCGTCCGCAAGATTGGAGATGCGGTTGATACGCACGCCCGCAGAAGGCTGTAATTCGTAGCGCGTAACGGCAGGGCCGCGGCTGATATCCACGATTTTTGTCTCCACGCCGAAGCTTTTCAGCGTGTCGACGAGTTTGCGAGCGTTCGCCTTCAGCTCCTCGCTGTAGTTAAAGGAATCAATGATCTGCGGTTTTTCCAGGCAATCATAGGGCGGCAGCGCATAATCCGCGCCGTTTTCCCGCGCGCGGGGTGCGGGATCCTCACGTGCAGTGGTGGTTGCCACGGGCTTTGCCGCCTTGCGGATGATGTCATCAAGCGCAAAGGATGGCTGCTGCACCTGATCCTGTGCAGCGGGAAACACTTCCACCTGCACTCCCTCTGCGGAAGCCTCATCCTCCGAAGAAGGCCCGTCCTTCGACTCCTGCGTGCCCGTCCCAAAGATCTCAGGCGGCAGATCGGGCAGCGGAGCTGTGGAGCCCAACATGTCGAGCGGGACATCTGGATCGAAGCCTTTTTTCAAGGGCTGGCGGCGCTTTTTCTCCCGGCGAGCAAGCGGCAGGAAGGCCTGCGCCCGTTCCGGTGTTTTGATGGAGGCCTCCATCGGCTCCTCCGGCTCCCGGATACGCTTCTCCCGCGGCGGGCGGGGATTTTCCTCACGCTCCTGCAATCGCGCCGCAATCTTGGGCCAAAACAGCAGCGTCAGGTCGACGAGTATCAATAGAATCACCGTCACAGCAGCGGGCGCTTTTCCAAAAAAGAGCAGAATTCCGCCTAACGACGCGCCGACCACACCTCCACCCACGCCGCTGAAGCCGAGAGCGTAGGCGTCCTTCAAATCTTCCACCCAGCCCGCGCCCACGGTATCGTGGCTGAGAATATGTAACGCGCTGCTCAGCAGCAGGGTCAAAATGGCAAGCTGCATGCCGCGCACGATCTGCGGCTTCTGCACACGGCGAAGAAACAGCAGCGCGGCAAAATAAACCAGCAGGCCGATCCACAAAAACACGCACCAGCCGAACACGCCCAGCAAAAATCCCTGCACCTCGCTCCACAGGCTCTGCCCTGGAACGACAGCGAGGCAGAACAGAAACACGGCGAGAAACAGGAGTAAAATGCCGTCGCGCTGCCCGGCGCGCCTGAGGCGGCGCTCCTCCTCCGCCTGACGCGCCTTCGCAGACTGTCGGGAGCCGGTTTTTGGCTTTCCTTTCCCGCTGGCGCCGGCTTTTTTATTTGCCGCAGAGGGCTTTTTTTTCGTCTGACTGGCCATTGCGATAAACATCCTTTCGGCCCGGAGGGCTTAAAGCAGTGGCGCTTTCAGCCCTAAATGCCGTTATTGAAACAAAGTGTATGATTGATTTGATCCCTAGCCCCTCCGGTCAAACGATCCCAGCGTATTCGAGCGCGCTGAAGATCACCACCGCCGTGCCGAGCACGAGGCAATAATAGCCGAAGAATTTGAATTTATCCTTCTTGACGAGCCACTCAAGCGCCTTGATCGCAGCCACGCCGACGCCCGCCGCGACGACAACGCCGATGATGACATAGGTCCACTCGATCGGCTCCGGGGATGCGATGGCGTCCTTGAATTCCATCAGGTTGGCCGCGAGGATGGCCGGAATGCCGAGGATAAAGGAATACTGCACCATATAGTCGCGGTTGACGCC
Organism: uncultured Oscillospiraceae bacterium; assembly: GCA_900544715.1. Lineage (GTDB taxonomy): Bacteria > Bacillota > Clostridia > Oscillospirales > Acutalibacteraceae > Fimivicinus. The sequence continues at coordinate 323,146 of UQWL01000001.1, read as the reverse complement.
GCACATCATGCCGGTGGCGATCGTTGAGCCGGAGCGGGATACGCCGGGCAGGCTCGCGGCAAGCATCTGCGCAAGGCCGACCGCTACTGCGTCTCTCCCCTCCACCTGATCATGCGTTTTGCGATGGTTATACCGCCAGGTGCCAAACAGGAGCAGGAAGGCCGTGAAGAGGAAGCAGAAGCCCTCGACCATGATGTCGCTGTCCTCCGCCAGGCCGCCGACAGCGTCCATGAGACTACGCCCGCTGCCGACCGGCAGGAGCAAAAGCAGCAGCGGCACACAGGAGATGACGAACATCACGAGCATGTGCTGCGTTGCATCCATCTGCTTCCACTTAAATTTTCCCGTAAAAATATCCCGCAGCATGGAAAACAGCGCCACAACAAGCTTCCAGATCGTCTTATAATACACCAGGAAAACGGCGAGTAGTGTACCCATGTGGAGCATGACGGAAAAGAAAAGGGAGCCTTCCCCGCTGGTATGTAAAAAATGCTGCGCGAGCGAAAGATGCCCGCTGCTCGAAATCGGCAAAAATTCGGTGATCCCCTGCACGATGCCGAGGATGATCGCTTTGAGAACCGTCATCTGAACTGTCCCTCCAAATTCATCATAATGATAAGGCTTGCTTTATATGTATCCTTTCCGCGCCGTCCTCATGACGGGCAGAAGGGCATTATATTCAGTTTCATGCTTTTCGCCCCGCGCGGTAAACGCTTCCCGGCGCAAGGCTGGGATCGAGATAGTCAAACGGATTCGTTGAGATCAAGCTCTGGATGACCGGGCCATCCGGCCCTTCAGTGCATTCAACGCCCCCGCAGCCGCGCGGATAAAACGCCGGGCGGACAATTGGCTCTGGCGGGAAGATATCGGATTCGGAAATGATGGTGTGAAGCATATTATTGTCCACCCTCTTTTCTCTCCTGCTCAATGAGGCCGTACAGGCAGTCCATTGCGTCCGATAAGCCGCCGAGCGAATCAATGAGCCCCTCCTTGACGGCATCCTCCCCGTTTAATACCGTGCCGACATCCATCATCAACTCCCCCGTCTCCATCATCAGGCGGCGGAATTCATCAGACGTGATATTGGAATTTTCACAGACAAAGCGGACGATCCGCTCCTGCATCTTATCAAAATAAGACAGCGTCTGCGGCACGCCAATGACAAGCCCGTTCATGCGCACAGGATGGATGGTCATCGTGGCAGACGGCACGATAAATGACCGCTTTGCCGAAACCGCCAGCGGCACGCCAATAGAATGGCCGCCGCCGAGCACGAGAGAAACAGTCGGCTTTTTCATCCCGGCGATCAGCTCCGCAATGGCAAGCCCCGCCTCGATATCGCCGCCGACGGTGTTGAGGATGATGAGCAGCCCTTCGATGTCCTTACTCTCCTCAATGGCGACGAGCTGCGGGATCACATGCTCATACTTGGTCGTCTTATTCTGAGGCGGCAGAATATAGTGCCCCTCGATCTGGCCGATGATGGTCAGGCAGTGGATATAGTGGCCGTTTTTATCTACCGTGATGGATCCGGTTTCAATGATTTGGCGGATATCGTCCTGCACCTGGCCGCTGTTCCCGGAATCACCGTCCGCGTTCTCCTGCTCCGGCCCCGGGGCGGAAAGCGGAGGCTGCTCAGTGGTAAAGGCTGTTGCCTGCTTTGCTTCCTTCATGATGAAAGGCTCCCTTCCGTTGCTGTTTTCCGTGCTATTTTGCCCGAAAATGAAAGGGTTATCACAAACGAAAGCCGGACGGCTTTGCGAAAAATGCCTGACGGTTTATTATACCAGTTTTTTGGAGGGAGAGCAACTATGCAATCAATGCTGAAACAGCTTGCTTTTTATCGGTAAAAAGGGAAAAAGGCGGAATCGACAACCGGTTTTCTGCAGAAAATTATTTCTCTTTCCGCGCGTTTTCGTCTTTGTGTCATATTGTATTTCAAACAGCGAATGCTATAATGAATATGTGATTGGATTACTATTTTTGTATCATTGGAAAGGAGTACCGTGTGATGTTGAACGAAAAGACTGCCAAATTACTGAACACGCAGATCAATAAGGAGTTGTATTCGGCTTACCTGTATCTCCATTTTGCAAATTATTATGTGGAACAGGGCCTCAATGGATTTGCCAACTGGTATCAGGTACAGGCGCAGGAAGAGCGCGATCACGCGCTGTTGATGGTCCAGTACCTGCAAAATAACGATTCCAAAGTCACCTTTGAGGCGGTCGCACAGCCTGACGCTGTGCTCAAAGAGAACATGGAGCCCCTGAAAGCCGGCCTTGCGCATGAGCAATATGTCACCAGCCTGATCCATACCATTTATGAAGCGGCCTATGAGGCAAAGGATTTCCGCACCATGCAGTTTCTCGACTGGTTTGTCAAGGAGCAGGGCGAGGAGGAGAAGAACGCTACCGACTTAATCAAGAAGATGGAACTGTTCGGCAACGACGAAAAGGGCCTCTATCTGCTCGATCAGGAGCTGGCAGCCCGCGTTTATGCCGCACCCAGCCTGACCTTATGAGCCGGGATTCCGGATTGGCGGAAGACTCTAGTGTTACAGGCCGGGATGCACTATTTTAATCACAAATAAAACGAACCCGAAAGAGAAGAACAGGCTCTTTCAGGTTCGTTGCTTTTTCAGTCAAAATGATAGAGGCCGCACGAAAGCGGGTGGCACACTGTCACTGCTTCTGGCTTTTAATCACCTTCAGCCTCGAGAAATCCTCGCGTTCCTTCTCCTCCAGCGCCTCGGTGATGAATTTGATCGTCGCTTCAAACTGCGGAATCATGATGTTGTGCAATGCGTTTGCGCGCTTCTGCGTCTTTTTGATCGCCTGCGCCAAACGGTAAACGCTGTTTTCAATTTCCGCAAGCTCCGCAGTGAGGTGCTTGACCTCGTCGAAGCAGCGGTATGCGTCATCCAGCATGGAATTGGTGGAATGGAGACCGTAATAAATATCCTCCTTTGTTTCGCCGATCGATACCGTCGGCAGCTCCACGCCCATAACGCTGCGGAAATCAATGGTAAGGCTCTTATCCACAGGGACGGCCTGCGCAAAGGACGAGCACATGCCCAGGGTTACATTTGCCCGCTGCAGGGAAGCATACGCCTTCGTATAGGTGCTGTCGATCCGGTTCTGAACCTCGTTTGCCTGATCGATCATCAGCATCATCTCGCGCACCAGAATGTTGCGCTTTCTGTCCAGCAGGTCATAGCCGAGCTTGGCAAGGTCTAAAGACTTCCGGGTGCTGATTAAATTGCTTTTGGTTGGAAACACCTGGCCAGCCATGGCGGCCACCCCCTAATTTCAATGAATATAAAGAGAAGCAGGCAAACAGCGGCTCCGGCCGCCCTTACCCAATTATTTGGAATCGCCTTTATAGTGCTTATCGAGCATTTCCTCATCCACGCGGTCAAGCTGCTCGCGCGGCAGCATGGAGAGAAGCTCCCAGCCGAGATCGAGTGTCTCCTCGATGGTGCGGTTCTCCGTATAGCCCTGATTGATGAATTTCTGCTCGAAGACGCGGCCGAATTCCATCAGCTGCTTATCTGCGGCAGAGAGCTCATCCTCGCCGATAACGGAGGCGAGCGCTTTCGCGTCCTGCACTTTCGCGTAAGAAGCGAAAAGCTGATTGGAAAGCATGCTGTGGTCGTCGCGCGTGTAGCCCGCGCCGATGCCATCCTTCATCAAGCGGGACAGCGAAGGCAGCACGCTCACCGGCGGGTAAATACCGCGCGTATCAAGGTCACGGTCCAACACGATCTGGCCTTCTGTGATATAGCCGGTCAGGTCGGGAATGGGGTGCGTGATATCGTCGTTTGGCATGGTGAGGATTGGAATCTGCGTGACAGAGCCGCCCTTCCCCTTGACGATGCCCGCGCGCTCATAAAGCGACGCCAGATCGGAATACAGATAACCGGGGAAGCCCTTTCTGCCGGGAATCTCGCCCTTGGAGGAGCTGAATTCGCGCAGCGCCTCAGCGTAGGAGGTCATATCCGTGAGAATGACAAGGATATGCATGCCGAGATCAAAGGCCAGATATTCCGCCGCTGTCAGCGCGCAGCGTGGGGTTAAAATACGCTCAATGATCGGATCGTTCGACAGGTTGAGGAACATGACGACGCGATCCATAACATTGGCGCTCTCAAAGGAGCGGCGGAAATATTCCGCAACGTCGTTTTTAACGCCCATGGCGGCAAAAACGATGGCAAACTCAGAATTATCCTTGATCGACGCCTGCTGCACAATCTGCACGGCCAGCTCATTGTGCTTCATTCCGGAGCCGGAGAAGATCGGCAGCTTCTGGCCGCGGATCAGCGTGGCCAACGCGTCGATGGAGGAAATGCCGGTGTTGATATAGTCCCGCGGATAAACGCGGGAAACCGGGTTAATCGGCGCGCCGTTTACATCCCGGCGGCAGGTGGGATACACCTCACCCATGCCGTCGATCGGGCGGCCGAGGCCGTCAAACACGCGGCCCAGGATTTCCGGAGAAAGCGGCAGCTCCATCGGGTGGCCGGAAAGGCGCGTGCGGGTATTGACCATCGACACGCCGCGCGTGCCCTCGAACACCTGGATGACCACACGCTTGCCATCGATTTTGACGATTCTGCCCGCGCGCACGCTCCCGTCGTCGAGATGCAGCTCCACCATTTCTTCATTGCTCGCGTTATCCACATCATCAAGGACGACCAGGGAGCCGTTGATTTCCTTTAATCCAATGTGTTCCAGTATCATTTCAAATGACCACCTTTCCGTAGCTGCTAGGGAAGCGCTGATACAATCAAAGCACGCGCCCCGCCGACACATTTTTGCCCCGAACAGCGTCCAAAATGCTTTGAATACGGCATGTATTCGTGCGTTTTTTTCCTTGTTGGAGCGTAAATCCGTTCGACAATTCGCGTATCCGACTCAATCAGTGCGTCATCTAGAGCCGGGCCTATGCAGTTTATTTCAAAAAGCCCTTGAGCGATTGATCGATTTCAGCCTCATAGCTGTCGAACAACTCCAGCTTATCGTTGGGAATATCGTATTTTATTTTGACAAGCTTATCAAACAGCCCCGTTTGCATAATTTTGGAGATCGGCACCTGGCGCGCCACAATTTCCTGACATTTGTGGTAGAGATAGAGGATGACCTTCATCATCTTCAGCTGCTTTTCCAGCGGAACATAGGTGTCCTCCGCATGGAACGCATTCTGTTGCAGGAAGCCGACGCGCACCACACGGGCGATTTCGATAATCAGCTTCTGGTCATCTGGCAATACGTCGGCGCCGATGAGCTTCACGATCTCCATCAGCCGGTTTTCTTCCAGCAGGATGCCGCACAGCTCTTCCCGGTAAGCCATGAATTCCCGGCCTACATGCTCCTCATACCAAGGGGCAAGATCGTTGATATATTCACTGTAGCTGTCGTTCCAGTTGATCGCGGGATAATGGCGCGCATAGGCAAGGCTCTTATCCAGCGCCCAGAAGCAGCGGGTAAAGCGCTTGGTATTCTGCGTGACAGGCTCTGAAAAGTCGGAGCCCTGCGGGGACACGGCGCCAATGACAGTGATAGAGCCCTCCTCCCCGGAAAGCGTTTGCATATAGCCGGTGCGCTCATAAAATTCCGAAAGGCGCGACGGCAAGTAGGCCGGGAAGCCTTCATCCGCCGGCATTTCTTCCAAGCGACCGGAAATCTCGCGCAGCGCCTCCGCCCAGCGGGAGGTAGAGTCTGCCATCAGGGCGGTGTGGTAGCCCATATCACGGTAATATTCAGCGAGAGTGATGCCGGTGTAGATCGACGCTTCACGCGCCGCCACAGGCATGTTGGAGGTGTTGGCAATCAAAACGGTACGGTCCGTCAGCGGACGACCGGATTTCGGATCGACTAGCTCGCTGAACTCCGTCAGCGCCTGTGTCATCTCGTTGCCGCGCTCGCCGCAGCCGACATAGATGATGATATCCGCGTCGCACCACTTGGCAAGCTGGTGCTGCGTCATGGTCTTGCCGGTGCCGAAGCCGCCGGGGATCGCCGCTGCGCCGCCCTTTGCAATAGGGAACAGCGTATCAATCACGCGCTGGCCGGTAATCAGCGGGCGCTGTGCGGGAAGCCGCGTTTGCACCGGGCGCGGGGTACGGATTGGCCAGTGCTGACAAAGCGTCAGCTGATGCTCCCGGCCAGCTTCATCGCGCAATACGGCGATTTCATCCTCTAAGTGATATCTTCCATTAGGCTTTACGGAAATGATCTCGCCGGAAAGCGCGGGCGGCACCATCATTTTATGAGTAATCAGCGGCGTTTCCGGGCATTGCGCGTAAAACGCGCCGCCCGAAAGCCTGTCGCCGGGCTTGACGAGAACCGTCACATCCCACTCTTTTTCCAAGTCCAGGGCAGGTACGCTCGAGCCGCGGCCGATAAACGCACCGAACTGCTCTTCGATCGTGTTCAGGGGGCGCTCAATGCCATCGAAAATACTCCGGATGATACCGGGGCCGAGCGTTACGCTCATCGGGCCTCCTGTGGAGATTACCGGCTCGCCGGGGGTAAGCCCCGTCGTCTCTTCATAAACCTGGATGGTCGTCTGCTCCGCATCCAGGCCGATGACCTCACCGACCAGGCGGGCGTTGCCAACATAGACCATTTCCATCATGCGTAAGGTCGTTGCGCCGCGGATGGTTACAACCGGGCCGTTGATGCCATAAATTACATTTTGATTGGAATCGGACATTCTGTATCACCTCCGGCGCATTTATTGTTCCAGCGTTAATCCTGCATGCTCCAAGAACCAGCCGCGCTGGTTTTGCAGCCTGTTATCCAACGTATCGTCCGCCACAAGGCCTTTTGCTTCACACGAGGCCTTCAGGCCGCCGATCCGGATGGAATCATCCGCCCGCACCTCACAGGGGCGGCCGAACGCTGCGCGCAGTGCATCCGCCAGCGTGAGATCCGCCTCGCGCACCAAAAGCACTGCTGCTTCCCCCTGCGGAAGGAGCGCCGCACAGCGTGCCGCACTCTCGGAGAGGAAGGCATGATACTCCGGCTTTTCCGTAAATGCACAGAGCGACTGCCCGGCATCCTGAAACACCTTGTCGGCAATCTCCGTGCGCCTGCCGGCCAGCGCCGCGCGCAAAGAGGCTGCTTCTTTCGCAAACTTCTGGTTGACTGCCACACGCCGTTTATACAGCTCTTTCCTGATGAGCTGCTGCGCCTGCGCCTGCGCCGCCGCTTTGGCGCGCTCCAGCGCCTCGGCATTCGCCTTGTCCACCTGCGCCTCGATCTGCCTGCGGCGCTCCTGAGCGTCTTTTTCAATCGCATCTAAAAACTTTGCGATGCGTTCATCTCGTTCGAGCATGTGCCTCACCTCAAATCTTTACGCCGATCGCTTCACGCACGTATCGGGTAATGGAATCCTTTGCGCGGCCGGAGCCGTGCCGGTCGGGAATTTCCACGATCAGCGGCCGGTCGCAGCTCTGCTTCATCTTCGATACCTGCTCCGGGCACAGCTTTACCAGCAGCTCCGTGATCAGCACGATACCGATATCCTCCGCGGCCATAGCGGTGTTCAGCGCTTTTTCAACGCTTTCCGGGTCGTGGACTACTTCGCCCTCAATCCCCGCCAGGCGCATGCCGGTCAGGGTATCCATATTATCGCTGATTAAATAAAAGCGCATTTCAATCCACCGCCTCTGATCGATCAATTTCTGACAATTGTTAGCTAAACAGCATGAGCAGCGCGATAACCAATCCGTAGATGGCGATTGCCTCGCCCAATGCAACGAACAGCATGGATTTCGCAAAGGATTTGGGATCTTCACTGGTTGCGGCGATTGCAGCGGGAGCGCCGGAACCAACCGCGATGCCGCCGCCGATGCCCGCAAGGCCAACGGCAAGGCCGGCCGCGATCATCGTAAGGCCCTTTGAGTTATCCGCCTGGGCGTTATCGGTGCTGGCGGTCTGCTCCGTCTGCGCGGGAGGCGCGGGCTGATCCGCTTCATTCGCGGCGGAAGCGCCGAGCGCCAGCGCGGACATCAGCACGACCAACACGAGCAGCGTGGCGATATGGGAAACCATCGCCTTCTTCATCGGCACGCCCTGCGCTCTTTTGCGGAACAGGGAGTAAAAGGAAAGGAACAGCACAACGATCGGAACGATGGCAAGCATAGCATACAGAAACGTGGACATAATCGTTACCTCCAAAAATGCAATTGTTTTTTCTCACTCTATTTGGAACTGACGCCCCGCGTCATTGGATGGACTCGGATACATGGTGCAGGCGCACCGGCTCAAAGGAGCGGCCCTCGCCCGCGTAGCAGCGGCTGAACAACTCGTAGAACTCAAGCCTCATTACCTGGATGGAGGTAAACAGCGCCTCCAGGCACATCACGAAGATATTGCCCAGCACGACGACGATGAGGTTGACCACCGCGCTGCTCGTAAGACCCGCGATGGCGAACACCGCGGTCATCATACCGGCATGCACCAATACGAAGGCCCCGATTCGCAAGAAAGAAATGGTGTTGCTGAAGAAAGAGAGGATATATTCAAACAGCTCAAAGAAATTCTCCAGGATATAGTCCGTGAGGCTCTCCGGCTTCCAATCCGGGTGGTGGTCGATCAGGCCGATGAGAATTTCCTTGAAGAAGAGAATGATACAGGCAATGCCGATCAGCGCGCCGAGCACTGCATTCGGTACAATCGTTTTGCTTGTCATAAAATTATAAACAAAGCAAACGCCCGAAAGATACAGCACAATGCCGGTCAGCCCGCTTTGGCTGAAGAGCGCCTCGCCGAATTTTTTATGCTTGAGGCAGCCATAGATATTAATCAGCATGGTAAAGACCAGCAGCACCACGCCAATAGCGATGGAAACAAGCAGCAGGCCGGTGATGGACTCCATGATATCGACCGGCTTGCCTGATAGACCAATTGCATGGTAAAGCGGGTCGAACCAAGTTTCATACCCGAAGCACTCGCCGTAGACCAGGCCGAACACACAGGCCGACACGCCGCAGGGAATGAGGATTTTTCCGATCTGCATGCCCTTGAGCTTCCACATCAAAAAGCCCGCGATCCCCAGCACAATGCCCTGGCCAAAATCACCGAACATAATGCCGAACATCACCGTATAGGTGATTGCAACAAACGCGGTCACGTCGATATCCTTGCCGGAGGGAAGGCCGAACATGCCGACGAGATATTCAAACGGGCGGAAAATCCGCGGATTTTTCAGCTTCACCGGCGGGATGGTTTTGCCCACCTCGTCGGTATCGTTGATCTCATAGGTCACCTTGTGCAGCTTGCGCGCATGCTTTTCAAACGCTTTGACAGCATCCTCTGCAAGCCACCCCACATAGAAGAAGGAGTCGCCGTGGCGGGCCGCGTAACGCCTGAGGTTAAACAGGCCGCTGAACCATTTCAGATGCGTGTAGATGAGGTTGCAGTGATCCGCCTCTTCATTCCAGTGCGCCGCAATCCGCGCATCCAGCTCTGCGATTTGCTCGTTGAGCAGATCAATATTCTTCTGGATTTCTTCAATGATATGTTCCGGCGTGCCGACCGCGCCGGGGATGCGCAGCCGCTCAAAGTAGAGGCTTGCAAAATTACGGTCCACCTCTTCAATTTGCTCCCGCGGAGCAAAATACACGCCCCAATCCTCTTTTGCATCGCTCGAGCAGGGAATAAACATCATATAGGGATTATCCGCATAGGCAAGCAGCTTCTGCGTGGATTCCTTCGGCATGTGGCCAAAGCGCACCTTGATAAACTCACAGGAAAACAGATCGTCCAGGTTGATATCCAGCCCCGTAAAATGCTGAAACTGTGTGATCGCGCTTTCGCAGGTTGCCAATTGATCCGTGAGCACCTTGCGCTCATCGTGCAGCTCGCTCATGCGGCTGCCGAGCTGGCGGATGAAGGCTTCCGTTTCCTCATTGGTCACCGGCTTCGGGATCTTTTCCACCTCGCGCAGATGGATGCCGGAGGAGGAGGCAAGCTCCTCAATCTTTTGCAACATCGGCGCATAGGGATTTTCCTCCACCAGCTGGGTGTAGCCCATCGAATCCGACATATACTGCATGGCCTGCTCCGGCTGGAACGTGCCATCTACGCAGCAGGAGCCGAGAAACGCATCCAGCTCGCTGAGCAGACCGATGACCTTAACAAATTTCATATTTGCGATTGCCATATCTGTGACCCTTCCTTTCGCAGAAGTGGGGAGCTACACACGGTTTTGCAAGGCGGAAACCGCCCTCTTCCCCTAATCTCCCACGCCGATAAGCATCCGGCTGATCTCTTCCGCCGGAACCTGATAGCGGATGCCTTCGATGATATGCGTAATATTATTAACCTCGTTCTCTGCGAGAAACATAAAGCTGAGCATCACAACGCTCGGGTTCGTAGAAAAACGAAGGTCCTTCAGGCAGCGGCCATATTGCAGCTTTTGTGCGGAATCCTCAATGAAGGAAAAATCCTTTTGAAATTTCCGCCCATAGGGCGTTGCATCCAGCAGCTTTACCATCTCAGCGGCGCTGGGCGCTTCAATCAGCAGTTCAAACTGGCGCCTGCGCAGCCTGCTGATCGGGCCTACCACCACTGACCGCCGGATTTCCTCCGGGGAGCGGCCGCCCATCCGCTTGAGGCGGTAGATGTTGACGATCGCCTCCATATCAAGCTGCATGCCGACCGCGCTCATGACTTCCTTGCGGTCTTTGCCCTTGAAGCCTTTTTCAATCAGCTCCTCCAGCCGATCGTAAAGATAGCGCTGAAAAACGGCTTCCATATCGAGAAAGTTGATCTCCGACGGCGCTTTCCGGGCAAACAAATGCATCATATCATAATACGGCGTTCCCTCCAGGGCGGCCAGCAGGCTGTCGAACGAGTTGACCGCAGCCAGCGTATAGAGATCCAATTTGGTGTGCTGGTTAAAAAACGCCGGCATTGCAAACAGATAATCGCCCGGGTGCCCGGTGCTTAAAAAGCGCGCGCAGGACAAAATCTGGTCGATATCGCTGCGCACGATGAAATACTGGTAAAAATCCTGCCCGATGGACATTTCATACCGGCAAAGAGACGCATATTGGTCAAAAACACGCTTTTTGAGCATCGTCTCCAACTGGCCGCGGTGGATATCCGTGGCGGTCGTCCCTTCGAAGATATCCGCATAGGCTGTCCGGTTTTTCAGATAATTGGCCACTTCGTTGACACTGTGGCAGTTGAGCAGCTCCGTATAATTGCGCTCTGTTAGCCGCCTGCCATACATGGCGCGCGATTTCGCCAGAATCGCATTGGAGGATACCGTTGTGAGCATAGAATCGGTTCACCCTTTCTCCGCGCATAATCTGTGTTCGCTTGATGATGGCCCCGCGCGGCCAGGGAAGCGGAAACGCCGTGCATCCGCCGGGTTGGGTCAGGAAACGCTGCCGCCCCTCACCCTAACAAAATACAGCCCGCTGGGCGGACTGTTCGCTTTGTGTTATGCTTCCAGCGCACGGCGTACGAGCTCCTGCACCCACTGTGCGCCTTTCTCTTGATATAACGCTTCCATCCGACGAACGGCGGCGTCATTGGCAGTTTTCGCCTCTTCCAGCTTTTTTTCCGCCGCCTGCTCTTCGCTGCGGGCAAGCTCGCCGACCTCGGCCTTTGCCTGCTCCAAGCGCTCCGCAAGGAGCTGCTTCTCCTTGCTCTCCAGCTCTTCCTGCGCTTTGCGCTGGTAGGCCTCCGCCTCCTCTGTGCGCTTGCGTGCTTGCTTATCCATTTCGATAATGGTTTCTACCATCTTATCCAAATCGGTCACCCCTTCCGGCAACGCTATTTTGACAGTTAGAAAGGGCCCGGCGCCCGGCGCCGTTCCCTTTGATGGTCTTTATTATAGCACTCTGATTTGAAAATACAATAGTGCAAAAGCTATAACAAAGGATTTTTATTCGGGGTTAAATCTGTTGTTTTTTCGATTTCTTTCCGTGGCCGGCCACATCTTTCCTGCCATCCCATGCCTCTCTGCCAGAGCATCAATAAACGCCGCGTTTAGAAGCAGCAGCCCATCTTCACAAAGCCCTATATATTTAGTATACTTTCCCCGGTATACGGCATTGATCCCTTTAACCGCATCCTAAAAACCGTATAGAAGCAAAAAAAGTCAAAAACTGCTTGCATTTCTTTCGAATACCTGCTAAGATAGTTCTGTTATTCTGTATCTGTCTAGTAAAAAGGAGGTGCGACACATGGCGAAATGTGAATTTTGCGGAAAAGATGTGTCTTTTGGTATTCAGGTTTCCCACTCCCACAGGCGCTCTAACAGGACTTGGAAGCCCAACATCAAGCGTGTGAAGGCAATCGTGAACGGCTCTCCCCGCAGGGTGTATGCTTGCACGCGCTGCCTGCGTTCCGGCAAGGTGACGCGCGCGGTCTGATTCCATTGACAAGCAAAAAAGGCCCGTTCTGGGCAAAAGAAGGAAGGCTGCTGGCCTTCCTTTTTATTTTGGGGAACACAAATCGGGCGGTGAGACTAGTCTCACCGCCCGATTTGTTTCATTTCGAACATAGAACCTTCCATAAACTTATTCACCATTTCAACCCACAAACTGATTGAACCAGTTTGACCAATTTATTATACAATTAATTCATCCAAAGTGTTGAACAAATTGTAAAAAACAGATTTATGGACAAATTGGGAATTTTAATGCAGAAACTGTTGACAAATTGGGAATAAGAGGATAGAATAGATATAAATTCTATAAGTTTTGATTCGAAAAAAGTGACAAAATGGTATATAAAACATTTCGTCATAAACATTATAAATCTTATTCACCGAAGTAAAATTACAACAAACAAAAAATGGAATCTAAATGAGGTGATGAGACACCTCATTTAGATTGATCCGCCGAGAATCCATCTGCTACGAAGGATGATCTCTTTTTGATTTTATCCTTTTATTGGACATATGTCAATTGTTTTCGGTAATCTGCCTCGAAAGGAGAAGTAGATATAAATTAAAAGTTGGCATTTTTAAGTTTGTTGTCTACATAAATAAAAATATTATTTAAGGAGCTCAGCATATGAATTATTATTTAAACATATGTGAGGAACCACATAATCCTTCCCATACGCATAAAGTGCATCGGGAGAGTTGTTACTGGCTTCCTGCTGAAAAAAATCGAAAATATCTCGGTGATTATTCAAACGGTAAAACAGCTTTGGAATGCGCCAAAACCTTCTATCCCGAATATTGTCCGATCGATAGGTGCAAATGTTGTTGCCCCTATATTGATTACGACGGACAAATGACTTTGTTCAGCTAGTTTCTCCCCTACCCACCCTTGGCAGCAGAGGTGTTTTTCGTTCAAACGCCTTGACAACCGGTCGGAATTGGCGTATACTTTCACACATAAAATCGCTAAATCGAAAGGATCTGAGTATAGATGGTTGTCATTCTTAAACCGAACGCAGAAAAACAGCAGGTCACTGCCCTGCTCAAAGCCGTGGAGTCGCTCGGGCTCAAAACCAACTACAGCGAAGGCCAGGAGACGACCGTCGTCGGCCTTGTGGGCGACACTACACGCGTGGATATCGACGCGCTCAAGGCGAACGAAATCGTGGAAGACGTCAAGCGGATTTCCGAGCCCTATAAAAAGGCGAACCGCCGGTTTCACCCGATGGATACCATCGTGCAGACAGGCGGCGTAAAAATCGGCGAAGGTTTTTTTCAGGTAATCGCCGGGCCGTGCTCGATTGAAAGCGAGGAGCAGCTCTGCACCATCGCGCAGGCGGTGAAAAAGAGCGGCGCAACACTCCTGCGCGGCGGCGCGTTTAAACCGCGCACCTCCCCCTACTCCTTTCAGGGCTTGGAGATGGACGGGCTGAAGCTGCTGCTGGAGGCAAAAAAGCTGACAGGGCTCCCAATTGTGACGGAGATCATGGGGCAGGATCAGATTGATGATTTCGCTGATGTGGATATCATCCAGGTCGGCGCACGCAACATGCAGAATTTTCGCCTGCTGAAAGCGCTCGGCCAGCTGCGCAAGCCAATCCTGCTCAAGCGCGGCCTCGCCAATACAATCGAGGAATTTTTGATGAGCGCGGAATACATCATGGCAGGCGGCAATGAAAATGTGATTCTCTGCGAGCGCGGCATTCGCACGTTTGAAACCATGGTGCGCAACACGCTCGATATTTCCGCCATTCCGCTGCTCAAGCAGCAATCCCATCTGCCGGTCATCATCGACCCGAGCCATGCGGCGGGCATCGCCTGGATGGTGAAGCCCCTTGCCAAGGCCGCCATCGCCGCCGGTGCGGACGGGCTGATGATTGAAGTGCACAACGATCCCAAAAACGCGCTGTGCGACGGCGCGCAATCTTTAACACCCGCGCAGTTTGACGAGCTGATGCAGGATGTGAAACGGCGGGCCTCATTTGAAGGGAAGGAAACGGCGTAAGGAACGATACAGAGCTCACAGGAATTCTTCCCCGGCAACGATAAAGGGCGCGGCATGGAAGTTACATGCCGCGCCCTTCTGTTTTCTATGTGATTGGGCCCAACAGCCTGTATGATTCGCATTGTTATATTCATGATGTCCACGCGTTAATAGGGCCGTAGAGGCAAAGCATCAGGAGAAAGATCGGTTATTTTTCAGATACACCCTGCACTCGCACGGGCGGAGCACGCCCGCCTGCACGGCGTTATAGTTGCACAGCACCAAGCCCTCGCGCGGCGTATCGCAGGGAACGCCCTGTGTGGTAAAATTGCAGTAAACCTGCGCTTCCTGATCCCCCATCGTGCGGCGGTATGCCCATACGGCCTCGGAATCCGGAAGCATCAGTTCATATACGCCGCAGAGGAACACATCGTGCTGCTTGCGCAGGCGGAGCAGCCGCTGAAAAAAGCAGAAAACGGAATCCGGGTCGTTTACCTGCCGCGCGGCGTTGATTTCCCTGTAATTAGGGTTCACCATAATCCATGGTTCGCCCGTGGTAAAACCGGCGTTTGGCGAATCATCCCACTGCATCGGCGTGCGCGCGTGATCCCTGCTGCGCGCGCCCAGGGCGGCGAGCATCTCCTCCTGTGTTGCAAGGCCGGCCCGCGTATAGGCGTGGAACCAGTTGACGCTCTCCAGATCACGGTAATCTGAAAGCTGCCGGAAGCCGCCGTTATTCGTCATGCCCAATTCGTCGCCCTGATAGATATAGGGCGTGCCCTTCATAAAATAGAGGCAGGCCGCCAGCATTTTGGCGGACAGGGCGCGGTACTCCGGCCGATCGCAGCCAAAGCGCGAAACGCAGCGCGGCTGATCGTGATTGCCCCAAAAGAGCGAATTCCATGCGCAGCCCTCCAGCGCGGTTTGCCATTTGCTCATCACCGCGCGCAGCTCCGGCATGGAGTAGCGCTGCGTCGTCCATTTGCCGAGCGGGCCGTCGCCGATCTCCACATGCTCAAATTGGAAAACCATATTCAGCTCGTGCGTTTCCTCGCCCGCGTAGCGCTTGGCCTGCTCAATGGTCACGCCCGCCGTCTCCCCCACGGTCATGAGGTCATATTTCGAAAGTACCTTCTGGTTCATTTCCTTGAGGAATTCATGCACGCGCGGGCCGCTGATCACATAGGGGAAAGCGTCGCCATAGAGCGCATTTTCCCCCTTCGCGCCATTGGGGAAGCGCTGATCCTTGGAGATCATGCTGATGACGTCCATGCGGAAGCCGTCGATCCCCTTTTCACACCACCAGGCCATCATATCGTATATTTCATGGCGGAGGGCCGGGTTTTCCCAATTTAAATCCGGCTGCCCTTTGGCAAAGAGATGCAGGTAGTACTGATCCGTGCCCGCATCATATTCCCACGCGGAGCCGCCGAAGATCGAGCCCCAGTTATTCGGCGCTTTGCCGCCCTTGCCGGGCCGCCAGATATAGTAATCCCGGTACGGGTTGTCCCGCGAGGAGCGGCTCTCAATAAACCATCGGTGTTCATCGGAGGTGTGGTTGACCACCAAATCCATCACGATTTTAAGCCCCCGCCGGTGTGCCTCTGCCAAAAGGCGATCAAAATCCTCCATGGTGCCGAATTTTTTCATGATCGTCCGGTAATCCGAGATATCATAGCCGTTGTCGCAATCCGGCGATTCATAGACGGGCGAAAGCCAGACCACATCCACACCCAGCTCCTTTAGATAATCGAGCCGCATGGTAATCCCGTTGAGATCCCCAATGCCGTCGCCGTTTGAATCCTGAAAGCTGCGGGGATAAATTTGATAGACCGCCGCTTCCTTCCACCATGCCCGTTCCATATTGATCGCTCCAATCTTGATTAGCCTTTCGCTAATAGGTTCATCCTCTTCCTGTTATTCTTTCATGCCCGCATCGTTTTATGAAGCGCCTGTATCACAACCGCCGAAAAAAACTGCCGCAGCCTGCACCCATGCAGCTGCCGGCAGCTTTTCAAGCATATTCTCACGTCATTCAGACGGCTCTGTGAAAGATACGGCTGCCCGCTTACTTTTGGAGGGCAAAGCAACGCGGTTTCCCGCTGCCTTTCACTTTCATATAAGGCAATGTGGGATCATTTGGAATTGCCGCCGCGTATTTTTGCAGCAAAGCGCGCACCACGGTTACCGTCTCCCCCGCCTGCTCCGGCGTGGGCCGGTATTCCCGGATGAAGGCCCACTGGATCAGATCATATACGCTTTGGTACTGCATGCATACAACCATCCTCTTTTGCACCAAACTGCAAAATTACCGTTTTGATGCATTCAAAATTTTGAGCAGCCTTTCTGATTGAAACGATGGATTTCTCAAATGGACAGCGCATATTCCCGCGCCAGCTCTTCATTTTTTTTGCGCCAGTAGCGGCAAAAATACGTTTGGCCCGGAACGTTGATTTTTTTGCCGCCCGCTTCTTTCAAAAAAGCCTCCACAAAGGCCTCCTCCTCGGCAAAGCACGCTGCGGATACTGCTTCCAGCCCGCTGGTATCCCGCGCTGCCAGCGCCGAAGCGAGGAATTTGCGCTGCAGCCCGGCGGCCTGTTTCAAATAATCCGCCTCGTCAATATTGCCGCTCATCAGGTGCCTGTGCAGCAGCTCGCGCTTGAGCCAATACTGGAGCGCCTCCTTTTCATCAGAGGGCAGCACTCCGGCGGCCGGAGACAGGGGCTTATAGATCGACAGGCACGGAAAAGAGCTGCCCGTCACAAAATAGAGCCGGTTGATTTCGCCGCAATAGCTCCCAGTCGTTTGGTCGCCAAACAGATTCCCCGCGTGCATGCACACGCTCGCGGTAGAGCTTGTGTGGATATCTACCGCTTCCGACTCATGGCTCTTCAGGGCTTTCATCATCAATGCAAACGGCTCGCCCGCCCCGCTGAGCACGGCGCGCGAAGCCGCGCGGCGTTTCTCCGCGCCGGCAACCGCCGTGACAAGATGGTTTTGATGTGCCTTCCTGAAATCGCCGGTTACGCCAGCCGAAGCATCCTCATAATCCGTGCGCAGCCCGAAGCAGTTGGAGATCGTCTCCACCTCGCCGGCTTTTTTGACGGCCCAGCTTCTCCCCGCCGTTTCCAGCACATAGGCTTCCTGTTCATCCGCAATCAAAAAGGCGTTGTCATAATAAAAAGCTTTGTGGAAGCCGCAGTTGCCGCCCTGCCCATATTCCCCGATCATGGCTGTAATCAGCTCCAGCGCCTCTTTTGCGCTGCGGCACCTTTCCAGCGCCAGCCGCAAAAGATCCATGCCGATCAGCCCGGCCTGCTTCTCCCGCTTTTCTCTCGTAAAAACGGCCTCGTTGCCGATATTCAGGCCGAACTCGTTCCAGCCCATCTCCGCGCCCCAAATCCAATGCGGCTTGAGCAGCACACAGGCATATGTACGCCTCACTTGAGGCACGCTGATATAGGTTGCACGCAGCATCTCCCCCTCTGCATATTCCCTTGCGGGAACCCGAAGCATCAAATGCGCTTCGTTTGGCGAGCGATCGCTGTTTTTACCAAAAAAAACACTTCGTTCTCGTTTTAAATACAAAGTGTCGCACATAAAACCACCCCTTTTTTTCATTATCGCACACCGCCGGCGAAAAGTAAATAATGAACTACCGGCCATTTATTTGTAGGATATCAAAATCTGATCCCGACCGCGAATCGCGCCCAGGCTCAGATTCATAAAAAATGAAACTTTTTTCATTATCATTCCATCGGTCGACTTTGGCGAAACTCTTCATCAAAAATGGATTTCATTCTTTCAATAAAGATTTGCAAAGCCTGCGTATCTTTATCAGACTTAATTTGTTCCTTTTCTAAACATGTAATAGTATCTTTTCTAACTGCAATGTACGAAGGAACCAGCATGTTTTGAATTTTGAATGAGTGATACTTTCCTCCCAATGGACGTAAGCTTTGAGAGCCGCCCCATGCTACTTTTTAATATTTTCAATGTATTCCCCACCCTCCCCATAAAATAATAGGCAGAGCCGTCAAACGGCCCTGCCTATTATGCGGACGAGCACTCCTTTTTTAAGAAAAAACAAAATGCTTCGACTGCTTCATCTTCATCAAGAGGTGAAAACTGATGCCCCTACGCGGGCAGTTTTGCTTGAGCAAAGGAAAAAGCCTGGAGCACGTATTGGCTTCAGGCCCTGCCTAGTGGCGGAGACGGTGGGATTCGAACCCACGTGGCGCTCATCACGCCAAAACGATTTCGAGTCGTTCTCGTTATGACCACTTCGATACGTCTCCATCTATCTTCGGAAAGCGCCGGTCACAAAGCGCCTTACCTATGTGACAGTTTTTGATTTTATCAAAAAAAATTCAAATTGTCAACCTGTGGACGATATAAGGATGGATTTATTGAGTGCAAATATACCTGCGCCCGTGAGCCGGGCATATCTCTTTGCTCCGGGAGGTTGCGATGGGCCTTTATCCAAGCCTGGCGGAGCAAGGTGTTGTTGCGCCTGCAGGCAGCAAGAAGCCCGGAGCAACCTCCCTTCGGATGGCTGCTCCGAGCTATTTCACGCAAAACAAATTTTAATTTACTGCTTTTATTCCTTGCGCAGCAATTCGCCCGCGCTCGTTGCAAGGCCTGCCAGGCCCTGAATATCGGACGGAATGATGATCTTCGTCGCCTGCCCGTCGGCTGCCTTCTGGAAGGCCTCCAGGCTCTTGATGGTGATCACGCCCTCGCCCGGGGCTGCCTCGTTAATCATGCGGATTCCTTCCGCCTCCGCCTGCTGCACGGCAAGGATTGCCTGTGCCTGGCCTTCTGCCTCGCGGATTTTCGCTTCCTTCACAGCCTCTGCGTGCAGGATCGCGGCCTGCTTCTCACCTTCCGCGGCGAGGATCTGGCTTTCCTTCTGGCCTTCGGCAACCAGGATTTTGCTGGCCTTTTCACCTTCAGCGCGCAGGATGGATTCACGGCGCTGGCGTTCCGCCTTCATCTGCTTCTCCATTGCATCCTGAATCTCGGCGGGCGGCACGATATTCTTCAGCTCCACACGGTTGACCTTGATGCCCCAGGGGTCGGTCGCTTCGTCGAGGATACCGCGGATTTTCGCGTTGATCGTATCGCGGGAGGTGAGCGTATGATCGAGCTCCATCTCGCCGATGATGTTACGCAGGGTGGTCGCGGTGAGGTTTTCAATTGCGGAAATCGGGCGCTCTACGCCGTAGGTATAAAGCTTGGCATCCGTGATCTGGAAGAAGATAACGGTATCGATCTGCATCGTAACGTTATCCTTCGTGATAACGGGCTGCGGCGGGAAATCCGCCACCTGCTCTTTCAGGGAGACGACCTTTGCAACGCGCTCCAAAAACGGAATCTTTACGTGCAGGCCGGTTTCCCATGTGGCATGGTAGGTGCCGAGCCTTTCAATGACGTACGCTTTCGACTGCGGCACAATTTTGATATTGAGCACCACAATAATCAGCACAAACAGCAGGATACCAAGCAGTGTAAATAACCATCCCATACTAGAGTTCCTCCTCAATTTTTATTTGGACAGGGGTTTTCCCCTGTTCCATTTGGACGATTGCGCCCCTTTCTTCAGGACGCGCGGGTAACAAGAACCTTGACGCCTTCGATTTTCTCTATCACAACATTGGCGCCTTTTTCAATTTGCTCCCCGCCCAGGGAGCGGGCCGTCCAGATGATCCCCTTGACATTGACCTGACCTGTTCCGATCTCATTGTTGATCGCCTCCGTCACGAGGGCGGTCGCGCCGATGCACCGGTCCGCGTTGGTTGGCTGCGCCTTGGCATTGACCACCTTTTTGACAAGCGGCCGGGTTGCCAGCAGGCAAACGGCGGATACTGCCACAAAGACGATCCACTGCACCACTATGTTCGCGCCTGCGATATTCGCAATGAGGGCAACTAAGCTGCCCACGGCGAACCAGATGGTGACAAGCTGCACGGTAACCGCCTCGATAACGGTAAACGCAACCATCAGGCCGATCCAGACAAACAGCATGACCGTGTTGGGTTCCATACTCTTCTCTCCTTTCCTCTTTTTTGATAGATATGCGCAATTCAGAAGCCACAGGACAATAGAAAACTGCTCAGCCCCAAGCTTAGCCCCCGAGTATGGCGCTCATCTCCGCCTCCGCCTTTTGCCTGAGCCGGGAGGAGATGCAGGCGAACGTCATGATCTTGAGCGTATTGCCCAGCTTTTCGCGGGAATCCTCCGCCGGGCCGTGATAACCGGAAATATGTGCTGCAATGGTTTCATCGAGCTTCTTTTCATCCATCACAGGCGTATCCTCAAGCTCAAATACGATTGCGCACAGGTAGTCGTACAGCGCACCGTCTGAGATAATATCGTCTGATACATCCTCCACGCTGCCGTTGAGATACTGCATCAGCTGGGCGATGCTGTCCAACTGAAGGGACGCGCGCAACGCATTGATCAGGATAATCCGCATCACTTGGCGCTCCCCATACCGCTTGGATTTTGGGTTTGCCACCCAGCCCCGCTTGACCCAATTTTGAACCGTGGAGTTTTCCAGCCCCGTCAGCTCTCGAATCTGGGAGAGCGTCAGGCCCTTTGTCAGAGAGAGGATCGGCTCAATCAAGCTGTAGGCGCCGCGGCCATCCGTCTGCCTGCGCTCCAGCAGGGTTCCCGGCAATGTTTGAAACATGATGGCTTTCTCCTTTCGTTTGATCTTTTGATTTGTTGATTGTATAATATCACGAGTTCGTATGAACATCAATAGCTGATTACAGACCTTGTTTAGGGATTTCATGACATTTATCATCTTAAAGGCTGTTTACCTCCTTTTTTCTAAGTGAATTGCATTTTTTCTCGTTTTTTCATCGTTTTAGGGGAAATCATAAAAATCGGGTCATCCATACGGTTTTGGCACAACGCACGCGTCACGCAAGGAGTGCTATTGCGCAGCGTAGATGGAGTTGTGCAACCTTTCCCTCCCCCTTTGATTTCCTCCATTTTGCAACGAAATACATCGCACAGCAGGCCATGCTTGAGAGAGCTATGAATTTCTTTCAGAAAATAGACAGATTGCATTGTTTTTATTGAAAAAGTCGTATATAATAAAATAGATATGTAGATATGGAGGTGGACGCATTGACGGACAAAACGATTCAATTCTCAATCAAAGAGGAGCGCGACGAGGAGATGCGGCAGGTGCTGCGCACCGTGTACGACGCACTCAGCGAGAAGGGGTATAACCCCATCAGCCAGATCGTTGGCTACATCCTTTCAGAAGACCCAACCTATATCACCACGCACAACAATGCGAGAAGCCTTATCCGCAAGCTTGACCGGGATGAATTGCTGCAGGCTTTGGTGCGCTGTTATCTGGATGCATAGTCCCCTTTTGCGTATCATAAGGCTGAGAGGCGGCCTGCCAGCCGGCGGGCCGTCTTTTTGTGAGCCTTTGGCGGCTGCATTTTTGACAATCGGCAGGAAGTATGCTATGATAGATAAGTTCTAGTACGGGATAGATCTTTGCAGAATAGGAGGAACTGGAATTGGCGGAGAGCAAGAAAAAAGCGCCGTTTTTAATGTATAAGGGCCGTCCTCTGGTCCGTAAGGGCAATACGCTCTACTATGGCAGCATGGCGGATCCGTTCGTTATCATGATGCAGATTACCAGCACAAAGAAGGTCAAGGAGCTTGAGGTTGCGAATAAGGTGACCGTTCAACTGATGAACACGGATCCGGATGTCCGCCCGCGCGAGCGAATCGTTAAAAAAAGCGAAAAAAATGGTTTATACGATGCGATGGACGTCGGCTCCATCTGGTTAGATCGCGCGCTGCAAAAAAGCTAAATCACGGGCAACGCAGCGCCCCCGGTGCATACCCGTGGGAAAACCAAACAGGGCGGTATGGCAATTGGCCAGGCCGCCCTGTTTTTTTGCTCATTCTCACCCGCTGAATACTTTGTAACCCAATCCATCATGATTGCGCACCGGCTCTCATTCTAATGAGCGCTTTGAAAAAGCAAATTCCCCAATAAGGGAGACGGTCTAGCCCCTGTTAAGAAACAAAACTCCGCCGTCGACCTGCCATCCTCACCTGCTTATGAGGGCAAAAAGGGGCTGTTGCAAAATGCAAGGCATTTTGCAACAGCCCCTTTTAAAAAACTGTTTTTGCCTCACGCAGGCAAATTTCGGGCCTTGCGCGCCCGAAACCACGGTTTGTCTCATGACGAGTTTCCGCAAGGAGCGTTTTGCAACGCGCCCTTTGATGAGGATAAAGAGATTGCGCTACACATTGACGGAAAACTTGATACATATCGCATCTCCTGCCGCAATCGTCCTTTCCTGTTGTAGCAGAAGCTCTCTGCCATGTGTTGTAAATGGCACGGGGTTGCTATTCACCGTAAGTGACACCGCTTCAAACGGCGCGGCGATCTGTTTGAGCCGTATCGTTCCATAGCGGATCTGAATTTTCATCTCTTCCCGGCAATAATGTACACTTCCCCAACACCCGTCTAAAGCAAAAAAATATGATCCTGGCTTCAGGGGGCGAAAGCCCATGCGCTGATGCGGCAGATCAAAAATCAGGCCGCTGTAGGCGAGCAGCAGGCTGTAGGAGGCAAGGGAACGGACGTAACTGCCGCCGCATTCAATTTCCGCCCACGGGTTGCGCTTTTGCCCATCGTAGCGGGCGCGTATGGCGGAAACGATCTCCAGCGCCTGCCGTTCCATGCCCTCCTGTAGCATCAGACAGGCCGCAGCATATTCAAAGCCACACATGGTTTCCTGTGCATATGGCAGCGGAATAGCGGGAGCGCCGCCCTCCCAGCTACAGATCACCAGGCCCGCCTCCCCGTCCGCCGCGTAAACCCGGCAAGGGTTGTTGAAAGAGCGCATCTGTTTGAAATTCTGCCGATAAATTTCCTCCAGTGCCTGATGAAGATGAGCGGGCTGAAAAACACTGCCCAGCCCCAAAAGGTTTGCATGCCATTGCGCGATCACCTGATCAATCTCGCAACCCTCTGCATACTGATATTTCATCTCCTGCGTTTCTGTGTTCCAATAAACTTTCTCTTTTCCAAACTGTTTCAACACGGATGGATCTTTCAGGTTGATTTGCTGAATGTAGTGCCGCCCGTTGAACAATTCGCGCTCCACATAAGCGCTGCCCTTTTGAAAGATTTGGCTATACTCCCTGGCTGCCGCCTCATCCCCATCCGCTCGAGCCAACTCCTGCGCAGCACGCAAGGCGGCAAGATAATAGCCGGTAATCCAGCTATTGGGGCCGAACAGTTCCATATCCAGCGTGTGGTGCTGCTGGCCGGTAAAAACGCCCTTGCGCTGCGGATCCCACTGATATGGATTTTTTTCGCTCCATGCGAAGGCCAAGGACCGCTGGACGGCGGGCCAATACTTTTTGCGCCAGTTTTCGTCGCCGCAGAGCATCCATTCACGATAAAATTTTAGAAGGCCGCCCATTTGCCCATCGGCGCATACCCCGCGAAACAAATGCTTTGAACGCAGCGGCAGCATCAGTCGAAAATTAACAGCCCCGCTTTTTTTCAGGCTGCTGCTATATTCCAATTCCCGCATAGAGCGCTCCAGCTCCGGAAACAAAAACGCCAGTGCATAGGCATAATTCCACACATGCGTGCAGCTTCCCTCGCAGCTGCCGCTATCCGCATTCGAGCCCTCAAAGGTGTAAAAAGCGCCGTCTTGCAGCCGCAAGCAGGTGCTGCTTTTGAGAATCGCAAGATTGCCCTGAATGGCGTCGAGGACACATTCGGGCACTTCAGACTGGAACAAGGTGTCACGGAACAGAAACGTCTCTTCTTTCAGCCGTGCCCAATTTGCAAAGCAATAATCGGCAACCGCCGCCGCATCACAAAAGCTTTTTACATAGTATTGCTTCCAACGGTATCGCCGCCCAAAGGTGCTTTTCCCCCAATATTTTTCCATCAGCTGAAAATGCCATGTGAGCAAAAAACAGATTCGCCCTGTGCCGCCGGCCGGAATTGTTATGCTGGAAGAAAGGGTGGCCATCTCCCCTTCCCCTCTGTTACCGCGAGCATAATGACGCTCTTTTAACGGGCAGGGAGATGAAAAGTCATTCCAGAAAGTGGTCAACGCATCAAACCATTCCCCACGATACCAATATTCCTGAATAGCAGTGTTTTCACAATCTGTTGCGATAAGGGCTGTACCGGCGTCGGCATTATGCTTTAGATTGGAATTGGAAAAGCGGACGCCGGTATATCCTTTGCCGTTGGCTTTATGATTTGCCGTCCGCCCTAAAAGTGGGTTTCGGCAAGAAAACGCAATGGTGTAGGTGATTTCCTGTGTAGAGGTGTTTTGAATTTCCCATTCAAAAAAAGCGGCCGGCAGGCTACTATCGAACACATTGGAGGGGATAAAGGGATTGAACGCCGTCAGCCGCATCCTAGCCGGAAAATCCGGATCACCGTATTCCACCTCTGCAACAGGAAAATTCCCATGGAATGTCACATTCCTAAAATGGACGAATCCCGCCATGGTGTTGCGGTCGATCCCATGCCCATATCCCCAGGAATGGGCCGCTTGACGATTGCTCCCCATAAAATCCTTGCGCGTATCCGATTGGAGAACGCGGGCGCCCAAAACATGATTCCCCTGCTGTGCCTTGATGGCAAAATGCGTAAACCCATTTACGCTTTGTTTATTGGGCCGGCTGTGAAGCTCCCAATCTATTAACCTTCCGTCGCCGGATAAGCCAACACAGCCGCTTCCAATTCCGCCCAAGGGGAAAGAAATCTCTTTCTGATACTCATTTTGATAAATAAAATCGATGCTTGCCATATTCAGATCCTTTCACTTCTATTTTGTCTATTTGATCAGCCTCATGGGGAGGCGCTGCCTTCGCACATTGCTTGCGAAAAACGCTCGGCGGGCATCCAACCAGTTTTTTAAAAGCAGCAGAAAAGTGGTAGGCGCTGTCATAGCCGAGCAATGCCGCGAGATCGGTAACGGAAATTGATATGGTGCACAAAATCTGCTTAGCCTTTTCGATTTTCCTGCTGCTGATATATTGCTTGGGAGACATTCCGCAGGATTGCTGAAAAATCTGATGCAGCCGCCGGGTTGAAATCTGAAAAAAATCGGCAACCTCCTGCACGCTAAGCTTTGCATAGATTTTTTGCTCAATATAGGAGCAGATTTCCTCCATCAGAATCGGTTGCCGCGCATTTTTTTCAGCCGGATGGTCCTTGAACCGCAGATAGTAAAAATAGTGGATAAAAATGCCGTTGATATACCACAGTTCCTCCGGATAAGAACGCCCCACCTGCAAAAGCTCTTCAAACAGCAGGCGCTCTTTTTCTTCAAAGGGGGCGAATCGTTTGCGGCCGATGGCCACCGGCTCTTTCTCCACCCATAAAAAATCCACCCAATAATAGGCCCACAGCTTTGCGGCGGCAGAATAATAGCGGATATCTCTCCGGTTCAGGAGGATATATTCCTTTTCAGAGAGAAGGATCTCCCCTTCCTCCGTTTGAATCCGACCGCGCCCTTCGATGGTGCGGATAAAACAGAGTGCGCGCGGATAGCCCAGTTCATCGACTTTCATATCGTAATGATACGTTTCATCCGCCACAACAGACCACGCCGCGATCACAGCGCTCTGCCCTTCCTGCAACATACGGTTGGCGGTATAAAACGAAACACACTTATACATGGTCCCCACCTGACGATCCTTTTCTGATTTTGATATGCCCAAGCTGAAGCGGGGCACCTGTTTCTTCTATTCATATCATATTGCGCTGCAAAACGCAAGGGGCGTGGGGATCTGCAATGCCGCAAGCAAATATATATTCGAAGATCACAACACAAACAGCGCCGGTGCAGCATATAACCGCACTGGCGCTGTTTGAAATGGAATAACCACGAAAGGCAGGCTGATGATTTCAGCCCTTGGTTTTAGTGGTATTCCCGAAGGAGTCGTTTATAGAACGCGACGGCGTTTCCAACCGCCTTAATATCAATATTCTCATCCGGGCTATGGACGCTTGCGAACTGCTGCGGGTCGATATCGATCGGCGCAAAGCGAATGACGCATTGGCACACATCCGTCAGCCAGCGCGCATCCGTGCCTGCGGGCAGGATAAACGGCGCGCAGGCCACCTGCGGGAAGATATCCGCCACGCATTCCCGCACATAGGCATAGGCGGGTTTGGTCAGGTCCGCGGGGGCATGGTATTCGTTGCCCTCCCCATCTGTCACCTCGATGCCGTATTGATCCGCAATTGCGCGGAAAGCGGCGATATCCTGCGCTAAATCCTGATCGTCAATGCAGCGCAGATAGGCATCCGCTTCCACGGTTTTCGCCTGCACGCTGCCATATTTGCCGCCGTTGATCGTATTGAAGGAGCACATCGTGCCGAGCATTGCGCCAGCCATAGGGTTAATCTTCGGCATGAGCACTTTGAGCAGCGGGGCGAACAGCCAGAGGTTTGCAAAGATCAGCCGCATCGGGAACGCCATATAGGGGCAAAGGCCTTCAAACATGGCGCGCACCGCGGGATAAATGCGGCGGATAAATGGGTTTTTCTTCGATACCTCTGCAATAAATTTCGCCATGCGCACCACCGGGGTATCCGTTTTTGGCGCGAGGCCGGTGTGGCTCGCGCCCTCCCCTGCCACGCATTTAAGCAGGTGGCGGCCCTTTTCGTGCACGGCAAGCATCGCGCACTTGCAGGAGATGCCCGGCATCGGCGCCGCGATCACCGCGCCGCCCTCGTCGAGAATCAGCTCAAAGGTAATGCCCTGCTTTTTAAAATACTCCAACGCCAGCGGGATGCCGTCGCCGCCAATCTCCTCATTGTGGGAGGAGGCGAGCCATAGATTGCAGGGCGGCTCAAAGCCCTCCTGCAGCAGCTCTTCAAAGGCTGTAAACTCTGCGAACAGCGGTGTTTTCGTATCCACTGTGCCACGGCCCCAAAGCTTGCCATCCGCCGTTTCCGCCGCAAAGGGCGGGTGCTTCCACTCCCCTGTGCCCGCGACAACGTCATGGTGCGACATCACCATCATATCGCGGCTTTGGTCTTTGCCGGGCAGCTTATATACCCAGCAATCGTCGCTGAAGGAGAGAAACTGCGCCTTTTCATGGAAGAGCGGGAAAAGCTCCCGCACCGTATCGCGCAGCTTTTTGAATTCCGTATCGTCAAAGCTTTCGCGGCAGGAAACCGTTTCGCAGCGGATCATTTTGGCCAAGCGCTGCGCATACTGGTCCAGCTCCTCCGCCGTGTAATACTCCGGCTGCGGGGCGAGCTTGCGCCCGCGCTTGCCGGCACGCACGGCGTTCACTGCAAGCACGGCGAACAGCAACAGCAAAGCCGCCAAAACCGTAAAAAGGATGTAGAGGGCGGTCATTTCGTCACCTTCTTCTTTTCCGCTCCAGCATTTGCTCCCTCACCTTTTTTATGAATCAGGGCGAGCACTTCCTCTTCCCGATACATGATGAACGCGATTACCGCACCCAGGCAGAACAGGCCGCCGACAAGCGCCGTGATCTTCAGGCCCATCCTGCCGATATTTTCACCTGCCGCTGCGCCGATCACCGTCAGCGACGGGACGATCATAATGGCGAGAGAGGTGCCGAGCTTCGTGATGAAAGAGCGCGCCGCGCTGAAAATGCCCTCCTGGTTGATGCCGGTGGTCAGGGTGTCATACTGGATGACGTCCGCCATCATGGAGCCGGGCAGGATGTTGAGCACCGCAAACGGGAAGGAGACGAAGATGGCGAGGCCGCAGGCCTTTACCATCGCCGGGCCGGGCATATCCGCGCCAAAGCAGATAATGAACTCTGCAATGGTAAACACCACGCAGCCCCAGATAATCGGCTTGCGCTTACCGGACTTTTTGCCCCATTTGCTGATGAGCGGATACAAGCACAGGGAGCCGACAATGGAAATCGCGAGGATCGCGACGGAGGCCGTTTCCGGCAGGCCCATCAGGCTCGTTACATAATACATGATGCAGGATTGGAAGAAGGACATCGCCGTGCCCTCCAGCAATTGGCCGAGGGTGACCCAGCGGAAGTGCTTGTTGTTGAACGCATGCTTTAAGGACTGCATGAGAGACACGGTCGGACGCACGGAATTGACGTATTCCCTCTCCTTGATCATAACAGCCGGGAGCAGCAGCAGGATGATGCCGACCACCGTGAAAATCGCGAACGTCGCGCGCCAGGCCAGCAGCACATCCAACCCCGCGTTTTTAAACATGCCGACGAGCGCCGGGGTCACATAGCCCAGCGCGCTGCCCGTGACAAAGAACAGGGAGTTGAAGGTGTAAACATTAACGCGCTCCTTCGTATCCGTAATCATCTCCGGCAGAAGGGCATTGTGCGGAATCATATACAGCGTATAGAAGATAAAATAAGCCCAAATGAAAAGCGCAACCCAGATATTATTCACCAGGCCCGGCCTGCCCTGCGGCGCGCAAAAAATGAGCAGCGCGGAAAGGCCGAAGGGAATGGCGGCATATTTCATGAACGGAATGCGGCGGCCCTTTTTATTGCGGCTTTTGTCGCTCAAATTCGCCACCAGCGGGTCCGTCACGGCATCGATCACATGGCCGACCGCTTTCACAAACCCGATAAAGGTGAGAATGCCGAGCACCACGACGCCCTGCGTGACCAACGTCGGGATGCCGGACTCCTTCGAGGGCTGGTAAAAATAGAGCAGATAATTGGAGATCATCGCCGTAAATAGGCCCACAGCAAACTGCGGAATACAGTAAGCGAGGATGATCTTCTTCGATACTTTTTTGATTTGATTCATAGGTGTGCTTTTTCCTTTCCTTCTTCCTTAATCCCTTACTTTTTCCGCACATAGCGCAACGCGCAGATCGGGTCTCCCTTGGCGATACACTGCGGAAGCTCCAGCTCGCAGCCATAGGCTTCGCCGATGCCGTGATCGCCCGCACATGGCGATATCGCACAACAGGGCGATCTCTTCATCCGAGCAGCCCTGCTTCTGCCAGGCCTTGACCAGCGGGCAATAGTGAAAATCAATCGCCAGCAAGTCGTCCGTGCATTCCTTGACGTCCATTTCAAACATCCACTGCGCCGGCTTGGTAAACAGCGTTTTGCGCAGCCCCTTCAGGCTTTGCGTGCCGCCCTTTTTCACAAGGCCCGCACCCTGATACAGGCCGCAGCGCTTCACTGCAGCGGAGCCGAAATCCTCTCACGAAAGGCCTCGCTTACCCGCCTCGTCGCACAGTAGATACAGCCATAAAGCGCGGTGCTCCAACTGCTCGCGCACGGCCTTGACAATCGGATTTTTGATCGTGGCCTCATTTTTGACTTTGCTCATCCCATCTTCTTCCTTTCTCCCCTGCCGTTTTCAAATCTTGAATCGAAAAACGGTTTTTCAAAATCATATGCAATCGTCCGGTGGGCCGGACGACAGGATTCTACAGAATCGTAACATATGAAAGCGTTTCCGCCAATAACACGGCGGTCTGAAAACTTTTTCATAAACTATGCGGTAACAATAAAATGCAGAACCGATTATTCCGCCACCTGCGGGAGGCTCCGAAAGCCCTTTTCAAGCTGTTCGTCGGTCGGAATGGAGTCGCTCATCGTTTGGTCGAAATAAGAGGCGTAAGCGGCCATATCGAAATAGCCGGTGCCCGTCAGGCCGAAGAGGATTGTCTTGGCCTCGCCGGACTCTTTGCATTTGAGGGCTTCTTCGATCGCCGCATAAATGGCGTGGGAGGATTCCGGCGCGGGCAAAATGCCCTCACAGCGGGAGAAGCGGATCGCCGCGTCAAACACCTTGGTCTGCTCCACAGCGCGCGCCTCATCCAGATATTTGTCGTGATAAAGCTTTGAGAGGATCGGCGACATGCCGTGATACCGCAGACCGCCCGCATGGTTGGGCGAGGGCTGGAATTCGCAGCCGAGTGTGTACATCTTTGCAAGCGGCGTGACCTTGCCCGTGTCGCAGAAATCGTACGCATATCTGCCGCGCGTCATGGATGGGCAGGAAGCGGGCTCCACGGCGATGAAATAGGGCTTTGCCTTGCCGGTCAGCCGATCCTGCATGAAGGGCGCAATCAGGCCGCCGAGATTCGAGCCGCCGCCCGCGCAACCGATGACGATATCCGGATATTCCTCGTAGAGCGCCATGGCCTCCTTCGCCTCCAGGCCGATCACAGACTGGTGCAGGAGCACCTGATTGAGCACCGAGCCAAGCACATAGCGCGTGCCAGGTGTGGTCACGGCCTTTTCCACGGCCTCAGAGATCGCGCAGCCGAGCGAGCCGCCGGTGCCGGGGAATTTCTCAAGAATTTCGCGCCCGACCTTTGTCGTGTCACTCGGGCTGGGGATGATATTGGCGCCAAAGGTTTCGATGATCGATTTGCGGTAGGGCTTTTGATGGAAGCTCGTCTTGACCATATAAACGGTCAAGGGAATGTGAAAATACGCGCACGCCATGGACAGCGCCGTGCCCCATTGGCCGGCCCCCGTCTCGGTGGTCAAGCCTGTCAGGCCCTGCTTTTTGGCATAATAGGCCTGCGCGATGGCAGAATTGAGCTTATGGCTGCCGGAGGTGTTATTGCCCTCGAATTTGCAGTAGATCTTTGCGGGCGTGCCCAGTTCCTTTTCGAGATTGTAGGCGCGGATGAGCGGAGAGGGACGGAAGGTTTTGTAATATTCCACAATCTCATCGGGGATATCGATATAGCGGGTTGTGGAATCAAACTCCTGCTGTGCAAGCTCCTCGCAGAAGATCGGATACAGCTCTTCGAGCTTGAGGGGCTGCATCGTCCCCGGGTTCAAAAATGGAGCGGGCTGCTCCTTCATATCGGCTCGCAGATTATACCACTGCCGCGGGATCCTCTCTTCCGGTAGATAAATACGATACGGTACGTGCTTCGACATGATGATTGCCCCTTTCTGAAATAAAATGAAAAAATAAAAAACTCCTGTCCCCTACTTTCGTAAGGGACAAGAGTTATCAGCAAATTATACTCCTGCGGTACCACCCAAATTGACGCTCAAAGCGCCCGCTCATTCCGCGCACCAGCATGCGCGCCCCTTTGGTAACGGATGGGGTTCCCCGGCGGCAACTACTCGGCTTTCGGCCTTTCGGGCCGCCCTCATGAGTCCATTCACATAACGCCTGCCTGCCACGCTCACACCAATGCGCGGCTCTCTGAAAAGCGGTGTGGTATGCTACTACTCTCAATCAGCGGTTTCAAATATTGATGGGATTATAGCATGAAGAAGAAGGAATGTCAAATGTTTTTTGGCGTGTCAGGGAAGCTGTCACTCGTCATGATTCGGCATCTGTTCTTTTAATTTTGATCCAAATGATGACCCACACAAGCAAAAGAATGGATAAAACGAGCGCCTGATATCGAAACACCAGCCAATAATAAGGAAACGGCCAGTCGAAAAAGATGAATAACAAAAAGATTGTAAAAAAGAGAAATGTGGCGATAGAAACAATCCGTAAGAAAAGCGGCACACGGCCTCCCCTTGTGCAGACCAATGAGCCCACTACAACGGCCAAGCTACTCAGCGGAACAACCCACATGTTGATAAAGAAGAATGCGTCGTCAGAATCCACAATGCTTGGGAAAACATATACAGTCGCTACAAAAGCCGTATAGCAAAACACTAGAATCGAAAGCCCGAACATAATGGATTTCAATGAACGTTTCATAAGATATCAGCACCTTCCTGCCGAATTGTCTGCCCGATTAACGGCATTACAAAAACACATAACTAAGTTTTACACAGACTCGCTCTCCCTTTATTCCAAGCCGCGCATTGAACATCAAAGCTAAAACATGGAAGAATTTTTACGAATGGGTAATTCTCATCAGAACAAATAGGAGCATCGTGCTTGCCGACATTTCCTGCGCCTCTAACCATCGATATTGTGTTCCCGTTGTTTTTTTAATCCCAGAAAAAAATCGGCTTTCATTCGAACCCCGTAACGTGTCATCTTTCCAAATATATTGCCTGTCATCGCCATTTGCACCATGGGCAGCCCAAGAATGATAAATTCCGATGTTCCCGTGAGAGGAGTAATCCTGCATCGAATGCATTGCGCGACCAACATAAATAGCTTCGTTTGTTGAGTCTACCGGATAATTGATTGCTCTTGTAAGCCAATAAGCAGCCATTTCAAAGCGCGTGTCTTCAGAATATTCACTCATTTGCCTGTGGCGGTCAAAATGATATTTTTGATTTTGGTTGGTTATAATTAAAGCGCTATACTCTTCGTCTATCCATACATTCCCATCAATCATTGAATTTAGCTTCGCGTAATTTTCACCCTCAAAAAGCAACTTCGTCAATTTATCATGGCTATTATCATCTTTCCTGATTTTCCAAAGGCCATTGGGATCAATGTAGTTCACTGGGTCATTCTCGCAATACGCATACATATTGGTGCCTAATATCCCTGTGCCTGTATCAACATAAAGGTCAGCATTCAAAAAGCGCCCCCATTCCGGCACATAATATCTTGATTGAAGATAATACATATCTGTTTCTCGGTCATAACAATAACCTCGATAGGATAAAATATTATATTTTTGCATTTCTTCATTTTCATAGCAGTTCAGAACTTCCCCATACGCCCCATAATGGTAGCTGGCAACCTGTGTTCCATTTTGATAGATACCTGTAATATCGCCTGCAATACTTTTTTCATACAAATAGATATCTTTATCATCTACAATAAATCCATAAGGCGTTCGCTCATCATCCAAAATAAAAACAATGGTATGAAGCTTTTCCGTCAAATAATCATAGTAATCAAAACCGAGCAGATGCTCACCGTTCCAAAAATAGCGATATTGATAGATCGGATTATTCTCGCTATATACTGTTTTGCTCTGACGCAAACCGTCTTCGCCATACGTATATTCTATCCGTTGTTTCTCTGTGATAATGGATTCTAACTGTCTGCCAAAATTCCAGAGAAATGAGGTGCTTCCATATGAAATCGGATTTCCAATTTCATCATACACCACCGCTTTTTGATTATATTTTGACAGCAGATCTTTCCATTGTGTATCATTATATGTATAGTTATTGTTTTTGTGCTGACTGGAATTCAACACCGCATCTTTTTTTAATAGATTTCCGGAATTATCATATTCATATTGGAGTGTCTGCCCGTTGGTAAAGTCCTTCCACCCTATCAGCTGGCCGATTGAATCATATGTGTACTCTGCATATGGTTCATCATTTAAGTTAACTGAAATCAGCCTGTCATTTTCATCAAACTTATTCGTCCATTTCTTTTCAATCGTTTTATTCTGAAATTGATAAACAGAGGTTAAAGTTTCTACGCTATATCGATTATTATTATCAAAACTCTCTGATACTGAAATTCCCATATTTTCATTTTTTGACGTTGTAATTAAAGCAATCGCATCATTGTTATCATAATTACGAATTATATCCACTGTTGCATCCGTATTGATTCCTTCCGTCTTATATTGTAATGAATATTTGCCATTGCTTTCATCATATACGGATTGCCATTTTACATTGAAGGAATGATCCCCTATTTTTAAGGTATACTGCCTTCCGGGGTGGACGATCACAGAAAATAATACTTCATCTTTATCTGAATCTAAAATTTCATAAGCGTTTTCCTTTAAAAACATTGTCGTATTATTGCTATGATTCATTATTTTTACATCATCATTTTGCAGATATTCGTATTCAAACATTGCTGTTTTTCCATCCGTGCTAATACTGGAGATGCGGCCATTATCATCATAAGCATAAGATATGCACTGACCATTTGCATACGCTTGTGTTTGTAGAAAGCTAATATTGCCATCCACATAATGATAACGCACATGGGGTTTCCCTTCAATATCTGCCCCACTGGGATTTCCCCATTCATCATATAATAAATCATATTTGGTGTTGTTATTCTCGATCGATATAAGCTTATCGTTGGCATATTGATACTTATTTTCGATAATACCATCGGTAAGTCCAGCCAACTCCAAAGTAACTTTCGTAAGGTTTTGATTCAGATCATACTGATATGCCACTTTGGTGCCCAAGCTATCTGTTTCTTCCGCTACATATCCAGACGGATACAGCTTTATATCGGATTGCGACGCAGACGCATTTGTTATCTTGGATTCCGCTGACAATGCCTTTTGACCACCTGTAGCCGAAATAGAAAGATTGCACGAGAAACAATTGCAATCCTCTTGCCGGTTACATTCACATTCACAAGCAACCAAATGGCAATCTTCGCAGTTGCAAGGGCGTACCCGTTCCACTGTAGCTTTCTCGGAAGCGAGTTCCACCTCTCTGGCCTCTTTATCGATTGCGGCCATCGTTTTGTCGTCGTAAACCAGCAATCCGTACTCATTATATTGATACGTTGTCTCTCCAAATAATTCTGACTTTATAATATTACCATTGCTATTATGTTTCAAGGAAGCAATATCACGGCTTAAAGCAGGATTTTCGCTAGAAATCTGCTGAATCGTTTCTGCTCTCTTTTGTGCATAGGCGATTTCTAAGCATTTTTCGTCAATGTTCTGGATGGTTGAGAGCTTATCTGGAAATAGATATCCATAGGATATGCTTTTACCATCTGGATAGGTCACAGATATCAAACGCCCTTTTATATCATATTGATATTGAATTTGGTAGGGGACATTTTTTTCACCTTTTTCAATTAATATCGGCGTTTTTCCTTGATAACCAGTAATCGTTTCGACCCTGTTGTCATTTCCATAATTGAATTGCAGCCTGTTTCCAGCGGCATCTGAAATTTCTGATATTCCATTTAGATGATATGAAATCTGAACATCCGATTGTTGCGTTTTGATTCGCACCAACCGCCCTTCAGAATCAAATGTCAACGTTTCGCCCTTCTTTGTTTCGATTCGCGCATCAGCAGGGTTGGTACTGTTCTGTTTCACATAAAGCTTATCCAAACGACATAGCATTGTGAGCTTTTCCTTCCAGTAAATGTCTCCCCCCTGCATCTCATCTGTCTTTTCAAAGGCTACAGTGGCTCCGTCATTATGAAGATAAATAAATTGATCGTTTTCAGCATCGTATTGCAGCTTGATATCATAGTTTGTTTTCCAATGGTTTCCATAAGGGGAATGCGAAGAATAGCCATTTTCATACGAGCTATAGTAATAAATCAACTCTAGTTGTGCATCATCACTCATAATGGATGCATCTGATCGTTTTACAATTGTCTCCTGATTATATTCGTTGACGTAAAGCATACCTGCCCTTCCAGCATCTTCCTTGACATAGTGTGCAAGCACACTGATTCCCCTCGATTCCTCAGATAGGGCATCCTTAAAAGACACAGCAAAAACCCCAGTCGGCATTGCCTGCATTACAAATAATACAGCTAGACACAACGCAATTTTTTTGATAGCTTTCATCATAATCCTCCTTTTGAAACTGTCCCATCCCTTTCATCATTCTGTCCAAAAAATCACTCACTGATTGAATCACCTTCTTTTTTACTTTATATGGTAAAAGATTTTAACAT
The DNA here is from genome assembly GCA_900544715.1 of uncultured Oscillospiraceae bacterium. Lineage (GTDB taxonomy): Bacteria > Bacillota > Clostridia > Oscillospirales > Acutalibacteraceae > Fimivicinus. The sequence continues at coordinate 287,198 of UQWL01000001.1, read as the reverse complement.
ATGGTATTATTGGAGTAGAGTTAACACCGTTTCCTCTTATCGTTTTCATTATTATATGTAAAAAAATTGAAGATGTTTCAAAAATTTAGGAGTAATTTTTATGAACAAATCAGAGCTTGAACATATAGCCGCCGCCTATTATGAGGAAATATACTTATTTTGTTTACGAAAAGTGAATTATGATGAGCACCTGGCCAGAGATCTCGTGCAGGATGTTTTTTTATTGCTGCTGGAACGCCACGGCGGCCTGACAAATACGAATTTACGAGCGTGGTTATATTCTGTAGCGGATAAAAAAATAAAGGAGGCCTATAAAAAAGAGGAAAAAAATCAAAAGCTTTTTTCCATAGACCATTCCAATCAGGAAATCCCGTGTGATTCCGATATCTTAACCCTACTGGAAAACAGCATAACCGATGATGAGATTGCGCATGGCAAAACGCAGGTGCTCAGCAGCCTGGCGCCAAAAGAAATGGAACTGTATACGAAAATCTATATGGAACATAAACAGTATCATACGATAGCCACGGAATTGCAAACAACCGAGAAAGCCATCCGGCTGCGTGCTTTCCGTTTGCGAAAGCGGATGAAAGAGCTATCCAAAATCATCTTTTCATCCATCGGCCATTTTTGATCAGGATTTTGTGAAACCTTTTTTATTTACGACCATATATATTTGATCATGAAAGAACCAGGAGATTTATATGTGTAATAATAAGGATTTCTTCGAGCGGCAACAGGTGGAAATGCTGCTCTCTGCGGAGTTAGCGAAGCCTTATCAGGAGATGGACCCGGATTTTATCAAAGAATGCTCGGATTTTTTATTGCAGATGGATGGATATCACGCTGCCCATTCTGCCCTTTCGGAAGAAGAAATCGCCAATCGGGTGAAAACGATTCTGTCTGCCCGGAAGAGGTTCCTCAGGCGGTTAGCCCTGATTTCCGCCTGTCTGGCAGCAACCCTCGTTGTACTACATTGGGTCACATAAAATTTTTATTTCACATGGGGAGGTTTTTATCATGACAAAAACAAGAATAGTAAATGGGATCTTATCCGGGATGCTCGCCTTATATGCCGTTTTCATTTTTGTCGTAACGAAGTACCCTCGCCTCACGAATTTCAACGATTCGTTTTATTTCATAAATTGGTGGGCGCTTCCCCTGCTCACGATCCTGCTCCTGATTTCCTGGATCGTCACTTTTAAACATGATTCCAGCTTTTTTGCTTTCAAGTGCATATCTATCGCAGCCGGCAGTCTCTGGGGAATGCTATGGATTTTGTTTTTCTGTAATGCTCCACTTCCCTACGATGCGATTTTCAACAATCAGCCGGTTCTTTCGGTTCTCCTGATGCTGATGTGGATGGTTGCAGCTTGGAAAAGCAAAGAGAAACACGCATAATAAAATAACCTCATTTCGCCCGGTTCACAACTGAACCGGGCGCTTTATCATATCCCCATGACAAAGCGCCGTAAAACACTATGACGCAAAAATTGCATAAATGTAAAAGGATTGTGAAGCCGCTTGTAAGCCCATTCCCGCTGTGCTAAAATCAATGCAGAAACAAATTTGAAGGCTGGGAGGCTTGTATCATGCAGAAAATTCTGATTGCCGACGACGAAGCGCACATCCGCCGGCTGGTGTGCGATTTCCTGCGCCGAGAGGGCTACAAGCCGCTGGAGGCGGAGGATGGCGAGCAGGCGCTCTCCGTCTTCCGCACGCATCCGGATACGGCGCTCCTGCTGCTTGATGTGATGATGCCGCAGCGTGACGGCTGGGAGGTTTGCCGCGCCGTGCGCGAAACCTCCAACGTGCCTATCCTGATGCTCACCGCCCGCAGCGAGGAGTTCGACGAACTGATGGGCTTTGAGGCCGGTGCGGATGACTACGTGACGAAGCCCTTCAGCCCCTCTGTGCTGATGAAGCGGATCGCTGCCCTGCTGCGGCGTGCGCAATCGCCGGATGCAGGCGGCGCCATGCGGATGGACGAGCTCTGCATCAATGAAGAGGCGCATGAGGTCATCCTGCACGGGAAGCACCTGGAGCTGACGCTGAAGGAATACAACCTCCTGCGCAAGCTGATGGCGAGCCCAGGCCGCGTTTATACGCGCGAGCAGCTGCTCGATTCCATCTGGGGCATTGATTATGTGGGCGATATCCGCACGGTCGATTCCCACATGGCACGGTTACGCACAAAACTGGGCGAGTGGGGCAGCGCGCATTTGAAAACGGTTTATGGAATGGGCTATAAGATCGAGGGGCAGATATGACGTTGCCAAAGCTAAAGCATGATAAAAACAGCCCCCTCAAGGGGAGCATCAAGCAAAAGCTTTTTTTTCAGATCGTGGCGATCCTTCTGCTGAGCGCCGCGCTGATTTTGTTTGTCAATTCCCGCCTGCTCTCACAGGTATATATCTGGCGGGAAAAGGACAACCTCCAGCAGGCGGCCCGCAGCATCAGCGAGATGGATCAGACGCACGAGAACGATTTTCGGGAACAGCTTTATTCTCTTGCAACGAAGTATAACATCGCCGTGGAGATTATGGACGCATATGGCCGTCCCCTCTGGGCTACGGTTTACAATCCCTATAGCTATAGCTCCGGTAGCCCAATCTTCAGCGACGATTTTCTGAAACAATTCAAATATAACCTGACCACGCTTGAGCGGGAATTACGCGGCGACGGCTCCTACTTTGAAGTGCGCGAAGGGCGCAGCCATGATATTCAGTATATTATATTCGGCCTTCCAACGGAGAATGGGCAAACCATCGAAGTATCCGCCCAAAAAAACGTGATTGAATCCAATGCGCTGCTTGCGAATAACCTGTTTGGCGCGATCACGGTGATTATTATGTTCAGCGCCATCATTTTCGCCGCCTGGTACGCCAATAAATTCACCAAGCCATTGATTGCGATGAACCGGGTGACCCGTGGCATGGCGCAGATGGATTTCTCCCGTAAGTGCACCGCCAGGGGGAAGGACGAACTCTCCGAGCTCGCGCGCAGCATCAACGTGCTCTCCGATTCGCTGGACGCAACGCTTAAGGATCTGCAGCAAAAAAACCGGCAGCTGGAAGCGGATATTGAAAAGGAGCGCCGCACGGAGCAGATCCGAAAGGAATTCATCTCCAACGTATCCCACGAGCTCAAAACGCCGATCGCCATCATCCAGGGCTATGCGGAAGGCCTCCAGCTCGGCGTTGCGCAGGAGCCGGAGCAGGCCGCAGAATACTGCGGCATCATTATGGAGGAAACCCGGCATATGAACCGGATGGTGATGGAGCTGCTGGAGCTCTCCCGCTATGAGGCGGGCGCATACCAGCTGCATGAGGAGCCCTTCTCCATCCGCGCGCTGATCGATGAATTTCTCAGCACGCGCCGCTTGCTTTTTGCGGAAAATGAAATCGCCGTCCAAGCGGATATCCCAGAAGCATACCGCGGCTATGGGGATGTGGAAAAGCTCACAACGGTGCTCAACAATTATGTAATCAACGCCGTTTCCCATGCCTCCGGGGAGAAACGAATTGAGATCGACTGCGTTGAAACGGAAGAGGGCCGTTACCGAGTGCGCGTTTTCAACACAGGCGAACCGATTGCGCAGGATGAGCTGGATAAAATTTGGATCAGCTTCCACCGGGTGGATAAAGCCCGCAAACGCGGCACGGAGCAGCGCTACGGGCTTGGGCTTTCTATCGTCCGCGCCCTCCAGGAGCTATATGGCTGCGGATATGGCTGTGAAAACCAAACGGATGGGGTGCTGTTCTGGTTCGATATCAAAAAAGCGAACGCGCCTCCCACTTCTTCGACCGAAAAAGGCCTTCAACAGCAAGGGGATGGCACCTCAGGATCGGAAGGATGAGTGGGAAACATGCGACTTTTTGTGGCAATCTGTTTCGATGAACCATGCAAGGATGTGCTCTGCGCTGCGATTGCAGGGCTCAAAAGCCATGCGCGGCAGGGCAATTTCAGCCGCAGGGAAAACCTGCATTTAACGCTTGCCTTTCTCGGCGAAACAAACCGGTTAGCGGCAGCAAAGCAGGCACTTCAATCTATCCACGCAGAACCGTTTTCCATAGAGCTTGCAGGGCTTGGATGCTTTCAACGAAGTGGGAGCGGCCTTTGGTGGATGGGCGTTGCGGAAAACAAAGCGCTGGCCGCCCTCCAGCAGCAGGTGGTTACGGCGCTGGCGAGCTTTTCCCTGGAAAAGCGGGCCTTCCGGCCGCACCTGACGCTGGGGCGCGAGGTCATCCTGGAGCCTGGCTTTCAGGCAAAGGACTATGGGAAAACGTTGCCGCCCACCCGGATGCAGGTGACGGAAATCGCCCTGATGGAATCCCGGCGGGTAAACGGCCTGCTGCAATATGTGCCGAGGTTTGTGCAGCCAATTGGGTAAAAATTGAAGCAGGCGGTATGCACCCGCAGAGGGGTGGCATACCGCCTGCTTTTTTATTGTTTTAGCTGCTCATCTCCTGAAAGGGCTCCGCCATACCCGCCACAAGGCTCCACTGCCGCTTCATATAGCCCCGCAGGGGTTCTGCTGCCTGCCGGTAGGCAGAATAGATGGCCTCCAAATCTTCAAACCAATCCGCAATTGCACACGCGGCGCAGCAGCCGCTCTCCATCGCTGCGGAAATCCCCTCCCCCATCGGGTTCAAAAAACCGGCCGCCTCTCCCGCAAACAGCACGCGGCCCCGGCCATAATCAATGGAGCACCCGGGCCGGATGCGGGGCATCAGCCACCGGTCCGCCTTGATTTGGCGGTCAACCTGCAAATGGTGGCGCTCCCTCATGTAAGCGAGAAAACGATCGTAGAAGCCTTCGATGTGATCCGGATTTTTTACAGATACGCCCAAAATCAAAAATTGATCCTTGACGTTAAACCACGCATCGTATTCGGAGAATTCCGGCTGCAAATAGGCATAAAAATAGTGCGGGTCCAACGCGATTCGCCCCTCGTTAAAGGTTTGAAACGTGCTGATAAATTCCGGCGCGTCCTGCACAAGCTTGCGCTTGAAAGCGCCTACAACGCCTTCACAATCCAAAACATATCTCGCCTTCACCGTATCATTTGTTTCACCACGCAAAGTAACCGTCACAAAACCGGGCTGTTCTGCACAGGAAACAGCGGTAGTTGCATCCCTGATCTTCGCGCCGCTCTCCCGGGCTTTCAAGGCAAGCCAATGGTCAAAGGGGCCGCGCCACACATTAAGGCCCGGCTGCTCAAAGCGGTATTCTTTCCCACGGTCGTCCGTAAAAACCATGCCCCGGTTATCAACCGGTTCGCACAGTGCCTCTGCCGGCGTGCTGCCGCCAAAGTATTTGCCGATCAAATCAACCGACTTCTGGATCAACACCCCGGAGCAGGATTTATAGCGCGGCATTTTGCATTTTTCCACCAGCAGCACCCGATACCCCCGCCCAGCTAAAACCCGGGCGGCCGTGCTCCCTGCCGGCCCTGCGCCAATTACCAATACATCGTACATAGACGACCCCTCTTATCCTCTTTTTTCCCTTACAGCGGGTTATAGGGCCACGGCCGGTAACGGCTTTCCCGTCCCTTTCGGGCCTGTCAAAGCAAAAGGGGCGCATTGCGCCCCGCTTTTTGTTGATCAATTCCCGTTTTCATCTCCGATGGCTTCCAAAATGGCCTCCACCGTCTGCTCTGCCGTTTGGCCCGCCGCATCAATGATAAGATCGGCCCACTTTTCATACAACGGCGCACGCTCCTGATAAAGCGAATAGAGAGATTCGCCCTTTTCCATGGCAACGCCCCGCGTTTTGATATTATCGAGCCTATGCTCAATCTCCTCATACGGCAGTTGTAAATAAATCAGGATGCTGCTCAGGTGCAGGTGGCGCATGGCAATTTCACTGTAAACAGCGCTCCCGCCCGTAGCGATTACCGTATCGCGGCAATCGATGCTTTGAATCGCATGCGATTCCACACGCAGAAAATACGGCAGCCCGTGCCCATCAATGATCTCTTGCAGCCGCTTGCCCTCGCGTTGCTGCAACAGTAAATCCGTATCCAGGAAGCCGATGCCCATCGTCTTCGCCAGAATGACGCCGATCGTACTTTTCCCACATGCAGGCATGCCGATCAGTACAATATTTTTCATTTTTTCGATCCCCCAGCGTGCAAAAAGCTTGTATCAATTCCATCTTTTTGAAAAAAACAGAGGAGCCAGCACCAGCAGGCCCCTCCGCCCTTCTTATTATGATAAAACGGCTGACGTTTGCTTATCAACCGTTTTTTCAGAAATCCCTACGCTTTCAGCGCAATTGCCTTGTGAGCCTTCTCCACAATGTTGGCCGCATCAAGGCCAAACACATGCAGCAGCTCTACCGCCGGACCGGAGCAACCGAACGTATCCTCCACGCCCACGCGCACCACAGGCACCGGCACCGTTTCGCTCACGATCTCTGCCACCGCGGAGCCAAGGCCGCCAATGATGCTGTGCTCCTCCGCTGTGACAATCGCGCCCGTTTCCTTCGCGGCCGCAATGATGCAGTCACGATCAATCGGCTTGATGGTCGCCATATTGATGACGCGGGCGCTCACGCCCTCCTTCACCAGCTCCTCCTGCGCCATCAGCGCCTCATTGACCATCAGGCCGGTAGCGATGATCGTGACATCCTCGCCGTCACGGAGTTGAACGGCCTTACCGATCTCAAAGGAATAGGTTTTATCGAAAATGCGCGGCACCGCCAGGCGGCCAAAGCGCAGGTAAACGGGGCCGTCATATTCCGCAGCGGCAAACACGGCCGCGCGCGCTTCCATATCATCCGCCGGGTTGATGATGACCATGCCTGGGATCGTGCGCATCAGGGCAATATCCTCGCAGCACTGATGGCTCGCGCCATCTTCGCCCACGGAGATGCCGGCGTGCGTCGCACCGATCTTTACATTGACATGTGGATAGCCGATCGTATTGCGCACCTGCTCAAACGCACGGCCCGCCGCAAACATGGCAAACGAAGAGGCAAACACCAAATGGCCCGTTGTGGCAAGGCCCGCCGCAACGCCCATGAGGTTGCATTCCGCAATGCCTGCATCAAAAAATTGATCGGGATAGGCTTTTTTGAACACTCCGGTTTTGGTCGCCGCCGCAAGGTCGGCATCCATCACGATCAGGTTGTCATATTTTTCAGCCAGTTCGACAAGCGCATTGCCATAGCCGTCGCGCGTCGCCTTTTTGATTACCTCTGCCATCTTATTCCGCCTCCAATTCCGCCAATGCGGCCTTCAATTCATTCATCGCCAGCTCGTACTGCTCCGCATTCGGCGCAGTGCCGTGCCATGCGCATTGATTCTCCATGAAGGAAACACCCTTGCCCTTGATGGTTGTTGCAATGATCGCAGTGGGCTTGCCCTCGCATGCGCGGGCAGCCTGCAGAGCGGCCTCTATATCATCAAAGCAGTGGCCATCAATTTCAATCACATTCCAGCCAAAAGCCACAAATTTTTCCGGAATTGGATACGGGGAGTTAACCTCTTCCACAGAGCCGTCAATTTGAAGATTGTTGTTATCGACGATTGCAACAAGATTATCGAGCTTTTTGGCAGCCGCGAACATTGCAGCCTCCCAAACCTGGCCCTCTTCCAGCTCGCCGTCGCCGAGCACGGTGTAAACCCGGAAGCCCTTCTTGTCATATTTCGAGCCGAGCGCCATGCCAACGGCAGCCGAAATGCCCTGTCCCAGGGAGCCTGTGCTCATATCGATCCCGGGCAGGAGCTTCATGCTCGGATGCCCCTGCAAACGGGAGCCGACTTTGCGTAGAGATTTCAGCTCCTCCTCCGGAAAATAGCCGCGCTGCGCCATCACCGCATAGAGCGCGGGGGCTGTGTGGCCTTTGGAGAGGACGAAGCGGTCGCGCGTTTCCATCTTCGGCTGTGCAGGGTCGATATTCATCTCCTTGAAATAGAGGTACGTCAGGAGATCCGCGACAGAAAGCGACCCGCCCGGATGGCCGGACTTTGCCTGGAAGGTTTCTTCAATGACGCCCATACGGACCTTGCAGGCGGTCATTTTGAGCTGTTTTTTCGCTTGCGTATCCATTTATGACCATTCCTTTCTATGAGAGGCAGCACCTTTGCAGCCTAAAACGCGCAAAGCCACGGCCTGAAAAAGCTTTTTCAAGCCCGTGCCTCCTGAAATCTATTCTATTATCCGATAAAATCCTACGCTTGTAAAGAGAAAATACGAAAAAAGATTAGAAAAAATCCTCAAAAAAAATGATTGAAATCTAAAGAAAATAGCAAATTTATCCTTTTATTTTCCCAATTGGGCAATTATTTTCGGCTGTTTTGCCAAGACATCATGCTTCGCCATAGGTGCGCTCAATATACTCCAAAAAATCCCCCACCGCGCCTCGATTGCAATGGCAGGCATGGAATTTGGCAACGGCGTGCACTGCTTTAGGCGCCTGGCCGCAGGCCGCAGGCAGAAATACCGATTTGAGCATATCAAAATCATTGAAATAGTCGCCGATTGCCGCCGTATGATCGTAGGGGACGCCCAGCATTTCACTCAGCGCCCTGATCGCCGTGCCTTTGTGCACGCCCTCGGCCAGCATCTCATAGGTGGAAATGGAGGAGGCTATAAAATTCGTCTGGCGCTCCTCCAACGAATCAATAAAACGAACCACCTGCTTCATCTGATAGGGAAGCCCATAAAAAATCACCTTCCCCCAATCGCCTGATGGCACCTCCTCAAAGCGAGCGCACCGCTCATGCGGCAGATGATCCACCATCATCTGAGCAGGTGCAAAAATGCGCGGATGCAGCAGATAGATAAAATCCCTCGTGAACACTGAAGCCTCTACCAACGGGAATTTTTCAAGCACCAGCCTGGTGATTTCCTCTCCGCGCGCACTGATGGGGCGAAACCAGATCATCTCGTCTTTCTGAAAATCATAGATTCCCGCGCCATTCATGACGATTGCAGGCGTAGATGCAATCGGCAGGCGGTCGAAATGCTTTTTGAGCGATATGACATTCCGCCCGGAGGCCAGTGTGAAATGCCCGCCCAGATCACAGACAAAATGCGTAATCGCCTCCAAGTTGCGTTTGGGAAGCCGACGCAGTTTATTATTCAGCGTGCCATCGATATCGGAAACCACCAGCCAGCTGGAAAAATCCTTTTTTGCTTCTGGCTCAATCTTTGTCTGCGTCATATTTCCCAATCCTCCTTAAAAATGCGGTGAAATAAGGGGGAAGCTCGCTCGCCACCTCCAAATATCGCCCATCCCGCGGATGGCGAAATCCGATCAGCCCCGCGTGCAGGCATTGTCCATCCAGCCCGGGCGCGCTCTTTTTCGGGCCGTAAACCGGGTCCCCCGCCACCGGGTGGCCGATATAGGCCATGTGCACACGAATCTGATGGGTGCGCCCCGTTTCCAGCCGCACGCGGATCTGCGTAAAGCCGTCGAACTCCGCGACGGTTTCATAATGAGTCACCGCGTTGCGGGAATGGCGGTCTGTCACAGCCATTTGCTTGCGCTTGGTGGGATGACGGCCAATAGGCGCATCCACCGTGCCGGAGAGCTCCTTCAATCGCCCATGCACAACAGCGCTGTATTCCCTAGTAAAGGTATGCTCCTTGATCTGGCGGGCAAGCGACGCATGCGCAAAATCATTTTTAGCTACCACCAGCAGGCCGCTCGTATCCTTATCAATGCGGTGGACAATGCCGGGGCGGATCATGCCGTTGATACCGGAAAGGCTTGCCCCGCAGTGATAAAGCAGTGCGTTCACGAGCGTGCCGTCCGGGTTTCCGGGCGCCGGGTGCACCACCATGCCCTTTGGCTTATTGACCACCAGCAGGTCGTCATCCTCATAGCGAATATCCAACCGGATTTCCTGCGGTTGGGCCTCGATCGTACGCGGCTCCCGCATGGCAACGCGGACGCTGTCGCCCGCTTTGACCCGGTCATTTTTCGAAACGGGCTGCCGGTTTTTAATAATATTCCCCTCTTCGATCAGCCGCTGCACGGCAGAACGGCTCAGGCCCTCCACCAGTTGAGAAACCGCCCGATCCACACGCTCGCCATCCAACTCCGGCGGGATGGAAAACAGCAATGCGTCAATCATCGTGCTTCTCCGCCTGATTCTGCTGCCTGCGTTTCAGTTCCTCCTGTTGTTTCTCCTGCGCTTCCAGCCGCTTGATCTCCAGGCAATAGCGGGCAACCCAGATGATAAACAGCACGAGGCCCACTGTAATCAGGCAATCTGCAAAGTTGAAAACTGGAAAATTGATGAAAACCGGCGCGATAAAATCCACTACATAATGGCGAAAAATGCGATCGACAAAATTGCCCAATCCGCCGCTCAGGATCAGGATCACCGTGGCATAGGAAAGGCCGATGTCAAATTTATTTTGGGAAAAGGCCGTGTTCAGCTTTTTGCTGACGATCAGGTAAATGCCCGCAATAAAAATCACGCTGGAAAGCACACCCATCACCACCGCGCTGCCCTTGAACACGCCAAAGGCAGCGCCTGTGTTTTCCACATAAATCAAATGCAGCACGTTGGAGATCACAGGCACATTTTGAAGCGGTTCCAACCACAGCTTAATGATGATTTTAATCAGTTGATCGATACACACGAGCAGCCCTACGGTCAAAAGGGAAAAAAATTGAAGCAAACGCCCCACTCCTTCTTCCCGCAGAAAACAAGCCCAAAAACAGAGGGCAGGGGCCGCTGCATCATCCAGCCGCCCCTGCCTCTCCGTTTTGGGACGCATTCTGCGTTGTTTATTTTTTCTGATAATGCTTTATTTTTTGCGGAAGAATCCCTCAAAGGACGGGACGCCATCCTCTCCGGCTACGCTGGAAACAGGGATCGGCTCCGGCTCGTCATCAGCAACTTCCTCAAGATTCAGGTGAAAGCCCGGCTCGCCCATGGTGAGCTGCGCCCCCTCCCCGGAATCATCCGGCGATGCTTCCTCCTCGCTGTAAACGGTGCGGAACTGGCCCATCGGCCCGTCGGGCTGCGCAAAAGGCTCTTCCTCCAGCGGATCTTCTGCCGAAGCGGCAACTGCCTCCTCTTCCGGGGCGCTTTCAGCGGCCCGGGGCTCCTCTGCTTCCTCTGGGGGCACTACTTCCTCCACCGTGCCTGCGACAACGGGGGCATCGGCAGCATTCTCCTGCGGCTGTGCTTCTGTTTCCGGCTCCTGCGGCTGCTGCGCCTCATCGGTCAGCACCTCTTCAGGCTTTGAAAGCGGCGCTTGCACAGCGGTGCCCTCCGGCAGGATGGGCAGGCGGTTGATCAGCTCAATATGCTCTTTATACATGGCAATCAGGTTTGCCCGGAATTCACTGACCGCGCCGCGCGTTTGATCAAGCAGCAGGCTTTCGCGCTCTGTCTCCTCACGCAGCTGGGCCAAATTTTCCTGCGCGTTGCGGCCAGCTTCCTCCACCAAACGGTCGGCCTTGGCCTGTGCTTCTCCAACCAGGCTTTCCGCCTTAGCCGATGCATCGTTTAATAGGGCGCTGACGCGGGCGTCCACCTCGCGCGTGAGCGTCTGCGCCCGGTCGGACGCCTCCTGCATCACCTGGCCGGAACGGGCGTTGGCTTCTTCTTCTAAAGCCTTCGCCTGGCTTTCCGCCCCGGCGATACAGGCTTCTGCCTTCTCCTTTGCCTCGCGCACCACCTGATCCGCCGTGCGCTGCGCAACGAGCAGGGCCGAGCGGATCGTATCCTCATCCCTGCGGTATTCTTCCACCTTATCCGCCAGAAGGCTGATTTTTTTCAGCAATGCTTCATTCTGCGTATAAGCCTCTTCAAAAGAAGCGGCCAACTCCTGGACGAACGCATCCACCTCTTCCGCGCGGTAAGTGCCGCGGGAGCCGAGCTGGAAGCGATGATTTTTCACCTGCTGCGGCGTTAGCATCGCATTTCATCCTCCATATTGAATTTGATACAGCGTTTCCCATTAAAAGAAAACGCCGTTATTCTCCAACTCATCGGCCAAATCACCGGTAAAATCGACATTGAAGGGGACGATGATATACGTATTGTTCGCCAGAGGGCTGATCGAGCCGCCGTTGGCATAGGCCACGCCGCTGAGAAAATCGAGCAGGCGGCGAGAAGTTTCCCGGTTGGCGGATTCGAGATTCAGCACAACCGTGCGCTTGCCGTTCACATGGTCGGCAATGCCGGTCACATCGTCGAAACGGTCAGGCTTTACAAGCACAACCTGCAGCTGGGAAGAGGCATTGCTGATGCGCACAACGCGGTTGGGGTTCGCCTCGGCACGCGGCTCACGCGCGGGGCGTGCCGGCTCCTCTTCCTCTTCTTCCCTGCCGGTGTCGTAATCGTCATATTCTTCGTAGTCTTCTTCTACGGCGTCATTATCATAGTAGTTGTCCTCGTCCACATTGACGATCTGCTTGATTTTTTCCATAAAGCTCATATTCATAAACCTCCTGGCTTTTTAATAGACCCGCGCGCCAAACAGCGCGGAGCCGACACGGACCAAATTGGCCCCCTCTTCAATGGCTTGGACATAATCGCCGGACATGCCCATTGAAAGAATGTCCATATTGATATTATCTATTTTTTTTGCCTTCATGTCAACAAAGAATCTATGCATATCAGAAAAAAATCCGCGCAAAACCGATTCTTTTTCACAGATAGGCGGTATCGCCATGAGGCCGCGCACCTGAATACCCGGTATTTGCGCAATGGCGCAGGCCGTTTCCTCCAGCTCTTCCGGAGCCATGCCGGTTTTGCTCTCTTCCCCGCCGATGTTGATCTCCAACAGCACGGGCGTGATGATCTCCCGCTTGACGGACTGGCGGCTGATCTCCTGCGCAAGGCGCAGGCTGTCAACTGATTCGATCATATCCACCTCGCCCACGATCTGGCGCGCCTTATTCGTTTGCAAATGCCCGATCAGATGCTTTTCGCAATGCGCGAGGTTGAGGTATTCCCGTTTGCCCAAATATTCCTGCACCTTGTTTTCACCGATCAGGCTGATCCCAAGGGAAAGGGCGTGATTGATATAGACAGGCTCAACCGTTTTGGTCACCGCCATGAAGCGAATATCGCCCGGCGCCCTGCCGCTTTTCTCCGCGGAGGCCGCAATATTCTCCCGGATGCGCTTGTAGTTTTCCGTGATCTGCGCAAAGCGCGGGTCAGTCGATGATTTTTCCATCATATAAATCCTTCCCTTCTAATATGACCTCGTCATATTGCTTGAGATAATTGCCCGGATCATCCACAATCGGCTCGCCGTCCTGGCTGGCCGTAGCGGAAATCACATAGGTCTGGTCGGAATATACAATATTCAGCTTGCGGAAGCGGGCCACATTTCCGCGCCGGACATAAACGCCCTTTTCCCCGTCAACCACGCGCACCGCGCTGCCGCTGACGCGTATGCCCTTATCCACAACATACTGCTTGGGCTTCGGTGCCTCCTGCTCCTCTGGCTCCCCCTCCGCCTGCGGTTTGGCGTAATAAACGGTGACGTTCATCACAAGCTGTGCCGTCTCCTGCCGCAGGTTTGCAAAGGTTTCATTCATCAGGTTACACTTTAGGGTGACCATATTTTTCCCATTCTCACCTTGGGCGACATGCTCCACCTCGGCCTTGAATTCTCCCGCCGCGCTGAAGGGCATGCGCACCATAATGCTATCTCCCTGCTCAAACTGAAGCGCCTGCTTTTCATCGATTGCACAGAGCAGATACCAATCGAAGCTGTCCACCATCTTGCCCACGCCGCCGGTGGCCGGCTGTGCCTTTTCCTCCAGCGCCTTTTGAAGCATTTCCTGCGTGGTAGAGGCAACCTTGCCATAGGAAAGCGCCCCCTCCAGCCCATCCGTGCTGCTGATATAGTAGCCGGAGCGCTCCGCCGTAATCTTGGTATAAGCGCTTTCATCCAATGAGATGCCGCTGCGTTCCGCTTGAAGTGCGGAGATCATGGAATCAAAATCGATCTCCTCCCCCATGGTCAGTTGGCGGCGGGTCATCAAATCCCCCAGTTCCTCCATCCGGTCGCCGAATTTGCTGAATTGCCCGCTCCCCGCCGTATCCAAGCTGTCAAGCAAAATGGAAAAAGCCTCTTCATTCAGGGCGTTGATATCAGAGGCTGCCGAGAGATGCTTTGCGAGCTGCTGATAATGGCTGATCTGGCTTTCCAGCTCCCGAGCGCGCAGGTAATTTGCAGCGTCTTCATCGTTGCGGAACACCATGGCGACCACATCGCCCTTCGCAACCCGCTTGCCATCCTCCACCAGTGGGATCACCTTCCCGGAGGCAGTGTTGGATAGAATGTATTCATCCCGGACGACGAAAACCTCTGCATCCACGGCATTGTATACGCTCTGCTCCAATGCCACTTCGGTTTTCACACTCGGAACGCGCCACTGATAAAGCTGATAGCAGCAATACAGCGCCGCCAGAATGATGCAGAAAATCAGCAGGGGCTTCTTGCCCTGCTTGACGATGCGGGCCCTGAGCGCCTTGCCCGCCGGTTTCGTTTCCTGCTGCGTCATCTTATCTGCCCCCAATCCGATTCCTGTACCAGACGGCACGCCTCCTCGCACAGCGCGACGGGCGTATCATAATCCTCCCAAAACAGCCAATGGATCCGCCCGTTGCGGCGGAACCAGGTGAGCTGCCGCTTTGCATAGCGCCGGGTGGCGCGTTTGAGGTTTTCCAGCGCTTCTTCCAGCGCCATTTCCCCGGCAAAATAAGGCCTTAACTCCTTATAGCCGATCGCCTGCGCACCCGTGCCATCCGGATCGCGCTCGAAAAAGCGGCGCGCCTCCTCCAGCAGGCCATCGCTGGCCATTTGATCCACACGGCGGTTGATCCGGTCATAGAGGCGCTGCCGATCCCGGAAATCCAGCCCCAAATAAAAGGCGGCGTACGGCGAAGGGTTCTGCCTGGAGCGCTCGCGCTGCTGCGTCATCGTCACCCCGGCGGTTTCATAAAGCTCCAGCGCGCGGACAACCCGGCCCAGGTTGGCCGGATGCAGCTGCTTTGCCGTTTCCGGGTCAATCCGCTCCAGCTCCGCCCAGAGCGCCTCTGCTCCCTCCCGCTCCGCACGGTGATAAAGCGCCGCGCGGGCCTCCGGGTTTGCGGGGGCGTCGATCAATTCGATATGGTCGAGCAGCGTATCCACATAAAGCCCCGTGCCGCCCGCTAAAATGGGGAGCCTGCCGCGCGCGTTGAGTTCGGCAATGCAGGCCTCGGCGCGCGCCACATAGGCCGCGACGCTGAAGCGCTCCTCCGGCTGCAAAAAGCCGATGAGATGATGGGGCACGCCCTCCCGCTCCGCCAAAGTTGGCGCTGCGGTGGCGATCTCCATACCCTGGTAGACCTGCATGGAATCCGCACCGATCACCTCGCCGCCGAACGTTTTGGCAAGCTGCACCGCCAGCGCCGTTTTCCCGGAGGCGGTCGGCCCAACAACGGCAAGAACCGGTATTTGATGATCTGCCGCCATCACGGGATCATTCCTTTCCAAATCAAAGGGCTGAACGCCCCATCCTTATTGCATCCGGCCAAACTGCTTTTCCAGCTCCGCCTGCGATAGAACCACCATCACAGGCCTGCCATGCGGGCAGTAGCGGATTTCATCCTGGAGAAGCAGTTTTTCCACAAACCGCTCCCGCTCATATGGGCTTGTCTGCGCCCCGCCCTTGATCGCGGCGCGGCAGGCAACATTGTGGTAGAGCCAATCGAGCTTTTCCGGAATCAGCTCGCGCCGGTTTACCAGCAGATACCCCGCCAGCTCCTGCACCAGAGCCTGGATATCCTCCTGCGCAAGGGCCATCGGGCAGGCGCGCACGAGCACTGTGCCCGCCCCAAAATCCTCAGCTTCAAACCCCGCTTCGCGCAGCAGCTCCAAGTTTTGCAGCACAGCCGCATACTCCTCTTTGGAGAGCGTAACCGCCACGGGCACAAGCAGAAGCTGCCGCTCTGCCTGCCCCGCCTCGCTGCGAAGCTGCTCATAGAGCATCCGTTCATGCGCGGCATGCTTATCGATCAGCAGCAAATCCTTGCCGCTCTCCACCACAATGTAGGTGCGGAAGGCCTCCCCCAGCACCCGAAACGGCGGCGCTTCCTTTTGAGGCTGCGGCTCTGTGACAGAGCGCTCCTCCTCCCGCGCCACAGGGGCAACAGGCTCCGAGGCCTGCGCTTCCCGGGCGGGCGCTGCCATTTCCCGGGCAATTTCCGCCTGCGGCGCAAGCGATGGAGCAGGCTCCGGTTGCTCCCGGAGGGCGCTTTCACCCTTCTTTTCCGGCGGATGAACCTCTACCGGAGCCTCTGCCCGGCACTTTTGCAGCGCGGCAGCCACGGTATCCGGCTCCTCCCCGGCCGCATAGTCGGATACGGGGGAGGCCAGCCGCTGCTGTGGGCGGTTTTTCCCGATATAGGAGGCCGCCGTTTCGCGCCCCCAAAAATCATCCTTTTTCTTTGGGAGTGTGATCTGCTCCGGCGCGGGCGGGCGCGCCGCTTCCACAGGGGCGTCCAGCTTGTTCAGCTCCACATGCGGGCGCGGGTCGTTTTGCTGGATGGTGTTTTTAACGGCGTAATAAACCGCGTCAAAAATGCGCTTTTCATTGGCAAAACGAACCTCGATTTTGGCCGGATGGACGTTGACATCCACCGTTTCGTTTGGCACGTGCAGATGCATCACACAGGCCGGGAATTTCCCCACCATAATCGCATTGCGGTAGGCTTCCTCCAGCGCCGCCATGGCGGTGCGGCTCTTGACAAGCCTGCCGTTCAGAAAGAAAAGCTGCATCGTGCGGTTTGGCCGCGCGGCCAGCGGCTTTGCGGCAAAACCGGATATACGCACGCCGTTCAGCTCATACTCCACCGGGAGCAGACCCACGGCGAAATCCTTCCCGTATACCGCATAAATCGCGCTGATTAGCTGCCCATCGCCGGGGGTGAGCAACGCCTCCTTCCCATCCCGGATGAAGCGTACGCTCACCTCCGGATGAGAGAGCGCCACGCGGTCTACCACCCCTGCGACAGCGTTTGCCTCGGACACATCCTTCTTCAAAAACTTCATGCGAGCGGGCGTGTTATAGAACAGATCGCGCACGATCAGCGTCGTCCCCTGCGGGCAGCCCGCATCATCGAGCAGCGTCTGCTCTCCGCCCTCAACGCAAAGCCGCGTACCCACCGGCTCCTCCTGCGTCCGGGTCAAGAGCTCCACGCGCGCAACCGCCGCAATGGAGGCCAGCGCCTCGCCGCGGAAGCCCAGCGTGCCGATGCCGTTTAAATCCTCTTCCCGTCTAATCTTGCTCGTTGCATGGCTGACAAAGGCTGTAGGCGCATCCTCGCGCGCAATGCCGCAGCCGTTATCCGTGATGCGGATATAGGTGATTCCGCCGCGCCGGATTTCAAGCGTAAGCGCGCTCGCGCCCGCGTCGATGGAATTTTCCATCAGTTCCTTCACAACAGAGGAGGGCCGTTCCACAACCTCCCCCGCCGCAATCAGCTCAGCTACATGGCGGGGCAGCACATGAATTTTCGGCATGGCAATCTCCTTTCCCAGACGTACCGTAGGCAATTCGCATTTTTAAGAAGGCTTTCCTATTACAGGATCGGCCTGCTCTCCTTGAGCACCACGTCGTGCGCGCCGCCCTCGACGATACTTGTGGAAGAGATCAGCGTAATTTTCGCATTCTTCTGGAGCTCCGGGATGGTCAGGCAGCCGCAGTTGCACATGGTGGAGCGCACCTTGGAGAGGGAAAGCTCCACATTATCCTTCAGGCTGCCCGCATAGGGCACGAACGAATCGACGCCCTCTTCAAATGAAAGCTTTGCATCCCCGCCGAGGTCATAGCGCTGCCAATTCCTGGCCCGTGCGCTGCCCTCGCCCCAGTATTCCTTCATATAATTCCCGTTGACGTTGACTTTCTTTGTCGGGCTCTCATCAAAACGGGCAAAATACCGGCCCAGCATCATGAAATCCGCGCCCATGGCAAGCGCCAGGGTGATATGGTAATCGTGCACGATGCCGCCGTCGGAACAGATCGGCACATAGACGCCCGTCTCCTGAAAATATTCGTCACGCGCCTCGGCCACCTCGATCAGGGCTGTCGCCTGCCCGCGGCCAATGCCCTTCTGCTCGCGCGTGATGCAGATCGCACCGCCGCCAATGCCGACCTTCACGAAATCGGCGCCCGCCTCTGCGAGGAACCGGAAGCCGTCCCGGTCAACCACGTTGCCCGCGCCGACCTTAACGGAATCCCCATAATGCTCTCGGACATAATCGAGCACAATTTTCTGCCATTCCGTATATCCCTCCGAGCTGTCGATGCACAATACGTCCGCCCCCGCTTCCAGCAGCGCCGGAATCCGCTCGGCATAATCCCTTGTGTTGATGCCCGCGCCCACCATATAGCGTTTGGAAGCGTCGATCAATTCATTTTCATTATCCTTATGAGAATTATAGTCCTTACGAAACACCATCGAAACCAACCGCTGCTCCTGATTGATAATCGGCAGGCAGTTGAGCTTATGTTCCCAAATGATATCATTCGCAACCTTGAGGGAAGTATCCTCCTGGGCGGTGATCAGGCTTGCAAACGGGGTCATAAACTCGCGGACCTTCATATCCAGCGGCATGCGGCTGACACGGTAATCCCGGCTCGTGACAAGGCCCACCAGCTTACCCTGCGCGCTGCCATCCTCGGTTACCGCAACGGTGGAATGCCCGGTCTGCTCCTTAAGCGCCAAGATATCCTTGAGCGTTGCCTCTGGGGAGATATTGGAATCGCTGATGACGAAACCCGCACGGTAGCTCTTCACACGGGCGACCATCTGCGCCTGGCTCTCCACGGATTGAGAGCCGTAGATAAACGACAGCCCGCCTTCCCGCGCCAATGCAACCGCCATTTGATCATCCGATACGGACTGCATGATCGCCGAGGTCATTGGGATATTGAGCGTCAGCGCCGGCTCCTCCCCCTTTTTATATTTGACCAATGGTGTTTTCAGGCTCACATTTGCAGGAATGCATTTTGTGGAGGAATAGCCTGGGATCAGCAGGTATTCCCCAAAGGTGTGCGAGGGTTCCTTCATGTAAATTGCCATATACGTCCTCTCCTTCTATAAAAATGCTTTTGCTTCGCTTGTCGGATTACCTTTGTGCCTTGCGCACGAGCTCGTTCAGCATGGTCAGCGCCTCAATCGGCGTGAGGGTGTTGACGTCAATATTTTTTAACTGCTCCATGATTTCCGCGCTGGTGTTCCCAGCGATGGAAATCTGGAGAAGCGGATTTTCCTCCTCCTCGGGCAGTTCCGCCGCATCGGGGATCTCGGCCGGGCCTGCGCCCGCGCGGGAATGCTCCTCCAATGCTTTTAAAATCACGCGCGCACGCTTGACCACGCTCACGGGCACGCCCGCGAGCTTTGCCACCTCCACGCCATAGCTGCCGTCGGCCCCGCCGCGGATGATGCGGCGCAGGAAGGTAATTTCATCGCCGCGTTTTTTCACCGCGATATTGTAATTCTTCACACCCGCAACCTGGTTTTCCAGCTCGGTCAGCTCATGGTAATGGGTCGCAAACAGCGTTTTCGCACCCAGCTTTTTTGCGTCGGCACAGAATTCCAGAACCGCACGGGCGATGCTCATGCCGTCGTAGGTGGAGGTGCCGCGGCCGATTTCATCAAGCAAAATCAGGCTTTTGGCCGTGGCATTGTGCAAAATCGAGGCGACCTCGCTCATCTCCACCATGAAGGTGGACTGCCCCGCCGCCAGATCGTCGGAGGCGCCGACGCGGGTGAAGATGCTGTCCACCACGCCGATCTGCGCACTGCGCGCCGGCACGAAGGAGCCGATCTGCGCCATGAGCGTGATGAGCGCAACCTGCCGCATATAGGTGGATTTACCCGCCATATTCGGCCCGGTGATGATGGCGCAGCGGTTATCCCCACAGTCGAGCGCCGTATCGTTGGGGACAAAGGGGGCGTCTTCCAGCATTCGCTCCACCACGGGGTGCCGCCCGTCCGTGATTTCCAACCGATCGCCCGCATCCACAACCGGGCGCGTATAGTCGTAGGAAACGGCCACCTGCGCAAAGGAGCAGAGCACGTCAAGCCGCGCGACGGCATGGGCCGTGCGCTGCACGCGATAGAGCTCGTCCGCCACGCGGGTGCGCACATCGCTGAAAATCTGGTATTCCAGCTGCACCATGCGCTCCTGCGCGCCGAGCACCTTGGATTCGAGCTCCTTTAATTCCTGCGTAATATACCGCTCACAATTGGAAAGCGTCTGCTTGCGGATATAGTCGTCCGGCACCAGCTCCTTATAGGAATTCGATACCTCTATGTAATAACCGAACACGCGGTTATAGCCAATTTTCAGCTTCTTGATGCCGGTGCGTTCCTGCTCGCGCTGCTCGATCTGCGTCAGGAACCCTTTGCCGTTGGTGACGAGCGCATGGAGCGAGTCGAGCTCCTCGTGGAAGCCGGGCTTAATCATGCCGCCTTCGCGCACGGTAAAGGGCGGCTCCTCCACGATCGCGGCATCGATGAGGGCAAACACGTCTTCCAGCGGGTCAATATCCCGGAAGATTTCGCACAGCATTGCGCTTTTGCAGCCCTCCAGCCGCGCTCGCAGGGGGGCGAGCTTTTCAATGGCCGCCGAAAGGCTCCTGAGCTCCCGCGCGTTGGCCGTGCCGTAGGCGATGCGGGTCATGAGCCGCTCAAGGTCATAGATGCCGGTCAAATTTTCGATCTCGTCGCGCCGGAGCATCGTATCGCTGAACAGCTCGTCCACCGCGTTCAGGCGGCGGCTGATCTGCGCGCAGCTTAAAAGCGGCTGCTCCACCCAGGAGCGGATGAGCCGTTTGCCCATGGCGGTTTTCGTACGGTCGAGCACCCAGAGCAGCGTGCCCCGCTTTTCGCCGCTGCGCATGGTGCGCGTCAGTTCCAGATTACGCCGCGCCGCAAGGTCAAGGCGCATAAAGCGCGCGCTGCTGTAAAAATCGAGCTCCCGGATATTGTCGAGCTCCGCCTTCTGCGCATCCTTGAGGTAGGAGAGCGCAGCGCCGAGAGCACGCACTGCATCCGGCGCGCTGGAAAGCTCCAATTCATCGAGCGAGGCCTTCCGAAAATGGCTCAGCACAAGGCCGGTGCAGGCGGCAAGATCAAACTGCCCATCCTCCAGCAGCTCCGCCGTAAGGTTCATGCGCTTCGCAAGAAAGGATTTGAATTTCGGCAGCACCGCGGCGCCGGCATTCATCAGCGCTTCGCTCGGCATATACCGGCCGAATTCATTCATCAGCGCATCCTCGCAGCCGTCCGCCGAAAAATCCGTGAGATGCACTTCGCCCGTGGAAACATCCGCAAAGCACAGCCCGGCGCCATCTTCGCCCACGCAGACGCAGGCGAGGTAATTGTTGCGCGATTCATCGAGCATGCTGTTTTCGATCACCGTGCCGGGCGTGACCACGCGGATCACATCCCGCTTGACAATGCCCTTGGCGAGCGCTGGATCCTCCATCTGCTCGCAGATGGCCACTTTATAGCCCTTGGCGACTAGGCGGGCGATGTAGCTATCCGCACTATGGAAGGGAACGCCGCACATCGGCGCGCGCTCCTCCTGCCCGCAGTCCCGCCCGGTGAGCACCAGCTCCAGCTCGCGCGAGGCGGTTTTCGCATCCTCAAAAAACATCTCATAGAAATCGCCCAATCGAAACATCAGAATGGCGTCGGGATACTGCTGCTTCACTTCCAGATATTGCTGCATCATCGGCGTTAACGGTGCCATACTGAACCCCCTATATTTAGAATATAGATATAAAACACTTGGTTCAAGAAGCTGGAAGGATGGCGTGGGAAAGGAACCCCACGCCACACATCTGACATCTGAAATCTGTTGTCCGCAGTCTGCCTTCAGCAGCCGCCGCAGGCGGAGCAGTTGCCGCCGCAATCGTGCTCTTCCTTTGGCTCGCAGGTAGCCGGGTCTTCCCCGTTGACACAGAGGGTCAAAATCTGCATGAGATAGTTCATCATCCCATCCACTTCCTTGCGGGCTACTTCGTAATTGACCATGTTGGGATTCTGCATCACCTGTGCATAAATCGCACGGAACTGCTGATCAAAATCCTGCATTTTTTCTTCGCTGGGCTCTTCCTTCTGCGCCTCCTGCTGATAGTTCATCTGGATGAGGTTCAACTCGCCGATGAGGTCGTTGAGGGGCTTGTCGGCTTCGTTTGCCTCACGGGCCTTTTTGAAATTCAGATAACGTTCGTCCTGCTGAATTGCTGCGCCAAGTTCACGCGCCATTTTGATAATGTCCATTGAAATCTCCTTAACTTAATGTGAATTTATTTTATTTCAACTGTTCTGAATTGAACAGAAGAATGCTGGATCTAACTTTTCCTGGCGGAATGCCTGCCGCTATAAAACGCGGAATTTTATTCCATAAGCGGTTTCTGCAAGCCCTCAGGCTTGCAGAATGCAGGCGTTCAGCCTGCAAGCGGTTTTTGCAACGGATCTATGACGTTGTCATAGTTCCGTTTGGCCGCGTAATATCCACGCGAGCGCCTCTGTCACCGTGACCTCTGCAAATTCGCCAATCAGCGAATCGCCGCCCGGGAATTCAATCACAAGGTTGCCCTCTGTGCGCCCGGCCAGAAGGCCTGCTTTTTTGCCCGGCCCCTCCACAAGCACACGAAACCGCTTGCCCAGCAGCTTTTGATTGCGCGCGCTGGCAACGCGCTCCTGCAAATCGGTCAATTCGCGGAACCATCTGCCCTTTTCCTCCCGGGAAACGGGGTCAGGCATTTTTGCGGCGGGCGTTCCCTCGCGCGGAGAAAAGATAAATGTGAACAGGGAGGTGAAGCCGACCTCCTCCACGAGCGACAGCGTATCCTGAAATTCCTCATACGTTTCGCCAGGAAACCCGACGATCACGTCGCTCGTCAAGGAGAGTTCCGGCATAACTTGGCGCGCATAGCGGATCAGCTCAAGATACTGCTCTCGCGTATAGCGGCGATTCATCTCTTTTAAAACTCGATCGTTGCCGGATTGGAAAGGCAGATGCAGGTGCTTTGCAACCTTTTCGCAATCCGCCATTGCGTCAAGCAGCTCCCGTGTGCAGTCCTTGGGGTGGGAGGTCATGAACCGAATGCAGAAATCTCCTGGAATCGCATTGATCTCCCGCAGCAATTGTGCAAAAGAGACAGGCGTTTCTAAATCCTTACCATAGGAATTCACATTTTGCCCCAAAAGCGTGATATCGCGGTAACCCGCTTCCACGAGGGAGCGCGCCTCTTCCAGCACGGCCTCCACCATGCGGCTGCGCTCGCGGCCGCGCACATAAGGGACGATACAGTAGCTGCAAAAGTTGTTGCAGCCGTACATCACGGGCAAAAACGCCTTGAAGCTGCTATCTCGCACAACGGGAAGCCCCTCTGTGATGCTGCCCGCCTCATCCGGCAGCTCGAACACGCGGTTCCTACCGCAGAGGGCACGGTATAAAAGCTCCGGCAGGCGATGAATCACATGCGTGCCGAATACGAGATCGACAAATGAATAGCTCCTGCGGATTTTCTCCGCCACGCGGGGCTGCTGCATCATGCAGCCGCACAGGGCGACGACCATGCCTGGCCGGGCGGCCTTTCGATTTTTTAGCGCGCCGACGTTGCCGAACACACGATCCTCCGCGTGCTCGCGCACAGCGCAGGTGTTGTAAAGCACCAGATCGGCGTTTTCCACCGTATCTGTAAACGTATAGCCCATTTCGGCAAGCATGCCCTTGATGCGCTCGCCGTCAGCGACGTTCCCCTGGCAGCCGTAGGTGTGCACAAAAGCGCGCGGCGTGCTCCCATAGCGGGCGCCCAGCACGGTGTGCAGCAGGGCGGTATATTCCGCCTGCCCTTTTACAGACAGGTCCATTTTTTCTGCGTTTTGAAGCAAGCCGGTTTCCTCCGCATTCAAACGATCTCCACAGGGGGTAAAATCCCCCATGATTCTTTTTATTATACTACGAATGGTGGTTGTCCGCAAGTCAAAATCACACATCTTGCGCAAATAGAAAACCGCCCCGTCAAAGCAGACGAGGCGGCAAGGCGATCAGCAAATTGTTTTTCTTTTTCGCTTTGAAAGCTCAAAGCGGCACACCGCAATAGCGCATGACGGGGCTTTCCTTATGGGGGTTGATGCGGTCCACCGCCGCGAGGATCTCCACCCGGCGCGCATGCGCCTCCGCCTCCGGCAGGGTCAGCGCAATGTTCTCAATCTCATAGGGTCCATATCGGAAACGCCCCATTACCGCGCCCTGAAAACGGCCGTCGATGAGCAGATATTGCAGCACATCCGCATCCGGCTGCCGGAAAGCCGTTTTGAGCCAGTATTCATTGCACTTGACGAGAAAATCATTGCGGTGCAGCGTGAATACGCCGGAAAACGGCGTAAAGGTTTCTCGCTGCAAAAGCGCAAAGTCAGAGGCGAGCAGCCAGCCGTCGCCATCTGCTATAAACACACCCTCCTGCGCGAGCGCCTGTGCCGCCTGCACAATCTCCTTTTCCGGCAGGCCATAGAAAGATTTCGCCTCCATAGCCGTGAAGCGGACATATCGGTATGCAAAGCGCCGCAAAACGATCCTAAGCGCCTCCTGCCGCGAATATCGCTCTACATCCACGTCAGGAAACATCTCCTCAAAGCGCATCCAGCCCCGATCCCACTCGCCGTCCGGCTGATCCTCAAAGATAAAAAAGGCGGCCTGCAGCTTGTGCAGGGCGGGCGTGATCTCCTTGACCAGAAGCCCGGTCATCTCCTTCATCAGGGCGATGTTCATGGGCCCCTCCCGCCGGATGAGCGCGAGAAGCGTCTCCTGCGTGGGGGAGAGCTTGTACGGCTTACGGTAAAGGCCCGCAAAAAGCTCCAGCTCCTCCGCCTCGATAAAGCCGACGTTGCCGCTTTGAAAACGGCCCTTGACCAAAATGCGCTGCTCCTGCCGCACACGGTTGTACTCGAGATCGTCGAAATCCGCGCGGAACGTGATGCACGGCGGCTGGCCGAAGCCGTGAAAGTAAACGTTCTGCACCGGAGACGTGTCGCGATAGAGCCGGTCGTATTCCTCTTTGTCCGCAGGAGCGGACAGGCACTGCCGCCGCATGCGTAGCGCCGTGAGCTTTTCTTTCTCCAGCATTTGGGGCCTCCTCGCGCATTCTTGCGCATTTTTATTCTTTCCGTTCCGGGCAGAGCGTGGCGATTCCCATCTGATCGCCCTCGCCCGTTTCCAAATTCTTGGGCGTATGGAGCAGGTAGAAAAAGCCTTCCTCCGTATATTTTTTATCATCAAAGCCCTTTCCGTAGGCTTCCTCTATCGCCATATGGGTCACACGGCCGATTACCATCGCGGTCAGCCCCATGCCGGACAAATCCTCCATCCGTTCACATTTGCATTCGAGCGTGAGAAAGCTCTCCGCAATGCGGGGGACGGCCACGGTCCGCGCCGCCGCCTCGGTGAAGCCGCCCGCGGCGAACTCATCCTCCTCCGGCCCGTTGTGCTCAATCGTCCGGATCAGCGCATCGTAATAGCATTTGGAGAGGAAGTTGACGCAGAATTCCCCGTCCCGCTTGATATTTTCATAGGTATGTGTATGCTGGCACAGGCCGGCGAGGATGGCAAAGAACCCGCCCTTGTCCCCCTGAAAGCAGCTCCAGGAGTGGAAGTTGATATTCGGCCTGCCATCCGCCTTGCGCGTTGTGATTGCAAAGAGCGGCTGCGGAATGGCGCAGGCATACTCCATGTAAGAAAAGAAATCATACTGCCCCGGCCAATATTGCTGGAACTGAGCGGGCTTTTCCGCTCCGAATTCGTATTTCATTCTCATTTTCCTCCTTCGATGCGGTCAAAGGCGCGCAGGAAGAGCAGGTTATCAATGACGAGATTCGCCTTCCACCAGTTTTCCGCGATGGCGAATTCCCGCTCATACGCGCCCCAGCTCCAGGTGATCTCCCACACGCCGTCCGCGTTGCGGTTTTTCAGCATCTGATCGCATTCCTGCTCCGGCATCCCCTCGCTCCCGGGATAAAATGGGCTTTCCGGAGAGCGGATAAAACGGGAGGGCGTGCAGACGTAGCCCTGTGTCCAGTCTAATGGATCGTTGCCGATGAGCGCGCGCACCGCGCGTTGGAGCGTTTCCTCAAACGCGGCTTCATCAAACAAATCTATCCTGCCCGCCGCCTTGCAGGAGGCGAGCAGCTCCCAGAAGACGTTTACCTCATGCATATCGTCCAATTTGGTACGCGCTCCAATGAAATCCGCGGCGGCGTGCTTTACGATCTCTTCCGCTTGCCTGTAAAGCGCGGATTCCGGCGCTCCATATTGCAGGACGAACCCGGCAATGCTCGCCGTTGGGTTATAGCCCCAGTCCTCCCCCGACCGCTCGGTAAACGTCCACCACGGCGCGTGGGGGAAATCGTTGTTCGATGGGATCGCGCCCTGCCACAAACCATCTTCGAAATACGCGCCGCTGCCGAGGAAGCGCAGAATCCCGGCCACAATCGGGTGCTCCTTTGGGGCGTCGATCTCCCGCAGGATGCAGGTTGCCGTCCAGGTCTGCATCGGCGCGGACGCGGGATTCCAGCAGTCGGCCTCCAGCCCATGGCCAAAGCCGCCATCCTCATTTTGATAGGCAGAAAGCGCTTGGAGCACGGCCTCGGCCGGGCCGTTTTCGAAATGATATTGCCAGCGTGCCAGCTCCAGCGGCCGTGCGTTGCGGTAGATCCAGCGGCGGATGGCGTCAAAATCCCGATTGGTAAGCTTCATTTGTAACGCTCTCCTTTTCTCATTTGGATATGCCTATCTTATCCCAAAGAGAAACAAACGGATTGTAAAAAAGCGACATATTTACCGCACCCCGCGATGGCCGAGCGCATATGCCCGCGCCTGCGTAGGGCTCAGAGAATGAAACCGCTTAAAATCGCGCAGCAGATGGGATTGATCGGTAAACCCAAAGCGGTGCACCGCATCCTGCACATTGAAATCCCGCTCGAACAGCACGGCGCGCCACACCTGCTGATAGCGCACGAGCCCTGCAAATTTTTTAGGAGATACGCCTACCAGCTCCCCGAAAAGCCGCTCCAATTGTCGGGGACTGACGCAGGCATAGGCCGCCGCTTCAGAGAGAGCGGCTCGCCCTTCCTTTTCCACGATCGCATGAATGGCATTCATCACGGCGGGTTTTTCCCGCCGCTCCCGCAAGGTTTCTAAAAGATACTGCTGCGCAAAGCGGGCCCGCCCCTCCAGAGAATCTACACAGGGTAACATCGCCTCCAGCCGCTGCGTCAATGCCGGGAAGAAGCGGCGCGCATCAAAAAAGCCGTTTTGCACCTGTGCCATTGATTCATCGGAAAACAGCGGCACTGCCCAGGCGTAGAAGCGGACGGCAAAGGTGGAGATCAGATGCTCGGAGCCTTTTCCCCGGGAAATAAACGTCCGGTCGTCGATGCCGCAGAACACATTCGTCAATATCCCCTGCGTATGGTCCAGGTCAAACAGGATGTCCATGCAGGTATCCGGCGTGACGAGCCTGCCCTCATCCCCGGAGCGTTCCTCCCGTAGAGGCCTGCGCGTGCCCCAGAAACAGCAAATATACGGCCTGAGTGCTTCGCAGGGCGTAATCTCTATATAGGTATCGTCCCTCTGAAAGGGCATCGCGGTCAATGGGCGGTACATCTGATGGAGCTGCACAAGTTACATCCCCCTTGCGATTTTAGAAAAGAAAAGGGGCATACACGCTGCTTTTCGCGTATGCCTCCTTGATTGTTTGCAATTACAGCTGCCCGTCTAAAAATGCGCGCAGTTTTTCTGCATTCTGCAAGCCTACGATACGTTCCTTCTCCTGCCCGCCGGAGAAGAGCACCAGCGTCGGGATGCTCATCACGCCGTAGGTCATGGCAAGATCGCCCGCCTCATCGATGTTCACCTTGCAGAAGCGCACCTTCCCCTCATATTCGCCGGAGAGCGACTCCACTACAGGTGCAAGCATCCGGCAAGGGTTGCACCACTCCGCCCAAAAATCCACGAGCACGGGCTCTTTCGAATCGAGCACCTCTGATTTAAAATTGTCGATTGTAACCGTTGTAACCGCCATGGCCGATTCCCTCTTTCTTTTGTTTCAGTTAGTATTGCCTTCGCCCGTGAGCTTATACGCAAGGCGCTTCGCGCGCCGCATGGCATCCTGCCCCGCCGGGAGGCGGTCGGTCTCCTTCACAAACACGCACCCTGCGAGCGCCGTGTGCAACACCGTAAACGCCCGTTTCATCTGGCTGCGGATCACAGCGAAGCCCGCCGTTTCACCGGAGCCGCAGGTCAGCAGCAGTGCGGCGCGCTTCGGCTTTTGCACCGGAGGCCGGATGCCCAGCGAAAAGCGCGCGCTGAAATACCGCTGGAAGCGATCAAGCACCGCCTTGCCCGGCGCGGGCAGCGCATTATAGTAAACAGGCGAAGCGACCACAAAAAAATCCGCCTGCTCGAAGCGCTCCATGAAACAATCGAGGTCGCGCTGAGAACAGCCCTGCCGCTTCGAGCAATATCCGCAGTCGGTACAGGGCTCCGGGCGCTCTTGATACGCATCGTAGACCGTAACCTTCACATAAGGAGGCAAGCCCTCAAGAAAGGCCTGCAGCAGCCTGCCCGTATTGCCTGCCCGGTGCGGCGAGCAGAAAAGGACGAGCAGCTCTTGCTCCTCAGATGAGGTTACGTTCGTCGCAATATTGGCAGACAAGCATGCCGCCCTCCTCCCGGAACAGATGCGGAAGATACGCTTCCGTCTTTGTGATGCAGCGCGGATTTTGGCAGCTTGCCGGGTGCGTGCTGTGCTTTCTGGGCGGCACTTCGCCAGAACCCTTCCGGAGCATTTCCAAAATCAACGCCATGCGGGCATACATGCCGTATTCGCCCTGCTCGAAATACTTCGCGCGCGGATCGTCGTCCACCTCCACCGTGATCTCGTCCACACGCGGCAGCGGGTGGAGGATGCGCAGGTCCTGCTTCGCGCCGCGCAGCTTCTCCCGGTCAAGCACATATACGCCCTTCTGCTTTTCATACTCCTCGGGGGAGGAAAAGCGCTCCTGCTGGATACGGGTCATATAGAGCACGTCGAGCTCCGGGATCGCCTCTTCGAGGCTGTCAAGGCAGATATACGGGCATCCGCTTGCATGGAGTACATCCCGGATATACTGCGGAATCTGGAGCTGCGGTGTGGAGATAAGCACGAACCGGTTGCCCTCATACTGCGAAAGGCATTTAATGAGCGAATGCACGGTGCGCCCGTTTTTCATATCGCCGCACAGGCCGATGGTGAGGTTCGTCAGCCTCCCCTTTTCATAAGATAACGTCACAAGATCCGTCAGCGTCTGTGTCGGGTGCAGATGCCCGCCGTCGCCCGCGTTGATGACCGGGACCCTCGAATACAGAGAGGCTGCCAGCGCCGCGCCTTCGCGGGGATTGCGCATAACGATCAGATCGGAATAGTTGCTGATGATCCGCACGGTATCCTTCAGGCTCTCTCCTTTGGAGACGGAGGAATTACCGGGATTGTCAAACCCGATGATTTTCCCGCCCAGGCGCAGCATCGCCGCCTGGAAGGACATCTGCGTGCGCGTAGAGGGCTCGTAAAAAAGCGTCGCCATGATTTTGCCGTGGCAGGCATCCATATACCACGCCGGATTTTTGCGAATCTCTCCCGCCAGGGTAATCAATTCCTGCACTTGTGCATGAGAGAGCTGGTCGAGGTCGATCAGGTTGTTTGTTTTCATCAACATCATGCCTTCCTTCTGAGCCGTTTATGCTCTCATTTTATCAGCAAACCGGCAAAATAACAATACCCAAGCCAGTGGGAAACGGAGGGATACCGCCGCCAAAAGCACTGGCAATTTTTAAGTTTCTCAAAAAAGATTGTATCGAAAGGGCGAATGATGTAAAATAAAGAAAATTTGATCTGTACACTCCTCGTGGAAAGGATGAATCATCGGATGGAAGACATCTACAGCTCCAGCAATCGGGATCCGAACCGTAAAAAGGATAACGGCAGCCGGGATATCAACTCCTCCGGCCAACAGCCCCGGCGGCCGACGCCACCAAACCCAAATCAACGGCCTCCCCAGCGGCCTTCGCAATCACAACAGCGGCCATCCCAGCCGAACCAGCCGCCCAAACGGCCCTCTCCTGCAAAACCGGCCGATATCACGCAGGATTTTACACCCGTCCGTCCCCCAGCCCGGAACCCGTATGACAGGCGGCCGCCTCAGCAGCAAAGGCCTCCGCAGGGAGCAGGGGCCGGCCAGCCGATGGAGGATATCAAAAGCGGCCGAAAAAAGCGCGGGCGCAAAAAGCACGTCCTACTCAAGCTGTTTCTCGCGCTGATTGCGCTGATTCTGGTCGCCGCCATTGCGGGCGGCAGCTATCTTTATCATCTAATGGGTTCTTTCAACTACAATGAAGCAGGGCATAAAAATAACGTCTACGTCGATGAAAGCAGCCTGTTCAGCAGCAAGGATGTCACCAACATCCTCTTTCTGGGTGTTGACCGGAGAAGTGCGGATGAAAAATCCCGTTCTGATACGATGATGCTGCTCTCCATCGACCGCGCCAACAAAAAGCTCAAGCTCACCTCCTTCCTGCGCGATTCATGGGTATACATCCCGGATCACGGCTATGCGAAGCTCAACGCCTCCTGCTCCTGGGGCGGCGCACAGCTGGTGATGGACACGTTGGAATATAACTTCAACGTAAAAATTGACCACTATGTGCTTGTGGATTTTGATATGTTCAAAAATATCGTCAACAAGCTCGGCGGGATCACCGTGGAGGTAACGGAAAAAGAGGCAAAATACCTGCGCAATGACGTCCACCTCGATATCCAGGCCGGTGAGGCCGTCAAGCTGGATGGAAATGAAGCGCTCTGGTATTGCCGCATCCGTTATCTCGATTCCGATTTCATGCGCACCCAGCGCCAGCGCAAGGTGATCTCCGCTATCATCAGCAAGGCAAAGGGCACGCCGATCCCCACCCTCGTCAAGCTGGTGCAGGAGATCCTGCCCGATGTGGAAACGGATATGAAGCAGGGCGAGCTGATGAAGCTGGCCGGCGGCGCGGCGGTCTCCTACATGCGCTATGATCTGGAGCAGATGCGCATCCCCGCCGACGGCACCTGGAAAAGCAAAACGATCAAGGGGCAATCAGCCTTGTCGCTCGATATGGAAAAGAACCAACAGCTGCTTTATGACTTCCTCTATACCAAAGGGAAAAAGACGACGGATCAGGCCGTAAAAGGCGAATAAGGCGCGGCTTTCCGCCGTGTAGAAATATTTTAACAACCCCGGTGGGCAGGAATTTATCTTCCTGTCCGCCGGGGTTGTTTCATTCAAAAAATCTGTTTTAATCCGCCTGAACGGTAACGGAAAAGGCAACAGTAACTGATTTTCCGTCTTTTAGATCCTCTTGATTATCCCACCGGAACACGGCCGTGCCCGCATAGCGCCCGGCAGGGGCGGGCGTTTTTGCCGCCTTCTCCCAGCCGACGCTTGCATCTGCCTGCGCTGATCCGGCGTAGAACCGCATCTTCTGGGTGTAGGAAGCGCCGGGCGCAAGGCTGCCGTATCCGATTGCGGTATCCCCTGCTTTTTCATACATATCAATATCAGGAAACGAAAGGGAATCGTTTTTGATTTTTGTTTCGATCTCTAAATGCAGCTCTGGTGTGCACAATGGCATCCAATATTCAACCTTCTTATCGCTCTCATTCGTTACAACCGCCTCCACTTCAACCGTATCGCCCGGCCTGCATACCGGGTTTTGAACGGTGACGCGCAGGGTAACGCCATCCTTCGTCTGCGTATCGGTTTGAGGGGAAACGGAAACGCCCTCTGTGTGCGGCGCCGTGCTCTCTCCTGAGTCGGAGGGGGAACAGGCGGTCAGGGAAACCGCGAGCATACACAGCAGCAAAAAAGCCGCGATCCAACGTTTCATAAAATTACATCTCCTTCCTATCCTTACCACCATGCCAATGCGACATTCTCGCGGTACCAGAAAGCTGTGTTACGCATATCCACAGGTGCCCGCCGGAGTGATTTCTCTAAAAAACCTGTTTTAATCCGCCTGAACGGTGATGGGGAACGCAACAGCGACCGATTTTCCGTCTTTTAGATCCTCTTGATTATCCCACCGGAACACGGCCGTGCCCGCATAGCGCCCAGCAGGGGCGGGCGTTTTCATTGCCTTCTCCCAGCCTCCGTCTGTACCCTCTTTTGCCGACCCGGCATAAAACCTCATCTTCTGGGTGTAGGAAGCGCCGGGCGCAAGGCGGCCGTGACCTTCCTCGGCATTCATCGGTTTTTGATAAACATCCAGATCCACAAAAGAAAAATCGTTCTTTTTTATCTCTACTGTTATTTCAAAATGCATATTATTTGTCGTTGTCGGCAAATAATATTGAATTTCTTTCCCGCTCGCATTCGTCACAACCGTTTCCACTTCAACCGTATCGCCCGGCCTGCACACCGGGTTTTGAACAGTGACGCGCAGGGTAACGCCATCCTTCGTCTGCGTATCGGTTTGAGGGGAAACGGAAACGCCCTCTGTTTGCGGCGCCGTGCTCTCTTCTGTGCCGGAGGGGGAACAGGCGGACAGGGAAACCGCAAGCATACACAGCAGCAAAAAAGCCGCGACCGTTTGTTTCATCGTGATCTCTCCTTTCCAAGATTAGGAGCAAGTTTCTCCAAAGCAACTTTTTCAAAAATCGGGTTGCCTTTGATTTGATTGTATCGCCTTTTTCACACTTTCTCAATTCATCCGGAAAAATGTAATTCAAATGTAACGATTTTCATCTTTTTGTAAAGAAATAACAGGCGGACGCGCGCTGCGTCCGCCTGCTATGATATACCAACTAAATTTAAATTTATTTGCTCTCCAGCAGCTTTTCACACGCCGCGAGCTGCACGCACACGCACAGGAGCGCCACCGCCTGCTCAAGCTCCGCCACGGGCGGGAGCGTCGGTGCAATGCGAATGTTGCGGTCCGCCGGGTCCTTGCCATAGGGATAGGTCGCGCCAGGCGTGGTGAGCGTTACACCCGCCTCCTTGCAGAGCACGCCCACGCGCTTTGCGCAGCCGTCGAGCACATCGAGGCTGATGAAATAGCCGCCGTTTGGGTTTTTCCAAGAGGCGATGCCCTTGCCGCTAAGCTCTTTTTCAAACGCGTCGAGCACGGCCTGGAACTTCGGGCGGAGAATCGCCGCATGGCGCTTCATCTGCGCACGGATACCGTCCGCATCCTTGAAGAAGCGAACATGGCGCAGCTGGTTGAGCTTATCATAGCCGATCGTCTGAGAGGCCATGCGGGTTTTGATCATGGCGATATTCGCATCGGAGGCTGCCATCACAGCGACGCCCGCGCCGGGGAAGCTGATTTTCGAGGTGGAGGCCACCATAATCACACGGTCAGGGTTGCCCGCCTTTGTGCACGCATCGAGCATGTTGAGCACCTCGTCGGGCGTATCGGTCAAATCATGGACGCAATAGGCGTTATCCCAGATGATGCGGAAATCCTCCGCGCCCGTCTGCATGGCGGCCATCCGGCGCACGACTTCATCGGAATAGGTTTTGCCTTCCGGATTGGAATACTTCGGCACGCAGAACATGCCTTTGACCGCCGGATCCTTCACGATCTCTTCCAGCAGGTCCATATCCGGGCCATCCTCCAGCATCGGGATGTGGATCATCTCAATCCCAAAGTATTCGCACACG
The DNA here is from genome assembly GCA_900544715.1 of uncultured Oscillospiraceae bacterium. Lineage (GTDB taxonomy): Bacteria > Bacillota > Clostridia > Oscillospirales > Acutalibacteraceae > Fimivicinus. The sequence continues at coordinate 253,459 of UQWL01000001.1, read as the reverse complement.
CCGAAATGGCGGTCATAGCCGGGCACCGGGCAGGCGAACTTCACCTTGTCGAGCTTGCACCAGGGGGTGATGCCTGCGCCGTGCGTCATGCACTGGGAAACATAGTCAAACATCATATTCAGGCTCGAATTGCCGCCTACGATGATATTCTGCGGGGCGACGCCCATCAGCTCGGCAAACAGGCGCTTGCACTCCGGGATGCCGTCGAGCACGCCGTAGTTGCGGCAATCCATCCCATTCTCCGATTTCACGTCGGAAGCTGAGTTGAGCACGTCGAGCATCTCCATAGACAGATCGAGCTGATCCGCGCCGGGCTTGCCGCGCGACATATCAAGCTTCAGCCCCTTTGCCTGAAATGCCGCATACTCCTTCAAAAGGCCCGCTTTCTGCGCTTCAAGCTCTTCCCTTGTCATCTCCTGAAAAACCGGCATGAAAACTCCTCCTAAAACGGCTGCACCCAGCAGCCTAAATCTATTGATATAGTATCCGATTCTCCTGAATTTTGCAACTATAAAATCAAAATCCTGCATTTTAACCAGTTTGTAGGGGAAAACCATCGCCATCCCCGTGCAAAGGCCGAAAAAAACAAAACCGGCCGTGCTCCGGTGCGGTTTCCCACTAAAAGATCCCCATCCGGGTGAGTGCCGGATGGGGATGCATGGATGATTTCTATTCACCTTTTATGCCGTTTTTTTTACCGCGTGGCCGTTCTCCCCCTCCTCCTGCCGACTGATGCGTCGGTAGAGGAAGATACCGCCCACGGTCAACGCGCCTGTCAAAAGGTAGACAATCGCTGCAAACCAGAAGTTGCGCTCCCCCAGCGCGTTGCCGCACAGGGTGGAGGAAAGAATGGAGGGAATGCGGGCGATTCCGGTTAAAATCAAAAACGTGAAGGGGTTCACCGGCGTAACGCCTACAAAATACGTGATCAGATCCTTCGGCGTGCCGGGAATCAGGAAGATGATGAAGAGCAGTAGGTTGAGCTTTTTGGTATTCTGCAAAAAGCGGAAGGATTGGAGCTTCTCCCGTGGCACAAACGCCTCCACCATCCGCATCCCGAACAGCTTTGTCAGCCCGATGATGATGAGCGAGCCAATTGCTGTGCCGAGCATACACAGCGCCATACCCCACCAGCTTCCAAACGCATAGCCCGCGCCGATTTCCAACGGTTCGGCGGGGATGATCTTGACGACCGTCTGCACAGTACGGATGGCGACGAAGGTAACCGGGCCTAATGCGCCATGTTCATTCATCCAGGCGCGGAAGCGGCCGGTGTCGAGCACAAATTCCAGCAGCGGCTTGCCATAGAACCATGCCGTCAACCCGCAGGCGAGGAGAAATACAGAGAGCCCGAGGAGCACCGCGCACTTTTTCTTTCGATTGCCGGGGCGGATCAGGTTGTTTTGGCGCACCTTGTCCCAGAACTCTTTGCAGTATTGTTTGAGCTTTTCCATTCAACTGCTCCCCTTTCGTCGCGCGGATCAAATTCATCAAATCCGTTTCTGCTATTAGAATACCCGAACGGATTTACGAAAGGGAAACGGAAAAATTACAAGTTTCTTACGAGAGCTCTGTTTTTTTCAAAGCTGTGTGAAGGCAGGGGGCGAGCGCCTGCTTCGTTTCATCACTTCCGGACAATTCGGATGTGCTCGTGCAGCTCCCACAGCGTTTTCAAGCCGGTGAAATCGAGGGTAATTTTTTTCTTTTTTTACTCATGGTTTGATTCTTCCTTATCATGATAATGCAGAGAAGCGTCTTCCGGCTATTAGCTCAGCACTATGTAGTTGAACTCTTCCGGATCCGGTTCCCAGTGCGCCTGCCATTTTTTATTTCTCTCGAGTAATTCAATCACCTTTTTCCCACACGGCTGCAATTCCCCAGGCAGCATCTTGAGGCCACGCACCGTAACCATTGTTTCGTCGCGCGGCTCGCTGAGCAGATCCCAAAAGGCAGACCAGTTCTTCCCGTACCATTCCGGGAAGTCGAAGGCTACCCGGATACGCTCGTGCAGCTCCCATAGCGTTTTCACGCCGGTAAAATCGAGGTCGATTTCTTTTCTTTTTTTACTCATGGTTTGATTCCTCTTTTCTTTTTTCTGTGTTACCCGATTGCATAAAAGGTTTCATAGTGGTCGTAGGTCACAAAAATGAGGCCATCGTTCGACCAGACGATCCGGTGCCGGTTGCGCCTCCCCTCGTGGTAATTGAGATCCGCCTCGTACCAGATGCGGCCGCTGCGCTGCGGGAGATGGCCATCATCATTCTTGTATACCCCTCCTGCGATCATTTTCCCCGGCGCGTAACGAACCGGGGGCTTGCCATCCCGCCAGCCGAGCGCCCGTATCTCCTCTTCGGAAATATAATACTCCGGCAGCCTTCCGCTCATTTTCAGCCAGATATCCGCCCCCATCAGCCCCTTGTCCGTAGCCATCCCTGCCGGAATTTCCTTGAGTGGCACAAGCCTGCACTTGCAGTTAGGATGCACCGGCGGCGGCAGGCCGGGCACTTCCTCCCGGTCGAAAATGCGGCCGTCTTGCCGCATGCAGTAGGCGCAGGTGTTCGGCCCCACCAGCGTCACCCACTGCTGCCAGCGCATGCTCTCGCACACAACGGGCGGGTCAAAAACATCCAGCTTTCCCTTCTGCTCCAAAAGCGTTTGTGTGATAAAATCAATGGTTTCCAGCATTGATTCGCCTCCTGCTGTGATTTGGAAAAAAGCTTCCTATACAGGGGGCAAACCGGCACTTTTGTTGCACGCGCTTATGCAACAAAATAGCGGCTGTAAAAAATAATGTTACGTTTCGTGTTTCGCTGAATCTATATTTCGATTATCTCATACTTCTTTCGCCCATTCAATACCATTATTATATAATATTATCTTTTATTCTATATAAAGGAACCTGAATGGACAATTAAATTTTAGAACTCAGTCAAGGCCGCTCGAATGCGTGCAGCCGCCTGAAAACTTCCGTTTTTTCTTGAATCCACGCCCGGTTAATGCTAAAATAAAAAGAATAGAAGGGAATGATGGATTTGAGCCGCAAAAAGTGGTGTATTGCGCAATTTGATAAGGATTGCGCGGCCTCTCTGGCCGAAGCGTGCGGGCTTGATCCGTTTGCGGCGCTGCTGCTCGTTTCGCGTGGCGTCAAAACGCCGGAGCAAGCGCGCAGCTTTTTAGAAGCGGACACAATGGAATTCGACCCCATGAGCCTGCCGGATATGGACAAGGCCGCCGCGCGGATTCGAAAGGCCCTGGACAATTTTGAGCGGATCGCCGTCTACGGGGATTACGATGCGGATGGCGTGACCGCCACTGCGGTGCTCTATTCCTACCTCGAAACACAGGGAGCGGATGTTTTTTATTATATTCCCGAGCGGGAAACCGAGGGCTATGGCCTGCACCGCGCCTCCATCGACGAGATGGCAAAGCGCGGCGCGAAGCTCATCATCACGGTGGACAACGGGGTCAGCGCCCTGGAGGAAGCGGAATACGCCGCCTCGCTCGGGCTTGATCTGGTGATTACAGACCATCACCGCGCCGGGGAAACACTGCCGCACGCCGCTGCAATCGTCGACGCCCACAGGCTGGACAGCACCTGCCCCTTCTGTGATCTGGCAGGGGTCGGAGTTGCATTTTATCTGGCCGCCGCGCTTGAGGGCGATACGCAGGCGCTGATGGAGGACTATGCCGACCTGGTGGCGTTGGGCACAGTGGCAGACGTTGTGCCCCTCCATGGGGAAAACCGCCGCATCGTCCGCTATGGCCTGGAGCGAATCAATGCAAACAGCCGCCCCGGCCTCACGGCTCTGCGGGCAGCGGCGGGCTTTGCGGAAAAGCCGCTCACAGCCGTCAACATTGCCTTCACGCTCGCACCGCGCATCAACGCGGCGGGCCGCATGGGCTCCGCCCAGCGCGCGCTGCATCTTTTGCTCAGTGAGGAGGAAGAGGAAGCCGCCTCCCTTGCCGAGGAGATCTGCCAAACAAACGCCCTGCGGCAGGAAACGGAGGGAGAAATTCTCCGGCAGGTGGAGCGTCAGCTCGACGAACACCCACAGCGCCGCTTTGACCGCGTGCTGGTCGTGGCCGGCGAGGGTTGGCACTCCGGCGTGCTCGGCATCGTCGCCGCCCGGCTGGTGGAAACCTACGGTCGGCCAAGCATTGTGATCACAACAGACGGCGGCCAGGCCAAGGGCTCCGGCCGCAGCATCGAGGGCTTTTCCCTTTATGACGCGCTGGAAGCCTCCAAAAACATGCTGCTCCATTTTGGTGGCCATACGCTTGCCGCTGGGTTGGAGCTGGAAAGTGGGAATGTGGAGGCCTTTCGCAACTGCATCAACGGCTATGCTGCCCAGGCGGAGCTCCCCTTCCCTGTGCTGCGGCTCGATTGCCGTTTAAACCCTGTTTATCTCACGCTCGATATGATTGACGCGGTTGGCGCGCTTGAGCCCTTCGGCGCGGGCAACCCGCAGCCGCTGTTCGGCCTGTTCCGCATGCGGCTGGAATCGGTGCAGCCCGTGGGAGGCGGCAAGCATCTGCGATTGCGTTTTTCACGTGGAGGCACGCAGATCACCGCCATGCGGTTTGGCCTTACCCCCGCTGAATTCCCCTACTGCATCGGGGATGTGGTGGATTTGGCAGTGCGCGCCGCGCGCAATGAGTTTCGGGGGAAGGCGGATGTTTCCGTTCAGATCCATGCGATGCGCCTTTCCGGAATGGATGAGGACGCGCTCTTCCAGGCGGAACGGCTTTACGAAGCATATCGACGCGGCGAGCTGCATACGGTGGAGGAAGCCGCCCTTGCCCTGCCCTCCCGGGAGCAGACGGCGCATATCTACCGGATGCTGCGCGCAAATGTGGGTTGGCGCTTTGGCGCGGAAATGCTCTGCCTGCGCCTCGCGGGCAAGGGCGGGAACCTCTGCCAGGTGCAGGTCGCCCTTGACGCGATGGAGGAGCTTCATCTGATCCAAAAAAACGAGGAGGGGAATATCATCCTCCCACCGGACACAATAAAGGTAAATCTCGATGATTCTTTGATTTTACAACGCCTGCGGGCGATTGGAGGCGATCAACATGACGGACGAAAAAAAGAGGCCTGAGGCTGCCCTGCACGACAGCCTGCCAGTAATCCGCAATGATGCCGCGGTGAAGCAAACGGAGAGCGCGCCCGCCCCACAAAAGGGCGACGGCTACATCGCTCTGCGCGAGCTGCTCGCCAAAAGCTTTTCTCCCGAGGAGATCGCCGAGGTGGATGGAGCCTATGCGCTCGCGCGCCAATCGCACGAGGGGCAGCACCGCTATTCCGGCGAGCCCTATATCATCCACCCGATCTGCGTGGCGCGTATCCTCGCGGAGATGGGGATGGATAAGGAATCTGTAATCGCCGCGCTCCTGCATGATGTGGTGGAGGATACGGACGAAACCCTTGAGGATATCACCGCGAAATTCGGCAAGACCATCGCCCACCTTGTGGATGGCGTGACAAAGCTCGGCAAGGTGCCGCTTTCCACCAAGGAGGAACAGCAGGCGGAGAATATCCGCAAGATGCTGCTGGCGATGTCGCAGGATATCCGTGTGATCATCATCAAGCTGGCGGACCGGCTGCACAATATGCGGACATTGAATTTCAAGCCTGAGCAAAAGCGGCGCGATACGGCGCTGGAAACGCTCGAAATTTACGCTCCCATCGCGCATCGGCTCGGCATTCGCGCCATCAAGGAGGAGCTGGAGGATCTCGCCATCAGCTATCTCGACCCGGTGGCTTACCACGAAATTGAGGAATCGATCCAGCTGCAGGGCAACGCCCGGCGGGAATTTCTGGAGGAGATCAAAACGCGCATCCAGGCCCGCGTGGATCAGGTGGTGCCCGGCGCGCGCATCGACGGGCGCATCAAGAGCGTGCACGGCATCTACCGCAAGATGTATATGCAAAACCATAATTTCGATGAAATCTACGATATCTACGCCGTGCGCATCATCGTCGATTCTGTGATCGACTGCTACAACTGCCTGGGCATCATCCACGATATGTTCCGCCCGATCCCCGGGCGGTTCAAGGATTATATCTCCACGCCGAAGCCGAATATGTACCAGTCGCTCCACACGACGGTGATCGGCAAGGAGGGCGTGCCGTTTGAAGTGCAGATCCGCACGTGGGAGATGCACTACACGGCGGAATACGGCATCGCGGCGCACTGGAAATACAAGCTCGGCATGTCCGGCAAGGATAAATTTGAGGAGCGGCTCGCCTGGATCCGCCAGCTGCTCGAAAACCAGAAGGACAGCGAAAATGTGGAGGACATCGTCCAGACGATCAAAAGTGACCTCGTGCCGGACGACGTGTTCGTTTTCACCCCGCGCGGCGACGTAATCAACCTGCCCACCGGCGCAACGGTGATTGACTTCGCCTATGCCATCCATTCCGCAGTCGGCAACCGCATGGTGGGCGCAAAGGTGGATGGCAGGATCGTCCCGCTCGACTATCAGGTAAAAACCGGCGAAATTGTGGAGGTGCTCACCTCCGCCCAGCCCGGCAAGGGCCCCAGCCGCGATTGGTTGAAAATCGTGCGCACCAGCGAGGCGCGCGGCAAAATCCGCACCTGGTATAAGAAGGAAAAGCGTGAGGAAAACATCATCGAGGGCAAGGCGGAGCTGGAGCGGGAATTTAAGCGCAACAATATCCGCCTTGCGGACGACGAGCTCAAAGAGTTCCTGCAAAAAATCGCGGACCGGCAGCACTGCAACTCCATGGAAGATTTCTATGCTGCCATCGGCTACGGCGGCATCTCCGTCATCCGCATGATGCCGTCGATTAAGGAAACGTATTATAAGCTCGTCAAGGCGAATCAGCCGCCCGAGGTAGCCATTACGCCGCCGAAGAAGCGTGTAAAGAGCAGCGAGGGCGTGATCGTCGAGGGCATCGACAACTGCCTGATTAAATTCGCCCGCTGCTGCAGCCCTCTGCCCGGCGACCAAATCATCGGCTTTATCACGCGCGGGCATGGCGTTTCCATCCATAAGCGGGATTGCACAAACGTGCCGCAAGTTGTCGCCCTGTGCAACGAGCCGGAACGCTGGATCAATGCCTATTGGGATAAAAATGTGAAGGAAGAATTTAAATCCTCCCTGCTCATCACCTGCCTCGACCGCGTGGGGCTGCTGGCGGATGTGTCCGGCCAGCTTGCCAACATGCATGTGATGATTCATTCCATGAATACGCGCGAGCTTAAAGACGGGCGCTGTACGCTGACGATGACAATCACGGTGGACGGCGTGGAGCATCTGCGCAGCGTGATGGCAAAGGTAGCGAAGATTGACGGCGTGTTAAAGGTTGACCGCTCGTAACGCAGATACCAGATTACAGCCGTCAGACATCTGATTTGGAGTAGGGCTGTAGACGGAAGTTTTGCCCGGAAGGATGTTTTGTGTCAGAATGAAAGGGGGCGTGCCACCATGCCGCAGGAACGCATCGATAAACTAATCGCCTCCCAAGGGGCGCTTTCCCGCAGCGACGTGCGCAGGCTCGTCAAAAGCGGCGCGGTCGTACTTAACGGCAGCCCTGTGCAGGACGCAGGGCAAAAGGCCGATCCGGAAGCGGATCAGATCACCGTTTCCGGCCGGCCTCTTTTTATTTCCAAATATCTTTACCTCATGCTCGATAAGCCCGCAGGCATCGTCTCCGCGAGCCGGGATTCGGAGCAAAAAACCGTGATCGACCTGGTACCCCCCGCCCTCCGACGGGACGGATTGTTCCCCGCCGGGCGGCTCGATAAGGATACGACCGGCTTTGTGCTGATTACAAACGACGGCGCCTTTGCCCACCGGATTCTCTCCCCGAAAAAACATATTGCCAAAACCTATCTCGCCCGGCTTGCGTGCCCTGCGGACGATCGGCTGGCGGAAGCGTTCCACGCAGGCGTCCTGCTCGCCGACGGCACACGCTGCATGAAGGCGGGGCTGCGAATTATAGAGGGCGGCGAAACCCCGCTGGCCGAGGTGGTGCTCTATGAGGGGAGATACCATCAGATCAAGCGCATGTTTGCCGCCGTTGGCAACGAGGTCACGGCCCTGCGCCGCGTCAAAATGGGCAATCTCCCGCTCGACGAAACGCTTGGGCCGGGCGGGTGCAGGGAAATCACGGCAGAAGAATTGCAAAAAATAATCCAGGCGGGTAACGGATGAATCCGGACCGGCATTCAAAACGTATCCGACACAAGTGAAAGGAGGCCCATGACGATGAAATGCAATCCATCTGAACATACCTTGAAAAACGGGTCTGTCATTATCACGCGCAGTTTATGCGCCGCAGATGCGGAACAGGCGCTTGCACATCGGGTTCGCGTCTGCGGAGAAAGCGACAATTTATCCCGGTATCCTGACGAAATCAGGATGACGCTGGAGGGAGAATGCATCTTTCTTCAAAGGCAGGAAGAAAGCGAGAAGGGCGTGATGCTCGGTGCGTTTGCGGATGGAAAACTGTTGGCGATGGCGAGCGTTCAGCCCATATCCGAAACACACGAACGATACCGGCACCGGGGCGGCTTCGGCATCAGCGTCCTCCAGGACTATTGGAATCAGGGAATCGCCAGTCTCCTGATCCCTCGGGTATTAGAATGCGCCCGCCGAGCCAAATACGAACAAATTGAACTAGAGGTGCTTGCGGAAAACGCAAAAGCCGTATCCCTTTATCAGAAATACGGCTTCCGGGAATACGGCCGCAGGCCACATGGGTTCAAAATGCGAGACGGCACCTACCGGGATGAGTTGCTGATGCTTCATCAGCTGTGAGCCCGTTTTATGACTGTGCGGCAAACACTGAAAATCAGGAGGCACAGCAGAAATGCGAATTTTTCTATGTGGTGGAAACACCTACCGGCTGTTAGCCGGATTGAAAGCAAGCGGCTGCTTTGAGAAAATTGCCGATTATATCCGTCACGACGGCGTTGTATTCGGCGGCAGCGCGGGCGCGATCCTTTTCGGCGCGGATATTGATAGCTGCGCATGCGACGACAACAATGACGCTGATTTGACGGATACCGCGGGCTTCGATGTGCTAAACGGCCTCTCCCTCCTATGCCACTATACAAACCGTTCGGTGGAAAAGGATCGGCAGAGCACAGAGTATCTTCTGGCCCTCTCAAAGCAAAGAGCCATCCTTGCGCTGCCGGAGGAAGACACGATTTGCATCAACGGGGCAGAAATAGAAGTGATCGGTGCCCGACCCTATTATGTATTCAAAAACGGAGAGCGGATCCAAAGAAAAATTTCATCGCATCAGAGAACGGTGGGATCAAACGAATCGTTCGCCGCCTGTGTAAAAGATGCCGGCCTCCAAAGCTTCTCTGGCTCGACAAGTTGAAAGCCGGGAATTTATGTATTCCCGGCTTTGTCTTCTCTCTCCCGCGGGCCAAGGCCAAAGCTGACGGACAGCGCGCGGTTGATGCGGTTCATATCATCGGGTGCAAGGTTGCCCATTCGCTCGCGCAGGCGGCGTTTGTCCAGCGTGCGCACCTGCTCCAGCAAAACGATGGAATCCTTAGCAAGCCCGCAGTCATTTGCATGCACCTGAATGTGCGTAGGCAGATTGGTTTTATACTTCTGGCTGGTGATGGCGGCGGCGATAACCGTTGGGCTGAACTTATTGCCCACATCATTTTGCACGATCAGCACCGGACGGACGCCGCCCTGCTCGGAGCCTACCACAGGGCTTAAATCCGCGTAATAGATATCTCCCCGTTTGATTGTCACGTTTCATCACTCTCCAAAGGAATTTGTTTTTGCATTTCTATTTTTGACCAGCCATGGCGCAGTTAAACATTTTATTTGAATTTCGGGGAGCAAAAATTCAAGCGCCGGTTTTCCATATAAATTTTGTGCAGCGTATATTCGATACAATACAGTGTATTCCACCCAGCCGGAATTGTGAAAAAGGAGCCGTTGCAAAATGCACAGCACTTTGCAACGGCTCCTCCGCAAAATTCGTTTGATCTGCTAATCCGCTTTGATCTCCTTGAAATTGGTAAACGTCGCCTCCAGTTTACACACCGGGACGGAGATAGACAGCAGCGCGCCCGTTTCCCCATCCTGCACCAGCTCGAACGCGCCGGATTTCGACTCGCCCTTGTAGTGCCACTGGCCGTCCTTCTCCGAAATTTCGAGCGATTCAAGACGCGCGAGCGATTCAATGGAATTCACCACCGCCGCACCCAAAGCGGATTGCGGAAATTGCGACAGATCCACATCGAACGCCATCGATTGATATTCCACGCGATAGGTGTCGCCATTCCAGATGATCGTAACGCCGTTAAACATTTTCGGCTCTGTCACCCGGATTTCACAGGAGAGCAGCGCGTGGCGGACAATATGCGCTTTAATCGTCTGCTCGGAGATCACCGCCGTCATATCCGCCTCAAATTCCGCAGGCAGGGCGGGTGGCTGACCATTTCCTCCACCCTCGCCCTTGCCGCCGCATGCGGGCAGCAGGAGCAGGCATACGAGCAGCAGGCAAAGCCATTTTGCCTTTTTCATCACGCAACCATCCTTTCAAAAGGCGGCTATCCGCCAAACCGTTTGAGCAAAACGGCCAGTTCTTCAGCCATCAGCGAAGGCGTCATTCCGCACATGGAATAATGCTTTGCAGCGGCATCTCCTGCCAATCCGTGCAGATAAACCGCTGCGGCGGCCGCTTTGAGCGGCTCCAAGCCCTGCGCCGCAAGGGAGGCCAGCATACCCGCCAGCAAATCACCACTGCCGCCCTTCGCCATGCCGGGATTGCCCGTGCGGTTGACGAAGAGGGAGGCGGCGTTTTCCCCGGCGATCACGGTGTTCGCGCCTTTCAGCACCAGCGTAACGCCATATTCCTGCGCGAACCTGCGCGCCGCGCCCGTGCGGTCCGCTTGGATTTCCGCGGCCGTGCAGCCGCACAGCCGCGCCATCTCGCCCGGGTGGGGCGTGAGGATCAGCGGAGCCTTTCTGTTCTTTAGCATATCTATATGCGCGGCGGCGATATTTATGCCGTCCGCATCGAGGATGACCGGGCAGGAGGCCTCCGCCAGAAGCGATTCCACCAGAAATGCCGTATCCCCATTCACGCCGAGCCCGCATCCGATGAGCACCGCGCTCGCTTTGCCCAGCGCCGCGCGCAGTTCGGGCAACGCCGCCTGCGCAAACGATCCCTCACGGTTCGCATAAAGTGGCAACAGCAGTGGCTCCGTCAGCTTTGACGCAACCGCCGCATACGCCCCCTCCGGGAAAGCGGCCGTAACCAGCCCCACGCCCATGGCAACCGCGCCTTTCGCCGCCAACACGGCAGCCCCCGGCATCCTGTGGCTGCCGCACACGTTCAGCAGATGGCCGTAATCACCCTTATTGGAAACCGGATCGCGCGGTGCAAACCAGCCTCGCACCGTATCCCCTTCAATGGAGAAGAGCATGCCGTCCTCATCCTCATAGCAGCTCTCCGGTATGCCGATACGCACCACGCTCACCTCCCCGCTCAACGCAGCCGCCGGATAGAGCACATGGGCCGGTTTGAGCGTGGAAATCGCCGCCGTGCAGTCGGCATGAAAGGCGTGCTCCGGCGTAAGGCTGACATCGCAGTTGACGCCGCTTGGCAGATCCACAGCAATTTTCAGAGCGGGCGAAGCGGACATCGCTTCAAACAGCCGGGCGGTCTGCGCATTCGGATCACCGTAAAAGCCGATTCCAAACACTGCATCCACAAGCACCTGCGCCGTGCGGAGCTTTTCCAGCGCCAAATCGCGCTGCGTTTCATAGTTCACGACCTCAATGGGCAGCGCGGTCATGCGCGTGTACATCTCCAGCGCATCCGCAGCAGCCGGATGCCCCGCTGCGAGAACAACGCTGACCTCAGCGCCCTTATCATAAAGCTTGCGTGCAATCACGAAGCCGTCGCCGCCGTTTTTGCCTTTTCCGCATACAACGGTGGCAGCCGTATTGGATTCCAGCGTAATCTGCGCCTTTTCTGCAACAAAGCGCGCACAGGCGGAGCCCGCGTTTTCCATCAACCGCAGATAGTCAAGCCCCGTATCCACGGCCTGCTCCTCAACCGCGCGAATCTGCGCGGCGGTTAAAATTCTCATGACGTTACCCCCTTGCGATTTAGAACAAGTGTAGCACGGTTATGATAAAAATGCAATTGGCACACATGGGAATAAAAATGCCGGGCGAAACCGCTCCGTTCAAAGCGGCTCCACCCAGCAGGGTATCGTATCCTATGCTATTGCATATTACGCTTCGTATCTCCGGGCTTGCAGGTATAAACCCATTCCATCCGGTCGCCCGCCTGTAGCTTATATTGGTTGGCGGCCATATTCGGGAACACGCCGTTCACCTGATAAAGCCATCCGCTTTGGGGAAAGCTCTGTTCTCCCCGCAGTTTTTCACTCAGGCCGTTGATGGAGCGGACATAGCCGTGCTTTTCACTGAGCGGAATTTTCTGCTCTTTCAGCGCTTTTTTTAGCACGTCGAGCACAGTTTCACCCTCTGCAATGGAGACCGCGCTGTTTTCATAAATCACGCCGTTGGCCGGTACGATTCCGCTGTAGCCAGGCCAGTTCTGAATGCCGTTCGCCACAGCATTGTGGCAGGTGACGGCAAGCGCTACCGTCGCCTGCTTGGGTGAAACGACGGCAGTTTCCGGCGGCCTTGCCGGGGCAGGCGCCGCAGCCGTTGGTGCGGGCTTCGCCGCCTGCGTTGCCGCTCCTCCCAGGCTCTGGCTTGTGGTAACAGCGCTTTGCGAATCGGATTCCCTGGCGGTTTCACTGGAAAGGGAGGAACCGGAGCCAGTCGGCCTGGCATCCGCTTCCGATGTGACCTGATATCCAAAATCAGAAACAGCCTGCGTGCTCGCCTGCGTTTCCGGCCCTTCCATGATACCGCATCCCGCCGCCAACAATAGGAGCAGCAGGGTGATGCATAGCGCCAAAAAACGCCGGCAGTTTCCCACCTTATCCATCTGCGTTCATCCGCTTTCTGCTCACCATCAGCGCGCAGACAGAGAGAAGCGCCAGCGAAGCGATTCCCGCCACTGCCACACCGGAGCCGGTGGAGGGGTTTTCCGGATCGGCAGTTTCCGTGCCGCTTTCCTGCACACTGTTTGTCTGGGGCTGGGTAACCGGCGATGCAGTGGTTTCTGCTGTGCTTCCCGTTTCAGAGGATTCGGGCTCCTGCTTCAGATCGGAAAAATCATACAGCGCCGTGCCCTTCTCTACAAAGCGCGCATAAGCCTCCAGCGCACTGAGCGATTGATAGGTCGTCAAGCTGTTAGAACTACCGTCCCATGCGCGCATACCGCCATCCGGGTTGACGAAGGTAAGCAGCGCATCAATCATGGTTTTTCCGTTTTTTACATAGTCCGGCCCGCAGGGGTCAATTCCCAGCGCGGTCAGGCCTACAATGGCCATCGAGATCGTTTCTGCGCTGTCGCTCCCCATAAATCCAAAACCCGCCGTCTCCGCATTTTGATTGGCCTTCAGGAAGGCGAGCGCACGCCCAGTCACAGCAGCAGCTTTCTCCTCTGACTGGTAAGGCGCAAGCGCCGCGAGCACCGGCCCCGTCGTATCCACACTTCCATCCACCGAATAGGGATCCTCCGGATTGACGCGAAGCGCATAATTAAAGCCGCCATCCTCCCGCTGTGCGCTGCAAAGCGCCTCCACCGCAGCGCGGCGCGCCGTTTCCGGCAGCTCATACCGCATGGAATCCATTGCAAGCAGCGCGAAAGAAACGCCGTCCGTATAAATCTCCTGCGTGAAATCCGTTTGGGCGATGGCTGCGATCAGATCGTGCCCGCCCACATTGCGGGCATCCCCTCCCGCCGCGGCAACCGCCAGCGCGATGCGCGCATAGTCGCTTAAATAAAGCTTAGAAAAATTTGCCCTCACCACTCCGTCGATATACTGCAAATAATCCCCATCGGCCTGGTAACCGCCCCGCGCAAGGGCAAAGGCCGCCCAGTCCACGATGTTGTCCGGCTCCTGATCCGCCGGATCTATGGCCACGTTTTTCAGCAGCCAAGCGGCTGCTCCATCTGCCACGCTCTCCCGCCCGGCGGCCATTGCCCCCGCCGCCGCGCCAACGGTGATACACAGCGCGAGGAGCAAGGATAGAATGGGCTTCCATCTCTTTTGCATGTCATCCAACTCCTTCAAATCTTTTTTATTACAGATAAAGGAAAAGCGGGCCCCTTTCGGGCCCGCAAAGTATAGGGATAAAGCCCGGAAAGGAGAAAAAACTTCTCCCGCGCTTCACCGCCGCATACTTCCTCTCCCGCCGAAAGGAATGATATGTTTCTGGGGAAGCACTGCGCTTTCAGCAGCGCTTCCCCCCGCGCACGGCAGGTTTCCTGGCTCGAAATCATCCGCCTTCCCCATGCCTTCCCAGAGAGGTTGTCCAGTGGCCAGGGGATCTGCGGCAAACATAAAGTGAGCCGCAGATCCCCCAAAAACGCTTGCAGGCCTTGCATTGCGGCCTGCATTTTTTGATCCTTGCGGATACAAAGCAACGTTTCTCCGGCTTTTCAGCCGGTGGGGGGAATTTGTCCTTCACACAGTAGCGGGGGCTGTCACGGATTCACACCGTGTTCCCTTTTCATCCACCCCCACCGCTATCCGGCAGGGGCGGAACCGATACGCCATATTCTATTTTTCATCTATCATTGCCGCGTAGAATTCCGCTTGATGGTAAACTTTTGCCCCAACACATTGGCACATCCCTGGGTAGCGCCTAGCGGCGCATTCTCCCACCGCGATGCATCTACCGCCTCATCTGCAACAGGCGTGAGCACCGGGCTCTGCCCCGCGGGCCAGAAAGCCGGATGCTTCCCGCAGCCCGCGCAGCGGTCCGCCCCGCGGAAGCCTTCCACATGGGCACAGATATCGGCAAAGATCTCCGCCGGGCTCTCATAATCCATCCCGCGGCTCTCCATGCAGTCGTTCGCCAGCGCCTGAATCATCTGCCAGCCCTCAAACCCACACAGCGGCCGGAACGCTTTGCGCACCACGCCAAGCTTTCGCTGGGCGGAAAGATAGGTGCCGTCGGTTTCCGCAAAAATGCTCCCAGGCAGCACAACATCCGCGCGGCCAGCCGTATCCGTCAGGTAAACATCCTGCACTGCCAGGAATTCCGCATTCTGCGTGCAGGCCTCCGGCAGCATCTCCCCAAAGGAGATAACTGCCTTGATCGTTGTCCAGTCAATCTGGGAAGCGGGCTTCACCCCCAGCAGGGAAAGGCCCTGGCTGTTTGCACCAGGTTTCAGGACGATTAAGCCGTCGCGCGCATGGCCGATATGGCCGGATTTTTTGGCGAGTGATGCTGCCAGCACGGCAGCCTGCCGCGACACCTGCGCATCGTGATAAACAATCATCGCTTTTTTTGCACCGCGATAAATTGCGGCCGCCTGCGCCGCCTCGCCCGTGGCCTCCGGATTTTGGAGCGCTTCAAGCATCGCTGTGAGGAAAGCTGTTTCATCCGTCTGAAAATGCCACTGTGCGAAATCGTCAAACCAAGTCCGGTTCGGGCCGACCAGCATGAGCTTCGCGCCCTGCTTCACCGCTTTGCGGATGCGCACGCCCGCCATCGTGGTGGAAAGCGCAGGCGTGGCCCCGATGAGCAGGATCACATCTGTGCCGTTAAGCTCCTCCAAGGTGTTGAAGGATGCGTCCACGCCCAGCACCTCCTCCACGCCGCTTTCCATCAGGCCGAAGGAGCAGAGATTCTCTGTGCCGAGCGCTTCCGCTGCATAGCGCTTGGCCAAAAACGCCTCCTCACAGGTGGAGCGCTCGGAAACCGTAACGGCAACCGCATCGTTCCCATAGCGGCTGATGATATCCGCCATGCGCTCGCTGACGCAGCCAACCGCTTCATTGAACGGCACCTGAACCAGCGCCCCATTCTCCCGCAGCATCGGCATTCTCAGCCTGCCCTCTTCCTGCGCCGCGCCAAAGCCGAAGCGCCCGCCCGCGCAGAGCATGCCGCTCTCCCCCACGGGCAGCGCGCGCGTTATCATATCGCCGCGCGTGCGCAGGTCCACCGGGCAGCCCATCGAGCAGAAGGAGCAGGTAGTCAGCGTGGATTTTTCCGCCACCGGCACGCTCTTCGCCACCGGCTGGAGCTCCCGCAGCGCGCCCGTCGGGCAAACCGCCACGCACTGGCCGCAGGAGATGCAGTCCGTCTTTTCAAGTTTCCGGCCGAATTCCGGCGCAACCACCGTATCAAAGCCGCGGCTGACAAGGCCCAGAGCCGTCCGCCCCATCGCCTCGTCGCAAACGCGCACGCACAGGCCGCAGAGGATGCATTTATCGGCGTTTCGCTCGATAAACGGATGCGTCTGCTCCTGCGGGCGGCTATGCTTTTCGCCGTCAAAGCGGGCGGGCGCAACCTCATATTCGTTTGCATAGTGCAACAGCTTGCATTCAAACGAATCATGGCAGCCGCATTCCAGGCAGCGGGAGGCCTCGCGCTTTGCCAGCTCCTGCGTATAGCCAAGATCAATCTCTTTGAAGTTTGTTTTTCGCTCCTCCGGGGAAAGGTGCGGCATCTGCACGCGCGCCTTTTTCTCCCGTTCCGCCAGCATCTCCGGCGTAACGGTGCGCTCCACCACATAGGGCTTGCGGTAAGGGACGGCAGCGCCCTTGAGGAAGCTGTCGATCACCTTCGCGGCCTTGCCTGCCTCGCCGATGGCGGCAATCGCAATATCCGCGCCGCGATTTGTCGCGTCGCCCACCGCGAACACACCGTTGAGGGAGGTGGCAAACGTGCTTTCATCCGCGGCAATCGTGCCGCGCTTTGTCAATTCCAACGCTTCAAAGCCCTCCGGGTTCGTCCACTGGCCGATGGCCATGATGACGGTATCGAGCGGCAAATCTTCAAACGCGCCCTCCACCGGCACCGGCCTGCGCCTTCCGCTCGCATCCGGCTCGCCGAGCGCCATCTGCTGAAGCCGCACGCCGCGCACAGAGCCGCCAGCGCCCAAAATCTCCACTGGATTCGTCAGGAATTTGAAGGTGACGCCTTCTTCCTCCGCCTGCGCGATCTCCAGCGCATCCGCCGGCATCTCATCGCGCGTGCGGCGGTAGATGATATACACTTCCTTCGCGCCCATGCGCACCGCGGTGCGGCAGGCGTCCATCGCCGTGTTACCGCCGCCGACGACTGCTACGCGCTCGCCGATCCCGGAGGGCTCGTTGAGCGCCACATGCCGCAGAAAATCAATGCCGCCCATCACGCCGTTGAGCGATTCGCCCGGCACGCGCATAGAGCTCGAAGTCCACGCGCCAATGGCGACCAGCACCGCATCGCTGCTCTCTTGCAGCCCATCGAGCGTCAGCCCGTCGCCCACCTTCGCGTTGTTAAACATCGTCACGCCCAGCTTGGCGATCGCTGCGATCTCCTGATCGAGCACTTCCTTCGGCAACCGGTATTGCGGGATGCCATAGCGCAGCATGCCGCCCATCTTGGGCATGGCATCGTAAACCGTGACGGAATGGCCCATCGTCCGCAGAAAATAGGCCGCAGTCAGGCCAGCCGGGCCGCCGCCCACGATAGATATTTTTTTGTGCGTATCCGGCGCACATTCGGGCCGATATGGCTCCCAGCTGCGCAGGTCGAGATCTGCCGCAAAGCTCTTCAGGTGCGCAATCGCAATGGGATCCTCCACCAGCTTACGGCGGCAGGCCTGCTCGCACGGATGCGGGCAGATGCGCCCGATAGAGGCGGGCAGCGGCACCTTCTCCTTAATGAGCTTCACCGCTTCCCGATACTGCCCATTTGCAATCAGTCCAACATAGCCCTGGCAGTCCGTCCCCGCGGGGCAGTTGAGGGAGCAGGGTGCCTTGCAGTCGCCCTCGTGGTCGGAGAGCAGCAGCTCCAACGCTACCTTGCGCGCCTGCTTTGCCCGCTCGCCCTGCGTATGGATCACCATGCCGTCCGCCGCCTTGGTGGCGCAGGCGCGCGCAAGCTTCGGGCTGCCTTCCACCTCAACGACACACAGCCCGCAGGCGCCGTAGGCCTCTACGCGCGCGTCATGGCACAGCGTGGGGATTTCAATGCCGTTTTCCCGGGCAATCTGGAGGATTGTCGCGCCCTCCTGCGCTTCGATCTCATAACCATCTATGTTCACACGAATTTTCATGCTAATCTCCATTCTGCCGCTATACATCAACACAAACAGTGATGAAAAAGCGGCGATTCCGTGAAGTGGAATTTGGCTCTTTCAGAGCCAAAAGCCGATTTTTCCATAGCGTGAAAGCTTCTTTCACGCTATAACCAACCTTTCTACGCAAAACGGCTAGTCTACAAGGACTGCGCCAAACCGGCAGACCGCCCTGCACTTGCCGCACTTGATGCAGATCTCCGGATCGATCACATGGGGCTTTTTGACCTCGCCGGAAATTGCCTTGACCGGGCAGTTGCGCGCGCACAGCGTGCAGCCGGTGCACACATTGGGGTCAATCCGGTAGGAGATGAGCGCCGCGCATTGGTGCGCCGGGCATTTCTTTTCCCGGATATGCGCCTCATATTCGTTGCGGAAATACCGGATGGTAGTCAGTACCGGGTTCGGCGCCGTCTGGCCGAGGCCGCAGAGCGCGCCGTCCTTAATGCTGGCGCACAGCTCTTCGAGCAGCTCGATATCGCCTTCCTTCCCCTCCCCGTTGACAATACGGGTGAGGATTTCGAGCATCCGCTTCGTACCCAGCCGGCAGTGCACGCACTTGCCGCAGGACTCCTTGGTGGTGAAATCAAGGAAAAAGCGCGCCATCTCCACCATGCAGGTGGTTTCATCCATGACGACCATGCCACCGGAGCCCATGATCGCGCCAGTCGCGCCCAGAGCCTTATAATCGATGATGGTATCGAGCTTTTCCGCCGGGATACACCCGCCGGAGGGGCCGCCCATCTGCACGGCCTTGAACTCCTTATCATCCCGGATGCCGCCGCCGATGCCAAAGATGACATCCCGCAGGGTTTTGCCCATCGGGATTTCCACCAGGCCGCCTTTTTTGATCTTGCCTGTGAGGGCGAACACCTTGGTGCCCTTGCTGTCCGGCGTGCCCATGGCGGCAAAGGCCTCGCCGCCGTTGAGGAGAATCCAAGGCACATTTGCAAACGTTTCAACGTTATTGATATTGGATGGCTTATGCCAATAACCGCTCGCCGCAGGGAAGGGGGGTTTCAGCCGCGGCATGCCGCGCTGGCCCTCCAAGGATTCGATCAGCGCCGTTTCCTCACCGCAGACGAACGCGCCCGCGCCCTCCTTGATGCGCATCCGGCAGGAAAAGCCGGAGCCAAGGATATTGTCGCCCAGAAAGCCCTGTTCCTCCGCCTGACGGATCGCGTTGCGCAGCCGCTTGACCGCAAGCGGATATTCCGCGCGCACATACACCACCATCTCGGAAGCCCCAATCGCATAGGCAGCGATCAGCATGCCCTCAATCAGGTTGTGCGGATCGCCTTCGATCACCGCACGATCCATGAACGCGCCGGGATCGCCCTCATCCGCATTGCAAATGAGGTATTTGGGCTGGGCCTGCTCTTTGCGCGCCGCATTCCATTTAAACCAAGTGGGGAAACCCGCGCCGCCACGCCCTTTCAGGCCGGAAACCTTGATGGTTTCGATGACATCCTCCGGCGACATGGAGGCGAGCGCTTTGCGAATGGAGCTGTAGCCGCCGTCCGCGAGATAATCCTCGATTTTCTCCGGGTTGATCACGCCGCAATGCCGCAGCGCAATGCGCGTTTGCTGATCGAGGAACGCTTTATCGTCATCCGTGATCACAAGCGCGGCCAAGGCGCTTTGATCGCCTGTTTCCACCGCCTTTGCAATGGTTGGAACATCCTTTTCCTGCACGCGCACAAGCCTTGTGAGCGCGCCGCTCTCTTCATAGAGATCTACAATCGGCTCGAGATAGCACATGCCGATGCAGCCTGCGATCGTCAGCTCGTGCGCTGTGCCTGAAAGAGCCTGTGCCAGCGCGTCATAAACGCGCCCAGCGCCCGCCGCGATACCGCAGCTGCCCTGCCCGACTATAATTTTCATGATTCCGGACCTCCCTTTTGCTCTGATGCGCGCGCCTTTAGCTCCCGCAGGATTTTTTTGGTTTTCTCCGGCGTAAGGGTGCCGTAGGTTTCATCATTTATCATCATCACAGGCGACAGGCTGCAACAGCCAAGGCAGGCCACATCTTTGAGTGTAAACAGGCCGTCCTCCGTCGTTTCCCCGTCGTGAATGCCCAGTTCCTCCTCGATCGCCTGCTCGATCATCTGCGAGCCGTTCACGTGGCACGCCGTTCCCTGGCAGAGCATAATCAGATATTGCCCCACCGGCTGAAAGCGGAACTGCGCGTAGAAGGTTGCCACGCCAAACACCTTCGCAGGCTTTACGCCCGTCCGCTCCGCAATATGGCGCAGCACATCCTGCGGAAGATAGCCATAGATCTCCTGCGCTTTTTGTAAAATGGTAATCAGGCTGCCCGGCACGTGTGCATAGTCCGCTAACACGCTGTCTAAAAGCGAGAGGTCGCTTTCCGGTTTCTGTTCACAGCAACAACTCAAAACAAATTGCCTCCTTCAAAAAACGGCTGATTTCGCCGTTTGCATTTCAAAAAAAGCGAACAATCCGCATCCAGAGGGCAATGCCGCAGGGTGCGCATGGATTGTTCGTCTCTAGCCTCGCATTTTATTATACATAGTTTCAAGGCCGCTTTCAAGCGTTTCGGCATCAATTACCAGCATCACGGCGTATTTTAGTAGAGATGAACGGAAAATAACCCGGTCACAAGCCTACATTTTTTACATAAGATGGAACGATGGGCGCAATGCCCTTGTCAAGATATCTGCCCGCCGAAGCATGCGGCAAAAGTTGCCGGCGGGAATCAGCCAGAGCGAAAGGAGAATTTTTTACATGACAGATAATAATACGTCTCCGGGGCTCGTACCAGAGGAGACTTCCCGATATCCGGAACGCGTCTGTTCCGATATTCAAAGCAACCACGGCATTATCCAGACCAAATCACTGCCCGAGGTCATGGCCGATGAGGTAGGGCATTATATCGTCTGCCAGATGCTGGTCGGGACAAACAAAATTGTGGTATTTGAGGGCATCCTCACGCAGGTGGGCAACAACTATTTCGTCCTATTTGACGAATCGACCAACACGCTGACCTCCTGTGATATGTACTCGCTCAAATTTGTCACCTTTTTTAATACTGGAACGCCTGCTGCAGGCTATGTTGCAGTTCCAGAGGACGTACAGCATGTGGAGGATAAAATCTGCAAATGGTACGACACCATGACCGGCAGCCGCAGTTTCCGCTATATGCCGCTGAATGATTCCACGATCGGCGGCTCAGTCCCGAGAAAGCTGCGGGAGGAAGGCGTCATTTTCCAAAATAAGATTTAGCCTGGCCGGGAGCCAGCGAAGCAAGTAAAAACCGGGCGTGCTGCAAACGGTGTATTCCCCGCTTGGCAGTACGCCCGATTCATCCATGCGCGGATGACAGTCCGGCAAGGCTAAACTCCCGTATCTTTTTGAAATCACGGAATTCCTGCTCGCTGACGGAAAAGGCAATGCCGTCTTCCCGCAGGAGTTCCTCAACCGCCCGCTCAACGCACCGGTCCCGCGAGGATGCGCTAATGCACATAGACACCCTGTCACCGCATCCGACCGCGGCGGCGGTCATCCCTCCCCCACCCGCACCAAGATACATCTCGAAGCGGACGAGCTTCTTCAAAACCGCAGGCGCGGGCTTTTGAAAGCCGATATTCGAAAGCGTCGTCGTCAGCCCCTGCCCGGCTATGGAGCGATAAACCCGGCGGATGATAACTTCCTTGAGTGCGCGCGGGGTAAACCGGACAAAAAAGTTATTTGCCGTTTTTACCGTGGCGGCAATCCCAGATAGTAACCGTTCCCGCTGCATAGCATCACGCACCTGCCGGTGCACACAGTGCAGGGCTTCCTCCATGCCCGCTGCCGCGGGCACGCGCACATTCACATAGTAAGAGAAATTGCGCTGTGTGACAGAGCCGAAGAACGGACGCAGATTGATCGGAATGGAGAGTGACACATCCGGCGCATCTTTGGGGATTGGCACGCCGCGCGCAATAGCCAGATACAGCGCCGCAGCCAGATAATCATTCACCGTGAAGCCCTCCGGCTTTACCCTGCCCTTGATTCCGCCCAGATCGATGGAAAGGCAGGTCAGGCGCACATAGTCGCCATCTGGCGGAAGGCGGAACTGGTACGCCTGCTTTTCCACAAAGGAGGCATTTTTCCGCCGGTCAAAGTTTCGCAGGTAATCATCGGCCAGCTCGGCTTCTGAGGCAGGGACTGGCGCGCAGGGCTCCCGCCCCTCCAAGCGCATGCAATAATCTTCCAGCAGCTGCTGTAAATACACAATCGCCGCGCCCGCATCCGCATTGGCATGGAATACGTCCATGGTAACCCGGCTGCCCTCGCAGTAAATCCGGAAGGCGGGCTTAGCGGTATCATATAGCTCCGGCAGGGTAAGGCATGGCTCCTCCCGCCCGATGATATTCAAATCTTCCGCCGGCACATGCACATAGCCCAAAAAAGTTTTTTTTAGATGCGTATACAGGATGGGAAACCGCGGCCTGAGCGCCCGCACAGACGCACCGAGCAATTCCGCATCCACCGCCTCAGTCAAAACGGCGCACAAACGGAACAGATAGCCGCGCTTGCCGAAGCTCAGCGCCGGATAGAGCATCGAAACGGCATCCAGCCGTTTATACGGCATAGGCATGCTCATAACCATCCTTTCTCTGCAAGGCAGAAAACGCAGAACCGGTCAGGCAGTCGTATCCGCCTGACGGATATAAATAGAGCGGTTGCCGGACTCCTTATCCACCATCGTCAGGGAGCTGTCCTCAATCGAATAGGTATAGCTTTTCGTGATGCTCTTGCTGTAAATGGAATAATTGATCGTGAGGGTGTTGTCCTCCCCGATGGAATACGTTCCCTTTACCGAGCCTGTAAACGGGATGTTGACGACCGGCACGGTGAAATTCGCATAGGTCAGCTCCACAATCCCCTCTTCCTGAAATTCATAGCCGCTCATATTGGAGGAATCCATCCATTTGCCCAGGAGCTTCTTCTCCGGGCCGGCACAGGCGGTCAGCGCCGTCAGCATCAGGATTGCAGCGAGGAGTAACGCAAGCGGTTTCCATACTTTTTTCATTTCATATCCATCCTTCCAGCAGCAGACCCTAGCCGATAGAAGCAGGGCTGTTCACTGCTTTTTCTTCTTTATTATACGGGATACATGCAAAAAAGTCTATCCATTTCTAGGCTTGTGCTTTTCAAGAAAAATACAAAACTCCCGGCAGAAAATTTCTGCCGGGAGGGAACAATAAAAAGGCTTTTATACCGCTTCCATTGATGCGCAAATTGCATCCACCATCGCATCTACATCGGGCATTTGCTCCTTTTTCAACGCGGAGCGGATTTCCAGCGGCTCGCAGACGAGCGCCATATTCTTCATGCCCTCCACCTGCTTTTTCATCAGGTTCGCCGCCGCAGGCGCCCAGGAGCCGTTGCCGACGATTGCCACCTTGCGGTTTTGCAGGTTGAGCGCCGCTATCTCATGGAGAAGGCTATGCATGCCATAATAAATTCCCATGTTATAGGTCGGCGAGGCGAGCACCATATGGCTCAAACGGAACATCTCTGCAATGATCTCGGAGGGGTGCGTTTTGGAAACATCGAAAACGCTCAGGTTTGCAATCCCGCGCTGCGCAAGCTTACCTGCAATCAGATCCACCGCGTTTTCCGTATTGCCATACATCGAGGCATAGGCCAGCACCACGCCGGGCTCCTCTGGGATATATTTGCTCCACCGGTCATACTTCTCCAGAATATAGCCGAGATCCTCGCGCCAGACCGGGCCATGCAGCGGGCAAATCATTTTCACATCAACGCCGCTAAGCTTTTTGAGAGCGGCCTGCACCTGCGGGCCGTATTTGCCCACAATATTGGCATAATACCGGCGCGCTTCCGAAAGGTAAACCCGCTCAAAATCCTTTTCGTCGCTGAAAATATCCCCGTCATGCGCACCGAAGGAGCCAAAGGCGTCCGCCGCAAAGAGGATGCCCTGACTCTCCTCAAATGCCAGCATCACCTCCGGCCAATGCACCATAGGGGCAAAATAAAACTTCAATGTGTGCGCGCCAAGCGGCAGCGAATCGCCCTCGCGCACCTCTATGCAGCGATCGTCCAGCGAAAAATCATAAAACTGGCGGATCATCTGAAACGTTTTTTGATTGCCCACAATTTTCATTTCCGGATAGCGACGCGCAAGCTCCTCAATGTTGGCGCAGTGATCCGGCTCCATATGGTTTACCACCAGATAATCAATCGCGCGCCCCGCCAGCAGACGATCCATATTCTCAAAAAACTGGCGGGTGATCGCCGCATCTACCGTATCCATTAAAGCCACTTTATCATCTAAAATCAGGTAGGAGTTATAGGCTACGCCCTGCGGCAGCGGAAACATGTTTTCAAACAGTGCCAAGCGCCTGTCGTTGCCGCCTACCCAGTGAATCCCGGGTAAAATTTCCCTTGTGTAATCCATACGATTCAGCCTCCAAATTCAGCATGATCTCTGTGCATTATGTTAGCTCATTCTAACAAAACTCATTTTACGCCAATTTCAGGAAAAAGTCAAACCGTAATGCGTAAAAATTCAATTCCCTGCAGAGGGGAGATGCAACGGATTCGATCGAATCTATTATGCCACGCTCCCCCAGCCCTCAATCATGCCCAAGCCGGTTTGCCGCAAAAATAAACCACCGTGCTTTCCGAAGAAAAACGGTGGTTCACTTTCACTGCGCGCTGGGGGGCTAAGAGAGAACCGGGGCAAGACCTGTTTGCGCCTTTGCAAACGAAAACACGTCACAGTTCTTCTCGCGCAGTTCTTTGGCTGAAACGCACACAACATCGCGGCAGACGCCGCCTGCGAGGCGGACGCGTTCACGCAGCGTATCCATTGCTTTTGCAGCGTGCCGCCCATCATATAAAAGCAGGCCTGAAATCGCCCTGCCGCGCAAGTCCGCCTTATGCAAAAAGGCGTTTACCGCAGGCACCGGGCTGCCATGCCAAACGGGAGTGGCCAAAATGACCGTATCATACGCATCAAAATCGATTTCGAAGGGATCGATCTGTGACCCCAATCCTCTTACGGCTAGGTAGGAGCCCACCGTGGCGGCGGAAAGCACGCCTCGATCATAGCGCTCGCGCAGTTCTAAGACATCCACTTCCCCCTCCTTGGCGGAAGCTTCACAAAGCGAGCGGATGTTTTTTTGATTGGAATAGTAAACCAACAGTGTTTTCAAAAGATACACTCCCCTAATGAGCAACGTTTTTTCAGGACGACCGTAACGGTTGGCCCATCCATCCTTCCAATATTAACCGGCTTCCGGCGTGTTTGCGGGCGCCCCTTCTGCTACGCGGCGCGCCCAATCGGCAATAAATGCAAACACAGCGTCCCGATCGGTTTCGTTGAGGATTTCATGCCGGTCGCCGGGATAGAGCTTGAGCGTCACGTCGCCATGCCCCGTCTTTTTGAGATCTCGGTAAACCTGACGCACGCCCTTCCCGTAATCGCCCACCGGGTCCATCTCGCCGGAAATGAGCAGGATCGGGAGCGGATAGGGCACTTTTTGATACCATTTCGGCGCAGACACATGCTTGAGCAGGCTGAACAAATCGCGGTAACCCGCCGCGGTGAACAGGAAACCGCACCAGGGATCCTGGAGATAGCGGTCAACGATCTCCTCCTCTTTTGTCAGCCAGTCGAAGGCCGTGCGCGGCGAATCGCATTTTTTATTATAGCTGCCAAAGGCGAGACGGTTGATGAATTCGCTGCGGTAATGGCTGCCGCGGCGCTTCGCCACAAAGGAGGCAAGGCCCACCGCAATCCCAGCCGCCGGATTTTCGCCGCTTGTGCCGCAATAAATGACGCCGTTTATCTCATTGCCATACAGCTCTGTATAATATCGGGCGGCAAAAGAGCCCATGCTGTGCCCAAAAATAAGGATGGGCCGCCCCGGGTACGCCTTGCGCGCCAGGTCTGTGACCTGCTTCGCATCCCGGGCAAAGGCCTTCCAGCCATCTTCCTCGCCAAAATAGCCCAACTCCTCGTCGCTTTTCGCGCTTTTGCCATGCCCGACATGGTCGTTGGCAAACACGGCAAAGCCCTGCCCGCATAGATAGGATGCAAATGCATCGTATCGTGCAATATGTTCCGCCATGCCATGCAAAATCTGAATCACAGCGGTTACCTCCCTCTCCTTCGAGGGAGCCCAGCTCTTCGCATAAATATCGGAGAGGCCGGTAACCGATGGGAAGGAATATTCCTTCGTAACAATCTCCATACGGAATGCCTCCTAAAAATCTGTTTGGTCCATGTGATAGATGGGCGCAATCCAGCTTGTCGAGCAGATCCGGTGACACGCTCATTGGAACCTCTTGCTGTTATTATAGCACACGATTACAAAATTGTAACCCTTTTGTTACAATTTTGTAGTAATAGACAAATTAAAGGTCGCTTTTTTTACAAAAAAGGCCTGTTTGATGCTTTTATAGCATAAAGCAGGCCTTAAAAATTACAATCCGTTACAAATGTTCTTTTTCCTTTCGCAGGCGCTGCGCCAGCTCCCCAGAGGGGCGGACGCTGACCGTCCGGTAGGTATCATAAATCACTTTACCTGGCCGAGCGCCCTGCGGCTTTCGAAGCATGCGCACCGGCGTATAATCCACCGGCACGGAGGAGGATTCCCGCGCCCGGCTGAACCATGCGGCAAGCTGGGCGGCCTGAAGGAGCGCCTGCTCGCTCGGCTCCTGCCCGCCGGTTACCAAGATCACATGCGAGCCGGGGATATTTTTGGTGTGCAGCCACAGATCCTCCTTCGCCGCCATTTTCAGCGAAAGCTTATCATTTTGCACATTATTGCGCCCGACCAGCACGGTAAAGCCATCCTCCGTGCAAAATTCCATGGGCGGCAGCGCCTTGGGTGCCTTCTGTTTTGCGCCGTTTGCACCCCGCCGAATTTTTAAATAACCGCCTGACGCCAGCTCCTCCCGGATTTCCAACAGCTCCCGCTCTGACTGGGAGCGGCTCAGCGCGTCGAACACGCTCTCTATATATTGCAGTTCCTGTTCCCCAGCGGTAATTTGCCCGGTGAGCACCTTCTGGGCCGTTTGCGCCTTGCGGTATTCCTTATAATACTTTTGCGCATTGCGCGCGGGCGACAGGGCAGGGTCCGCCGGAATGCGCAAAAGGCGGTTGCCGTCATAATAATTTTCCACCTCATAAAACGGCGCGCCTTTTTCCAACGCATATTGGTGGGCATTGATTAGCTCCGCGCGAATGCGCAGTTCCTCCCGATCCTCGCTGGCGGCAAGCTCCGCGCGCTGCGCGTTGAGGCGGCGCGCAATGCGTTCCATGGTGCTCGTCACCAGCCGGAATAAATCCTGTGCCCGCTGCCGGGTTCGCTCCACACGGTCGCGCTCCGTATAAAAATCATCGAGCAGCGGGGAGCATGCCGTATACGCACGCGCCTGCATCAGCGCGCCATATTGACGGATGGGGAAAAACGCAAAATCAGCGGGCTTTCCCTCCTGATCGAGCACCATCTCCGGCTCTGCCTGGCCTTCCCGCACCCGTGTGCAGAGCGCCTCAAGCGCTTGCATGAGCGCCTGCTTCTGCTGCAAATCCAAAGAAGAAACGGGCAGATCCTCCCCTGCCGCGCGGAACGCAAGCTCCCTGCACACGATGGGGGAAACGCCTTGCAGGGAATGCAGCAGCGCCGTGGAAAGGCGCGCATCCCCTTCCAGCAAAACGCGCTCGTAGGCATCCTGTGCGCACGCCTCCAGAAGATTTACCTTTTCCTGTGCGGGCGGCAGTTCATAGGGCGTGCCGGGCAAAATCTCACGGACGGAGGATTTGGACGCGTCAATCCGCTTGACCGCATCGATCACAACGCCATTTTCATCCAGCAGAATGATGTTACTGTGGCGCGCCATCACCTCGATGCAAAGGCTCGGATGCACCCGGTCGCCAATCTCGTTGCTCGCATCAAAATCGAGAAACAGCACGCGATCCAGCCCTACCTGGCGCAGGCCGGTAAGCACCGCGCCAACGAGCGTTTTGCGCAGGAGCATACAGAGCATCGGCGGCTTCTGCGGGTTATCCGGCGCAAAATTGGTGAAATGCAGCCGCGGGCTGTTGGAGCGCACGCTGAGCAGCAGTTTCAAAGCCCCTGTATGAGACCGGCTGCGCAGCGAGAGCACCAGCTCCTCCCTGGAGGGCTGGCTGACCTTTTCCACCCGGGCACCGAGCGCCTCGCGCTCAATTTCCTGTTTTAAAAAATGCAAAAAAATGCCGTCAAGCGCCATTACAATGACTCCTTGCCATCAAATTGAACCCATGCCACCGGGTTTTCCTGCGGGATGCGAACCACGCGAACGCCCGGGAACCGGGCGGATAGCTTCTGTGCCAGCACATCGGCCACAGGGTTCTCCGTTTCATAATGCCCCGCCGCGAGCAGCGTAAGCCCTCTCTGTCGCGCTTCCAAAAATTCATGATGGCTCGCGTCGCCGGTCACATAAGCGTCCGCTCCCGCCGCCTGCGCCTCTGCCATCAAGTCGGCGCCCGCGCCGCCGCAAATCGCTACGCGGGTGATCCTCTGCTCTCCATCCACCGCAGCCATCCGGACTGCCGCGTGCAGGCGGCGGCTGACAAGGCCCGCAAGCGCCTGCGCATCCATGGGCTCCACGCGGCCAATCCGCAACAGGGGCGCGCCCTCCTGGGCGGGCACCACCTCCACGGCGGCCAACCCCAGCCGCTCCGCCAGCACATCATTCACGCCGCCCTGAGCCACATCCAGGCTGGTATGCGCACAAATGGCGCTCATCCCCGCCTGTGCAAGCAAATAGGCGGGTTCCTGCGCCAGAAACTGCTTTTGCGCATGAAAGATCACCGGATGATGGCTGACGAACAGCTGCGCACCCTCCTTTTCAGCCCAATGGACCGCTTCCGGCGTAATATCGAGCGCAACGGCTACCGTATCCACCCGCTGCTCCGGCGCGCCAACGAGCAGGCCGCTGTTATCCCAGCTCTCCTGCCGGTCAAAGGGCGCGATGGTATCCAAATACTCATAAAAATCCTTTACACAAAACATTTTGCCAAATCTGCTCCTTTCGCCGGTCATCCATTCAGCCGCTCACAGAGCGCTGATTCCATCACCGCTTCCACCATCTTCTGTATGGCCTCGCCCATCTCTGCGGTCGCTGTTTCCAGCAGGGCGCATTCTTGCTGCGCCCGGTGCGACTGGCGCAGCGCCTCCACACGGGTGAGCAACCGCTGGCGCTGCTTTTGCAAATAAACAAGCGCCGCATCATTCCGGCACTCCGGCAGCCGGCCCAAATACGGCAGACCGGGCGAATAGAGGGTGTTTTCCCCCGTATACTGCGCGCACAGGGCAATGTAGCAATGCGCGCCATCCTGCACGGCGTTTTCCGCCAAAATCGCAAACCCATTTTCATAGAGGAAGCGGCGCACATCCTCCGCGTGCGTCATCGGCTGAAGGATCAGCCGCTTCCCCCCATCCCGCAGCCAGGGCGCGCGCGCAAGGATGGCGGCAATCAATTCGCCGCCCATCCCGGCAATGATAATATCCTGCGCCCAATCCGGGGCGATTTCGTCGAGCCCATCCGACAGGCAGGCGGTAATCCGATCCTCCAAATGATAGCGCCGGATGGCCTGCCGCGCATTTTCCAGCGGCATTTCACGCAGGTCGGCCACCACCGCGCGGGGGCATTTGCCGGAAAGAACCAATGCCACAGGCAGATAGGCGTGGTCCGTGCCGATATCGGCAACCGATACGCCCGCGCGCACAAAATCTGCCGCCATCTGCAGGCGGGGGCAAAGGGGCCGGTTCAGGGGAAACGCAGGCATTGCGCCGCCTCCTTCTCATTTATTCAGTCCAACTCCAAAAACTGGGAACCTCATGATACAAGGAAAAACCGCCCGGCAAACGTCGGGCGGTTTTAAAGCCTTGCTGCTTATTCCTTACCGGCAAGATACGCGTTGATCTCCTTCACCAGCGCGTCGGCATCAACGCCATGCACCATGCAGGCCTGCTCCACGGTTTCGCCGCGGGAGGCGGGACAGCCGAGGCAATGCATGCCCATATTCAGAAAATAAACGGCCGTTTCACGATCCAGATCCAGGATGTCGCCAACGGTCATATTTTTATCAATCTGAGCCATTTGGTATTCCTCCTTATTCAAGAACTGACCCTATTATAATCCCTCGGCGCGTCGAATGCAATACATTCTATTTTCCTGTTTTTCGGCTTTGTCATACTTTTGTCATCTGCTTTTCTCACAATCTTTTATTTTAGAACACAAAATCGTAACATTTTGCGGATATACTGAAATCAAGCTAAACGAAAGAGAACCTACCGCCTAAGATCCCCTCGCAAGAGGGTTCCTATATTTTTCTACTTTTTCATTTTTTCTCTCCTTTTTCCCTCATTTTGCAAAATGGGCGCCGCGTAACCGGCGCCCATTTTGTCGTTTGGATTTAAATTTCTTTCTTTTCAAAAATGTGGACGGACATCGTATAGGATACCGCCAGCGCCGCAACGGTCAGGATGGGGAGCAGCGTCCACATCCGCGCAAGTGTTTCTAGCGCGCCGGGCGCCGTCTTTTTCAGCAGCACATATCCGCCGAACAGGATGAAAAACAGGAAAAAGAAAACACCCAGAAGCAGAAAACGCATTTTTTCCGTACCGTACCGGTAGGTAATCGGAATCATCAACGATACATAGATGCAGCTCATAAACAAACATCCACCGACGGAAGCAAAAATTTCAAGCCAATCGACTGCGCCGCGAATCATACCGGCGGCAAATCCGGCTACTATCGCCAGAAGGATACCAATCAGGCTGAGCAGCATGGCGAACAGATATTTCTCCTGCACGGCGGTTTTCCGGGAAACTGGCATAGACAGCATATAGGTGTTCCATTTTGCCGCATCGTCATAGGAAAAAGTCGTAATCGCCAACATAACTGATTCGATCATGACAATCCCCACGATAAAAGCGATGCCGGACGTTAGGCCGATGATGAAAAACAGAGCGAATAAAAGCAAAAGTGATTTGCCATAAGACCGGAGCAGCATAAAATCTTTGATCAGCAGGCCCTTCATTTTGTATCCCCCTTTACATAAAACACCATGATATCCTCCAGCGTTGCCGGGTCAAGCACACAGCCGTCGTAAGCGTGCGGCCGGGTGGGATCGGGCTTTACCAGCGCCTCCACGCCCACGCCGCTCTTGCGGAAGCCGATGACATTGCTCTGATCGATCGAATGGAACCGCTCCGCCCCGCAGCGCAGAACGCGGTAAGACAGCAGTAAATCATCCTTCGATTCGCTTGCGAGCACGCGCCCCTGATGAAGGAACGTGATGTAATCGGCCACGCGCTCCAAATCGCTCGTGATATGGGAAGAGAGCAAAATGGAATTGCGCTCATCCTGGATGAACTCCTGAAACAGATCGAGGATTTCATTGCGCACCACGGGGTCGAGCCCGCTCGTCGCCTCATCGAGCAGCAGCAGCCGCGGATGGTGCGCCATAGCCGCCGCGATTGAGAGCTTCATTTTCATACCACGAGAATATTCCTTGATTTTCTTCTCCCGCGGGAGTTGAAAGCGCGTGCAAAGCGAATCATACAGACGATCATCCCAATTGGTATAAATTGGGCGCAGAATGGATGGAATATCCCGTGCACGGAGAACGTCGTGAAAAAAATTCTCATCGAAAACGACTCCAATCTGCTCTTTGATTTTCCGCTCCTCTTTGACAGGATCGAGACCAAAAATGGAAATTTTGCCGCTATCTCTGCGGATCAAATTCAAAATCAACTTAAGCGTGGTGCTTTTGCCTGCGCCATTTTCTCCGATCAAACCCATAATACAGCCTTGCGGCAACGTAAAGCTGACGTTTTCAAGCTGAAAAGAGCCATAATTTTTGCAGAGGTTTGAAATCCGAATGCTGTCATTCGTCACGGTAACCAATCCTTTCCTTGTGAACAAAATCCAGGCTATTGCGCCTCATATTGAAGCCTGAGCAGCTCCAGCAGCTCCTCCTGGGAAATCCCGCTGCCCTGCGCAAGCTCGACTGCCTGCTGCAGCAAGCCTTCCATCTTCTTCAGCTGCTCCTCGCGGATAAATTCCATATTTTTGCGCGCGACAAAGCTCCCCTTGCCGGGAAACGTTTCAATAAACCCATCTCGCTCCAACTCCTCATAGGCGCGCTTTGTCGTAATCACACTGATGCGCAGCTCCTGTGCGAGCTGGCGCATGGAGGGCAGAGCATCCCCCTGCGCAAGAAGGCCGCTGATGATCCTGTTTTTGATCTGTGACGCGATCTGATCGTAGATCGGCTTCCCGCTCGCATTGCTAATGAGGATCTCCAAAGTGATTGCTCACCTCCTATATTGTATATATCTAGTATATACAATATGATTGATATGTCAAGTGAAAAATTAAAAAAATCTGCTGCAAAACACAAAGCATTTTGCAGCAGTTTTTTGATTTCATCCAATAATCAGTTTTTTTAGTAGCCGTTGCGCATTCCGCGCGTCATGCCGCCCTGGTTCCCCATGGCTGGCGCCGACGTGCCGCCCGGGATGTTCCCTTGCATCATATTGGAGCCGTTTTGCAAATTGGCCGGCATGGAAGCCCGCGCCATACTACCGATATTTCTCGCAGCCGTAGCCCCGCGGCCCTGCATTTCAAAAAACGTGATAAACCGCAGGGAGAAAATATCACACACGACATACCTGCCTTCATTGGGCTGGTAAAGCGTCATATAGTTGGTGCCGGAAGAATAGAGGATGCCGTCCCGCCGGACGATATTATTGGTGCCGATCAAAAATTCACAGCTGACCGGCTGGCCGATATTGGCGCGTAGAATGGCGGAAAGGGAATCCAGATAATACTCCTGTGCAGTTTGAGGCGTTTCAATCTGCTCTGGTGTGAGCCCTGCTTCCTCCGCAGGGTTAAGATTCAGCCCGTTATTTTGATTGGCTTGCGCAAAGCTGTTGTTGTTGCCGTCCATCATAACACTCCTTCGATCATTTGATAAATACGGTTTCCGGTGTCAGGTTTGATAATAAGCGTCCGTCGGGTTATAAAAGCAGTGGTTTACAATCCGTGCGATAAAAATGCCGACATTGCTCGGAAAATACGTGCGGCACGTGGGGGAAAAAGGATTGAAAAACCAGAGCGCCTGGCCAACGTTAAAGAGCCTTTGGCCAGCAATTGCCCAATCCGCAATTTCATAATGGATGGCCTCCGGGCGCATGTTGTAAATGTTCTGTGGATTCGGCCGTCCTCCCACATATTCCTGCACACAGGTGAACTGGCCAGGCTGAAAGATAATATTGCGGATGCTGCCTTGCCCAACACGCTGGTATTCCCCTCCCGGCGCCTGGACGCGGTTCATGACGACGCCGGCCACGCCCTGCATCCCTGCGTCGCCTTCCCCTCCCGCCTCGCACTGCACCAGACGGGCCAGCAGCTCGCGATCCGAAAAAGCCATAGCATCCCTCCTCCTGCACAGGAAATCTATATGCTTATACACTTCCCGTTATGCAAAACACGCTGTTCTGAAAACGTATATCAACAAAATTGATTTTGGGAGCAGCCGTACAAAAGCGCGTTTTAAAAGATATAGATTAAATTATATGCCAAATTCAGCAAAAAATATTAAAATATTTATCATTAAGGTTCAATATATTTATTTTATTATTGATATTATTGATTCTAAAAGATATAATCACAGGCAAGGAGGCGTGAAAATGAAACGAATAATTCATCGCTGGGCTCGACGAAACGAGAAAAATTACGCCCGTTTTTTGCAAAGGACCGACCTTGACAAAATGCCTTCGCTTCAAATCGGCTCGATCAGCGGCATGAAGGAGGCAGAAGAGGAAGGTCTGTATCAATGGATGGAGGATTATCCCGTTCTGCTTGACAAATACAGCCTTTCTGAAATCGCGCCGGGTCCGGACGATTTCAGCGCCGCGCTCCAGGTGATGGACTGGCTTACCGCGCACACGTATTATTGTGGATTGCAGTCCAAACTAGTGCTTGACCGTACCCCCGCAATTCTTGCATATGCTTACGACAAGCCCTTCCGCCATGCAATCAACTGCCGCTTTAAAGCCATCGCCATGGCGGACTGCCTGCTGGCTCTGCAAAGAAAGGCCTACCCAGTCGCCTTGATCGCGCAGGAAGAGAAGGGGAAGGACATGCCATGCCACCTGATGGTGCATATGTATGCGCGGGAGCTGAAAAAGTGGGTTCTTTTCGACCCTTCTTTGCACACGTATTTTTTGGATGAGGCAGACCGTCCGCTCGATGCCTTTGAATTGCGGGAGCTAATGATGGAGGGAAGAACGCCCCGGTTCCCAGGTTACGACCTCAACGGGTCGGACGGCTTGCAGGATATTTACATCCAATCCTTTGTCAGACCGGCATTGACCCATATCACCACCTGGAACAATTCGATAGACAAAAGAAACGTCAAGGCCTTTCAGGATCGCCAAGCCTTCGACTGCGTCCCGCCCGGATTCGGGCCGGTGATCCAAGCGCAGGCGGAGCGATTTTCCGCTGAGCTGCCAACCCGTTAACCACTCGAATCAATGATAAAAATACCGCGCGGCATGGCTATGGAGCCATGCCGCGCGGTATTTTTTATCTTTTCTTTACTTCGCAATCTCATCAAAGGCAAGCGCACGGTTGATAAGACGCACCGTTCCGCCGGGGAGCTTCTCCGCCCTCACCTCACCCGCTGGCAACGCCTCATTGATAGCCTCCGCGCAATAGGCGGAGGCGTCAAGCGCGCCGTCGAGGTAGAGCTTGAGCATTCCGTTTTTCTCCCGCAGGGCGGTAACGCTGCGCCGCTTTCCATCGTTGACCGGCTTGGTGGAGGCAACGCATACGCTCCCTACGGTAAAACGAAGCGTTCCATCCACATCGACAGCGGCGGTAAACGCGCCGTCCTGGGCGAGCAGCACCGCATCCGCATCCTCTGTGGAGAGCGGGAAGGCCAGCGTGAAATCCCCCTCCCCCTCTATGCCGCGTTCAGCCAGCACCGCACCCGGCTGCGCATCCGCGCGGAAGATCAGATCATCCGGGTAATAAACCACCTGCGCCGTTTCCTTGACCGCATTGCCTGCGCAGTCTGTAAGGGCCGCTTCGATCTGCACCGCCTCATAGGGCTTGAACGCCTCCTGGCACGCGGCGATCACCGTATGATAATCCGCACAGAGCGTGAGCTTTGCCTGCACGCCGTTCAAGAGCACCCGCGCGCCCTCGGTGCTGACGCGCTTATCAAAGCAAAGGCTGACCGCATTGCCTGCCGCCGCTTTGGCCACATGCAGCCTGGCCGCCTGACGGTCCGGCGCGCCGAAGCGCAAAATCCGCACCTCGTGTGGGGCGAGCGTGAGCTTCACCCCGTCTCCATACCGGTAGGCCTTGCCATCCGGCTTGGCCGCATAGGGCAGCACCTGCGTGCAGCCCATATCCGCCGCGCCTTCTTTCACGCCGATGAGCCGGTTCAGCGTGATTTCGTATTCCTGTTGGAAATTCGCCGGGTTGCGCAGAGAAACGATCCCCTCTGCGCCATCCCACGCCGAATAGCCGTAAACGTCGCCTCCCGCGGGCGTTTTGCCGATGAGCTTCGCGTTGCGCAGGATGTGGAAATGCGCCTCCGCCCAGCGGAGCACCTCCGCGCAGATCTCCCATTTTTCCTCATCCAACATGTGAAAGCTGAAATAGAGCTCCCAGAAGGAGGTACCGCGCGCGGCGAGCTGATAGAGATAGTTGCGGAATTCCTCCGTGGTCGCCTGAATGGTTTGCTTCGTGCGGGGGGATTTCACCGTGTTGCCATAGATTGGGTCGTGATTATACAGATGCGCCAGCGGGAATTGAAGCTCGCGCGTATATACAAAATCAAAATACCGGTCGTCGCGGTATGTCATCATCCGGTCAACATCCGAATCCTGCTTGGAGCCGCCCTTTGACGGGATCTGGAAGGAGTGGTCGCCGCTATTCTGCATCCAGATGGAATTGACCCACTGCAAAAACCACGGGCTGGGATTGACATAGCAGGTGAAATTGATCCACAGGCTCTTCCCCTGCTCCTCACGCTGGCGACGCATCTCGGTGAAAATATCCGTCCAGTTCTCCCACAGCTCTGTGGTGAAATACATATCGTGCTCGCCGCCAGTCATGTGGCCGTGCCTTTTCTTCGGGCAGGGACGCAGGGCGAAGCCATCGAGCTTCCAATAATTGAGATCAAACCGCTGCATGAAATCGAGGAACAGCTTTTTGACGCCCTGCTGATAGACTGGGGCCGCCACGCAAATATCTTTGGATTTCGGATTTCTAAAGCCGTTCCCCGCCTTTTGGATATGCTTTGCAAACCGCGGCGTATCCATGGTATAGCCGCCGCGCGGGCCGAGCCAGAGGCCAAAATGAGAGGCAAATTTTTTGGCAAGCGCCGCGCTGGGATACAGCTCCTGCGGGAACTTTTCATTAAAGCACCAAAAGCCCTTGCTGTAATCATTCCATCCATCATCCACCACATAGGCGTCCATGGGGGCCACGCCGTGCTGCGTTAGGCCCTTTTCGATTTCATAAAAAGAGCCGACGATGTTTTCCGACGTGATGTCCAGCATATGGTCATACCAGGAGTTATATTGCTTGCGAAATTCTGTTTTGGTGGAAATCGTTTCGATATAGCAGAAAAAATCGCTTTGCAGCACTTCCCTGTCGTCGCTGCGCGCCGCACCAAGCACGGCAGGCCAGGAGAGAAACACGCCGTCCGTCTTTTTCAGGTGTGAAAAGGGCTTGCCGGAATAATACCGTGTGCGCGCCGTATGCTCCTCGATGCGCGTATCCGCCGCCGGGAACTCACAGCCCAAAAACAGGCTGCCGAGGTAAACCGGCTGGCCGAGCCCCATGTGGAAGCCGGAGATATTGGCGGGCTCCATCTCCGGCCGAGACCAGGTTTTTTGCCCTTGCTGCACATGGAACGACAGAAGGTCGAGTGAATCGAGCGTAAGCGAGTCCGCCTGCTGCTCCGGCACGGAAACCTCTATGTATTCGCGCAGGAAATGATCCTGCTCCTTTAAAACAGCAACCAGCCGAACCGTTACCGGCAGGCCGAGTACGGCAGACGGCTGAAAGGAGATGCACAGCGCCTTTCCGCCGGATACATCGGCATAGGAAAGGGAATCAATCGTGAGATCACCGGCAGACAGCGCCGCCCTTTTCCGCCCGGATACAAAGCGTAGAATAAATTCCTGGGAGGCCTCCCCCGGCAGATACTCCGCCGCCGCGCCATCCACCCGTCGGTTCAGGATGCCGCCGGCCGACAGCCTGCCGCCCATTGTTTGATACGTGCGTGAAAAATACCCGTTTCCAAGGATGACGCCCTGCTCCGACAGGCGCAGATAGACGCCGCCTTCCACGGTTTCCTGCACGGGCGCAAAGGATTGGGACGCTGTGGTAAACGGTTGAAAGCTCATAAAAATCATTTCATCCTTTCGCAGAGGCCGAAAAATGTTCGGTGATTGTATGCTTGCCTGATTCCCGCATCCGTCAAATTACGTTTGCTGAAACTGCCCTTTATTGTAGCAAAGGCGCCGCCTGTTTGCAAGAAAAAAGGCCCGTTTGGCGCATTTTTTTGCTGCGCAAAACGGACCGGGGTTGAGGGGCGCGAAATCGGGGCGGTCAATCTGGCTTGACGGCCTGCCGGGCGCTATTTTCTCCCGTCAAAAAGCGGTTTTTACAGCCACCTTTCTTCTCACAGCGGTCGGCATGCATGCAGTGCAGCTGCCGGTTGTGGTTGGCGTCGAGTCGCTCTTCCATAACAACGTTATGTCCAACCACCCAGCAGTACTGCTCCCTGGGCTTTGAACAATTGTATTCCATCCTCATCACCCACTTATCCGTTTGATTCTCCCTTTTAGTATATTCATCCGTATGGCGGATAACCAATCAAGGCGGCAAAAAATATATGAATAGCGTGCGGTATATTTGTCCAATAATATTTCATAAATATAACAGGGAGGCTGATGATTCGTGGATAGTAACTTCAAGCTCACCGTTTTGGAAAAGGTGCGAAAAACGCCAGTAGAACCGACGCCGGAGGAAAAGCTGATCGGGGATATCAGGGAGATCTGCCGGAGGATCGATACAGCATACGCCCGCTTTGAATATGAGGAGGACGCAGATCTGGTGGAGGCCGCTATCTATGAATTGGAAGCGCTCAAGGCCCGTTACCGGTACCTGCTGCGGATTGCAAAAGAGCGGGATCTCCACGGCGCAGCGATCAAGCCCGTATGGGGCGCAAACGGAAGGATGGATACGATGGGATAGGCCTGACGGTTACTCTCTATGTGGCCGGGATCGCGGCGGCACTCGTGATTCTGGGCGCAATGCTGCGCTCCGGCCATGCAATCAAAGCGCTGCTGATGAGCGTTTTGCAGGGCGTTGCGGCGCTGTTTGCGGTCAACGTCCTGGGCACGCTGACGGGCGTAACGCTCGCCGTCAACTGGTGGACGCTCGGCATCAGCTCCCTGGGCGGCACGGCGGGGGTAATTCTTCTGCTGGTTTTGAATGTGATCCTGTAGCGGAACATAGGAAAAATTTTTTGAAAAAATTGAAAAAGGGCTTGCATTTCCTCCTGCGATCCGATATAATAAATCTCGCGCTCAGGAAGGGGAGGACACGCAGTCGTTCCCACTGGGAAATGCAGGCACGGACGTTTAGCTCAGCTGGTAGAGCATTCGCTTGACGTGCGAAGGGTCAGCGGTTCGAGTCCGTTAACGTCCACCAGAAGAAACCCCATAACCATGAAGTTTTTCGTGGTTATGGGGTTTTCTTTTTATTTAAAAGTTCAAGAAAAAACATTATCCGGGCTTTTCGGTTGAGGACTGGTGGAATCTGTATCCATGCTTTCGGCTTGTTCAAGCCCCCGAATTACCGGAAGGCGACCATGTTTTTGGGTTGTCTGTTTCCTCCAACAGCCAAGCGGCAGAAACATTTAACACTTTAGCAAATGCGAACAATTCTAAATCCGTAACGTACCGATCTCCCACCTCAATTCTTGATATAGTATTTCGGGATATGTTGATTCCTTCAAGTTGTAGGCGGGCAACTAAATCGTCCTGATTTAATTTGTGCATTGCTCTGGCTATTCGGATCCGATCGCCGGCTTTATTTGCTTTCATCTTTATTCCCCATTTATCAAGTATCATTTTGAATATACTTAATTTTATCCCAAGGAATGATAGAATAGTCTCGTTAAATAAGAAATATTCCCATTCTGTAGGAATTTATAAAAAGGCAAAGAAAACAGGTAAAGAGATACAGGTATTTTAAATGAAAAAATATTGTCCACATTATTTGCACGTTTCTTTATGGCCTTACCCCGTAAACAATAATAGAACATTGCCCACTGATTTAAAACAATCTTATATCGAGCAATAGCATTCTATCAGTTTGCATATCCTTTCAATATGGAATATCATTGACGCGAGGCAAAACGTTATGCAACCTTTCCAAGCGCATGAGAACCATCGGTCCAAAAGAACACATTCAAAACATACAGGCCGGATCAAGTAACAGATCAAAACGACGCAGACACGGATTTCTTCTCTAAATCGAAAAAATCCTGTCTGCGTCATTTTCTGCTGGCTATACCGTCTTTATTTTAATCCTTCTTACTCAAATCGTTCTGGCGGATCGCCACGCGGCGGATCTTGCCATTGACCGTTTTGGGCAGCTCATCGACGAATTCGACCACGCGGGGATATTTATAGGGTGCGGTTTCCTTCTTCACATGGTTCTGGAGCTCTTTTTTCAGCTCTTCGCTTGCCATGAAGCCGGGACGAAGCACAATCGTCGCTTTCACAACATTGCCGCGCAGCGGGTCCGGCACGCCGGTGACCGCGCATTCGAGCACCGCCGGGTGCTCCGCGAGCACGCTCTCGATTTCGAACGGCCCGATGCGGTAGCCGGAGGATTTGATCACGTCGTCCGTCCGGCCGACATACCAGTAGTAGCCATCCTCATCCATCCACGCGGTGTCGCCCGTGTGATAGAGTCCGTCGTGCATCGCTTCCTTTGTGCGCTTCTCATCCCGGTAATAGCAGTCGAACAGGCCGAGCGGCTTACCGTTGCCGAGCTTTACGACGATCTCGCCCGTCACGCCGGGCTGGACGGGCTCGCCATCCTCATCCGCGATCATCACGTCATACTGCGGAATCGGCTTGCCCATGGAGCCGGGCTTTGGCTCCATGCCCACGAGGTTGGCAATCAGGAGCGTCGTCTCCGTCTGCCCGAAGCCCTCCATGAGCTTGATGCCGGTGGCCTCATACCATTTATGAAAGACATCAGGGCTCAGGGCCTCGCCCGCGATGGTACAGTATGTTAATTTGCTCAGATCCCAGCTCTTAACATCCTCCTGCAGGAAGAAGCGGAACATTGTCGGCGGGCAGCACAGGGACGTAATGCCGTACTGCTGGATCTTATTAAGGATATCCGCCGCTACAAATTTATCAAAATCATAGACAAAGACGCAGCTCTCCATGAACATCTGCCCATAGAGCTTGCCCCAGACTGCTTTGCCCCAGCCGGTATCCGCAATCGTGAAATGGATGCCCTCCGGGTCGACATTGTGCCAGTATTTCGCGGTGGAGAGATGGCCCAGCGCATAGGTGAAAGGATGCAGCGCCATTTTGGGATTGCCGGTCGTGCCGGAGGAAAAATAGAGGATCATCGGATCATCCGCGTGCGTGGGGACGCGTTCAAAATCCTCAGGGGCTTTCTCCATCTCGGCCATAAAATCATCCCAGCCGTCGCGCTTGCCATTGACCATGAGCTTCACCTGCCAGGTCGGGCATTCCGGCGCAGATTCGTCAAAATGCGCGGCCACGTCGCCCTGCCCGGTGCAGATGACCGCCTTGACGGAGGCGGAATTGATGCGGTAGACGATATCGTGCTTTGTCAGCAAAAAGGTAGCGGGAATGATCACCGCGCCGAGCTTGTGCAGCGCAAGGATCGTGAACCAGAATTGATAGTGGCGCTTTAATACCACCATGACCATATCGCCCTTGCCGATGCCCTTGGCGCGCAGCATATTGGCGGTTTTGTCGCTGTAGCGCTTGAGGTCGCCATAGGTGAAAACATGCTCCTCCCCCTCCGGGTTGCACCAGATCATGGCGCGGCGGTTCGGTTCCGCCTTGGCGATCTCATCCACCACATCATAGGCAAAGTTGAAATGCTCCGGGTATTTGTATTTGTAATCGACGACGTTGCCCTTTTCATCGCGCGTCTCGTCGACGTATCTCTCATTGACATGCAGCATGGGAAGCTCCTCCGTTTCAAAGATAAAATGATTGCGTTATTTCTTTTCGTCCTGCACCTTGAGGATAATCGCAAGGAACAGGCAGTCCTCGCCGCCGGTTGCGATCATGCCGTGGCCGTGGGAGGAATCATAGATGACGCTGTCGCCCTCATGGAGGATTTCCGTGTGGTTTTCAAACTGTGCCTTGAGCGAGCCCTTGAGGATGAAATCGAACTCCTGCCCCTCGTGGGTGGAGAGCTCAATCGGCTTCTCCTGCTCCTCCTCCTTGTAAGGCGCAGTGACGAGGAACGGCTCGCAGAATTTGCCCTTGAGATACGGGGCCAGATGATAATAATCAAAGCCGGAGCGGCGCTTGATCGGCAGGCCCTCGCCCTTGCGGACGATGGAATAGAAGAGCAGGTGCGGATTTTCGCCCGTCAAAATTTCGATCATATCCACGCCGAACTTGTCAGCGCATTTGAACAAAAAGGTGAAGGAGAAATCCGTCTCGCCGTTTTCCGCCGCCTCGTACTCCGCAACGGTGCAGCCGATGGTATCGGCCATCTCCTGTGTGGTAAAGCCCATAATCTCCCGCAGTGTGCGGATGCGCTCCGCGACCTCCGTCAGTTTCAGTTCCATTCTTACAATCACCCTTTCTATAAAATCAATTGCTCTAAAAATAAAAATCAAAAATCCCGCCCCAAGTATTCCTTGGGGCGGGATTTGATCAGCAAAACCCGCGGTACCACCCAAATTCAGCATTTTCCCGGCAATCTGCCCGGCGGAAACGCCCTTCAAGGCTCCAACAAGCCCCTGGCCTTAACGCGGCCCGACGAAGGCGCTTACTCGCCCGAAGGCTTTCAGACCCCTGCTCAAGAGTGATTCCTGTTACCGCTGCCACCCGTTCTCACCAACCACGGGCTCTCTGAAAGCAGGGAGGATAACAGACGTCTCTGTCCATGCATTTCGAATTGGAAGACCATATAAACGATGTTGGATGCATTATAACGCCGGGATGGGCGGTTGTCAAGCGGTAAGTAAAAATTTTTGGTATAAAAAAGCTCATTTATTTTTCTTTCCGTATTTCTTAAAATAATATAATGAATAAAACCTTGGAATGAACAGTATACAAGAAAACACCAAAATATCTATCCTTCCAACGACGATGGGATGAACCAGCAGAAAAACGGATAGGCATATCAAAATACCACAAATTGTCCAAACGATGCTGGCGCATTGGAGCGTTGCTTTTTTATTCACTGGATCAGAGGCTGCCCAAGAAGTGGCATACGCCGCTGAAATTTTATCTTCCAGCCTCGGAATGAATATCCCTGTCAAAACCATGAGCACTCCAAAAAAGATGCTGATAAGAAAGCCCCACTTAAATACAAGTTCTCCAACCATGAATAAAATAACGCTTTGTACGATGATGGGGACAGCGGCAACTCCCCAAGTTCCGATTGCAAATAAAAGATCCACTTTTCCGTTTTGATCTGTACGGTTCTGACGAGA
Organism: uncultured Oscillospiraceae bacterium; assembly: GCA_900544715.1. Lineage (GTDB taxonomy): Bacteria > Bacillota > Clostridia > Oscillospirales > Acutalibacteraceae > Fimivicinus. The sequence goes on along the minus strand of UQWL01000001.1, from coordinate 210,485 downwards.
CATCTGAAAAAATATCACAATGGCCAATAGAATCGCTGGGATTCCCCATGCTGCAAAATTTCTTGAGACAAAGCTGTCGGCTATCCCCTGGGAATTCCAGTGCACGGCAACTTGATCTGGATATCTGGAATAAAAAAGGGCCGATAAAAGAAAGGGGGCAATGAGCAAGCATACATACAAAATCTTTTGAAATATTTTCATAACGCATTCCTCTAAAACCTGGCAGGTCGTTGTACACCGAGGGTAACGTAAGCTGAGAAACAAGCATATTTTCATCTTATTTTAATTAGACTACATCCTTTCGTAAATGTCAATACAAAAGTATATTCTCATTTTTAGAAATCTGTATATTATCATTTTTTATTACGAAGCGCAGTAACAAAACAAAGCCTAACACAACTACAAAAATGAAAGAGATACAACTTGCGGCTATTTTTATATTGATTCCCCTCTCCAGATCATTGAGTAATTGCCCCATATAATCAAACCTGACCCATGGCACGGGTAATCCCATGAAAACTCCGCCGGGTTCCACTCCAGCCTGCACCCGTGGTGCGGGCAGCGCAGTGCAACGATGATTACAATCCCGAATGAAACCCGTATTTTCTTCTGATTGCGCAGTCGCATAGGTAACACTTCCTTTCCATGGCTAATGCAGAGCAAATACAAACACATATCACACTTATCTCTGGCATTTTAAATCCTTCTATTTTAAACAAATACGCCAGATTCATTTAATCATTTCTATAGGCAAAAGTCAATCAACACAGGTATTCAAAATCAAAATCCTCTATAGAGATCAGCGCCACAAACCAGTAAAAACAAAAAACCAGCTGTGTTTCCCCAGCCGGTTTCCATTGCGTTTTTATTCTTCCTGTGGTTTCCCAATATCCGTCTGCGCCGGGTCGTTCAATAATTTCCCCGTGTAATCAAACCTTGAGCCGTGGCACGGGCAATCCCATGTGAGCTCCGCCGGGTTCCACTCCAGCCTGCACCCGAGATGCGGGCAGCGCACCGTCACAAAATACGCGCCGCCATCCGGCGTTTTATAAACGCCCACCTTCTCCCCCTCCACCTTGACGACCGCCGCCGTGCCGTTGGGGATTGCAAGGAGGGCCCCCCGCGGAATTTCCAGCTTTTCCTTCGCAATGCTGTAAACCGTCTGCGCGCCGTCGATCATCAGTTTGGGCGCGCTGACAAAGGGGTGGCATCGCTGCGGGGAAAAGACGGGCGCATCCCGGTTCTCCCGCCCGCAGATCAAATCCGTCAGGATTTCCGCGGCAGCCATGGAGGAGGTCATCCCCCACTTCTGAAAGCCGGTCGCCACATAGACCCCCGGCCATTTTTCGCTGAGCAGGCCGATATAGGGGATTTGGTCATGCGGCATGCAATCCTGCGCCGCCCAGCGGTATATGGCCTTGCAGGCCGGATAAAACACCGTTGCGCTCTGCATCAGCTGCTCAAAATTGCCGCCCTCTTTGTTTTTGCCCGTGCGCGTGCCCGCGCCGCCGAGCAGCAGGCAGCCCTCCGCATCCCGGAAGGAAAGGCTGTGCTTCTCCTCGCCGATATACATCCCGCCGACGGGCGCGGCGTTTTCAAGCGCCAGCACGTAGGAACGCTCCTGATGCATACGCAGGAAGAAAAGGCCGGGCACGTTAACAATTGGGAAATGCGTGGCGATCACCACCGCCTTTGCGTGGATCACGCCCCCGGATGTGAGCACCTCCCCAGGGCCGATTGCCGTGGCCATGGTGTGCTCGTAAATCTCCATATCCGGAACGAGTGCGGCGAGGAATTGGAGCGGATGAAACTGCGCCTGTTTCGCAAACCGCACGGCATTGGTCACCGGGAACGGCAGGTTCGTCTTGGTCACCAGCGAGGCGGGAATGCCCAGAGACTGCGCAGCAGCGGCCTCCCGCTGCGTTTTTCTTCCACTCGACGTGCTATAAACATAGGCGTCCGTTTCCTGCATGGCGCACTGGGCGCCAATCTCCGCTGCCATCTCCCAGAAGCAGTCAATTGCCTGCTGGTTTGCATGGGCGTATTGCCGCGCGCGCTCATGGCCGAAACGGCGGATGAGTTTCTCATAAATCAGGCCGTGCTGCGACGTGATCTTTGCCGTTGTACCAGCTGTTACGCCAGAGGCGATTGTTTCCCGCTCGATCACCACCGTATCCAATCCAGCCTGCCGGAGGCGTGCCGCCGTCAAGAGGCCCGCCATCCCGCCGCCAACCACGACGGCATCCTTTTTCAAATCCCCCATCAGGGTTGGAAAATGCGGCATTTCACTTGTCGCCTGCCAAATCGAATCCATACTTATCAGCCTGCCTTTTTTCAATCATCAGCAAGTTATAGTATGCTCCGCCGGGCGGGAATCATCCAAAAAAATCCCCCATACGCCGCAGAATTCTCGCAGCATATGAGGGCATTTTCAATTTTATGGTTTTTTCAGCGTAATGGAATGCAGGCCATAATACCGTGCCTTTGAGGTGTTGGCCCAATGCTGCGGATTCGGCTCCACATCGGCTAGGCCGTAGTAGGGGGAATACACATTCTTTTTGACCCGGATATCGCTGAGCGCCACATCAAAACGCCCCGCGGCCTTCTCCTGCTCAATATAGGCCTCCCGCTCCTGAATCTGCCGGTATGCCTGCGCATTATCCAAATAGGTTTCGCCATACATCACGGCGGCGCCTGCCATACAACTCACAAAAACAAGCGCTTGGATTACCCGCGGCGCCGTCTTGTCCAGACGAATTCCAGCATACAGCGTCCCTGTGGCGACGATCGCGCATGCAACCGAACCAAATGCCGCCCGGGCTGGGAAATACGGCACAAACAGCATGGCATAAACCCCTGCCAGCGCGCCAAGCAGATAGATCCCGCTGAGCAGCATCCTGCGGCACTTTTCCCGCTTGCCCTCCAGGCCGAAAAAATGCAGCAGGGCGAGGCAAACGGCATATAGGGCGAGAACGGGAAGCAGGTAATAAAAAAGCTTGCGGTTGCATACGGTAATGCCGTTCCAAAACCTTTGGAACGCCGTGACAGGCGTGCCAAGATTGCTTTCGAGGCGCACATGGTTGCCCGGCGCGGCAATCATCACCGCAAAGCCTGCGGCCGCGCCCGCCAGCATGCCAACCGCCCACCGGGGGATTTTCCCCTTGGTTGCCCGATTGTAAAGCAAAAACAATCCCATGGTCACGAGGAAAGCCGCGCCGGAGTTTTCATTGGTCCAGCCGGCGACCACCCCGACCGGGATGGAAAGCATCAGCCACCACCAGCTGCCGGCCTCCTGCCGGTCCGCCTGCACATGCAGCCGCAACGGCAGCAACGCGGCCAGCCGCAGGATCGAGCCCCACATATAATTTGCGCTCCCATCTACCCACAGCATGGTCTGCCCATATACCGGGATAAAAAACCACACCATGAGATGCACGCCAAAATACAGCGCCGGGCTGTGCCGACCCATACCCTTGCAGTGCCAGTAGAGCAGCCCTGTGAAGAGAAGATACCCCAGCGTGTTGACCACATTGAACACAGGCTTCCCCCAAAGCAGGAACAGCTGCGTCAGGGAATGCAGAATCAGCCGCCCATTCATCGTATTGTAATGGGTGCGCATGGATCCAAGAATATCAGCGATATGCTCCACCCGCTGATTTGCCGCGCCAAAGATAAAGCGATAGTTAAAATCATCGGCAATCAGTGCCGTTTGCAAGTTAAATGCATAAAAAAAGGCCGCGCAACCAGCGGCAATCGCAACAAAAACCGTGATCCGTAGCCAGCGCTTCTCCTTATATGTAAGCCGCATGCGGCGCATCAAGCCCTGCGGCTCACACCGCTGCGCAGCGGCTGCGGCTGGTATCCGCTCCTTTACCTGCATAAATGCCGGCACACTCCTTCCCCCGCCGATGCGGGATGCTCCTATTTTACCGAAGCGGCCTGCAAAAGTCAACGTTTTCCATGGAATGTGAAAAACGCCCACGCTGTTTTTCCTTTAAAACTGCCTGCGAAACATGGTATCCTCCTGCGTCAGGCTTTCCACGCTTTCGTAGCCCAGGCGGTGCAGAAGCTCCATCACATAGGGGTTGTCAACCGGCGTGCGCACGGGAGCCGCCTCGCCATAATGCGCCACATGAAGCGCGCCCTCCTCCCGCGCAATCAGCCGTTTCGGGCCGCCTACACAGCCGCCCACGCAGCCCATGCCTTCCAAAAAATTGCCCCGAATAGCCCCCTGCATCAATTCATTCAGCATCTGCTTACAGGCGGGCACGCCGTCCGCCTGCCGGGCCCGCAGCGGAATATACCTGCCGGGGCGCAGCCGTTCAAGCGTGGTTTTGACTGCTTCGCTCACGCCGCCGGTATGCGCATAGATACGCCCCGCGCGGGAGGAATGGTCACGCAGATCCTCTTCCATATTCTCCGGATCAACGCCGGCAAAATCAAACACATCCTGTATCTCCTGAAAGGTGAGCACAAAATCGACCGCGTCCGCAATATCGGCCTCCCGCGCCTCCGCCTTTTTGGCAACGCAGGGGCCGATAAACACCGTGACGGCACCGGGGACGAGCTGTTTGACCGCGCGCCCGCAGGCGATCATCGGGGATACGGAGGCGGGAATGTGAGGGGTGAGGCTGCCGTAAACCTTGCGGATCATGGCAATCCAGATCGGGCAGCAGCAGCTCGTCAGCAAAAAATCCTCCTCCGAGCGCACCAGCTCGTCAAAATCGAGCGCCTCTTTCAGTGTGAGGATATCGGCAAACAGCGCCACCTCCACCATGCCTGCAAAGCCCAGCGCCTTAAACGCGGAACGCAGCCTGCCCGGCGTGACCCGCTCGCTGAACTGGCTGACAAACGCGGGCGCGATCAGCGCATAAACCGGCGATGTCTGGGCGGCGACCGCTTCGAGCACAGGAAGGGTTTCTTTACTCTGCGTGAGTTTTTTGGCCTTGCAGGCATCTACGCACAGGCTGCACCCTGTGCAAGCCTCCTGGTCAATTTCAATATTGCCATTTTCATCTCGGCGGATCGCATGAAACGGGCACACGCCCAGGCAGGCGGATTCCTCCTCTTTGCAGTCGCAGGGGGAAAGCCGCCACACCGGGGCATATTGTTTGGGATGGAGCAGGCAGTCAAGCTGGTGCGGGTCGAAATCGAGCTTTTCGACCTCCCGCAGCGCTGCTTCATGCCCGCCCGCAAGCGCGCCGCGCGCAAGCTTTTCATAAAGGGCATAGAAGGTTTCCATAAAAATCATTCATCCTTTCGCAGAGGTCTTTCCCCATCCGGTTGCTCCCAGCGAACAGAACAAGTGCCGCGTGAAAACGCCATTTTCCACACGATTCTTCACTTTTCAAAACCGGCATGCAGCCTTTTGCGCTTAGAGTGTGTTTTCAAATCTGCAATATGCTGAAAAATGGAACGCAAATAGTGGATGACAAGGGATAAAACACACGAATACTTTCTCCGTATTCGGCGTATTTTTGACGCAGGCAGGCGCCATTTTTGTCATTTTGCGGTGGGTGATCGGATTTGAAGACACACTCTAGTATGCCCAACAAGTACAACTTGCTTCATTCGATTCAAATTTCCAATACGAGCATAAGAACCAGGAATACAACCGCTCCCGCCCATGCGATCACCACATCGTCCACCGGATAATCCGGCGCGCCCCGCCCCTGCCGCTTTTCTCGCAGTACGGCAGCAATACTTTTTACAAATAAAATGAAAAACACCAGAAACGTGGGAATTAAAAGATAAGCGGCGTAAACAAACGGATAGCCGATATACCCATACCAGGATGGCAGTGCCCCGGCGGCAAAGCCGAAAAAAGCGGCGATGCAGAGCCAGTAAACCCAACGTGCGCTGGTGCGCAGGCTATGAAACATCGCTAGACTTCTCCTTTCTCTGATTAGCATAGCGCTTGATACGGTCTGGCACGGCCAATTTCCAGCCCGCCTTTTTGCAGGAAACGCACAATTTTCTTCTCTCGCCGCCCTTGTTTAGCCGGGCAGGGAAAACCAGAAATACACGCCGTCCCCCTTGTTATATACGCCGTAGCGCGCCCTGTGCTGATCCAGTATTGCCTTCACTATCGCAAGCCCCATACCGCTGCCGCCATTTTCCCGGGTGCGGGATTCCTCCGCCCGGTAAAAAGCATCCCACAGATAGGGCATATCCTTTGTGGCAACCGGCTCCCCCTGGTTGAATACCTCTACCACGATACGGCGCTTTTCCGGAAAGGCGCGCAGCTTGACCGCTTTCCCCGGCGGTGCGTATTTGACCGCATTGGAGAGAAAATTTCGCAATACCAGCGTGATGCCTTTCTCATCCGCCGTCACGTAGAAATATTCTGGCACATCCATATAAAGGGCAAGGCCTTTCTTTTCTATCATAGGCTGGAAGTCCACGATCTGTTTTCGAATCAGCCAATCGATTGCAAAGCAGGATAGATGCATCGGCAAATGCTGCGTATCAATCCGGGAGAAAGAGAGGATTTGCAGCACCAACGCATCCATGCGCTCCGTTTCGCCAACGATCCCGGTGAGATAGGCCGGGTGCTTTGCCGGGGCGATCCCCTCCTGCATCAGCTCGCTATAGCCACGGATGACGCCGAGCGGCGTTTTCATTTCATGGGCGAGCGCATTGGTAAAATCCCGCTGACGCTGCGCCGCCCGGCTCTGGGCTTGAGAAACCGCCCGGAATTTGCGGGTCAGCAGCGCGATAAAAATGCAGAGATAAAAGAAAAACAGCACAACGAGATAAATCCCGTAATCACTCAGCGCATCATAGAGGGGGTAAGAAACCAGATTGACGGAGAGGTAAAGGGCGGGTTCACCATGTTCTGCAGGCCGCACGCAATCAAGCAGGCTGTATTCCTCCCTGAGCAGATGTTCATCCCCGCTGCTCCATCCGCTCACCACAAAATCCTCCAGCTTGCCCGCACGATATTGTTGATCCGCATTTTGAGCCAATTTTGCCGCCTGCTGAAAAGCGCGAAAGGCGCGCCCGCTCCCCTCCAGATCCGCGATCGCTTTGTATGAATCCAGGTTGCCAAGCAAGAAGGGCTGGAAGCACGTGGTCAACACCATCGGCTCCCCCTGGGTATACCGTTCCGGAGGGGAAAAAACGAGGCTCTTTGTTTCCGTTTTCTGCTCTTTCTCTAAGGTGTCCCAATTCATCTTTTGGTTGGAATACTCCAGCTCAATCCGGGTGGGATAGAGTAAATTGCCCTTCCGGTAGCCTGCAACAGAAGTGACGCTATATTGATTCAAATGCTGAATCAGATCAACCACTACTTCATCCGCAGCGCCGTCGAGTGCAATATAAACAGGGTGCTCCTCCTCTTCCAACAAAAGAGACAGATAATTCCCGCTCACAGCCCGGACGCTATCCACATCCCCCTCATATAGAATCAGGCTCGCATATATCCTTTTTTCGGCAAGCATTTGCACATATTCCTGTAGCATTTGATAATCATCCGGACTATAATCTTCCGCATGATTCTGCTGGTAATATGTAATTTGACTCAGCCTGTTGGCAACCGTCACGCCGACCGATAACGGGCTATAACCATAGTTGTCTCCGCCCGCCTTGTTGAGAATCAACATTGTCCCTGATGTGAGGAACAGCAGCAGCAAAACCAGCGCCGACCTTCGCGTTTCCCGCCAAAAATTCCGGTCCATCCCCAGCCCTCCTCCGTAAAATAGCGGGTGGTGTATTCAGCGCCCCGGCTCCTCCGGCTCAAACCGGTAGCCCATTTTAATCACCGTACGGATCTCTCCGGCCCGCCGGCCGAGCGCCTTGCGCAGCTTTTTGATATGGGTATCCACCGTGCGGATATCCCCGTCATAATCATAGCCCCACACCCGGTTTAACAGCTGCTCGCGCGAGAGCACCAGCCCCCTGTGCTCCATCAGGCACACCAGCAGCTCGTATTCCTTCGGCGTGAGAGCAACCGGGGTTTCATCCACCGATACCTCGCGGCGCTGGTCGTCCACTTGAATGCCGCCCATTTCCAGCACGTGGCCGGCAAGGCCTCTCCCCTTGGCACGCTTGATGAGCGCCAAAGCCTTGGCGTGGAGCACCGGGAGGGAAAACGGCTTCGTCACATAATCATCCGCGCCGAACCCATAGCCGAGCAGCTCGTTTTCCTCCCCGGAGCGCGCAGTCAGAAAAATCACAGGAACGGCGCTCTCCCTGCGCACCGCGCGGCAAACGGATAAGCCGTCGAGCCCCGGCATCATAATATCGAGGAACACAATATCAAAGGCATGTTCCTTCAGCACAGCAAGCGCGCGCTCCCCATTCGGGCAGAGCGTTACATCAAACCCTTTCGCCGCAAAATAATCCCGCAGCATCTCCCGCATCTGCGGCTCATCCTCGGCAACCAAAAGCCGGTATCGCATGAATCCCTCTCCTCCCTGTACCTCCTGATAGCTTGATCGTAACGCAGCTATGTGTATTCTTTGTGTCCTATATGGTTCTTCTTCGAATTAGCACTCGTATCGAATGAGTGCTAAAGTTTACACTTCCGTCATAAATGATATCTATTTTTTTCATAAATACCGGGTATTCTAAAATCAAATCTAGGGACGCCCGGATGAAAGCAGAACATAACAACCAGCAACCAATCATGACGATAGAATTTTCAAAGAAACGGAGCGACCGGCTATGTTTGAATTGATTCCCCTGACCCGCAGCGAGCGGAATATGCTCAAAGAGTTTGACCGCGGCCTTTCCCGGATGGAAAAGGATTTCCGCCGGGAGGAAAAGGAAATTGCCTCCATGCGCACCGATATCATTGAAAAAGAGGATTGCTTCCTTGTGCAGGCGGAGCTGCCCGGCTTTTGCAAGGAAGAGATTGCAATCGATATTGAGGAAGGCCGCCTGACCATCCGCGCCGTGCATCACGATGCGGAGGAAAAATCAAAACACCCATTTATTCGCAGAGAACGCCACTACGGTACCTATGAGCGCAGCTTTGACCTTGCGGGCATTGAGGAGGATGCAATCACCGCCTCCTACCGCCACGGCGTACTGGAGCTGACGCTGCCGAAGGCTGGCGCCAAAAAGCCGGAGAGCCGGCGCATCGACATCGGCTGAATCAAGCGGAGCTGCGAAGGGACCCCCCTGGCCGCTCCGCTTTTTTAAAACGCCGCTGAAACAGGCAAAACCGCCTGAAATGAACACTTCAGGCTGTCCGCAGAGAAGGGAAGGTTATCACAATGAATGCACAAAAATTTACGCAGAAATCTTTGGAGGCCATCGGGCTCGCCCAAGACACCGCCATTGAATACCAAAACATGCAGGTGGAGCAGCAGCACCTGCTCTATGCCCTGCTGACGCAGGAGCAAGGGCTCATCCATGAGCTGCTCGTGAAAATGAAGGTCGATACCCAGGCCATGCTGTCGGATCTCACCTTCCAGCTCGCCAACATTCCCAAGGTGACGGGCACGGGCCGGGAGGCCGACAAAATCTATGTGGCGCAGGATGTAGACCGGGCGCTGAACGCGGCCGAAAAAATTGCCGCCAACATGAAGGATGAGTTTGTCTCCGTGGAGCACCTCTTCCTCTCTCTGCTCGACAACGCCAACGATAAATTAAAGCAGCTCTTTAAGGACTATCATATCACAAAGGATGCTTTTTTGAAAATCCTGATGGGCGTGCGCGGCGCAACGCGCGTGACGACCAATACGCCGGAGGATACCTACGACGCGCTGAAAAAATACGGCGACGATCTCGTAGAGCGCGCGCGCAGCAAAAAGCTCGACCCCGTGATCGGCCGCGATGAGGAGATCCGCAACGTCATCCGCATCCTTTCGCGCAAAACGAAAAACAACCCCGTGCTCATCGGCGAGCCGGGCGTAGGCAAAACGGCGATCGCAGAAGGGCTTGCCCAGCGGATTGTGCGAGGCGACGTACCGCACAGCTTGCAGGATAAAACGATCTTCTCCCTCGATATGGGCGCTCTGATCGCGGGCGCCAAATACCGCGGCGAGTTTGAGGAGCGGCTGAAAGCCGTGCTCAACGAAGTGAAAAAGAGCGAAGGCAAAATCATCCTCTTCATCGATGAGCTGCATACGATCGTGGGCGCGGGCAAAACTGAGGGCTCCATGGATGCGGGCAACCTGTTAAAGCCCATGCTTGCGCGCGGCGAGCTGCACTGCATCGGCGCAACGACGCTCAACGAATACCATCAATATATTGAGAAAGACCCCGCGCTGGAGCGCCGCTTCCAGCCCGTGATGGTCGACGAGCCGACGGTGGAGGATACCATTGCCATCCTGCGCGGCCTGAAGGAGCGCTTTGAGGTGTTCCACGGCGTTAAAATCCAGGATCAGGCCCTCATCGCCGCCGCAACGCTTTCCAACCGCTATATTACCGACCGCTTCCTGCCCGATAAGGCGATCGACCTCGTTGACGAGGCCTGCGCCATGATCCGTACGGAGATCGACTCCATGCCCATGGAGCTTGATGTGATTCAGCGCAAGATCATCCAGCTTGAAATTGAAGAAGCTGCGCTGAAAAAGGAGAAGGATGCGCTCTCGCTCGAACACCTCTCCGAAATCCGCAAAGAGCTAGCGGAGATGCGTGAGCAGTTCAATTCGCTCAAGGCGAAATGGGATAATGAGAAGGCCTCCATTGGCAAGGTGCAGAAGCTGCGCGAGCAGCTCGAACAGCTCAACGCCGATATTGAGCGGGCGGAGCAGGCCTATGACCTGAACAAGGCCGCGGAGCTCAAATACGGCAAGCTGCCCGAATTGCAGAAAAAGCTAGAGGAAGAAGAGAAGCGCACGCAGGAGAAGGAGCACCGGGACAGCCTGCTGCGCGATAAAGTGACCGAAGAAGAGATCGCCCGCATTGTGGAGCGCTGGACGGGCATCCCCGTCTCCCGCCTGATGGAGGGCGAGCGCGAGAAGCTGCTGCATCTGGAGGATATCCTCCACGAGCGCGTGATCGGCCAGAATGAAGCCGTTACCAAGGTGACGGAAGCCATCATCCGCTCCCGCGCTGGCATTCAGGACCCCAACCGTCCGATCGGCTCCTTTTTGTTCCTCGGCCCCACGGGCGTGGGCAAAACAGAGCTTGCAAAGGCGCTGGCGGAATGCCTGTTTGACGACGAGCACAACATTGTGCGCATTGATATGACCGAATACATGGAGAAGTTCTCCGTCTCCCGCCTAATCGGCGCGCCGCCCGGATATGTGGGCTATGAAGAGGGCGGCCAGCTCACCGAGGCCGTCCGCCGCAAGCCCTACAGCGTGATCCTGTTCGACGAAATCGAGAAGGCGCACCCGGATGTGTTCAATATTCTGTTGCAGGTGCTTGACGACGGCCGCATTACGGACTCCCAGGGCCGCACGGTGGATTTTAAAAATACGATCATCATCCTCACCTCCAACCTCGGCTCCTCTGCCCTGCTCGACGGCATTGAGCCGGATGGCGAGATCAGCGCCGCCGCAAAGGCAGAGGTAAGCGACCTGCTGCGCCGCTCCTTCCGGCCGGAATTTCTCAACCGGCTCGACGAGATCGTTTTCTACAAGCCGTTGAGCAAAGACGACATCCGCAAGATCGTCGATTTGCAGATCAAGGACCTCAACCGCAGGCTCAGCGACCGGCAGATCTCCTGCAAGGTGACAAGCGCCGCGAAGGATTTCATCGTGGAAAACGGCTACGACCCGGTTTACGGCGCAAGGCCGCTCAAGCGCTTCATCCAAAAGCATGTGGAAACCCTAATCGGCCGCCGGATCATCTCCGACGATCTCATGCCGAACACCGTGCTTGTGGTTGACAGCGATGCAGACGGCCTGACCGTTACTAAAAAAGAATAATCGGCACACTTCACTTGCCCAATGAAGCATAACTGCCTGGGAGACGGTGTACACCGTCTCCCAGGCAGTTTCGTTTTTTTGCATGCAACTCCATTCAAAATTGAAGGGTTACCTTGTGATAGCCAATTCCCGTATCCAGAAGCAGGCGGGCAGCATGGCCCTCCTCCCGCTCCACACGGTAGCTGCCATCCGCTTCAATGCTTTGGAATGGGCGCGGCAGGTAGATGGCGGTCGGAACCGAATAGGTCTTTTCCTGCTCATACTCCAGTGTGAACAGGCGCTTCTCCCTGTCATAACAAAAAGACTGGATATGGCCTGTGACCGCCTGCGGATAGGGGCGCGAAAGCAAATCCATGAGCGGGCGGTTGAGCTTCTCCGTGGCGTAGGCCCAATATGTCTGGCTCCATAGATTGCGGTCGAACAGATCCAGCAGATGCGCCAGGTGCGGAATTTCCTCCGCCTTGCCGTCGCCCGCGCCCCATTCGCCCACCAGCACCGGGCAATTCAGGCGCTCCTGTGTGCGCAGGTGCTCTTCATAAATCACATCGACCCGGTTGTTACTGGCTCCCTGATAGGCATCCGTGTCCACTGTCAGGTCATAACCGTGCGGCGTAAAGGCAAACTGCGGCTCTGCCTTGCCATCCCGATAAATCAGGCGTGGCGTGGAGCAGGGAATGCCAAGGTTGGAATAATAGCAATTTTCCATCAACATGATGCCGCGCGGCGTGATTTCACGCACCGCAGCGGCTGCCTTTTGGAAAAAGGGCGCATACACCTGCGTATCAAATTGCCGGATCAACTCCGCGCCGCTCATAACAACCTCTTTAAAAATCGCCTTATCCTCTGCCACTTCCAGCAGCTCCGCCAGCTGCGCCGGGTCTCCTAACACCCCGGCGAGCTCCAAAACCTGCACGGCTTTGCCCGTTTTTCTGCCCAGCACCTCGCACATTTTCTGAATGATCGTCCAGAATACCGTTCCGCCTGGAGAACCGGGAAACGGCTCGTTGAGCAGATCAAACCCAAACAGGTTCGGGCAATCCGCAAAAAAGGCGGCGACGTGCTGCCACATAGCGGTAAAATGGTCCATTAAGCCGATGCCATCCGGCGCCTTGGCATTGGCCCAGAAGTTATCATACGCCGTATGGACGGCTTCGCCGGTGAAATACCCCTCCGCCCAAACAAAAAGCTTCTCTTCAAACTCTGCCCCCTCCGCAAGCGTCGCCCAGCCGGGCGCACCGTCGCCATACAGATCGCTGTAAAGATCCTGATGCATATCCAAATAGATATAAATCCCATGCTTTGCACACAAATCTGCATACGCTCTGATTTTGCGGAGATAGTTGTCATCATATACGCCGGGCTGCGGCTCCACCGCGGCCCAAATCAGGCCCAGCCGCACGATATTGATGCCGCGCCGCGCCAATGTTTCAATTTCATAAGGAGCCCATGTAGGGAGATAGCTGCGCACCGGCCTGCGCCCTGTATCCGGATCGTCATCGTTTTTATACACCAGATTAACCCCGTTAAAAATACGTTCGCGGCCGAATTCATCGATAAAGCAGCGCCCCTGCACCATGATTTTTTCCATAAAAAAGGCTTCCTCTCTCTGTTTTTTCATGTTTTATTACTTATTAGTATAGAAGAGAAGGCTGCCGTTGTCCATGTACATTTCGGCACAAAAAAAGATTGTTGCAAATCGATACCAACCGGTTTGCAACAATCTTTTTGCTATTTTGACCCGTCAGATGAAAATCTTCGCGATCAGCTTTGCAATATGTAGGAACGCCTTCGTAATCCAAGCTGCCATTTCAGGGCACCTCCTTCTCTCTCAAGCAGTTGTTTGAATTGCATTGAGTTTGTTATCTGCTTGTCTTTATTATAGCAGAAGAATTTCAAAAATCAAGGCTTATTAAATATTTTTTAAAGTTTCCGTAGACGTTTTTCATGCATAATAACAAACATTCAACAAATTGAAACAACTTTTTTGAATGATTATTCTATAGAAATCTTAATCAATATTTGATATCCCATCAGCCCATTTTTATGTTGGTATGGTCATGAGAAGACAAACTGGCTATCATCATTTACAAAAAACGCGAATCATCATGTATCCATACGGACTAATCCCACCGGTTAATCAAAAAAAACCGCAAACCATTCTACCGGTTTGCGGGTTTTCTTTCGCGTTCGCGTGATTCGATTAGAAAATCAACCTGAAAAGCGGCCTCAACACATGCTGATAAAGCTCTCGGAAGAAACGATACGTCTGAAGCATCTTCTACACCTCCTCATTTTACAAACAACCTAGCCCATAGGCTTGCATTGCTTCTTATTTCCATTTTAACTGAAGCTCCAAAAAAGTCAAGATAAATCCACAAAAAAAAAACAATAAATGCTATCTTTTTATTAATACAAATAAAAATCCGGCCTGAATTGCAACATTTCTGCAATCCAGGCCGGGATGCTCCACAATTCAGATATTGCGCCTCAGTTCAGCCGCAGGAAGCTGCGCGCCGGGATGGTAACGCCGTTGACCGTTGCTTCCGCATCGCCGTAATTCACATAGACCAGCGAGGAAGAATCATACTCTGTGCAGTAAACATTCTCCTGCACCATGCTGTGCTTCGTCATACGGGCGCCGCGCAAATCCGCCAGAGCCTGATCCGCCTGCTTATAATAATCTGCCGCCTGCGCAAGGGAGCCGACATAGTAAACCTCCGGCGCGTCCTTTGCGCCCTCTTTCGCCTTTAGCTCCTCATAAGACCAGGTGAAGCTGGGGCAGGCGCCGTATTCAATGGAACGAAGCATCTGCGTTTCTGGATCCTCCGCAAGGTTGATCGAAGCGCCTGAATAATCCATCATTCCATGCAGGAGCATCTGCACAAACGGAATCGTTTCATAAGCGGCATCCTGCGTGACGGCGGAAGTGAGTGGCAGATTCGTAACAATATCTGCATTTTTCAGCAGATAGAAGTTGCCCGTATCGACCATCAGCTTCCGGTTGGCGCCGATGGATTCGCCCTGTTTGGCAAGCTGCTGCGCAGCCGCCTGCCTGCTTGTAAACTCCTTGTTGAAGTTGGAATACAAAAGCCGCCCGGCATCACCGATGCAATAGCCAGTCAGGGTAACTTTCCTGGTATTTATCATAAATTCACGCGCTGCGGCCTCCAACGACTTCAGGCTTCGCAGCTCACGCTGGAAGGATGGTGGGCCAACATAGGCAGCAAAAGGATTCTCCTTTGCAGCCGTAATCGCCTCCCCCTTGATCCCATAGGCGGTATTGCCCGCAGAAAAGGAATCGCGCAGATTGGTAGAAAGCAGGTCCGCCGCTAAAAACAGCTGCAGCTTCTGGATGGACATGCTCTCATAGAGATCATTAAACCGCATCTTGCCGCCCAACGAAATCAAGAGCTTGGCGTCTGTGGCCTGCTTCTGGTTAAAGCCCCCTGTCAAAGCACCTTGATAGCAGAGGTTGATTTGATCGATCCCTTTTGCCTTCATCTGCACCAGCAGATCTTCCGCCTGCTCAAAAGTGGCAAGCTTTTCGGAAGTGCTCAGACGGCCATCCTTTTTCGGCATGCTGCCGGTCAGGTTCAGCGTCAGCGGCAGGTCCCCCGTTGCCTCCACCGTCCGGGTGGAGAGCACCGCATCCCGAATCAATTGCTCCCGCACGGCCAGCGCCATGCCGGAATAGGAGGCGTTATCGCCGGAGAGGAAGCGATAGCAGAGCTTTAGGCTGCCGTCATAGCCTGCCGTGCCAACATACTGCGCAATCCCATCCTCCGTTTTTTCCTGTGCAAACGGGGTGATTGCAAACTGCGCGCCAACCTGATAATAGCCGGTTTCTCCCCCGGCACGCCCGGCGTTGATTGTCGCCAGCGCATCCCCCTGCTCAATGAGCACGGCAAACGCGCTGGAGCCCTGTTTCACGCCAAATGCAGGCACCAGGGCGGAATAAACGCCCTCCTGCGCGGGCAAAGCCGCATCCTGGCCATAAACCGCAAAGTGCAGGGTATCCTGATTTTTGGTTTCCCGGCCTGTCCGGAGTAACGCGCCGCTTCCATCCGGCACCAACAGAAAATCCTCCGCCGCACCCTTTTCGGAAGCGCCGAAATACTCAAGCAACCCTAGCTTCAGCACTTTGGCCTCACTCTTTGCCTCAGCGAGAGGCTTACAATCTACTTGTGCAAAAAAGCTGCCATCCTGCAAGGTATAAGTCACCGAAACATCAAAGGCGATATCTGCTGCCGACCGGTCCCCCACCGCCTTCTTTGCCGTTTTTTCATCGGCGGCGATCACATAGGAAACCTTCAGGCCGCTATCCGTCAGCTCATAGGAGGCGGTGCCGAAGGCCACGCTGTTATCCTGGCTGTTGAGGGAATACTGCTTCCCGCCCTGGAGCACCTCAAGGGATACCACCGCGGCGTGGTTTTCCTCCTTGCCGTTATCCTGCTGCGGCAGAGCATACCACATTTTATTTTGGGAGGTTTCCTTCACCGCCACCGCATAGGTCGTCTCATCGATATACAGCTCAATCAGGCCGGATTGTGCAATCCGTTTGAGCGATGTGGAAGCGGTGTGCAGCTCGTGCCCAGCCTGAACTGGCGCTACCGTCTGCACCTCCTTCTCCTGATACACCGTGCGCGTAACGGTTTTTTCCACCCTCCTGCCGCATGCCGTCAGGGAAAGCAGCAAACTGCCTGCCAGCGCCGCGCAGGCCGCCCGTTTCCAGATTTTGAACCCACCCCGCGCCTTTGGGGCCGAATGTAATAAATCAAAAAGCTTCATAGCCATTTCTCCTTTTGGTCGGCATCAACACCTACAAGATCAAAATTCTGCCTTTATCGGAAGGCACACGCAGCCGCCCGGCAATCCGTTATCCCTCCGGCGCAGGCTGCGAACCGGATGGAAACTCCTTCTCATACCGGCAAAGGCAATCCAAAATGATCTGCTGCGCGGTCTGCGCACCCTTCACGCTTTCCAACGCGGTTGCCTTTCCCTCCAGCGTTTTATAAACGGAGAAGAAATGCGTCATCTCTGTAGAAACATGTTCCGGCAACGCGCCGATATCCCGGTAGCCGTTATACGTCGGGTCGTCAAAGGGGATTGCAATGATCTTCTCATCCTTATAGCCCTCATCCTCCATGATAATCACGCCGATGGGGTAGCAGGTGACGAGCGTCATCGGAACGACCTGTTCCGAGCAAAGCACCAGCACATCCAGCGGATCGTGGTCGGCGGCATAGGTGCGCGGGATGAAGCCATAGTTCGCCGGATAGTGCGTGGAGGTATACAGGATACGATCCATGCGCAGAAGGCCCGTCTCCTTATCCATTTCATACTTTACCTTGCTGCCCTTGGGGATTTCGATCACCGCTGTAAAGCGCTCCGGGCGGATGCGCTCCGCGGATATATCATGCCAAATATTCAACTTCCATTCCTCCACTCCGGTTCAGGAAAGCCGCAGGCCCATCACAAGAGCCCCCGCTACCGTTCCTATTTTTTGAAAGCCGTATTTTTGATAGAAATTCACGCCCTTTTGATTGGTTGAGCCAACACTTAACATCAGCCCCTTCACATTTTGCCCGGCCAAGCAAGCAGCCAGTGTATCCACAAGCCGATGCCCAATGCCCATACGCTGGTAAGCATCCAGAATATCAATATGCATATGTGCCGGGTAACGCTCCGCATAGCGGCCCGTCAACCCTACCTCCGCCCGTGCCGCTACGGCGCGCCATACGCTGAGCGCGCGGATGCGGGGAAGATAACGCTCCAGAAACCGCCGCCGGTAGGCATGATATTCTTTTGCACACAGAATATAGCCGATGGGCGTATCCGTTTCATCCACTGCCACAAAGCAGGCGTCCGGCTCCTGCTCCAGATAATAATCGCAATATTGCAGCAAAAGCAGCTCCTTCTGCCGCTGTGTTTTCACCGGCAGGCCGCTCGTTGCAATGCAGATGCCACGCACCGCCTGCTGATCCTTCTCCTGATAAGGGCGAATCCCGATCTGCTTCGCGCGTGCTTCACTCCCCATCGTCAGGCCTCCCCGCCCAAATACCGCACCATATCAACATGCGGGATATGAACATCCATATAAACAGGCTCGCCACAGGTGTGAAAGCCAAATTTTTCATAAAACCCCTGCGCTTGCACCTGAGCGCCGATGTGAAGCTCATGCGCGCCCAGCTCCTCTGCTTTTTTCAGGAGCTCTTCCATCAGGCGTGCGCCAAGATGCTGCTTGCGGTATTCCCGCAGCACGGCAATCCGCCCGGGCTTCAGCACGCCGGGAGAGAGCGTGACCAAACGCGCCGCCGCCACAGGCGTCTCCCCGTCGAACAAGGTGAGGTGCCACGCGCCGCTATCCAGCTCGTCGAATTCCAGCTCTTTCGGATAACCCTGCTCCGCCACAAACACTGCCAAACGCACTTGAGCCTCCGGGCTATATGCCTCTCCGGGCGCGCTCCACTTTGCTTCGATCAAACAAACACTCCCCCGCCATCTGAAATAGCTCCGCCCCTATCAGGCCGAAGCGGTATCGATCTGCTTGCTGCTAGTATAGCATACCGCCGGGCGCGCTTCAAGAAAAAACGCTCCCGCACGCGGAAGAATCCACACACAGGAGCGTTTCAGCGATTCAATCAGTATTCTCCTTGGAATCCTGCAAAAATTCCTTTGCAGCACGAATGGCAATATATTCCAGATCCTCCCGGCAATATCGCCCGATTTCATGCGGCGGCCGTTTGCGATAATTCGCCTCATAAATCCGCACGAGCCCCATCTGGCACGCCAGTGTGGAGCGATCCCCCTGAATTCCCCCGGCAATTGCGATCACCGGCGTGTGCGGCGCATGTTTTGCCACGCCCCAAGGCACTTTCCCCTGCATGCTTTGCGCATCGATGCGGCCTTCCCCGGTGATGACGAGCGCAGAACGCAGGGCGAGCGCATCGAACCCTGTTTCGCGCAGCAATGTTTCCACCCCGCCAGCCAAATGCGCGCCGAGCATGGCATACAGGCCGCCCGCAAGGCCGCCCGCCGCGCCCGCGCCCGCAAGGCTCCGGATATCGCGGCCCGTATAGCGCAGCACCGTCTGCGCAAAGGCTCTGAGCGCGTTATCCAGCGTTTGCACCTGCTTGGGCAACGCGCCCTTCTGCGGGGCAAACACAAACGCCGCCCCCTGCGCGCCATACAACGGGCTTTTCACATCGCATAAAACGGTTACATCCGCTTCCCGAAGCCGCTCATCGAGCCCATCCAGATGGATGCAGGCCACCCTGCCCAACCCGCAGCCCATGGGCGGCACCTCCTCGCCCGTTTTATCCGTAAAGCGGGCGCCAAGCGCCGTCAGGCAGCCAATTCCACCGTCCGTCGTCGCACTGCCGCCCGCCCCGATGCGAATTTTGCGGCAGCCGGCATCCAGCGCGGCGCGGATCAGCTCCCCCACGCCGAAGGTTGTGGTATACATGGGGTTCGCATCCTTCCCGGCGAGCGGAAGGCCGGAGGCCGCTGCCATTTCAAGAATGGCCGTGCCATCCTTCAAAATGCCGAAGGAAGCGTCGTGCATGGCAAACAGCGGGCCGTGCACCCGCACGGTTTTGCGCGCTCCTCCCAAGGCGGCCAGAAAGGCGTCTACCGTCCCCTCCCCGCCATCCGCCATGGGAAGACAGGAGATTTCAAGCGCCGGATCTACCTGTAGGAACGCTTTGCGGATAATGCGGCACACCTCTGCGGCGGTCATAGTACCCTTAAAAGAATCCGGAGCAATCAGAATCCGTCTTTTTTGATCCTGCATCAACTGCCATCCCCCCTGACAAAATGGCATATGGAGAAGGGAGAGCTGCAACGCTCCCTCCCTTCCATTTGCTACCATCAGGATAGCATACTATTAAAAATTGCGCAAGGACAATTTTCCCGTTGATACGGCAAAATGATACAAAGGCTTGAAAAGCCTGCGGGGGCTGCTGCAAAATGAAAACCACGTTGCAGCAGCCCCCATCTTTGACTGATCGCCCAAACAGAAAACTCAGGAAACCGTCACCGGGCATGTAATGGGCGCGCTCTCCTTGCCGAAGGACTCCTGCGCGTAGATCGTTGCCGTATAGCTGCCCGCAGGCGCCGATTTCAGCGCGTCCGCAAGATTCAGCTGCACCGTTTTTGCCATTTTGCCGATCCCCGCATAGAAATCGCTGATATAAATCAGCTCCTCCTTCTGATCTTCCCCTTCGCCGAAGGAGACTGCTTTTCCGTTGGAATCAGAAAGCGTGATGCGGTAAGAATGAACGAAATCCTCATGCACAGCCGCAGGGAAGGTCAGCAGCTGCCGCTCCCCTTCCTTGCTGAAGGCGGCCTTTGCATCCTGCGGCCAGGTAGGCGCTTTGCGCTGCTGCGCGCGTGCCTGAGTGGTATAAGAAAACTGCGTTTGATCGATTGGGAGCGGAATCACCCAAGGCTCCTTCTCCTCCTGGCCGCTTAATACGCCATAGCGGCGGATGGTGATCTGATTGTCCGCAATCTCCATCATCATGCACATGGGGTTCGCCTCCACATCGCCCGGCTCCTCCAGCAGCGCGCCTTCCTCAAAATCCGTATAGGAGAGGGACTGCGTATTGATCGCCGTATAAGAGGTTTGCGAAATGGAGCGTTCATCAAGGATGGAAGCGTGCGTATGCCCTGAAATGGAGATCACCTGCGGATATTTCGCAAACAGCGCATCCAGCTTAGAGTCGCCATAGTCGTCGCTGGTGTAGACCGTATCCTTCGGGTTGTTGTGCGTGATCACAAAAACAGGCCGGTCGGGCGCGGCGGCAATTGCCTTTTGAATCTCCTCCTCGGCCCATTCGAGCTTGCCCTCATAGGCATCGTCCTTCATGCTGCCGTTGACCGGGCTCAGGCCGATGAAATGGTAGCCATTGAGCACCTTGTGGGACCATGGCGATTCGCCGGTATACTTCTCCATCCGGCGGCGCATCTTGCCTTTGAAGGGAATCTCCCAGCACTTGACGAAATCGCTGAGCCAATAATCGTGGTTACCCATGATGAACAGCTTCATTGGGCTGCTGCCATCCGGGTAAACGCCCTCATAAATATCCTTAAAATTTTGATAAGCATCCGCCAGGCCTACATCCGTGTAGTCGCCCGCATGGATGAGCATATGGATCTCCCTGTGCTTGAGCAGCTCCAACGCACTTTTAAGATAGCCGTCATAAACGTCAGATCCACCTTTTTCGGCCAGCTGGGTATCGCTGATGATCCCCACGCGCAAAACTTGTGTATCCACTGTTTTTTCCTCCTGCACCGGCTTCGGCGAGCAGCCTCCCATTCCCGCACAAAGGAGGCCGGCGAGCGTGAGACTGATCAGCCTAACCAGTCTGGTTCCGGCAATCCGTTTTTTCTTCATTTGTTTCTTCCCCATTCCATGCTATTGGCAGCATGACTGAACGGCTTGCTTATATTCGTCGTAGGTCATGAATAAATTCAAAATCTGAACCAGCGCATTGGAAGAAAGGTGCTCCGGCAGATGAAGCTGCGAAAGCAGCTTTTTCTTTAGCGCCTTGCTGTTTGGGCGGCCGCTCAGGCCATCCTCATATAGGTCGTTTTTCGTAATTTTACGCCCGGGCTCTGCCGCCTCTTCGCAGGTAACGCCCGCGCGCTCCAGGCTCTCCATCAGGGTTTTGGAGGGGATGCCCTCCACGCCCAGCTTCCCCTCCTGCGAGGGCGCGCTTTTGCGCTTCTCCTTGCCGATGATATCCGGGATATAGGCGTGGATCACCTTATCCTGCGGCAGGCTCCCGCCGATGTAAGAGCGAATTTTAAAGCCCGCAGAATCACTGTCCGTGAGGATAACAATCCCTCTGGTTTGCGCCAGGCGGCGGATCAGCGCCATCTTTTCTTTATTTTTAAAGATACCAAACCCGTCGGTTTGAATAATCACGGTGTCGAGCAGGGAGGAGAGCTTGATTTTATCATACTTCCCCTCCACGATCACCGCCTGTTTGATACGGATCATGAGTTAGGACCATCCTTTTTTCTGAACCTTTGCATCAGTGGGTAAGGGCAACTGCGAACGTTTCCCTCATCCACCGGCGTTTTGCTTGGTGATGCATTGCAGCCGGAGCATCGCCTCTTCCAGCACGAGCCGTTTCTCCGCCCGCGTGCTTTTGAGCGCCTCATCCGCTTCGCTTAACACATCGAGGCACGCCCCCAGCTGGGCAAGCGTCAGGCGGGAGGCATCCTGCGCGGCGTACCGCAGCCGGAACTCCCGGCCTTTGTAATTAAATGCCTGCGCCACGGCCTCCGCACGCTCCCCGGAGGAGAGCGCCGCCTTGGCGCGGTACATATCGACATAGGAGGAAATCAGCGCGCCGGCGATCATCACCGGTTCCGTTTTCTGCGCAAACAGCGTATCCAGCATCCCGTATGCATCGGCGTATTTGCCGCGCAGGAGCGCTTTGACCATATCAAAGGCCGTTGCCTCCACGCTTTTGATGCACACGGCATCAATATCCCTGGGCGTAATCTCCCGCCCCGCCGCATAGGCGCAGAGCTTATCGAGCTCGTTAATCAGGAGGTTCAAATCGCTGCCGGAAAAGGCGACCAGGTAGGAGGCCGACTCCGGCGGCAGGCTTCCGCCGCGCTTTTTCGCGCTCGCGCAAAGCTGGCGCGTAAGCTCTGCGCTGGTGCGGCGGCTGAGATGGACGGCGGCGCCGCTCTTTGCAAACAGCTTGATGAGCCCCTGCCAATCCTTATTCTGCTTGGGGGAAACCTCGACCGTATCCATCCAGAACACCACGGAACACGTGCCCGGCGGATCGGAGAGAAATGCCTCCAGCTTCTCCCGCTGCGCACCTTTGAGCGCCTTCAGGTCGAAATCCCGCACGAGCACACAGGTGCGCTCCGCCATCATGGGCAGCTGCTCCGCCGCGTCGGCAATTTCGTCAAAGGAGGTTTCTTTGCCCTCCAGCTTGTGCAGATTGAAGGTTTCAAACCCCTCGGCAACTGATTTTTCCGCAATCAGCCCCGCGTAATACTGCTTTAGAAACGCCTCTTCCCCATATAGCAGATATACGGGGGCAAACATGCCGTTCGTGATCTGCTTTTTGAGCTCTTTCTCCGTTAGTTCCGCCATCGTCCAACCCTCCTTGGGTCTCGGCGCCTCAAGGCAGCCGTTTGATATCCAGCGTTTTTGCGCCATCCGCCCGGATGCGCAGCGCGCCTTTTCCGCCTGTGGCGAAGGCCTTTCTGCCATTTTGGGCGTGTGCGCGCGCCGTGTTCCATACACGGTCGCCCTCACCGGAAAACAGCGTCACCCCCGCGTGAAGGCCTTCCGGCTCCTGCACGCGGCAAAAGGCCACCGGCGCGGAGCTCCAACCTTCCGGCAGCCGGGAGAGCTCGCCGCCCGGGCAGAAGGAGAAGAAAAAACGCTGCGTTCCAATCTCCAACAGGGCGCAGGAAAGCGCACCCTGCGTGATATATTCCAGCGTAACGTCGCCCCACAGCCGCACCCGGCCCACTCCCGCGACCACCGCATGCGTGCCATTGGGCAGGCCATCCACTGCTTCCGCGCAAACAACCGTTTGAGCCGGAATGCTCTCCAAAAGCTGCCCGGCGGCGGAGGCCTCCGTCTGCGCGGCACGGGGCAAAAACAAGAGGTCCAGCGCAGTCACATTTTGCGATTGCAGCACAGCGGATACCTGTGCCGCAGCGTCGTAATCGCCGCCGCACCCGATCACGGCGGCCCTGCGCCCGCGGGTGAGCACGATTGCCGTGCCGTTGCCCACATCCGCCATTGTGATGGCCGTCAGGTTACGGCCCATGAGGGTGTAAGCAAAAACGCCCGCCAAAAGCGCAAAGGCAGAGCAGAGCGCCGCCAGCCGGGCGAGGTGCTGCGTCCGGTTCCGGTCAAGCAATACGATTGCCAACAGCACTACCGTGCCCGCAAGCCACAGCGCCGAAGCGCCCGGTTCCAGCGAAACGCTTGCGAACGGAAGCTTCGAAAGCAATGCCGTTCCGCCCAGCAGATATTGGGAAAGCAGGCCGCCGATCAATGCAAACGGATAGGCGAGGAACGAAAAAATCCACGCATGCGAAAGCGCCGCGCACAGGCCCGCGCAAAGCATCGCCGCCCCGCCCGCATTGACAAACAAGAGGTTCGCGAGCGGCGCGATCAGAGAAACCTGCCCAAACGAAAGGATGCTCACCGGCAACGTAAACACAATAGCGGCGAGCGTAACCGCCAAAAGCTCCGCCACCCCCTTGCAGGCTTTGCGCAGGAGCCCGGCAGGCATATGCTGCGCCGGGCGCTCAAGCACACGCGCGAAGGGCTTTTGCAGCAGCAGAATCCCGGCGGTCGCGCTGAAGGAGAGCAGCATGCCGAGATCCGCCGCAGCAAAGGGATTGGCAAATAAAATCACCAGCGCCGCAAGGCCGAGAGAATTAAGGGAATCCGGCTCCCGCCGCAAGAGAAAACCGCCCAGATACAAAAGCATCATAATCCCCGCCCGCGTGACAGACGGGGAAAACCCGGCGAGACCCATGAAAAACAAGACAAATCCCATTGAGCAGGCAGCCGACACACGGCGGCTCCATTTCAGCTTTTGCAGCATGCGAAAAAGAAACATCGCCCACAACGACGTATGTAGGCCCGATACCGCCAGCAGATGCGAAACGCCGCAGGTGCGGAAATCCTGGATGACCTTTTCCGAAACAGGGGCCGTCTCCCCCAGCAGCATCCCGCCTAAAAGCTTCCCCTCTTCCCCCGGCAGATACCGGTTGAGAGCGGCCAGCATCCCTTTTCGCAGTTCCAACAGGCGGCAGGCAAGAGAAACATTTTCCCGCGGCGTCACCGTGACGGGCTCATAGGTGCTGCCGCGCAGAAAAATCCCCTTCGCCCGGTAAGAGCGGCGGGCAGCCTCGCTTTCGCCCAGCGCGTCGATCCGCAGGGTTGCCTCTACCGTATCATACGGCTCGGCGGGAAGCGGCGTTTTCCCGGAATAGCGCAGCCGAAAGCGCACCTTTTCCCCGCCCGCCTGCGTCACGAGCAGAATGGTATAATACCTGCCGTTGCGGCTTTCCGTCAGGGAAACCACCTGCGCGGTGACCGGCAGCGTTTTCTCCGCAAAGGATGCGACCGGCTCCAGCACAAACTTTGCCTGCACCCCAAAGAGCAGGCTGGCCGCCAGTACGGCAAGGCAGAGCGCCTGAAGCAGCCGCTCCCTGCGTGCCCTCGGAATACAGAGCAACAGGAGCAGAAGGCAGAGGGACACAAGCCCTCCCGCAATCGCGGCCTGCAGGCCGTATATGCAGAAGAGGATCAGCGCGCTGAAAAACGACAAGCCCACCCAGGCCATCGGCCGCTTCATCCGCCATCAGCTCCCGTCCGGTTCCAACAAAGCGTTTCCGTTTATTTAAAAAAGAGCGGCAGTTCTTCCAGGAAGATGATATCCTCCCGTTTCGCCGCGTCGCCCTCGGCGAGCACGGCGGCCTTGCCGACAATCTGCGCATCGAATTTTGCGAGCAGCGCCTCCACAGCGGAGAGGGATTCCCCGGTGCTGATCACATCGTCGAGAATCAGCACGCGCTTACCGCGCATGCGCTCGCCCTCCGCCTCATCGAGGAAGAGCGTCTGCATTGAATCCGTCGTGATGGAGCGCACATGCACGGAAACCGGGTTTTTCATATAAAGCTTCGCGCCCTTGCGCGCAATGATATAGGGCTTGCCGCTCTGGCGGGAAAGCTCATAAGCCAGGGGGATGCCCTTGGCCTCAGGCGTAAGGATATAATCAAACGCCGGGCACTTTTGAAGTAGCTCCGCGCAGGCCGCGACCGTCATCTCCACATCGCCAAAAATGATAAAGGCCGCGATATCCAGCTTGTCGTTCACCGGGCAGAGCGGCAGTTCCCGCTCAAGGCCCGCAATCTTCATGCGGTAGGTTTCAGCCATTGTTATCTTCTCCTTCTCGCCGGAATCCCGGCACATATTCGATCAGCCCGCGGGCCAGGTGAATTCCCGGCCGCCCATGAGGTGAAAATGCAGGTGCTTGACCGTTTGCCCCGCGATATCGCCGCAGTTATTGACCACGCGGAAGCCCTCTTCCAGCCCCAGCTCTTTGGCGAGCTTTGCGATCACCTCAAAGATATGCGCAACCACCGCGCTGTTTTCCGGCGTGATCACCGCAGCGGATGGGATATGCTCCTTGGGGATAATCAGCACATGCACAGGCGCCTGCGGCTCCACATCGTAAAACGCGCAGACCGTGTCATCCTCATAAACCTTTTTCGATGGGATTTCTCCACTGAGAATTTTGCAAAAGATACAGTCCATAAACGTCCATCCTTTCTATCATTATATCAAATTGATTCAGGGGAATGTCATCAAGCCTTCAGCATCCCGGCAAGCGCGCCGGGCGCGGCTGCCAGTGCCGCATCCACTTTGGAAACATCCTTGCCGCCCGCCATGGCCGCATCCGGCTTGCCGCCGCCGGAGCCACCCGCCGCCTTCGCCACCGCGCGCACCAGATTGCCCGCGTGCGCACCCGCCTGTACAGCGCCCTTGGCGCAGGAGGCAGCGAAGTTGACAGAGCCTTTTTCCGTTTGTACTGCCGCGAGAACACAGACGATCGTTTCCGCCTCATTTTTCACCGTTTCACATAACGCGCGCAGCGCATCGGGCGCCATGTTGTCAAACCGTGCTGTTACCAGCTGGAGCTCCCCAACCGGTTGAGCCTGCGCGAAAAGCTCCTTCGCCTGCGACGCCGCTATGGTATCATTGAGGCGTGCAACCTCCCGCTGGGCCTCCTTGAGCTCGGCGGAGAGCTGCTGCGCCCGCTCGGCCACCTGGGAAACGTTGTTAGCCTTCATCGCCTGTGCCGCGCTGTGCAGGAGCGCTTCATCCCGGTACAGGCATTCGAGCACGCCCGCTCCGGTCACGCCCTGAATCCGGCGCACACCCGCCGCAACGGAGGATTCCGCCACGATCTTGAACAGCCCCAGCTGCGCCGTATTCTCCACATGCGTGCCGCCGCACAGCTCGGTGGAAAAATCCCCCGCCCGCACTACACGGACGGTCGCCCCATACTTTTCGCCAAAGAGCGCCATCGCGCCCTGCTTTTTGGCCTCTTCCAGCGGCATCTCCCGCGTGGTAACCGGCAAAGCCGCGAGGATCGTTTGATTGACAAGCTCCTCTACCTGCCGGATCTCCTGCGGCGTCATCGCCTCAAAATGGGAGAAGTCAAATCGCACCTCTTTGCTGTTGACCATTGAGCCTGCCTGCTCCACATGGTTGCCAAGCGTTTTGCGCAGGGCCGCCTGCAAAAGATGGGCTGCCGTATGGTTTCGCATCGTGGCGCGGCGGGTGTTTTCGTCCACGCGTGCCGTCACGCCGCCCAGGGAGGCAAGCGCGCCGGATTCCATCGTGCCATGGTGCAAAAATACGCCGCCCGGCGTTTTGGTCGTATGGGTCACGCGGAAGGTAAACTCCCCGTTTTCGATCACGCCCGCGTCGCCGGCCTGCCCGCCGCTCTCCGCATAAAAGGGCGTGCGGTCGAGCACCAGCACGGCCTGCTCGCCGGCGGACACATATTCGGCCGGGGCGCCATCCTTCACCGCGGCAAGCAGAGAAGCTTCCGCGCAGAGCATTTCATAGCCCACAAACTGCGTGGCCGGCAAATCGCCGTGCGCGCCGCCGGTGGCCTTCCAGGCATCCGCGCCCGCATCCTTGCGGGCCTCCCGCGCACGCTTGCGCTGCTCGGCGATCAATTCATGAAAGCGCGCTTCATCCACATCCATGCCGCGCTCCGCCAGGATTTCCCGCGTCAGGTCGAGCGGGAAGCCATAGGTGTCAGAGAGCTTGAAAGCATCCTCCCCGCTCATGGTACTGCCAGCGCTGGAGGCAATCATCCGATCCAGCAGAACAAGCCCTGTATCGATCGTTTTGCCAAAGCTCTCCTCTTCCCTGCAGATCACCTTTTTGATAAAGTCCCGCTTTTCCGCAAGCACCGGGTAGGCGCCCTCATTTACTTCAATTACCGTTTCGCACACATCCGCCAGAAACGGCTCCTTGATCCCCAGCAGCCTGCCGTGGCGCGCCGCGCGGCGCAGCAGCCTGCGCAGCACATAGCCGCGGCCCTCGTTGGAGGGCATCACGCCATCGCCGATCAAGAAGGTGGTGGAGCGGATATGATCGGTAATCACGCGCAGGGAAACATCGGTTTTCGCATCCTCCCCATATTTCACACCCGCAATGCGCATGATATGCCCCATAATGCGCTGCATCGTATCAATTTCAAAAATATTATCCACATCCTGCACCATGCAGGCGAGGCGCTCAATGCCCATGCCGGTATCAATATTGGGGTGCTCCAGCCGCGTATAATTGCCGTTGCCGTCGTTTTCAAACTGCGTGAATACCAGGTTCCAGATTTCTACAAAGCGATCGCATTCGCACCCTACGCCGCAATCCGGCGATCCGCAGCCGTAGCTCTCCCCTCGGTCAAAGTGCAGCTCCGAGCAGGGGCCGCAGGGGCCGGAGCCGTGCTCCCAGAAGTTATCCGCCTTGCCCATGCGCTTTACGTGAGACGGGTCAAGGCCGACCTCCTTCGTCCAGATCTCATAGGCCTCCGGATCCTCCTCATAAACCGTCACATAAATCCGATTGGCGGGCATGCCGACCACCTGCGTAAAGAATTCCCACGCCCAGGTGATGGCCTCGCGCTTAAAATAATCGCCAAAGGAGAAATTGCCCAGCATCTCAAAAAAGGTGCCATGGCGGGAGGTCTTGCCCACATTTTCAATATCCGGCGTGCGCACGCACTTCTGGCAGGTCGTCACGCGTTTGCTCGGCGGCGTTACCTCACCGGTAAAAAACTTTTTCATCGGCGCCATGCCGGAGTTGATGAGCAGCAGGCTCTTATCCCCCTGCGGGACGAGCGAAAAGCTCGGCATGCGCAGGTGGCCCTTGCTCTCAAAAAAACGCAGGTATTTTTCACGAAGGTCGTTTAGCCCAGTCCATTCCATTTGCAGCACCTCAATCTTCAAATTCTCTGGAAAACAAAAAACGCCTTTCGTACAAATTGGGACGGATCACTCCGCGGTACCACCCAAATTGTGCAAAAAGCACCTCTCAACTCCCTTAACGCGGGGGGACGCGCTGCTCCTCGCAGCGGGCTCCGGGGCGGCACGCCGTGTATTCGCCGCGGAAAGCCTTGCAGCCTGGGGGCCTTCCTCTCTGATGGCGGGAAATCACACGGTCGATCCCTTCAAAGCCTGTTAACAATGATTAAAATAATTATAACGTGAAGAAAAGAGTTTGTCAATGCGGTGCAGCCGCAATGGGATGGCCACATTGGCGGAGGTAGTCACAGCTTGATCGCAGACGTTTCATCACCTGTATCAGCATGCCTCCGCAAAAAAACAATCGCCCTTTCGCCTGATTTCAAAGCCCATGATGAGGATTGTCGAAAACGAAGGCCTGAAAGCGAGGGGAGGATCCCATTGCGCGGTTACCGGACCAGTTCATATTGCCGCAAAACCCACCCCACAGCCGCCGTTTCGAAGGCGATGCGCAACAACAGAGAAAGGATTGTACCGGCCAGGGATGCATCGCTTGCAGACAGCTCAAAGATCAACCCGGCGCACAGCAACAAAAACGAGGCCAACACCCCCGACAAAGCCGCGGCAGCCGTATGCCCGCAAAGAAAGAGCGCCACGGCCACAATCCGAACAGGCCGCGGAAACTGCTCTTTTCGCCCGGATGCATAAAGGCGAATCCCGATGGCAAAAATGAGGAGCGGGAATAGGGCGGACAGCGCCGTCGTCAAATAGGAGATCAGCAACGGGGCAATCCCTTCCGGTGAGAATGCCTGTATCCACTCGATCAGGCTGCGCCCCAGCTCCTGTATTACGAAGAGGAAAATTTCACTTAAAATACTAAAGCCGAGAATCCAGAGCAGGGGAAACAAGCGCTCCTGGTCTTCCTTCTTTCCCAAGGCGGTATCCTCTTCCATTTTTCTATTGGAAATGGAATTCGTCTGTTTTTCACAGTTTTTACAATTCATTCGTTGCATTCCCCCTCTTTTCTCCACAATGTTTACAACGAGTTTAGCGGATTTTACGCTAAAAGTCAATAGCGGAAAATCCGCTATGTTATCCTTTATCTGGGTGAAAAAACATGTTATATCAACGAATCCGCGAATTGCGCGAGGATCACGACCTGACACAGGTACAGATGGGCAAAATTTTATCCTGCAGCCAGCGCGTTTACAGCAATTATGAACGCGGTGAATTGGATATTCCCACCGAAATCCTGATTCAATTGGCGGATTTTTACGAAGTTTCCGTCGATTACCTTTTGAACCGCACCGATCAGATGCGGATGATGAAATAAAATTGGATTTGCAATATTCTGCAGAAAAATGCGCCGCAAAGCATCCACTTTGCGGCGCATTTTTTTGTATTTTTTTCTTTACTAACGCCCCTGAACCTTCATCCGAGTAATTCCCTCCGCAATCTCTTTGAATACCGGCGCACCATCCGTTGCGCCGGAGGAGCCATCCTCCTTAAGCACAACAATCGCATATTCCGGCTCCTCCGCGGGGAAATAGCCTGCAAACCAGGTGTGCAGAATTTCCCGCTCTCCGTCATACCAGCCGGTCTGTGCAGTCGCCGTTTTGCCAGCCGCCGTACCGCCCTCCGGTTTTGCGTGCCTCCCGCTCCCCTCTTCTACCGTCTGAATCAAAAAGCGTTGGATCGTATGCGCCGTCGATACGCTCATCGCCTGTAGGGGCGGCTGAATTTCCGCTTCCTCCAGCAAATTTCCCTCATCATCGACTCGCCCTTCAACCAACATGGCCTTTTGATATCCGCCGTCATTGGCGATACAGGCGTAGAGGGATGCAAGCTGCAAGGGTGTGGCCATCAACGTCCCCTGCCCAAAGGCAAGGTTCGCCACCGCGGCTGGGGAATTGAGCTCCTCCGCCCGGGGAAGCGAGCCCGCCGGCGCCGATAAATTGTCCGCCAGCGCGGTAGCAGTGCCAAAGCCGAGCCGGTCCGCCATCTCAACGATCTGCCCCGGCTCCAGCTTGGAAGCCAAATTGATAAAATACGGGTTGCAGGAAACCTCCATCGCCTCTTCCATATCGATCGTGCCGTGCCCGCCCAGCTCATGGCAGTGAAATACGGTTTTCCCCTGTGTAATCGCACCCGTGCAGGTATAAGAAAGGCTTGAGGAAAGCCCTGCCTCCAGCGCGGCGGCCGCCACCACGGGCTTAAAAACGGAACCGACTGCATAGGGCGTAAGCGCCCGGTTAATCAGGGGGGAATCCGCATTGCTGAGGCTTTTGGCAATATCGTTTGGATCAAACGCAGGGCAGCTTGCCATCGCACGAATTTTTCCCGTTGCAGCTTCCAGCACAACGACAGCCCCGCGTTCAATGGAGGAGTGCGAGAGGCTTTCCTCCGCCAGCGTCTGAATGTGCTTGTCGATCGTCAGCCGCACCCCTTTGGGAGAATCGTAGCCGCCGCGCTCCACCGTGGGCTGTTCCCCGCTGAGCAGCCTGCCCTGTGCATCGATGGAAAAACTCACGCGCAGATCGCTTTCTGGCATTTGGAGCCAGCTGTCAAAGCTCTTTTCCAGCCCTGTTTCCCCTTTCTCTCCCGCGCCGTCCAGATGGCCGATCAGATGGACGGCGGGCTGCTGCTGCGTATAGCGCACCTTTGCCTCCACAACCGTAATATCCGGGCAGTCGATCGCATCTGTATCCACATCGATCGATATCGGATAGCCCTTGCTCATCTTCTCCCGGATGCCGGAGAGCTCCCCGGCATCGATATACGGCTCAATTGCGCTCAGCGCCTCAGGGGTTGGCTTTAAAAGCGCAACATACCGCTTGTCGGAATTCACCAGCGGCAGGCCATTGCAATCATAAAATGTGCCGCGCGCAGAACCGGCCGTGATCGTGCGCGTATTGTTCCGCACGGCGGCCTGCGCATATTCGCTTTGAGAAATGCTCAAAATCCGGACAAACAGCAATCCGAAAGAAAGCATCAGCGCAAAAAACATAGCGACAACGCGTTTCGCCATTTTGATCTCCGCCTTTTCAATGGTACTGCCTGTAGTATATCCACTTTTTATGCGGGTCAAGCGGCGTTTCACGGACAATCTTTTCAAAGTACGCATATTTACGCTTTGCCATGCCTATAATTGGTAACAGAAAACAAAAGCAAAGGAGCTGTTTTTTATGCCACGTCCACGCAAAGCAATTGATTATGAGGATGAAATCAGGAAGGTGGAAGCCCAGCTGATCCGCTGCGATAAAACCAAAGCCGAGCTGCTTGAACGCCGTCAGGAGCTGCTGAATGCCAAACGGGAAACAGAGGTCGGCGCGCTGTATGACGCCTTGCAGCAAAAAGGGATTTCCGTGGAAGAAATCATGGAATTAATCCGGCAGACCGCCCAGCAGGAGGCCGGATAAGCGCGCGGCAGGTTCCTTTGATTTTTCAAAGCGCAATGATTTGAAGGGCCAAAACGCCTCCTTCTCCAAATGGAAGAGGGAGGCGTTTTCGCATTGAACGGAAATGATAATATCCGATTTCCTTAACCGTTTATTTCCAACAGCTTTTGCTTGAGCTCGTTTTCAATACGGCCCATCTCCAGCTCTGCCTCGCGGCGTTTCTGGCGGCCCTCCTGCTGAATACGGAGCACCTCATCCAGTGTGGAGATCAGGCTCTCGTTGGTATGCTTAAGCGTTTCAATATCCACAATTCCGCGCTCGGATTCCTTCGCGGTTTCCACGGAGGCCATTTTCAGTGTGTCGGCATTTTTGCGCAGCAGCTCATTGGTCATATCCGTCACTTCACGCTGCGCCTGCGCCGCCTGCTGGGAATGAGCAACGCCCAGGGCCAGCACCATCTGGCTTTTCCACAGTGGGATCGTATTCACCAATGTGGACTGGATTTTTTCCGACATCAGCGTATCGTTATTTTGCACCAGGCGGATCTGAGGCGCCATCTGGATGGAAATCATGCGCGTCAGCTCCAAATCATGCAGCTTCTTTTCAAAGCGGCTGCACAGAGAGGAAAGGTCGTTTGCCGCCTGCGCATCCTCTGGCAGGCCGGTCTGTTTCGCCCTTTCCACCAGAATGGGCAATTGCTCGGCGCGCGTCTGCGCAAGCTTCTTCTTGCCTGCCAAGATATACATGGAGAGTTCCTTAAAATAGACCTTGTTCAGCTCATACATTTTATCCAACATTGCAATATCCTTTAAAAGCTGCACCTGATGGCCTTCGAGCGTATGGCAGATCGCGTCCACATTGGTTTCCGCCTTGGCGTATTTGGCTTTCATAGAGGTAAGCTTATTCGAGCTGCGTTTGAAGAAGCCCAAAAAGCCCTTTTCCTCTTCCCCCACATCAAAGCTTTTCAGCTCCGTGACCACGTTGGAAAGCATGCTGCCGATTTCGCCCAGATCCTTGGTACGCACATTATTCAGCGCCGATTCAGAAAAATCGGCCATCTTTTTTTGCGCGCCCGCACCATATTGCAGCACCATGCTGGAATTGCTCAGCTCAATTTTAGAGGCAAAATCCTGCACCATTTTCTTTTCCGCATCCGTCAGAGAGCTTTCGTCAAACACTGCGGTTTGGGGCGCAGGCTCGGCCGCGCTCACCGTTTGCAACGCAGCCTGTTCGTTTTCAAATGGCTCGAAGGTCAGGGTGGGAACCGCCGTTACTTCTTTCATTTCTTCGCTCATGGCAAAGATCCTCCTTCAATCAATCAGGTGTGTCGCCCTGGGAAGCCGGGGATGGTGCTTTGGAAAGCCTAGTTTTGAAAATCATTCCCCGTCAGCCCCTCCTGGGCCAGCATGGCTTCCAACGCAGAAATATCGGTGGAAATATCCATTGCCGCATTCTCAAACAAGCTATCCAGCAGGTTTTCAAACGCCTGATTAATGGTATCCAGCGTTTCACGGATTTCCGCTTTGGCGCTCATAATATGCTCGCCCTGCACCGGCTGGCTGTCAAACTCCCGGTAGGCGTCGACCAGCTTTAAGGTGATAGGCAGATAATAATTCAAAAACTTTCGGATTTCGGGCAGCTTCTCCGGGTGCTTCTCCACATGGTCAAAAATCTTTGAGGTGATCTCCTCCAGGCGAAACAGCTTCTGCGAGATATCCTCACCCGGGATCGCATCGTTTGCCTCCCGAATCTGTCGGATCACCCGATCGCCATCCTCCAGAAGGGCCTCCAGCTCGGCGGCCTTTGGGTCATTTTTCAGGCGCTGGCGGCGGCGCTCATCCTCCGCCTCCCGGCGTTTTCTGCCTTCTTCCGCCTCCAGGTAACGGGCGTAGGTTTCATGATCCAGAATCAGGCATGTTTCCTGTGCATCCAGGTGCGCCTGCGGGAAAAATCCCAGCCCGATCATGCGCTTGATATCTTTTGCCACAAAGCGCTCTGATTTGCCCACCGATTGGGCAAGGTGTGCCAACGAGCAAAAGCTCATGCCCCTCAGCTCCTTGCGATAGGCTTCAAAGCGAAGCGCTCGCCTGCGCATGCGCAGGCCGCCGCCAAATAGAACGCCGCAGCCAGCAGCACCCACGCTCAAAAAGGCCACAGCCGCGCCAAGGTTCAGCCCTTTGACGGCCAGCAGGATCGCGGAGACCACCAGCGCCACCGCAATCGGCACGCCGGGCACGGCGCCAAGCAGAGCCAAAAGCAACCCGGTGATTTTGCCAGGCGCAGAACGCTTCATCAGCTTGTTATCCACCCATTGAGAGGGATAGGGCGCCGGTTTCGGAGGCGTTTTGGGGTGCGCTGCCGTATTTTTAACAGTATCGACCGTTTCCAGCACGGTGTCCTTAATCCCCTTCACTGTGCTGCCCACCGTGCGCCTGATCTCTACAAACGTTTTTGAATTGCTATTGACCGTTTGCTGAACCGATTGGCTGATCTCCCGCACCAGATCGGCAAGATTCCATTCATCCATTTTATTCCTCCACCCTATTGATACGCCTTTCCACATGCGCATCCAAGCTGCGGCATCTCCCGCTGAAAAAGCCCCCTAAACGGGAAAGCCGCAAGGCCATTCCATTCAAGCCCTCCACCATTCCCGGTACGCCGCCCAGCAGGCGGTATGCTATTTATTATATCCCATTCCCTATCAAAGCACAAGATGATGCGCAAAACAAACGCGATGCCTGAAAGGCCAGATTTCATCCCGTTTTGCAGCACTTGCCTCACATCAAAGCGCAAAAAATCCAGCTGCAATCGGCCGCAGCTGGATGTTTTTGCAATGCGCAACTCTCGATATGTACTTATTTCAGCCCAACCGCATCATACATGCAGCAGGCTTCCGTGACCACTTCGATGCCCGTACGGATCGCTTCCGGCTCCAGCAGCTCCCAGCTGTCGAGCCGCGTGTGGTAATAGCGCGGCGGCGTGGGATCCATCGCGGCAAAGCCGGTGGCCTTCACCCCGATCTGCGTAAACGCGGCGGCGTCGCATGCGCCGATGTAGATTGAGGCATAGGGAAGATCGAGCCCGCAGTTGGAGGCAGCGTTTTTCACAAGCTCCTTTGCCTGCTTATCATGCTTTAAGGTGCCGCTCAGATCGCGGTCATAAACAGCGAGATCCTTCAGGTCGCGGAAGGTATCCAGCCCAAGCACAACGGTTTCCGTAGCGAGCAGCTCCTCCTTATGCCGCTTGGCATAGGCCTTTGCGCCGCGCAGGCCCGCTTCCTCAGAGCCGGAGAGCAGCACGACAACCTCCGTATTTTCAAAGCGGATATCCGCTTCCGCCAGCGTTTTGAGCGTGCTCATGGCAACATAGCAGCCGGTGAGGTTATCGTTCGCGCCGGGTACGCTCTTAAAGGGATTCTGAAAAAACAGAAAGCCAATAAAGCACGGGAACAGGCAAAACAGAAGCACGCCAAAAATCTTGAAGAAGATATTCAGCCCGCCTGTCAGCGCCACGCCAGCCACATCGGCCACCAGGAACTTCACCAGGCTGGCAACGCCGCAGATCACAAAGCCCACCACAGCAGGGATTAGCACCGCCTTCATGCCGTTGCCGCCCAATTTATAGTTGAGCGTCCACTCATATTGGGAGTCAGAATGGCCCACCAGGAAAATCCGGCGTTTCACCTCACCCTTTGGCTTACGGGTAGCGATCACGTTGTGCGACGGGTGGCCGGGGAACAGTGGGTCGATAAACTGCTTATACATCACAAATTCCAACACCAGGGGAATTGCACCGATGATCACAAGAATCAGCGCGGCCAGCGCATGGTCGAACCAATAGAGGAACGAGGCGATGATGCCCAACGCAACCGTAAACGGGATGAAGCCCATAAACGCCTGGCGGTGCACGGTGAATTCCTCAATCTGCACATCGTCCGCCCACTGCCCGAGCTCTTCGGCCATCATCTTCTGCGCCTTCAGCTCTTCCGGGCTGCCGGGCGCGCGGGGGCCGACTTTTTCAATGATCTGTTTGATCTGGTCACAGCAATACTGCACAGTTGCCTTCAGGTCAAAGGCTTTGCCGTTTGCCGCCTGCTCTGCATACTTCAATTCTCTCACTCTTTCTATCTATTTGAAGCTATTTTACCGTTCGCGCAGAACTTCTCCTCCACAAAAATGACGTTGCCGCTTTGCGGCAGGAGGCGGTTTACGCCGACAGGCATTTTTTCAATGCTTCAAACAATATGTTTGAAGCTATTTTATCATAATTTATGCGCTGTGACAACAGCATTCCAAAAAGAATGCGCTTTCATAATCTTCATAAAGTCTTTTTTTTCCGCATATGGTGCAAGAGGGGGAGATGAACAGGATGCCGGAATATATCTGCGTAACGGATTTAAGCAAGGTTTACCGCAGGCACGAAGCGGTTAAGCACATCAGCTTTCAGGTTGGCAAAGGGCAGATTTTCGCCTTTCTTGGGCCGAACGGGGCGGGCAAAAGCACCACGATCAATATTTTATCCACCCTGCTGCTCAAAAGCGGCGGAAGCGTCTGCGTCGGCGGCATGGATCTCGACCACCAGCGAAAGCAGGTTAAGCGGGAAATCGGCATTGTCTTTCAAGACGACGTGCTGGACGGGAACCTGAGCGTGTATCAAAACCTGTTGTATCGCGGCGGCCTCTATATCCCCAGAGAAAAGGATTTGAAAAACCGCATTTCAGAGCTTTCCTCCCTGTTGGCGCTGGAGCCAATCCTCCCGCGGAAATACCGGGAGTGTTCCGGCGGCCAAAAGCGCCTCGCCCAAATTGCGCGGGCGCTTCTGCCCGCGCCCGGCCTGCTGATTCTGGATGAGCCAACCACTGGCCTTGACCCCGTTACGCGCCAAAAGGTTTGGGAGGTGCTGCACAGCTTACGCAGCCAATTGCAGATGACGATTTTTTTCACCACCCACTATATGGAGGAGGCAGCCTTTTCTGATGCGATCTGCGTGCTCGACCACGGCCACATCTTGCTGTGTGACACGCTGGAACGGATCGAAACCGCGCAGCAAACCCGCGGAAGAGAGCTGGATTTAAACGCGCTTTACCTTCGCCTGTTAGGAGAGAGCCGATGAAAAAATTACTCTATTTCATCCGGCGCAACCTGCGCCTATTCTGCGGCAACCGGCTGAATATTTTGCTCTCCTTTGCCTCCGTGCTGATCGTCGTTGGCATCTATATCCTGTTTCTGCGGGATTTTCTGCTGGATACGGTCACGCGGGCAGGCGTGGAGAGCACGTTAGTCAAAGAATTTACCGACCGCTTTATGCTTGCTGGGCTGCTGATCGTCATCAATACGACCACCTGCTTCGGGATTCTGCAATTGAGCGTTGCCGATGCGGAAACCGGTATTCGGCGCGATTATCTGGTTGCCCCGGTTTCGCATTTCTCACTGACGCTTGGCTACTGGGTGACGGCTGTGCTCATCTCGTTCGTTTTTACCATATGTACGGTGTTGGGCGGGGAGCTTTTTTTCCGCATGCGCTATCACCACGCACTATCGGGCCCAAGCCTCTTCCAGGCAGCCGGAACCGTTCTGTTTTCCTCTATGATAAACGCCGCCATCCTCCTGTGCCTCTCCCGGCGGCTGAAAAACACGGCCACATTTTCCACCCTTGCAAACCTCTATGGCACGCTGATCGGCTTTCTTGCCGGGGCCTACCTGCCCTATTCGTTTTATCCAAGCTGGCTGCGCGGCATGCTTTTTTACTTTCCGCCGACGCAGGCGGTCAGCGTGCTGCGGCAAATCTATACCGAGCATTTGAGAATTCCACTCGCACGGCAGCGCCCTGCGGAATTTCTGCCGGCACTTTTGCAATCCTTTGGCATAGAGCTCCGTCTGCACGGCGCCTCAGTGACTATGCAGCGCCAATATGGGCTGCTGGCTTTCCTCTTTTTGCTGCTCATGCTCTGCCTCTGGGCGGGCGGGCTCGAAAATAAGCCTCTGCCAAAAAATCCACCGGCAGCACGCCGCCGCTGAGCCGGTTATGCAAAATATAGAATGCGCATCTCCCCGAGCTGCTTTTCCAGCTCGCTGTGCAAAAAAAGCTCCGCCTGTGCGCGATGCTCCGGGCGGTAGCAGTATTTTCCAGCCCCGCGCCCAGTCATCAGAGCGGCATCATAGAGTTGCGCCGCGTTGGGAAACGCCTCCTGGTTGATCGCCCGGTGCACATAGCTATAGGTCATAAAGATCACCTCAATCACCGCCTGCCGTTTCACGGCGGGCGATAATTCATCCGCAAGGCGTTCCAGCAGCCGGTGATAGGCCTGCTGCCAGTTTTCCATCAAAATAACGGGCGCGATCAGAAGCCCCGGTCGATAACCCACCTCGCATAGGCGGTTGAGCGCGCGGATGCGGTTTGGCAGCGGTGAGGTGCCGAGCTCCACCTTCCGGATCACCTCTTCCGGATTCACGCTCATGCGCACAATCGTCCGGCCATTGTGCCGCAGCGGCAGCAGAGGCTCCACCAGATCAAATTTGGTGGGAAAGGTCAAAAAGCCCTTCGGGCTGTCCGCAAAGTGTTCAATCGTCCACGGCAGGTTCCCCGTGATCGTGTTTTCTAAAACGAGGTCGCTGTTGCTGCCGATTTCAAAGGTCAGGTCCCGGTCGGCGGACGCCGCTGTTTTCATCAGCTTTTCGAGCATCTGCTCCCGGTTGACAAACAGGCGCAGATAGGCGCATTTATTATAGTGACAAACCAGATAGCAATAAAGGCACATCGCCGTGCAGCCGGATGAAGTGTATGGGACGAGGAAATCCGATACCTTTTGATTTGGCACATAGCGGTGTGTTTTGCGCACGCCCAAAACCAAGTGGCGCTTCAGCTGTGGAAAGGCGCTGTTCGGCTGCGTGCGCAGGCTGTCGATTCGGTTGTGGCTTTCGATCTCCGTCCAGGCAACGTCTGCGTATTTCGCCCGCAGCTGCTTGCCCAGCGGATACTCAAGAACGGCGGGCTCGTAGAAAATTTGATCCGGAAACATAAAATCCTCCCCTATTGAAATCTGCTTGATAGAAGCTAGTCTGCCCGCAAAAGGCGCAAATCATTGCCCGATGGGCGGATTGCCTTTCTTTCCATTCTCCTGATCCCACCGCGCAAAAACTTTTGAAAAAAATTGAAAAAAAGGGCTTGACATCCTTTTCAAAAAAGATATAATAACAGTAACGATTATCATTATTGAATGGATGGTTCCTATGGCACTTACAAAACGCAGCCGTCAGCGCGAGGCAATCCTCAGTGAGCTGTGCGGCCGGACGGATCACCCCACGGCGGAGGAGCTTTACCTCTCCTTAAAAGAGGAAATGCCGAATCTGAGCCTCGGCACGGTCTACCGCAACCTCTCCCTGCTGAGTGAGGAAGGGATTATTTTAAAGCTCTCCTGCGGCGGCGCGGATCACTTCGACGGCAACACGGCGCAGCACTACCACTTTTTATGCAACCGCTGCGGCCGCCTGTATGATCTGCCCATGCCTGTGTTTGAAGAGCTGGACCGTGCGGCGCAGAAGTATCTCCCCTACTCGGTGGACTATCACCGGCTGACGTTTTACGGTGTCTGCCAGAATTGCATGGAGAAGCACTGATGAAATTCCGGCGGCTTAGAACGCCTGGATTTCATCAGCGATTCCCCTGCGGAGCCTCTACCATAAAGGTAATCAAAAATACTTAAAATTATATGGAGGTCATGAATCATGAAGAAGTTTGTTTGCAGCGTTTGCGGTTATGTTTACGAGGGAGAAGAAGCCCCGGAGTTCTGCCCCGTCTGCAAGGCGCCCCGCGAAAAATTCAATGAAGTTACGAGCGAGATGGCATGGGCCGACGAGCATCGCATCGGCGTTGCCAAGGGCGTGGAAGAGGATATCGTGGAAGACCTGCGCGCAAACTTTATGGGCGAGTGCACGGAGGTCGGCATGTATCTCGCGATGAGCCGCCAGGCGGATCGCGAAGGCTACCCCGAGGTTGGCGAGGCCTATAAGCGCATTGCCTATGAAGAGGCAGAGCATGCCGCGAAATTTGCCGAGCTGCTGGGCGAAGTTGTTGCCGCAGATACCAAGGAAAACCTGCGCGTCCGCGTGGAAGCGGAGTATGGCGCAACAGAGGGCAAGCTTAAGCTCGCCAAGCGTGCAAAGGCGCTCAACTATGACGCAATCCATGATACCGTGCATGAGATGTGCAAGGATGAAGCCCGCCACGGCAAAGCCTTCAAGGGCCTGCTGGAGCGTTACTTCGGCTAAATTATAGAATAAACAGAAGCCTGTATTTCCTATGATTTCGAACAGAAACCGGCCGCGCCCTTTATGGGGTGCGGTCGGTTTTCTGCCTTGACATTTTATTGGCCATATGCTACTTTTTAGTTGAATTATTTTGTTGATTTTTATCAATCGAAAGGGAAATTATGGTGGAGATTTGTAAGATATGCGGCACCCCCCTGCAACCTGGAAAAATAGATACGATTCAAGCTAAAACCGGCGAAAAATGCATTTGCAACGCTTGCAGCACGCAGGTAAAAGCCCTGATGAACCAAGCTGATCCATCTGCTGCCGCCGCAGCAAGGGGCTATTTTGAACAATGCAGGCTGCGCACCACTGACCCGGAGGTTCAGGCTTATCTCGCCGCGCTCTGCGGTGAAATGCCCACGCCAAAACCGCCTAACCCACACAAAGACTACTGGGGCGCCGGGGCGGAGCCGCCGCCAAGTGCCAACGCCGGCATGGAGAGCATCGATTCCTCCTTCTGGATTACCTGCCTGAAAGTGATCATGGCGGTGCTTTTCTTTGCTATCCTGCTCGGTGGGGGAATTCTGGCGTTCACATCGGGCAATGGCTTTTTGGGATTTCTCATTTTGATCTTCTCTTTGCTGTTGGCCATCGCCAGCGTTACAGGCGGCATGGTATTGCTGCACATCGCGGAGGATGTTTCCGCCATCCGTGATTGGATTTCCCATAACCAAACCGATCGCCAATAAGCACAACACACTCAAGCAATCCATAGAGAATTTCTATTGTAAACCGGAAAGGATGTGGCTGTTATGAGCAAAATTTTCATTGGCCTGCTTTTGGTCTTTCTTGATTTTAACTTAACCTTTGATACCGTAACGATTGGCCTGCTGCCCGACTTTATCGGCTATTTCATCCTGATCGGCGGGTTGACAGAGATGGCCGCCGTTAACAGCCATTTTGGCAAAGCGAAGCCCTTTGCCATCCTCATGGCGGTTTATACGTTGATTCTCTATATTCTGGATCTGATCGGCCTATCTGCCGCCCTCGGCTATGCCGCAACTGTGCTGGGGCTTCTCTCCACCCTCATCTCCCTCTATATCTCCTATCATATTGTGCAGGGCGTGCTGGAGCTGGAGAGCGCGCAGGCCCGCAGCCTGAACGGCGCGCCTCTGTTCACCACATGGAAAGTGCTGGCCGTGATCAATATCCTTGCCTATCTGCTGCTCTTCGTCCCGGGGCTGAATGTGGTGTGCATGGTTGTATGCTTTATTGCCGGTGTGATATTCCTGATCCAGCTGAACCGGACGAGAAAAGCCTATGAACGCCCTCCGGCCAATTCCTAAATCCCTCTCTGCCCCTACTCTGCACTTGACACGCTTCTCCCCTTCCGATACACTGGGAGCAAACGCGGCGCAAAGCCGCGCGACGGAAAGGATGGGAACCCCTATGAAAAAGTGGCTTGCGCTGATGATGGCCGCCTGTTTGCTCTGCGGCTGCCTGTTCCTCACCGGCTGCGGGAAAAAAGAGGAGCCGGACAGCTGGAAAAACGAAGCCTATGACCTCTCCCTGCCGACGCTTGGACAGGATGGATGGTACCTCGTGTTTGAGGATCACTTTGAAGGCGACGGGCTCAACCAGAACATCCAATTTGGAGAACGATATAGTGGGAATCGGGAAATCTGGACGACCTCCCCGCACGCCATCCGCTGGGAAAGCGACGATAAAAGCCGCCCGGAGCAGGGCTGCTGGTGGTGCCCGGAGATGGTCACCGTGCAAAACGGCAATGTGGAAATCCACTCCCGCTATGAGGCAAACCATACCTGCGATGGGAACTGCCCGGCCAGCGGCCGCTTCACGGGAGGGATCGAAACCCGCCGCATCACGGGCGACAACAACAGCAACAAGGGCAGCAGCGACGAGATCCTCTTCGGCCAGGCGTTCGGCTATTTCGAGGCACGCGTCAAATTCCCGGATGCGGACGGCCTGTGGTCCGCCTTCTGGCTGCAATCCTCCAACCAGCGCAAGGTGGCGAGCGAGGGCGTGGACGGCACGGAGATCGACGTGTTCGAAAGCGCGTTCCGAAGGAATAAGGAGAGCCGGATGGGCCACGCCCTGCTCTGGAACGGCTACGGCTCGTTTGCCAAATCAGAGGGGAAGATCGTAGACTTGGAGCAGAACCTCTACAACGGCTACCACACCTTCGCCTTGAAGTGGACGCCGGAATACTATGTTTTCTATATCGACGGCAAGCCGACCTGGGCTTCCATGGGCGGCGGTGTGTCGAAGGTGCAGGAGTTCTTGCGGCTGACGGTGGAGATTGACGCGGGCGACGCCTACGGCCCGCATGGGCAGAAGATCGGCAAATTTGATGAGGCGAGTGAAAGCATCTTCTATGTGGATTCCGTTAAGGTCTGGCAAAACGAAGCTTACACCCAGTACCAAATTGACGACGCAAAATTTCCGGGCGGGCTGGATTTGGCGAATTAAACTGTTGCGTGCTTCACGCTGCATTAAGCACGCGCTCCAACAACATGATTCCGCCGTTGGCAGGGGCAGCTTTTGACCGCCCGCAGCGAACAAAGTTCGCCCTTTTCACTGTATCAATCATATGGATTCCCTGCCATATTGACTGTTCGCCTCGTTCATCATAAAAACGCCTCAGACAGCTTGACACCGTCTGAGGCGTTTTTATAATGCTTCTATTTTTATTTTACACCATCAGCTCGCACACCGCGTTCGAGAACGCCACCGGGTCCTCCACCGGCA
The DNA here is from genome assembly GCA_900544715.1 of uncultured Oscillospiraceae bacterium. Classification (GTDB taxonomy): domain Bacteria; phylum Bacillota; class Clostridia; order Oscillospirales; family Acutalibacteraceae; genus Fimivicinus. The sequence continues at coordinate 167,195 of UQWL01000001.1, read as the reverse complement.
TACCCTCGATCAGCTCCGCCTGCGTATAGAGCAGCTGCGCATAGGTTTTCAGCTTCTCCTGATCCTCTGCATAGAGCTTTGACAGCTTCTCAAAGATCGGGTGGGAGGCGTTGATCTCCAGCACGCGCTCGGCCTTCACCTTCTGATCGTTCGGCATGGCGTTTAAAACCTTCTCCATCTCGATGGAGAGCATGCCCTCGTTAGAGAGGCACACCGGGTGGCTCTTGAGCCGCTTGGAAAGAACAACCGCTTTTACCTTGCCATCCAGCGCATCCTTCATGAAGGTGAGCAGGTCCTTATTCTCCTCCGCCTGCTTCTCAAACTCCTTCTTCTCCTCTTCGGTATCGAGGTCAAGATCGCTGGCGGAAACGGATTTAAACTCCTTCTCGCTATAATCATGCATCATTTGGAGCGCGAATTCGTCCACGTCGTCCGTCAGATACAAAATCTCATAGCCCTTCTCCTTGACGAGCTCGGTCTGCGGCAGCCGCTCAATCTGCTCGCGGCTTTCGCCGCCGGCATAGTAGATATATTTCTGGTCTTCCTTCATACGGGAAACGTATTCTTCGAGTGTGACAAGCTTCTGCTCGCTGCTCGAATAGAAGAGCAGCAGATCCTGCAACAGCTCTTTATTCGCGCCGAAGCCGTTGTAAACACCGTATTTCAGCTGGAGGCCGAAGTTTTTGAAGAACTCCTCGTATTTCTCGCGGTCGTTTTTGAGCATGGAGAGCAGCTCGGATTTGATCTTCTTCTCCAACCGGGAGGCGATCACCTTGAGCTGGCGATCATGCTGAAGCATTTCCCTGGAAATATTCAGCGAGAGATCCTCGGAATCGACCAATCCCTTGACAAAGCTGAAATGGTCGGGCAGGAGGTCCTTGCAGGAGTCCATGATGAGCACGCCGCTCGCATAGAGCTTGAGGCCCTTTTCATAATCGCGCGTGTAGTAATTATAGGGCGCTTTCGCGGGGATGAAAAGCAGGGCGTGATAGGTGGCCGCGCCCTCCGTATAAGTATGGATCACCTTGAGCGGATCGCTGTAATCAAAGAATTTCTCTTTGTAAAAGCTGTTATAATCCTCATCCGTCAGCTCATTTTTATTTTTGCGCCAGATCGGCACCATGCTGTTGAGCGTTTCCACTTCCGTGTAGGTCTCGTATTCCGGGGCCTTCTCCTCGTCCGCTTCCTCCCCTTCCGGCTGCTCCTTCATGCGGGATTTTTCAACCTCCATGCGGATCGGGTAGCGGATATAATCGGAATACTTGCGCACCAGCTCCTGGATGCGGTAGGATTCCAGGAATTCGCTGTATTTTTCATCCTCCGTATCTTCCTTGATGGTCAATACGATCTGCGTGCCGTTCGACTCCTTTTCGCAGGGCTCAACCGTATAGCCCTCCGCGCCGTTGGATTCCCAAACCCAGGCCTCCTCCGCGCCATACGCCTTGCTATAAACCTTCACATTGGAGGCCACCATAAAGGCGGAATAGAAGCCCACGCCGAACTGGCCAATGATATCGATATCCTCTTTGGCCTCGTTCTCCTGCTTAAAGGCGAGGGAGCCGCTTTTGGCGATCACGCCGAGGTTATTCTCCAGCTCCTCCTTCGTCATGCCGCAGCCGTTATCCGTGATGGTCAGGGTGCGGTTCTCCTTGTCGAGATCGAGCCGGATGGAAAAATCATCGCGGTTAAGGCCCGTATTACCATCGGAGAGCGCATGGTAATAGAGCTTGTCGATCGCGTCGCTCGCATTGGAGATCAACTCGCGGAGGAAAATCTCCTTATGCGTGTAGATGGAGTTGATCATCAGGTCGAGAAGGCGTTTGGATTCGGCTTTAAACTGCTTCATTTTCATGCTGACAGACACCCCTGTATCAAAATTTATATGTCCATTGTTTTAGCACTCATTTCTATTGAGTGCTAATGGATATGATACGGGGTAATTATGAATATATGATTTGGAATTTATGAACGAATTGAAAACGAACAAAAGCTTTTCATTAAAGTTTTTATTTGAGCAGTGCGGCCGGAAGGTATGATAATGAATGAAGATGAGTGCCCGGTTTCGCTGTACGCGACTGCATTTTCTTTACTCGTGTAAAGAAAACGAAGCAAAAGAAAGCACGCGGGGGCTGCGCCCCTCGACCCCAGCGGAACAAAGTTCCGCTTGCACGGCCCTGCGGCAGCCTTATATTTGTAAGCCACGTTGGAACCCGTTCGGCGAACCTTCCCATGTGTTTGAAACGCCGTGAGGCGTTGAGTTTGGGAAGGTTCGTTTTTTGCTGCTGCGCATGCTACGCTATGCGTAGCACCAAAAAATCCCCTCACGAGCCACGCCGTCAGATACTGCGAATGCTGCCTTGGCCTTCAGACAGCTTCCAGAAATACATGAAGATATTGCGCTGCGAAAGATGAGAGACTATTTTAGTTTACAAAATAATTTATCGCTCATCAGAAACGCCGAGAATATAGTCAACAGAGGTTTCATAAATTTTTGCCAATGCAATCAAGATATCTGTTGGCACGTCTCTACGCCCCAACTCATAGTTGCTGTATGCCTGCTGAGAACAATTCAACAATTGCGCAACTTGCTGCTGCGTTAAATTAGATTCTTCTCTTAAAAATCCAATTCTTTTATAAAACATCCTTTTCACCTCATCTTGAATTATATATTACAACAATCTGTTGTATTGACATTTACAACAAAACGTTGTAATATATAGTCAATAAATAAAACTGCTCAACAGTTATCAAATCGCAAATATGAGGTTTCACAAAGCAAGATTATACAGAAAATCAACGGCGCCTCAAACAGCTTCCTGTAGGCCAAGGCAGCATTCGCAGTATCTGACGGCGTGGCTCATGAAGGAATTTTTTGGTGCTACGCATAGCGTAGCATGCGCAGCACCAAAAAACGAGCCTTTCCATGTGTTTGAAACGCCGTGAGGCGTTGAGTTTGGGAAGGCTCGCCGAACGGGTTCCAACGTGGCTTACAAATATAAGGCTGCCGCAGGGCCGTGCAAGCGGAACTTTGTTCCGCTGGGGGTCGAGGGGCGCAGCCCCCGCGCATTTCTTTTGCTTCGTTTTCTTTGTGTCGAGCAAAGAAAATGCAGTCGCGTACAGCGAAACCGGGCACGCAGCTTCATGCAATATCATACCTTCCGGCCGCACCGCTCAAGCAACATAAACCTTAAAAAAATGCTTGACTTTTGGGCATCAAAATGGTAATATAATTTTGGGCTCCACAAGTGAGGTGAAATGATTGCCCGAAAAAAAGAAAATGGGGCGTCCTACTGACAATCCAAAAGGAAATCCTGTCCATGCCCGGCTGGATGAAGAAGCCACAAGGATATTAGAAGCCTACTGTAAACAAGAAAAGGTTTCTAAAATGGAAGCGATTCGCCGTGGGATTAAAAAGTTAAAGGACGACCTCAAAAAATGAAAGGAAGCGGTGTCATGCCTCGAAACAATTCACCACTTCCAGTACCGCCAATGCCAAAAGGCAAATTGCAGCATAAATATGATACCATATGCTGCGAATCCTTTCAAGCATTGCGGACATTGAAAGGAGAATCGTCGCAGAAATATTTACCAATTGCTTGACTTCTTGTCGGCTAATATATATAATACTATTGAGCCGACAAAAAAGCGAGGTGACTCAATGTCGGGTAAAAAAATGGGCCGTCCCCCATCAGAAAATCCCCTATCTGAACGCATTTATCTGAGAGTAGACGAAAAGACCAAAGATGTGTTGGATGAATGTGTAGAGCAATTGCAATCTACTCGTTCAGAAGTTGTTCGTAAGGGGATCTATCTGGTGAAAGATAGCCTCAAAAAATGAAAGGAAGCGGCTCCCCTCTCGCAAAGACAAAGCCACTTCCAGTACCGCCAATGCCAAAAGGCAAATTGCAGCATAAATATGATACCATATGCTGCGAATCCTTTCAAGCATTGCGGACATTGAAAGGAGATTTTTATCATGCAAAGCATTCTCGACAACCTCTATTATGGCAACCTCTGCCCAAGTGAAAAACCACTCATCCCCGGCTCCCCCGCCGAAAAAGCCCACGCCGCGTTCAATGACGCCGCCATCCAATTGGAGCAAACACTCAGTGGAACGGAAAAGGAGCTTTTTGAAGCGTTTGCGGACGCAAATCAGGAGCTTTGTGAATGCTCCTGCTGCGAATATTTCTCCGACGGCTTCCGCCTCGGCGCGCAAATGATGCTAGAGATTCTCCAGGACGAGTTCATCGCTCTTTCACCGCCTAAAGGAAGGCACTCATCATGTTCCATCCTGTGAAAAAAGAAGTCAGCAATAAGACCATCCGCCTGCCGGACACGCTCCTCGAAAAAATGGAATTGCTCGCGGTGCAGAAGGATGTCTCCTTCTATCAGATCGTCGTGCAGTGCTGTGAATACGCGATTTTCCATTCCGTCAGCCAAGAAGGATAAACCTGTGGCCTGATCGCGCTCCGATTATCTGATTGAGTGAATCAAACCGTTATGCTTCTGACAAACAAAAAGCCCGTTGCAAAACATCTTGCAGCGGGCCTTCACTTTATTCCACCGCCCTCACGCGGCATTTCTCAACCAATGCAGGCAAAGCCTTCTGATCAGCAAAAACAGCGCATACCCCCACTTTCCGTCCATAAAACAACCGCAGGGCGTCAGCCGATATCGTGGTAATCCGTGATCTCCACCTCGTTCGCCCGGCAGCCTTCCAGCTCCAGGACGATGATCTCATTCTCCTGCTTTAAAATCGTGCCCGGCACATAGAGCGATTTCTGCGGCCCGATCTTCCAATAGCGGCCAAGATTGAAGCCGTTGATAAACACATAGCCTTTTGTGAAGCCCTTGAGATGCACAAAGCAATCCGCCTGCGAATTGGTGGTAAAGCGGCCTTTCAGGAAGGCAGGGAAATCCTCGCTCCCGCTGTAGTCGAGCGCGTCAATGTTATCCAGCGGCAGGGTGTAAACATCCCAGTTGAAGAGCACCTGGTTATTCAGGCGGATCTGCTGGACGCCCTTGCGGTCATGGAGCTCCGGGCCGTAATTGACACGACCCATCGCCTCCACGAGAATATCGAGGCTGCCGCCATCCGGCAGCGCTTCAATGGAGACAAACTTTTTCTTATCGTTGCGGTAAACCATGCCGCGCAGCTGGCCGTTGACATAAACATAGGCGCGGTCCGCCAGCCCGTCGATAAAGAGCTTGGAGGCCTCATACGGGCCCTTGAGATCGTGATGGTAGAGGATGAAGCCGAAATTCTGGCCGTAATACTCCATGCTGCGTGTCATCACGCTGCGGTGGCGCTTGCCGATCTTCGTCGCGTTATGTAAAAAGGAATACTGCTGGGTCAACGCGACCGGGCCGATATTTTGCAGCGCAGGCGGCGCGGGCAGCGGCTCCGCCGGGATGCCCTGAAAATCGAGCAGCGCTTCGCGCACCGCATGGTATTTTTTCGTGTATCCGCCCCATTCGTTGAGCAGGGCGTCATCGTCATAGCTCGTAACCGTGGGCTGGTATTTCCCGCCGTGGTTCGCGCCGGCGGTAAAGCCGAAGTTGGTGCCACCGTGGAACATATAAAAGCTGAAATTCCCGCCCATCTGGAGCATGGTTTTCAGCTCGCTGACCACGCCGCGGGGCCTGCGGCTGTGATGCCGCTCGCCCCAATGGTCGAACCAGCCGTTCCAAAACTCGCCGCACATCAGCGGCGCGCCGGGCTGGCGGCGATCCACCGCCTTGAAATTACCCTTCACGTTGGAGCCGAAATTGACAACCTTAAACACATAGGGAAGGGTTCCGCCGGTGAGCATGGAATCATTTGCGCCGTCTGAGGTAAACAGCAGCGCGTCTACGCCGCATTCGCGGATGAGCTGCTCGATAAAGGCGAGGTAGTTTTTATCGTTGCCATAGCTGCCATATTCATTTTCCACCTGCACGGCGAGAATGTTGCCGCCATTGGAGAGAAGCATCGGCTGGATTCGGCGGAACAGCTCATGGTAAAAATCAGAAACATGCTTGAGATATGGCTCATAGCAGCAGCGCACGCGCATATTTTCATCCGCCAGCAGCCACGCGGGCAAGCCACCGAAATCCCATTCCGCACAAATATACGGGCCGGGCCTCACGATGGCATAAAGCCCAAGCTCCTGCGCCGTTTTCAGGAAGCGGACGATATCCAGCATACCCTCAAAATCAAAGACGCCCTTCTTCGGCTCGTGCAGGTTCCAGCAGACATAGGTTTCCACCGTGTTGAACCCTGCGAGCTTTAATTTGCGCAGGCGATCCTCCCAATACTCCGGCACGGTGCGAAAGTAATGGATCGCACCGGCATAGATGTGGAATTTCTCACCATCTAAATAAAATTGGTTGCCCTTGATTTCCAGCATCCAGACCCCTCCTTACTCAATTGTTTTTATCATACCATATCAGTACAAAAAAAGGAATCATTATTCATCAAATATTGCGGTTTTTCGCGCCCGTTTTCCGGCCCTTTTGTGCCGCATCACACAGCGCTAAACAAGCAGCTCCGCGAGAAATACTGCCGCGCAGGAGCACAGCGCCACCGTGAGCAGGCTCTTCTCTAAAAACGCGAGGATGAGTGCCACCGCGAGGCCCGCCAGCGCGGAATACACACTCCCCGTCGAATACAAAATCGCGGGGAAGGTCATCGCCCCAAGCACCGCATAGGGAATGTAATAGAGAAAGGAGCGGATAAAACGATTTTTAATCTTCTTTTGAAACGCCGTCAGGGGCAGCATCCGGATGAGATACGTCACCCCGGCCATCACGGCGATATAGGCAAGCAGCATCCCCGTTTTCATGACGCACACTCCTCTCCAGCCCCGGCTGCCTCCTCTTCCTGCCCTACGGGGTGCAGCAGCGCGCCCAGAGCAGACGCTGCCACCGCGCAGATGATGATGACAAAGCCCGAGGAAACGCCCTTGAGCGCGGGCAGCCACTGGAAGAGACTGCTCATCGTAACCGACAAGGCCACTACACCGAGCACCGCCCGGTTATGCTTTGCGGGCGGCACGATGATGGCGAGAAACATCCCATAGATTGCAATGCCGAAGGCTGAGGCTACCCGATCCGGCAGCAGCGAGGCTGCCGCCGCTCCGATGAGCGTCCCGCCCGACCAGCCAAGGTAGGGAATGAGCGCAAGACCCCAGAGATAGCGCCGCCCGAGCGCGCCCTCCTGCATGCTGGCCACGGCAAAAATTTCATCCGTATTGAAAAAGGAGAGAAAAATCCGGTCGATCGTCCGAATGCCGCCGCTAAGCTTTTGCGAGAGCGACAGCGACATCAGCGAATAACGGATGTTGACCACAAACTGGGTCAGCGCCATCTCAAACAGCGGCGCGCCGCCTGTAATCAGCGAAAGCCCGGCGAATTGCCCGGCGGAGGTGAGGTTGGTCATCGAAATCAGCACTGCGGCCCAAACCGGTAGGCCCGCCGCCACCGCCATCACGCCGAATGTGACCGAAACGGAGAGGTAGCCCAGGCCAATCGGCACCCCGTCGCGCAGGCCTTTCGAAAAATGGTTTTGTATACGTTGCGTATCCTCCACAAAAATCCTCTTTCCAAAAAAGATAGCGGGCAAAAGGAGCCCAAATTCCAAGCTGCATAAAAAGAGCGCCTCCGGCGCAAGGCCGGAAGCGCTCTGGCTCATCAGGACAAAACTACTTAAATGGGGCAGAACGATCTCAGTCCTCGTCGTCCGCCTGGTTATCGTCCAGAAGCGCACGGATCGAAAGGCTGACGCGCTTCTTATCAAAATCGATATCCGTGATCTTCACGCGCACTTCTTCGCCTATCGAAAGCACATCCTGCGGCTTTTCAATCCTGTGATCGGCAATTTGAGAAATGTGGATCAGGCCATCAATGCCCGGAATGATCTGCGCGAACGCGCCAAACGCCGTCATGCCGACAACCTTCGCCGTCACCTCGCTGCCAACCGGATAATCGCGGCGCAGGATCTCCCAGGGGTTGTCCTCCACCTTCTTATAGCCGAGTGAAATCTTGCGTTTCTCCGGATCGAGCGCCTTGATATAGACTTCGATCTGATCGCCTACCGAAACAACCTCAGAGGGGTGCTTAATGCGGTTCCAGGAAAGCTCGGAGATATGAACCATGCCGTCCACACCGCCGATATCGACAAAAGCGCCGTAGGAAACGATCGTGCGCACCGTGCCGGTGTAAACCTGACCTACTTCTGCCTGCGCCCAGAAGGCATCCTCCGCAGCCTTGCGTGCTTCCTTGAGCACCACGCGGATCGAACCCACCGCACGGCGGCGGGGCTTATTGACCTCAATGATGCGGAACTGAACATGCTGATGCAGCAGGCCATCCAGCGGCTCGCCGCGGGAGGCAGTGGCCAGGGAAGCCGGGATAAACACGCGCACGCCGTTGGTGGACGCGAGCACGCCGCCCTTGATGATGTCTGTGACGACACCTTCCAAAATGGATTCGTCTTCGCTGGCCTTCACAACGTCATCCCAAGCTTTGATCGCGTCAAAGCGCTTTTTGGAGAGCATGACCGTGCCCTCGGCGTCGTTGGTTTTCATGATAATCAGATCAAGCACGTCGCCCACCTTGACCGCTTCCAGCGGATTGACCGTGGGATCAGCACTGAATTCATCAAGCGGTATGTAGCCCGCGTGCTTCCTGCCGATATCAACCTGAATCTCGGAGGGAGACATGCCGACGACGGTACCCTTCACCTTCTGATCTGTATTCATGCTCTGCAAAGACGCCTCAAGCGCCTCAGAAAAGCTCATCTCGTCGAAAGATTTCTCAGCGGGCGCTTCCTCCTGTACGGGCTGCGCAGCAGCCTCTTCGGCCGGTGCAGCCGATTCCGCTTTCTCCTCGACAAGCTCAGGGTTTTCATTCAACAATTCGGACATGGTTTCAAGTACCTCCTTTATAATACCAGCAGGAGTGGAAGCCCCCGCAGTAACGCCAATGGAAGAATAAACAGAAAAATCGATTCCCGCCAATTCCTTTGCCGTTTCGATCAGAAAGGTCGGGCAGTTGCGCGCACACACATCGCGGAGCTTGGCCGTATTGGAGCTTTGCCGCCCCCCAATGATGACCATCGCGCCGCAGGCCTGCGACAGTGCAATCGCTTCCTCCTGCCGTTCCTGAGTTGCATTACATATTGTATCAAAAACAGTGGCATTTGTACATACTAAATTTATCTTTTTCACGCAGTTTTCCCACTCTTTTATGTGAAAAGTCGTTTGGGAAACCACCGAAATTGGCGTATTCGAAAATTCAGGGTGCATTCGCAGCAAATCATCCAGCTGCTCCACACCATTGAACACATAGGATTCCCCCGGGCAATGGCCGCGGATGCCCTGCACCTCCGGGTGTGCGGGATCCCCCGCGATCAAGACGATATCGCCGCTCTCCGACCGCTTTGCCACGATCTGATGAATTTTGGATACAAACGGGCAGGTGGCGTCGCAGCAGTCGAGCCCGCGTTCCCGGATGGCCTGAATGACGGCTGCCGGCACGCCGTGCGTGCGCACCACGAGCACAGCGCCCTGCGGTACCTCGCCGGTTTCATCCACGATCACCACACCGCGCTTCTCCAGATCATCCACCACCTGTGGGTTGTGGATGATCGGGCCGAGGGTATAAACGGTTTTCCCCTCCTCCAGCATGGCGTAAACCATGCTGACCGCCCGGTTCACGCCGAAGCAAAAGCCCGCCGTTTTTGCCAGCTTTATTTCCTGCACGGTCCTTCCCCCCAAAGCTCTGTAATCCGGTCCATAATCAGGCGGGAAGCTTCGCGCAGCTCGCGCGTGCCGCCCTCCTGTGTGATGCCCAGTTCTTCATAGGGGATCATCTTGCCAAAGCGGACGGTCAAATCCGTCCAATATTTCGCCTGATGCTCGCTGTAAATGGATACGGGCAGCACATCCGCATGCGCCTGCTTGGCAATCAGCGCAACGCCCGCTTTGGGCGCACCGGGGCGGTAATCCGGCGAGCGGGTACCCTCCGGGAAAATTCCCAGCACGTTTCCTTCTTTGACTACCCGGATGGCATATTCCACAGAGGATTTATCAGAGGAACCGCGTTTGACCGGGAAAGCGTTAAAACGGGTCAGGAAATAGGCGGAGGCAGGGTTGTGAAAAAGCTCCTCCTTCGCCATGAAATACATCACGCGCGTCCTGCTGCCCGCGATGACCAGCGGGTCGAGAAAGTGAATATGGTTAGAGGCTAGGATGAATCCGCCCTCCTTGGGTACATTCTCCTTACCCACAAAGGTAACGCGGAACATCGTTTTATTAAACAGCAGGATATTCAGCGGCATGAGAAGGTGATAGGTGGCATGATCCTTTACCTTGCTGTAATCGAATGGCTTCACTGTGATCTCTCCTTTATGCATTGAATCAGGCGTCTGACCGACTCCTCCAGCGCGATCCCCGTCGTATCGAGCAGCACCGCGTCCTCCGCCTGTTTAAGCGGCGCTACAGCGCGGTGGGAATCGTTATAATCGCGCTCCTGCACATCGCGCAGCACCTCTTCGAACGAAATGTCCTCCCCCTTCTCCAGCAATTCCCGGTAGCGCCGGCGTGCGCGCTCCTCAGCGGAAGCCGTTAGAAACACTTTCACCTGCGCATCCGGCAGCACCACCGTGCCGATATCACGCCCATCCATAATACAGTCTTTTTCCCGGGCAATACGCCGCTGCTGCTCAAACAGGAATTCCCGCACGCAAGGCAGGGCCGCCACTGCGGAAGCGCCCATGGAAACCTCCGGCGTGCGGATTTCTTCTGAAACATCCTGCCCGTTGAGGTAAACACGCTGCACACCGCCGACGAACTTCAGCTCGATGCGGATATCGGCAAGGGCTGCCTTCACGCGTTCCGGATCGTGCACATTATGCCCGTTTTGCAGCACATAGAGCGCCACTGTGCGGTAAAGCGCGCCGGTATCCACATAGATATAGCCGAGCTCTTTGGCCGCGCCGCGAGCCACTGTGCTCTTGCCTGCCCCCGCAGGCCCGTCGATTGCAATATTGACCATTGTGATGAACATTCCTTTCCTGGAGATTGAAGCTTTTTGATCTGAGTGATATTCGATGAGCCGCGCACCTGCATCCAGCCAGCCCTCTTAAACGGACTGCCCGGCCAGATGCCCGGTGGAAAATGCGATTTGTAAATTAAACCCGCCCGTATAGCCATCCACATCGATGAGCTCGCCCGCAAAATAGAGCCCGGGCATCAGCTTTGATTCCATGGTTTTGGCATTGATCTCCTTCGTGCTTACGCCGCCTGAGGTGACCACTGCCTCCTCAATGGAGCGAAATCCCGTTACGGTAAGCCGGAGCCCTTTCAACAGAGAAACGAGGCCCTGGCGCATCTCCTTCGTCACCTGATTGACCTTCAGCCCCGGTGCGATTCCGGAAAGGCGGACGATCACCGGAATCAGCTTGCGCGGCAGGAGGGCGTCGAGCGAATTGGCAAACACACGATTCGCGTTTTGTAAAAAATCGCGCTGCAGACGCGCATCCAGCTGCTTTTCATCCAGAGCGGGCTTTAAATCGATCTGCACCTCATACTTTCCCCGGCGCATCCCCTTCATATGTGCGCTTGCACTGAGGATCACCGGGCCGGAAAGCCCAAAATGCGTAAAGAGCAACTCGCCAAAATCCGTATACACCGTGCGGAAGGAATCCATATCCCGCACCGCGATCGCGATATTTTTCAGCGCAAGCCCCTGCAAGTCGCTCACCCAGCCCTCATGGACATTCAGCGGCACGAGAGAGGGCTGCGGCTCTATTATCGTATGCCCGGCCGAACGGGCCAATGCATAGCCGTCGCCGGTAGAGCCCGTCGCCGGGTAGGAAAGGCCTCCGGTTGCAAGCAACACCGAGGATGCCTCATACCGCTTACCATCCTCGGTTTTTACACCGCGCAAGCGCCCATCCTCCACAAGCAGCTCCGCCACGCGGCCCTGTGTGAGTGTCACGTTCGGGTGGCCGGCAAAGCGGCACAGCGCGTCTACAATATCCACCGCCTTATCCGACTCCGGAAAAACGCGGTTGCCCCGCTCAATCTTCAGCGGGACGCCCTGCTCCTCAAAAAAATCCATCGTGTCCGACGGCATGAAACGCGAAAAAGCGCCGTATAGGAAACGGCCATTGACCGGCACATTTGCAATCAGATCGTTGAGCAAATTGCATGCATTGGTCACATTGCAGCGGCCTTTGCCCGTAATCATCACCTTGCGTGCCGGGCGCGTATTGCGCTCGAGCAGCAGCACGCGCCTGCCTCTGCGCGCGGCAGTGCCCGCCGCCATCAGGCCGGCCGCGCCGGCGCCTACTACGATCAGATCAATCTTCATCTTCGCGGGATTCCTCCACCTTCTCGTATACCTGGTATTCCTCCCAGATTTCCTCGAGTTTATTGAAATTCTCTGATACCTCTCCCCTGCGGCTGAGCGTAGCGGCTACAATGAGCGCATTGACCAAGCTCAGCGGGGCGACCAGCGAATCGACGAAAGAGGCCATATCGCTGCGCGCCACCAAAAGATGCTTGGCAAATGAAGCGATCGGGGAATAGGCGCTGTCCGTAATGGAGAGGATCGTTGCGCCCCGGTCACTAATAAAGCGCAGGGCGTTGATCGTCTGCTTCGAATAGCGCGGGAAGCTGATGGCAATGCACACATCCCGCTCGTCGATGCGGAACATCTGCTCAAAAATCTCGCTTGCGCTCGCCGTATCGACCAGCACAACGTTATCATAAACCAAATTGAAGTAAAACGCCATAAAGCTTGCAAGCGCGGCCGAGCTGCGCACGCCGAGAATATAGATTTTACGCGCCGCGTTGATCGCCTCCACCGCCTGGCGGAAATCCGTGCGGGAGGTCTGCTCCAGCGTTGCGCGGATCATTTCCACATCGCTTGTGAGCACCTTTTCGAGGATGTCATCCTCCCCCATCCGGTTGCTGGTAACCTCCATGCGCTGCACACTGGTCAGCTTGCTACGGATCATCTCCTGCAATGCCTTTTGCAGCTCCGGATAACCCTCAAACCCCAGCTCCGTGGCAAAGCGCACCACTGTAGATTCGCTCACACCTACAGTATCGCCCAAGCGCGACGCCGTCATAAAGGCCGCTTTATCATAATGCTCCTGAATAAAAGACGCAATCCGTTTATGCCCCTTGGAAAGTGTTAGGTACAAGCGGTCTATTTTCGCCAGCAGAGACTTTGTCATGAAAAAATGCCCCCTCTCCCAATTGCTATCCGATCTCAAACATCCGCCGGATGGCACTCCCCCCTCCGGCATCAATCAACCAAATCAACATACCCTTATCTTATTCCGTCATTGGGCCGAAGTCAAGAACGAATGCATTTCTTTGCATGGAAACTTGCAAAATTGGCAAAAAAGAGGGAGCTGTTTTCTCTACACCCGGCAAGGCGCAGCAGAACAGCTCCAACTAGAAACCTATTTGAAAAGCCTGCGAAACGCTTTGCGCCAGCGGTGCAGATACGCGCCGATCACTCTTGTCAAAGCGATATCGTAAACGAAAAAAACCACATTCCCCATCCCCAGCAGGATGGGCACCGCATACTGGCCGAATTCCTCCATCTCATCCAAGGGCATACCGAACACAAAAATGATAATCACATAGGCCAGCACCATTGCGGCGTTAAAAATCAAAAACTTGACGATCCATTCGACCACACGCGGAAGCTTGCTTTCCAAAAACGATTTGATCACCGGATAATAGCCAAAAAAGGCGGCGTACATCATGGCGGCCTCTTTATCCGCAACCACCAAAAGGGAAAGGATGCTCACCGCCGCATAAACGCACAGCGCCCATTTGGGGCCGATCTCCATCACGATCAAAATCAGCAGCGCGCCCGCCAATGCCGGCAGCGCAAAGGTTAAAAAGGGAATAATCCCCGTCAGAAACATCAAAACGACTGACAGCGCCGTGAGAATCCCTCCGAAAGCGGTCTGTGAGCTTTGCTTCATCCCCGTCATAGAATCGACAACATCCTTTCGCGAGCCCGCGCTTCACCGGTCTTAGGCCACTCAGCAGCAGGGCGTTCCATCCGCGCCGCAGCAATCACAGAAACAGTCCGCACACATGAGCCCTGTACAGATGTCGCATGCGCTGCACCCGCCCGCATTGCTCCGCGGCGCACGGTATCCGCCCGTGCGGGGATTGCTCACCTGGCGAAACGCCGCCTGATATTCCGGGTTGTTCGGGTCGAGCTGGCAGGCCGTGCGATAATTCTTGGTGGCTTCCTCCAGCCAGCCGCGCTTATACTGCACGGTGCCCTTCAAAAAATACCACTCCGCCCCGCGCGTCTGCGGCGGGATGCCGTCGAGCAGGGTTTCTGCGTCATCGATGCGGTTGGCGTTTATTTTGGAGCGGATATCCCCCAAGGAGGATGCGCCGCCGTATCCGCCGCCCGTATATCCGGCAGAATAACCGCTCTGCGCAGAGCTGGACTGGCTGCGGCGCATGGTGATGATCGCATCATATGCTCCGTTTATCTCGTCCATCTTTTTGGCCGCCATATCAGCCAGCGGGCTGTTTTCATAATTCTCAGACTGATACTTGCGCGCAAGCGAACGGTATGCCTCCCGCACCTGCTCGTCGGTCGCATCCGGTGAAATATTTAAAATCTGATAAGGGTCTTTCATCATGAAAACCATACCTTTCGCAAGGGATGAAAATTTAGAAGAAATGCCAATCTAATGAAATGCTTCCTGATCCCATCCGATCGCGCAATCGAAGGATCGCGAGCTGGAAACAGCAAAAGCCGCCCTCATTTGGCCCGCTGCTCTGCCTCGGGCTCAAAAATTTGTTTCTGCGCGCTGAAGAGCCCCTCTTCCAAGATGTTGCGCAGGATTGGGTCAAACCGCCGCACCTCCAGCAGATTATACGCGCGCACGGCTTCCGCCGCCGTTAGCAGCAGGGATTCCTGCGCTGCTTTGCGCGCCGCCGTCAGCGCGTCAGAGTCCTCCCCGGCAATTTGAAAGGCCTGGATATAGGGGTTATAATCCCCGCTTTTCAAATCCTCCTCCAGGTCGTCCGCCGCATCAATGAGATACACCCAGCGCCCCACACAGTAGCCCATCCGGTCGAGCACCCGCCGCTGATCCTCCGCCTGCGCGCCCACCGAAAACAAGGCGGCAAGCGCTTTGGCGGTCGGGTCCGCGGCGCGGTCGATCTGCGCGCAGGAGCCGCCTTCGAGCGCCGCCTGCTCCTCCATCATGCGGGCCACAATTTCTTCTACCAAAGGGAAACGCTTCTTTGCCTTATTATGCGCATGCGCGGCAAAGGGATACAAAAGCCGGGAGGCAAGGCGTTTCCAAAATCCGGCGTCCCGCAAATTGTCGCGCAGCTTATAAAACGTCATGATCACCGCCGCGGCCGCCGTAAAGGAAAAATCGCTCTCGCCGCCGGAACAGGCGTTGCATTTTGCAAACGGGTTAAACGGGCAGCGCGATTTGTGAAAACCGGGGCACTCGCCCGCCAGTGCCAGCCGCAGCAGGGCGGCAAAGGTGAAATCATAGCTGAGCGTCAGCCTGGCAAACAGGCCATATTCCCGACCGAGCGTTTTGCACAGGGAGCAGTACACTGCTTTGTATTGCTCATAATCCCGCACCTTCAGCTCGGGCTTGTATGCCTTTACATAGCCAAACACCAGCACGCCTCCGCCCCGAAATAGTACATTTATTGTAGCCGAAGCAGATATTGATTTCAATTAACATATTGTAAACTTTAACCTGCATGGTATCGCGAAAAGCCGCTGCGGATAAATCCGCAGCGGGTTTATCCGCTTGCGCCCCGGCGATGCAATGCCCGATTTCGCCCTGATGGACAATCAGCTACAGCCCGTGTGTGGCAGGGATCTTACCGGCATCCGCGTTTTCCTCACGGTTCCCTCACTCGACACCGGCGTATGTGATCAGGAGGTGCGGCGATTCAACGAAGCCGCCGCTTCCTTTCCATCCGCTCACATCTATGCGGTCAGCATGGATCTGCCCTTTGCGCAGTCGCGTTAGTGCGGCGCAGCGGGCGTGGAGCGGATACAGGCGCTCTCCGACTACCGGGATCACAGCTTCGGCATTGCAACCGGAACATGGATTGAGGAGCTGGGGCTGCTCACCCGGGCCGTGTTTCTCGCAGATCAGGCGGGAAAGCTCGCCTATGTGGAATATGTGCCCGAGGTGACGAACCATCCGGATTACGAGGCGGCGCTCAGCGCCATGCGTACGCTGTCAAAATAAGTACGATGAATTTTTGTTTTCTCTTTAAAAAGGGCTGTTGTAAAATACAAGGCATTTTACAACAGCCCTTTTAGTTGTTCGTCAACGCCGCCCCCGAAAGCGCCTCCTTTGACGCGAGAAGCGGCAGTATTTCCCACATCCTGCATACAAAAAAACTGCCGCGAAACCGCGGCAGTTCGACTTTTGATACGTTTCATAAAAAACATTGCTTTCATAAAATTTGTACAGCACCCGATTCCCCTTGCACGGCTACATCCGAGCGTTGCAGAAACTCTTGCTAGCCCGTCAGATAGCGGCGCATCTGCAGCAAAATCGCTTTCTCCCGCCGGGACACCTGCACCTGCGACATCCCCAGATGCTCCGCGGTGACCGTTTGTGTCATCCCCTTGAAATAGCGCAGCTCGATGAGCTTTTTATCGCGTTCAGGGAGCTTATCCATAATCTGCTCGAGCGCGACCGTGTCTGAGATCAGATCCTCCGGCGGCGCTACGGGAATATCAATCTGCCCGGAGCCGTTTTCCTCATCCGCCGTCAGGGATACGGGCGGCATGGAGGCGGTGAGCACCTGCGCCGTTTCCGCAATTTCCATCCCCAAGTGCTCTGCAAGCTCCCCAATGGTCGGCTCCTGCCCGCGCTCAGCGGTGAGTCGCTCTTTTTCCCGCAGGGCGTTGCGCGCCTTTTCCTTCATCGCCCTGCCCACCTTGACCGTGCCGCCATCGCGGAAAATCCGTCTGATTTCCCCCAGAATTACCGGCACGGCATAGGTGGAAAAAGCGAAGCCGCGCGAAGGGTCAAACCCATCCGCCGCTTTAATCAGGCCCACGCAGCCTGCCTGAAACAGATCGTCATACTCTACGCCGCGGCCACGGAACCGGTTTGCGCAGGAGTGGACGAGCCCCAGATTATCCGAAATCAGGCTTTCGCGCGAGGCCGCCTGCTCAACCACGGCCTGCATCGCGGCCCGCGATGCGTTTTTCCAAAATCACGCTCGTGCCCTGTCCCGCCTTGGAATGCACCCTGACCTTATCCATAAAACTCTCCATCACGGCAAAGCCAAGGCCTGCCCGCTCGCCGGCGGCGGTGGTATAGAGCGGTTCCATCGCCTTTTTCACATCCTCGATCCCGCGCCCTTTATCCCGAATCTTGATTTTCACCAGGCCGTCGTCATAGAGGGAAACGGTTATGTAAATCCGACCGACCTTGTTTTCGTAGGCGTGCACAATGCAGTTGGTCACTGCCTCGCTAACGGCCGTTTTGATATCGTTCACCTCTTCAATTGTGGGGTCGAGCTGCGCCGCGAAGGCGGAAACAACAACGCGGGCAAAGCTCTCATTGACAGAGCGGCTTTCCACTTCCAGTTTAACAACGTTACTCGCTTTCATCTATATGGCCATCCCTTTCTTGCGCCGGGCCGCGGAGTTGCACGGTTTTGGCGCAGCCGAAATTTCGAATGCGTTTCATGCACAAAACAGATCAAACGCATTACCCTTCCTTTCGCTTCTGGCGGATCACCGCAAGCTGATCCAGCTTTGCAAGCCGCATCACTTTATAGGCCTGTGGAGTCAGGTTAACAACCTCCACCTTGCCCCCCAGCGCCTGCATCACGCTGGTGCGTCCCATGACAAGCCCCACGCCGGAGCTGTCCATAAAGCTGACGCCGCCAAAATCGATGCGCAATGTTTCCGGCCTGTGCTGCTCAACCGCTTCATCGATGCATTCCCGCAGTGCAGCGGCATTGTGGTGGTCAATCTCCCCTTCCAGATATGCGGTTACACGCCCCGGGGCAAACTCCAACCGAATTGCCACGTTATGATTCCTCCCATTCTGATTAGTATTGCCTGTCCGGATTACAATCATTCCTGTAAAAACAAAAATCCTTTACCCGATCAGGATAAAGGATTTTGATTGCATATTTTGTTGAACGCTGGCAAATGCCGCAAAAATTTATGCAGAAAACCGCAGCAGCGCCTCGCGCACATCCGACGCCAGATAGAACGAACCGCACACGAGCACCGCATCCTCCGGCTGTGCTTCCCGCAGCGCGAGGAGAAAGGCCTCCTCCGGCTTTTTTTCTGCCCAGACTTCGCTGCAATAGGGTTCCATTTCCCGTGCAAGCTGCTGCGCGGGCATCGCGCGCGGGTTGGAGGGCGTCGTGGCGATTACCTTAGCGCACAGCGGGGCGATCTCCCGCGCGGCCGCGGCGTGCGCCTTATCCGCCATCATGCCGATCACGGCGATCACCCGCCTGCCGGATAGGAATTTGCGCATAGCCTGCGCGAGCCTTTGCAGCCCATCCTCGTTATGGCCACCGTCGAGCAACACGAGCGGCTGCGTTTGAAACACCTCCAGCCGCGCCGGAATCCGCACCCCGGCAATGCCGCTCACGATCGACCGGCCCGTGATCCGGCGCATGCCACGCGAGCGCAGCGCCTCCGCCGCCAACACGGCGGTCATACAATTGCCCACCTGATGCGCGCCGATCAGGGGAATGTGGATGTGCAGGCCGTTATAGACGATATCCGTGCCCGTGATCTTTTCCGCTTCCACGCGGATATCCCCCATATTCTGCGTAATCAGCACATTGCTCTGCAAAATCGCCGTATGATACAGAAGATTGAATACGCGCCGATCCTGCTCCGGGTAGGCCACGGTAATCCCGCCGCGCTTGATGATCCCGCATTTTTCCGCTGCAATCTCCTCAATGGTATTGCCGAGCACGTTCATATGATCCATCGAAACGGAGGTGATCACACTCACCAGCGGCGTTTTGATGATGTTGGTGGAATCAAGCCTCCCGCCGAGGCCAACTTCCAGCACCACGATATCGCAGCCCTCCTGCGCAAAATAGAGAAAGGCGGCGGCTGTGATGACCTCAAACTCCGTGGGCTGCATATCACGCTTGGCGAGCCTGTCCGCCACGGGCTGAATCTGCTCCATCACAGAGGCGAAGGCCTCATGCGGGATCATCTCGCCGTTGATCTGAATCCGCTCCCGAAACTCAATCACATAGGGCGAGGTGAACAGCCCGGTTTGATACCCGGAGGCCTGTAGGATTCCAGCGAGCATCGCGCAGGTGGAGCCCTTGCCGTTCGTCCCCGCCACATGGGCGAATTTCAGCTTGTCCTGCGGGTTGCCGAGCTCCGCCATCATGGCCCGCATCCGCTCAAGGCCCGGCTTTACGCCAAACTGGAGCAGGGAATGCACATAAGCAACCGCTTCCTCATACCGCATTTGATATAACCTCCTTCGTTTTCTATTACGCAGCAATGAACTGTTTCGATTTTATATCCAAGCAAAGCTTCCCTCTGCGAAAAATGGCGTTGCCGCTTCGCGGCAGAAGGCGTTTCACGCCGACAGGCATTTTTCCAATGCTCCAAACGATCCGTTTGGAGCTATTCTATCATAATTTTGTCGAAACCACAAACCGCTCCGCAAAGAAACGAATGTTCGCCTTTTTGTGGAAATCCATTGCATCCGAACCCGAATCGAAGTATAATGAGGGTTAGCTTTATCATAGAGAAAGAATGGTCATTTTTTATGGACGAACAGGCACAAATCGAATTGCGCGGCAGTGTGGAGGATGTCACCTTCTACCGCCCGGATACCGGCTTCACGGTGCTGGATTTAAACAGCGATGGGGAGCTTGTTACGGTGGTGGGCGTTCTCCCGGCGCTGTCCGCGGGGGAAGAGCTGCGGCTGATGGGGCATTGGGATGTTCACGCCTCCTTTGGCCGCCAATTCCGCGCGGAGCTGTGTGAGCGCAGCCTCCCCTCCACTGCCGGGCAGCTTTTGAAATACCTTTCCTCCGGCGCGGTCAAGGGCATCCGGGCCGCCACGGCGGAAAAAATCGTGGAGGCCTTTGGCGACCGCACCTTCGATATCCTGGAAAACGAGCCGGAGCGCCTCGCCACCATCAAGGGTATCTCCCGGGAAAAGGCGCATAAAATCTGCGAGGAATTCAAAAAACAATTTGCCGTGCGCGAGGTGATGATCGCTCTGGAATCCATCGGCATGACGCCGGCGGAATGCCTCGCGGCCTTTCGGAAATTCGGTGCCTCCGCCATTGACCGCATTCATGAGAACCCCTATATCCTTTGCAGCGAAGAGATCCATATGGGGTTTGAGCGGGCGGATGTGATCGCGCAAGCCATGCCCAACCGCCCGGATGCCATCCACCGGGTGCGGGCGGGCGTGATCTACGTGCTGCGCCACAACCTGCACAACGGCCACACCTGTATTCCGCGCGAAAAGCTGCTGACCCCTTCCCGCGACCTGCTGGATACGGACACCGATACCATCGAGATTGCGCTCGACGGCCTTTTGGAGGATCGCCAGCTCGTCTCCAAAACCATCGGCGGCCGGGAATTTATTTTCCTGCCCAGCGTTTACAGCGCGGAAAAAAGCGCTGCGGAGCGCATCCGGATCATGCTGCGGTTCCCCCCCGCCGGAAAACCGACGCTGGAAAAGGAAATTGAGCGCATCGAACAGGAAAACGGCATCCAATATGAAGAGAAACAGCGCCTCGCCATCACCACGGCCATCCAAAAGGGCCTGCTCATCCTCACCGGCGGGCCCGGCACCGGCAAGACCACCACGCTCAAGGGCATCCTCACCCTGTTTGAGCGCGACGGGCTGGATGTTGCCCTCGCCGCGCCAACGGGAAGAGCGGCCAAGCGGATGTCCGAGCTGACGGGCAAGGAGGCGAAAACAATCCATCGCCTGCTGGAAGTGGAATGGACGGAAAGCGACCGCCCTGTTTTCGCGCGCGACGCGCGCAATCCGCTGGAGGCGGACGCCGTGATTGTGGACGAGCTCTCCATGGTGGATATCAACCTCTTTTCCAGCCTGCTGGACGCACTTCCTCTCGGCTGCCGCCTGGTTATG
Organism: uncultured Oscillospiraceae bacterium; assembly: GCA_900544715.1. Taxonomy (GTDB): domain Bacteria; phylum Bacillota; class Clostridia; order Oscillospirales; family Acutalibacteraceae; genus Fimivicinus. Next base: position 146,047 of record UQWL01000001.1, on the reverse strand, counting down.
GTGGGCGACAGTGATCAGCTCCCGCCCGTGGGCGCGGGCAACGTGTTGCAGGATTTGATCCAATCCGATCTTCTGCCGACCGTCCAGCTCACGGAAGTGTTCCGCCAGGCGATGGAAAGCCTGATTGTAACCAATGCGCACCGCATCGTGCGCGGCGAAATGCCGGTGCTCGACCGCAACGACGCGGACTTCTTTTTTATGAACCGGCCCGCGCCCTACCTTGCCGAGCGCACGGTGACGGAGCTTTGCGCCGCCCGCCTGCCCAAGGCTTACGGTTACTCCCCCATCTCGGATATTCAAGTGCTCTGCCCCTCCCGCAAGGGCGATCTCGGCACGGTGAATCTCAACCGTGTGCTGCAAGGCGTGCTCAACCCGCCGGAGAAAAAGAAGCAGGAGATCACCATCAATGGGCGCATCCTGCGCACCGGCGATAAGGTGATGCAAACCAAAAATAATTATGACCTGCCCTGGACGCGCGACGGCGAAAATGGGACGGGCGTTTTCAACGGCGATGTCGGTATCCTGGACCAGATCGAGCCCGCAAGCTCCACGCTATATGTGCTCTTTGATGACCGAACGGCCATGTATTCCTTTGAATCGGCGGCAGAGCTGGAGCTTGCCTATGCCATAACAGTTCACAAAAGCCAGGGCAGCGAATTTGAGGCGGTGGTCATGCCAGTGCTGAACGTGGTGCCCCAATTGAGCTACCGCAACCTGCTTTACACCGCCGTCACCCGTGCCAAATCCAAAATAATCCTGGTTGGCAGCAGGGAAGTGGTGCATCGCATGGTGGAAAATGATAAAAAAACGCGCCGTTTTTCCGCACTGCGCGCCTTTTTAACAGAAGAGGATCACGATGAAACATAAAGAATGGCTCAGCCGGCTGCTCTCCATCCTCTACCCACCCCGATGCATTTGCTGCGGGGCGGTGCTGCCCGCGGGGGAAACACTCTGTGAAACCTGCTCGGAACACATCGCCCGCATCGAAGCGCCGGTTTGCCTGCTCTGTGGGCAAAGCCTGCAGGATTGCGGCCGCAAGGATCCGAAAACTGCCTATCAAGCGGTCACAGCGCCGTTTTACTATGAGGGTGCCATTCGGGAGGGAATCCATCGCTTTAAATTCCGTGATCGTCCCCAATATGCCGCCTATTTCGCCCAAGAGATGGCCGCGAGCATCCGGGCCAATTTGCCTGGCGTTGCCTTTGACCAGATTACCTGCGTGCCCATGCGCGCCGCAAAGGAAAAAGAGCGCGGCTATAACCAGAGCGCCCTGCTCGCGCAAGAACTCTCCAAGCTGCTGGATACTCCTGCGGACTGCCGGCTGCTCTGTAAATGCGCCGATACGCCTGCGCAGCATGAGCTGAAGCGGGATGAGCGGAAAGGCAATGTGTTCGGCGTGTTTGAGGTTGCCAAACCGGAGCTGGCGGAGGGCAAAACCATCCTGCTGTGCGACGATATCAAAACCACGGGCGCAACCTTAGAGGAATGCGCCAGGATGCTGAGGCTCGCCGGGGCGAAGGAGGTTTACTGTGCCTGCGCAGCGGTGACGAGAAAGAATAAGGACGCAAACAAAAAGCCTTCTGACGGCTAACTTGCGCTGCATAAAAATAAACACGCCGCTGTGGAAGGAGCCCATAGCGGCGTTTTTTTCTTTCATCATCCGTTCTTCTCGTTCTTTTCCTGCTCCTCCTGCCGCTCTTTCTTCTCTTCCTCCGCAAAGCGCTTGATCTTCTGCGTTGTCGTCTTGACAAATTCCGTTTCGCGGATGACAAGCTTCTTGATGCTCTTATAAGAGGGCAATTTTTTATTGACCTCCTTTACCACATTGGAAAGCGCTTTAAACACTTCCTCGCTCGACACGGAGGATTGCTTGAGCTTCTCCCGGATTGCTTCTACATTGGGGAACACCTTCGCCGTGACCATCGTTTCATCGTCCTCATCCTCGCCGACAACGATGGATTCCGCCACAAAGGGGTTTTTATTGAGGTAGTATTCCACCTCTTCCGGGTAGATATTTTTGCCGTTTTTCGTGACGATCACATTTTTAATGCGGCCGGTGATGCGGTAACAGCCGTTTTCATCCACTGTGCCGAGGTCGCCGGTGTGGAAAAAGCCATCCTCATCCAAAACCTCTGCTGTGGCCTCCGGATCATTATAATAGCCGAGCATCACCATCGGGCCCTTCACGCAGATTTCCCCCACGCCGGAGGCATCCGCATTGATGATCTTCGCCTCCACGCCGGGCAGAGGCACGCCCACAGAATCCGGCAGCTCAATACGGTCGTTATTGCCGATCACAAGCGGTGCGCATTCCGTCAGGCCGTAGCCGAGATAGACGGGGATGCCAAAGGTTTTAAAATCCTTCACCACTTCCGGGCTGATGGCCGCCGCGCCCGTGATAATCAGGCGAAGCCGGCCGCCGAAATTGCGTTGGATCTCGCCAAATATTTTATCGTTAATATCCACGCCCAGCGCGCTGGTCGCATTGGAGAGCGCCTTGCCAATGCCGAGCATCAGCTTACCGCCCTTTTTCTTCGCGGCTGTTTTCAAAATGCGGTTGTGCATCTTTTCCAGCATCAGCGGCACCGTAACGAAGATCGTCGGCTCCACATCCTGCATGTTTTTCACGATATAGCGCAGCCCCTCACAAAAGGCAATGCATGCGCCGGAATATAAAATCATGATAAATCCAAGCGAACATTCATAAGTATGATGCAGCGGCAAAATGGAGAGCAGCTGATCCGTCGGGCGGATTTCCACCACGCCGCTGAGCGACATGATGTCCTCACAGATATTCCGCTGGCTGAGCATAACTCCCTTTGCCATGCCGGTCGTGCCGGAGGTGAAAAGGAGGGAGCCAAGGCCCTCCGCATCAATTGGTGCATCCTGCATGCGTGTGTCGCCCTGGTTTAACAGCGCACGGCCCTCCGCCAACAGTTCGTGCAGTGAGAGAATCCCCTGTTGCGTATCCCCTGCTTCAAAGGAAATCAGCTTGATTTCCGGCGGCAGGGCGGAACGGTTCTCCAGCACCTTTTGCGCCGCTTTTTCATCAAACAGAATCGCTGCCGCCCCGGATACGCGGAGGATATTCTCAATATCGCAGGCCGGAAGCTCCTTATCAATTGGCACCACTACGCCCACTCCACAGGTGACGGCAAGATAGGCGGTGCACCACTCATAGCAATTGTGCCCGATCACGGCGATCTTCTCTCCCGCGAAACCTAAGTCGATCAATCTGGTGCCCAGCGCATATACATCGGCCTGAAAATCAGGATAGGAAACATCGTAATATTCGCCTGCATTGTTTTTCAATTTAAAGGCGGGGCGATCCGCAAAACGCTCCGCGCTTTGGGCCAGCATATCACGGAAATCCCGAATTGGACGGATGTCGTAAAAAGGCGTGTTTTGATACATGGCATGCTCTCACTTTTCAGTCAATCTTAATTTTGCGCTTTTTTCACACAGACGATGCTGCAATCTCCTCCTAACGGCGCTAAAGCGGCGCCGGATTGCGCAATGACGTAAGCGCAGATTTTAAATATTATAGCACAGTTACAGGATTCCCACAAGAAAGGTAAAAGAAATTCATAGATTATTCGATTCTTTCAGAATCTGGAGAGCTTTCTAAACAAATCCAATTTTTTGAGTGATTTATCACTCGCTTGGAGAGATAAATATGGGGATCATAAACATCATCGTCATTGGGCTCGGGCTCGCTATGGATGCTTTGGCCGTTTCCATCACAAGCGGCCTTACCGTGCGGCGCGTTCGTATCCGGTATGCCTTAAAGCTTGCGCTAAGCTTTGCGGGCTTTCAATCGCTGATGCCGGTGATTGGCTGGCTCGCGGGCATCCGGTTCAGTGAAAAAATCCGGACGGTCGATCATTGGGTTGCCATGCTGCTGCTCGCGGCGATCGGCATCAAAATGATTCTCGATACAGCCAAGGAAAACGCAAAATCCGGCGGAGCGCAAGCCGTTCCCTCCTACGGCGGAGAGATCAGCATGCGCACATTGGTCGTTTTGGCGATTGCCACAAGCATCGATGCACTGGCTGTGGGCGTATCCTTCTCCTGCGCGGATGTAAACCGCTTCTCCATTCTGCTGCTCGATGCAGGCGCAATTGGGGCGATCACCTTCCTATTATGTTTTCCAGGCGTATATATCGGCCGCCGGTTTGGCGCGGCATTCCGTGGCAAGGCAGGCGTGATCGGTGGCATCCTGCTCATTGGAATGGGGGTAAAAATTTTTGTGGAGCGGTGCATCGCAGGCTAACGCTCTGTCCAGAGGGATACGCCGCGATAAGGCCAAAACGCGCACAGCCCGCCGGTACTGTTTCCCTCTAGATGGAAACATTCTGGCCATATCAAAAACTCCGCGCCCTCAATGATTCGCAAACCTTTCCTTTACATAACGGAAGAAGTCATCGGCAGAAACATGGAGCACCGTTGCCAAAGCAAACAGCTCAATATCCGATACAGAGCGTTTCCCAATTTCAATGTTTGATACCGCATTTTTATTGAGGTTCACACCCAGCAATTGCAGTTCACGCGCCAGCGCATTCTGAGACATCTTCTTTTTCTGGCGCAACTCTGCGATTTGCTCTCCTACTAAATTAAGCTTGCCATCCTCTGTTCTGGTTTTTCGTGTCTTGTCCATAACATAACCCCCGTTTATCAACAATCTAAGGCTCAGTATATGGAAGAAATGAGTATCGATCGACCTGAACAAAATGTCAACATGCTAAATTTGATCAAAAATTTTATATTTTTCTCTTTTTTTATCAAATAAGGGCGGATATTATAGAAAATAGCCGCTAGTTCTTTGCTTTCATAAGCAAGGCGCATCTCTTTGCCTTATGTGGCTACGGCAGGCTTTGTTTTATTACTTCGCTCCTCTGCGTAATAAAAAATTGCAGCACAAATATGAACACTTCATCGTCCGACATCCTATTGGCCTGTCTTTTTCATTCCATTTTTGTTCCGATATTTATCATGCTAGAGGTAAATTTGCATCCACCCCATAAAGGAAGAGAAATATGTTTATAACAATGCACAATTTTTGATCATCCTTTCTATGCGTGCCAATGCCCCTCTGTGACGCTGCATCCGGCAGTCCCCGCAGAAGGGCATATTTTTTAGCAACGCAAAACCCCGCCAAGGATTTCTCCTTAGCGGGGTTTTCGATTTCTATTTCGGATTATTCCGAAAACACCACTCCAATAAAAAATGTTTCGGATAATCCTGCTTTGGTGGAGCATAGCGGGATCGAACCGCTGACCTCTACACTGCCAGTGTAGCGCTCTCCCAGCTGAGCTAATGCCCCATATCACACACGGCTTTTCCATCACGAGCCGACGTGTTAAATAATAGCATAGTCGCGGATGAAAATCAAGTATTTTTTTCATTTTTTCTGCTCCACATTTGTTTTTTCGCGCTTGATATAGTGTACGCCACACACTATCATTGTAAGAAACAGCATGTAAGAAGGAGGGCTCCCTTTTCTGGAAACAGATGATCTTTTAACCGGGCTCGTTTTGGAAATGCGGCGCGGCGTGATCGTGATGTGCGTTCTGCATGAGCTGCAAACGCCCATGTATGGCTACCACCTTGTTCAACAGCTTACCGAGCAGGGCATTCCAGTGGAAGCAAACACACTCTATCCCCTTCTGCGCAGGCTGGAGGGGCAGGGCCTTTTAACAAGCAAATGGGAAACAGATGGGCCGAAGCCGCGCAAATATTATGCTGCCACACAGGCGGGCAACACCGTGTGCGCATCGCTGAAACGGCACTGGAATGCCATTTCAGCGGGCGTTAGTGAACTTTGGGAGGATACATCCGATGGAGCATGAACTGATTGAGCGCTATCTCTATGCCGTAACAAAACAGCTGCCCGCGAAATCGCGACAGGATATTGAACGCGAATTGCGCGGGCTGATTGGCGACCTTCTGGAAGAACGCTGCGGCGATATTGCGCCTGCCGCCCGTGCCCCAGAAAAACGAGCGGATTTCCAAAGGAGAGTGCATTGTGGGCATCGTATTTTCCATTGTGTTCGCCATCCTGTTCCTCACCGTTCCACAAATTTTTTCTGGTGTTTTTGAAAGCGGCAGGGTGATTCTTCCTGTTTTTCAGATTGACAGGGCGCGAGAGCTCTCCTTCTTCCTCATCGGCCTGATGGCGCTGAGTGTCGCCGAAGAGAGCTTTAAGCTCTATGAGGGCCGGTATTCCAAGCGGTTGGCGGCAGTCACCTGCGTGCTCAATGGTTTTTCGGCCATTTTGGGCGTTTTCTTCCTGACGGATGCGCGGCTGTGGAACCCGGCCATCCTCCCCTATCTCAACAATTTGGTAGGGCACGACGCTTTCCTGGAGGCACTGTTTGCACGGATTCCAATAATTCTTCTAATATTGTTCCTATTTAGCCTATTTCTCGATGCGGCAACCGCGGTTTTCAAAGCGTTCCGCTATACTGCAAAAAGGGGTTGATTCCGGCTCAGCGAGACCAACCCGCTAACGATATTTAAACTACAAAAAAGGGCGGCTGCAAAATGTTTTGCAGCCGCCCTATTTACGCCTTCTTTGCTTTATACACGGGTTTTCAGCACGGTAACCTGCCCTTCTACCCTGCATGCACCGCTGCCGGCAGGCAAAAACACACTCTCCCCCTTGCGAAGCGGCATGCTCTGCCCGCAGGAGGTAAGCACGCCCTCCCCCTCCAGCGCAATCAGGGAGACGAAAGAGGAAGCGTCCACCGTCAATACGGCATGCGTAGACGCCTCGATCACTGACGAGGTAAACAGATCACAGGATACCAAAAGCGTTTTGGTATACCCATCGAACTGCTCCGGCTCCCCCTGCGGCTTTGAGCCATGGGCAGGAGGCGCGCAGTGCGTTACCTCCACCGCCTGATCCACATGCAGCTCGCGCGGTTTGCCATCTTTGCCGACACGCCCGTAGTCATAAACGCGATAGGTGGTATTGGAATTCTGCTGCACCTCGGCCAGAAGAATCCCCTTGCCGATTGCGTGCAGAGTGCCCGCCTCGATAAAAAACAGATCGCCTTTTTTTACTGGAACACGGTTGACAACCTCCATCAGCGTCCCCTCTGCAATCCTGCGGCGGAACTCCTCCCGATCGATTTCCCGGCGAAAGCCATAGATCAGCTCAGCGCCTTCCTCCGCATCGAGGATATACCACGCCTCCGTCTTGCCAAATTCCTTCTCGACGCGGCGCGCATAGGCGTCGTCCGGATGCACCTGAACAGACAGGTTATCCTTTGCATCGATGAGTTTGATCAGGATCGGGAAATAGTCAAACTTTTGCGCATGTGTTCCAAGGCAGGAAGGTCCCATCTGCGCAACGGCCTGCGTCAGCGTCAGCCCTTGATACGGCCCGTTTTCAACCAAATCCTCGCCCTGCGGATGGCAGGAGAGCATCCATGCCTCCGCCAGCTTATCCAGCGGCGCGTCCACGCCATATTCTTCACGCAGCCGCGTGCCGCCCCATAGATAATCCTTCACAGCGGGCTTTAACTTCATGGGCTCCATCTGTAGGCCTTCCTTCTATTGCAACGTTTTCTGTTTTCATCCTATCAAATCCAGGCAAAAATAGCAAGCTCCATTCGCGCCATTTTTTCATCTTTCTTGCGGCGCGGATCATGCCGTTTGGAAGATTCTGGCATATCAAAACAAATCCACCGCAAAAAAGAAAGCAGAGCCACTCTTTTCTCAAAAAGAATGGCTCCAATTGCTCCGCCCGTCAGCCTTCATGCGAGGCTTATAACGCGCTCTGTAGGGCAAGCGCCCTCTTATAAAGCGGGTCAAATTCGCACCCACAGCTTCCGCACTCCCGATCCGCCTGCTCAATGGCAGCGATGAGGGATGCTTTATCACCGCCTCCGTTGAGCCACTCTTGGGCCGGCACGGCAATGAGATCCCAACCAGAGGCCGCAAATTTTTCCATGATCGCTTTGAGTTCATCTTGCGTATGTTCCATTGTGTTTGCTCCTTTCAAATTGTAATTTCGAATAGGAATGTAATTTTATGCTATCACATCCATGGCAGGAAAGCAATGTTTTTTTCCTCCCCACTTCTGTTTTGGAGCACCTCTAGCGATCCCATACGGTGCTGCAACATCATTTGAGCGTCAGTGAAAATAAATTGGATTGGATACAGCCAGTGGATAATCCCCAAATCTGGGCAGCTGAACAGAGGCAATCAGATAAGCAAACGGCGTGTCTGTAACCGTGGCCTCGCCCTGGAGCCGCCCTTTTTGTGGCCTGACACGCGCTAGCTCCCCCTGCGTGCCGATGAGCCGCAGCGCCGTGCCCTTGGGTGCATGGTCCGCCGCAAACCGCACGGCATGGGATTCCTCTGCGGCAACGGTATCGCCAAAGCTCTTTTCTCCACAGGAAAGGCTGAGGCGCACGCCGTTCCGGCTATTCATGATGTAGCTATGCCCATGCAGCGCCGCATCCACGATGTCGGCGGCGCTGCGCGAAGCGCTGTAAACCGCTGTTACCGGGTTCGCCATGCGCACCGGGCGGCGATCGTGATGAAAATCACTGCCGCCTACCGCCGCAATTTTACGGCCGCTTTGCAGCATCTTCGTCCACCAGGCGATCCCGCGGAGATTAACGGGGCGCATTGGGCCGTTCCACACCTCAATCATATCGAAGCACGCCTCATCCTCCCAGAGATACGGGCAGAAATTGCACTTCGGGTGGTTCACCGAAATTACCGCGCCATCCTCTCTCGCCTCCCGCACGATCCGCCGCATCTCCTCCGGGCTGTTTGCCACAAAGGAATTGCGAAACGGCCGCCCGATCCCAAAGAAATTCATATGGCCCTTGTAATGCGTCCACTCCACACCAGGGACGAGGGTGATCCCCGGAAAATGCGGCAATCGCAGGTTCTCCGCATAATTGTTGTGATTGGTCACGGCGATAAAATCGAGGCCCTTTTGTTTGGCCATTTTGGCGAGCGTTGTAATATCGTGCTGCCCGTCGGAGGCATCCGAATGCATATGGAAATCACCGAAGAGCCACTGCGCCTGCCGGCGGTGGAACTGGATCTCATAACGCACCTTCACGCCTCTGTCCTCCACATGGTAAGCCCCGATCAAAATCCGCCATTTGCCCATTTTGCCCGGCCGGGTTGCTTCCATCAGATAGCCGGGCGTTGCATCGTAAGCGCCGACCGTTATGCTCGCCCGCGCACTGCCGGACCAGCCGAGGAAGCGGCCGTCCCCATCCTCCAGCCCAAGGTCTATGATATTGTGCAGAGCACTTTTATGGGGATATTGATAAGAGACGGTAACGCCCTCCACCCCCTCCGGCACATCAAATGGAAGCGATAGGTATTTGCCCTCGTCTTCCTTGCGAATGCGATGCTCTATCACTATATGATCCAAAGCGTTATCCCCCGATATCATCAAAAAATTTCTGAAGATGCCTGTCCCAAAAATCCCAATCGTGCGCGCCGTCCTCAAAGGCGACCGCCGCGTCGAGCCCAACCTCCCGCGCGCGCCCAGCAAAGCTACGGTTGCCGAAGATCATTGGATCCTGCTCTCCGCAGGCCAGATAGGCGCGGCTGCCCGCGTGCTTCGCCGCGTTGAGCAGGTTGATCGGGTTGAGCGGCGTCGTGTTGATTTCCGCTGCCTTTTCCACTAGGAAGGGAAAATCTTCGCGCATTTCATCGTTAAGCGCTAAAAGCATGGGGCGGAGATCGAGCACGCCGGAGAAGCTCCCCCAAGCCGCATAGCGCTCCGGAAAGGTCAGCGCAATGCGAGCAGCGCCCATGCCGCCCATTGAATACCCAGCAATAAAATTTTGCTCCCGCCTGCGGGACAGCCCCATGAGCAGGTGCAGATATTCCGGCAGCTCCTCCGCGATGTAGGTAAACCAATTTTGGCCGTTAATCCCGTCGCAGTACATACTGCGCCCGCCCGTAGGCATAACCAGCACGAGATCGTGCGCACGCGCATACCGCTCCGCGCCTGATAACCGCAGGAAGGCGGTAGCGTCCTCCGAAAGCCCGTGCAGCAGGTAGACGGTCCGGCGAGCGGAAAGCGGAATGCCTTTTATGCGCACGGAATCCGGCACAACCAAAGTGACAAGTGTGCACATTTTCAGCGCTTTGGAATGAAAATCAAGCGTGATCACTGCCATTTTCCCCATCCTCCTTCCGCTCTTTTCCCTGCTCAAACTTTAAAAAGCGGGACATGACCACGCAAACCACCAGCACGGCCAGAGGGAACAGCACCGTTAGGAAACGGGCCGCCTGATCCGGCGCCGCGCCGGGATTTGCGCCGCTTTCAAAGCCATAAAACCGAAAGACCAGCAGATAGGCAAGGGAGGAAAAGAGCCCGCTTGACTTATTGAGGATGCCGAGCAGGCTGGAATACGTCCCCTCCCGCTGCACGCCGTGTTTTGCCGCATCCTCATCTAGAATTCGGGCGGCCACGATATCCATTGTCGTAGACACGCCGCCCATACCAAAGCCGACCGCCACAACGGCGATTGCGGATAAAATAAGGGTATTGGTAAAATACAGCGGGATCACGCTGATCGAGCTGACCAGGAGCGCCAGCCTCCAGGCCGGCATAAGCGTCATCTTTTTGACGATCTGCACCCAGACAGGAATAAAGACAATCGCCATAACAATCACTGTGCCGAGCAGGATCGTTGAGCTTGCACCGCCCTCGCCAAGATGGTATTTCACATAGAACGGCACGCCGGACTGCACCAGGCCAAGCGCTGCAAAAAAGGAGGCGTTGGTAATGCCGTAAATCCAGAATTTCGGGTTTTTGAGGATGTCGAAAAGGCTCCGGAACAGCCGCGGCTTCGGGCGCTCCATCGCCGCCGGATCCTCATGGCAACCCAGGCTCATAAACCAGATCACTGCAACCGCCAACGCACCGTAGAGGATTGCCGTTGCCGAAAACCCAATCGCATCCGTGACCATCGGCGTCAGCGCAATGGATACTACCATTGCAATCAATTGAAAAACCTGACGCATTGCATTGGTTTTCGCCCGCTCCGCCTCCGTGCGAAACAGCTCCGGGAACAGAGCGCCGTAATTTGCATTGATGAGGGAATCCAGCGTGCCGGTCAGGATATACATCAGCAGCATGTAGGAAAATGCCGACCCTGCCGCAAGGCTGGCGGGCGGATTGAAGAACAGGATGAAGCATAGCACAAGAAGCGGCGCGCCGAGCATCAGCCATAGCCTGCGGCGGCCCCATCGGGTGCGCGTACGGTCGGAGAGGAAGCCGTAAACGGGGTTGTCGATCGCGTCGACAAAGGTATAAAGAAACAAAACAAGAGAAAACTGCTGCGTTGTGATAAGCCCCAGCTTATCAATGTAGAAAAAAGCGGCATAGGTCTTGAACATGTTGATGGGAATCGACGTACCAAACATTCCCACGGCATAGCGAAGCGGGCTGGTCGCCTTACGCGCGCCGGCGGCGATCGTATTCTGCATGATTGTGACCATCCTTTCCTTAATAAACAGACTAAATTTTTTCGTTTATACTCCCTGCCTTCCACTTGCATTGTAGCATGTCTCTGCACATACGTCTGCGCACTCTTTTAAAGGAATAGGCGTTTTTTTTAATTTTCTCTACATGATATGTATGATGGGATTGCATAAACCATTTTCATCGGATAAAATGGAAAGCATAGAGGAGCATTTTATGCTGATATATCTTGCATAAAAATCAAAAAGTCAGAGGGAAAAATTATGCAAACCGTTGATTATCGCAATAACAAACGACTTCTACAAGAGGGGGTATCCTTCCATTGGTGGGATGCCCCACACACCTCTCTGCACAACCACAACCACTACGAATTTTTTATTATTACCTGCGGGCAGACCAACCACATCCTCAACGGAGCGCAGAAGCGCCTTTCCAAAAACGACCTGTTTTTGATCCGCCCGGAGGATTGCCACCAGTTTACACCCATCGCGGGGAGCCGCTGTATCCACATCAATCTGCCAGTCACAACGGCGAAGCTTTCCAGCCTGTGCGAAGCGCTCGGCATCAGCCTCGGTGCGCTGCTCGGCGGGGAAGAGCTGTGCATCGCTCTGAATGATGCGGAGCTCGCTTTTTTTCAATCTCGTGCACAGCAGCTGAACCTCATCGCCCGCTCCGCGGAGGAGCCCGATCGGCTCAGCGTGCTGGTCATCTGCGAGATGCTGGTGCATGCAATCTCCCTTTTATATAAAAAATGGCGGCCTTTTTCCGCCGACTGCCCAGAATGGATGCAGGCTCTCTTGCAAAAGATCCACTCGCCGGAATATATTTCTTGCAGCGCAGCCGATGTTTATCGTTTGGCAGGCTACTCGCCCCCTGTCGTCATCCAGTATTTTCGACAGTATACCGGCGACACTGTCACCGCTTACCTGACCAAGGCCAAGATGGATTTCGCATGCAGTCTGCTCTTAACGACGCAGATGACCACGATCGAGATTGCTTGCCAACTCGGCTACGGCAGCCTGAGCCATTTCAATAAGTGCTTTCGCAACCACACCGGCAAAAGCCCGCGGGAATACCGGCGCGCAGCATGTTTGCAGGGGCGGTGATTGTATTGGAATCATAGGAGAGAGAAAAGGAGTAGTTTCCGTTTTGGGAGGCTCAAGCCCAAAGTTTGCTTCGAAACGGTAAAAACGCGATTTTCCAGAAAGATCCGCTGCAAAATGCTTCGCATTTTGCAGCGGATCTTGTTTTACCACATCATTCGAGCGTTTTTATACCAGCACAGGCTGGAGCTGTTCGCCGTTCAATGCAGCCATAGCGGCATCATAAGTTTTTGTGAAATCCGCAACAATGGAATTCGGCTTTTTTACACAATCATCCTGGCGCATGGGAATCATATAGAGGTTCTTATAATTAAGCAGCTGGCCGATATTTTTTGCAGCCGCTCCCAGTGCGTCGTTGGTTGAAACGCCGATGAGCACGGGTCGGCTATTGCGCAGGTGCGCCTTTGCTGCCAACGTGACCGGCGTATCCGTGATGCCGTTTGCAAGCTTTCCAATGGTGTTGCCCGTGCAAGGCTCGATAATTAGGATATCCAGCAGCTTTTTGGGGCCGATGGGCTCCGCGTCAAACAGGGTGTGGATAATTTTTTCCCCGCACATCTCTTCAATTTCCGCGCGGAAGTCAGCCGCTTTTCCAAAGCGGGTATCTATGCTATAAGCCGCTTGTGACATGATGGGCACAATATGCATCCCCTTCTCCAGAAGCGCCCTCATCTGAGGGAGCACCTTGGAAAAGGTGCAAAAGGAGCCGCACATCGCAAAGCCGGCAGTAATCTCACTCATGTATAATTCTCCCTTTCATGAAGGTCAACAGATGCGGGCGCTTATGCGGTGTGTTTTGCGTCAATCCATATTCCCCGCGCAAACCTGCGGCTGTGGCGTGTTTTCTGCTCAGCCGTTGCCCTCTCTGATGACATTCCGTATCGTATCGCTGATGATTCTCCCCGCCGTTCTGGGCGCTACCTTCCCCGGCAGAGAGCTGGCTTTGATCACTTTAAGCCCGCGCGCTTGAGCTGCCTTCAGATCGATCCCTCCCGGCGCGGACGCGATTTCAACAAGCAGGCAATCCGCCTGCAGCTTCTCCAAAACCCGGCCGTCCAATACAAGGGCAGGCACGGTATTGACCACATAATCGAATCCGCCTGCACAGGTGGGCAATTCTTCATAAAACACGCCGTGCATCCCCTCCACCTGCGCCCAGGCGAGATCCGCCTGCTTGCGCGCCACAACGGTAACCTGTGCACCAAGCGAGCGCAAAAGGGCGCAAATGGTCTTGGAAGTTCTCCCGAAGCCCGTTACGAGGGCATGGGAGCCGTGCACCGTGATGGGAAGCTCTTCTATGACGATTTGCAGCACACCCTCCGCCGTGGCCACGGCGTTGCGCACCGTCAGCTCTTCCCGCGCAAAATAATCATACGCTGTGATCCCCCTGTGCTTTAAGTACTGCGTTTCCCGCTCGCCCAGCATGCCGCCAAACACAATCTGGCCGCTTTCCACCGCGTGCAGGATATCCGCCAAAAGGATCTCTTTCCCGGCAAAGGGCGCGTTGAGAGATACATTGTCCCGGCTCAGGGGCAGAGGGAAAATTACAGCATCCTTCCCTTTGAGCGCTTCATAATAATCCTGATAGCTGCCGCTTCCCACATGATTGCTTTCTTCCAGGTGTTCAAACCCATACAGGCTCACTGTAAAGCCAGCCTGCTCCAGAGCCTCCGCCATATAAATCTGACGCATATCCCCGCCGATCACCAGGCAATTATGTATCTCTTTCATCAAATAAAACCCCCATAGAATGCTTCGTTACCATTCTATGGGGGTCAGGCCCGCTGTGTTCCTTTTTTTGAGGCGCTTCCTACCGCACCGCCAGCCCGCAGGCTGAGGCCGCCCAAAGCGATGGAAGATAAAGCCGAGCAAACGACAAAACAGAGCTTACGCATTATACCAATAAGCGGCATGTAACATTTACATAGGTTTTAGGTTTTTATTAAGCCTATCAACCATCCACACTATCCGTTTTTTACGTCCAGCATCTGTTTTTGCATCAAAATATGCTCGCGTGTAAGTTTTCTTTACAGATAAGGACATAGCTTGAAAATTGGCATAGGCAGGCTCGTACACTTTTAGTAAGTCAGATAAAAAAGCGATCTGCTCCTCTGTGACAACCAAAGAGTTTTGCGCATCCCATTGCCCGTTCTTTTGGGCTTCCTCTATTTTCTTTCTGCCACAGTCGGTCATGAGCCCTTGTTCTTCGAGGCTTTTTGCCAACGCTTTGTTTTTCTCTGACCACTTACTATTTTCTCTGCGTAAAGAAAAATACTTCTTATAGGATTTGTCATCAATGCTTTGTATTTGGCCATCAATCCATCCAAAGCAGAGCGCTTCCTCAAGGGCCTCACCCGCCTTAAGTGTCTTCGGCCCGTCTGCTTTTCCGAATAAGAGCCAAATACCAGCGTTGGACTGACCGTTCTCATGCAGCCATTTTCTAAAATCCGCTCTATTGGCAAATTTCATTATTTCACTCATAATGCACGCTTCCTTTGGCCGTCTTATTTGCCTAATGCGCCCTTACCACTTCAGCGCATATCATCAACCTAATCAACTATATTTTATACATACAACTACAATTTCCCCTATTGCTCATGATACACGCCGAATCATCAAAGGGGGAAGCTGGATGCTATCTTCCTTTTTTTAGGATTCTCTTGAGGGAGGCCAGATCCAACAAATTGACGGTTTCAAATTTTCCCTGATAAAACACAGCCCAGTTATTGAACACACAGGGCAGTTCCTTTGCTTTTTGCAGGGTATCCACTTGCAGGAAAGAGGCAGGAATGCCATTCGTTTCGCAATACTGCTTGACGGCCTCGATCCTTTGATAGATATAGGGGCATTGCATATCATAATAGATTGTCAGCTCTTTGCCTTCGATACCCTGGCACTTCGCGTTTGGGGCAAACTGCGGCACTGTCCCGTCAAAGGAAAGGGCCAGCAATTCATAGCCATCTTCGGTTGTATCCACAACCTCAAAGCCAAACTTTTTTGCAAACGCCTGGTCAGAAAGCCAGGCCTTTTGTTTTTTTGAACCGAGCATACAAACGCCGGATTTCCCCTTTGCTCTGGCATCGGCCAGGCAATACTCCATCAGCGCCCTGCCATACCCTTTGCCCTTGTCACTGCCCAAAACCCACAGGCAATACACATAATAATAGTGATCGCCCGTGATGGGAACCCAAGCGGTTTCCAGGGGAGCGTACTCGATAAAAACCGTGGCCTTTGCATGTAACTTCCGAAAAACATGGCCTTCCTTGAGCCGCTCCGAGAGCCATTGCCGCTTTGCATCGACCCCGGGATGGGCTTTTTTGCTGCGGATAATGCAGCATAAATGCTCCTGTGCCAGGTTTTCTGTGGTGATATTGATAAATTCAGCATCCATATGGAACCTCCCGCTTTCCGTTACAGCGCCACACCGTATTGCTGCGCAATATTTTTCAGGCCGTCCTCCATCTCCGCACGGGTAAAATCACGCGCCTCCAAATAATCGTCATCCCGCTCGTTGAGCTGCAAATAAAAATCAATCGCCACGCGCAGGCCGGGGAGGCCCAACTGGCCGATCTCCTCATAGAGCCGGTTTTCCGCCTCGTTGATCTTCCCCTCTGCCAACAGGCGGCACAGCGCCTGATACCATTCATCCGCCTGTGAATAGGGCGCTTTCAGGGGCAATTCATATTTCACCCCATCAGAATGCAGCAGCAGCCGTGCGAGCAATTGCCCGAGCATTTTGATCTGCCGCATAATTAATCCTTCTCATAATTTTCAAACATCGCCGGTTACCCTCCCATCCACTGTGAAGCCATCGCACACAACCGCTCTCTGGTATTCCATTCCGGATGCTCCAAAACAGCCTGCAAAAGCATTTGCAGGGCCTTGCCCGTTTCCCGGCCGGCGGGAATGCCGAGCGCTTTCAGGTCGTTCCCATCCACGGTGAGCTGACCGGTACGCCATGGCTCCCGCTTCGCCAGAATATCCCGCCACAGATCGCGCAGGGGCGCATTTTCCTCTCCAAACAAACATGCTCTTGACGCGAGCAAATCGCCCCAGTATTCCGGCGCAAGGTCAGAAAACCGCAGTTTCAGCGCCGCCCGGCTTTGAGGAAGCGGCGCCTTCAATTGCCGCTCAAACGCAACAGCCAGTTGTTTCACCGCTTTGCTCATCTTTAAAGCAGAGCACACCGCATTGGCCTGCGCGCCACACAGGGAGCACAGCGCAGCCAAGCGCAAAGAACCGGCCTGCGGCAACGCGTCAAATGCTTCCGGCAAGGGCTTCTCCGGTGCAGGCAGCCCGCAAAAGCACAGCGCTCCACTTTGCAGCAGGGGAAAAAGCCGGGATGGCCTGCATCCCGCCAACGCCTTCATCAGCTCCGCCGCCACGCGCTCCGCGCTGATTTTGGCAAGATTTGCCCCATGCAGGAGCGCGGCGGAGAGCGTTTGCTCCTCCAGTGTAAAGTTAAGCTGCGAAGCGAACCGGAAGGCGCGCAAAACACGCAGGGCGTCCTCTTCAAAGCGGGTGGACGGCTCCCCCACCGCGCAGATTACACGCGCCTCCAGGTCATGCTGCCCGCCGAACAGATCGCATAGCCCTCTGGATGGGGCATAGGCCATTGCATTCACCGTAAAATCCCGGCGTGCCAGATCCTCCTCCAGCCGCGATGCAAACTGAACGCCCGACGGCCTGCGGAAATCCCGGTAATCCTCCTCCGTGCGAAAGGTCGTCACCTCCAGCGGCCCCTGCTGGGTGATGACCATGACCGTGCCATATGTAATGCCGGTTGGAACCGTATGCGGGAACAGGCGCAGCATTTCCTCCGGCCGGGCGCTCGTCGTCAGGTCATAATCGTGCGGCTGGATGCCGCGCAGCAGATCGCGCACACACCCGCCGACCGCCCAGGCCTCAAAACCCGCCTGCTCCAATTGATGGATGCAATCGCAAACATGGGGAGGGAGAGACAAAACCATTGCGCTCTCCCTCCCCTCTGATTCAAAATTCATTATTGTGTGATGGCGCAGGCTCTGCCTGCTGCTCCTGCTGCGGCGGCTGGAGCTCCTCCTCCTGCAAGGCCGCCTCATAGGCCGCAAACACGGCTCGCTCAATCTCCTCGCGCGCAGCCCGGTTGAGCGGGTGCACAAGGTCGCGATAGGTGCCGTCTTTTTCCTTACGGCTGGGCATTGCAATAAATTTACGGTTCGGCCCATTAATGATTTTCACCTCATGCACCGCCACCGCATTATCAATCACGATGGAGGCCATGGCGCACAGCCGTTCCTCCTGATGATAGATGCGTCTGATTTTTACTTCGCTGATTTCCATCTGTTTCATCCCCGCCCGTCAATACGATTCGGGAATAGTATTTTCCCTTTTCTCCGTTTTATCCGGGCAGGAAAGGGATTACAGGAGGTAAACGCCAGAGGCCAAAACGGCAATTTCCTCCTTTTGCCAGCGAAAAAATTTATAAACAGGTTCCTGAAAGTGCTGATACTCCCGCACCGCATACCGGTCGAGGCTGAGCGTGCTGATCTCGCACGAACGCTCATTGCACACATACAGCACCCGCCCATACCGCACAAGCGAACACGGCCCGTCAAACGCGCACTGCGTGCCGCCGCTGATGCGCAGGGCAATCCGTTTCGTCGCTGTGGAAAAGCGGATCACGGCATTCTGCTCCGGCACAGCAGACCAGAAATACTCCCCATCTGCCGCCAAATCGGAAACCCCCGCCCCGCGATAGGTCAATTCCCCGCACCAGACTGGGCGACCCTCTTTTGAAAAAAAGCCGAGCTCTCCCCCCGGGTAAAGCACCGCGAGGTTCCCATCCGGCAACCGGGCCGTATCGCAGGAAACATAGTCGCCGAGGCTCTGCACGAGCGTTTCGTACCCCACGCCGAACTTCCGGCGCAGATATACGCTCCGCCGCACGGGAACCTCCTGCCGCGTTTGCAGCAGAAACTCATGGAAGGAGAGGCGGATTTGCGTTTCATCGAGGATTTCCCTGCGTACAAAGAGAAACCCGGAACGGGTTGGAAGAATATCTAAAAATTGCAGATCAAGCAATTTCTCCATAGAAACAGTCAACCTTTTGCGGCAACAGAAGGCACCGCCCGCACGGCGCGCCTCTTGCGCCCCATGGGCAGTTGCCTCTTACCGCGTTATTTTACAGGCGGTAAACGAGGCGTTTCCCCCTCACCGCCGAATGGAATAGGCCATCCCCTGCTTGGTATCCAGCACGATCGTATCCGCATCGAGTACCGCAAAAGCGACGGGCGTGTCATTCTGGTCGAAAATATGCACGGTATGGATGCCAGGGTAGGAGAGCTTGCACGCGCCGCCTGCGCGGGCATGAATTCTGCCCTCCACAAATTTTTTCTCCCGCCAGGCCAGATCCACCACAAAATTCCCGCGCGCCACAAGGCCCTTGAAACTGCCGGTTGCCCAGCTGTCGGGCAGGGCGGGCAAAAGCTGTATTACGCCCGCGTGGCTTTGCAGGAGCATTTCCGCAATGCCCGCCGTCGCGCCAAAGTTGCCATCAATTTGGAAGGGCGGATGGGTATCCCAAAGGTTATCAAGCGTGCTGTGCTTTAAAAGCTCGCCGAGCATTTTATAGCTGTGGTTGCCATCGAGCAGGCGCGCCCAGGCACAGATTTTCATCGCCTTTGACCATCCCGTCCCGCCGTCGCCCCGATCCTCGATGGAAACGCGGGCGGCATGCTGGTATTCCGGCGTTTTCGCTGTGATGTGGCTGCCAGGGTAGAGGCCGAGCAGGTGAGACATATGGCGGTGATGGTTCTGCACATTTTTCGTTTTAAAGCCGCGGTCCGGCCACTGATCCTCAGAGAACCATTCCTTAATCTGCCCCCATTTGCCCACCTGAAGCGGCTGAAGAAGCGGCAGCTGCTTGCGAACCGTTTCCAGCAGCTCCTGATCCGGCAGGCCTTCCCAGCCGTTTTCCGCCAACACCCGCGCGGCGTCCAGCACATCGGTATAAAGCTGCCAAACAAGCTCC
Source organism: uncultured Oscillospiraceae bacterium (assembly GCA_900544715.1). Classification (GTDB taxonomy): domain Bacteria; phylum Bacillota; class Clostridia; order Oscillospirales; family Acutalibacteraceae; genus Fimivicinus. Next base: position 126,459 of record UQWL01000001.1, on the reverse strand, counting down.
TGGTCGTAGGTATCGCCTGCGGTGACCGGCCCGTTTTCCGGGGAAAAGCTGGGGGAAGAAACCATGCGGCCGCTCTTCGCATCAAAAATCAGCAGCTGTGTCCACAACCGCGCGCACTCCTCCATCATCGGATAAATTTCCTTGGCAAGTAGCGTCACATCGCCGCTGAAGGTATAGCAATCGTAAGCGTTTTGCAGCATCCAGGCGCCGTTTGCGGGCGCCCATCCCCAGCGCCAGTCGCTGCCGGGGCCAACCATCCCCATGGGGCTGGTCTGCGTATGCGCCATCCAGCCGGTCGGCTTGGAAGGGTCCGGCTCCCCGTTTGCAAGCCGTTCGCCGATACCGGCATATTTCGCCGCCACAATGCGGCCCGGCTTGCGCATGGCCTGCAAATAACGCAGGAGCGGCAACGTTGTTTCGCTCAAATTCGTGGTGTGCGCCGGCCAATAATTCATTTGCAGGTTTACATTCAGGTGGTAATCGCTCTGCCAGGCCGGGTTGTTTTTGGCGTTCCAAACGCCTTGCAGGTTTGCGGGCAAACTCCCCGCGCGGGAAGAGGCGATCAGGAGATAGCGCCCGTATTGAAAATAGAGCATCTCCAGCAGCCTGCTCTGCCGCCCTTTTTTATATTTTTTTAGCAGCTTATCGGTGGGCAGGGAAGGCTCCTCCTGCCCCACCTGGATTTCTACACGGTCAAAGAGCGCCTGATAATCCGCCAAATGCGCCTTATAAAGCGCGTCATAGCCCTTCTCCGCTGCTGCCTGCACGCGCTGCAACGCCTGCGGGAGCGGGTCAATCCCGCTGCGGTAATGCGGGAACTGATCTTCATAATCCGTTTGCGCGCAGAGGTAGAGCACGGCGCTGTCCGCCTCGCTGACCACCAGAGAATCCTCCCCGTGCGGCTTTACCGTTCCGCCATTGACAACGATTTGGAAGGCAGCGGCATAGCGCAGGGTGTTGGCATCCGGGCTGTCCTTTCCGCCCACACAGCCGCGTGGTGAACCGGAAAGGAGGAGCGTATCCGCCCCTTTGACGCGGCATTCCCCTTTTTGCGCGGACTCCACCCAAAAGCGGAAGCTGATCTTTTCACTGCCATCCGCATCAAACTTTGCAACGAATACACGATCCGGATAACTCATAAAGCAGGTGCGCGTGTGGCGCAGCCCCTTGTGCGCAAAGCTGACGCTGGAAACAGCCGTGCGCAGATCAAGCGCGCGGTGGTATTGCCTGCAGGAGCGCTCACGCAGGCCGGGGAAATCGAAAAACATCGTTCCAAAATTTTGGTAGGCGCCAAGGCCCGCTTCAGAGCCCTGAAGGCGGCGCATTGCTTTCTCAGCCGTTTCATTTTCCCCTGCTGCGAGCATATTTTGGATTTCATGCATCGCCTGACCGTTATCATCCCTCGTGCAGCCCAGCGCATAGCCCGGCGTGCCGGGGCCGCCTGTCCACAATGTTTTTTCATTGAACTGGATTTGCTCGCGGCGAATCCCGCCGAACACCTTCGCTCCCATATATCCATTGCCGAGGGGCAGCGCCTGCTGCTCCCAGCCTTTATAATCCGTACGCGCTGGCTTTTCATACCAAAGCGTCAGTTCGCCTGCACCCGGGTAATCCTCCAAGCTATGCTTCATGTCGCCCTGTTCTCCTCTCCGGTAATTTCTCTTCCTCTTAGTATAGCATATCTGAGAAGCGGAGGTAAATACGTTTTACGCCGTTATTCCCGATTTTCTCCAATCACGCTGTAAATCAGCTCTTCTTCGGCAGGTTGGGTTTCTGAAAACCGGATGGCCGTGAGGAACAGCGCCGCCGCCTGCGCAATTTGCTCCTCTGCTTCGAGATTGGTAAACAGCTGCGCGACCGGTTCCCCCTGGCGGATGAAATCGCCCGTTTTCTTTCGCAGAACGATTCCCGCCGCAGGGTCTATCACGCCCTCCTTCTCGATGCGCCCCGCGCCGAGCAGCATGGCGGCGCGGCCGATGCGCTCTGCGTCCATATGGCTGATATAGCCGGATTGGGGCGACTCCACAGGCCTTTTCACCTTTGCCTGTGGAAAACGCTCCGGATGCTCCAAAACAGAAGCATCCCCGCCCTGTGCGCGCACCATCTCCCGCAGCTTTTGAAAGGCGGAGCCATCCCGGAGCGCCGCCTCCGCCTTTTTTTGATAAAAGGCCGTGCTCCCCTGCGTGCTCAGCGCCATCATCTGCGCGCTCAGCGCCACGCACAATTGTGCCAATGCCGGGTCCCCCTCGCCGCGCAGGAGCTCTGCCGCCTCGATCACCTCCAACGCATTGCCGATGGCATAGCCCAGCGGGATATCCATGTTGGTAATCAGAGCGGACACCCGCCGCCCCGCACCCTGGCCGATGCGCACCATCTCCCGCGCAAGCTGCCGCGCCTGCTCTTCTGTTTTCATAAAGGCGCCGCTGCCGCATTTCACATCGAGCACGATGCACTGCGCGCCGGCCGCCAGCTTTTTGCTCATAATGCTGGAGGCGATCAGAGGGATGCTCTCCACCGTCGAAGTCGCATCCCGCAAGGAATAAAGCGCTTTGTCCGCCGGGGCAAGCTCACCCGTCTGCCCGGCAACACACAGGCCGATCTCCTCCACCTGCCGCAAAAACCGCTCGCGGGGAAGCGATGTTTGAAAGCCGGGGATCGCCTCCAGCTTATCGATGGTGCCGCCCGTATGGCCAAGCCCGCGGCCGGACATTTTTGCCACGCGGCCGCCCATGGCCGCGACCAGCGGGGCCACGATCAGCGTTGTTTTATCCCCCACGCCGCCTGTGCTGTGTTTATCGGCCGCTGCGCCTGACAGGGAAGACAGGTCAAGCTGCTCGCCGGAACGGGCCATCTCAAGCGTCAGCGTGAGGGTTTCCCGCTCATCCATCCCCTGAAAACAGATCGCCATCAGCAGCGCGGAGGCTTCAAAATCCTTGACTTCTCCATTCAGATACCCGCGGATAAAAAACGTAATTTCCGCATCCGTCAGCGCTTCCCCACACCGTTTTTTCCGGATGATCTCCCGCATCAGCATACACACAACGCATCCTTTCCGATTAATAAAAAATAAGCCGGTCGTTTTCTGTTTTTTAAACGATCGCAAAAATACAAAATGTGAGCCCCGCGGCGAGGCTCACAAAAGCTTAAGAAGGATCGGGAACGCTTGTTACGTAATCCACAACACGAACGGCCGCATTGCCATCCGGCCGCCCAAAGTGGAACGCGCGGAATCGCTCCAGCCGCGCAAGATCAAGGATGCCGTGCTCAATCTCATCGAGCAGTTCCGGCATCGTCCGCACGATTTTTCCCGGTACAAAGGATTCATAGTCAAAATAAAACGGCCGATCCTTTTCATACTCCTCCAAATCGAACGCATAAAAAATACAGCGTTTGCGCAGCAGCGCAAAATCCATCACAATGGAAGAATAGTCCGTCACCAGCACATCGCACAGGAGCACCAATTCGCTGACATCCGGGTAAGCGGTTAAATCCACCACACCCTCCAGCGTGCGCGTATCCGCATGCACCTGCGGGTGCAGCCGCACCAGCAGCGCATATTCCTCGCCCAAATACCGGTTGAAAAGCGCCGTATCGAGCCGGGAAAGCAACTCCCGGTCCTTTTCCGGGTCATCCCGGAAGGTCGGCGCATAGAGCACCAGCTTCTTCCCCCTACACTGCGGATATTGCTCGTTAAAACGGGCGCGCAGGGCCGTGATATCCTGTGGACGGAAGAAGAAATCGGTCCGCGGCGAACCGAGCGGGAGCACCTGCTCCGGGAGCACATGAAAGGCGCTCGCATAATGCGGTGCAACGCTCTCAGAGGAGCAGACAACAAAGGTCAGCTTGGCATTGCCCGCCGCTTCACGCGCACGGATTTCCGGCGGCTGGCTGATATCCTGCCCAAAGCGTTTGAAAGCGCCCTCCGCATGCCAAAGCTGCGTCACAACCGCCTTTTTGCTCAGGTGAAGGCTTGCAAGCGGCATAAAGTTATCATTGAGAAAAATATAACGCGACCGAGCCAGGCCATAGGCCTTCCGGGTAAAAAAGCCGACCGCGCGGCAAACAGAGCGCAAAAAAGCGGCCACCCCCGCATCCGTTTGCAGGAAGAGATCCCGGCGCGTAATTTTGGTAAAGAAATAGCCTTCCTTTTTCTCCCGAAACGCCCGTTCCACCTCACCAAGGCTGTCGTGAAAATCCGCGTTATGCATCGAGATCAGCGCAACGCGCTTCTTCTGCACCGGAAAAACCCGAAACAGATGAAACATTGCGGCATACAGGGTAAAAAACAGCCGCTTCACAAATGAACGCCCCTTCCCAACAGTCGTATGAAATAGCGAAAGATTAACTTCCATCCTATCGAGCGGCTTCCCGATCGCTTCAAGCGGCATTCTGCCTTCTAAAATAAACGATCAGCATTTGCACAAGCGCGCCGAAGGCCGCTTGCTTCAGAGCGGCCGGAATCGGGAAGCGGTATAAAAAGCGCAGCAGGCGCGGGTCAAGCGCATCGCAGGTGCGCAGGCGGGCATGCAGATGCGCACGCGCCTGCTTTTTGGCCGCGGAAAGGAAGCCGCGATCCGGCAGCACATGCAGGTTGGCGCAGGCCGCCCACTGCGCCGGAATCAGACCCGCATCTGCTGTGGACTGCGGCACGAACACCTCAAAGCACGGCATGGTCTGCATGTAGAGCGATTCAAAAAGAGCCTTCATCTGCTCCTGCGTACCCTTCGCCGTTACAAAAAACGACACGCGGGCATGCTTCGCCATTGTTTCCCGATCCTCGATCAGCTCACGCACCTCGATATCGCTATTAAAATCGCAGAGCTGGGCAAAACGCTCAGGCGACATCTGCTCCCGTAATTTGCGCAGGGATTGCGCGATATAGGCAATGCACGATTCATCCGCCCGCCAAAACAGCCTGTAAAACTGAGCAATCAGCACATAAGCCGTTTTATACAGCACCTCATCCAGATAAGCGTCCCGGTCGATCCCCTGGGCAGGCGACTGGAGAGATTCCGCCGCCGCATCATAAATCATCCCGTTGGCGGCCATATAATCCTGTAGCAGCGGCAGGCTGATCGTCTGGCTGACAGAAAATCCCTCCGATGCTACTCGACGGCGATAGCGCAGGAAGGTGTCCGGGCAGCCGCTGATGCGGGTGCAGCAATAGGCATAGCGCATGTTGAACGCGCCATCCTCCGAGTAGCGCAGCGGCGGGAAAAGCACGCCGCTCTTCCGAAGGTGCTGCGTCAGATACAGCTTATTGCCGACCAAGTAATTCCATAAGAGATCATAATCATAGGGATCGATTGTATCCCGCTGCGACAACAGGCCGGCATGCTCCTGCCAGCTCGTCCCCGTGCGGCTGAAATTCTGAATTTTGCAGATCACCAGCTCCGCCTCGTGCTGCCGGGCGGTTTGGCAAAGCTGCTCCAGCGCGTCGGGCTCGATCAGGTCATCGGAATCCAAAAAGTAGAGATATTCCCCCGCAGCCTCCTGAATTCCCCGGTTGCGCGCGGCGGCAACCCCAGCATTCTCCTGGCGGATTGCGCGGATGAACGGATATTTTGCACAGTATTCCCGCAGGATCTCCGGCGTGCTGTCGGCGGAGCCGTCATCCACCACAAGCACCTCCATTTCTCGCAGCGTTTGAACGGCCAAGCAGTCGAGCGTTTCTCCCAAATACTGCTGCGCATTATAGGCAGGAATCACAACGGATACTTTTGGCGTCAAGCTGCCATCCTCTCCTTTCCATCCTTGGGCAAAAGCGTCAAGCCCGCGTATAACAGGAAGGGGCGCTGCAAAATGTAGCCATGCACATTTTCGCAACACACCCCTTCTGTATGCTGATCAAAATTGTTTCATTATTTATCCCACTTCAAAACGGTCTTGCCGAAATTACGGTTGAAATCCAGATTGAAAGCGCTGTGAATATCCGCAATCCCGCGCACATCCACCTGCGCACCCACCAGGTTTTCAAAATAATGCCCAAGCTCCTCGTAGCGGTCGAGCAGCTCGACCGTCTGCAAAAAATCCTTGCGGCCGCTGCGGCTGCTGCCGAACATGCGCAGCCCCTTTTCGAGCATCATGCGGGTGTTAATCTCCACAAAATTCTCGGAGACGCCCATGATCGCAATCGTGCCCTCGGGATTAATATGGTCGATGATCTGATTGATTGCGCTGCGGGAGCCGGAGCCTCCGACGCATTCAAACGCGTGATCCACACATATGCTCTCATCCAGCCTGTCCACCAAAAAGGTTTCCTGGGCAAACGTGAAATAGGCGAGCTTTTCTTCCACCGTGCCGAACACATACAGCTCCGTTTCCGGATAGAGATAGTGTAGCAGCAAAGCCGTAAAAAAGCCGAGATTGCCATCGCCCCAAACGCCGATGCGGTTGCGCCGCGCATGCGCAATGGAATCAAAGCGGGAAATCGTATGGCGGCTGACACTGATGAGCTCCGTAAAAGAGGCCACCTGGAGCGGCACACTTTTCGGCGCCGGCACCAGCCGGTCAGGCTTGAGCATCACATAATCCTGCAAAAAACCATCATATCCGCTGGAGCGGAAAAAGCTGGAGCGGAGATAATTCTCCGCGATGATATCATCTGTCTGCGTGGGGGAATTGGGGATCGGGATCACCTGGTCACCCACCTGGAAGGTGCCGGTCGGGTCATAGATCACTTCGGCAACGCATTCATGGATGAGCGCCATCGGCAGCTTCGCCTTCAAGGCGGCCTCCGAACGCATCCCCTGATAATAGCGCTGGTCGGCATGGCAGATAGAGAGATAAAGCGGCCGAATCAAAACCTGGCTGCCGGACAGATACAGCTCCTGATAGGTCACATCAATCATGCGTGGCGCAATGAGCTGATAAACCGCGTTAATCATCGGCTGCATCCCCTCCCAGCAGCGTTTGGGCTACCTTCAGATCATATGGATAGGTGATCTTGATGTTGAAAACCTCGCCCTCTACCAGATAAACCGGCTCGCCCTTCATCACAAAGATTTTGCAGGCGTCCGTCAGGCTATCCTTCTCCGCCGGTGTGAGGCTTTCATAGATCTCCTTTAGCTTTTTGGCGCGGAAGGATTGCGGCGTTTGCCCCTGATACATCTGGGCGCGGGGCGGGATGTTGGAGATCTCTGAGCCGTTTTGGCTCTCTACAATCGTATCCGTGGCCGGAATGACCGTATCGCACGCGCCATATTTCCGCGCGGCGGCAATGTTTTCCGAGATGATCCGGTGGGTGACAAAGGGGCGCACCGCGTCATGCGTCACAATCACCGTCTCCTCATCCATACCATAGTGCGCTTCAATATGGCAAAGCGCGCGATACACAGTGTCGTTTCGGGAGGAACCGCCCTCGATTACCTCGACACGGTCGGTTTTCCCCAGGCTTTTCACAACCATATTGCGCGTGTGCGCCACCCAGGCCTTCGGGCACAGGACGAGCACTTTTTCAAACGCGGCGTTCACAAAAAACTTTTCGATGGTATGAACGATAATCGGCTTGCTCCCAAGCGGCAAATACTGCTTCGGCGTCTGTGTATTTCCCATCCGGCTGCCCACGCCGCCAGCGAGCACCACTGCAAAAACCATTTGATTCACGATCCTTTCTATCCGGAAAGCCGGCTCCGATAAAGCCGCCTGCTAAGAAATCAGACGGCCGGCATTTTTCATTACTTTTTCTTGATCATTTCGTCGTAAATCGCACAAACCTCCTCCGTGGCGCCCTGCGCGATGATCCGGCCCTTTTGCAGGAGGATTGCACGGTTGCAGATGCGGCGCACCTGATCCGTATTATGTGATACGAAAACAACCGTCGTCCCCTTGTCAAACATATTCATAATCTTTGCTTCGCTCTTCTGGCGGAACCGTGCGTCGCCCACGGAGAGCACCTCATCAAGGATCAAAACCTCCGGATCCACCACAGTTGCCACCGCGAAGCCGAGGCGCGCACGCATCCCGGAAGAATAGTTTTTCATCGGCACATCAATAAATTCCTGAAGCTCAGAGAATTCCAAAATTTCATCGTATTTCGTCTCCATAAACTTCCGGGAAAATCCCATTGTCGCGCCGTATAAAAAGATATTCTCTTTGCCTGTATAGTTCATATCAAAGCCCGCGCCAAGCTCCAAAAGCGGCGCGATTGTACCATGGACGGTCACCGAACCCTTCGTGGGCTTCATCACGCCGGAAAGCACCTTGAGCAGTGTGCTTTTCCCCGCGCCATTAAAGCCCAATACGCCGAGCCGTTCTCCCTTCTGGAGAGAAAAAGAAATATCGCGCAGCGCCCAGAATTCTGTAAAATGCAGCTTGCGGGTCAGAAATTTAATCACGTATTCTTTGAGATTGTCTATTTTTTCCTTATTCAGGTTGAACATCATGCTGACGTTGTCAACTGAAATCACTGGATTCCCCACGTTTTCCGCCTCCTAAATATGCAAAATGAATTTATCCTGATTCTTATAAAACACATAGAAGCCGATCAGGAGCGAAACGAGAGCGAAGCCAAGGGAATAATAGAGCCAGTTCATATTCCACATTTCGCCGAACAGGACGCAGGAGCGAAACATGGAAACCAAGGAATACAGCGGATTTGCCATCAGGGCATATTTCATCCACGTTTGCAGCTGAAGCTGATCAACCTGATAGAAAATCGGCGTTAAATAAAACAGCAGCATGCAGAACACGTCATAGAGATATTCCACATCCCGGAAGAACACATGCATTGTGGCGAGAATCATTCCCACGCCCATGCACAGGATCAGCAAAATCAAAATTGGCACAATGGCGAGGAACACATAAGGAGTCAGATGCATTTTCGTATCGGTGAAAAGCATAAAATAGCCCATGACCACCGCCAGCACCGTCAGGGAGATCAAAAAGGTGACAAAGGTGGAAATGATATTGGAAAGTGGATAAATATATTTCGGCACATACACTTTTTTGATGATGGAAGCATTGCCCAAAATGGAGCGCATGGATTTTTTGGTTGCCTGCGTATAAAATTCATAGATCAGGCGGCCGCACAGCAGGTAGGTCGGGTAATTCAAAATTTTGGTTTCGTCATGGCCGAAAATCTGGCCGAATACCAGGCTGAGCACGATCATCGTGAGCAACGGCTGCAAAAACGTCCAGAACAGGCCCAACACCGAATTCCGATATTGGAGCTTAATATTCTTATTCACCAGTTCCTTGAGCAAAAAACGATATTTCCAAAAATTTTTAAAATACTGTTTGCGCGGGGGCTGCTCTGGTCTGCCCGCCGCAGGTGTTGCCGGTGTAACTGCCGTCATTCATGAACGCCTCGTTTCTTCTCATGATAGGCCTCTCTGCGGCCGAGCCATTTGGTAAAATAAGAAAGCATCGAATGGACGTGGATTAAAAACAGCTTCGTATTATGCGCGCTGCCACGCTCCCACGCATGGTAAACAGTGGCCAGCGGATAACAGACGGCTTTCGCATATTTGCGGATGGTGCGCGTCAAATCCGCATCCTCAAAATACATAAAATAGCGCGGGTCAAATCCGCCGATTTGCTCAAACAGCGAAGTCCGCAGCAGCATAAAGCAGCCGGATGCATTTTCGATTTCAAAGGGATGGTCCGTCCCCTCGTCGAGCATTGCGTATTCTCGCAAAGTTGGGTTTTCCGGATCATCCCGCTGAAAACGGCTGGCGATGAGATAACGCAGGGAAGGGTTGCGCCTGCCCAAGATCTGCTCCCGTCCATCCGGGAAGCAGATGCGGGGCGAGAGCAGCCCGATTTCCTCATGCTCCTCCATATAATGCACCATTTCGGTAAGCACATCGTCTTTTAAAAAAATATCAGGATTAATAATCGCGTGATATTTGGAATGCAGCTTGGGGAGGATCAGATTGTGACCACCGCCAAAGCCGTGGTTTTGCTCTTCTTCTATGATCTCCAGGTTGGGGAACCGCTCTGCGGGGAAATGCTGGCGCAGCAGCGCAACCGTATCGTCTGTGGAACCATTATCCACAATGAAAAGGCGGCTTGTGACACCCTTGGTGCATTGGAAAAAAGTTTCCACCGCTTTTCGGACGCATTTCCGGTTATTATGCGTTACAATACAGCCAGACACTGTATATTCTTCCATATGTTGTGACCGTTCCTTTCACGTGGACAAACGGATCGTTTCCCCCTTCATTCAAACAAACGAAAAACGATCTAAGCCCGTTTCAGTTTTCCAGCTTGCTCCTGCCGTGGCGTGAAAGCAGATAAAAACGCCGCAGCAACTGGTTGACCAGCGACAAACGCCAGCGCAACTTCGTGGAAAACGAAGTTTCACCGCCGGATACATTCCCGCCATGGCGGCGGTAAAAGAGCAGCGGCTCTTCTAAAAAAACAACGCGACCCAACCGGGTTGCAATCAGACCGATCCATTGATCGTGCATGGGGATGCCCTCCGGGAGCGGGAGAATGGCCTGGCAAAGCTCTCTACGGAAAGCCATGCAGCAGCCCATAAAAGAATTGCGGATCAAATTGGCTACGAAACCAGGTTTTGATCCGTGCACAGCAAAAAAAGACGGCTCCAAAGAATGCATGTCCGCATCCGTGACACAAGCGTCATGCAGCACAAGCAAAGCACCCGCCTCCAACGCGGCCTTCACCTTGCTAGCCTTACCCGGCATCCAAACATCATCCTGATCGCTGAGAAAAATGGCGTCCCCTCTACACAGGGAGATCGCATACCCAAAATTCGCAATCAAACCGCGGCCCGGCCCTTGCACATAACGCACGCGCTGGTCTTGTTCGGCAAAGCGGCGGACGATCTCCTCCGTTTCGCCGCCGGGGCAATCGTCAGATACGATTATTTCATCCTCTGGCTCGAGCTGAGATAAAATGGAGGACAGCTGCGCATCGAGATAAGCTTCTCCGTGATACACTGCCATCGCAACTGATATACGCATGAACTATCATCCTTTTCTGCACGGCGGAAAAGCCTTCCGCGCACCACCCGCCCGGCAAAAACAGCCGCATTTCAAAACGAAAAACCACTTTGTTGCAGAAACCGGCGCCTTCGTCAGATGGCACGGCGCTACATACGTGGCCCACTCCGGACAGATTTACGCTTTATTATAATATTTTTATCCTGATTTTACAAGTATTTTATCCGGATAAAGCAGGCCGGGCGAAAAATCCGTACAATTAAGCCAAAAGGAATTCAAATCTGATTGCCTTTTCGCTCCCTTTTACAAGGTTTTTTCTAACATAACCGGTAGCGGCCAAAAAAAGGCGTGCTGCAAGCAGAAAAGCTTTCGCAGCACGCCTCGATTTTAAACGGCTGATTCGATTTCGCAATCCGCCTATGCTATCAAACGCCGCTGAGCATTTCAAGCGCCTTTTGCAGCTGCGTATCCTGATCGTGCGGCAAAATTTCCAACTGCTCCAGTTGCTCCTGCGTCAGCGCTGCCTCTACATCCGGCGCCACGCCAACGCCGTCGAAGCTTTCGCTCTTATAGGGCAGGATCGAAGCGGTGGTCAGCACAATCGCCCCCCCATCGGAGAGGTTGAATACCTGCTGTCGCTTCCCATTGCCTTTGGTGGTTTCCCCAACGAGCTGGGCCTTGTCAAAATCCCTCAAATCGCAGGCAAAAAGCTCAGCCGGGCCTTGGGTATTCTGATTGACCAGCACGCAAATCTGCCCCGCATAATCCTTCGCATCGGAGGTAAATGTTTCCACTGTGTCGCCCTTTTTATTAACAGCCAAGGCAATGGCTTTGTTGCCTTCTGTCGCCAGCGGCACAAACAGGTCGATCACCTTGGCGGCGTATTCCACCATGCCCTCGGAGGTGTTGCGCACATCAACGACAATGCTCTTGATGTTCTCCTTTGCCAAAGCATCCAGCGCCTCCTGGCACTGCGTTGCCGTATTCTCATAAAAGCTGGTGATACGGATATAGCCCGTTGTGCCAATGATCTCATGGTAGACTGATTTCACGCTGTATCCGCGCATCACATTGACCGTTTTTTTCTCGCTACCGCGCTGATAGGTGATATCAATGCTGGTGAGCTTATCGCCCTCCAGGTTTTTAACCATCGTATCATAATTATCCTTCGTAACCGCCGTATCGCCGATAGCGATGATCTGATCGCCCTTTTGGAGGCCTGCATTTTGAGCAGGTGAACCTGCGTTGACCTCCGCCACGGAGATGAAGCCCGTATCTGGATTGAACGCGGCGCTGATACCGATGCCAGACATCTTGCCGTGGATCCGGTTATAATAGGTGACATATTCATTCGCCGTCATGTAATAGCTGTAGTCATCGCCCAAGCCCTGCATATACCCGCCGGAAAGCTTGGCGTTGAGCAGCTGGTCGTCAATCTTGCCAAAATAATTCTTCCGCACGATATCGTCAAGCTCCGAAAGCCCGGAGTACATCTCCTCCCGCTTGGGAAGATCCTCGATCAGATTATCATAGGTATGCATCGCGATCTCCATTGTAATTGCAATAGAAGCGGTGATGGCCACAAGAATCAGCGCAATGGTCACGCCGAGTGGTACTTTCTTATTCATAGGCTACCTCTCTTTTGTCACTTGTAATCCTTTGGGTCAAGATAATTCAGCGGATTATACCGCTTATCTCCCTCATAAACCTCAAAATGCAAGTGCGGGCCGGTTACGTTGCCGGTATCGCCCACCTTAGCGATCACCTGGCCGCGCTTTACCTGATCTCCCTGGGAAACCAGAAGTTTACTGCAATGCGCATAGCGCGTGAGCATGCCGTTGCCATGATCGATGAGGATGAACTTACCCCAGGATTTATCCGTTTGGGCGAGCAAAACAGTGCCGCTCTCCGCAGCCACGATATCGTGGCCGTAAACTCCGCTGCCGCTGATATCAATTCCATAGTGGTAATTATAACCTGCTAAGTCACGCGGGCCGAAATAAGAGGTGATGTAGTGGTAGCCGGGCAACGGCCACAGCAGATATTTGCTCGTGGTATTCTGGCCGCCTGAGGAAGAGCCGCCCGAGGAAGAGCCGCCGTTACTGCCGCCGGAAGACGACGCATGTTCGCGTATGTAAGCGGCAATCTGTGCATCGATGGCATCCCGGTCGGCCTGGAGTTTCTTCATTTGCGTTTTATAGGCTGCGCTGTTTTGATCGAGCTGCCGGATATAGGCGTTCGTCTTCTGAACGTTCTCGTTGATCTCATCCTCTTTCGCGCTCAGCTGCTGAGCAGAGGCTGTTACATCCCTTTGCCGGGCAACCAGTGTTTTCTGCTGCTCCTGTAAGGAGGCCTTGTCCGCCTCCATACTCTGAATCAGCTTGTTGAAGGAGGCAACCTCTGCCGATAGGCGGTCGGCAAGCTCCGTATCGTGCTTTGCCACCCCACGCAGCAGCTCGGTGCGCGTCAGGAAGGTTTCAAAATCCCCCGCCTCCAGCAAAAACTCCAGTTGGGTACCACCACCGGACATATAGATCGCGCGCATCCGTTTTTTCAGCAATTCGAAGGTTTCCTCCACCTGCTTTTGCTGATCGTCCGCCTTGTGCTGCGTTTGGGTGATTTTCGTATTCAAGCTTTCAATTTGACGGTTCAGGCTGCCGATATCGCCGTTGAGCAGGGCAATGCGTTCCTGTAGAACATCCGCCTGCTGCTGCAGCGCCTCAACCTGCTCATTGAGCGTATCAATATACGCCTGCTGATTCGCCATGTCGGAAGCAATGGCACTCAGCTTTTTCTTATTGGCTGCAATCTGCTGGTCAAGCTGGTTGTATTGATCCTGCAAATCTTCAATTGACGAAGCCCTTGCATAGGGCATCCGCCCCGGGCTGAGCAAAAAAATCCCCAGGGCCAGGCAGATACAAAACAGCGAGCGCAGCCCTTTTTTCACTTTATCCAAGGCTTCCACCTCCATTTTTTAAATAGCGCTTCATCGAAATCGCACAGCCCACCATGCCGGTGAGTAAGCCCAGCGCAATAAAGCCGAGCAAAATCCAGCCTGCATAGGCGGAAAACGGCGCTGCGGCTATGCCAAAAGAAGCAAGAACACTGCCGAACGCTTTGATCGTCAGCGCATAGATTCCCCACACGGCCCCAAGAGACAACAGGCCGGATAAAACACCGATTGCCATCCCCTCCACCATAAACGGCCAGCGGATAAAGCCATCGGTCGCGCCGACATCCTTCATAATACTGATCTCCAGCCGGCGGCTGAAAATTGTCAGCCGGACGGTGTTGGAAACGATAAACAGGGATACCAGCAACAGCATGCCAATGATGATCCCGGCAATGGCCGTAACAGACTGGCGCATCTCCATCACCTTCCCGGCAAGCTCACTGTTTTCTTGAATGGAAAGCACGCCGGGCAGATTTTTCAGCCTTGCGACGGTTTCGTCAAAGCGCGAGAGATCGTCCACCGTTACCTTATAGGCATCCGGCAGCGGATTCTCGCCCAAGCCCTCCAGCAGAGCGGCATCCTCGCCAAGGCTTTCCATCTGCTTGTCCCATGCGGAAGCCTTGGAGATAAACACGCACCCCTTCACGTTGGGAAGCGCCTTGATTTCCACGCCCAGTTGATCGGCCTCCTCCTGCCCGACGGTATCCTCCAGAAAGACCATCATCACATTCTGCTGCTCAATATGGCCCAGAATGCCATTGATATTGATAAAGATCATCGACGCGCAGCCGATGATAATCATGCACGACATTAATACGGCGATAGAGGCAACGCTCATCAGCCGGTTCGACCAAAGGCTGCGAAAGCCCTCTTTGGTCAGATACGCAAAACTACCTCTTTTTTTCATAGGGTACCTCCCGCCTGAACCGCGTCGGAAAGCGGCTCGATAGGCTGCGGTGCCTCTGGCTCCTGAGGCTGTTGTGCCGCTGTATCGCCAACAATACACCCGTTGCCCAGAGTGATCACGCGGCGGTCAAACGCGCGCACAAGCTCGTGCTCATGGGTTACCATCACAACGGTCGTCCCCATTTCATTGAGGCAGGTCAAGAGCTTTACCACCTCATAGGACATGGTGGGGTCAATATTGCCCGTGGGCTCGTCCGCAATAATCAGGTTGGCGTTGTTGGTCAGCGCCCGCGCAAGGGCGACGCGCTGCTGCTCCCCGCCGGAGAGCTCCTCCGGGTAGCAGGAGGCCTTGGTCATCAGGCCCACCAGCCGGAGCACAAACGGCACGCGCTGCCGGATCTCCGCCGGGCGGGCGCCGATGACGCGCATGGCGAATGCCACGTTATCATAAACCGTCATCTTGGGGATCAGGCGGAAATCCTGAAAAACCACGCCCATAGTGCGGCGCAGCAGCGGGATCTCCTTCTTCTTCATCGCGGTCAGGTCAAACTGCCCAACGCGGATCGTGCCGCTGGTCGGCGTTTCCTCATGCATAATGAGCTTGAGGAAGGTGCTCTTGCCAGCACCGGAAGCGCCGACGATAAATACAAATTCGCCTTTTTGAATCTGCAGGCTTACGTCTTTGAGTGCCATGGTGCCGTTTTCATACGTTTTAGAAACGTTGTGGAACTCAATCACTGCACACAGTCCTTTCTTCACATAGGACGCCTTTTGATCAAACGCGCCGCAAAACATCGCAGCGTGAAAAAGCGCGGCCCTGCGCCCCATGGGCGTAGGCTGCGGGATGTGGCACAAAACCCGCAGGCTCTTTTTCGGGGCGCAGCTGCGCCCATTCCCCTCCATAGGGATGCACATGCCTGCTGAGAACAGCATCCGGCATATGCAAAAAACAAAAGGCACACCCTAAAGAACCAACCCCCGGCAGGGCCATCCGCCGGGGGTTGACAGCCGGTACCGGAATTAATACTTTACCGGGTTGGAATCCAAATATTTTTTCACCATCAGAGCCACTTTAAAGACGATCGCATCATCAAACTCGCGCAGGTCAAGGCCGGTGAGTTTCTTAATCTTTTCCAGGCGGTAGACCAATGTGTTGCGATGCACGAACAGCTTGCGGGATGTTTCGGAAACATTGAGGTTGTTCTCAAAGAAGCGCTGGATGGTAAACAGCGTTTCCTGATCGAGATTCTCAATCGAACCGCGCTTGAACACCTCGCGCAGGAACATATCGCACAGCGTTGTCGGCAGCTGATAGATCAGGCGGGCGATACCAAGGTTGTCGTAGCTGACGATGGTTTTTTCCGTGTCGAACACTTTGCCGACCTCCAGGGCAACCTGCGCCTCCTTGAAAGACCGCGCAAGCTCCTTAATACCGCTGACCGTTGTGCCGATGCCAACCAGAGCGTGCGTGTAAAATTCTGTTCCCAAAGAATCGGCGATAGAACGGGCGAGCTTCTCAAGATCCTTCGGCTCAATATTCGCACGCACCTCTTTAACAAGCGCGATATCCGTTTCGTTGATATTGATCACGAAATCCTTGGTCTTATCCGGGAACAAGTTTTGAATGACGTCATAAATGGATACGTCGTTGTGTTCCAAAATGCGGATGAGCAGCACAACGCGGGTGGCATCGTTGTTAAAACGAAGCTCCCTCGACTTGAGGTAGATATCTCCCGGCAGGATATTGTCGAGGATCACGTTTTTGATGAAGTTGCTGCGATCGTACTTTTCATCATAATACTGCTTTATGCTGCTCAATGCAACGGCAATTATATCCACATAACGGCGGGCAATGTCATCCGTGCCTTCGACAAACACGGCGTATTCCGGATGCATATGGGTGCCAAATGCGCGATAGGTAAAAGAATCGATCGTGGTCACCTCGCCGCCGGTAAAAACATCAGAGAGGGAGGACTCCTGAACCTCACCGATCCGGCCGAGCTCGCTACAGGAAATAATGGTGCCCGTTTCATCGACCACGCCCACCGTGCGGTCAATGGCATCCTTCATCTGATGGATGACGCCTTGGAACAATCTGTTTGACATAAAATAGCCCCCAATGCTTCATTAATTTGGCTCTTCAATTTTTTATACATTATGCCCATGACTACGCTATACATTTTACACAATCCGCTAGGTCTTTGCAAGTTTTTTGACGAGAAAAGTTATGGAATTTCTTAAAAAAAGTATTATAAACCCATATATTTCCTTTTTTTATTAACATGTTACAACATTCAAAAGGCTTTCTTGGATGTTTTTACAAAAGAATAAATTTGTATAAATTCACGATAACTTTCCACTAAAACAGTTCTGTTGCGCGCCAGGGAACAATCCGGCGCCTAACCGTCCGGATACGGTCAGGAATGCGAATCATCCGTGAAAGCACGGTCGATAGCAACGGTAAAATTTACGATTTCCGCCCCCGCTTGCTTCTCTTTTATGCTGGAATAAATCTATTCAAAAATTCATCAAGCACCTTCATATAGTCTTCCGGGCTGTATGTAAGCGACTGACCATGCCCCGCGCCGGGGAATGCATGCATTGCCCTGAGAGAGGCAGGCGACGCATCATACAGCCGCTTCATCATAGAAAACGGAACGAACGTATCCGCCTCGCCATGCATAAACAGCAACGGCGTTTTGCTCTTTGCTACCTGCTTCAGCGCACTGGCATCACGAAAATCATAGCAGCCGTGCAGCCGTGCAACCAGCTGCGCCGCAGAAAGGACAGGTTCACGAGGCAGATGGAACATGAAATGGAGCAGATGATCAAACTCATCCTCCACACTCGTATAGGCACAGTCGGAAACCGCACATTTCACCTGCCTGGGAAGGCACTCGCCACAGGTCATGCAAACAGTAGCCCCACCCATAGATACGCCGTGCAAAACGATTTGTGCTGTTTCCCCGAGCCGATGGATAATCTCCTGCAGCCATACCAGCTCATCCAAGCGATCCAACCACCCCATCCCGATTATGGCACCCTCGCTTTTGCCGTGCGCACGTGCATCGGGAATAAAAAGGTCATAGCCACGTTCCCAGTATACCTGCGCATAATTCTGCATATGGCGGCCCCTCCCGCCATAACCGTGCAGCAGCAGCACCGCTTTTCCAGAAGGATTGTGCGTCTGATGAAACCACACGCCATTGAGCATCGCCCCATCGTTTGCGATCACGGATATCGGGCGGGAGTCCTGCTTTTCCCACCAATCCTTATCGAAATATGGATGTTGGAAATCTTTGAGCGAAAGTGGGATAAATTTCATTGTAAAAGTGCCAGGTCCCGCGATCGGGCTCAGTCTTCGCTTGAGTGCAAATCGAAATAGCCCCTCCCCCACCGCTGCCAGCGTAGCGCATCCAGCCGTCGCGGCAAGCAAGCCCATCTTACAAATTTGTCTGCTGTTCTTTTTCATGCTGCACCTCATCTTTCAGAATGTCAAACGGCGGCATTCGTTATTTTATCAGTAATAAAGGAACGGTAAAAAGATCCTTTTCCACCAGCGCGCCGGTTTTTCGTAGCTTTTCCTCCGCCTGCTGACCGTTCGGAATCAGCACACAACGCGTGCCAAGCGCCAGCGCAAGCTCATAATCGTGCACCATATCGCCTACGGAAAGCGTCCGTTCCGGCAAAACGTGAAGCCGGTCAAACAGGCTGCGCGCCCGCTCGATTTTGCCTTCCGAGATGTAATCCCCCGCCCCACTGACCGCCTCAAAATAATCCGCTATGCCGAAGCGGCGGAGATAGCCGTTGAGCGTTGCCTCGTGGAAGGAGGATACAATAATCTGCCGCACACCCGTTTGATGCAGCCGCTCCAGCGTTTCCCGCGCACCCCGCATCAGGCCAGACGAACGGATATAGCGATCATACCCCCTCATAAAGCCATCGACCAGTTCGTCAAAGGGCGTCTGCTCAAAATCGAAGAGCTTTCGGTAATAGTTGACCACCGGGATGTCGATCATTTCACGGTATTCCTCCCGGCTGGTCAGGGGCTTCCCATGGCGGGCCAGAAGATCGTTCATGCTGGCTACCGCCGCATCCACATCGTCGAGCAGCGTGCCGTTCCAATCCCACAGTATGGTATCGATTGACAATGTGTTTCCCCCCGCCTGATGAAATTCTATACGGTTACAAACCGGTAGGGATGGTCATACGCCTCCAGCAGCCGGCAGAGATCCTGAAAGCACAGGAAAACAGTGGCATGGTTATCGTTCGGGTGAAAACCTGCCCGCTCCAGCCTCTGCAAATCCCGGTCAAAGAGAACCTCTACGGCCCGTCCGCTGTCATGGATCAGGCCGAGCGGCGTAACGGAGCCCTTTTTCAGCCCCAAATACTGCTCCAGCCGCTCCTCGGAGGCAAAGCACAGCCGCGAGCTTGAAAGCTGCCTGGCAACCGCCTTCAAATCCGCCCGTTTATCGCTGCGGATCACAAGGAGATAAAAATGGCGGCCGCTGTGATCCTGCAAAAATAAATTTTTGGGGATCTCCCCATGCGCCAGGATTCCCATTACAGCAATTTCGTCAATCGTCCCCGCGGCGGTGTGGCGAATCAATTCATAGGGGATGTTGAGCTGGCCGAGCGCCTGGAGCGCTTCCCGCTGTGCCTCCCGATCTGCTTCCATCCCAATTCCTCCCGCTCGATCAATAGATTCGACCTACTTACTCATCTGCCGTTTGATATGGCTGAATTATAGCACAATTTCGCCTTTGAGCCAACCTCAGTTGTGCAAAATAAATGAAAAGGGACTGTTGCAAATTGCTTTGCATTTTGCAACAGTCCCTTCAAAAAAGCCATTTTTGCCTCACGGAGGCAAATTTCGGGCTGAGCCCCGCCCGAAACCATGTCTTTTTCGGTTTGTTTGTACGGGGAGGCATTTTGCAATACCTCCTCTGGCTCATCATGATACTGTTTCAAAGGAAATGCCGGCCTCCCGGCGGATTTGTTCCATCACACGGCAGACCCGGCGGGTCAGGTCCTCTGTCTGCGCAGTATCTAATAGAAACCGCTCCGGCTCCTCCACAAAACGGCGGAAGGACTCCGCCTCCCCCCGCATTGCCTCGGCCCTGTCAATCACCCCGCAGAGCGGTCGATGCGTCCCATCCGGCAGGTGCAGCTCCATCCCCGCGAGCGTTGAAATTGACTGGATGGTGATGCTGCCCTGATCGCCCAGGATTTCGGAGCCTGCATAGCCCTGCCCGATTTTTGACCACGAGAGCAGCACCTCCCGATCCGGGTAAGAGAGGCACGCGCTGCCAAACCCATCCGCCCCGGTGCTGAGCAAGCCCGCCGACGCGCGCACGCGCTCCGGTTCGCCAAACAGGTCGATGGCCGGGTACACGCAGTAAACCCCCAAATCCATCAGGCTGCCCGCCGCCATAGCGGGGTTAAAAATATTGGGCACTTCCCCCCGCAAGAGAGCCGGATACCGGGAGGAGAGCTGCGAAAAATCAAAACGCGCGGCGGAAACCCGCCCGATCTGCGCCACCGCCCTGTGCAGGGTTTCCCGCGCGGGCAGGTGGCACATCATGATCGCCTCCATATAAACGAGGCCCTTTTCCGCTGCAAACGCGCGCAATTCCTCGAACTGTTCCGGCGCCGTTACAATGGGCTTTTCGCACAGCACATGCTTTCCGCCCGCCAGCATCCGTTTGCTTTGCGGGTAGTGAAAGGCATTCGGGCTGGCGATATACACCGCGTCTACGGCCGTGCTCTCCGCCAACGCGTCAGGGGACGTATAGACGATGGGGATTTCCCATTCGCGCGCGAAAGCCTCCCCTGTTTCCAGGCTGCGGGAGTAGACGGCGGCGATATCAATGCCGCCGGCCAGGCGCGCGCCCTCGATAAAGTGCCCGGCGATGGCGCTGGTGCCGATGATGCCGATTCGCATGGTAATAAAACGCTCCTTTCAGGATAAAAGGATGGGAATGATGGTTCCAATCAATCCTTACAGAATATTAGGGTTTCCGATTGGGTTTCGTCTATCACAAAATGAACGGTAAAACTGTTTACGCTCAGGCACACGACCTGAGCGCAAAATTAAAATGTATTCGAACCAATATAAGCAGCGTTCCGTAACGGGCAGAAACGTCAAGTAAGCAGGCTTTCCGTAACTAATTTCAGCGATCCTTTTCAACGCTGATCTCACCATTCTGGGTCTCAAATTCTTCGATGCACTTTTGGGCCAGATACTCCATTTGAGCGTTGAAGGAACGGCAGTTTTGTTTGGCGATATAAGTAATCTTTGTTAAAACTTCCGGAGTAAAGCGTACACCAGTTTGGATCCTGTCTGTTGTCACGATAACAACCTCCTAACAATCTGATATCATTTTAATCAAAAATCACTTGACTGTATACAACCATAATGTTATCAAATTAATGCCGGAGGTAATTTTTATGTCCCATTTTTTCTCGAAACCCTGTCAAAAACCCCCACCACCATCCGCCTTCAAAAAGAAGCCCTTGAAACCATCGGCCGCTAAAGCGATCAACTCAAATATGAGCCGCAACAAATTCATCTGTCAATGCATCAACTTCGCCATGCGGCACGCGGACTTCCCCCTGCGTACAAACGGCATCGACCCTATCATCAAAAGCTGAGCCGGGTTTTCCCATGTTGCGATGTGATCCCCACATCGTTTGAAATGCTCTATGATGCCAAAGCCGGGCCCTGCGCATTTCTCCGCAGGGCCCGGCTTTGCATTGCAAATTCACTTTTTCTGTTTATTCGGCGTATTTCCACTTTACGCCCTGCGGCGTATCCTCCAAAATGATATTGCGCGCCTTCAGTTCATCGCGGATGCGGTCTGCCTCCGCCCAATTTTTCGCCTTGCGCGCCGCATTGCGCTGCTCAATGAGCGCTTCAATCTCATCATCCAGGCTCTTCTCCTCCGCGCGGTTGTAAACGAGGCCCAGAATGCCGCACAGCGTATCAAAAAGCTCCGACGCGTACTCGCACAGCCTGCGGGAGTGCACGCCCGCCGCCACATGCGTGTTGATATCGCGCACCAGCTCATAAACGGCCGCGAGCGCGTCCGCCGTGTTCAGGTCGTCATCCATCGCCTCTTCAAACTGCTTTCTGCGCTCCTCCAGCTTTGCGATCACCGCATCGTCGTCCGCGCCGGGCTCTTCCACCGCGTTTTTCAACGCGAAATCGAGGCTGTCACGGCAGCTGTAAAGCCGCGCCAAAGAGGCCTTGCACTGCTCGATGATATCAATGCTGTAGTTGATCGGGCTGCGGTACTGCGAAGAGATCATCAGGTAGCGGATCGGCTCATAGCCATATTCCTGCGCCACATCGCGCACGGTGAAGAAATTGCCGAGGGATTTCGACATCTTGCGGTTATCCACATTGATAAAGCCGTTGTGCATCCAGTAATGCGCGAAGGGCGCGCCGTTGCAGCATTCGCTCTGCGCAATCTCATTCTCATGGTGCGGGAAGATCAAATCCTGCCCGCCACAGTGGATATCGATCGTTTCACCGAGATAGCGGCGCACCATGGCAGAACACTCGATGTGCCAGCCCGGGCGGCCCTTGCCCCACGGGGAATCCCAGCTCGGCTCGCCCGGCTTCGCGGCCTTCCAGAGCGCAAAATCCATGGGCTCCTTTTTGACTTCGCCAATGTTGATGCGCGCACCCGCCTCCAGCTCCTCCAGCGGCTGGTGGGAAAGCTTGCCGTACTCCGCGAATTTCGCGGGGCTGAAATACACGTCGCCCTGCGCTTCATAGGCATAGCCCTTTTCGACCAGAGCGGAGATGATGGTGATGATCTCGTCGATATTTTCCGTCGCCTTTGGATGGATAGTCGCCTCGCGGATATTCATCCCCTTGGCGTCCACCCAGAACTCCTTGATATATTTCTCCGACACCTCGGAGAAGGTGAGGCCCTCCTCATTGGCGCGGCGGATGATCTTATCGTCGATATCCGTAAAATTCTGCACAAAGCGCACGTTGTAGCCGCGGTATTCAAGATAGCGGCGCAGCACATCGAACACGCACAGCGGGCGGGCGTTGCCGATGTGGATATAATTATAAACGGTGGGGCCGCAGGCATAGATTTTGACCTCACCCGGTGTGATCGGTTTCAGTTCTTCCTTCTGCCGGGTCAGTGTGTTATAAACCTTCATGAAAAATCGCTCCTTCTTTTTTCTACTGTCATTTTATCGAAATCCGAGCCTTTTTACAAGGGAAAAAGGTCAGGTAGCCTCCCGTTCCCTGCATTCTTTTTCCAATTCCGCGTTTTCACGCTCCAGCTGCTCGATGCGCAGCATCATGCAGCAAAGCTCCTGCGCCACCGGGTCGGGCACGTGCACCTGATCGAGGTTGTCAATGCGCACGCCGTTACGCTTGACAACACGCGCAGGCACGCCGACCGCTGTGGAATTCGGTGGGATCTCCTCAAGCACCACTGCGCCTGCGGCAATGTTGCTGTTTTCCCCCACCTTGAAAGGGCCGAGCACCTTCGCACCCGCGCCGATCATCACATTGTTGCCGATGGTCGGGTGACGCTTGCCCGTATCCTTGCCCGTGCCGCCGAGAGTAACGCCCTGATAGAGCGTCACGTCGTCCCCGATCTCCGCCGTTTCGCCGATGACTACGCCCGTGCCATGGTCGATGAAGAAGCGATGGCCGATCTTTGCGGCCGGGTGGATTTCGATCCCCGTTTTATGCGCGGCGCGCTGAGAAATCCAACGTGCCAGGAAAAACAGCCGGTGACGGTAGCACCAATTGGCCCGGCGGTGCATCCGAATGGCCTTCAGGCCGGGGTATAGCAGTAAAACCTCCAATGCGCTGCGCGCTGCGGGATCGCGCTCGCGCACGCAGGCGATATCCTCTTTGAGCTGACGAAACATCACAATCTCCTCCCCTGCGGCGGAATCTGCAAAAAAACAAAAAACCGCCCGCGCGGCCCAAACGGGCACTCAGCGCAGGCGGATTTGTTCCGCGGTTCCACTGCGATTTTTTGCTCAGTGGGTCAGAGCACACTTGCCCGAACCCTTTGGCGGTAACGGCGCCTTCCGCACGGGGATACTCGTTCGGGGCAATTCGCCCCCTTTCCCCCCGCGTGCTGGCGGGTGCATTTCACTGGGGCGCGTGCAAAGGGCGCTCGCAACGAATGCGCCCTCTCTCTGGTGCGGCTTTCCCCGGCTACTTCTCCCGGTAAACGCATTTGAAAATCAATGGATTGCTATCATTATATACCGGCGGGTGAAAAAATTCTACTTCTATTTTGCAACGAAAATAGGAACAAATTACCCGCTCATCTGTTTATTTTGTAAACGTGATGATTTTCGTGCTCCGCATCAAATAAATCACGCCCGATACGACGGTCAGCGCGGCCGTCACCCACAGCAGAATATTGGAAATCAGCGGCAGCGGGAACGACGCGGGCAGCACGCCCAGCGCCTGCACCGCCGCCAGCAGCATAATGACAATCGTAAACGTCATCTGGCTGACGGTTTTGAGCTTGCCCCAAATGTTTGCCGGAATCACCACGCCCTCCGCAGAGGCGATCAACCGCACGCTCGTCACGGCAAATTCGCGGGTGAGCACGATCATAACAATCCAGATATTGCACAGGCCAACCTGCATAAAGCCCAGCAGCGCGGCGGTGGTGAGCATTTTATCCGCCACAGGGTCAAGCAGCTTTCCGAAAACGGTGATCTGATCGTTTTTCCGCGCGAGCTTACCATCGATCGCATCCGTAATCGCGGCCGCGCTGAATACGAGCACTGCCCACCAATAGTGGTATGGAATGCCCTGCGCCAGAAAAACAGCCAGAAAAACGGGCGCTAAAATCATGCGCAGAACCGTTAATTTGTTCGGAGTGTTCATGCGGTATGTACTCCCTTCCGGTTTAAACCACTTCGCCGATCAGGTCATAATCGGAAATGTCGAAGATCTCCACATCGACAAAGCTGCCATCCTCGAGCGCATAGCCGCAGGTAAAACGCACCGTGCCGTCAATCTCAGGCGCATCCATCCAGGTGCGGCCCGTGTAGCTGTCGGTATAAGCATCGTAATCCTCTACGACGGTGCGGTAGATTTTCCCAATGCGCGCGCGGTTATTAGCCTCTACTATACCATACTGATCCTGCAGAATCAACTCCGCACGGTGCTTTTTCACCTCTTCCTCCACCTGATCCGGGAATGCGGCGGCGGGCGTCCCCTCCTCCTGCGAATAGGCAAAGCAGCCGAGCCGGTCGAAGCGGATCTCCTGCACAAACTCTGCAAGCTCCGTGAAGGCAGCCTCGTCCTCTCCGGGGAACCCGGTCATCACGGTGGTGCGCAGGACGATATCCGGAATTTTCGCGCGGATTTTTGCAATCAGCGCCGTCAGGCTCTCGCGCGAGCCAGTGCGGTTCATGCGGCCCAGCACCCGCTCATCGCAGTGCTGCAGCGGTATATCAAGGTAGTGGAGCACCTTGGGCTGCCGCGCCATCGTATCCAGCAGCTCATCCGTGATGCGGTCCGGGTAGCAGTAGAGCAGGCGGAGCCACTCAATGCCCTCAATTTCGCACAGCCGGTCAAGCAACGCGGGCAGCATAAGCGCGCCGTAGCAGTCCTCCCCATAGCGCGTGGTATCCTGCGCGACCAGGATCAGTTCCTTCACGCCGGATTCCGCCAGCTCCCGCGCCTCCTCCACGATGCTGTCCATCTCCCTGCTGCGGAACGCTCCGCGGATGCCGGGGATGGCGCAGTAGGTGCAGCAGTTTGAGCAGCCGTCGGCAATTTTCAGGTAGGCCCAATGGGGCGGCGTGGTCAATACGCGCCTGCCCTCCAGCGGCATATTTTCACGCGGCGGGAAGGAGGGCGTTGCTTCTCCCTCCATCGCATCCTCGCAGATTTTTACGATATCGTTGTTTGCGCCGATGCCAATGAGCGCGTCAATCTCCGGGATTTCATTGAGCACCTCCTGCTGATAACGCTGCGCGAGACAGCCTGTCACCACAAGGCGCTGGATCGTGCCATCCTTTTTCAGCTCCGCCATCTCAAGGATGCTGTCGATTGCCTCGCGCTTTGCATCCTCAATAAAGCCGCAGGTGTTCACGATCACGAGATCCGCATCATAGGGATCGTCCGCGAGCAGGAAGCCTGCATCCTCAAGCTTTGCGAGCATGATTTCCGCATCCACCTGGTTTTTGGGGCAGCCGAGGGATACCATTCCGATTTTATAGGCCATTTTACGGTCAGTCCTTTCGGAAAAAATAAAAGTTTCAGCATTTCTTACGCCCCCTATCATAGCAGAAATTCAAAAAATTGAAAAGGCTTCGCTGAAAAAAGCGGTGGGGCCGCTTGCGTATGTAGGCACATACCGAATGGCGGTGTATCCGTAGGTGTTCACTGCGTGCGCCCAAGATATTTAACATATATGAAAAAAAACAGCCGAACACAGTTCGACCCTACGCGTTTTTCGCAAAAAACTCCGCCTCACTTCGTAATAGACAATAGCCGCATGGGGCACTGGGATAAAAGGCCTGTCGGTAGGAGCGGTCTGTGACCACCCGCGGACGAACCCGGTTCGTCTGCGTACATTGTTAACTCTTTCCATAAGAGCTTGTTCTGCTGGATGGTGACCGTATTTAGCCACATGCCTAAATGGCTACGCACCCGTAGTTTCACTCTGGCTTTTGCGGCCCTGTTTGCTCCGGCGCCATATGCTGGAGCGCAAAGTCGATGCATTGGCAAATAAATTTGTTGCGGCCTATCCCGACCGCGCCACAGGATGTTTGCATCATTTCAAGGGTATCAATTCGGTGTGATAGGGTTTGGGAAAAATGGGACATTGATATTTACCTTTTAAAAAAGTATTTACGGGTAATTTTTTCGCTTTGATCAACAAAACCGGATGTGCAAGCGAAAAGGAATATGATTAGGGTTGCAATGGGAATAAAAAACCAGTTTAGACTTTTATTTTAGAGGCATATGAAAGAATTTGGCTTCATACCGTTTGCGTTAGTTTTTGACCGGTTAAGTAATATTGGGCCTGCGCATTCCATAATTCAAAATATTTTCCGTCCGTATCTTTGATCAAATCATCATGTGAACCGTATTGTAACAATTCACCATCATTAAATACAGCAATATGTTTGCAGAATTTGCACGATGACAGCCTATGAGAAATGTAGATGGCTGTTTTCCCCTCAACAAGCTGATTGAATTTTTGATAAAGATCATATTCGGCAAGGGGATCCAGCGCTGAAGTTGGCTCATCGAGAATAATAAATGGAGCGTCTTTATATAATGCCCTGGCTAAGGCAATTTTTTGTGCCTCTCCACCCGATATTTCTACCCCGTCTTCAGAGTAATCAGAATACAGATAGGTATTTTCTTTATCTGCCATTGCCTCCACACGCTCCAGAATCCCCGCTTTATTCAGGCAGCTTTTTAGCTTTTGTCCGTCATCCTCCTTGTTGCCTGATATATTTTGCTGTACTGTGAATGAAAATATAGAATAATCTTGAAATACAACAGAAAACAATTTGAAATATTCCTCTTCTTTGTAATCGTTGATATTGATCCCATTGAGCAAAATCTCTCCCTCATCAACGGTATATAGTCGGCATAAAAGCTTGATAAAGGTCGTTTTACCTGACCCATTTCGACCAACGATTGCCAATTGCTCCCCAAATGGTAAGGTGAGCGAAATGTTTTTTAAGGCATATTGATCCATATTGGGATACTTAAAGCTTACGTTTCTAAACTCTATTTGATAAGGGGGAGATTTCGGAATGAGAGCCGATTGGTTCGGTTCTTTTTTGGCGGATTGTATGATATCAGTGTAATATTTTAAACTGTTTACAACGATTTCAACCTGACCGGAAATGCTCTCTAAAATCCCAATTGCCGAAACAATTTGCAGAAAGCTGCCGATATATTGAACGAGATATCCTACGCTGAATAGCCCCAAAAGACCTTTGACGCCAATAAATACATAGATAATGAAACCCATCGCAACGCCCAGCAGCGCATAAGTGGAATCCAGTATTGCATTATTCATGGTCATCTTTTGGAACAGTTTATTCCCTTTGTTTAGCAGTATTTCTTCTGCGTGCCTTTCAATTAATTCTTCTTCATGAAACATTCTAATTTCTTTACCAGTTTTGTAATTAGAAAGCTTTTCAAAATAATATTTTTGTATTTTATTCACTGCAAGGCACTGGTCGTACAGCTTGAAATACCGTTTTTGCAGCTTTGCACTCACCAAAGCAATCACCCCGGCAGAAACGCCGATTCCAAGTGCAATCACTATCAAAAACCACGGCGATTCAAAAAAAGAGCCCCCAGTGTTTTTTAAACTTACCTTGATCAGCGGAAAAATAAAAAAAATGGAGAGACATAATAAAACAATCCCTTTAATAAGCTCTCCCAATTGCCATACCACACGGTTTAAAAATGAGCCAAAGCTGTCTATCCCACTGGCGTGTTTCTGCACAGACTCCTGAAAGGAGGCATCCTCCAGGTTTTGATACTCTGTCTGATTCAATGCTTGAGCAACTGCGTTTTTTTCTTTATGCCACAACAGCGTTCGGAACAGCTCATATTTGCTCTTAAAATAATTACCTAGCGTAAACAACACGAAATTTAGAAAAAGCAAGATCAAAACGAGCGTAACAAGCTGCTTCACTTCCTGAGAGGAGGACAGGCAGTCAATAATTCTTGCTGAAAAGTAAATATTGATAAAGGGATAAACCGCGTTCAATATCGCTTGCAAAATTGTAATGGTGACTAGTCTCGGCGTGTGTTTTTTCACTTCACGAAATGCCAGACGATACTGTTTGATCGTATTATGTAATGTCATAATGCTTCCTCTCCGGCTAATTGCTCCTGGTAATAATAGCTTTGCAGCTCGAACATCCGCCAATAATATCCTTTCTTTTGCATCAATTCCTCGTGTGTTCCGGCTTCGACAACCATTCCATCCTGAATAAAAAAAATACGGTCGCAAAACCGTGTGGAAGCTAAACGATGAGAAATATAAATCGATGTTTTACCCCATGTCATTTCGCTGAAATTTTCATACAGTTCATTTTCCGCAATTGGATCAAGCGCCGCAGTTGGTTCATCTAAAACAAGAATAGAAGCATTCTTTTTGTACAGCGCACGGGCCAGCAGAAGACGTTGCAATTCTCCTCCAGAGAACTGTACGGCGTCCTGATATACCTGTTTTATCATCATTGTATCTTTACCGCTAGGCAAACTCATAATTTTTTGATAAAGCCCAACTTGGCGTAAAACAGAGTCTACCCGTTCATGATCCGTCTGGCTATCGTCACACAATGAAATATTGGTTTCAATACTTTTCGGTAAAAAAAAATAATCCTGAAACACCGCGCTGAACATAGCGTATATTTCACTCCTATCGTATGACTGAATCCCCTTGCCTTGCAATAACAAGGTGCCGGACTCAATTTCATACAATCCGCATAACAACTTAACCACGGTAGTTTTACCGGCGCCGTTTTCACCGACAATCGCAATATTTTCTCCCTTTTTGATCGCCAAGCTCATATTTTTTATGACGGGTTCTTTACTCCCCGGATAGGAGAACGTCACATTTCTCATTTCGAGTATGGTATCCTTTTTTGAGGCTTCCGCCTGTTGCAAACTGCGCCCCTCCCCATGCTCTAAATCCGGCAGATCAATAAATTTTCTGAATTTATCGCATTCGATAATGGCGCGCTTTATGTTGTTTATTTGAGCGGTCATGCCCAACAGCCATGCGGAAAAGCCGGTTATGATTCCAAAATAAAAGATAAAATCGGAAACTATCATGCCCTGTTTGAGAACGCAGTAGATCAGATAAGCATAACAAATTCCTTCCCGCAGCATGGAGAGCAACGCTTGGCCGACGGTAACCTCAACGGTTTGACGCGTCAGCTTCCCAATCATCTTCGTATACATGGAAGTCATTGATGTTATGAATGAATCGAACAGATTGTCAAATTGATAAATTCGAATTTCCTTGCCCGCCGAAAAGTCATTGGCTTTTCTATATAGGTAATCAAATTTTGTGGTTAAAACGGCAAGGCCCTCATTTGTTTCCTTTTCTCGTTTGCGTAAATAAATCAAAAATAGATAATCAAAAACACACGTTACAAGAATCAAACCCAAAATGAACGGTTTTAAAGATGACAGCACAAACAAAAAGGTGAAAATTCCCAGGGTGTTCACACATAGCTGCAAAACCATCTCATAAAAACCCTGGCTGGCGGGCAACGCATTTTTTTGAACAAAAAACTGTTTCGCTTCTTCATAGGCTTGGCGCGTTGTTTTGTTTTCCAAGCGAGCATAATCCATATGTAAAATTTTATGGAACGCCATCATTTGATAGTGCATCCGTATCTTACGGGTATTTCCTGAAACGACAGAAGCCAAAAAGGCGCCGGACCACTGAAGCCCTACTAAAACCACGCTGCATACCGCAATCACGCCAATCAACTCGCCAATTGATACCTTCTGCATAATACAATCAATGATCAATTTGGGTATAAATGCTGTAACGATTGGTATAAGTATCAGAATTGGAATTCTCAATACTGAAAGCACTACACTCAGCCTATCCCAATCGAACCAATTATGAAGCAAATAAAGTATATTTTCTTTTTCCGTATAAGTATGTTCATCTGACATATCGGCCATAAGGTTACCTCTCTTTGATTTCCATAATTTGCTCCACAAGACTATTTTCCTGCTCTGGAGTCAGCCCGACATAATGCCCTTTTCCGAGGACGCCCCTCACCCGAAGCCCCTGTACCAACATAAATTGAGGACTATCAATCTGCCCGGGCAGAAATGACTCAACAATCTCCCGCGCTTTCTCATCCTTTGCAATTTCGCCAAGCTTGCTATCCAAATTAAATTTACCCATATTTATATATCCTCCACCTGCTGTAATACTTTTTGTAGCAGGTTACGCTCCATTTCTTTCATTTTTAATATATTTTTCACTATAGAATCATAGGTGGAACTTAAACCATTTCTCATATATTTCATGGCAAGCAGCTTTGTGTTTGAGGACAGCTTCAATACATTCTGATACTGCCCTGCCAGATCAGGCAGCCCGAAGACCTGCTCAATCCTATCTTTCATAATTCGTTTGTGTTCCTCCAGAACGCAAAATGCCCGGATATCTAATATACGCTTTTCTTTGGGCATTTCTAAAGAAAACAGGCGATCATACACATCAAGGCCAAAAACACATTCTCCAAAACCGCTATACCAGTTGAAAGAATTTGTTCCATTCAGATAGTCGGAAATCAAGGTTATCGCGCGCGCTTTATCCAGATGACAGCGAGCATCGTATCCCGGTTTTACCTTTAATTTTATGTAGGCAAATAAAGGGCTTCTGCAATTTAAAAAGCCTTCTCTTACCTCAGCATAAGACAAATAATCCTGCTTATAAAAGCCGTCGATAAAGAAAAGGCCCGTAAATTTTTGCTCTTCGTCGTTGTATCCGCTCAATAAGTAGTCATGCTCAAAATGTTTCGTTTGATATTTATCAATGAGATGAATGTAATATTCATCAAGAATCGTAAATACATAATAGCCATTATTAAGTTCATCGCGGAATAGGCGCAGAATATCCTCCTCTTCGATATCCTCACGGAAAACCAACTCCGCTTCAAAAGGCTCCCACTGGGCGTATAGCGGAACATAGAAGCTGAGTCTGGTTTCATTTTCCGAATGATGTGGACAAATGGTCTCTACATGCAGTTGAATAAATTGGTCCAAAACAAAATCATAAGGATTCTTACAGTTCGCATATAAAACACTTAGCGGCTGTGCAAACATCAGATAAGATAGAATGGGCGGCGAAACGCATACCGGCAATTCTTTTTTTACTTTTGCACCCATATTCAAGCTCCTTTCTCCTGTTCCTAGTAAGCGGGTTCATTATTCTTGCATTCCATGGCCGTTTGTATCGTTTCCGTAAAGAGATTCAATGATTTGAGCAAATCCATTTGCAGTAATTCGTCTGGAAGCACACAACCGCACTGTTCCTCTACTTCTATTATAAAATTAATAAATTGCAGAGAATCTTGAATGTAGTCCAGTAAATTCAAGTCTATCTGCTTCCATTCGGAGTCAGATAGAAAAACCCCAATGTCTTGCAAGCATAATCTGACTTTTTCACGAATCATAAACGCTATTCACCCGCCCTTTAATATATTTTTAAATTATGTATAATAGGGAAATTGATAAATCGGTGAATTCCCAAAATTATTCTATTCTGATTATAGCGATTTAATATCTATTTGTCAATAATTATATTATTTTTAGTTATATAAAACTAATTAAGTATTTATCTTTATAATTTATTCACAATTTATTCATAATCGCCTGCTATTATTTATATAGTATAATAATATACTATGTATAGGGGGAGTATATTGTTGGATCAGTGGATAGAATCAAGATATAATTATACAACCTATTCTGATAATCATGATCTGCTTTTGTATAATTCTTATTCAGGAGTCTGTTATAAGGTAAACGGCGAGGATCAGGCATATATTTTAGAAATATTGTCTTCAGAAGAATTCAGAAAAAGCCATGTGATTCCAGAGGAGTTGATTACGGGTGGCTTCCTCATCCCAATTTATGCAGATGAGGACAGAATGCTGGAGGATTTATTTGAACAGTCAAAATCCAGTTCTCTTTTGGAGCTATGCATTATTCCCACCGAGCAGTGTAATTTTCGTTGTCAATATTGCTTTGAGTTGCTCGAAGATGCACCAAAAGGGATCATGTCTGAGGAAATTCAAGATGCTGTCGTTCGTTATGTATATCAAAAGCTGCCCCGGTATCAGGGATTACAGGTCACTTTTTTTGGCGGTGAACCGTTGTTGGCCATGTCGGCAGTTCGTAGATTATCCCGTATGTTCATGGAAGCATGTAAAGCGATGCACAAGTTTTATTCCGCTGTGATTGTTACAAACGGTTATTTGTTAACAAAAGATATTTTTGAAGAGTTGCTCTCTTATCGGGTTATCTACTATCAGATCACTTTAGACGGCTGCAAGGACACGCACGACGCACAAAGATATTTGATAGACAAGAGGGGCTCTTTTGAACGTATCACCAAAAATTTAAGAGACATTCGATCCGGGTTTCCACGAAAACACTTTACCATTGCGATTCGGACAAATGTTACAAAAGCATTTCTGTGTGAAATGCAGGGATACGTTGACTTTATCTCTCAGCTTATCGACGGCGATAAGCGCTTTAAAATTTATTTCGTTAGAGCGGAAGATTATGACGGAAGCATTTCCGAACAGGCGAAAGATATTCTGCTGGATAAAGAATCTCGCTCAAAATATGATGATCTGTTGCTTTGTGAAAAAATGATGGATTTGTTGCCTGACAATCAGCTCATTGAATCCGCCTTTTTTGAGAACCGGCTTCGACCGCTATACGGAATGTGCGGATATATGAAAGACGACTGCATTGCAGTATCCGTAACCGGTAAAGTCTATAAATGCGGAACTTTTTTTCAAGGGAAACCGGATCTATCGGTCGGTCAGGTCGAAAACGGTAAGATTACAATTAATATGTATAAAAAATCAAAATGGCAGATGCACTTGTCTCAATTTGATGAGCGTTGCGGCGGTTGCCTAATCAGACCGGTCTGTTTGGTCCCTTATTGCATTTATTGGAATTATATGGATAATTATGTCACACCGGGACGCTTTCGTAAAACCACTTGCAGTTATAGGGAGAAGCGTGGTTGGGACAAGATTTTGAAGTTATATGACCGCTATGGCGGCGTCAAACAATTACATGTCAATAAATAATTTTTATTATTTATGAATCTCTATGTAGAAAGGAGGAGAAAAAATGAAGCTGGAAAAACCCAAAAAGAAGAATGATCAGGAAATCCAATTGTTCGGTTGCACGAACGAGAACGCCGGCGGTAGTTGCACTTCACTTACATAAGCAAAAATATCCCAAGGCTTGGGCAGTTTACTGCCCAAGCCGAATTTTTCTTTGAGGAAGGTGGAAATAATGCAAGCGTTAAAGACACATTATGATATTGTTGTATTGGATAGCGGAATCGACACGGAACATACTTTTTTTAAAGGCATTGCTTCCGATATTCATTCCGTTACTTTGGAATATAATTCGTCTAGTCAACAGATGATGCTTGTCGCGGACAAACCAGATACATTTGGTCATGGTACGGCGTTAACCGGCGCCATTTTGAAGATTGCCCCAAGCAGTTCCGTATTATCGATCAATTTTTATTATGGGCAGATGCAGCTTGATGAACAGGCGCTACTGTCCGCACTACGTTTTATCGAGCAAAATGTATCCGGGGATTTCCTGAATCTAAGCCTCGGCATACGGGTTTGCACACAAAAACAAGCGCTATATGAGGTTTGCAGCCAACTGAACCGGAAGGGATTTACGATTTTTGCGGCCTTTGACGGAACCGGAACGCTGACGTATCCTGCTTGCTTCGATCATGTTCTAGGTGTTTTGACTGGAAGGTTTTGCCGCAGGATTCAAGATTTTGAGTTTTTTGAAGGTGATCCGGTTGTGAACCTTGGCGCTTGCGGAGCATCTCAGAGGTTGCCATGGAAAAATAACAGCTATCGCATTTGCTCAGGTTGTAGCTACTCCTGTGCATATGCGGCGGCTTATGCAGCGAGCCATTTGCCGAAGCGCAACCGATCAATTGAATCTGTGCTTAAATTGTTTAGAAAAACCGCAAAATGGATTTATCATGCGCCAAAACAAAAACGGATTGATCGGGATTCCCTGTTTCCAATCAGCAGGGCCGCTGTTTTCCCATTTAACAAAGAAATACATAGCCTCGTCCGCTATTCGGAAATGTTACTTTTTGAACTGACCAGCGTTTATGACTCGAAATACTCCATGCAAGTTGGTGCCCGAACGAAAGACTTACTTCCGGGAGAACAATCCTCGGATTATCAAATTCAAAGTATTGAACGAATTGACTACCAAAATTTTGATACGCTAATCCTAGGCCACGTTGATGAGTTATTTCAATGGATCGGGAAACCCAATCTGAAAGGACAATTAGTCCAGGATATACTCTCCCATAACAAACAAATATATTCCTTCGACGACTTATCTAATTTCCTCGGCGATCATGACTCCACACTCGTCCAGTCTCCCCTACTGGATAAAAGCTGCCTGCCGCCTTTCCGTTATGAAAAATTATTTCGGATTGCCACGCCTATCCTCGGTGTGTTGGGAACCTCGCCCAAACAGGGAAAATTCACATTACAGATTTTACTGCGAAAAAAGCTGCTGGAAAGAGGGTTTCAGGTAGGCCAAATCGGCACGGAGCCAAGCGCACTGCTGTTTGGAATGGATTATGTTTATCCGCTCGGCTATAACAGCGAACACGCGGTATCTCTGACCAATTATGAATCCATCCGTTATTTGAATTGTATTTTGCATGAGATGGAATGGAAAGAGAAGGACATCCTATTGGTTGGATCCCAGTCGGCAACGGTTACACAGTATCCTGGCAACCTGTACTCGTACCCGCTTTATCAGCATCATTTTTTACTGGGCACCTGCCCCGACTGCGTAGTCCTGTGTATCAACTACTGGGATCCGCTGGATTACATTGCACGAACGATCCGGTTCATTGAATCGGCCGTTGATTGCAAGATCATTGCATTTGTAGTTTTCCCGGTTGTACAAGCACGTGATTGGGCAGGCGAATATGGAGTAAAAAGCACATTGACTTCCGAGGAACACCACAGATTAGCCGAAAAGCTCTGGGGGCGGTTTCATCTTCCCGTTTTTCGTCTGGGAATAGATTCCGAAATGGAACGATTGACTGATCAAATCATCTCGTTTTTTACCTCCAATTAACAAGTTTTTGATCTGTCGCAAGTCCCGATGCATCTGATAAGCATAAAAATACGCCATTGTATTTCCCAGATCATAAGTTCTTTTGTTACTTCCATATGAGAAGTGGAGTTCGTGTAGCCGAGCTTGCAAGACGGATTGGACAGTCTCCTCAAAATTTTAATTTAGAATTAAAATATAAAAAACTCTCTGTTCGGGACATGGCGGATATCGCAAAAGCGGTAAACTGCACCTATGAGAGCTATTTTGTCCTGCCGGACGGTGACCGTATTTAGGCATATCCCTGACGGTTATAGTCCCCCCATTGAAGGCACTGATTTTTTATTCATGCAAAACAAAACTTCGGCCCCGCGGCCGGTGGAGATTCCACCGGCCGCGGGGCCTTCTTGCTCCCTCTCCCATATCAAACGGCTCACATTACAGAATGATGCAGATCAATCCGCTGCAGCCCTCGTTGATGACCTTTTCAATCGTCTCCTGTAGTTTGATGCGGGCATCCGCCGGCATACGGTAGAGCTTGTTGTGCAGCCCTTCGTTCACCAGCTGATGCAGGGATGTACCGAAAATATTCGACTCCCATATCTTCTCCGGGCTATCCTCAAACTCCTTGAGCAGATACATCACCAGCTCTTCTGACTGGGATTCAGACCCAACAATTGGCGCGACCTCGGTGGTGATATTCGCCCGCATCATGTGGATGGATGGCGCGGAGGCCCGCAGCCGCACGCCGTAGCGCCCGCCCTGCTTCATGATCTCCGGCTCCTCCAGCGACAATTCATCGAGCGTCGGCATCACGATACCATAGCCGGTGGCCTCCACCTCATCGAGCGCGTTTTTCACGCGGTCATAGGCCTTTTTCACCTGCGCGAGCTCCATCATGCAGTTCATCAGGCCCTGTTCGCTGTCGATCTCCAGCCCCGTCGCTTCTGCAAGGATTTTATAAAACAGCTCCTGATCCATCAGCACGTTCACGCGCGCGCTACCCTCGGCCAGGTTCATGTGGGAAATCTGCGCGGCTTCGATATATTCGCATTCGGTCAGCTTTGAGACCAGGCCGTTTACATCCCGCACATGCGATACCGCTGCCGCCGCCTCCTGCACAGCGCCATAAGCCGCCTTGCGCAGCCAGTGCTCCGGGTCGAGCGAGGTCATCCAGCGCGGCATGTCTAGGGAAATCTCCTTGACCGGGAACTCAAAGAGCACCTGCGAGAGGATCTGCCGGATCTCCTCCTCCTCCAGCTCCAGGCAGTTCACTGGCAGCACCGGCACGCCGTATTTCTCCGTCATCTGGGAGGCGAGCGCACGGGCGTTATTCGTCTGCGGATACATGCAGTTAAGCAGCACGATAAAGGGCTTGTTGAGCTCTTTAAGCTCTTTGACAACGCGCTCCTCAGCCTCCTCATACTCGGCGCGCGGAATATCGCTGATGCTGCCATCCGTTGTGATGACCAGGCCGATGGTAGAATGTTCGGAGATAACCTTGCGCGTGCCGATTTCGGCCGCCATATTGAAAGGAATCTCATTCTCATACCACGGCGTTTTCACCATGCGCGGCTGGTCGCCCTCAATGTAGCCGAGGGAGCTGGGCACGATATAGCCCACGCAGTCGATCATGCGCACCTTGAAATGCGCCTGATCCGGCAGCGCGATCTCCACCGCATCCTCCGGGATGAATTTTGGCTCGGTCGTCATGATCGTCCGGCCGGCCGCGGATTGCGGCAGTTCGTCCGTTGCCCGCTCGCGCTGGTAGTCACCCGTGATATTGGGCAGCACCAGCGTATCCATAAACCGCTTGATAAAGGTCGATTTGCCTGTGCGCACAGGCCCCACCACACCGATATAGATATCCCCCTGCGTGCGCTCGGCGATATCCTGATAGATATTACGGTCTTCCATTCGTTTCTCCTCCTTACTGTCCGCTTTCTTTTATATACCCGGGATGAGCAGCATGCATTTCTCCGGAACCTGTTCGCTCTCCAGATGGTTTTCACGCATGATGGCTTCCATCGTGGTGTTATAGCGGCGTGCGATATTCCATACAGACTCTCCCGCATCCGAGAAATAAATCGTCAGGGCGGCGGAGGTGGAGCGCTTGATCTGCTCCTCATTGGGCCGGATTTCCGTAATCAGCCGCAGGCTGGTGGAGCAGAAAACGGATGAGGTGATATTCAGCTCGATGCGAACCTCCATCTGATCGCTTGCATTGAGCACATAATCCAGTGCCGTCACCTGCACGGTGGGGTCGCAGCGAATCTTCTGCGCATCGGATTTCAGCGCCCGCTGGTATTCAAAATCCACCGGTCGCTCCAGGTAATTCGGCTGCGCATCGTGGTCGAGCACCAGCATGCAGACCGTCACGGTGCCGGAAACCGTAAGCATCCCGTCAGCAAAGGAGGAATTCGCCGTCACATCCGCGCACCAGAGATCGAGCACCTTTGTCACGCTCGTGCCGGATAGGCTGACTGTGTTTTTGCAAAGCGACGTTTCATTGAAAATTTCGATCAGCTGATCGAGATCAACGCCCCTCTGCTCCACTGTCAGCTCATATTGGGTGGAATAAGCATCCGTCACAACGGGCACCTCCACCTCCCGGTAAGCGCGCACGCATGCGCATACGCGCACATTCATATCAAGCAGCCGCAGTTCCCCGGAGGAATCGGATTTCGGCGTGACCTCCAGCCCCATGACCTCCAACCGGATATCGCTGCCGCAATCCTCATCGATGCCGTCCACCTCAACGATCTGGCTGATGGGCATCGTATGTTCGATCGTTTCCAGCTCATTTTCATTGGTATCCGCACAGTAAAGGGTTTTCACGGCCAGTTCGCCCTTAATCAGGCATTTGTTCTGGATCACTTTGATATCCTGCGCGAGCGCGATGGCGTTGCAGCGGATGATCTGCCCCACGGGCGCTTTGCTCTCCCCAATCTCCAGCACCTCGGTCAGGGGGAACATCCGCTCCACCAGGCCGACGGCGCTGCTGGCCGCCTGCGTTTTCTTTTGCAGCTGCACGCCGCAGCCCTCCACGCCAGAAATCAGGTCTTCCTCCCGCCGGACGGTCACGGAGATATTGACGGAAACCGTGCCGTGGATATCCGCCCGCCGCTGGCTGACCGCGCGGCAGTTCACATATTCCGCCTTCAGGCGGACGCTGACGCACGGGCCGTCGGGCAGATTTTTCACCTCGACATACTTGGAAAACGGCAGGTTCTGCTCAAAGCACCGAACCCGTGCATCCTCCCCCACATAGATAAGGCGGACGAGCACTGTTCCATCCACTGTAATCCGTTCGCCGGACACCTGCGATCCGGTCACACGCGGCGTGACGGTGCACTTTAAAATCCGCAGTATGTCGGGGCAATAATCCGGCAGGGTAAGGTCGCTGTCAACGGACTGTTCTACACTGCCTTCATATATCAACTCGTTGACACAAACGGCTTGCCTGAGCACCTCAAAATCCATAAGGTCTACCTCTCCTTCTCGGAAACAGCCGTGTGCCGGCCTTTCCTTGGTATTCGTTTCTATCCATCTATATTCACATCATGTCCCGCGTATGTATGGCATGAAAAAAATCTCTGCGGCAGTGGGGCCATGCATCCCGCTGAATTCTCTTTTTCTGCTTTTCTTTATAAAGACCGCTTCTGGCCCGGCCGAAGAAAAAATTTTAAAAAAGTAATTGACAAAATCCGCAACTCCAGCTATAATAATGACTGTCGCGCGAGAGTGGCGGAATCGGCAGACGCGCACGTTTGAGGGGCGTGTGGTAATCCCGTACGGGTTCAAGTCCCGTCTCTCGCACCATCCCAAAGGGCGATGGAGTTTTCACAAAAGCTTCATCGCTTTTATATGCAGCTGTGGCGGAATTGGCAGACGCGCTAGATTCAGGTTCTAGTGAAAGCAATTTCATAAGGGTTCAAGTCCCTTCAGCTGCACCAGGCAAAAGCCCCGTAACTACGTCGTTTGACGCGGTTACGGGGCTTTTCTTTTGCCCTGTTTTCACGTTTGATTGGGAGGTTTGCTCCCTTTTGCTTTCACCATATCATCTTTTTCCAAAAGGGCTCGTTGCATCATCATCTGCAACGAGCCCCATCTGTTTCTCTGATTAGTTTACTTTTGATTTTTTCCTTGCGGTAAAGAGCACCGCCGTGGCGGAGGATAGCAGCAGAACTGCAAGCACCGCTGCCGGGTAATCATCCCCTGTGTCAGGATTCTGCCCGTCGGGCGTTGTGGTATCCGGCTGCTTGTCAGAAGGTGTTGTGCCCGTGGAGCCCGCCGAAACGGCAACAAAGGAAACCTCAATCTCATAGTCCGACTGAATCTGCCCGATCGTATAAGTCAGGCCCTTTGAGGAAACCGCCTTGCCATTTACACGGATTTGATCCACCTGATAGCCTTCATCGGGCGTAATCCGAATGGTAAAGCTGCTCCCTTTGGTCACAGTGAAGATGCCAACCGGCGATACGCTGCCACCTTTGCCAGCCTGCACGGACACGGAATAAGTGACCGGCTTCGCCTCGCCGCCTGCGGCGAGCAGAACGCCGGAATCATTGATCAGATACAAAGTGCCGCTTTCATCTGCAATCACGCTGGAGATACAGTAATTGGCCGCCTCCGCCGCTGGTGCGACAAGCACATCCGCCCGATCTGCCCCATGCTTGTACATATAGATGCCACCGGGTGTCGTGTTGGCGGTAAAATAGACATATGTTTCTCCCTCGTAGCCAGTGGCGACAAGCGGCGCGGATTTCACCTCCGCGGGCGCAGAGACGGATGTTACCACCTGCATGGTGCGGATATCAATCACGCTCAGCATGCCCTTTTCCTCATCTGTTTTGCCGCCGACATAGGCAAATCCGTTGGACACCGCGGCGGTTCCCGTGCTATAAGCTGCAAAGGAGACGCTTTTCTTCACGCCGAAGGTACCGTCCGCGCGCCATTCTATCTGGTGCAGGGCGCCGTCTATCGTGGTCAGATACAGATATCCGTCCACCCATACGGCCGTGGAGCGCACTTTCGCGCCAAGGTCGAGGGTGTCGATCAGCTCACCTGTTTTGGCGTTTCTGGATTGCAGCACACCATCATCGCCCGCAAAGGCAATGGAAGTCTCTGTATGCGCGGCGCCGCTCCAGTAATAGCCCGCTTCCCTGTTCTGATACGCCCAAACGGTTTTGCCCGTTTGGAGATCAACACAGAGGTATGCGCCGCAGGAATCAATTGCTACTGTTCCCATATAAACGTATCCATCGGAATAGGTCACGGTTGACAGGGATTCCTGCGGATCGGTATAGCCGTTCTGATCGGCAAAGGATACTGGGTCCGTCACCCACAGTGCCCGGAAGGACTCCGCGGAAACCGCCTGCATGCGCCCGCCGTTGATCGGCACAACGATGCGACCCTCCGCATAGAGCGGCCGGCAGGTGGAATTGATGCTGTCGGCAAGCTTTGCCCGCGCGGTTACATCGCCGGCCTTGCTAATAGCCAGCAGCTCGTTTCCAACCGCAACGATCAGCTTGCCATCCACCAGAATCGGCTGGGAAACAGCCGTCGTCCAATCATCCGCCGCTTTCAGAGGAAGCATCCATCTCAGAGCCGCTTCGGCAGCGCTGCGCGGCGTCTTGCTGATGGTCAGGCCGTTATTCGTATCGCTGCCCCGGAAATTGGGCCATTCAGAGGTCAACTCCGTCACCGGTGCATCCGGATCGGGATCGGGATCGGGGGTGGGATCATCCGGTTCGACCGGCTCCATCCCCTTGCTGAGATCAAATTGTTTGCCGTCAATGCGTGGGTCTTTCGCCGGATCGTCGGTATAGAACCAAACGATTTCGTCTCCGTCCTCAGGATAACAGGTGTCGGCATAAACATCGCTGATCACGCCGTTGACGGCATACATCCAGCCGCTGTTCGCGCCGTTCGCTTTCTCAGCGAGGCGGATTCCGTCCGGGGTTGTGACAGAACGGATATAGCCGCTGCCCTCCCATGTGTAGCCATTCGCTGAAAGCACCTTCTGGAAAATCTCAGAGACAGGCGTTCCCTCTTCCACAGTTGCTGGCAGATTCTCCAGCCAAAGCTCATATTCCGCATGGCCAGATGCGCCGTGCGCCTGATCGCCAGCCAGCGTGAGGGAAACGGTGAGCTGCTCCGCTTCGCTGCCGCCCTCCCCCTTTTCTCCAAGAACGGTTACCGAGGCAGCTACCTCCTGGCGGTAAAGCTTCTGGAAGTCCTGCACAGCCGGGTATCTCAGCGCATAGCGCTCAAACCGTTCGCTGGACAGGCAGCTCGTGATGGTCACAGCCTTATTGTATTCTGGCTGGATCACCAACAAATTTTCGTGGGTGATCACCTGCGGCGCGCTTGATTTGAAGCGATCCCACTGCTCCGAAGGATGGCTCACATCAATGCTCACCGGGATGATCCCTGTCCCGTTCGTTTCGGCTGCGGTATAAACCCATTCGAGCCCGCCGTTCGCATCGAAGCGAACCTCCTGGAATGCGTGCAGATTTTTTGAAACATGCGTCGCATCCTGGTTTGCGCCGTTGTTGAGCCCGTCAAAATAGCCCGCTTTGGCGGCTTCCATCAGGCGAAGTTCCTGTGTGATCTCCGCCTGCGTGAGCGGGGATACCGTCAGGACGAGCTCCTTTGTGACGGTCACATGATAATCCCTGTGGGACATCGCCACGGTCAACGTGACAACCTTTGCCGAATCACCCGGCAGCGGGCGGTACACATTACCGCGGTAGGCAGAGATTTCAATCACATCCGTGTCGCCGCTCGTCACCGCAAAGGTGTAATCGCTATAATCCGGAATTCCTGTGCTGCGAGGAATCGGGAGTTGGAGATCCGTTATGATGTTTGCCGGATCGATTGCATCCTTCGTGCCAAAGCAGGTGATCTTGTCCGTTGTATAATAGGTATCCAGAAGGGATTGCATCCGTTCCTCCAGATCGCTCCCAATTGCCTTTACTGTCACCGTGAAGACCTTTTGAATTTCAATCGGTGCTTCGCCATAGGTGGTGTTGGCAAGCTGGAAATGGAAGGTGGCGGTCAGCGTGACCGTCTGATCCGCCGTGCCCTGCTTCACCTTGCCAATATAGGGATGGAACAGGGTGTCTGCTGTGGATTGATTGCTGCTGTCGATCTCTATTACATCCGAATCGGAGGACTCCCAGGAGATCAGCGACCACTTTTTATTGTCTACTACCTTTGGAAGCGTTAAATCCGTATATACACTGTCCAGGCTTTCATTTTCCGCCTTGACGACGGATTCCGTCACCTGATCCGCAATCTCCCGCTGCATGGTCTGCCGGGCTCTCTCCTGATCCCAGTAGATGACGGCGTTTTTCTGATGCTCCACGCTCGCGCCGTCCTTGGAGAAGGTAAAGGTCACACCCACCTGCGCAAACCACATCGCGCTAAAGCCGTTGGGATCGGCATAGAAATAGGCGATCGAGCCGTCTTGCCCGATATAATCCGGGTTCGCCGTTTCCTTTACGGCAACCGTGATGCCCGGATAGCCGAGCCGCTCCAGCTCGCTACGCACATAATCATTGACGTTTTCATCCCTGCCATACACGGGCTTAAGCTGATACCAGCTGTTTTCCAGCGCGTTTTTGGCGCGCTCCAGATACTCCTGCGCCTGTTCCGCCGCCGTGGCGGAGCGGGAATACACCTGGAAGGAAAACGCCTTGCTGTCCTTCGCAGCGCCCTTTGTGATGGCCGCTGTCAGTGTGACGCAGGCAATGCCTTCCTTCGGCAGGGTCACCCTGCCGGTCACCGGATCAATCACAGCCTCGTCGCTGCTTGTCCAGCGGATCTTTGAGCCAGATTTCCCGGCCTGCGGCAGGGAGATCGTTGTGGCCTCGCGGATAACGCCTGAGGCATCCAGGGAGAGCGCCTCCCGATCCTCTGCCACAATGGCTTCGTCCGCCTTTTCAATTGGGGCAG
Source organism: uncultured Oscillospiraceae bacterium (assembly GCA_900544715.1). Lineage (GTDB taxonomy): Bacteria > Bacillota > Clostridia > Oscillospirales > Acutalibacteraceae > Fimivicinus. The sequence goes on along the minus strand of UQWL01000001.1, from coordinate 82,844 downwards.
TGGGCTCCGAAACCGCCGAGGACGCCTCCTCCCCATAAGCGATTACGAGAATCCGTTTGCCCGCGCAGCTGCCGTCGGCGGGGATTACAAAGGTCTGCTGCGTTGCGCCGGGGATATCGCAATAGCCCTCGCTCTCAGCGGAGGATATTTGCCATTGATAGGTTACGTTTGTCGCAGCCGCATCGTTTTCGCCCAAAGCGACGGCGGACAGAGTTTCTCCTTCCTTCGCCGTTCCGCTGACAGAGGCGGAAACCACCGGCACCACGGAGGGCTGCTGTTCTCCCTCCGACTGCCAGGAGAGCAGCGGATATGCCTCCGATTTGACATAGAGCTGATCCTCCGGGATCGTCAGCCCGTATTCGCTGCCGTTATTGCCATTCAGGCGGGCAACGAAATCCGGCGACTTCAGATCGCTTTCGCTAACCGCGCCGGCGGCATAGTCCGTATTTTCTGCGAGGAAATAATTGTTGAAGAAATGCATCACCGCATAATCGCTGTTGGGCAGCGAAGCAATGATCGCATTTTGGGTTGCGCCCGTAATCTCGCCCACGTGATAGCAATTGATCAGCGTAAATTGGGAGCCGCTCTGTGAAGAGGTGGCGTTGCCAAGCCCTACGATCCCGCCGACCGATCCGTTGGGGCTTCCCGCCTTCACCATGCCCGTATTATAGCAATTATAAATGGCCGTCCTGCTGTTCGCACCGCTGAGCTCCCAGCGGCCCACGATCCCGCCGGTGTTGGTCGCAAGCGTATTGTTTGCCCCAACCACCGTGCCGGTGTTGACGCAGCCGGACACAAAGGAGGAGGTATTCCGCCCCACGATCCCACCGACCTGGCCACCGGTCGCCGCCGTCACGCTGCCGGAAAACAGGCAGTTTTTTACCATGCCGCCCAGCGTATTCTGGCCGATGACGCCGCCGATGTTATTGGCGTTTGCCTTGGTATTCTCAATGGTCACCGCGCTTTCGCAGCCCTCCACCGTGCCGCCCGCATTCCATGCCGCGATGCCGCCCATGGTGTTGCCCTTGCCGCTGATTGACCCGCTCACCTTCAGGTTGTGAATCGTGCCCTCATTTTTACCGAACAGGCCTCCCTTATTTGCGGCCGAGGTATCAATTTTCAGGTTCTGAATCTCATGCCCGGCGCCGTTAAACGTTCCGCCGAACGGGTTCGACGTGGTGCCGATCGCCTCCCATGGCTGGTTGTTCAGATCGATATCATCCGTGAGCGCCGCGTTGATTTTCGCCCCATCGTTTACCTGCCGGGCAAACCAGCAAAGCTCCTCCGCCGTGCTGATCTGATAAGCGCCGTCAAGCTGAGATGGCTCGCTTACCGACTCGCCATCCCAACCGGCAGCGGCAAACACCTGCACCGGCAGGCAGACGAGCAGCATCAAGAGCGCGAGCAGCGCCGCTGTCAGCCGTTTTCCCTGTTGTCTCATTCCTGTTCCTCCTGTGTCTTTTGTAAAGCGACATGACGAAAGGATTCCTCTGCATTGCAAAAAAACTGCGGCCTGTCCATCATCGACAGGCCGCAGTCCGTTTTCACCGCAACACAAAGAAAGCGGAATCGCTTCCGCTTTTGAACCTTCTGCAAATAACGCGCCTGCAAAAGGCTAATCCATTTTATGCAGGTCTTCTGGCTGGCAAATAGGATGCTCCAAAGCAGGCCGCCATCAAATCCCTTTCTTTGACGGCCGCTTTCGCGGATTGGGCATCTGCACCCTGGCCGGCCTTCCCAATTGCTCAGTGACCGACATTATATCGAACGACCAGGGCTCATTGCATACAGCGGCGGTACCGCACAGGCTTCTCACCTGTTTCACTCTTCGCCGGCTGCCGGAGAAAACAGCCGGAACATAAAATGCCATATTCTGCTTTCCTGAAAAGTATACGCGAAAATGGCTCGGGAGTCAACCACAGCGAGCAGAACCATTCACACGCAATCCCGATTGATACCCTTTCAAACAAAAAAAGCGGGCCGCCCAACACAGACGGCCCGCCTCTGCCGAGGTAACGGTCCCGGCAGGGATAGCACATGAGAAAAATTTCGTACTACACTCCTTGTTACATCCCGCTATCCGTGCTTATTATAACTCATAAAATGGCAATTTGCAATGTTTTTTCTAAAAAAAGAGAAAAATAAACACAAAATGTTATTTCAAATTCTTTCTTTCGCAGATGACTCATCTGATCCCTTATTGCCGCCCTCTCCGCGCGCTTGCGCACCCTGTTCCGCCGCCCTGCAAAAATCTTTTTGTACGGCTAGCGTTGCAAGCGTATCTCCCAGTTGCGTGAATACCGCTGCGGTCAATGCCAGTTCTGAATCAGACAGCCTGCTAGCCATCAAAGATGCCAAAGCAGAGATAGAAGCGGTCAGTTCGCATCCATTCATTCGAATCACCGTTATCATACTATGCATGGGGCCGGCATTCGTTCAATCCCCATCCATCCGGCCAAGGGCTGAAAGTAGAGAAATGTAATGATGGAGTAATCTCAAAATTCGGGTAATTACCCCAATATTAAGATTATTATATTGTGCTTTCTGTTATTTCGTGTATAATATGTACTATATCGTAATTTATTTTAAGAGATTCGGCAGGCATTTGAATGCTGGGAATCCCCTATTTGGCCCTGCCGCCCTGCCAATAGATAAAATGAGGTGATGTTGTGGAGCCCTGCGGAGCATGGGAAATCTGGAAGATCCGGCATCACATTGTCGATACTGTGTTGATCGTCAACCTGACGCCGTTGGAAGGCGTCCCTTATTGCAACGGCCAGCCTGATGAGCGCGTTTCTGTTTTTTTATCGGAGAGCGATTTGCTGGAGCGGGCCGGAATTCTGCGCAACGAGGAATTGGCAGGCATTACCCGAAACTATCTGCGTATCCGCGGAAATAAGCCCTCATAAATATAGAAACGCGCGCCCGGCCAAGCAGGTGCGCGTTTTTTCTATCCAATTTCCCGCAGAACCGTACCGCTCGGATCCATAAAAACGACCTTGCCAACCGCCGCATCCTCAAATTCCGCTAGAATAACGCCGGCGATCTGCGTCATTTCGGCCTGTGTAATCTCCTTGCTCTTGGCCGCGTAAGTATCCTCCAGCGCCATAAAAAGCACCTGAGCTACCTTGGCGTCATCCACAATCCGGCTGTCGATATCCGCCTTGATTTTGCTCACCTTTTCCCCGGTAATATCCGCAAGCAGCTGGTAAACCGGCAGGCCGTAGCCTGCAATCCGGGCATAATTCTGCGCGTCATCCTGTGTGGTCAGGTTATAAAATAATTTCCCAATTTCTGCAACGTCGGCACTACGAAAGTCCAGCTCTTCCGCCGCGCCGCAGAGGCCAGGGAAAAAGGCGTCCATCTGCTCCGTGTCGAACAGGTTGGATAAAATAACGGACGCTGAAGCGTATTTTGCAGAATCTTTTTTTAAAGTAATCTCCGCTCGCACCACTCCAGCCTGCCGGAACACCTCCGCTTTGCCGATATGATGATACCAGTTCTTACCGGAATGCTTAGCAAGCAGCCTGGCTAGAGAAGTAGAAAGCGTTTCATCCGGCGCCTCCCGCGTCACCTCAGCGGAGCTGCTAGGAACCGGGCCACTGCCGGATTCATCAGGCGGCAGCCCATTCCTCCCACAGGAAACAAGCGATAAAAGGAGCAGGGCCGCAACCGCCGCATAGAACAATCGTTTTTTCATTTTCATTCTCCCGCATTTGATCGTTTTGAAAATCTCATGTTTTATTATACGGGTTTCCAAAAGCGTTGTAAATATAAAAAAGCTGCAAGCTGCCTAGAGGAGCAGAGAATGCCATCCTATAGTCACGCACTGGTGTATGCAGCGGGGAATCGAAAAAAGGCTGCTACAAAACGCCAAGCATTTTGCAGCAGCCCGCTTTCATATACCATTAAACTTAGAAAACAATTTTCAGGATGATATGGAGAATCACCTTTGCCACGCGCACAAATACTTCCTTAAAAATGTGCTCGATCCAATCAATAACCGGCCCTTTTTCCTCCCGCAGGGCATTCTGCGCGGCGGTCAACGCCTTCTGGGCGAGGTCCACCTTCTGCTGGTCGCCCGCCAGGATGCTGTCATCCGCGAGCACCTTTTCCGCATTGGCGAGCGCAAGCTGAAAGGCCGCTACCGAAGCTTCCGTATACTTGGAGGTATCCACCGCTTTGGCAGCGTCTACCGCGGTGGCAAGCTCCGCCTTATCCGCCAGAAGTCCATCCGGGCTGATGCGCTGCAGCATCGCGGGCAGGAGCTCTGCATAAGCGGCCAGCGTATCCTTTGCGCGGGAGCCCCACTCCTGCTCAATAAAGGTCAGGTCATCACGGCCCGGCACGTGCATCACTTCGCCGGTTTCCGTTTCATAAGCGCCGGTGCTGCCCCATTCCGGGTGATCCGGGTCATCCGGCAGTTCCCAGTTGGCAGCCTCAAAATACACATAGGGCAGGCCGATATTTTTAAAGGAAGCATGGTCGCTCCAATCGCCCGTCGTAGGCGTTTGGAGGGCGTTGAGCTCCGTGTCGTTGAGGCGAATGTCAAGCCCCAGCTCATCAGCAAGCGCTTTCGTCTGATACACGCCCCAGGCCTGATCGACTTCGCCGGTTTGCTCATTCACCACGCCGCCGTAAGCATAGCGGTAAGTGCCCGCCAAAACGGAATCCAGGTTAATCATCAATACGGTGTTGGCGATCTCCTCCGCGCTCATGCTGGAGGCATATGCCTTGGAGCCGCGCAGGCCCGCTTCCTCCGCGCCGAAGAAGATGAATTTGATGGTATAAGGCGTGCTGACGCCGAACATCCGCTTGGCCGTTTCCAGCGTTACGGAGGTGCCGGAGCCGTTATCATCCACGCCCGCGGTATTCACACTATCGTAATGCGCACCCACGATGATCTGCTTCTCCGAGCGGCCCGGCTTGGTCACAATCACATTCTGGCTGTTGACCGTTGCGCCGCGGCTGGTGTAGCTGAAGGGTTGCTGTGCCACCTCATAGCCGAAGCTTTCCAACTCACCTGTCAAATAGGCAGCGGCCTTCTGCTCCTGCTCCGTCCCCGCGCGGCGTGCGCGCAGGTTGGCATCCAGATACTGTACATAGCTGTAAGCATCCGCTCCATAGGCGGTAGAATCGTCCGCCGCAACAGCGGTGATCCCACAGGAGAACACCGTGCACAGCATCACAAGCGCCATCAGTGCCGCAAGGAATGACTTCTTTTTCATAAAATTGCTCACCCTTTCCTTCTTCTCGCGATCTCAGCGCTGCAAAGCGCTAAAACATGTTTCTCAGTTTAGCCCTTTTTTCAGCCCGCGTCAATGGGAAAGGGAGAATTTGCATGTACAAGATCAGGGCAGCTTTCAATGAATTTTTATAATTTTTGATGAATAAATATTACTTTTTACGCTTTGATAATGCATATTATGCAATTGTTAATACAGTCAAGGTGTAACCACACTACTGATTTTCAGCGAACACATAGGTTTCTTCCCCGGAATCCGACCGGTAGCGGTAAACATCATAAAACAGCTTATCGTATTTGATCCGCCCGCCCTCTGATACAATTTTCAGGCTATACTGCGGCGGAAGCCGGTAGTATTTGACAAACACATAATCCCGTGCCTCCAGCAGGCAAAAGGCGAGCAGCATCACGCCCAATGCCGCGAGCAGTGCCCGCTTCGGCCTGGCTTGAAAGGTGAAAAACACTGCGGCTGCCAGCAGCAGGATCCCAACGATGGCCCCATAGAAGGCTACAAAGGATGTATCAAACCCTAAAAAAAGCAAGGAGCCCGCCAACAACACCGCGCCCAGCGCATAAAGCAAATTCCGCCAAATGCGACGGATGCGCTTTTCCGCCGCCTCCAATGTATGAAGCACAAGCGCATCTGATTTCGCCAGCTCCTGCCCTGGCTTGATCGCTTCCCCTGAGAGCAGCTCGTTTATAGAAACCCCAAGCGCCTCGCTTAACGGCCTGATCAGGGAAATATCCGGCAGCCCCTTGCCCGTTTCCCAGCGCGATACGGCTTTATCTGTTACGCCAAGCTGTGCGGCCAGATCCCGTTGTGTCCACCCCTTTTCGCGGCGAAGCGCCGCAATAAAGCATCCAACTTTCTGATGATCCATCTTTAGATCGCCTCCTTGCAGACAGCATACCGCAAGCCGGCGCAAAAATCACCCTATGCATCGTAGAATCGGCTGATTTATGGCATATATCCCTGCTTTAGGGGGCTTTATTGGCCGGAATGCCACCGCCTCAGCCGCAGGGAGTTGAGCACCACGCACACAGAGCTCAGCGACATCGCGCCAGCCGCGAGCATCGGGTTCATGAGCGGCCCGCCGAAGAGGTATAGCACGCCCGCCGCCACGGGGATGCCCAGCGTATTGTAGGCAAACGCCCAGAAGAGATTCTCCTGAATGATGCGCAGCGTCCGGCGGGAAAGCGCGATGGCCTGCGCCACCAGGGAAAGATCATCCCGCATCAGCACGATGTCGGCCGATTCGATTGCCACATCCGTGCCGGAGCCGACGGCGATGCCGATTTCCGCCATCGTCAGGGCGGGCGCGTCATTGATGCCGTCGCCCACCATGGCGACCGTTTTCCCCTCCTTTTGAAGCTGTTCGATCACGCCTGCTTTTTCAGAGGGCAACACATTTGCGATCACTTCGCTGATGCCAACCTGCTTTGCAATCGCCTGCGCGGTGGCCTCATGATCGCCTGTGAGCATCACCACCTGCACCCCCATCCCCCGGAGCTGCTCCACGGCCGCCGCGCTTGCCTCCTTCACGGTGTCCGCTACGGCGATCACGCCGGCCACACGCCCGCCGTACGCTGCCAACATCGGCGTTTTGCCCTCCTGCGCAAAAAGTTTTGCCTGGGCAAGGCAGGGCTTTGCATCAATCCCGCTTTCCGCCATGAGCGCTTCATTGCCGAGGAGAAGCGTTTTTCCATCCACAACGGCGGAGATGCCGCGCCCCGGCAGCGCTTCAAACTGCTGCGCAGCCCCAAGCGCGATCCCCTGCTCTGCCGCATAGGCAACAATCGCATCGCCCAGCGGATGCTCGCTCCCCTTTTCCGCCGAAGCGGCAAGGCGCAGCAGCTCCGCCTTTTCAAAGCCGGACACCGCGACGAGATCCGTCACCTTCGGCTTTCCGTTGGTGATCGTGCCGGTCTTATCAAAGACGACGGTCGTCAGCTTGTGTGCCGTCTCAAGCGCCACGCCACTTTTGATGAGAATGCCGTTTTCCGCGCCCTTGCCTGTCCCTGCCATGATAGCGGTGGGCGTGGCAAGGCCAAGCGCGCAGGGGCAGGCGATCACCAAAACCGCCACAAAAACCGTCAGTGCAAAGGCGATGCCTTTGCCTGCGATCAGCCAAGCGACCGCCGCCACAATCGCGATAACGGCCACGGTCGGCACAAACCAGCCGGAAATCACATCCGCCAGCCGGGCAATCGGCGCTTTTGAATTTTGCGCCTGCTCGATCATCCGCACAATTTGGGAGAGCGCCGTATCGCCGCTCTTTTGATCCGTCCGTATGCGAACAGCTCCGTTCTTGTTGACCGTACCGCTGTAGACAAAATCACCCTCCTGTTTTTCCACCGGGATGCTCTCGCCTGTGAGCATGCTCTCATCCACAGAGGTGTAGCCGCTCATCACTGTGCCATCCACAGGGATATGCATGCCGGGCTTCACGATCACCGTATCGCCGGGCTCCACTTCCTCCGCCGCCACGGTAACCTCCACGCCGTCGCGCTCCAAAATCGCCGTTTTGGGGGCAAGCTCCATCAGACGGTAGATCGCCTCGGAAGTTTTTGACTTGCTGCGGGATTCGAGCATCCTGCCAAGCAGAATGAAGGTGATAATAATCCCGGCAGATTCAAAATACAGCTCGTGAACGGCGCCCGTATCCCCCTGCCAAATCCGAACGACGGAGTAAACGCTGTAGAGAAACGCCGCGGCAGAGCCGATCGCCACTAGCGTATCCATATTCGGGCTTCCATGCAGAACCGCCTTGATCCCTTTGCTGTAAAAGCTGCGGCCCGCATAGAGGATCGGCAGCGTCAAAATCAGCTGGCACAGCGCAAAAGCAAACGCATGGTGCATCGGGTTAAGAAAGGGCGGAAGCGGCAGGCCCACCATATGCCCCATGGAGATATAGAGCAGCGGCGCCGCGAAAACAACCGCCAGAAGAAAGCGGCGGCGGATGCTGTCCGTCCGCTTGGCAGTGCGTTTCTTTTCCGCCTCCACATCCCGTTTTGTCTCCACCTGCAAGGGGGTATAGCCCGCCTTCGCTACGGCGAGCTTAATGTCGGCGATGCGCACCTTTGCCGGGTCAAACAAAACGGCTGCCCGGTTGGTGGCAATGCTCACGCTCGCCTGCTCCACCCCGTCAAGCCGATGAATCGCCTGCTCCACCGCCCGCGAGCAGGCCGCGCAGGTCATGCCGTCTATGGGCAGGAGAATCGATTGAAGGGTTTGATTGGTATTTTCCTGTTCGCTCATCTGCTGGAACCACCCTTTGGCAATGGATTTTATGAGAAAATGCTTGATGTTAGTGTGAGCGCATTTTTAGGAAAAATCCAATCCAGCCAAGGATAAAAGGGAAGTTGCGTATTTGTTATAAATTTCAGTTTTATGATTCAAGTTTGTATATTATTTCAATACGTTTTTTAATGATTATGATACAATGTAGATGGAAAAGGCAATTCTCTCAATGCTTGCATCGTTTGATTCGCCGTGATTCAGGATGGAACTACCAGCCAGCATGTTTCATCCTTCTGCTCCCTCATTTCATTCTTAATCAGAAAGGAGTCTTCCGCATGAATAAAAACTGCGATGCGATCCGGCAGCAACTGCCTGCCTATACCGACAAGGCGTTACCTGATTCAGAAGCAGCCGCTGTCAAAGCGCATCTGGAAACCTGTAAACGCTGCCGGACGTTTGCCGCCCTGTTCACACCGGGGCAGACTGCCGAAGAGCGCATGGCGCTCGCTCTCCAGCACTTCCATCAAGTGCGGCACAAACAGGCTGTTGCCATCCGAATCCTCACCGCTATTCTCGCCGTGATTTTGATCGCCGCCGCATATGGAGGGGTGATGTGGTCGATGCGCGCGGGCGGGATTCAAAAGCTCGATTTTATCAGCGCAAACGACTATTTTAGCGGCGCGAAATTGCGCCTGCCCTATCAGGCAAAGGGGACGATGGGCGGCGCAACCACAGATTTTTTCTCCGAGGATTCGCCGGAGCAGATGGCCAAAAAGTTCGAAGCCCTCGGTAGCAAAGGCGCGCCTTGCACAGCCAAGGTTTTTGCAGGCGGCAATGTGCTGATCCATCAAACGGCGGAAGGCGGCCGAGAGGCATGGTACGCCCTCCTAGCCAAAACGCCCGACCGGCCGGTAACGCATTACCATCTCTGCGGTATGGAGGCCATCATGCCGCTGCCGGAGCGGAAGGATCCGCAAACGGGGGAGGGCACTGCCGCCACTTTCCTCTGCCCCTACCACCTGATTCAGGATGAACGAATCGAAGACAGTTATGTCCGTTTTGAAAATGGGCTTCTATATGGCACAGCCTACCCAAAACAGGAGTTTCTCGATTTTTACCGCGCCGTCAGCCAATATGAGGTGACGGAGACAGAGCGTGGTTTTCAGATTCAGGAGAAAAAAGAGGGAGCGGATCGGATTAACTACGCCTTCTATGAAATCAACGGCCGCCGCTATTTCAGCATGACCGCGCTGTGAACAAAATATAATTGCCCGCCGAGCCAACATAAAACACCCCGCTTCGGTTCATTCGAAGCGGGGTGTTTTCAGCATATTCTGTTAAGGAACAACTTAGCCAAGCTCCGAGAAATACTTGATCGTACGGACCATCTGGCTCGTGTAGGAGTTCTCGTTGTCATACCAGGAAACAACCTGCACCTGATACAGGCCGTCGCCCAGCTCGGACACCATGGTCTGTGTTGCATCGAACAGGGAGCCATAGCGGATGCCGATGACGTCGGAGGAAACGATCTCATCCTCATTGTAGCCGAAGCTCTCGGAAGCGGCGGCTTTCATCGCGGCGTTAATGCCTTCCTTCGTGACGTTCTCGCCCTTTACAACTGCGGTGAGAATCGTCGTAGAGCCGGTGGGAACCGGAACGCGCTGTGCGGAACCGATGAGTTTGCCGTTCAATTCCGGGATAACAAGGCCGATCGCCTTGGCAGCGCCGGTGGAGTTCGGCACGATGTTGGCAGCGCCAGCACGAGCCCTGCGCAGGTCGCCCTTGCGGTGCGGGCCATCGAGGATCATCTGATCGCCAGTATAGGCGTGGATGGTGGACATGATGCCGCTCTGAATCGGAGCATAATCATTGAGGGCCTTCGCCATGGGCGCAAGGCAGTTGGTGGTGCAGGAAGCGGCGGAGATGATCTGATCCTCTGCCGTCAGGGTGTTTTCATTCACGCTGAAAACGATCGTCTTGAGGTCGTTGCCCGCAGGAGCGGAGATAACGACCTTCTTCGCGCCTGCCTGAAGGTGGGCGGAAGCCTTATCCTTGGAGGTGAAGAAGCCCGTGCACTCCAGCACGACGTCTACGCCCAGCTCGCCCCAGGGCAGCTCAGCGGGGTTGGCATTCTTGTAAATCGTGATGACCTTGCCGTCCACCGTGATGGAATCCTCGCCCGCCTCAACGGTGTGACCGTCATAACGGCCCTGAGCGGTATCGTACTTGAGAAGATGAGCAAGCATCTTCGGGCTGGTCAGATCGTTGATCGCAACGACATCATAGCCCTCGGCGCCGAACATCTGGCGGAACGCAAGGCGGCCAATGCGGCCAAAACCATTGATTGCTACTTTTACTGACATTCTAACTACCTCCATATGATTATTACATGGACATGCGTATATATATTAACGCTTTCCTTTGAAATATGCAAGGATTTCGCTGTAAAATGAACCACTGCGGGTAAGTTTTGTTAATGCTCAACAAAATCTCAAATTGCCAAAAGAAAAAGGGTATGATATGGACGAACTTCTCAGCCAAACGAAACCTAACAAGGAGCTATCATACGTGTTTTCTTTTCTTCAAAATAGATTTGACAGACTGGCAAAGATCCCAGTCTGCCCGGAAAACGAGCCGCAGCTGCGCGAAGAAATCCACCTGCTGCTCACACTCTCTCACCTGTGCGCCGGGGGCGCAGATCAAACGCAAAAGCAGAGCCTTGCACAGTTGACGCAGGGCTGCCACAGCATCCTACGAAAGCTCGAAAACCTGATGCTTTGCCGCGCGCGTGTTTTCGCTTTTGAACCCTGCGCGTTCGTTTCCTTCCTCGATGATATCTGTTGCGCATGCGACCTCTTACTCAGTGGCTGCGGCAAGCGCGTTTTATTTGACGCAGATTTGCATCCACAGGCTTTTTCAGACGGTCAGGGTCGCAGTGACCTCTTACTCAGCGGCTGCGACAGGCCTGTTTTATTCGATACCGGCGTGCCGGAAGCGCTCGTCGCGTGCGCCCCCGGGCCTGTGCGTGCCGCGCTGCTAAACCTGATTGCAAACGCCGCCTGCCATTCGCAATCTGGCACCATTCTCGTGCGCCTTTCCTGCACACTCAGCCATATGCTTGTTACTGTGCGCAGCGCCGGGGAAACCTCGCTTTACGCGCTTCAACGGGGAACGGATACCGCCGGCTCAGGCCTGTGCGCCGTGCGCCGATGCATGGAGCTGCACAAAGGCACGCTCCTGTTCCAAAGCGACGAAGGCGGTACGGCGGCGGCGTTTGCCCTGCCGCGGGATTTGGCATTGCCGGAGGATGCGTATCCTCTCCCTCAGCCGGATTTCGTAGAATATATCTGCGACCGCTTGAGCCCGGTGTATACAGGGCTTTGTGGGCTGTGCCCGTGCCCGGTGTGAAATAAGGCATGAAATAGTACTTGTGTGCGATTTCCTGAAGCGGACATCTGGCCCGACTTAATTCTGCGAACGCATGATTTTTAGAATACAGCACAGTTCTCCCCTGCTGGAAACGCTATACTGAATCTCAAAAATCCAGCCGCCTTTTTGCACGTTATGTTACTGCTCCAATGCATCTCTCTGTTCCGCTTCCATCATAATACCATACGGGAAAGCAACCATCCGCCCCCGCTTATAAAATCCGCCCTTTTTCGCCGCCTGCACCGCCTTCATTCCATGGGTGGCGCACCGGCCGCTGAGTCCGGACAGCTTTGGCGACGTATACGGTTCCCCTCTTTCCATCCGTTTCTCAATCTTCGCCGTGTCAAAACGGAGCCAATGCCAGTGCCACCGGGCTGATATTTTCGCGAATCCCTTGAAAACGATCCCGGCCATGCGCATCCGCCTCCATTCTTCAAAAATAAAACGCTAAGGGAGAGCATATCCCCCTTAGCGCTATCTTACTTCCATTTTCGTGCAAAAAGTGTCGAAGAGCAGAGGCAGCGTCAAAAAAACGAAAAAGCGCTCTCTCCGATGTGCATTTTATGCAATGTTGTCGATTCCAGCCGCTTTCTTGAGTGCCTCGGCGCGATCTGTCTTCTCCCACGTCAGGTCAAGATCCGTGCGGCCAAGATGGCCGTAGGCCGCGAGCTGGCGGTAAATCGGACGGCGCAGGTCGAGCATGTCGATGATTGCAGCGGGACGCAGATCAAAATTCTCCTTGACAATTTCACTCAGAGAGTCATCAGAGATCACACCTGTGCCAAAGGTATCGACCATAACGGAAACCGGCTTGGCGACGCCGATGGCATAGGCCAGCTGAATTTCGCATTTCTTTGCAAGGCCCGCCGCCACGATGTTTTTCGCCACATAACGCGCCGCATAGGCTGCGGAACGGTCCACCTTGGTCGGATCCTTGCCGGAGAATGCGCCACCACCGTGGCGCGCATAGCCGCCGTATGTATCGACGATAATTTTGCGTCCTGTCAAGCCACTGTCGCCCACAGGGCCGCCCGTGACAAAGCGCCCGGTCGGGTTGACATAAATGATCGTATTGTCGTCTATCAGATCCTCCGGGATCACGGGGCGAACCACATGCTCCACGATTTCGCGGCGGATTTCGTCCAGGGAGACATCCGCACGGTGCTGGGAGGAAATGACGACGGTATCGACGCGCACGGGGCGGTCGTTTTCGTCATACTCCACCGTGACCTGCGATTTGCCATCGGGCAGCAGATAGGGCAGCGTGCCGTCCTTACGGACCTTGGTCAGCTGGCGGGTGAGCTGATGCGCAAGGGAAATTGGCATGGGCATCAGCTCCGGCGTTTCATCGCAGGCATAGCCGAACATCATGCCCTGGTCGCCGGCTCCATTGAGATTATAGGCGTCCTTTTCGCCGGATTTCAGCTCCAGGGAATGATCCACGCCCAAAGCGATATCGGGGGACTGCCCGTCGATCGCAGTTAACACAGCACAGGTATTGCCGTCAAAGCCTTTGTCGGCGCTGTCGTAGCCAATGTCGCAAATCACCTTGCGGACGATCTGCGGGATCTCTACATAGCAGCTCGTGCTGATTTCGCCCATCACGAGCACCTGTCCCGTGGTGCAGGTTGTCTCGCAGGCAACGCGGCCCTGCGGGTCATTTTCCATAATCGCATCGAGAACGGCATCGGAAATCTGATCGCAGATTTTATCGGGATGGCCTTCGGTAACGGATTCTGAGGTAAAAAGATGTTTTGCCATTTGTCTCATTTACTCCTTTATGTTACTTTTTCTTCTGAACGGCGCAGAAAACGCCAAAAAGCGCTCGCAGTGAAACCGCGGGCGCTTTTAACACCTTATTTTTCGGTTAACACCGCAGGATTTAGCACCTTGCACACTGCTTCAATGTGCAGGTTGCCGGGCTTCAAAGGGCCTTTCCCTCAGCCGCTCTCAATAAGGAAATATGTAGTTTACAGCCTATATTGTACGGCATGGGACGAAAAAAGTCAAGCGCTCCGGCAGCATGCGGCTAAAAGTTCAAATTGTGTTCATGATTGCTCCTTTTCCCGCAGGAAGTAATTTGCTATACTAAATTTAATCAATCAAAAAACAGGAGGCAATTTGTTATGGAAACCGCTGTGACCAGGCAGCAGGCGCTCACCCTGCTGCGCAAATACAATCGGGAGCCCTTCCATCTCCAGCACGCGCTGACGGTGGAGGGCGTGATGCGCTGGTATGCGCGAGAGCTTGGCTACAACGCGGAGGAAAATTTTTGGGGGCTGGCCGGGCTGCTGCACGACGTTGATTTTGAAGCCTACCCGGAGGAGCACTGTAAAAAAGCGCCGGAACTATTGGCGGAGATTGATGCGGAGGATGCGCTCATCCACGCCGTGTGCAGCCATGGCTATGGCCTGGTGTGCAATGTGGAGCCCGCGCATGAAATGGAAAAGGTGCTCTTTGCGGCGGACGAGCTAACCGGCCTCATCGGTGCCGCGGTGAGAATGCGCCCCTCCAAAAGCGTAGCGGATTTGGAGGTATCGAGCCTCAAGAAAAAATTTAAGGATAAAAAATTCGCCGCTGGCTGCTCGCGCGATGTGATCCGTACAGGCAGCGAACGGCTGGGCTGGGAGCTCGAACGGCTGTTCCAGATGACGATTGAAGCGATGCGCTCCTGCGAGGCGCAGGTGCAGGAGGAGCTAACCGGTATGCTTGCGTGATCGCACAGACGCGCCCGAACGATTCCCGCATAGAGTGAAAAGCGGCTGCTGCAAAACAGGTTGCAGCAGCCGCTTTGACTTTTTCATTCGCCTATTTTTTCAGCACTGCCTCCAGCTTCACAGGATTATGATCCGTATATTGGAAATCCGTTTCGATCACATTCACCGCTTTTACCTCCACATTGGGGGACACGATAAACCCGTCGATCACATAAAACTGCGTTGTTGCCCGGTTGCCACTGTAGGGCTGATTCAAGAGCCTGCAAGTGGGCGCGCTGTCATCCACGGCAAACCGCCAGCCCTCCGGCAGGATATCGGAAGAAAGCGTGCCGGCCTTCCAATAGGAAGCATCGACGAGTGGATATTTCGTTGCGTCCACCTCGGAGAACGTCTGGTTAAAATCGCCGCCTGCGATGCAGTAATTTCCCTTTTCATATTCCGTTGTGAGCAGCTTTAAAAGCTCTTCCGTTTGGATCTGTTTGGCGTCGCCGTCGTCATAGGCCTCCAAATGGAGGTTGATGAGCACCAGCTCCTTGTCGCTCCCCTCCAGCGGCACCCGCTCCACGAGCAGGCACCGCTTGAGCTGCGCAACGCGTACAGGCCAGGTGTAGGTTCCCGTCAATGCGATGCGCTCCGCCTTTGCCGCGCCGAAGGAGCTGAGCGTCAGCAGGCCGGACTGCACCTTGCCGATCGTCGGCAGCGGAAACGGCACATACTGGCAGGAATAGTTTACTGCAAAAGCATTCGTCCCGCCAATCAGGTTTGAAAGCGATGCGGTCTGGTCGACAAAATAGGAACGTTTGGAGCTCTTGTCAACCTCCTGCAAAAACTGCACGTCGCACTCTGCATCTTGAATGATCTTGCCGATCCCGGCGATATTCTTGCGCACATTTTCATCGGTTTCCGGGCGGACATTTTTACCGCCGTCCATGAAGAAATCCTGCGTTTTGTCGAGTGATCCATAGCCAATGTTGTAGGACAGGATGGAGAGAGCGCCGCCCTCCTGAATCGTTTTCTCCGCCTTACCGCCAATCTGGAGCGTTTCCACCGGCTCGGGCTTAAATTCCGCCGCCGTCAGGTAGATCACAAAGCCCACAACGATGAGGAGCAGGGTGAGAAGAATCGATAGTAAAATGGCGCCGATGCGTCTGAGGGTTCGTTTCATAGCATTCGCCTTCCCGGATGCCGCAGGTTGCATAAAAGCCAAGCGGCGTTCCTCTCTTTTTTAACATAAATGTAGCATTTGGCGGCGGGATTGTCAATTAGATTTTATAGATGGCACGGCCGTTTCCTTTCCCATTCCGAATAATAGGCAAAAAATCAAATAAGCACTGTATCCAAAAGGCCGCCGCGAAACCCACGGCGGCTTAAATGATGCGATAAACAGCCTTCTTTTGGGCGCTATCATCGATACTGATACGCCCTGACATACTCCACCACAAAATCCGACGGCCAAATCTCCTCCGGATTTTTTTGAATATCCCCTGACCAGCCGCGAAACGGCCTCCCATTCTGCCCGTCCACCTCGGTGGATAAAATCAAAAATTCCGGCGTTTGCGACGGCTGGCCGAAACTCGTCCGGCAGCTCTCCACGCCGTCGATGTAAAAAATATATTCCCGCTCGTTCCACTCCACGCCATAATCATGGAACGTCTCATAGGGATTCTCCACGCGGATTATCCCCGCGTTTTTCGTCCGGTGCGCACGCCCATAGCCGTCATAATGGAGGTTGCAGGTCACAAGCCCGTTCTGCCTGCGGGCATAATAGGGCGATTCAAAAATATCGATCTCCGCGCCGCTCTTCCCATTGCCCGTCTCCTGCTCTACGCCTTCGCACATCATCCAGAAAGCGGACCATAGCCCCTGCCCCCTTGGCAGCTTGCAGCGCGCCTCAAAATAGCCGTATTTCTGCTCAAAAAGGCCCTTTGTGTCAAGCCCTGCGTGATACCAGCCGGGGCCATATTTACCATCGTGGTATTCCGTTTGAATAATCAGCTTTCCGTCTCGCACAGCCGCCTGTGATCCATCCCAGTAGCCGCCGCGCCGGACATCCTCGCCGTGCGATTTCCATTTGGCTGGATCAAGCACGTTTCCTTCAAACTGGTCTTCAAACGTGAGCTGAAAGCGGGCTAAATCCAATTTTTTCCCTTGGGGCGGATGAGGGCGGCGGAACGGGACGAAGAAAAACTGCGCTGCCGCCGCCCCGTAACCTTGCAGCATATCAAGGCCGATTTTCATGATTCACACTCTTTTCCCTTTATTTCCCGGCCCGCAGCTTATTGATCCGGTCGCGCAGATAGGCGGCATGCTCAAATTCGAGGATCTTTGCCGCCGCCTTCATCTCCGCCGTGAGCTGCTTAATCAGCTGCTCGCGCTCCACGCGGGAAAGCCGCTTGGTAGGCTTATTCGCGTCGATTTCGGACCGGCTTGTAATCTCCAAAATTTCACGGACTTCCTTCTTAATCGACTGCGGCGTGATGCCATGCGCTTCATTATACGCCATCTGCTTTTCACGGCGGCGCTGTGTTTCGCGCAGCGCTTTTTCCATGGAGGGCGTTACGGTATCCGCATACATAATCACCTGGCCCTGCGCGTTGCGGGCCGCGCGGCCAATCGTCTGGATGAGCGACGTTTCGGAGCGCAGGAACCCTTCCTTATCCGCATCGAGGATGGTAACGAGAGATACCTCTGGGATATCGAGCCCTTCGCGCAGCAGGTTGATGCCAACGAGCACATCAAATTCGCCCTTGCGCAGGTCGCGGATAATTTCCATGCGCTCAATGGTATCGATATCGTGGTGCATATAACGCACCTTGATGCCGGCAGCCTCGAGGTAATCCGTTAAATCCTCCGCCATTTTTTTGGTCAGCGTTGTCACCAGCACACGCTCCTTACGCGCGGTGCGGATGTTGATTTCTGAAATCAGATCGTCGATCTGCCCTTCCGTGGGCTTCACGATCACTTCCGGATCCAGCAGCCCGGTCGGGCGAATCACCTGCTCGACAATCGCCGCACTCTTCGACCGTTCAAAATCGCCGGGCGTAGCGCTGACAAAAATCTTTTGCCCGAGCCGCTCGTAAAACTCATCAAAGGTTAAGGGGCGGTTATCATAGGCGGAGGGCAGGCGGAAACCAAAATTGATCAGGCTCTCCTTGCGCGAGCGGTCGCCGCCGTACATGCCGCGCACCTGCGGCAGAGTGACGTGCGATTCATCCACAAAGAGCAAAAAATCCTTCGGGAAATAGTCGAGCAGCGTAAACGGCGCGCTACCCGCCGGGCGGCCGGACATCACGCGGGAATAGTTCTCGATCCCTTTGCAAAAGCCCGTTTCCCGCAGCATCTCAATATCGTATTCCGTCCGCTGGCGGATGCGCTGCGCTTCCAACAGCTTGCCTTCGGCCTCAAACGCCTTGACACAGCGCTCCATTTCCTGATAGATATCCGCAATCGCGGCTTCCATCTTCTCCTGCGAAACCACATAATGCGAGGCAGGATAGATCGCAACATGCTGCAAAACGCCCTTGACCTCCCCGGTGAGCGGATTCACTTCGCTGATTCGGTCGATTTCATCGCCAAAAAACTCAATCCGGTAGGCCGTATCGTTGGAATAGGAAGGAAAAATTTCAATTACGTCGCCGCGCACACGGAATTTATTACGCACAAAGTTGATATCGTTGCGCTCATACTGAATTTCAACGAGCTTGTGGATCACATCATCCCGCTTCTTTGTCATGCCGGGGCGCAGGGAGATCACCATGCTGCGGTAATCAATCGGGTCGCCCAGGCTGTAGATGCAGGATACGCTCGCCACGATGATGACATCCCGCCGCTCGGACAGCGCAGAGGTGGCAGAGTGGCGCAGCTTATCGATCTCATCGTTGATGGCGGAATCCTTTTCAATATAGGTGTCGGTTGTGGGAATGTAAGCTTCCGGTTGATAATAATCGTAATAACTGACGAAATATTCCACCTCATTATTTGGAAAAAACTCCTTGAATTCGGAGCAGAGTTGCGCAGCTAAGGTCTTATTGTGCGCTAAAACCAATGTCGGCCTTTGTGTCTGAGCTATTACATTCGCCATGGTGAAGGTCTTGCCGGAGCCCGTAACCCCCAGTAGAGTCTGCTCTTTATCCCCTCTTTTGATTCCCTCTACCAGTTTTGCGATCGCCTGCGGCTGATCTCCTGTTGGCTTATATTTTGAAACTAATTGAAACAACGAATCATTATTTCCCATTAAAAATCCCCTCATTATGACTAATATCAGCCACCAAATTCGTGTTTTAGATGATAAAAATTCGTGTTTTTATGTACCATGCAGAAGAAATTTTTAGCTGTTTTTTGGATCTTAAACACCAAAACACGAATTGCCTCACTGAAAAGCGTTTTCCGACTCCGTAACACACACCAATATTAGGCGTCATCTATCATGATATTATAACACATATATCGCCTTTTAAAAGTGAAAACTCGATGAATAAATCCGGGAAAATAAAACGCCTGATCATTGATTGCTTGCAAGTTTCATTGATCAATCACTCATATTTTATGAGTCATTTAATATAATAAGAGAGCCAATTCCTCGATAAAAGGTTGGCTCTCTGGTTTTTGGGGTCTCTACTGAAGATCAAAATACCATTCGTGGATATCTCTTAATTCATGAACGTTTGAATGATCATATACTATAGTTACACGAAATCCTAAATTATTGTCAAGGGACATTATTTCTGATACGGTATAATCAATATATAATCTCAAATCTAATTGAGATACATCCACTTTCTACACCTCACTTCTATGCGCCTTGGTTTTTACATCATCCGGCTTAAAATTATCGTTTACAAATTTAACCGCTTTATCTTCATCTTCCATAACACCTAGATAGAATTCAAAAGTGGTATTTACAGACTGATGACCCAATAGCGCCGATACCTTCGCTAATTGAAGTCCTCGCTCAAGCATTATTGTCGCAAACATGTGCCGCAAACTGTGTACCGATATGATGGGGAGCCCAGCTTTTTTACAAATCTTTTTGATTTCATTAATTAGTGAATTAGGGCCACGGTAATTACCATTTTCCTGACAACAAATTGTCAATCGGAAATGCATAAGCGAGGAACAAAGGCTCCCAGTGGTTCAATCGAGGTATATGTATGCCCAAAATGTGGAGCAGTTCTTTGTATCTATGATGAATCCGAAAATTGGAGTAAATATGTTGCAGCTCCGTGAATACCGGCCTGAAATAAATATGGCAACCGAAACCTCAATAGCAAACGAGCTCACCGCTGCCGGTAATCAACCCCTATATTTTAAACAGCTCTCTACCAGCTCATTTGCCATCTCCTATCAGTCCGAGGGCGTGATGACTTTTGAATATGTTGCGTGGGATCTTAAAAATGAATGCCGTTTGATTTTAGCAACACAAGCCGAAAATGCAGATTCAATACTTCCACTCATCAAGCAGATATATGGCTCTTTGAAATGGATAAAAGCTTCACCTATACCAGATGCTATCCGTCTCTCATATAATGATTTTGGGGCGTTTGAATTTGCGTTTCCTGCTTCATGGGAATATGGAACCTCAAGCGAAGCATTCTCTGCCATGAATCCGGATACGAATTCCGTTTACAGCGTTACTGTGTCACAATCCGACAAGAGCTCGCTTGCTGATATCACAGAGTTGCAGTATGCGCAGCAAACCTCACAATCCCGATCGAATTTATTCATGAAGCGCTACGCTGCTTCTGCTCATCAGATCACGGCCGAATCGGTATATTCATCCACCCAAGGCCAACAAATCCTATTTTATCATGTGCTGATACTTAAAAACGGCTTTCAATATGAATTCCTGCTGGATACTCCAGTTGCCGCCGGGGAGGCCGATTATCTTGCAATACAAAAATGTCTCAAGTATTTTCGAGTGTTCTAATTTCCAGGTGCATCCTGAAAAGGAAATATCAAGGCCATTTCTTGCTCTGCAATTCCACTACGCTCCATAAAAATTTTAGAGATAAAGCTTGCGCTTCCCGGAGCTAATGCCGCAGGAAGCGCTTGCTTCTTAAGTATTTAGTTAGAATTTAACATCTTTTCATTTTTTGCTTTCAAACTCATCAATTAGCTCTTTTGAAAGTGAATCGTCGGGATTCTCCTGTAACACGGATAATGCATATTCATAAAGTAATCCTTCGCTTATAGGAGAGTCGGGACAGTGAAAAAATATATAGACTGCAAACGACTTTATTGGTGTAAATGCGGGAAAAAGAGAAAGAGTGCGATTGATATGCCAATTAATCAATGTATAAATATCATCTAATAATGGTTCACCAAATGCAAGCAAATTACAAACAGCTAGATGTTTTTCCGGTGTTTCTTCTTTAGAAATGGAATACATTAAAAAACAATAGTATTGCATGGAATCAGCTTTTGGAAAGGCTTTTTGCAAATTTTCATATGAGTAGACAAAGTTATCCGTTGCTAAAACCTCGTATACTTCAGCATACAATCTTTCTTTTATCATCTTATCTAATGATTTCATTTTCTCACCCACGCATTTCCTACATTAAATACTTTGTCCTTTAGATATCCTGTTACCTCAATGATTTTCCCTCTATATCTCCATATTATATGAACAACCCCTTTGTTATCCATTCGCCATTCTCCTTTTCTAATTGCCTGATTAATAAGATTTGTTATATTGGCCGTTGTTACCTTTGGAAGCACTTTATTCCACAAGTGTTTTGACACATTGATGTGTTTGTTCATTTTAAATGTGCTGATTTTTGCAACACTCTTATAGCTTAATCGCAGCATGCCTGCCATTTTGGCGCTGAACCAGTTCCATGCTCTTGCAACATATGGGCCGACAAAATAGCCGATTGTCGCAGCGGAAGCCGTAATTATAGCAGACAAGCCCCAAATGAATGTGTTTCTTTTCCATCCTCTTAACCCAATACGATCCGCAAGCCATCTCGTCAGGAAGTAACCGCCAACCGCTCCAATGACACCACCAATAACAGCGCCTATTACATTAGCGGCAATTGTCCCAGACTGATCCACCATATTGACGGGATTGTTTTTACAATAGGCAAATAAATTTGCGCTTACTGGGTTCTCTTGAGAAATATTCAGCACTTCCGCAACATCCGCATTGATAAACCTGCCCCACTCCGGGTTATAATACCGCGACTGGAGATAATACAGCCCCGTCTCCGCATCGTAATAATACCCGCGGTACGTGCAGGGGTTCAGCTTCTGAAGCGTTGCGTCGCCCGTCATGGACACGATCTGGCCGTATGCGTCGTACACATAGGATACCTTCTCCGCTCCCGTTTTGTCAACGATGGCGAGCACGTCGCCCTGCAAATTTTTCACATAGAAATAGCTTGCGCTGTCATTAACCGTGAAGCCTACCGGCTCGTCGTTTGCGTCGTACAGGATTCTGACCGTGTCATTTTTGGCCTTTGACAAAGTATAATAACTGACGCTTCTCATACTTAAATAGTCATGAGAAGCGCCTTGTTTTAATATGTATTTATATATTAGCAAATTAAGAGGGTACTTTTTATTCAGGATTTAAAATGTTCACCTTCATTCGCAATCACTCCAGTAATAAATTCATCTATAAATTCTTGTGGGTCAATAAAACGCCAAGCATCTTCCCGTTCAATCTCTTTTATGCTTTTCACCTCCTTTATATTTTCCTCTGCCTTTTGATATAAAATCAACTTATAATCTTGATCGTCTACATATTCAGCATATAGTTTTATATTGTTCACATACTTGTCGCAGAGCTGTATAGATTTTTTCAAGTATTCTTTAGGATCATTCTCTCCCTTATAATATAGATCAAGAGCTTTTAAAAAATAAATAAGCGATTGAATTTGATTATTGGTTTTATCTACATCTTGTAACAAATATGAAACAAATTCATTTTTGTTGTCAATCCACAAAGATGTTAAATATGCACCAATTATCTCTAAACGATAGCTTTTATCCTGACCTAAATACTTGTGTAATATTTCTACTGCACTAAAATAGTCTCCAATTGGTGCCAATGTCTGTAATAATGCCAATCTAATAATATCTTGTATGTTAAATGAGTGCTTAATTCTGTCTAATAGAACTTTTTGCATATTGTAAAGATCTATTGATTCATTTTTTTCTATTAGTTTCAATTCTGCATCCCCCAAAATATATTATTTTAATAGTTTTCCAAGCACGCGACTTCCCCATCCGATGAAGGCATCTACACTGCGGATGGTACCATCTTTAAAATAAAACCTTATAGTTACCTTATATCCTTTAATCACTGCACGTATTTCATTACTCCCATTTCGAGCTTGTGCTATCTTTGAACTCATAACTCTGAAAATTTTGTTAAAAATATCTCTCCGCGAACTACCTAATTTTAGAATTCCTTTGCTAATATGATCTTTAGAAAAAATATGTGCGGCATATTTAGCATATAGTTGATTTGCGATTGAGCCTGAACTACTACCCATACCTAAAAACCATAAAAGATACCGGGGCATACGAGCCGCTACTTTTGGATTTGAAAGTAGAAACCTCGTAGCAACTTTTAGAAGCGCCGTACCTGCAAACCAAAAAATCACAGCTCCGCCTACAGCAACCCCACTACGTATTGTCCAATATTTCCAACCCGAACGATAGCCAAACCACTTTGCAACATAATCTCCAAAAAACCAACCAGCTATTCCCCCAATAACCGCCATCGCCCATTGAAGAGGAGTGCCAAAATCACCCGAGCTATCAATATAATTAATTGGATTATTTTCCGCATATATATATAAATTCGCTTGTTTTACATTGTTTGTAATATTAAGAACTTCTGTTTTATCCGCATTGATAAACCTGCCCCACTCCGGGTTGTAATACCGCGACTGAAGATAATACAGCCCCGTTTCCGCGTCGTAGTAATACCCACGGTATGTGCAGGGGTTCAGCTTCTGGAGCGTTGCGTCGCCGGACACAGAGACGATCTGGCCGTATGCGTCGTACACATAGGATACCTTCTCCGCTCCCATTTTGTCAACGATAGACAGCACATCTTTCTGCGTATTTCTTCTAAAGTCTAATGCATAAAACTAGCGCTTCCCATTGCTAAATTACCATGAGAAGCGCCTCGATTATAAATGCATTGATCTAAGGACATAGACACTACAGCCTTTCAATAAAAGGCTGTGCTAATTCATCCTCCAAGGATAGAGAATCAATATCTCGTATCTCTAGTCCTAGATTTTTTTTCATAAACCTAATATCATCAGGCTCCTCGCTCTCTAGAAAGGCACACTGCTCATGTGTAATAGAATAAAACCAACAAAGGCCGTTTGCTCTGTAAAAGCTCAAGTCTTCGGGAAAGCATGGGTAATTCCAATCATATAAATCATTTGCTGAAGCAAGCAGAATATCTTCTGTTTCGGAGCAACATTTATAAAAATGCAGTATATACGTTCTCTTATCTTGAGTTATAACGCCAGGCCATCTTTTGTCTTTTCTCTTTTTGATTTCATAAGGGGATAGATTTCTAACTAAAGGTTTTACTTTTTGATTGAAGCTTGAGTTGCCATCATATTTACACACTACAAACATGAATGCTTTTGATTTTTGGAAAGCATATTGAATAAAAGTCTTATAATTATTTCCTGAAAAGGAACCAACTATCTCTTTCAATTTATCTCCTCCATTCTATATAACGTACCAGATATGAGCCTTAGAACCTCTGTTTTTATGATAATGCCAGAAAAACCCCTCTCCTCCACTTCTTTCCGGGCCAACACTTTTACGGTACTGTTTTGCAAGAGCAAATGCAGCACTTTTTTTAATACACATTACATTTCGTTCCGAATCTACTCTTCGCTTAGCCTGTGAGAAACTTATTCCTTTTCCGATAATTACTTTACGGTTGATTAATTCGGCCTCAAAATACTGGTAGTTAAATTCTCTTATTTTTCGTTTTACTTTAGTTTTTGCCGTAACATACGTAATAGTCGCAAAAGATACTAATAAACGTAGTATAGTAACGGAAGGAGTTGATGTTCTTGGCATACTAATTCTAGGAGCCCTAGTTAATACAGATGTAGCTGCTACTCCGGCCGCAAATGTGGCGTATGCTACTACATAAATTAGTGCGATAAAAGCTAATGTGCCTACTAATCCTGATAATGCAAAATGCCCCTCATGATCGCTCAGAAGTACTGGATTGCTATTACAGTAGGAGAAAAGATTTGCGTTTACGGGCTCTTCTTTTGACAAATGCAAAATTTCAATAATATCCGCATTGATAAACCTGCCCCACTCCGGGTTGTAATACCGCGACTGGAGATAATACAGCCCCGTCTCCGCATCGTAATAATACCCGCGGTACGTGCAGGGGTTCAGCTTCTGAAGCGTTGCGTCGCCCGTCATGGACACGATCTGGCCGTATGCGTCGTACACATAGGATACCTTCTCCGCTCCCGTTTTGTCAACGATGGCGAGCACGTCGCCCTGCAAATTTTTCACATAGAAATAGCTTGCGCTGTCATTGACCGTGAAGCCTACTGGCTCGTCGTTTGCATCGTAGAGAATTCTGACCGCATCGTTTCCAACCTTCTGCCCGACAAGCTTCGATTCGTTCCAGAGGTATTCATACACGGTTGACGCGCCGCTTTGCGTGACCGTCTTTTTCGTGCGCAGGCCGTCCGCGTTGTACTGGTAAGCAACGTCCGTTCCGCTCTTGCTCATTGAGGCGAGCTGCCGCCCGGCTTCCCATGAGAATGCCCAGCCATTGTAGCTCGTCGGGTTGCCAACAGTATCATACTGAATTCGCTTTGCGTCGTAATACGCAAGCTGATCCTTCCACGTGCTGTCATACGAATACAGCCACGTCCGCTTTAAGAGCAGCGGCGTTCCCGTTGTGTATTTGTAATTTGTCCGGCTGACGAGGTTGCCGCCTTCGTTATATGCATACACCACCGTTAGATCCTGCACCTTATCATCCACGCGCGTAAGCTGGTTCGCCGCATCATAGTGATAGGTATACAGCAGTGTGGAGCCGCCGTCGTTATTGACCTGCTGCACAGTTTTGAGATTGCCGTTGCCATCATAGGTGTAGGAAAAATCCTTGGTTGCAGACGTGTTCGCGCCGGTTTTGATCGCGTTGCGCAGGATATTCACGCGGTCGCTCGTTTGCGCGGCGGAGGCGGACTTGTATTCATAGCTCGTGCTGACGCCGCCTGTCACCGCCGTGCCGTTTTTCGCAAGCACGCTCTTTTCCAGCGTGCGGCCGAAATAATCCGTCTTTTCCGAGAGGGCAGTGGCGGTTCCAGGGCTTGTGATCGTGCCGGATTTCACAGTCTGGCCGCTGGTCTGCGTATAGCTGTCGCCGTTTGTTTTTCTGGTATAGGTCTTGCCAAAGGCGGTTTCCGTTACGCTTCCGTCCTCTGCTGTAACGCTGGAGTAGACAAGGCTGTTATCGGAGAGCTTGCGCACCTCCATGCGGTCGCCGTCCAGCGTCGCCTTTGTCCCGGCAATATTGTCGGTGGCCGTTTTTACGTTGCCCTGCCGGTCATAGGTGTAGGTGAAGCGCCAGGCGCTATCCCCGCTATACTTGATGCCGGTGATATTCTGCTTGGCGTCGTATTGATAGGTGATGGCCTGGCCGTTGCCATAGGTGATGCTGTTGAGCTTGTTATGGTTTGTGCCTGTGCCGTAGGAATAGGTGACGAGGCTTTGGCTGCCAACCTTTACGCCGGTCTGATTGCCCCAGCTATCGTAGGTAAAATTGTAGGAAAATCCATTGTGCGTCA
The DNA here is from genome assembly GCA_900544715.1 of uncultured Oscillospiraceae bacterium. Taxonomy (GTDB): domain Bacteria; phylum Bacillota; class Clostridia; order Oscillospirales; family Acutalibacteraceae; genus Fimivicinus. The sequence continues at coordinate 56,408 of UQWL01000001.1, read as the reverse complement.
CGCTCGAAAGCCTGTCGTTGGTATACCCATAGGCGGTGGACATGGTTTTGGAACCGACCTGCTGCGACACCTTGGTCAGCGCCTGCATAGCGTTGTAGGAATATTGCACGGTATTGCCGTTGCCGTCCGTCTGGCTGTCGAGCTGGCCGTTCTTCTCGTTATAGCCATAGGATACCGTATCGCCTGCGGAATTCGTCGTGCTGGCCAAATAGTTGCCGGAGGCGGTGTAGGTATTGCGGGTTTCCATGCTTTTCGTGCCATCCGTCTGTGTGGAAACAGTCACATTGCCCTTCGCATCTTTTGTCTCTTTTGTGCCGCGCTTGCACTGTACGCAGGTGCAAGCATCCTTGCTCGCGCAGCGGCAGGAGCAATCCGCCTCCTCGCAGCCCTCGCAGGTGCAGTGCGCCTCCTCTGTGCCAGAGCCGCTGTCGGAGGATTCGGCCTGCGCTTCCTCTTTATAAAGTTGGACGCCATCATACATCACGGAGCCCATCTGACGGTCATAGGAGAGATAGAGATCCACAAAGGCGGTATCCTGATCCAGCGTAAATGACTTCTGCATATACTGCCAATTTTGCGTATTCGTATTGTAATCGATCCGGCCAAGTGTTTCAATATCGTTCCCTTCGCCGTCATCCGTCTGTACGCGGAACGCACAGCTTCTGCCCGAAGCCAGCGGCAGGCCGTCCGTTACCTTTGCCCATGCGCCAAATCGGAACGTATCGCCAGCCTTGCCGTTAATGAAAACGCGCTGGATCAGGCAGGGCTGCGTGGTAATGGAACCGGTATGGCGATAAACGCTGTTATCGAGTGTGCTTGCACGCTGGTTGTTATTTGTGTCAGCAGCCACCGCGCCTGTGGGGATGACCTGCCAGGATTCTGCCCCAAAGGTAAAGTCCGGATTTTCCACATAGTTATAAGCAGCGGCTTTATCCGTTTTTTCGAGCTGATACGCATCTGCATAAATCGCGCCGGCGGAATTATCCATGCGGACGTGGCAGCGCAGCTTTGTTGCGTTTACGGGAACCGTCAGTGTCGTCTCCAGCCGCACCCATTTCCCTTTTGTATCTTTCACCTTGGCACTGGAGGTTTCCTTGAGCCAGGTGCTGCCGTTCCATGCCTGTAGGCAAACGCGCGCGCCGTCTCCCGTGATGGCCTGCGGGAGATTCACCCAAGCGGAAAGGGTATAGGTTTCACCCGCCTGAATATTCGGATAATCCTGATATAAGCACACGGTGCCTGTCGTATCCCGCGCAACGCGGTAGCAATAAGCGCCCGCCTGAGCATAAAGCCCACTGCGGAAACGGACATGCGTATTGTCGTTAGAGTAGACTGACCAGTTATAGGCGTTCACTTCAAAGCTGTTATTTTTGATATAGTTCATACTGGTCGGCTGCGTCTCGGATACGTTAGAAAGGATATTGTGCTTTTTGCCTTCTATTTCTTCCGTCTTGTAGGTGGCATATACATAATCGCCTGTTTCGCCATCCATGGAGCAGACCGTCCGGCCATATTCATCGAACTGCTTGATTTCCACATTGCCGAGGCTGTCCGTAAAACGGCGCTGGAACATGCCGTCATAGGTCATATCCAGCCATGCGCCATCCGCATAGCTCCCGTCGGACTGATATGCCCGCTCAATAATGCGCAGCTTGCCCTGGTTATCGAACTGCGCTTCCATCTGGTTATTATCGATATCGGTGAGCGTCATGCCGAATCCATAATCGTATTTTACCGTTTTACCATCCGGATAGGTCACGCTCTTGAGTACGGAACCAAATAAATTACTGTTGTTTTGGTAGGTAATCTGATAGGGTACGCTATTGCCTGCGCCATCCTGCACGGTGATCGCATTGCCGTCCGCATCAAAGCACTGGATGGATTTCAATTGCTTGTTTGTCAAAATACTGGTTGCATCCGTATAGGCAAAGCGGTATTCCCGGCCCACACCATCAATCAATTTTTCAATATAGCCCCCGTTATATACGATCGATATGTAGTTGGATGGGAGACTTGCATCGGCCATTTTGACCATATAGCCATTGGTATTGAAGTGCAATATGTGGTTTTCTGTATCCGCGATCTCCATTTCCGCATAATGCGCACCATAATTAGAGGTAACAGATTTCGGCATCCAGAGAACCGTGCCCGTATCCCCAACATAATTTGTGGTTTCTTCGATCCATTTCACCTTGGTATGCGCTTCGTTTTCCTCTGTGGAGGCAATATAGCTGATTTGCCTGCCTTGGCCATTTTTATAGGAAATCCGCGGCTTTCCGTCTGCACTGTCGCTCACATAATGAATGCTCTGATTATAATTCATATTCCAGGAGGAACCCAGGAGAAGCTGGATCGGAACGATACTTATAAAATTGCAGTAGTCTTTGATCTGTACCGGCATCACATTTCCGCCCAAACCGATATCTTCCCGTTCAATGCAGATATTGCTGGAAAAATCGTTGACATACATTGTACCGGCCCTGCCGACCGACTGCGTATGGTAGTCATACCGGTCGTCAATGCCCTGATTCCCGGCATAATCAATTTCGACGGTTGGACGATAATTGCTGTTCTCCTGATGATTGGAAGACAGTATGCTTAAATCTGTGTTAACCGACTCATCCAGCGCCTTCAGAAGCAGGCCATAATAGGCAATGCCGGAGCCGCTTGGCGCAAAATATTTGGTAACATCAAGAACGATCTGCTGCAACGCATCTGATGCGTTAACCGTTACATAATCGATTGGAGCCGAATAATAAGAAGGCTGTGCGTTGTGGGTGACCGCTGCCGGATCCCATGACTGCGTGGTTCCATACACCGCAAGTTTCGCCGCACTGCTCCCCAAATTCTTTCCATATAAGTTTAGCCGGGCAGAACTAATCCCACTGCTGAAAGCATGTTGGCTTTGCGGAAACAAGAATGCACGCGCGATCGTGCCGCCGCCCTTAATCTTTAATTCAGTATCATACTGGTAATTCCCCGTTGGCGCGGATGAGATTGTATAGGTATCTTCATCCGGTGTTTCAGTTTCCTCTCCCTCAGAAGCTACCAGTGAAGTTTCAGCCTCAACGACAGGATCCAAGACGACTGGATAAACCCTCTCATTTGCGCGCAGCCATTCTGTAGAGGGAGAATAGGTGAGCAGATAACCACCCTCCCGGTTGGCCAAAGTCACCTGGATCGCATCAGAACGCATGCCGTTTGCATCATACATATAGGGTGCCGGAAGCGTAAAAACAGAATTTTCATTTTCGTCGGTGAATGCAACGCTTTTATCCTTGGCGAGACTGGCACGCAATTTCGGCGCGTGAATAATATATTGGTAAATTACCCCTTTGGATGGCTTTTTGTTCAGAATAATGTTTTCTTTCACAGATTGAGGCAGCACGGAATATTCAATATCCACATCAGCTTGCGCATTCTCATAGGTCACGGTGGATTGTCTCTTGGCGAGATTTGCCCGCTTCTGCGCCTGAGATGCATTTTCTAAGAGCGCCTTATCTGCTTTATTTTCTGCTTGAATCTGCGCCCGAGCTGATTTCTTCATTGGCGTTAGCATCGAAAAAGAAAGCGTGTACCCTTGATTGGAAATTTGAACCTGCTGATTGTCCGAAAGAGATTCCGGAAACTTTGCCTGAAAATAGTTCTCTTTATTTTCTACAACGGTTTCTCCGCCCGCTGTTTTTTCCTCCAGCGTATTGTCGATTTCTTTCCATTCTCCATCCTCTAAAAAATGGATGGGATCTGCTGAAAGAAGGGCGGTATATGTCCCATCCGTTCTCTTGAAGATTTTGGCAAACGCGCTTCGCTGTTCTACATCTTCAAACAGGATCCCCGCTTGCTCCGAATTGCCGGGTTGCTGCACTTGCTCTGCCTGTGCCCGTGTTTGCTGCTGAAAGCCATCCGCAATGGCCTGTGCGGGCAGAATTTCGGCAATTAATAAAATTGCCAGCGCCATTGAAATAAACCGCAGTGCTTTTTTCATTTTTTCGTCTCCTCAATTTTGATATTTGAGAGAATCCCCTCACTCTATATAACGAAAAAAATGACGAAATGTTGCACTTGATTTTGTAAGAAATTGTGTTGAATGCTTGTTTTGTAAAAACACACAAACACACCCTCGAATTTTTATTCAATCAATAAAACAGATTTTTATATTTTTGATAGAAAGAATCCATAATTGATTTATTTATATCATTTACTTATGAATTCTCCGGCTACAAGCAATCATAATTTCTACCCTGTCTTTTTTGTGGCCGCATACGGTACAGACCACTTTCGATCTGGTAGTCCATCTGGAGTGGGTTAGGTCAATTACCTCTCCATCCAGCTCAGCTCTTACGATCTGGTCAGAATAATGCCTTAATATTTCCTCAAATTCGAACTGGCTTATGTCTGTTGCGCAGGGGTGTTCAGGAGTATACATCGGACATTTAAAAATAATGCCATGGGGAGTGCGTTCTAAAACAAGTTCAGCATTGGGATCGTGAAAGGCACAGAATAGGTGTAGCATAAGTATTACCTAGTCTTTTTGGTGTTATTTAGTCCATAAAAGACATACAAAACAACACTAAACAGCATTAAAAAAGCCCCGATCTACGGGGCTCGTGTAGTAGCTGACGAAATATTCCACTGCGCTATTGGGGAAAAACTCACGAAACTCACTGCAAAGCTGGGCAGCGAGGGTTTTGTTGTGCGCAAGAATCAGCGTGGGCCGCTGCACCTGGGCAATGATGTTCGCCATGGTAAAGGTCTTGCCGGAGCCGGTCACGCCCAGCAGCGTCTGCTCCTGATCGCCCCGTTTGAGCCCCTCCACCAGCTTAGCGATGGCCTCGGGCTGATCGCCGGTGGGGTGGTAGGGCGCGGAAAGCTTGAAACATTCCGGATCGGCCGGTTCGATTTGTGCGTGTATCGTTTGCTCGCTGAGGATGGATTTCTCCAGAACAATCCGGTTTGTAAAATCCAAACCAAAAGCATCGCAGGCGGCCCGTCAATTTGATCTGGCTGCCTGCGATGCTTTTGCTGTTAAGAAAGCGCGAGGGTATCGGTTCTCCCAATCTGTTCCATCGGAATCTGCACAAAGCCATCCGGCGGGCTTTGCAGCAGATAGGTATCTTGCTGTTCAAAAAGGTGATCTTGAAAACGATAGGCAAAATTAGAAACCTCGCTGTATTGCTTAGCTCGCTTTGCGAATTCGCCTTCTTTTTTCTTCCGGTTTACCATCACATTATTCCGCACAGAGCTCCCGGCGGGATTTGCGGCAAAGGAGGCCTCCGAGCGGTTGCTAAAATCATCCGTCAGCTTGGAAAGCGATGGGTAGGCGTTTTTCCACACGTCCGAATGGATATCGACCTCTTTTAACGTTGCCCACAGCCCCTCGCCCGGCGTATTGGCGTGAGAAAACCAGCCGCCGTCCTCAATCCCGGCGATCGCCCGGTCGTCGTATTCAATCGGAATCGCCGCGTTGACGATCAAATTGTTCTCCACCTTCAGATCGCGCCCGCCTCCCAGCAAAAACCCGCGGCCGGGGATATTAATCAACAGGTTTCCATATGCGGCCTGGCCGGACAGCGCATCGTCAAAATAGATCCCGTTTGGCGTAAAGCCGTCGGAGCCGAGGTTATAGATGCAATTATACCGGATCACATTGCCATAGGCGCTCCAGCTGCGCCCCGCATAAATCGCGCCCGCATCGGAGGATTTTCGCACCACATCATGGATCACATTGTATTCGATCACATGATTGTTGCCCGTGTAAGTGATTGCTTCATGCGGAGACTGATAAATCTCGTTGTGGCTGCAAACAGCGCCTACCCCATTCAGGCTGACGGCCGCCTGATAGGTTTGATAGATCTGTGACCAATCATAAATCAGGTTGTTTGTTACGATATTGTGGGAAGAAGAGAGGGCTGCACGGTCTCCGCCGGTGAGCACGACGCCAGCTTTCCCCGTGGCCGTGATGGTGTTATTCTCCACTGTGATGTGGGTTCCTTCCAGCACAATCGCGCTTTCCCCCACGTTTTGAATCGTGCAATTTTTCACGGTGATTCCATCTCCCGCACCGTGAATGGCGTTTGCCCGGGTGCCCGTAAAGGTGATTCCATCAAACGTCACGTTTTCCGCCCCGTCGATTGTGACGAGATCGCGCGTTTCCAGCGTGAGCTGAATTGGCTGCCCCGCATACCCTTCCGGCGGAATCCAATAGAGCATCAGGTTCTCCCGGTCGAGATACCACTCATTTTCCGCATCCAATTCTTCAAATACGTTGAAAAAATAGTAGGGCATGCCTTCTTTAAATCCGTACACGCTCGCATATTTGGTGGTGACGCTCTCCTCTTCAAACGTGGCGAGCGGAGTGGTGGAATCCGCCCAGTCATACTGAAAATAGCCAAACAGCCAAGCGTCAGAAGGCTTCTTCCACGTTTTCATCCGCTGTGTCAGCGTGCGCTCCACCTGAAATGTGCCGCCCCGTGGATTTTTCATGGTTTCCCAATCCGCGTTCGTCCGCGTGCCGGATTTTGTATAAACCTCTTTGGAGTCGCCGTTATCCAGAATCTTTCCGGTTTTGAGCTGCTCGCCTTCGTTGGGATAGCGCGCCAGCGTCATGCGTTTGCCATCACAAAACAGCTCGCAGTAAAGGCTGCCCGCCTCGCCATATTTTTCGGCGGTGTGATATTGGCCGAAAGCCTTGACCGAACCGATCTGATCCGCTGTTATGCCGTATTTTTGCAAATCCAGCACCTGAATTTGATCGCGGTACGGCTGAAAATCAGCAGGATTTAAGGAAACGCCGCCGTTGAACACCGCCGTTTTTTCCGCAAAAAAAGTGACGCCGCTGTCCTCCGCCGTCAATGTGAGAGCGGAGATGGGATAATTTCCTCCCGCCAGAGAGATCACTTTTTCCTGCTTTGCAAGCTTCCGCGCCAGCGCCAGCGCCCTTTGTGGCGTGCGGACAGGCGCCTGTGCGCTGCCGTCGTTCGCGTCATCCCCCGTTGGCGAAACGAAAATGTCGCCCGTTTTCTGCTCGCGCGCCCGTTGTTTCGGCACGCTGAGGTTGGAGGGCGCGGGCTGCATTTCATCCATTTCCGCCTGGCCGCCGCAGGCGGAGAGGGAAACGGAGAGCAAGGCTGCCAGTGCGAAGCATACATATTTCTTGATTTTTTTCATGGTGACGATACTCCTCCCCGGACGATGGCTTTCTTGCTATTATGCTTGCCATCTGTTCAAAAGCGCAGATTACCCCAGATCGTGCCGGTCGGTAATCAGAACGGCGGGCGTTTTGCAGGCTTCCAACTCCAGCACAATGATTTCATTCTCTTCTTTCAGCAAAGCGCCCGGCAGATACAGTGTCTTCTGCGGCCCTTTCTTCCAATAGCGGCCCAAATTGAAACCGTTGACAAACACCACGCCCTTGCGGAACCCATCCAGACGAACAAAACAATCCGCTTTTGAATTCGCCCGGAAGCACCCTTTCAGGAACATTGGGTATTGCTCAGCGCTCCGGCTGAAATCCAGCTTTTCCACGTTGTCCAGCGGCAGGGTGGTCACCTCAAAATCCATCAGCGCCTGCAAATTGAGGCTTACGCCGCTGATGCCTTTGCGGTCCGTCAGATGATCGCCATAATTGACGCGGCCCATCGCCTCCACCAGCACGCCGATCTCCGTTTGCGGACGGTCCAGGTTGAGCAGCATACCATCCTTTTTCATGATCTTCTTGATGAAGCCTTCCGGTTTTGTCACATCGAAGGTTTTTTTCAATTTGCCGTCGATATACACATAGGCCCGATCGTGCAGCTCCTTGAGCATCAGCGAGGCCATGCCGTAGGCGCCATGGACAATGGTTTTATAATAAATCAGGCCAAAATTCTGGCCGTAATACTCCATGCTCTCCGGCAGTGGCGAACGGTGCTGTTCCCCAATTAAATCCATGTTTTCAAACAGCCCCGTCCGCTCTGACAAGGCCACTCGCCCGATGTTTTGCAGCTTCGGTTCCGGCGGCAGCTCGCCCAAGGGGATCCCCTGCTTTTCGCAGAGCAGCTTACGCACCGCATGATATTGGGGCGTATAGCCACCGTATTCATTGAGCGGCGCGCAATAATCATAGCTTGTAATGGTAGGGCTGTAGCGCAGGTAGTGGTTGGCCCCAGCGGTAAAGCCAAAATTCGTGCCGCCGTGGAACATATAAAAGTTAAAACCCGCATCCTGTGCAAAAAAATGCTCCATCTCCTGCAGCACGCCCCGATATCTGCGGGTGTGGTGCTTACCGCCCCAATGGTCAAACCAGCCACACCAAAATTCCATGCACATTTTAGGCATATGCTCCTGAATGCCATCCAGCGCGTGAAACGCCTTTTCGGCACGGCTGCCGAAATTCAGCGTTTTGTAAACGCCGGGCAGGCCGCCGCCGTGAATCATGCTTTTCTGCGTGCCGTCCGCCGTAAAGAGCAACACATCCACGCCGTTTTCCGTTAAAATACTCCGAATGCGTTCCAGGTACCCCGTATCGTTGCCGTAGCTGCCGTATTCATTCTCCACCTGCATGGCGATGATGTTCCCCCCATGGGTGATCTGCAAAGGCGTGATGAGGTGCAGCAGCTTGGCATAAAAATCGGACACATGCTGTAAAAAACTTGGGTCTCCACAGCGCAGGCGAAGATTCCGATCCCTTAACAACCACGCGGGCAGGCCGCCAAAATCCCACTCGGCACAGATATACGGGCCGGGGCGAAGGATCACAAAAAGCCCCAGTTCCTTCGCCGTTTCTATAAAACGCACGAGATCCAGCCGGTCGGAAAAATCATATTCTCCTTTTTTCGGCTCATGCAGATTCCAGCAGACGTAGGTTTCTACTGTGTTGAAGCCTGCGGCCTTCAGCTTTAACAGGCGGTCGCGCCAATATTCCGGCAGCACTCTGAAATAATGGATCGCCCCGGAATAAATCTGGAACGGCTTTCCATCCAATAAAAACATACCGTTATCCATTGTCAGCGTCATGATCGAATCCTTTCCTCCTTAAGGCTTTACAACTTTACAGCGCGTATTTCCCGGTAGCCGTACGCGGCCTGTGCGGATAGCTTCCGTTTGTAAAATCCGGGATCTCCACAGGCGCGCCGCCGTTTGCCACGGACTGCTCTGACAACGCTGTGATGCACATCCAGGATGCGGCGTCATACACGTCGATTGCGGGGGCCGTCTCCCCCTTTGCCGCGTGGAGCATCGCGCGCAGCACCAGGTAATCCATGCCGCCGTGGCCGCTCTCCCGCATGCCTTTGGAAGGATGCTGCCACAGCTCGCTGTCATACTGCTGTGCATACCGGTCCGCGTTTTTCCACAAAAGCGCTGGATTTGCCTCCAACTGCTCAAGCTGCGCACGCATCTCCTGCTCAAGAAAAACGTAGTCCCCCTCCTCCTGATACATGCCCTTCGTGCCACGCACGGTGAAGCTGCGGCTGTAAACGCGCGGGAGGGTCGTATCGAGCGTTAGCGTGATTGTCTCCCCGTTTTCGCAGGTAATCACGGTCGTCACAATATCGCCCTGCTGAAAGGCCGTGTTGCAGAGCGCCTCGTCATCCGCTTTATTCTCCAACAGATAGGTATGCATGCCCCGCGCCTTGCTCGCTACGGATACGAGACGTACCATGCGGTTGCCGCGATTGATGCCCAAAATTTTAGCAATAGGGCCAAGATCGTGCGTCGGGTAATTTTCACAGTTGTGATTGATATAGTGCGGCAGGCGATAATGCCGGTTTTCCCGGCCAAAGGCAACCTCCTTGCGCAAATCGTGACGGTAAGCGCCATCGCAGTGGACAAGCTCGCCAAACACGCCCTGCCGCGCCATGTTCAGGCACATCAACTCCCGCCTGCCGTAGCAGCAGTTTTCGAGGAAGAAAAAGGGCGTGCCCGTTTGCTCATAGGCGGCCACCAGATCAAAGCACTCCTGTAACTGATAGGTTCCGCCCACCTCCATCGCGGTAAAAATGCCTTTGCGCATCGCTTCCATTGCAATTTCGATGTGGCATTGCCAGGAGGTGGCAATCACAACCGCATCCAGGTTTCCCAATGATAAAATCTCCTGATACGTTTGGGCTTCAAACGGCCTGGCGTGGCCGGCCTGCTCCGTTAAATCAGCCGCGTGAGCGGTTCGATCCGCATACACGTCGCACACGCCGGTGACGATCACATCCTCCATGCGCAGCATCGGCTCCAACAGCTGGATGCCGCGCTGGCCGAGCCCAATCAGGGCAACGCGAACACTTTGCTTCATCTTTTCTCCTCCCCGTTCTCATATGGCCGCAGCACATACCACCGGTAAGACATAGCGGGCAGGGTGATCCGCATCGCCGCGTTGCCGTTGGAATCAATTTCAAACAGCTGAGGATTTTCGTCCATCTCCGAAATCACAATTTGCCTGCCTGTAGGCGCTGCCGGGGGTAGAGGTGGGATGGCCTTATCCGCCACCTTCTCGTCAGTGGTATACGTGCGCGATTGACCATTCCTCGCCCGGATGACCAGCGGGGCGATCTCTTCGCCGTAGACCGGATAGGAAACGTCGCAGTTTTTCGTCTGCGCAAAGGGCGCGGGCGGTTGTGCAAGGCCGGTGAGCCCCGTGTAATATAGGGGCAGCGTGATGTCCTCCGTCCGCGCTTCGTCCGTCTGGTTAAAAAACATCACAAAGCCGCGCACATCGCCATAGGGAAGTTGGTTCATGATTGCGTCGATACAGGTCGTGCGCTCGGGGTTGCCGGTGTCGATGCGCGGCGGCAGGAAATGCACGGTGATGCCGTTGAGCACGCGGCGATATTTTTTGAAAACAGAAATCCATTTGGCCATAATCTGTTTGCCCGTTTCGGAATCATACACTTTTTTCCCACGGATGGTGGGCCATACGCCGCTGGCGGTGATCTGCGCCAGTGCCCAGTCGAAGGCGAAGCGGTTCTGTTCGGTCGGGAAGAACATCGCGTCCTTCCCGCCGCCATGGTAGACATTCAGCGGCAGAAATCCCCAGCCCTGCGAGGGGTTCTTTGAGAACGTGCCCTTATAGTAATAAATCCGTGAGGTAATCAACTGCTCCTCCCGCCGTTCGGAGAAAGCGATCTCCTCATAACCCACGCCGGAGCGGTTGCTGCCGTTTAAAAAATGCCAGTCCGGCGCATTGATGTAAACGCCCCGCGCTTTCAGAGCCTGATACCAATCCACAACCGCCTCTTTCCACTGGTGATACTGCGAATCCGTAAAATCTTCATGACAGTGCGTTTTTCCGCCGGAGCAAAGCATCATGCCATAGGGGCCGTCAATCTCCACCGCATCCGCGCCCGTCTGATCGATGAAGCGGGTCACGTTTTGGATATACTGCCGCGACCAATCCGTGGCCAAACAGCGGCAGATATGGCTCCCGTCATGGTTGAGCGCCTCATCCCCCCGGACGGGCCGGTAGTTTTTCACATAGGCGAGCGTATAGGCCCCCATGCGGATCCCCTTTTGATGCCCGTAATCATAGGCCGCACGGATTCGGTTCAAATACCGCTCGTTCCCGCTCTCCATATTAACGCCGGAGCCAAAGGATTGAATGACCATTTCCAGCCCCACCTCGGCACACTGATCCACCGCTTTTCGGATAGCAGCTGTAGAGTTGGAAATCAGGTGAAAAAACAGCACATTATCCGTGCACCACGGGGCAATCCGGCGATACATCCCTTTGACTTCAATCAGCCTGTGCTCATAATAATCCGTGCCGAACAATAACTCATACGCGGTGATGGAATGAACCTCTTCGCCTTTTTCCAGCTTTACATTCATCCGGTAAGCGGGCGCAACCTCCAGCATGTCATACTGATAGCGCGCATAGTTCTTCGCATACTTTGAAAGCTCCAGGCCCAGAAAATCCGTGGTGGAATCGTAATCGCTATCCACAAACAGCATATCGCGGTGCTGGGTGATTTGCAAAACGTCGGCGGCGATCGTATCCACAGTGACGCTTTCCCGCCCGACGTTTTTGACGGACACCTGCTTCATCAGAACGGGCATGCCGTCATAGAGCTCATACCGCACAGTCAGCTGCAATTGCAACGCCCGGTGGAGGTAACGCACCTCAACCGCCTTGCCGGGCGGTGGATAAGGCCCTTCAACGGTCATGGTTGCCGTTTTCTGGAACGGTACGCGCTCCAGGCAGGGCACGGCTTTGAACTCCGCGAATTCGAAGCCGTCCTCCCCGCTATATTTCTTCCCATTCACCGATACCCAAAAATCTGAATGCGGCGCATCCACCAGCTCCTCCTCCCTTTGCAGATTGCAAAAGGAAACCGTCCGGCAACCGTCCGTCAAGATTTCTCGGCGGACAAGGCCGTTGGCAAGCGTGAGCTTCCCCTTACTCATGGAACAACATGCCTGATGATTTTTTTGATCTTTTCCATCCAAAACCCAGTGGCTCATTTGATATCCCCCTTCTTATAAAAGCTCCAGCAGGAAACTGTAAGCAGCGGTTTCTCCAAAGTGCAGCAGCTTTTTGAACGGCTCCGCCGTATCCGGCCCGCAGCTTTGGCTGCCGATGCCTCGCATAAAGCCGTTGATATGAAGTACGGTTTGATCCAGCCGCTCCACATCCTCCCTATGCCGGGCCTTGCGCAAGTTTTCTTCACTCACATCCACCGCCTTGAAATGAAGCGGCTGCTCAAGCGCTGTGAGGCGGAGGCCACCGCCCGCATCGTCCGTAATTTCCGCCCAGCGCACGCCGCTGCGGTTGCCGGATTCCTGCGGCTTGATATAGGGCACAAACATATCCGGAACGGTCGTGCGGTAAACGCCCATTACATCCTGCGCCGAAAAATCGGAATAGCTCTCCGTTTCCCCCATGCCGTAATAACGAACGTTTTGGTATCGCCCGTTCAGAGTCAGTGTCAAGCCGATCTGCAAAAGGTCAACCGGCTGTTTGATCCTGCTCGTCAAACGCAGTGTGACCTGTACCGCCGTTTCAGAAACCGCCTTTTGCAAAATTTCCACGGCAAAGCGGGGCTTCCCGCGCGCCTTCAAGGCAAAGCTTGTGGTAACGGTATTTTGAAAGCGGTCAAACCGGCGCTTCCGCTTCCCACCGCGGAGCCGATTGAGGCCCAGCTTGCGGGCGGGCGCTGCGGCATACACATGATTATCAATCACCGCCTGCCAGAGCTGCAGCGCAAAACCCGTGCTGTTTTCCGGCAATACCGCGCGTCCATTTCGATCCTTGAGCGCGGCCAGATTGCCGTGTTGGTCAAAGCGGAATTCCGCCCGCTCCCGCGCCAACGCAATTTGGGAATCCTCTTCGCGCCACGGCAAATCCACCCGATGGGCAGCGGCGGTCGGGAAACGCTCCTGCAATATGATTTGCTCCTTCGCAATCTCCCTGCCGCTTGCCCGCTCGATGTATTGCAAAATCAAAAATGCATCGTCATGATCTGTTATGTAAAAGTCATACGGCAGCCACACGCTGGCCTGCGGCGCAATCTCCAGGTCAAAAACACGGCGGTTTTCCAGCACGCCGTTTCGCAGGAGCGAGCAGGCAATCCCGACCCCCGCGCTGGAGCGGAAATAATTTGTATTGCGCACCCAGAGTTCACCATTTTTCAGGGAAGCACGCAGAGGGCGATACACATTTTTCATGCACAAGGCGCTTGGCGACGGCGTCCGGTCGGGGTAAAACAGGCCGTCGCAACAGAAATTACCGCTGTTGAGCCGGTCTTTGTGATCGCCGCCATAGGTGTATTTGTATTTCGCCTGCGCATCATAATGCGCGTGATCCGCCCATTCCCAAATACATCCGCCGAGGAAGCGCTCGTCGCTGTAGATCACCTCCCAGTATTCCTCCAGCCCGCCGGGGCCTACCCCCATACTGTGCGCGTATTCGCAGAGGAAGAAGGGGGCGTCATAATCCTTCTCATGCGTCCACTCTCCCCGGCTCAGCGCCCGCATTTCTTCCGGCGGGGTATAGAAATAGGCCAAAATATCATAGCGGACCCGCTCGCTGCGGCACGCGGGCTCATAGTGAACCGGGATCTCCGTTTTTGTTTTCAGGTATTCATAGCAGGCGTCAAAATTGCGGATACCGCCCGCCTCGTTGCCCATCGACCACATCACGATGGACGGATGGTTTTTATCCCGCTCATAGAGCGCCTGGATCCGATCCAGATAATGCGCTTCCCATTTGGGGTCGTCGCTGATCAGATCCATATTTTTCACAAAGCAGCCGTGCGTCTCCAAATCCGCCTCATCCACCACATAAAGCCCGTAAACATCACACATCGTGAGCATCAGCGGGTCGGGCGGGTAGTGTGAGGTACGCACGCAGTTCACGTGATACGCCTTCATCAGCTCGATATCCCTTAACAGGTCTTTCACCGTCATCGCATAGCCGCGCACGGGGTGCGTATCATGGTGGTTCACGCCCTTGAATTTTACCGGCTGCCCATTGAACAGATAGCGGCAGCCATCCAGCTCGATGGTGCAAAAGCCCACCTTCTGGCGGACGCACTGAAGCTCCCGTCCGCCATCGGAAACGGACAGGATTAAATCATAACAAACTGGATTTTCTGCACTCCATTCTTCCACGGCGAGCGATTCCCAGCAAATCGGCTCCCCAGCCCACACCGTTTGCTCCGCGATGGTTTTTTCGCCGAAGAGCAGCTTTGCTTGCAGCCGCGCCGTTTTGCCTCCCCGAATGTCGGCGGTAATCCTGGCGCGGTAGCCGCCCCCTGCCTTTTGTTTTTCAAAACAAAAGTCGTAGAGATAGCTTTCCGGCTGGCAGGTGATGTAAACATCCCGGAAAATTCCGTTTTCCCGGAACATATCCTGGCATTCGAGGTAGGTGCCTGTGGACCATTTGTAAACCACCGCAACCAGCTCATTTTCTCCATTTTGCAAAAAGGGCGTGATATCGAATTCCCGGCTGTTGTGGCTGCCCTCGCCGTAGCCGACATATTTACCGTTAAGATATACGTCCAGGGAGGAGGCAACGCCCAAAAAGGTGATGAAATAGGTATCGTTTTCCCGATTTTCCAGCGGGAACGTTTTGCGGTAAACGCCAACGGGGCAATTCTTCGGCGTTTTCGGCGGATTACAGCGGAAGGGATACATGGAGTTGAGGTAGTTGATTTTGTCGTAACCTGTTTTCTGCCAGGTAGAGGGCACATGGATGGGATCAAAAAGCTGGCGGTCCGTATCAAGCGTGTCCGGCAGTTTCGCAGCCGATTGAAAATAGGCGAACTCCCACTCTCCAGATAGAAAAAGCACCCTATCGCTCTGAGCGCGTTCGTCCAGATAAGATACGCTCCGCATCCGCTCTTCACTGCCAAAAGGGATGAAATAGCTGCGGTGCGGCAAGCGATTCTCTGAAATTGTTTGAAAATCGCGGTAATTCGACCGATTGATTTTATATTTCATCGTGATGACCATGCCTTTCTTGCGCCGGGCCGCAAGCTTGTGCGGTTTGGGCGCAACAAAATTTTGATAGGCGAAGCCCGCTTTCACACTGCGTTTTATGCTCAAAAATTATAATTCGTTTCACCGCGCTTTTGGTATTACCGGAATATCGGCCGGTCTGTGATTTCCACACAGGGCTCCCGGTAGCCTTCCAGTTCCAAAACGACCATTTCATTCTCATCCTTGAGCCAAACGCCGGGCAGATAGAGTGTTCTCTGCGGCCCCACATTCCAATAGCGGCCGAGATTGATGCCATTCACAAAAATATACCCTTTTGTAAAACCATCAAACTTAACAAAGCAATCCGCACGAGACTGTGTCTCGAAGGTTCCCTTCAGATACACCGGGCACTTTGTGTTTGTGCCGCTCTCAAAATGCAGGCTTTCCAGCCGGTCAACCGGCAGGGTGTAAATGTCGAAATCATACACATACTGCTCACCAATGCGCACCATACTGAGCCCTTTACGATCATGAATCCGTTTTGCAAAATTGATCCGGCCCATTCCCTCCACAAAAATGTCGATCTCCGCCTTCCCCTGGAAAGCCGGAACGGGGAAGGTGAAACCCTCGGTGGGCGGAACCCCATTTTTAATCTGTTTTTTGGTGAGCGGCTTGGAGCGGTCATATTTCCCGACAAATTTGCGGTTGACATAGATATAGGCGATATCGTGCACATCATCCGCCGAGATGGAGGTGTCCGGGTAATCTCCCTCAATTTCCGTATGATATAAAATCATGCCGTAGCTCTGCCCATAGTGCTCCATATAGTGCGGAATGTGGTCGGTATGATGCGTTGCAATCCGTTCTATATTGGGGAACAATCCCGCGCTCTGCGTCAGTGCAACGGAGCCGATCTTCTGTGTTTTCGGCCGCGGTGGGAGCGGCGGCGGCTCTATCCCCTGCCGTTTACAAAGGGTCTCTCTCATGATATGATACTTTGCCGTATAATCCCCGTATTCATTCAGCGGCGCGTCATAATCGTAGCTCGTGGTGGTAGGCTGATAATAGCCGCCATCGTTCGCCCCCGCCATAAAGCCAAAATTCGTGCCGCCGTGAAACATGTAGAAATTAAAGCTTGCATCCGCTTCAAAAAACTGGTTTAAAATTTTGGAAAAGGTTTTCTTTGACCAGGCTTCTGCGGAATGATGGTGTTTTTCCCGAAAATGATCGAACCAGCCGCACCACATTTCGCCGCACATCAGCGGCTTATCCGGCTGAAACGCCTTCAAATCACGAAAGCCATTGCTGGGGAAGCCGCCGAAATTCACCACTTTAAATTCCTCTGCAAGCCCGCCGCCGGAAAGGTGATATTTGCTCTCCCCATCGGAGGTAAACAGTGGCACATCAATGCCGTTTTCCCGCATCAGGTCGCGCAGGAAGGCAAGATATTTTTGATCGCGCCCATAGCTGCCGTATTCATTTTCGACCTGCATCATCAAAATCGGGCCGCCGTGCGTTGCCTGCAATGGCGCGAGCTTTGGCAGCAGCACGTTGAAATACGCTTTCACATAGCTCAGATACGGCTCGCTGTAGCAGCGGAGCTGTATGCCGTCATCTTTCAAAAGCCACGCGGGAAAACCGCCGAAATCCCACTCCGCGCAGATATAGGGGCCGGGGCGGACGATCGCATAGAGCCCTGCCTCCTGCGCGGTTTGAAGAAACGCGACCAGATCGTTCTGCCCTTCAAAATCAAAGGTATCCTCCGTTGGCTGATGCAGGTTCCACGCAACGTAGGTTTCCACTGTGTTGAACCCTGCGGCTTTCAGTTTGAGCAGCCGGTCCGCCCAATACGCCCTGGGGATTCTGAAATAGTGCATCGCACCGGAATAGATGTGGAATTTTGCCCCGTCCAGGTAAAAATTCCGCCCTCTGATTTCAAACATATCAGCACTCCCTCTCAATTTGAAGCGTCACTTTTTGGTGTGCGCCGACCGAAATGGATTGGAAGGCGCAAAGTGCCATATCCCCTAACGGAGCAGCGCAGTCCGCGCTGCCTTCTACCAGCAGCCGGTATTGCGCATCGTAATCCGTCGGGTTGGTAAGGGTAAGCGCCCATTCGGCCCCCGCCGCCGCAATGCCGCAATCCACATGATCCAGCGCAAAGCAGAAGCCGGTATCTTTCCGAACATACACCGCAGGGAGTTCAAAATAGGTCAGCATCACGGAAACCTCCGGCCAGCAGGAGCCGAGGGGAACCTCCCCAACATTGTTTTTACCCTCCCAGTCGGACAAATTGACGCGCTCGTTCATCCGCCCAATTGGGTTAAACATCGTCCGGTACAATCCCGCCGCCATCCGCTTCGTGAGGGGGCGTTTAGATAGAAAACGCACGCATTGCGCCGTTTTCGCGCGCATCCATTTTTCAAATCCCGCGCGGCCATTATGCCACACATAGCTTGCATAGATCGGGTTTTCCGGCGTGCTGACGAACTGCGTGATATTATGGGAGATATCGCGGCACAATTCCAAATATCTGATATCACCGGTCGCTCGGTACAGCCGGAAGAGGGAGGCCCCGGAAAGCGTGCAGATGCCGGGAGCCGCGTGCTTATTCTGCACGCTTGCCCAAACCGCGCCGGTCGTGGAAACGCCGCGCCGGTAAAACTGCGTGTTTTTCGAATAGGCGTAATCGTAGGCAACGCACCAGCTTGCGCAGATGGACGCGGTGTTCACGGCATACTGAAGCCACTTTTCCTCTTTCGTCTCCGCATGCAAGGCCACAAAGGATTCCAAAAGGCCAAACGCGGATTCGCTGTCCGGGCAGGCGAGAATTTCACCCGGCCCGCCGTTTGTAAAGCCTTTCGCCGCATAGTCCCGATTATAGCGCTCCGCAATCGCTTCAGCGGTGCTTATGTATTTGGAATCGTTAAAATACTGCCCGCAAAGCACAAGCCCCGCGGGAGCGATCCCCGCCGAAGCCGATCCGCCTATGAAGGGCGCCTGCGCCTCCATATCGATAAACTGCCCCAGCCCGCCGTTTTTCTGATCGAACGCCACAAAGGCGTCGGCCAGCCTTCTCAGCCCGTTTTCCCAGTGGGAAGGCGCCTGCGCGCCGGATTTTCGCAGCCAGAGAAGCTGTTTTGCCAAAAAATAGAGTGCGTCCGCATTTTTGCGGCTCATGACAATTTCCGCATGTTCCGGGTTGTTAAAATCATCGCCATACCGTTTGCCGTCGCAAAAAACGCCATAGAAAAAGCCGGAGGGATGCTGAAGCTCCTGAAACATAAATTCCAGCGTTTGCCGACTGCGCTGCCGGGTGAGCGCATTGCCTGCCGCCAGCCCCGGCAGCGTGTTCATCGCGCCGCCCACCCAACCTGTTTGCCATTGGCGGTAAATGCCGCTTTTCGCCTCGGAGGAGCGATAAAAGCCGGGCTTTTCGAGCCAATTGCGCAAATTATATTTCTCCTCAATGAGCGCGCTGGCATGGGACCATGGCAATCCGTGTGGATGCCTGCGCGGCAGGCCCTGTTCCATCCGGAGTTGAAAAAAACGGTTTAAAAACGCTGTAACGCTCCCGCAATCGAAAATATATTCTCGAAATGCAAAAGATACGGTATCCCCTTTGCGCAGCCGAACACCCTGATCGCGGGACGGCGCGTTCGTTGTGCACATCTGGTAGGTTTTCTCTTCCCGCACGCAGGGAGAGGAGAGAAGGAACCGCACGGTTTTCTGCGCTGCGTTTTCTAAAACAGTGATTCCAAAATCCCCAAGCTCATTTCTCTGCTCCCAAAATAGCAGCCAGCCCCGCTTTTGTTCGCCGGAATAGAAGCCAATGCAGGGGCTTGACAGGTCGCCGGTGCTCAGCTGGACGCGGCTATTTCCGCTTTTCTTCAGGCGCGGCACATCGGAAATCACCGGCTCTTTCCCGCACAGCTCCTGCTCAGCGCCAGAGGCCATCGGCGGGTAGGGCTGATTCAGGCTGCAAAAGCGGTTGCCGTTATAGAGAGCGGCGGGCGCGAACACATAATTTGCGGTATCCCACTCCGTTTCCTCAAAAATCAGGTTAAGGCCCGCCTCCTGCCGTATTGATTTCAGCGCTTGAAAAACGGCCCTGGTTTCCAGTGCCCCCTCATGCTCCCGCTTCACAAGTTGCGAAAGGCGAACGGCTTCAAAGCCCTCCCCTTGTGTGAGCAGAAAGGTCTGCACATTCGTTTTTACAGAGTTCCGATAGGTAGAAACAGAAAAATAGCGGCGCATTTACATCGCTCCCCTCCCGACCGCTGGTACGGCTCAAATCGGGCATTTTTCGATGACCGCCGTCTCCTTTGCATGGATATAGGAGAGCGGCTCGGATATGAGGCCCTGCCCATCGCTAATCTTCAACGTGTAGAGACCCGATAAAAACACTGTATCGCCAGCCTCATTCACGGAATAAAGATCATCGTCCCGCAGTGCAAAAAGAACCTCTTTTTCTTCTCCCGGCCCCAGTGGCAGCCGTTTCACGGCAATCAGGGAGCGCAGTGGGGTTTGGTATTCCGCCTGTGGAGCGGAAACATAAAGCTGCAACACCTCGTCACAGGCCACTTCGCCCGTATTGCGAACGGTGCAGCGCAGCATCTGCCCATGCAGGCTGCACGCCGTTAGTTGAAAACGGGTATACGTCAGCCCGTAGCCGAAGGGATACTGCACTTCGCCGCGATAATACCGATACGTGCGGTTTTTCATGGCGTAATCATCAAACTTAGGCAGATCGCGCACATCGTTATAAAACGTTACCGGCAGCTTTCCGCTGGGAGAAATCTCTCCAAACAGCAGGTTTGCAATCGCCCTGCCGCCCTGCGCGCCGGGATACCAGCATTGCAGGATCGCGTCGGCACGGCCCCGTACCTTACGAAAATCTATGCAGCCGCCTGAAAAGTTCAGAAGGATCAGCTTTTTGCCCATGGCAAGCAGTTTTTCCAGCAGCTCCTGCTGAACGAAAGGCAGCTCCAGATTTGCACGGTCGCCCTGTTCGCCAAGGTTTCCGCCGCCCTGCAACAGTTCCCCATTCTCCTCGCCCTCCATAGAACAATCGAGCCCCGCGCAGAAGAGAATCACATCCGCACACTTTGCCTGCTCCACCGCCTGTGCCTGCAAGCGGCTATTTTCCGCCGGAAGATAGGAGTAGCCCTGTACATAGGCTGTATTCGAATTTTTGGATTTGACCGCTTCGGGCACTTTGATGAAGCGGGTGGGCTCTCCAGAATAATTGCCGAGATAGGCAAGCTCATTTTCCGCGTTATAGCCCACCACGAGAATGCGCTGTGTGTCTGCGGTGAGTGGGAGCACCCCGTTATTTTCCAGGAGGACAATCCCCTTTTCCGCCGCTTCCACCGCCAGTGCTTCATGCGCGGGCAATGCGTTCTCGGCGGGGGAAATGGCATGATACGGGCAGTCTCCCGAAAACATGCCGAGGCTGCTGCGCACGGCAAGCAGCCTTGCCACAGAGCGGCGCAGCGTATCCTTCCCAACCATGCGTGCCGCCAGCGAGAGGGGCAAAAGCCGGTAAAGCTTGCCACACTCCAGGTCACAGCCCGCATGAAGCGCCATGGCAGCGCCCTTGCGCGGGTCGCCCGTCAGCCTGTGGTGATACACGATATCAGCCACCGCGCCGCAGTCTGATACAAAATACCCCGTAAAGCCCCACGCCTCCCGGAGGAGCGTTTGAATGAGCGTTTGCGACGCGCAGCAGGCCTCGCCGTTGACGCGGTTATAAGCGCCCATCACGCCGCATACGCCGCCATCCTGAACCGCCCGTTTGAAAGCGGGCAGATAGGTTTCGAACAAATCCTTTTTGGTGACCCTCGCGTCAAACGAATGCCGTTCCGCCTCCGGGCCGCTGTGCACGGCAAAATGCTTGGCGCATGCCGCGGTTTTGAGGTAGGCGGGGTGATCCCCCTGCAAGCCTTTGATGTAGGCTGTGCCGAGAAGCCCCGTCAAAAACGGATCCTCCCCATAGGTTTCCTGCCCGCGCCCCCAGCGTGGGTCGCGGTAAATATTGAGATTGGGGGACCACATCGTCAGCCCCTTATAGATGCCGTAATCGCCTCGGCTCTGGCTTTCATTGAATTTAGCGCGCGCCTCCGTGGAAACCGTTTCCGCAACCCGGAAAACCAACGCTTCGCTGAAGGAGGCCGCCATGCAGATCGCCTGGGGGAAAACAGTGGCCACACCTGCCCGCGCGACCCCGTGCAGGCTCTCGTTCCACCAATTATAGGGCAGGATGTGGAGGCGCGGAATGCCTTTGGAAGCATGCATGAGTTGGGAGATCAGCTCGATCGCGTTCATTTGACCCGCAAGCGCTTTCCCAACCTCCAAATGCTTTTGTTTGGCGGATGGATCCATGGGGATTTCACCTCTTTTTCACCGTCATTGCGCTCCGGTTTCGATCTGCAAACAGGTTTTGCTCTCCGCGCCCCAACTATCCACAGCGCGGATTTCAAAGGAGTGCTTTTCCTCCGGTTTTTTGATATCTGTTAGCTCCAACGTCACCTGTTTCGACATCGTATCAAGCCCATTGTAAAAATCGCTGAAAAAGAGCTGTTCGTCCTTGCCATCGATGATCACCCGATAGGAATGCACAAAATCATCATCCGACGCCGCAGGGAAAAGCAGGTAGACCCGATCGTTTTGAACCGTGGCCATGCCGCCTGCTTCCGGCATTACGGGGGCGCTGTTGGCTGCTTTTCGCGCTTCAAAGGAGTAGCGGCCATCATTGCGGTATGGCAGCGGGAACGACCAGCGCATTTCTTCTTTTTCCTCCTGCCCGGTTGTGCCGTCCGCAAAATTGATGCGGCGCAGCCTGATGGAATCCTTAGAAAACTCTATCAGGTAGCCCATCGGCGTTTTCTCCGCATCCGGCGGGATGGTTCCATTCTCTTTCCCCTCTTCCAGTTCCGTATAGGAGAGGGACTGCGTGTTGACAACCGTATAATCGCCCTGCCAGATCGAGCGCTCATCCAGAAGGGAATAGTGCACATGGCCGCTGAAATCAATCACGTTGGGGTACTTTGATAAAACAGCGTCCAGCGTTTCATCGCCCCAATCCTCACTGCCATAGCTCGTATTTTTCGGCTGATTGTGGGTGATGACAAAAATTGGCTTTCCCTCTGAATCCGCGCTGGCCTTTTTCAGCTCGGCATCCAGCCATTTGGCGGTTCGCCGGTAGCCCCGCGTCATGCTGCCGCTGTCGGGAGAGGCGCCGATGAAATGATAGCCATTTACCACATAGTGCGTCCAGGGCGACTGCCCAAGGATCTCCGTGAATGCCTTTTGGTGATTGATCGCGGTAAACACACTTTTATTCCAGTAATCATGGTTGCCCATAATGGTCTGGATGATCGGTCTGCCGTTGCCAAACACTTCGTCCAGCGCATCCTGATAGGTTTGAAAGGCAAACCGGGTTCCCAAATCGCCGATGTCCCCGGCAAACAGGATCATATCCACTTTGTGATGCTTCAAAACAGTAAGCGTTTTTTTCAGATTTTGCAGGAAGGTGTCGTCTTCCCCCATCTGCTTCTCCGTGGGGGGGAGTTGCGTGTCAGAGATCACCGCAACCTTGAACGGATCGCTCTCTGTATGAAACTCCTGCATTTTTGTGCTGTTCATGGCGGCCTCACTGCCAGATGGGATCAGCGCAGCCGCGGTGAGCGCCGCGGCGGAAACTGTGGCAATCGCCGCAGCTGTGAAGAAAAACAGCCGTTTTTTTGAGTGCTGCATGGATCATACCGCTCCTTTAAAAATTCATCATCTGATTGAAAAAAGCTCCTGGCAGGGGCAATAACAACCGCCGTAATGCCTTCCGCCTCCGCCCGAAAGCCCGATGCTTCCATATAGTGGTCATGCGGCGGCCCGGCTTCTGCGCGGATACCTGCTCCTTAGTGTTTACTCCTCTCCCGCCAAAGCGGCAAGGGCGTTCAGCTCTTCGGCCTCCTGCTTTGCCTTTTCCTCCCGGAACGCTTTGAGCTTGCCCTCCTGCGCCTTTTCATCAAATTTGTAGAAGAACATGGGGATCGCCTGCAGCAAAAGCCCAATTGCGCCAAACGCGGTAAGCATAAAGAAAATCACATTGAGCAGCGTCGTATAATTAACCCCGCCATAAACCGCTGCCTGCGTGGTGCTTTCGATCAACGGCCTGGTGAGATTGCCGGTCAGCTTTGTCATAACGTCGGCATTATAGCCGAACACATCCACGATTTTCAACATGGCCACATTGAAAATGGCGTAGGAAATTTTGTTGACCAGGCTCCGGAAGGAAAAGACCGTTCCCTCCAGGCGCTTACCTGTACGCATTTCAATATCGTCAATCACATCTGAGAACATGGCAACCAGAAGCACTGTCATAATGCCGACCGGGAAGTTGGTGAAGAAGCGCAGCACCGTGTAAGTAATCGCGCCCGCGACCGTATTGTAGGGCACAATCCATACGCCTACAATAAAGCACACCACATCCGCCACGATCCCGAGCAGAGAAATACGGATCCACAGTGTTTTTTTATCCATCCGCTGCAAAAGCGGCGGCACGAGCGCCATGGAAAGCATATACGATAATCCGCTACCGACCTGGAGCAGAGGGATCAGCAGCCCCTCACCCGTCAGCTCAATCGAAAACCCAGTTAGATTGTTAATCCAGGCCGAAAGGCGATCAACCGGGATCACGCCAAGGCAGTTCCACTTTGCAAAATAGGGCAGGAACATGGCACCGAGGTTTACGATGGCAGAGAAGAACGCCGCCACCGTGAGGCAGATAAACTTTTTATCCTGAAAAACAACCTTTAATCCATCAAAATAATTTTCTTTTTTCGGCGGTATGTAAACCTTCTCTTTGAAGCCGAACGCGGAGAAAAACATCGGGATGCCGCCCAAAGCAGCAAAAATGAGGGCGGAAGAAAAATAGCCCATCTTCTCGTTTCCCCTGCCCCACAATCCCGCTATCGTAAAAAACAGGAGGGATGGCAGAACAGACCCCAGCGAGCCGACAATATTGCTAAAGGAGATCGCTTTGACGCGCTTTTTATCCTCCGGGAAAACTAGCGGCGTTAGCCCCTGATAGGGGATATCCAGCGCCGTATAGATGGTATAATACAGCAGATAGGCGATGATCGCATAGGCAAAGTTGCCCTTCTGGCCAAAATTCACCGGTGCAAACAAAAGTGCTGTGACCAGAATCACGGGAAACGACATCCAAAAAACATAAGGCCGGCACTTGCCCAATTTTGTATGGGTTTTATCAACAATCATGCCCATCATCGGATCGTTCACGGCATCCCACACCTTTGTGGCGGAAAGCACGATTCCGATCATCCCCAAAGAAAGCCCCAAAACATCGGTAAAATAAAGGTTCAGCGCCGTTGACATGACACCGTAAATCGTGCTCATGCCGAACGGCAGCAGGGAAAACGCGAGAATTTCCCGTGTGGTCTTGTCCTTCAATCTGTTCAAATCACTCTCTCCTTTTTTCGAAAAAATCCGTTTTGATTGATGCGCTCCGTGAAGCCGCTGATAATGTGGTTGGTGTATTCCGAGGAGACCTTATATTCCGGCAAAGCGTATTGCGGGAGGCCTTTTGTGGCCTCCTCAAAGATTTTCTGAAAATTGTTTTGCCGGTTTGATTCATAGAAAACGATCATCTGTGGGTTGATACAGATGATCACGCTGCGCACGATTTTCGCAAGATAAGAGGTGCCCATGATATTTTTTCGGATATCGTTGATATAGCCAACCTCCCCGGCAAATCCGGAGGCACCCTCCAGCACATGGCCGTTGACCATCTCGCCAACACCAATACCGTTATGGCCGAACTGTGCGGTAACGATGTTGGGGCTGTTTAGAACCTCCTGCGTGCTCGCGCCGATCACTGTAAGCTTCATATCGTTCTGCACAATCACATGGGTATGAAACCGCTTTTCCAGATCCCTCTGCATATCAAAGCCGCACAAGCCAGGGTTATAATACCAATCCATAATCACCCCCTCTTTCACCACGCAGGGGAGCGACAGGCATACAACGCCGATCTCATACCGCTGCTGAAACGCCGCAATCACACTGTGGACACAATTGAGATATTGCTGCATCTCAAAAGGAACACGCTGTTCCTCAATGCAGTGCATGGCAAAGTCATAAACGCTGCAAACCAGATCGTTATCATCCGTAATCAAAAAGAGAAAATACTGATATTCCCGATTGATGACATATTGCTGCGCTTTTCGGCCTCCTGTAGATTCCGCGGCCTCCCCCACAAGGGTCATTTTCTCTCTCAATCCCTGCTCCATGCATTTCTTAACGGTTGTCAGCCCAATGTTCGTTTGCTCCGCAATCTGGTTCAAACTACAGGTGCCGCCCTCTCTTAACACGCGCAAAAGATCCGATATGTTTTGATTCCTGATTTCTTCCAGCTGTTCCTGCCCGTTCATCTGTTTTCACCTCACTTTTAACACCGGGTGTCAAAAGTGATTGTACCGTATTGCCACTCTTGTTGTCAACAAATATCTGCATCTATTTCCAAGATGATGCTATGGGTGGAATTTCAACAAGCTGCGCCGGAAGGCGGCATTACGAAACTTTATCTGAGAGAATTTTACCATTCATAGCCATATAAATACACTGCCATCTGAAATGGCTTCCCATCGCGCTTTAACGTAAGCAATTGCTGCTCCAGCCGGTGAAAACCCTGATGCTCATAAAAGCCATAATTGCAGGTGGAATCCGTATAGAGATAGATGGCGTGCGCACCATAGTGCTGCAAATCGTCCATCAGCCTGATAAAAAGCGCTTTTCCGACGCCGCGTCCCCGGTAATCCTCATCCACAGCAAACAGCGTCAGCACGCCGTCGAACTCGCCCTTATGATTTTTGGAAAAGGCGTGATAAATCTGGTGCAGGTTTCGATAGCTATCAAGGCCCTCCCTGTTTCTTCGCCCATGAACCCGCATTGCACAGGCATACCATGCCGTGCAGGCAAGCGCTTTAAGGTGAAGCACAAGTTGATAATCCCGTTTGGCGTTACCCATAATAACGCCTATAATTTTTCCATTTTGTTCCGCCACGCAGGTATCCGTCGCTTCCGAAAGGCAGCTGTAGAGATACTGCTTTTGAAAGCATTGCAGTACCTGCGGAGCCGTAACATACCGGGATAGCCCGAACGATTGGTTTAAAAGGGCGCATACTGCGGCATAATCCTTCGGTTCCATTGGGCGGTATCGAATGCCGTCGCCTAAATCCTCTTTCTTTTGGCACTCCCCCGCCCATTCGAAGCCTTTCTTTGCAACGATAACCGCGATGATTTCATTGATAACAGCGGCGGCGGCAATGGTGCCTTGAATGATCTTAGCACTCTCCGGCGCGGGGCCGGATAAAACGGAAACCGCAATCCCGGTAAAAACCAGGGATACGCCTGAATGGGGCAGCAGCGTCAGGCCGAGATAATTTCGGACGGTTTTAGGGGAACGTGTGATGGCTGCGCCAAAAAACGCACCGCAATACTTGCCCAAAGCACGGGATACAATGTAGACCACCGTGAACAGCCCCGCACCTAAAATCAAATGATAATCCAACGGCGCGCCTAAATTCAGGATCACGACGATCAGGGCGAAGCCGAGAACCGGACGGAAGGAGCGCATGATCTGATCCAGCCGTTCTTCTGAAACCATATTGGAAAAAGTGGCGGAGAAGGCCATTCCGATCAGCATAAAGTTGAGCATCGGGCGCGGCAGAAGCGCGTTACACAGAAAGCCCACGCCGGAGGCGAAAAGAATCGTCAGGAACAGCAGAAGCAGCGTAACGGGAGCGCTCCGCTCCTTTTTTAAAAGGAAGCCTGATAAAAGCCCCGTCAGCACGCCAATAACCAATGGCAGCAGCACGATCAGCGCGATGAGATAAGCTGGAAGCGCACCGGCGGATAGCATGCCCGCCACCAGAGCGACAACCGTAAAAAAGACGATGCAGCCCACAATATCATCCAGCGCCGCCATGGGGATCAGCGCTGCTGTCACCGGGCCATGGGTTTGGAATTCACGCACAATGGAAAGCGCGGGCGCGGGGGCAGTTGCCAGCGCAATTCCGCCAAACAGAAAGGCCAAATACAGCGGTAGGTGAAGAAAATAAAAAACGAGCCCGAAAACCAGCGACACCAGCAAAAACGTGCCGAGCGACTGGGTAAGTGTTGTAACGACGATGGCCCTGCCGGATTTTTTGATTTTCTTCCAGACGAGCTCTGTCCCGATCATCAGGCCAACCGCGCATTCCAGCACATGAACGAAGCTCTGATACCAAACGGAATCCAGAATCGCCTGGTTCAGCAGGGAGAGCGCGTGCGGCCCAAGCAGCATCCCCCCCAGCAGCCAGCCTAAAATCGCGGGC
This sequence comes from uncultured Oscillospiraceae bacterium, assembly GCA_900544715.1. Lineage (GTDB taxonomy): Bacteria > Bacillota > Clostridia > Oscillospirales > Acutalibacteraceae > Fimivicinus. The sequence goes on along the minus strand of UQWL01000001.1, from coordinate 28,626 downwards.
AGCTTTAGCTTTGCCACCAGCTTACCAACCACCCACGCCGCAATAACAGCGGCGAAAAAGCGAATGAGCAGCAGGATCATTTCAAAAGCATCCCCCTTTCAACCGTGCCGTAAAGCATAAAATCCAGCATCTTTGCGAGCTTCTTCTCATGCTCCGTGATCAGTTTGCTAAAATCCTGCCCCGCCTTGGCCATGCCGCTAAAATAACCATTAAAGAGTTCCATCATCAGCTCGTAATACTCCATCGCGTCGGCCTCCGTCACGCCCTCTCGCAGCTTCATCCGAGAGAGAATCACATGAAACGTCTGCCGATTGAAGCAGTCAAACGCTTCCCTGCTCTTTTTGATCTGCTCTGCCAATCCTTCCGGAGGCTGTAGCACCGCCTCAAAAAACAGACGTGCGTAAAGTGGATTCCGGGCAAAATACTGAAAGCGCAGTTCCAGATATGTTTCAATTTCTGCAATGGCATGGGGCTGCAAATAGGAAATCAGCTCGGAAAAGCAGCGTTCCACACAAATCAGGTAGAGCTCGTCTTTTCCTGCAAAGTTGTGATAGAGCAGGCCTTTGGGAATGTGATAATTACTGCAGATGGCATTAACGGTTGTGCTCAAATAGCCCTTTTCCCCAAATTCCTGCATCGCGGCATTCAAGATTCGCGCTTTCGTTCGCTCGGTTTTTTCTTCTTTTTTCATTTTGGACACCTTTTTTATTTATTGACCAACCGGTCTATTTTATTATATACAGGATTGGTGGATTGGTCAACAACAAAATTGCTTTTAAAGCTCACAGTGTAGGATAAAGCCGGCCCAATAGCCAGCCTGACTGCATCCGTTTTGACGCAGCCATAGAAAAAACGCCGGAACAACCGATTACGGTCATTCCGGCGGTAAAGTGGCAAAGTAAAAAATTCGCAAAGTGAAAAGAGGAACGTTCTCCGTATTCCACAGCGTCTGAGAGCGCTCACATGGTCAAACTCTGTTCGGCAACCGTAACTTCCTCCACACGCAGAAGCCGTAGAGAAACGGCGCCGGGGTTCATCTCAATTTCATGGTACACATTCCCCACGCCGTGCCGTGCAGCGGGCGCCGCTTTGATGAGCAGCTCGCCATAGCGCGCAATTTCACGGCGGTATTCGCGCAGGCGCATCACAAATTCCCCATCCGTGTTGAAATAGTCGTTGAGCAGTTTCTTCCCGCCGAACACCTGCAAATTCAAGCCCGTAAAAGAAAAGGTGAGTTTCACATCGAACCGATCCTTTAACAGCTGTCGATCGACTTTCAGGCGGTAGTAGCGGCGCTTCCCGTGGGAATATAAATAATAGCCATAGGGCAGCGGCACTCGCGAGGTTTCCTCCAAAGCGATGAGGCTCGAGAGATCCTTTCGTGCAATCTCCCGCGTTTCTCCATCCACGGATAAATAGCCCTCCGTGGTTTCACACCGAACGGCGTGCCCGTCTGTATAAACAGAGCCTTTGGCAAAAACCACATGATCCCCGATAAGATGGAACTGCATCGCTTTTGCTTTGGATAAAACAATCACCTGCACATTGCCCTGTTGGAATCCGACGGCATCAACCGGCAGCTGTGTAACCGCGCCGTTTACAGACAGACAGGGCGCAACCCCGGCGATCTCCATAAAATAGCAAACGGTCTGCTCCCCCTGCGCCACCTTTGCAATGGGCTGGGCCAACACATAATCAAAATTTACCCCCGCCACGGACAGACGAAAGGGATAAAAGAACAGGGAGCCCGCCTTAATATCCACCGGCGGCAGGGCAAACTGCTTTTCCCCATTATCCCCATAGGTAATTTGAACATGCACATCCGAAAAATCCGAAAACGGCAGCCCGCGCTCATAAGCAGAAACAAAAAAGTAACCGGAACCATTCTCATCCATGCGCACAGAGCAGGAAGGGCGCGAAAGGTCCATTGCACCGGCACGCTTTTCCCTGGGAAAGAACGCCTGCTTCACTGCCACCTGCTCATCAAACCGGTTGATGAACAGGTGCAGGAGCCGCAGCCGGTCGCCATGCGAGCGGCACTCCCCCCACCTGCTGATCGGAGCCTGAAAATCATAATCAATGATCGGATAATTGTTGGGGTACCCTGTTCTGCGGCTTTCCTGCATCAGCCGGTCATTTGGGTTTCTCCCGCCGTGATACATATAATAACCGATCCAGTTCATCCCCGATGCAAAACGGGTAAAGCCCACCCCGTAGCCGTCGTTTTCCTGAAGAATCGGGCGGCGGTGCTGGGTGACCTGGTTGCCAGGGCCCAACTCGCAGGAGGCATAGGGGAAATCGCCAAACCCGGATTCGTTGCCTGTTTGGATCTCATGCAAATCCCCGCCGATTTCCGCTTCGGTTTTGGCGGCGGATATTTCAAAGCGGTTGGCTGGCATGAGCGGTTTTCTGTTCTGCGTCCACGGAGCTTCCGGGTAACCGCCAAACATCGGCAAAAACGCTTGATCCGGCGTGTTGGTAGGCCAGGCCGTCATGGTAAAGAATGGCGTTTGAAAGCCCGCCTGCTCCGCGAGCTTACGCAGCGTGTGAATATGTGAAATGTTCCCGCCATATTCATTCTCAAGCTGCACGCCAAGCACCGTTTCGCCATCAAAATAGGGCTTGATCTCCGCTGCGAGCCGCTTCCAGTAGCGCTCCACACACTGTAAATACCGGGGCGCGTCGCACCGCTTTCTCGGCATTCGGTTCACATAGCGCGGGAAGCCGCCGTATACCACCTCGCCATGGCACCAGGGGCCAATGCGCAGCACACAGGGCAGGCCGGTTTTCCGGCAGAGGGATAAAAAATGGGCAATATCCTGATCTCCACTAAAATCAAATACTCCTTCCTCCGGCTCGTGATAGTTCCAAAACACATAGGTAGAAACTACCGTGATCCCTGTATCCTTCATCTTGAGCAGCTCCCGCTCCCACATTTCCCGCGGCAGGCGGCTGAAATGCAACTCGCCCGCAATGGGTAAAAACGGCTTGCCGTCTCTGGTAAAATACAGGTTATTCGCGCCGTACCGGCTGGAATGATTGCCAAAATGAAAGGCCATCTCCCGAACCTTCTTTGGCACACAATCAAAATGAAACTCCAGCATTCTGTAAGTCTCCTTTCTTGTCTAAAACGATTTCGATCAGGCGGCCTATGCCCGTTCCATCCGGAGCACAAGCGCCTCCCCCGGCGAGAGCTCCAAAGCAATGGCATCCTCTCGGACAGCGCGCTCCCCGCAGGCAACACAACCGTTTGGGGTCACGCGGAACAGCGCCGCCGTTTGATAACCCTTCTCCAACAGGCTCCAGGTGCGCCGGCAGCCCTCTTTGCTGTAGGCAAAATAGGTATCCTTCAAATGAACCAGCGGCAAAAGCAGGCTGTCCCCCTCCTTTACCGTGTTTCCGTGCACCGTTATTTTCTGGTTGCGGCAGTAGGATACCACGCCGCCACTGAAGATACACCGCTGTTTGTTGCCCCGGCCTGAAATCATTTCGCGCCGGTAACCGCACAGGAAGTGGAACGGCGCCTGCACACACGCAAAATCATGCAAGAAGGCCTTGGCCCAGTCCACGTCCTTTTGATGGTATTTTTGAAATACATCCTCACCGTGCATATTGCCGTAGAGATATTTTCCATACCGCCCGTCCTTATAAATTCCGCCGCAATAAACCTGTGGTGGGATCGTTACATACTCTTCCCTTCTCATCCTAGTGCACCACCAGGATGCCGGGATGAGCCCCAGCGTATCCAGCGGCGCTTTGGGGTTGTGCTCCCGCGGCAAGCCCAAAAACGGCCTGTTCGGCAGGGATTCATCCTCCCGGTAGGTGAATTCGGAGGTGATATCAATCCCCTGCTTCCTCACATAGTCAATCATTTTGCGCCGCGCCGCCTGCATTTCTCGAATTGAAAGATCCGGCGCATAATTACGATAACACTGAAAATTATCCACATGGATCGTGCCTGCTTCCGCCAGCGGCAAAAGCGTAAGCAGCCGGTCAAACTGCTCGCAGAAAAGGCCGCTTTCCCAATACTCAACGAAGGAGGTTTTGTAGCACTTCCTGCCATTATAGCGCTCAATGGCCTGCGGCCGGCCCTTGCGGTTGCGGATTAGTGCCCCGGCTTTTACAAACCATGCAAAAGAGGGCGCATTCTCATAAGCATCGTTAAAATTGATATGTACGCTCACAACGGTATGGTATTTTTTCGCCTCCCGCATCAACCAGAGCATGCTATCGCGTGCGCTCTCCCCCTTGCGCCGGAGCGCCTCGTTCACTTCAAAAAAATCAGGGTATTTATCATCGTGCCCATGATACTGCCAACCCACAAGATAAATAATTTTTTGGATGCCCAGCGTCATCGCGTCCACCTGCCGGATCATCTCCAGCGCGTCCTCAAAATTGTTGACGACAACGCTGCCGTTGCCCTCCCGATTGGGGTAGGCCATTGGCATTTTCATCATCATACATTTGGTATAATCAAAATGAAAGGCATACGCTTGTTGCCCATTCATCGGCTTCCTCCGTTCCTGCTGATCAGCCACGCTCGCAAACTCGACACCCGCGCAGATACAACCGTTTTCACCAAATCGCAAAATTTTGCACGATTCTTGATTTGACTTCTTTTCATGGACATTATACAATATTTAAAAAAGCAAACCTTTCAAAAAACAATTTGAAACCTTCGAAATCCTGCCATAAAAATGAGGATGGAACTATGAAATCCGATGAAACCGGCGTTTTAAACACATCCGATCTGTATTTTTCATCGCCGTCGCCAACGGCCAAGCGGCTTTATTACTATCCCATCAGCGCGGGGCACTTTTACTGCACGGCAAATTATCATTTGATCCGTAAAAATTATAATAGCCTATTGATTACGCATATCATCGACGGGAGCTTTACCTTTGTCGCCAACGGGCGCCATATCACCGCAAAGCAAGGCGATACCGTTCTGCTGGATTGTTTTCATCCGCACGAATATTATACCAATGACAGCTTTGAATCCATCTGGGTGCATTTTAACGGGCCGAACTGCCTCGACTGGTATCACGAAATTATCCGCAATGAAGGGAATTTGATCCAATGCGGCAATCCGGAGCAAATTGCGGATTTGCTCTTTCGCCTGTATGACGGCATTCGTATGGAAGACACCGCGCCGGAAATTGATTTGTCACTGAATCTTTACCGGCTGCTGGCGGAGTTTTCCCACCCGCTGCACAGTGAAGAAAACAACATCCGCTACGAGGCAAATATTCGCGACGCCAAGCGGTATGTCAGCGAGCATCTCAATCAAACCATCCGAGTTGGCGATCTTGCGCACGCGGCTCATATGAGCCCTTCTCACTTCTCCCGAATTTTCAAGCAGCAAACCGGTTTCTCCCCCTACGACTATGTGCTGGTTTCCCGGCTGAACCGCGCAAAAGAATACTTGCAAAAAACAAGCATGACGGTTTCCGAAATTGCATATGAGGTCGGCTTTAACAGTGATACCAACTTCATCTTCTTTTTCAAAAGCAATACGGGGATTTCCCCCGCCAAATTTCGCAAGCTGAAATTTTGATAAAATCCACACCCGGGCAAGGCTTTGGAAGACCTTGCCCGGGTGTATTTTATGGTTCCTATCATCGTACAAAACAGGAAAACTGCCTGCTGAAAACAGGCGTTCAGAAAGTGTTCAGCCGCGCCACTCCACTGCGTCCTCCACGCTTTTTCTCGGCCTGGCGGGTGGAGCCTCATCCGCATAGCCCACCGCCATTGCTGCGAGCAGTTCCCCACCGGAACCCAGCCATTCGCACAGCTCCGGATAGGCAAAATAAGTATCGCAAATCCATAGGCTGCCGAGCCCCAGCGAGGCGGCTGCCAGCGCCATATTTTCAATTGCGGCCCCGACAGACTGCGCGTTGCACGTTTCAAACACCCGTTCTTCCAGCGTTAGGGCGGCGTGAAGGTCGATGCCAATCGGATTCACAATAAAAATCAGCACGGGAGCCTGCCGCATAATGCCCAGCGTATGCGCGGCCCCGCCGAGGAAGCATGCGCTGCCCGGGAGAAGCGGGCTGATTTTTTCCCGCTCCAGGCCCCGTTCCATCGCCTGAAGCGCCGCCTCCTTCGCCGCCCCGGTTGCCACAATGAAACGCCATGGCTGCCGGTTTTTTGAGGAGGGAGCAAGCAAGCCTGCCTGCAAAATTTCTTCCACCATATCGTTTGGAACCGACCGCTCCTGATATTTGCGGATGCTCCGTCTTTCCTTGATCTCCGGCAGCATTGCGGCATCTCCCTTCCCGTTTCATTCAAGCAAAGCAGATCAAGCACGTCATTTGTGCTGTTCCAACTTCTCCTGCTTCCCCTGCTTCTCTATCGGTTTGATATAGCGCGCCAGGTATTTTTCCGAAATGGCCAGCAGCGGATACATTACCACAGTGACCAACGCACCTTTTACCGCATTGAGCGCCGTAGCCCCGCCCACCGCTGTGAGCAGCACGGGCCCTGTCAGCTCCGTATGCAGAAAATAGCGAAAGAACAGCGGTGCGATCAGGTAATTCCCCGCCGCGCCGATTGCAATCATAGCGAGGGATGCAACCACACCCGCCAACGTCAGGCAGGCGGCCCGGGAATGAAACCGGCCCGAAAAGCGCTTGTAAAGCAAGGCAAACGGCACCACATAGGCGCACCCCACCAGCAGGTTCATCAGGTTGCCGAAGCCCATCTGTGAGCCGATCCCGCGCACGAGCAGCTCCAACAGGTTTTTGATGATTTCCACCACAACGCCAACGCCGGGCGACAGCAAAGCCCCCGCAAACGCGGCCGGCACATCGCCGAAATCGAGCTTCAGGTGCTGAAGCCCCGGGATGGCGGCGAAGATCGGAAATTCCAGCATCATCAGGACGAAGGCGATCGCCGACAGCAGGCTGATGAGCACGAGGCGGACGGTTTTCTTTTGCATAGCAGACAACTCCTTTTTCCGCTGCCAACGAAAAAGCCCTGTATCCACAGATACAGGGCGCTCAGACGCAAACATAACTGCGCCGCTTCTTTCATCCGGACTGTGACCGTCGGCTCCGGGATCGCACCGGAATCGGCCTGACAGCTTTCGCCATCGGCTCGCGGGCTCAGAGCGCTTTGCTCCATTACCGCCGGTGGGGAATTGCACCCCGCCCCGAAGACAGCATTTACTTTACCTCTATTGTATGCACACGGCCTCTATTTGTCAACAGCCGGGTTGAAAATTTTTCCGCCCCGGGCCTTTGCCCGCTCAGACGTTATCGCCCGCCTCCAGCTGCTCCTGCATCTCCTCCCACTGCGCATACAGCTGCTCCTGCTCTTCATGCAGGGCGGCGAGCTGCTGTGTGAAATCCAGCACCTGGGCATAATCCGCCGCAACTTCGGGCCGTTCCAGCTGTGCGTTCAGGGCGGCAATCTCCTCATCCATGCGGGCGATCTCCTCCTCGCAGCGGGCAATGCGCCCGGCGAGCTTGCGGCGCTCGCTTTCCCGCTCCTTGCGCAGCTTATAGTCATTCTGCTTCGGCTTTGCCTGCGCAGCCTTTGGCGCGGGCGGCTGCTCCTCCAGCGCCTGTACGTAATCATCATACCCGCCGAGGTATTCTTTCACCCCATCGTGCGTCAGGTGGAGCACACGATTTGCGATTTTATTGATGAAATAGCGGTCGTGGGATACGATCAGCATGGTGCCCTCATAGCCCGCAAGCGCATCTTCCAACGCCTCGCGCGAAGAAATATCCAAGTGGTTGGTCGGCTCATCCAGCAATAAAAGGTTTGCCCCGGAGAGCATCAGCCTGAGCAGCGCCGTGCGCGCCTTCTCTCCACCGCTCAAATCCCGCACCAGCTTATATACATCGTCTCCCTGGAAGAGAAACGCAGCTAAGGCGGAACGTACTTCTGTCTGCGTCATCGCGGGGTAGGCATCCCAAATCTCAGCGAGTACTGTTTTCTCCGGATGCAGGCCGCCGAGGCCCTGGTCAAAATAGCCGATCTGCACATTCGTCCCAAAGGTGAAGCGTCCGGCGTCCGCCGGTGTTTTGCCCAATAGCACACGCAATAGCGTCGTTTTGCCGCAGCCGTTCGGCCCGAGGAGGAAAGCGCGGTCGCCGCGCCGGATATGCAGCTCCACATTGGCAAACAGCTGCTTTTCTTCAAACGATTTTTTCAGCCCGGAGGCCAAAATCACATCATTCCCGCTGACCATACGCGGCTGGAAGACAAAGCGAAGGCCCTCGAGTTCGGATTCGGGCACTTCCAGCTCCGCTTTCATGCGCCCGAGCATCTTCTCCTTGCTTTCAGCGGTACGGATACTCTTTTCTCGATTCCACTGCCGCTGCTGCGCAATAATGCCCTCAATCCGCTTGATCTCCCGCATAGAATTCTCATAGTGCTTTTGCTGCACCTCGCGCTCCTGTTTTTTAAATTGCTGATATTCCGTATAATTCCCTTTAAACAGTTTCACGCGCCCGTGCTCCATCTCCATGGTGCGGTTGGTAACGCGGTCGAGGAAATAGCGGTCATGCGAAATAATCAGCGCCGCGCCTGTGAAATCGCGCAGGAACCCCTCCAGCCACTCCACGCTCTCAATATCCAAGTGGTTGGTCGGCTCGTCGAGCAGCAAAAGATTGGCCCCTGACAGCAGAAGCTTGCCGAGGCTGAGCTTTGATTTTTGTCCGCCGCTGAGATTGCCGCAGGGCTGGCTGAACTCTTTTTCCGCAAAACCGAGCCCCATCAGCGCCGCACGGGTTCGGCTGCGGTAGGTGAGGCCGCCCATGCGGTCAAACCGCTCGTTCAGGGCCTGCTGCCGATCGATCAGCGCATTGAGGCTCCCCTCCCCCAATTCCAGCAGGCGGATCGTTTCATTCAGCTCCCGCTCAACCTGCATCACATCCTGAAAAACGGAAAGCATTTCATCATAGATGCTTCGCGCTTCGTCCGTACAGGCATGCTGCTCCAAATAGCCGACGCGCGCCTGCTTGGAGAGGAAGGCCTCGCCTGACGTTGGCTCCAGCTCCCCCGTAATCAGGCGGAACAGCGTGGTTTTACCCGCGCCGTTCACGCCGATCAGGCCAATCCGGTCATGCTCGCCTACCTCAAAGGATACGTTGTCAAACAGCTTTTTTTCACCAAAGCTGATACTCAAATTGTATGCTTGTAAATATGCCATCGATTATAACACCATTTTCATTTCAAACTGACTGTTATCATAGCATGTTTCCGCCATCCAGGCAAGGAGCAAGCCAAAAAGCAAAGCAGCGCAATGCATCACTGCACTACGCTGCTTCTTTTTTCATGCCAGATTAGCGTGATTGCTGCAAAGAGCTTTTGCTTTTGTTATGCAAGCGCCAACAGGTCCACCGTCTGTGTTTTGCCCTCAATCTTCGTGCTGAACACAGCCTTCAGGAGATACTTGCTGACGGTGATATAGGTTTCTGGCCTGCCGTTCTGGATATCCAGGCGGTATGCGTTGGCCGCAGAAGCGCTGATCACAGTCTTCAGAGAACCGCAACCGGCAAGCTTTGCCCAGTCGATCGCCTTGAGGGTGATCGTCGCGGTGGCGAAATCGCCGATGTCGAAGCTAATCGTTTGGCCCGCGATCATCGCGTTGATGCCGACGGCCGTCAGGTCAATATTCAGGTCGCCGAGCATACCGGATACCAAGGAGCTCATTTCATCCAGCAGCGCATGCACCTGATCGTTCAGCGAACCGCTGCTGATGGCGCGCGCAGCGCGCGGCAGCAGGTCGAGAATGGTGTTGAGCGGGTGTTTCATCAGGTCGTCCACCAGGTTGACAATCGGCGTCAGCAGAGCACTGAACGTTGTATCGGATGCGCCGTTTTCCTTATCGTTTTCTTTTGCCTGCGTGTAGCGAACAGTAAACTCCTCAGAAGAAATAACACCCTTCAGCCCAAGGCTCTCAAAGATCGGGATAATCCGCTCATATGCGCCATAGATGTAGTCTCCCTTAGCGTTCGTCTTGTTCTCCATGGTAAACACCATAGAGATCAAGCCGCCCAGCGGACGGAACAGGGTGATCAACGCATCGCGGAAGCCCTCCTTATCGCCATCCTGGAATCCCCAGTCGCCATTGGCAAAGGTGATTGCGTCATAGGCGTCATAGGTATCATTCTCAGCGGCAAGCGCGGCAATTTTTTCACGTGCGCCGGTAAACTTCTCTTCCGGAATCATTGCAACAAAGCCGGAGGGGCGCATTTTCGCCGCCGCGCCAGAACCAACAAGCGCAATTCCCTCCACCAGCGGGCCGAGCACGCCGAAGAGCTTGAGCAGCAGGCTCATATTCTGGTTGCTGAAGAAGGAATATTTCGCAACGCCCTTCAAAGAGCCATTGGCGTTGTAGGCAAGCGCCGTCTTAAGCAGAGAGGCTAGGAGCGCGTCTGTCGCGGCAATATTAGCGCTCAGCAGGGGGCGCATGCCCGGCACCTTCAGCTCCCAAACATAAGTGGGCTGATACGCGGCGATTTCATCTTCAAACATGTCGCGAGACGGCACCAGCGGGCCGATCGGCTCATACATATTTTGGATCGTATTATACTTTTCCATGATCTCGTCGGAAACCTGACTCCTCAAGCTGGAGGGCAGTGCATTGTATGCCGCCAGCGTTTCCGCAACCACGTCGTTGTTCACTTCGTCAAATTTGATGCCCGCAATATAGGCTTCAAATTCAAGAACCTTCGCGTAATCCGCATAGTCCTTACACTGCTGATAGAGCTTATTGACATAGACAGAAGAGGTTGTATAGCCGTTGTAGGCGTTTGTGGCAACATAATGGAATGCATAAATGCTTCCAAAAATATCGCTGATCGCCAGCTGTTCGTTTTCATTCAGCTTATCATACGCTGCCACAGCGGCTTCCGGTTGGGTGGAATCCTTCGTCTCATTAAACGCGATGCACGCCAGCCGCATCTGCTCGATCACCTGCGGGGCAGCGCCGGCCTTCAACTCAGTGGCGTAGGAGGCTGCTTCTGCAATTCCCTTGCTGTAATTCACGTTCAGATGATTCTTAATCGCCGCATCTGCATCGCAATAGGCCTTCATCGCTGCAAGATATTCCTCGTTTTCCACGCCGCCCTCATAATTCTTCTTATCGGGCTTTTCCGGCAATATCGTTTCGCAGGGGTCAATCGCCTCATAGTAATTGCCCAGCATCTTGGCAAGCTCCAAGGCGCGCGTGCCCCGCTTGGAATAATCATAATAGAAGCCATAGCCAGAGTAGATACCCTCTGCATACATGCGCACCAATTCCGGCGCTGCCTTATAGGCCTCCACATAATCCAGCAGGGTTTGCCGCTCTTTTTCCTCCGTGAACTTGGTGGAAGTGCCCAGCTTTACGCCGGTTTCCGTGGTGCCGTGCAACGGGGCGGTCAAGGCCAGAGCCGCACTACAGGAAGCCTGCTCGCCCAAATACTGATCCAGTTTTTGAGAAGCCGCCATTACATTAGCAGCGCTGGTGCTCCCCTTCTCTACGAAAGCTTCCCTCTTCGCAACCTCTTTGAAGAGGTTGGTTGCAAGGAGCACATCCATCGCATCCTTTTCAGCCTCTGTCAGGAGTTTCCACGCGGCAATAGCAGCATCGTAAAGCGCAAGCTTTTTGTTAAAAGCAGCAAGATCTGCTTCCTTCGTGGGTGCCTTCCTAGCAATATTGGTGCTGTCCGCCTGCAGAGCGGTCAGCGCCTCCTTCGCCGCCTTGTAAGTATCGCTTGTGCCAACATCAGCAAGCTTTTCCTGAAGGTCGTCCGTCTTCGCTTCCACTGCGGCGACCGCAGTGCGCGCATACTGTGCAGCTGCTTTTCCATCCCCCGCTGCAAACACAGGGGACATGGAAGAAACAGCCATCAAACCAGCTAAGAATGCGCTCAATAGCTTTTTACACCTTTTCAACGTTTGTTTACCTCCCTTAATTGGGCGGGAAAACAGTTCGCCTGTTCAATTGCCCTCCTTTCGTCCTATCCAGAGTATCCGCATATTTTGCTCTCCCGCCTGGAGCATTTTAACTGTGTATAATCCAGATATCGGTGACGTTCATATTTAATATAAAACGTTTTCGTTATTTGGTCAATCGGTATATAAAATTGAAAATAATCGGTATTTTTTATATGTATAATATTGCATAGCAAAACCCCCTGTAGCGGATGCTACAGGGGTTTTGCTTATTTCATGCCGTTACGGCATGGCTATCAAATTACTTCTGCCAATCATAGTTATAGAACCGCACCTTGATTGGTTTGGAAGTCACGGTGTTGCCGTAAACATCCTCCACCGTCACCTGAATCCAGCAGGAGCGGGGGCCTACGCCGTAGATTGCGCGGATGAGGGTCGTTTCGGAATCCGGCGATTCAATGGTCGCTTGCTGATCCTTCGCGGACCAATTCGCATAGCTCCACTTCACGCTCTTGATCTCAACGCCTTCATTCGTCTGAACGCCGACCTGAACGGGTACATCGTTCCATCTCTTCGTCCACGGAACCTTAACGTACAGAACTTCGCCGTTCACCGCAGCGCCGTTTTGCGCAATCGCAACGCTCTCCAGCTTCGCGGAGTGGTTCACTGCAAGGTAAGCATCCGTCAAAGCGGTGTAAGCCGCGTTTACTTTCTGCTGGGATGCATAGGTGTTGTCCAAGGCAGCCTGAGCATCCTCAAGCGCTACCGTAAGGGTAGTCCACTGCTCTGCCGTCATGTCAGCCTCTGTGAGGCCAGAATTCTGCACCCTTTGGACGATCTCTTCCAGCTGCGCTTTATTCGCGCGAACGTGAACGACACAGCTGACCTCGAAGCCGCCATCAACCGATGTGGCGGTAATCATCGCATTGCCGGGGGCACCCGCGGTGACAACGCCGTTTTCTACTGTGGCAACATTCTCATTAGAGGATGCCCAGACGACATCCTTATTCTTTGCGGTGCTCGGCTTGAGGGAAACGGTGAGCTTCGTTGTTTCGCCCTCATAAACCGTCGCTTCCGTGCGGTCGATCGAAATATCGGTCACCTTCCGCTGGAAGAGTGCGACGAGGCGCTCAAAGAACTTCACGAGACCGTTCGTCCCCACGCCGTCGCCCGTGACGAAGCCGAGGGTAATCATATCCAGAATCTTATCTGCCCAAGTGGCAAGGTTTACAAGATCTTCATTGCCGCTGTCATAGAGCTTCTGGAACACAGCGTTCCACCGCTCATTGAAATCCTTGAGCGCGCCGATGGCGCCATCCGTGGTCTGATCTGCGCCCTTGAAAATCGTGTAGGCGGCGCTGAGGATCTTATCCACGCCGTTGTCTTCCTTATACATCTTCGCAAAGGTATTCAGCACTTCGCGCAGACCCTTCTGGAGATCTTCGCTCATGCCAACCTTGTTGGCGATCAGATCAGCAACGGTGTTGATGTTATCCTCATAGAATGCAATTTCAATCACATTGCGCAGAATCATCGTGACGAAATCCGCCTGATCGACATTCTCAAGGCGGTAAGCCGTCTCGCCGGACTTGGAGGTATACGGGGTTACCGTGCCGACCGTGAGCATATTCAGGTCATAGAGGAACGGAATCTTCAGGTTGACCGGCTGGCCATCGATCTCAAGGCCTGCAAGCGCGTCGATAACGAGCTGGGTCAGATCGAGATTCAGGCTGAAGTCAACGCTGTAGATCGGGCGGACGGTATCAAGCAGGACGAAAATCGCCTGCGCGGTGTTTTCAACGCAGACCTGAAGGCCGTCGTTGTTGATGAAATACAGCAGGTTCGGCAGGATCTCAAAGACCTTGTTGATCGGATCGGTGTAGATCTCCTCAAGGAGATTGAGAATCGGCGTGAGGATCGCGCTGAGCGCGACGCTGCTGTCTTCCTTGACTGCAGCGACATACGCGTCATAGCTCATGATGTCATCCGGGTTGCAGCCAAGGTTTTCGAGAATCGGAATGATGCCAGTCTTGTAGCCCGGATAACCGTTGGCTTTTACCACGCCGAGGACCTCAAGATCCTGATCCGCAAGAACGGTTGCAAGGATCGGGGTAAACGGCGTAAGCGCCTTTGTCAGCGCTGCGGCAAAGCCATCCTTATCGCCATCCTCAAAGCCCCAGTTGTAGCCTTCCGTCACCTCATCCCAGGAGGAGAGGTCGATGCCCACAATGCCAAGGATCGGCTTAAGGTCGATGCCCAATCCGCCGAGCAGATCCTTCACCATCAAAACAAGAGAAGTGAGCGTCTCGTTGGTGTAGATGCCCGTAACATAGGATTTAATCAGCTCGCTGAGCTTCAGGGTATCCTTGCCGCCCAAGATGAGCATCATGTTGTCGATGAAGTCTGGCAGGCGGTCAGAAATGTACTGCGCCTGCTCCTTGGTCCAGTCCTCACTGTAGGTCACATTGTTGATCACAGCGCCTTTGTCTCCATTCGCAACGGCCTCATCGGCAGCGCCGGAGAAAGCGTAGGACATTTTCTTAGATGCATACTCCTGCGGGACGAAGAGCTCCGTCAAAGCAGCAATGACATTGTCCGGATTGTCGCCCAGGTTCTTGAGGATCCCCATGACGTCGTCGCCGAGTTCGATCTCGGAGCCGGTCAGGGAGCCGACAAGCGCGAAGACGGAATCCAGGAAATCCTGGTCGCCCAGCATGGGCAGGACGTAGCGGAGAACCGCAAGCAGGGTATCCGCCTTGTCAACGACAAGCTCGCGGCGCGTGCCGCCCCTGCGTCCGCTTGCCGATTCCACCAGCGTGCCCTGGCTTGCAAGCAGCGCCTGATTGATGGTCGGCAGGACGAGGTTCGCATCCGGCGCAACCAGGCCGAGAACCGTGGAGAGCAGCTTATTGACGTCGCTTAACATGGAGAGATCCAGACCCTCTACGCCGACCATCGGCAGAACGCCTGACAGCACATCATAGAGATTGTCGCCCTGAATGCCGGCCATATCAAGAACATTGAGCGTTGCCACATCTCCGCCGATGAGCAGAGCAATGCCAACGTTAATGCTCGCTGGCGTTTTCTTCAGGATCTCGGAGATCATATCGAACTCCATGATGTACGCGAGCTTCGGCAGAAGATCGAGCACCGTGGAAATGGGGTTCTCAGCAACTGTATCCGTCAACCAGCTGAGCAGCGGATTCAGGATGCTGCCGAGCAGCTCCTTGCCCTGCGTGTAGTTATTGTATGTGGCCGCATCTACCGCGCCCTCACAGCCAAGCATTTCCATCAGAGGCAGAATTGCGGAATTGTAAAGATCCATCGCCTGGATCCGAATCGTTACCTTGGTTACGCCAAGGATAGTTTGCTGATTGCTCATGGAGTTGGATGTAAGAGCGGCCCTCAGGATGGGGTCGAGCCCGCTGAGCGCCACACTGAACGCATCAACAAAAGACGCCTGATCATGGACGCCCCAGGAGGTTGACAGATCATAACGATGCCAATCGTTCCCAATGCTATTGAGCGCGGTCACAACGCCCGCCCATTCGGGATGCGTCCCATTGGTCACATACTGGTTGATGTGGTCATCCAGCGTGGTGGGGTAAACATCCAGGCCATATTTATCAGCATTATCAAGGATGAGTTGCCCTGTAATTTTGATGCCTGCAATTTCATACAGCTCCAACCCCGCCAAATTGTCAACGATCATCGAATAAATGGTCGTCATGACGGTATTGATGGTTTCATCCGTATAAAGGTTCCCGGCAATCGTCTGCTTGAGCAAGACGGAAATTACCTGATCCAGGCCGAGCAGGTTCGAGAAGTCCGTGTTCTGCATCAGGCCGTCCAACCGGCTGATCACTTCATCGAGCTTTTCAGAAGTGACGTCATACTCCTCGCCTTCTGTGCGGGCGATATCGCCGGGCAGGATGTCGCGCGTTGGGTATTCCGGCTCATACTTCTGCCAGCCGGACATGCCCTTTGTCTCAACAAAGCGGTTATACTCTTCGAGCATTGGGGCCAGGCGGTCGTACTTTGCCTGAAGCTCGGCGGAAACGGTAATGTGCTGGAGGATATTGGCCTCCACACCGCCGATGGCCTCTTTGACCGCTTTGTAGTTGAGCAGCGTGATCTTGCCGTAATCCTCATAGTTTTCAATCGCGGTATCCAGCTGCGCATTGACGCGGTTGGTCAGGGTTGTGTAGATGCGGGCCACATAAGCCTCGATCGCATCCCACTTCTCTTCGCCAAACACACGGTCAAGCGTGTCGGGATCATACTTTTTAAGCTCGGCAAGCTTTTCCTCCGCGGGAATCAGACGCTCGTTGATGAGCGCGTCCGTTGTGAGGGCATCCAGGTTGGTGTTCAGGAGATCGTCATTAAAATAGATCAAATACTCCTCTACCTCGGTGGAAAGCTTGCGGGCCTCAATTTCGACCTTCGCGTTGTGGATAAACTCCGTCACATACGCCGTGCCCTCTGTGAACACACGGCTGACCGCAGCGGGCTTACGGGCCGTCACCATATTATACTGGGCAGTGGCCTCCGCCCAGGTTTTGGTGAGGTCTTCATCGGAGATGGTTGCAAGGTCCGTCGCCGCAATCAGCGCATCGATTGTGGCCTTGATGCCCTGCAACTCGATAACCTGCTTTTCCACCTCGACAGAATCAATAAACGCGTTGATCTGTTCCATCTTGAGGCCGGTTTCACCAAGCGCATAAGCAATCGCATCGGCGGTGCAGCCGTTGAGATTCGCCCTGAGGGCGTTCATCTCATCGAGCAGCGCTACAAGGGCATCATACTCCATCGCGGCAGGATCGTTCTTCATCTTCTCCGCGATCCGCTGTGCAAACTCCAGCGCAAACTTTTTGTCGCGTGCAGTGTTCGCATCGTTGATGAAGGTTTTGATCGCAGCTTTATCGAAGAAGTGGTTCATCACCGTGTCGTTGCCCCAGAAGGAGCAGGCGTCCACAGCGGCCTGGTTGTTCTGAACCAGTTGAACAAGCTCTTCAGAACTCAGCTTATCAAGATCAGTCTTGAGCAGGCTTTCAGAAAAATAATTGCCAAAAGCCTTCAGCTGGGCCGGAATTTCCGTATTCATTCCGGTTTCCGTGCGGCTCCAGCCGTTCGCCTTCAAATAGTTACAGGCATTTCTGGTGATATTTCCTAACCCAGATTTCCAAACATAGCGGCCATGGTTCCAGGTGTATTCCACCGCTGTTGGAATAGAATCCGGAAGCTTAGACACATCCGCATCCTGTGCCAGCAGAACGCTCTCTACATTGCGTACAATTCTGACGCCATAGGTGCGTTCCTTTGGCTGATCAGGCTCGCTAAAGTTTTTCCAGTCCGCATTATTGCCGTTCATCCCGCCGACAAACGCTTTGATTGCCGTGCGGGCGTTCGACAGTGCGTCGCCGGTAAAACCGTATTCATTTTGAAGCTTGGTTAAAACAGCTTCGGCAACGCCATGCGCCGTTTTGGAACTGTCATTGCTTTCACCGGCATGGCTAGGCGCCTCTGCCGTCGCAACCGTCCAAAACGCTTCCGCCGCCTTCTCAATGTCGCCCGTTGGATCGCTGACGACAGTCATGTAATTCTGCGGTGTTCCCCAAGCGGCATTCTTAACGCCATCCGCCTGCAGCGCCGCCCCCAGCGCATCATAAGGATCCGCCGCCAGCGCCGTCAAGCCAACGCTCAGGCTTGTCATAACCATCAAAACAGCCATGAACACGCTCAGCACTTTTTTGGAGACTTTCATTTGCATACCTCTTTTCTTTTCACGATTCCTGTGCATCACCTTCCCGTGATCCCCGGCCCTTTGCACAGGTCCTCTGCAAACGTTTGCAGGGAAGCCGGTTCGTATTCACCTAGTCATTCGAAAAAAGCCTATCACACCCTTTTTTTGTTGGAATTCTCTAAAGTACTAGAGTCTTCCTTATTTATTAATAATAAATGAATATTTCAAATTCATTATTTTCATTTAGGATTTAATGAAATTTTAATATACTTATAAAAAATCCTGTATTTACAAGGTTTTTATAGTTCCTGGGCCATCTCTTTTCCTTAAATATTCCTCTAAACCCATATTTTGTTTCTCTGCATTATGTCGAAATATAATTCTTATTTCACCACATCTTGTCGATTTTTCTTCAGAATATAAATTCCCCTCATTTTGTACATTTTGTACAAAACAGACCAGAAACAATTTTTTTTGAAAAACGCGCTCCAATTGGCAATACCTTGCTAAATAATCCGCATAGTTTCATTGAAAAAGAGCCTTTCATTTCTTCTCATATACGCCATTTTTACAGACCAGTATGGAAAAAGCGGAGGAAAAGCATTTCGCCTTCCCTCCGCTTATATTTTTATTTATTGCCTTTGAAAATGCTTAAAATATCAAAGTAGCCATCGTCATCCGGGCCATAGGGGTTCTTTGCCGGTGGGGTTGCAGGGCGCTTCGGCTCTGGCGGCAGTTCAAAAGAAGGCCGATCCGCCTTTGGCTCTTTTCCTTCCGCCTTCACAGCGGCAGCGCCTTTTTCCATCGCCTCTTCAAAAGGTGATTTGGTCTCTGCCGGTTTTGCAGCCGGAGCCGTCTCGGCATCCGCCCGCTCCGCGTCTTCTCCAAAGCCGGTTGCAACCACGGTAACGACCATTTCATCATCCAGCATATCATCAAAGGAAACGCCCCAGATGATCGTTGCATCCGGATGGGCCTCCTTGGCGATGATTTCAGACGCAGCCTCCACATCCTCCAAACCAATATCATCGGAAGAGGTGATGCTGATAATCACACCGTGCGCACCGTGGATGGAGGTTTCCAGCAACGGGCTGGAGACTGCCGCGTTCGCAGCAGCTTCCGCCTTATCCTTGCCGCTGGCATGGCCAACGCCCATATGCGCATGGCCCGCATCCTTCATAACGGCGGTGACATCCGCAAAATCCAGGTTGATGAAGCCCGGCACCTTAATCAGCTCCGAAATGCTTTTCACGCCTTGGAGCAGCACGCCGTCCGCTTCATCAAAGGCGTTTGCAAGCGTAATCTTTTTATCGGAAACGTATTTCAACCGTTCGTTCGGGATAATGACTAGGCTGTCCACATGCTCCGCCAGCTCCGCAATGCCCTGCTCAGCCTGCGCCATGCGGCGGCGGCCTTCAAAATGGAAAGGCTTTGTAACGATGCCGACGGTGAGAATCCCCATCTCCTTGGCAAGCTGTGCAATCACCGGCGCAGCGCCGGTGCCGGTGCCGCCGCCCATGCCTGCGGTGATAAAAACCATATCCGTGCCTTTGAGCGCATCCGCGATCATATCATGGCTTTCCTCCGCCGCGCGCTGACCCACCTCAGGGTGCGCTCCAGCGCCCTGGCCATGGGTCGTTTTCTCGCCGATCTGGATTTTATGGGTAGCCTGGGAGTGATTGAGCACCTGCCTGTCCGTATTCACGGAGATAAATTCCACACCCTGTACACCGGAGCGAACCATACGGTTCACGGCGTTGCCGCCGCCTCCGCCTACGCCGATGACCTTTATCTGTACTACATTTTCAAAGTCGTTATCAATTTCAAACGGCATTCGTACATCCCCCTATTGAACAATCTATGTAAAACAAAACGCAAAAGGCAACTGCAAACAACGCCGCCCCGGCGAGCCGCGCACCGTATCCTGCCATCTTGGCATCAAGATACAGGATGATTAGTAATATACTAACACGGCGGGGGGTAAAATTCAATATGATAGAAAAAGAATTTGGATATTTTTTCGCCCAGCTCGCTTTTCCATCATTCCTCGGCCTGCGTTGCTGGCTGGGAAGCCTTGCTTGTCTGAGCTGGTTCGACCGTTTCACTGAAAAAGGCCTTTTTAGGGATTGTCAGATTAATGCTGCCCTTTTTATCCGGGTTACTCTCCTCCTCGCGCGCAATCACCTCTTGGCCGAGCTTCAGCTTCTGCGCAAGCTGGTCATCTTCGCCCAGCAGCATCTCCATGCGGCCCTGATAAACCACACGGATATCCTCAAGGTCAGATAAATCGATCCGTGTGATTCCGGAAAGCCTCGTCTCCTGCACAGCATCCAGCAAATGGTCAAGCACCGTTTTTTCCTGCGATTGGTCGTTTTCCTGCTGCTCAACCACCGTTTCGCCTGCCGCTCGCGTGCTTTCCTGCGTCTTTGGCGGGAAGCTGGCCTGTTTGCCGGGAGAAGCGCTTTTTACCTCGACACCCTTGAGCAGGGCAGCCCCCTCGGGCAACTCTGTCGCGCCGATCTCCAGCACTTTGCCGCTGCCTGTCATGATGAGATAGGAGTTTCCCTGCTGCACGGCGAGCTTGAGCTGTGCCTCCTTTACGGTGAGCACCAGCTTGTCCGGCAACTTACGCTTGATGGTGACAGATTCCACATAGGGGAGCTTTTCCGCAATCCGTCCGGCCGCCTGCTCTGTTTTGCACAGAAAAAGGTTTTCCCCTTTGGCAATGCCGGAGGCCTCTATGATCTCCTGTGCGTTATAGCGGCTGTTGCCCTTCACCTCAAAAGCCGCAATATGAAAAAACACCGTGAACGTCAGCACCGCGCCCACGCAGAGAAGCAGCAAAAACAACACAAGATAAAGGATTGCCTTTTTCCTGCGCCGTTTTTTCAGCGAGCGCAATTGCTGCTCGCGCCGGATCTCATCGCGGGAACGCTGCGTCTGCTCCGCCTGTGCAGGCGCAGCCGGCCTCTTCTGCGGGCCGGCTGTCCGTTTTTGATTAGAATTCTTCTTTTGGTTCATCACAGATCTCCCTTTTGATTTGCGCCCCAATCGCCTGGAGGCTTTCCTCAATCTTTTCATATCCGCGGTCGATATGCCGGATGCCAGTGATTTCTGTGCTGCCACGGGCGGACAGGCCTGCAATCACCAGCGAGGAACCTCCCCGCAGATCGGGGGCTACCACCGGCGCGCCCGATAAAAACGGCACACCCTCCACAACCGCTACGCGCCCCTCCACCTTGATATGGGCGCCCAATCGCATTAGCTCGCTGACGTGCTTATAACGGCTTTCAAATATATTTTCAATAATAACACTGGTGCCGTCGGCAATTGCGGTCATCGCCATCACAGGCGCCTGCGCATCGGTTGGGAAACCCGGATAGGGCATCGTCCGCACCGTGTGCACCCGGTGGAGCCGGGGCGGCGCGCTGATCGTCAAATCCCGCGCGCAGATGCTGATATCACAGCCAGCCTCCTCCATCACGGGAATGACCGGCCCCAGATGCGCCGGAATAATATCCCGCAGTGTCAAATGGCCGTGCGTCACTGCCGCGGCGGCCATGTAGGTTGCGGCCGTAATGCGATCCGGAATCACCGTGTGTTCTGTGCCGGACAGAGCTTTTACGCCGTTTATAACGATCGTTCCTTCCCCTGCGCCGTGGATGCGCGCGCCGCACCCGTTGAGGAAATCGGCAAGGTCACTGATTTCCGGCTCCCGCGCCGCATTGACAAGCACCGTGCGCCCCCGTGCCGTGGCGGCGGCAAGCATGATGTTTTCCGTAGCGCCCACACTCGGGAAGGACAGTGCAATCTTCACGCCCTTCATCGGCTCCGGGCAAACACAGTCGAGCCTGCCGTGCTCCTCCTGAATCTCCACACCAAATTGCCGCATGGCGGAAAGATGCAGGTCAATCGGCCTCAATCCGATTTCACAGCCGCCCGGCGTTGACAGGCTTGCCTGGCCCATCCGTGCCAAAATCGGGCCGAGGAACACCACGGAAGAGCGCATCTCCCGCATCAGATGATCCGGGATATCGGAGCGCTCGATGCTGGC
Organism: uncultured Oscillospiraceae bacterium; assembly: GCA_900544715.1. Lineage (GTDB taxonomy): Bacteria > Bacillota > Clostridia > Oscillospirales > Acutalibacteraceae > Fimivicinus. Next base: position 6,934 of record UQWL01000001.1, on the reverse strand, counting down.
GGCATCTATCGTGACCGTGTTGTCCTCCCGCTCCACCTTGCAGCCGAGATACGTTAAAATACGGATCGCCGCGTCTACATCTGTCAGCCTGGGGCAGTTATGTATGACGCAAGGCTTATTGGTCAAAACGGCAGCCGCAAGAATCGGCAGGGCACTGTTTTTAGAGCCGTGTATCCTCAGCTCCCCGCTCAAGCGCTTCCCGCCTTCAATAACGATTTTCTCCATTGTCGCACACCCTTTCGCATAAAAAACACAAGCGGGCCGTTTTGCCGCCCTGCAATATACTATGCAAGGGGTGGAATATGCGTGAAAAGAGAAAACGAGCCAGAATGGATTGGGCCATCCAAATTTAAGATTACTGATCCTTTTGCGCCAGGCCTGCAATCACCCCGTAAATCCGCTCATTTGCATCTGTGATTGCGAGGGCTTTCGCGTTTGCCCCGAGCTTCTCGCGGCGCTCCGGGCTGCTCAGCAGCCGGTCGAGTTCCTGAGCCAATCGCTCCCCTGTCAGTTCTTTCTCCTCGATGAGCACCGCGGCATCTTTGCTGACAAGCGCCATCGCGTTGTGGTATTGATGATTCTCCGCCACATTGGGGGAAGGGATCAGGATGGACGCCTTGCCCATCGCCTCAATCTCGCTCAGAGAGCTGGCGCCAGAGCGGCAGATCACTACATCCGCCGCCGCCATGCAGCGATACATATCGTCGATATATTCCCGGATAATGACATGCTTTTCGCGGTCAGGATCCACGCCCTTTTCCTTGAGCGCATCCTTCACCCACAGGCCGTACTGCCCCATGGCATGCATAAAATAGCAGTCCGCCTGCTGGTGGCGTTCAGCGATCACCTCCACCATTGCCCGGTTAATCGCCTCCGCCCCCAGGCTTCCGCCCATGGAAAGCACCAGTGGGCGATCGTCGAGCCCCAGCTCAAAGCGTGAGAGCGTGCGATCTGCGCGCAGCAGCTCGCCGCGCACGGGAAGCCCCGTCACGGTGCACGGATTTTTTGCATTTAGATACTGCTCGGCCGCGGGAACGGCGAGCATCACCTGATCCACCTTCCCGGCAAGCACCTTGTTTGTTTTGCCTGGAAAAGCGTTTTGCTCATGAATCGCGGTTGGAAAGCCGAGCTTTGCCGCCATGCGCAGCACCGGTCCGCTGACATAGCCTCCAAAGCCCACCACCACATCCGGCTGAAAATCAAGCAGGATTTTCTTTGCCTGTGCGGAGGATTTGAGCAGCTTGGAGAGTGTGCCGAGATTGCGTTTTATGTTCTCCAGCGTCATCTTCCGCTGAAAGCCGCTGATATCGATCGTTTTAAAATCATATCCCGCAGCAGGGACGAGGCGCGCCTCCATTTTTTCGGCCGTGCCGACAAACAGGATCTGTGCGTCCGGATGGCGCTCACGCACCATCCCCGCGGCTGCCAGTGCGGGGTTGATATGGCCGCCCGTCCCGCCGGCGGCAAATAAAACCTTCATAAGCCTTTCCCTTTCTCTTCCTTACAATCTGAGCGTAAGAATTTTTCACCGATGTTGTTTTACATTTTTCGCACCCTGGAATACCGTGATACGGATAAAACGATCCCCATTTCCATCAGCAAAATCATCAGCGAGGTGCCGCCGTAGCTGAAGAACGGCAGGGAAATACCCGTATTGGGCACTGTATCCGTAACAACTGCGATATTCAGTGCCACCTGAAGGCCCACTTGAAAGACAAGCCCCATGGCGAGCAGCGCGCCGAAACGGTCGCGCGCTTTCATGGCGATGACGAAGCCGCGCCACACAAGCAGGCCAAACAGGATGATAATCGCCGTTGCCCCTATGAAACCGAGCTCTTCGCAAACGATAGAAAAGATAAAGTCATTCTGCGGCTCAGACACATAGAGGTGCTTCTGCTTGGAATTGCCAAGCCCCGCCCCCAGGAACCCGCCGGAACCGATCGCGTAGAGTGACTGGTTTGTTTGCCAGCGCGCGCCGAAGGGATCGAAATCCTTATCCAGCCATGCCGTGATGCGCTTTGCCGCATAGGATGGCAGCTTATCTGGAAAAATGACGAAAAAAGCCACCACTGCGATCACTGCGACCGCACCGATCACGAACCAACGCATTTTTACCTCGCCGAAGAACATCATCGCCACGCCGATGGAAAACATCAAAATCGTACCGGACAGATGGTTTTCTAAAAACACAAGCCCGCACATCAGGCAGATCACCGCGGCATAAAAGAGCATATAGAGCGTGGACGTTGCCTTGCAGGGGTTGATCAGGCCGTTGGTTTTATCCCGCAGGAAGCTCGCTGCCTTCCCTCGCGAGGGCGTTTTATCAATGATCTGCCGGTGGTGCTTCTCCATACTCCAGGCACAAAAGAGCACCAGCGCCACCTTGGCGATCTCCGAAGGCTGGAAGGTGAAGCCACCGGGCAGCGGAATCCAGCGCTTGAAATCGCCCAGATTGGTGTGGTAAAACAGCACCACGACCAGCAGCACGATCGATATCGCAATGCCGGGGATGGCAAGGTACTTATACCATTCATAGTTGATCTTTGACACCAGAAACATCAACACCACGCCTACGATGGCAAAAATCAGCTGCCGCTTAAAATAATACGTGCTGTCCCCATGGTTGTTATAATAGGCGTAGGTATAGCTGGAAGAAAGCAGCATAATCAGGCCGATGGTCAAAAGAGCGAGCGTAAACATCATAAAGGGCACGTCAAACGCATCCTTTGACATCAGTTTACGCAGCGCAGAGACCTTGCTTGTGCCCTGAGGCTGCATTCGGTTGCGGTTGCGCGCCGTATTCGCTCTGTCTGCCATGATCAGGCCTCCTTCGTTTCCATCCGGCCGGGAATTCTCAGCCGAAATACATAAGCAAAGCTCCCAAAGCCCCGCCCAAGATCGTGATTGCGCTAAACACAAAAACGATCTTCGTCTCTTTCCAGCCGGACATTTCCAGTCCGTGATGAATGGGGGTCATTTTGAAAATACGCTTGCCAGTGCCCGTTTTATGCTTCGTAATTTTAAAATAGGTGCGCTGGATAACCACGGAGCCGCCTTCGATTACATATATAATGCCCACCGGCACCAAAATAATCGGGCAATCCAGCGAATAGGCCAGCGCCACTACCATACCGCCGAGGAACATAGAGCCGGTGTCGCCCATCATAACCTTGCCCGGATACCAGTTCCAAATCAGGTATCCGCCGCATGCGCCGGCGAGCGCCGCGCCCATGATGCTCACGCCCATCGCCTGCCGCAGAACGCCCATGATCGTAAAGGAAATTGCGGCGAGCATCGTCACGCTGCCGCACAGGCCGTCGATCCCATCGGTAAAATTGACGGCATTGGTCGCCGCATAGATGACGATAATGCCAAATAAATAATAGACAATCGGGTGAAGAAGGATATTTCCCAGGAAGGGGATATACATATACGTTCCGTTTGCAATATGCAAAGAGGCAAGGTAGGCCACCGCCACAAGAAGCTGTGCGGCCGTCTTTTGCTTTTCCGTCAGCCCAAGGTTGCGTTTTTTGACCACCTTGATGTAATCATCCGCAAAGCCGATGATGGCAAAGCCAAGCGCCATCAGGATGCCTCCCCAGAGCTTTGTGTTCGCGTTTGCGCCACTCAGGTCGGCCCCCTGCACGAGATGCCCGCCTAAAAAATAATCGGTCAGTGTCACGGCCAAAAGCGCTGCAATTGTGGCGATGATGAACATAATGCCGCCCATAGTAGGCGTGCCCTGCTTTTTTTTATGCCAACTCGGTCCGATATCCAAAATCGTCTGCCCAAATTTCAGCTTGTGCAGCCATGGCACCAGCACGATACCCAGCAGCGCCGATACCACAAAGCCGAGCACAGCGCATAGTATGATTGCAACCGTTGTGTTCATTTGATTTTCCACCCCTCATAAATTGCTTCGATTAGCTCCTCGAACCGCATGCCGCGGCTCGCTTTGAAAAGCACGGCGTCACCCGGCTGGAGCGTGCGCAGCAGCTCTTCCAGCAGCCCATTTTTGTCAGCCGCATAAAAGCACTGTGCAATGCCCGCCTCGTTAGCTGCCTGCGCCATCCTGGCTGATTCGGGCCCACAGGCAAAAAGAATCGTAACTCCCTCCTGCGCCACAAATGCTCCGATCTGCGCGTGCGCCTGCCCGGAGAGCGCGCCGAGCTCCAGCATATCGCCCAGCACGGCGATGTGACGCTTGGCATCCAGCATCCGGAGCGCCCGGATTGCCGCGCGCATGGAATCCGGGCTCGCATTATAGCAATCCTCCAGGATCGTCACGCCATTTGCCTGCCTGACGCGCTGGCGCATCCCTGCCGGCTCATATTCGCCCAGCGCCTGGGCGGCAGCCTGCGGGGCAACGCCGAGGATCAGCCCCGCTGTAAAGGCCGCGAGCGCATCATAGACAAAATGCATCCCCACTACGGGCATCTGGACGCTGACGCTGCCATAGCCATAGTCGATCGTGAAGGAGAGCGTGCGGTCAGTCTGCGTAATTTCCCGCGCGCGGATGCGGCAGCGCGCTTCTTCTATTCCATAATAGAATACCGGCCGCCCTTTAATTTGCGCGCCCGCGAGCAGCGCGTCGTCCCCATTCAGAATCAGCGGCGCGTATTCATCCATCCCGTCGAGCAGCTCCAGCTTCGCCTTGCGGATATTTTCGCGCGAACCCAGCTGCTCCATATGGGAAACGCCTATGTTCGTGATGATTCCCACCGTTGGTGCGGCGGCGCGCGCCATGCGGGCAATCTCCCCGAAGCCGCTCATCCCCATTTCAAACACTGCCGCGCCATAGCTTAGATCCAGTCCGAAGGCCGTCATGGGCATGCCGATCTCATTGTTGAGGTTTCCCTCATTTTTCAAGGTTTTATACCGTTTTGAGAGAACGGCGGCCGTCATCTCTTTTGTTGTCGTTTTGCCCACGCTGCCCGTGAGGCCCACAACGGGGATTTGGAAAAACTGGCGGTAGTAGCCTGCCAACCGAAGCAGCGCCTCGCGTGTATCCGCCACCCGGACGGAGGGCCCGCCGCAGGGCATATCACGGTGCACCATCACGGCCGCCGCGCCTTGTGCAAAAGCCTTCTCCACGAAATCATGCCCGTCGAAACGATCCCCCTTGATGGCGATGAACAGGCAGCCCGGCGTGATCTTCCGGCTGTCGATACAAACGCTTGTAACTTGCGCTTCCCCATGCGCTTCTCCCTTGCAGGCCAGCGCAATTTCCCTGATTTGAAGCGGCAGCATAGGCGTCTCTCCTCTCTGTTAAACCTCTTGCTTCAACTCTTCTAAAATCTGTGCGACAATCTCTCGCTCGTCATAGTGGATTTTCCCAGCTTTTAAAACCTGATAGGTTTCATGACCTTTCCCGGCGAGCAAGACGATATCGTCCTTTTGCGCCAACTGCATCGCAAGGCGGATGGCTTTTGTCCGATCCGGCTCCACATGCACGGGGATTGGAACATCCTTCATCCCCTCTAGCACGTCCGCGATGATTTGATTCGGCTCCTCAGAGCGCGGGTTATCCGATGTAACAACCGCCACATCCGCAAGCCGCGCGACTACAGAGCCCATTTTGGGGCGTTTGGTGCGGTCGCGGTCGCCTCCGCAGCCGAATACGCAGAGAATCCGCCCGTGTGCGATCTCCCGCAGGGAGGAAAGAATATTCTCCAGTCCATCCGGCGAATGGGCATAATCGATAATGACGGTATAGTCCGTATTGGTAGGAACCACCTCGATGCGGCCCTTGACCCCTTTTGCCGCGCGCAGGGCGCTCAGCGCCTGTTGGAAGGGAACGCCAGCCTTCATGGCGCAGAGCAGCGCGCCCATGGAATTATACACCGAAAAATGGCCGGGGATGCCGAGATGCACGCGCCCGATCATGCCATTGCCCACCAGCTCATATTCCACACAGTCCGGCAGATCGCGCACGTTTTTCGCCGTAAAGTCGGCGCCGTCCTGCCTGATGGAATAGGTGGTTACCACGCTTCTTGTGCCCTCTATTATAGCGGCGGCCGAGGGGTCGTCAAAATTGATAACAGCCTGCTCTGCCTGCTCAAAGAGCTTGTGCTTTGCCGCCCGATAGTTTTCAAAGGTGCCGTGATAATCGAGATGATCCTGCGTCAGATTGGTAAATAGTGCGATATCAAAGCGCAGCCCCGCCACCCGCTGCTGTGCGAGCGCCTGGGAAGAAACCTCCATCACACAATGCGTACAGCCCGCCGTTACCATCTTTTGGAAGAGCTCGTTGAGCTCATAAGGGTCCGGCGTGGTCAGCTGGGCCGGGAACACCTCGTCCCCCGCCATATTCTGAACGGTGCCGATCAGCCCCGTGCGATACCCCGCGGCATCCAAAATTTCTTTAATCAGGAAGGCGGAGGTTGTTTTTCCGTTTGTGCCTGTAATTCCGATTAGATGGAGCTGTTCCGCAGGCTCGTGAAAAAGCGCTTCGCACATGAGCGAATAAGCGGCCCTCGTATCCGGCACGAGCACCTGGCAGGAAAGCCCGGTATCGGCCTGCGCAATCACTGCGGCAGCGCCGTTCTCGACTGCTTTCGCCGCCAGCGTATGGCCGTCGATGTGATTCCCTCGGATGCAGACAAACGCGCACCCAGGCCGCACTTTACGGGAGTCGTCGGTGATAAATGTGATCTCCGGGTCGAAATCCGGCAGTGCCGGGGTAACCCGCCGCAGCAATTCTGATAAACGCATTGCCGCACCTCCACTTCTGAATCGAATATAAGTAGTATAACATAAAACTGCGCGCTTTATGGCGCCGTTTTGCTTTTTCTATGTGTGTTTTTTGAAATCTGCCTTCCCGATCAGTGTATCGTTTACAGGCGAAAGCACTGTCATGGCGCAGTCTTAATCTCTGCGCATGGCGCAGTCTTAATCTCTGCGCATGGCGCAGTCTTAATCTCTGCGCATGGCG